>JADLAX010000014.1 GCA_020848035.1 Anaerolineae bacterium | reverse complement strand
GAGTTGTTATGCAGGCTGCTCCCTGCGTTTTGGCGATGGGGTGATTCAATTGCCCCTACCGCTTTTTAGAGACATTCATTTTTCGCATTTTTGAGCCATTTTGGCTCTGATTGCACAATAGTTACGCTAACAAATCATGATAGTCGTTTCACCGTCGCTAATTGTGATCCTCTTGATTCTGGTGGTAATTCACGGTTCCATATTGGCCATCTTCTTCAAAAAGCCTCAGACCGGCAAGAAGATCATTGAGAAAATTAAGCTCCACGCCCCTTACGAATTTTGGCTAAAAGCTGAAGGTGCCGATAGTATCCTTCTCTTGATAATCTTCTTGCTCTTTCTTATATTTTCCTGTGCACTTTGCTTCCAGCTCTACGGGTTGGTTCAGAATATGCCGTAAACACCTCACTACTTGGCCATTCCCCATCCCAATTACTCAATTACAAAATTTCCCAATTACTCGTGCCGTAACGCCGCCACCGGGTCCAGGCGTGCGGCGCGGGCGGCGGGGTACAGCCCGGCGGCAATGCCGATGAACGCGGCAAACGCCAGCGAACCGAATGCCAGCCAGGGCGGCACCACCGAAAGCTGACCAATCCCGGTAATCCCCTCGGCGATGAGGAAGCGGTGACCAATCCAGTCCACCAGCCGCCCCAGCAGCGTGCCAAAGATGAGACCAAAGAAGCCGCCCAGCAGCCCCAGCATCGCCGCCTCCACGGTGAACAGCGCCCGAATCTCCCGCGCCGACGCGCCCAGCGCTTTCAGCACGCCAATCTCCCGGGTGCGCTCGTAGATGGCCATCATCATGGTGTTGGCCACACCGAGGGCAGCCACCAGCAGCGCCAGCCCGCCGACCGAGCCGAGCAGCGCCTGCATCAGTGCCAGCACCTGGTTGGCTACGTTGAGAATGGCTTCCAGCGATTGGGCTTCCAGGCCGAGAGCTTCGATTTGGGTGGATACGGCCGTCAGCGCCCCCAAATCCGTCGCCCGCACCGTTAATGTGTCATATCCTCTGGTCTGCAAGATATCTGGCTCGTTGTACCACCAGGCCATGATGGCTTCGCGCTCCGCCACGCCGAGTTCGATGATGTTGTTGTCTAGCCCTTCGCGCACGCCGACGATCTGGCTGGGGAACGTTTCGATTTCGCCGCGCGGCAGCTGAACCGTCAGGGAAATTGCCTGCCCAACGAGCGAATCATACGATTGGCCTTCTTCCAGCAGCGCATCGGCCAGGTCCTGCACCAGCACGACGCCAGCCCTGGCGCCGCTGTCCATGCGGACGCCCGCCAACGGTTCTGGGCTGCTGCCGAGGGCAAATTCTGGCTCAAAGCTGTCGGTGGCGCGGATGGGCAGCGAGGTGTCGCCCAGGGCCAGGGCCATGTCGATGCCGAAGGGCAGCCGCAGGTCTGGCACGACGACGGCCACGTCGGGGATTTGCTCAATTTGGGCTACCAGCTCAGGGGTGATGGGCGTCAGTGGTTCTGGCTCGGCGAAGGGATCAAACTCGTCTGGCTCGTCGTAGACAGGGGAGACAAACAGGTTTTCCAGGCCGATGCTCTCGAAGTTGCGCTGCACCTCGCGCTGCACACCCACGCCAAAGGAGACCATGGCCACCAAAGTGACGATGCCGATGAGGACGCCGCCCGCCGTCAGCACGTTGCGCACCGGGCGGCGGCGCAGGTTGCTCAGCGCCTGGCGGATGATGTCGTTAAATTGCAAACCGCCCCCCACCCTGGCCTTCCCCCTGGGAGGGCTAGGGGACAAGAGCTCCCTCTCCCTTGAGGGAGAGGGCTGGGGTGAGGGTAGACTGTTGCTGTGGCCGCTCTCCTCACCGTGCCACGTACCGGCGCGGTCAGGAGACCGGCCGGAGCTAACTATCTCTTCCACAATGTGGCCATCGCGCAGCTTGACGATGCGGTCGGCGTAGGCGGCCACTTCTTCGTCGTGGGTGACGACGATGAGGGTGATGCCTTGCTCGCGGTTCAGCGTTTTGAGCAGGCCCATGACCTCTTCGCCGGTTTTGGAGTCCAGGTTGCCGGTGGGTTCATCGGCCAGGATGAGGCTGGGGTTGTGGATGAGGGCGCGGGCAACGGCCGTTCGCTGCTGCTCGCCGCCAGAAAGTTCGGTGGGGTAATGGTCCAGCCGGTGGCCCAGCCCCACTTTTTCCAGCAATGCTTTGGCCCGTGTTTCCCGCTCGGCCACGCTGACGCCAGAGAGCATGAGAGGGATGGCCACATTTTCAACGGCCGTTAGCCGAGGCAGCAGGTTGAAGCTCTGAAAGATAAAGCCGATGCGCTGGCGGCGGTGCAGCGTGCGGTCGGTTTCGCTGGCGGTGTGCAGGGCGGTGCCGTCGAGCCACAGCTCACCCGCCGAGGGGCGGTCCAGGCCGCCGAGCAGGTTGAGCAGGGTCGATTTGCCGGAGCCGGACGGGCCAACCAGGGCGACAAATTCACCCGGTTCGATGGCCAAATCCACGCCGCGCAGTGCCTGCACGTCCATACCGCCGCGCTGGAAGTGGCGGGCGAGGTTGGTTAGTTTAATTGGATCTGTCATTGGAAAAGTAATTGGAGAATGGAGATTAGAGATTAGAGATTGGAGATTGGTAAGAATCTCCAATCTCCAATCAACCAATCTCCTGATTTTTTATTGGAGGGATTCCGCGATGGCCAGGGCTTCTTCGCTGGTCAGGTCGCCGCCGATCCAGTATTGGATGTCGCCTTCGGACCAGTTGAGCAGCGTGCGGCTTTGGCCGTTGCCGTCTTCCGCATCGGTGTAGACCATACCCGCCACGCCGCGCACGGTGACGCTTTCGCCACCTTCAGCGGGGGCCAGGTTGACGCTGGTGCGCCCCTGGGCGATGGTGAAGGAACGGCCGTCCGGCAGCCCATACCGCTCGACAATCGCGCCGCGCACGTTGGTGGTTTCGCGCAGCGTGGCCTCGGCGGGCAGGCTGGTGGGCGCGAGCAGATCAAAGTCTGGCTCGATGGCCGCCGCTTCTTCCAAAGCCTCTTTGTCTGGGAACTCCAGGTCGGCGGCGTTGATCACCGTGGCCCCTTCGGGAATGGTGAAGGTGAAGACGGCATCAGCGACGCCCTGGTTGATTTCCAGGAAGGTGGCCCGCGCCACGCCAGAGCCAAGAGCACTGCCGGTGTACTCGACGCCAACCGGGGCGCTGTCGCCATCGCGCAGCCAGACGTTCAGCAGGCCGCCCGCAGCGCGGACTTCCTCGGGCATTTGCTCGGGGATGGGGATGAGGCGGATGGTGTTAACGGCCGTATCGCCAATTGTGTCAGAGCCAGCCCGCTCGGCGGTGAAATACTCCAGCAGCTTGGCCACGGCTTCTTCGGGCGTTTCCGGGATGTCGGCTTCGTCTACGTCGCCTTCCGGTTCGCCATTGTGGTCAAAATCTTGCCCGGCCATCTCTTCGGCCAGACGGGCATAGAGCTCTTCAAACTGGCCGGTCAGCACCACGTTTTCGGCCGGGTTCCACACCCAGAACTGCGTGCCGTCGCTCACGGCAATCGTGCCGATGAGGTCGGCTTGGTCGGCCGTCAGCACTTCGACGCGGAAGGCCGGTTCACCGTTGGGGCCAGCGTCCAGGCGGCCCCACGCTTCCACGGTGCCGCTCATCGCCTGCTCAGGCACATCCAGCGACACCTCCACGATGGCGTGGCCGTCGGTGATGGTCTGGCTGGTTTCCAGGGACTGCACCAGCAGATCCTGGGCCGAGGGTACAACAAATGCGCCAATGGCTACGGCCGTTCCGGCCAACACCACCAGCGCCAGTAAAATACTCAGTAATCGTTTTCTTGAATTCATCATTTAACTCCGTTAAATCAACTCCCGCTAGTCATGGTTTTTATGGAATCACCCCTCTAAACACCACAATTTACCTGATTGTGACATGAAAACGGCCGTTGTACGGGGAGAAACGGCCGTTCTCATGCGCCCCTCAGAAAATCGCCGGACAGTCTTCTGCTCATAACTTCCTATTTCCATCGGTGATAACACAAGTTACCATTGCCTTTTCAAGAACAATTGCACCTGTTTTGCCTGGACTCATCATGAAAAATTTAACCTCCATTTTGCACCTCCTCCGCTTCTGGCAAGCACCCGTTTTTGACAATCCAGAAGACCAACGGTTTTCCGACTTTTTGAATCGGTCGGTTGTTGCTGGCATTATGTTAACTTTAGGTATTATTGTGTTGATTCTGCTCAACCCCAATATGCCCATTGTGGCCATTACCCTCTGCACCCTTATCCTGTTGACCAATTTAGGGGTTCGGTACCTGCTGTTGCGAGGCAAATTTACGGCCGTTGGCCTGATCCTGGCTTTGGCCGGGTGGCTGGGCGCGACGGTAGGGGCGATGGGGTATCGCGGCACCAACCAACCCATTATTGTTGTGTACGTGGTGATTACCATCTTTGTCGGGTACCTGATCAGTTGGCGGGGCAGCGTGTACTTTGCGGCACTTTCGGCGGTTTCCTTGCTGACAATTGCTTTTTTGGAGAGCCAGGAAATTTTGAGACCAATTTTTGAGCGCACGCCCTGGTATGATGCCGGGATTTGGCTCATTGGGATTTTTTCAACGCTTATTACGGTGCGGTTTGGCACAGAACGGATCAACAGTGCGCTGGCAGTGGTGCAGGCCAAAAATGAGGCATTGGAGCGAGCAACGGCCGCTGCCGATGCGGCCAACGCCGCAAAAAGTGAATTTTTGGCAAACATGAGCCATGAAATCCGTACGCCGCTTAACGCAATTGTGGGGTTGACCAGCCTGCTGCTGGATACGCCGGTGGACGAAGAGCAGGCAGAGTATTTGCGCGCCATGCGTGTCAGCAGCGATGGACTGCTGGCATTAATCAACGATGTTTTGGACTTTTCCAAAATTGAAGCGGGCAAGCTGGAAGTAGAACATCATCCGTACCATTTACAGCGGTGTGTTATGGATGCTGTTGACGTTTTGCTGGGCAAAGCTGAAGATAAGCAGCTGCGGCTTACCTATGCGGTGGATGAGCATCTGCCGGTGTATGTGGTGGGTGATCTAACCCGCACGCGGCAGATTTTGGTTAACCTGTTGGGCAATGCGGTTAAGTTTACGGCCGTTGGCGAGGTGCATTTAAGCGTAACCGGGGCAAAGACAGCAAACGGCCGTCTTCAGCTCAAATTTGCGATCAAAGACAGCGGTATTGGCATTCCGTCAGAGCGGATGGACCGGCTGTTCCAATCGTTTAGCCAGGTGGATTCTTCAACAACCAAGCGATTTGGCGGTACGGGGCTGGGGTTGGCCATCAGCAAGCGGCTGGCCGAGGCGATGGGGGGCGAAATGTGGGTAGAAAGTGAGCCGGGCCTTGGTTCTACCTTTTCTTTCACGCTTCTGGTAGAGCCTGGGCAGCGGCCGGAAGCAGAAGACGTGCCGTTGGCTCGGGCAGAGTTACCGGGGAGTGGTCGGGAAACGGCCGTTTTTGACACCACGCTGGGCCAACGTCTGCCGCTGCACATTTTATTGGCCGAAGATAATCAGATCAACCAGAAAGTGGGGCTGCGCATTTTAGAACGGCTGGGTTACCGGGCAGACGTGGCGGGGAACGGTCTGGAGGTGCTGGCGGCGCTGGAGCGTCAGCGGTACGATCTGGTGTTGATGGACGTACAAATGCCGGAGATGGACGGCCTGGTTGCCACCCAACACATTCGGCAAATGCTTACGGCGGCAGCCCCGCCCGTGATCATTGCCATGACGGCCAATGCCCTGGAAGGTGATCGGGAGCGCTTTTTGCAGGTGGGAATGGATGATTACGTCAGCAAACCAGTGCGGATCGAGGCGCTGGTGGCCGTTTTGGAGCGCAACTTTTTGCAGCCAGCTTTGAACAATGGAACGGCCGTTGCTTAACCCGCTTGTTTCAACCCGAGCCACGCATCTGGCACATTACCCCACACAATTTGTTCAGCCCCCAAAAAAGCGGCCAGCGACATGACGGACTGGCCAATTTCCCGCACCGTTTTTTTGAATTTTGGTGCGCCCGGTTCAGCGTACACGTTTTGAATGTGCAGCGTGTTGGTGGCGCGGTCCATCTTGGGGTCAAGCCGGCCGATGAGCTGGTCGCCGTGCAAAATGGGCAGCACGTAGTAGCCGTATTCCCGCTTGGCGGCGGGCACGTAAATCTCGATGCGGAAGAAGAAGTCCCACAGCGCCTCGGTGCGGTCGCGGTCGCAGATGAGGTTGTCGAAGGGGGAGAGCAGGGTGGTGTGCGGCTGCCAGGCACCGTTTTGCAGCTCGTGCAGCAGGGGAAGATCGGCGGCGTGCAGGTAATAATCGTCGCTGAGCCCTTCCACCTTTACCGGGATGAGGAGTTCTTCTTTGACGAGCTGCTTGAGAACGGCCGTCATTCCCGGATACATCCCTCGTGTGTAGTGGACTTTCATTTGCTTCACCGTGGCTGCGCCCAACGCCCGGACCGCTTTTTGCACGGCAAAACAACACGTTTGTTGGGCTGTCCACTCCTCTTGCGGGGTCCACGCCGGCCAGAATTGCTCGGCCAACCCCCACTTGCGCTGGTTGCCCACGCGCTCCACGGTGAGGATTTCCCCGTTGGTCCACAAATAATCGAGGATGAAGCCCACGAAACGGCCGCTGGACCAGCGTGATTCGTAGCGCAAACTGTTCTCCGATTCGATGTCGCGCGAGAACAGCGGGCCTTCCTCGCGCAGCCGGTCCAGGATGTGGTTTTTGAGCTCGATGATGCCGGGGTGTTCATCGAACCATTTCTGGTAGCGGGCGGCGCGGCCTGGATCGTCACGGCGCTGGCGCATGCCCCAACTGTACACCGGGTATTCTTCGGTGAGCACCAGCGAGGCGGCGTGAGCCCAATATTCAAACAGCGCCTTTTCTTCCCAGCGCAGCCGCTCCAACGCGGCCTCGTCAAAGTTACCCAGGCGGCTCCACAGCACCAGCAGGTGGGTGCGCTCCACGGCACGGATGGGATCCAGCTGCACGCAGCCCAAATCGCGAATGACGTCGAGCATGGCGGGCGTCTCTTTTTGGCTGAGGTGCTGGCGCGTAATGGCCAAGCGGCGCAAATCCTGGCGGGTAAGGGTGAGTTGGGGGGTCATCGGTTTCTCCTGTTTTTTACCGCGGAGAACGCGGCGAGCGCTGAGATAAGAGAGGGGAATTATACGAGGTGAGTCAATTTGGAACAAACGTTCGCAGAAGTAAATCACGGATGTGACGAATTGACGAATGGCACGAATTTTTATGTGTGGTGGGCCTGCCTGATTTTCGCACCGAATTGACGCAGATTTACACGAAAACTAGCGTTAATTCGCGTCAATTCGGTACGCCCCTCCCGAAACCCTAAAGGGCCGATCCTATTCGTCTCATTCGTTCATTTGTGCCATTCGTGTTGTAAAAATGGACCCGAGGATAAGAGATGTTTGTACGGCCGTTTAAATTTCCTCTGGCCATTCGGCGTGGGGGCGCTGTTCGCGGCAGATGTCCAGCAGGCGGTCCAGCGTGCCGTGCCGTTCGCAGTAGAGGATGATTTCCTGGGCCAGCTCCGGCTTGGTGGCGTTGGGCAGGTCGTCTTTGTCGATGCCCAGGTCGAAGCAGAGCGTTTCTAGCTCGGTTTTGTTGAAGTAGCGCACCATCAGTTCGCGCAGGCGGATGCGGTTTTGCAGGAGGGTGTCGGCCTGTTCATCTTCGAGAACGGCCGTATAAAACTCGGCCACGGCTTGCTTGCGGGTGGAGATGGTATTGCGCTGCTCGATGCTCATCTCGGCCAGGGTGCGGTCGTGCCCGGCGGGGATGAAGATGGCGTCCCAGCCAAAGATCGCCTGCCCCGCCGGTTTGGGGGCGATGGTGCCGCTGAGCTGGCCGGTAAAGACGGCGACACGGCCGTCGGGGGAATGGTAGGCGAGCTTGGTAACGGCCGTGGCCGTGCGGTCCTCAAAGGGCTGGAGCATCTTGCAAATGCCTTCCACGCCGACGCCATCGATAAACAGCCCGGCGACGTTGCCCGGCAGGTTGCGCCAGGCGCGGACCATCAGGTTGGTTTGTTCGACTAAAAAGGGGAGGTAGGGGAGTAACGGCCGTATGGCAACCACCTTGCGCCGCAGCAAAATGTCGATGTCCGTGGTGACCACATCTTCCACGTGGTAGCGAAACCAGACCAGATTGGCCAGTTTGCCCAATAAAAACTGATAATCGTTGAACTTGTTTTCCGAGGCGGTCACAAAATAGAGGCGCTCAATTCTTTCTTTGGGCATAGGCTTTATTTACGGATATTCGTTTAGCTTTAACGCAGCCAAAATCTCGGCACGTTTGGTTTTATCGAAAGCAGTATGGTCTATCTGGATTTTTTGGCCGTCTTTGGCGTAGATGATGGTTTGGCCACTTAATTTATTCCACAATGATTGTTGTTTCGTTCGTGGCTTATCAATAGATGTCAGTTCAAATTCCACCTGCTTACTACCAGAAAGTGACGGCCCAAAAACTTTGGCGTTAACTATTTTCACAGCTGGCCTGTGATCGTAGGCAAAAATAAAGGCAGGGATCAAACCCGCCCCCACAATGCTAAGAATACGCCATAACTCAAAACCGCTTACCATTGTTCGGATTAAGGCAACCAACAGCGCGAAAATCATTATCAAGATAAATCGCCTTTTTGGTGAAGGGTAAAATGAGTAAGCTTGCGGCACGAATTTCCTCCAAAATTCACGGACAAAGAACTGTTTTGCTCAAGAATGAAGCTCATTGTAAACAAAAAGCCCTCGATTTGGAAGAGAAATCGAGGGCTTTAGATTCTGGCATTGGTTCAATCTCCAAGATTGAACCAATCTCAGCTTAATTAGGGCAGCGTCAGGGCCGGTTGCCCAGCTTTGCTGAGGATCATTACCGGGTCGCCGCCGCTGGCGGTGAGCTGCATGATGTGGCGCTGAGGGTGGTAGGCTTGCAGCATGTTGTTGTCTTCTATAACCTGGGCAGCTTCGGCTAACGGCCGATCATTTTCCACCAGCACAAAGAGGATATCGCCAACGGCCGTTTCCTCCACCTGGGCATAGGCATGATCGTCCTCGCCGAACAGCAGTCGCTCTTCGCTGCTGCCATCGGGCTGGATGCGCCACAAGGCTGATTCAAAGAAGGCGAAGTACAGGCCGCGCATGTCATCGGATTCGCGCCCCAGCGGATTGCGTTCCGTGTAATAAAGGCTGCCGCTGGTCTGGCCGACAAAAACCAGTTCCACTTTGGCGCTGGTGGGAATAACGGTGATTTCCGTGGAATCGGGCGTGCCGGTGACCAGCAGGTTGTGGTCGGGATTTTCACGGTCCCAGGCGTAGCCGGTGACAGCATACCAGCGGTCGCCGCTGTTGTTGAGCACCAGGTTACGCAGTGGCTGGTCGAAGCCGGGAAGTTGGCTGCCGCTGGTCATGTCGAACCGCCCCAGGCCGATGTTGGTGCAGTTGAGGGTAAACAGCAGAATGTTCTGCGTGGTCCATTCCATCACACCCATCTCGTAGCCGTAGGACGTACCGCCTTCGTTCTCGTACAGCACTTCGCTGAGCGAACGGCCGCCGCCGCCACAGCCATCGCCACTGTTTTGCCAGGGGCCGACGAGCTGTGGTGTGCCCAGGCTGCCATCTTCGGCTACCGGTACGGTCCACACTTCAAACACCCAGCCAGCCAGGAAACTCTCTTCTGTCGTTTCGGCGGGGGTGTCGGTTTGCACCATGTAGGCGATGGAACGGCCGTCTGGCGACCATGCCCCAGGGCGAATTAAAGCGACATTTTCGATGATCTGCACATTGCCCTGCTGGTCGCTGACGCGCAGGGTGGTGCGGCTGCCGTCGTAGTAGGTGTAGAGGAGGAAACGGCCGTCTGGCGACCATTTGAGGTAAGCCAGGGAACAGTAGCTGTCTTCCGGGCATGGCGCGGCGTGCACGGGCACGGGCTCGCCATCGGGCAGGGTGCGGATGAAGAGCTGCTCGTTTTGCATATAGGCGATGGCGTCGGCGGCAACGGCGGCAACATTATCGACATCTTCGCGCACGGGTGGGGCTGGTAACTCAGGTGCTTCAGTGGGAACGGCCGTTGGCGAAGGCAGCGGTAGGGGCGAAGGTTGGGCTGTAGCTTCTTCGATGGTGGGTAAAGTGGGTTCGGCCGTTTCGGCGATAGTTTCTGTAACCGCTGGCCGCGTAACTGGAACCGTGACCTGGTCGGCACTTTCTGGCAGGCAGCCAGCCAAACCCAAACAAAGCAAAATTAAATAAACAACAAGCAATGGACGTTGCATCACAATACATCTCCTTTGATAAACAACAAATCGGTAAGGAGCAGTATAGGGGATGGGAACGGCCGTTGGTCAACGTTTGATCTACGGGAGAGATACCGTTCGTTAACGAGTGGTGGAACCTCGGTCACAAGATTCGTCTACTGAAAAACGTTTGGCGGGCGGAATCTATCTGGCGCTTCACTTGGCAACAATGGACGCGAGATCATGTAATATTCCATGCCATCATCTGAAAAAATCCCATCATCAATTTGCGAATCGAACAGTGTAAAGAAGGGCATAGCCTCGTCACCATGAAGAAGAACAATACCAGAAGGATATTCTACCAGTAACTGGCTCACAGTAGGCAGATTTTCGGGCCACGTTTGAGAAACTTCGTCGGTACGAATCGTATCTCGCATGGGTTCAATCCATAAAATCAACGTTCCTGGTGCATAGAGTGTATAGTCCTTATCTGCTGGATGAAAACCTTGAACCAGCGAAAGGGTATTGGCGATCTCTGGGACCAGATAAGGAATATATGGAGCGTACATTTGAATACAATTCGTTTCATCACCTAAAGCAATACATAGTAACGGGCCTCCTACACCATCACTAAATTCTGTAGTCTCATCAAAATTGTAAAGCCAGTCAGCATCATTGTTGCTTCTTACCTGAATCTTCTCAAAAAAGCCCGCAGACTCTATTTGAGCGAACAGCTCTTGAATCTCAGCTTGGGACAAAAAAATTTCTACGAACCATTCGTTCTCAAACCAGCTTTTCGAAATATCATTTCTATCACGAATTAGCATTTGTCCATCATTGAACAAAATCAAATCAGGCATACCTCTACCAAAATACTTATCATAATTTGTCCCACCATCGCCACCTGGATACGAAAGCTTTATTAACCATGGTTTTGTAGGTATTGCTGTTGGAATAGGCGTTGCTGTTGGCGGTACAGGCGTTTGTGAAGGCTGAGGGGTTGAGGTAGGCGTAGCGGTTGGGGAGGGAAGTTGTGTATTGGTGGGAGTGGGCGTTGGCTCCTGGCTGGGTTGAATAGAAACGGCCGTTGCTGCTTCAGTCGGTTTGACACGAGTTACGGCAACCGTTACCTGCTCACTGGAGACTTCCGGCAAGCAGCCAGCTAATCCCAAGCAAAGTGAAAAAAGACAAAGGAAAAGCCAAGAACGCTGCATAACAAAGTCTCCTCAATTAAACCCATCTGATGAAGTGGAGTGTACGTTAAACGAACGGCCGTTGTTCAACGCTTGAACTACGAGAGAAATACTGATGCTGGATGAAATCCCATGCTACTTTTGCAGCCGCCAGTCGAGGGCGGTGTGCCGTTGGGTGGTTTTGTCGTTTTTAACGGCGATGCGGATGGCTTTGCGGGTGCCGACCAGGAAGGATGACCAGGCTATTTGTAAACTTCCCGCCGATGTTTTATCAGGCGAATAACAATCAATTCTTGTTCGTCTTCTAGCGTGTACAAGACGCGATAGTCACCGACACGCAATTTATAGACGCCTTGAAATTGACCGGTAAGCGGTTCAGGCGTCAAAGTTTCCAAGTTTTCGGCAAGCCAGCGGATCTTTTTAAGAATGCGTTGGGCTATTTGCGTGTCTAATTTGGCTAGATTTTCTTCAGCTTGGGAGATAAAAACAACTGGCGGCACGTTTACCAATCCAACCTTAAATTTTCGGCAACGGTTTGGGCGGTTTTATACTGCGCTTTTGGCTCTTTAAGGGCGGCGAGCAGTTCGCTGCTTAATTCTTCGCGCAAGGTAAGACCTTCATCTGGATCGCTCAGTAATTCTGCCAAAGTTTGGGCAACCGTTTCACGAATGACGCTTCTAAACTCATCAACTGTTAGATCGGCAACTTTTGTGTTATCCATCGATTTTGCTCCATCAAACTAATTGAAAATAGTATACCACTTTTCGTCAATGGTTTAGCCGCCAGTCGAGGGCGGTGTGGCGTTGGGTGGTTTTGTCGTTTTGTACGGCAATGCGGATCGCTTTGCGGGTGCCGACGAGGACGACCAGCTTTTTGGCGCGGGTTACGGCCGTATACAACAAATTCCGCTGCAACATCAAATAATGCTGGGTCGCCACCGGCATCACCACACACGGATACTCCGCACCCTGGCTTTTGTGGACCGAAATGGCGAAGGCATGCACCAGTTCGTCCACCTCCAAAAAGTCGTACACCACCGGCGCGCCGTCGATGCTGACGGTGAGGGTTTGCTGCAAAATGTCCATGCCCGTGACGCGGCCGATGTCGCCGTTGTAGACGTTTTTGTCGTAGTTGTTCACCGTCTGCATCACCTTGTCGCCCACACGGAAGAGCCGCCCGGCCAGCTTGCGCTCCGCTTTGCCCTGGCCGGGCGGATTGAGCGCCTCTTGCAGCAGCAGGTTGAGATTGCTCACGCCCACCGCGCCGTTGTACATGGGCGACAGCACCTGGATGTCGTCCAGCGGATCGAGCTTGAACTTGAGCGGCACCCGGTTTTTCACCACATCGACCAGCAGTTCGGCCGCTTCATCGGGCGCTTCCTTGATGAAGAGGAAAAAATCTTGGGCCTCAGGTGTGGTTTGCGGCATTTTGCCCTCGTTGATCAGGTGGGCGTTGCTGATGATGAGCGAGTCGGACGCCTGCCGGAAGATGGTTTGCAGGCGCACCACGGCCGTTTTTCCCGAATCGATCAAATCCCGCAGCACATCCCCCGCGCCGACGCTGGGCAGCTGATCCACGTCCCCCACCAACAGCAAATGGCTGTCCGGCCCGATGGCCTTGAGCAGGTTGTGCGTCAGCAGCAGGTCCAGCATCGAGGCTTCGTCGATGATGATCATGTCGGCGTCGAGTTGGTTGCTTTCGGAACGGCCGTAGCCCTCCCCCGGCTTAAACTCCAGCAAACGATGCACCGTTTTGGCTTCGCGACCCGTCGCTTCGGCCAGCCGCTTGGCGGCGCGACCGGTGGGCGAGGCCAGGGCATAGGTCAGCCGGTGGCGGTCCAGCAAATCCAGCAGGGCGCGCATCGTCGTCGTTTTGCCCGTGCCCGGCCCGCCGGTGAGAATGGTGACTTTGTGGGTAACGGCCGTTTGGATGGCGTGCAGCTGCTGCGGGGCGAGCTTGATGCCGGAGTTGGGAGATTGGAGATTGGAGATTGGAGATTGGTTACTACTCACCGAATACCGATTACGGATTACGGCCAACCGGCTCGTGGGATGCTCAATCAACTGCTGAATGCGCTTGGTAACGCCAATTTCAGAATAGTAGAACGGCGTCAAATAAACGGCACGTTCCTCCCGCACTTCTGGCTTGCCAACCTCATAAACCGCCTTTTCCTCACCGATTACCGATAACTGCTTACCGATTACTGATGACGGATTACCGCTCACCGGATACCGCAGCGTTTCCCGCTTGATGAAGTCGCTGGTTTCAAGCTGGTCGATGACGGCCGTTACCTTCTCCGCTGCCAGCCCCAAAATTTCGGCCGCTTCTGGCTCCAGCTCCTCCTGCGGCACGTAGACGTGGCCGTCTTCAGCCATGCGGTTGAGCGTGTAGGCGATGCCCGCCTCGATGCGGCCCGGATCGTCGGGGGCTAAACCGAGCGCCTGGGCAATTTTATCGGCCGTTTTGAAGCCGATGCCGTACACATCCTGCACCAGCTTATACGGCGTGTTTTGCACCACCGCCAGCGAGGTGTCGCCGTACTTTTTGTAGATTTTGGTGGCCAGGTTGGTGGAAACACCGTGCGACTGCAAAAAAATCATCACATCTTTGATGGCCCGCTGCTCTTCCCACGCCTTCACAATTTGGCCGACGCGCTTCTGGCCAATGCCCAGCACCGTTTGCAGCCGCTGCGGTTCGTACTCGATGACGTCCAGCGTTTCTTCGCCAAAACGCTGCACGATGCGTTCGGCCATCACCTTGCCCACGCCGCGAATCAGCCCAGAGCCCAGGTAGCGCTTGATGCCTTCGCTGGTGGCGGGCAGGGACTGTTCGCAAAATTCGGCCAGGAATTGACGGCCGTGTTTGGCGTGATTGCCCCATTTGCCGGTCAGCTTGAGCCATTCGCCGGGCTGCACCTCCGGCATGTTGCCCACCACGGTGATGAGCGCCTCCCGCCCGCTGGCGTAGCGAAACGGCAGCATGCCCCGTGAATCCGGCTTGAGCCGCAGCACGGAGTAGCCATTTTCTTCATTGTAGTAGGTGACGCGCTCCACGGAGCCAGCGATCTGAACTTGCTCGGACATAGCGTTATTGTACTGGATTTTGGGAGACGGCCGTACTCTTGACGCCGTTATCGGTCATGCTGAGGTCCTCCGAAGCATCCCGCCCGCTGGATAATCGGGGAACTCTGGTTCACCTTAACGCTTGTCATGGGGTGCCTGCGGGATTCAGCAATTCGAAACGTGCACATTTTCTTGTAGGGGTGGACAGGCGGGCCAAGATCATGGCCAGACGAGGGGTCTTGCCTCCGCCTGTCTCACCCAAAATGACCGTTAACGTAAGGCAGGACGAGACGGCGCGGAGACAAGGTCACCTGGTTGTCCCAAGCCATACCGCGCCGTCCCGCCCCTACGCCATATTTCGAATTGCTGTGCGGGATTTTCAATGACACAACACTTTCTATTTGACAAGTCTGTAAGTGGATTGTATTATTCTGATTTGATAGATATATAATCATAATTAGCAAAGTTGATTCGGATTTGTACGAATCAAAGAGGCGGGTATGAACAAAGAATATGAAGAAATATTTGCTTCGGATTTGTCAGAGGCAGACAAAATCGCCAAGGCGTTTCACATGATCATTCACACCATCGAGAGCCACGCTAACAATGAGATTGAGCTGCGCAAAGCGATGAACGATCGAGAAACGATGGTCAAGGAACAAATCAAGCTGAGCAGCATTCAGCACGCCAGGGGCATTTTTGACATGGTGTACCTGCGCGCTACGGGCAAACGGAGCTGGAACAATGAGTAAAACAACGGCCGAATTTAACCTCGAAGAACGCGCCCAGCTGTTTAAAGCGTTGGGCCATCCGGCAAGGCTGCTCATGCTGAACCTCATCCAGCAAAAGCCGCGCCACGGCGAAGAGCTGGCGGCGATTTTGAACCTCAAACCGGCCACCGTGTCGCACCATCTCAGCAAGCTGGCCGAAGCCGGGCTGCTCACGTCTACCAAGGACCAGTATTACCAGATGTATTCGCTGGTGGGGGACGTGCTCAAGAAGCCGCTGGGCGAGGTGATTCGCCTGCCGCAGCCCAGCCTGACCGACGAGGTGGAGACCGACGCCTACAAGCAAAAAGTGCTCAAGGCGTTTGTGAAGCAGGGGCGGGTGGTGCGCTTACCGGCGCAGCTCAAAAAGCTTCAAGTCATCCTGGACCTCATCGTGCAGGAGTTTGAACCAGAGCGGGAATACACCGAAAAAGAGGTCAACTTCATCCTGCTCGACTTTCACGAAGACGTGGCTACGCTGCGCCGCTCCCTCATCGAGCACAACCTGATGACCCGCAGCGGCGGCATTTACCGCCGCCTGTCCAATTAGTTCCCTGCCAGGGACTTTCTTGTGTTAAGCGCCAGAACATCATCAAAGATTTCGCAGATTGAAAGGATTAAAAAATCTGGTTAATCTGCGCAATCTGTTGATAACAACCGATTGGTTCAGGTTAGGAGAAAATGCAAATGTGCTATGAATTGGAGCTCACCAAAATTAACCGTCTAAAGATTGCCCACGCTTTTCGGGATGTGCCGCGGGTGGACATGTCGATTGCGTGTGTGGTGGAGGGGCAAATGGGCCAGGCGTTTGTGGATGATCTCGCGCAGCCAAGCATTTACCATGTGGTGATTGGGCCGTTTCACTATTTTGCGGGAACGGCCGTCTCCCCCCACTCTCACACCCTAATGGCCAACTTCCCCCGCTACAACCTGCTCATGCCCTCCAGCGACGGCTGGGCGGCGCTGGCCCGCCAGCAGTTTGGCGACGCCCGGCAAACCAACACGCGGTACAGCTTCTCGTCTGATTCATTGTCGCCCAGCCACCTGAATCAGCAGCTGAACGGCGGTTCGTTTCATGGCGAAATTGTGGCGCTAGACGCCGCCCTGGCGGATCAGATGAGCACGGCGGGCACGCTCTACTTCGATCTCGCCGACTTCGACTCAGCTGATGACTTTGCGGCACGCGGCCTGGGTTTTGTGGCGCTGGCAGATGCTCAGCCGGTGGGCATTGCCTACTCCTCGCTGGTGTGCAGCCAGGGCATCGAGGTGAGCATTTTTGTGGATGAGGCGCACCGGCGGCAGGGAGTGGCAACGGCCGTTGCGGCCCATTTACTGTTGGCCTGCCTGGCGCGCGGTCTGCATCCCAACTGGGACGCCGCCAATCCAGAATCTGTCCGGCTGGCTGAGCGGTTGGGTTACCGTTCAACTGGCAGTTACGAGGCTTATTTCCACACGCAAAATTGATCTTGTTGGCCCCATAAAATCAGTGATAATTGGCACATCCTTTTGCGGCCAAGCTGGTTTTGGAGTCACCCATGAAAATGACTTTGCGTTTCTCTTTGTTTGTGATCGTTGTGTCTTTATTGTCTGCTTGCGGCCCCTCAGAAGCCGATCAGCTGGCAACCGTTGAGGCGCTGGTAGCCGAAACGGTGGCCGCCATTCCGACGCAAGCGCCCCAGGCAACCCTGCCGCCATTACCCACCTACACACCGCAGGCGACGTTTACGGCCGTTCCCAGCCAAACACCCCTGCCCACCTACACACCTTACCCAACCTACACGCCCCCGCCCACGGCTACCGAATTACCGACCGCCACGGAAACAGTTGAGCCAACTGCCGCCGCCACGACAAGCAGCCAGCCCGCCCCGACCAGTGCGCCAGTAGTGAATGTCAGCGAACAGCTGGCTGCCAAAATCCAGGACGAGCTGACGCGAATTGACATTTTTCGTGGTTCTTTAAGGCCAAGGAAGCTAGAGTGGGAAAACCACTATACGGATCTACCGTCAGACTGCGGGGCAATTGTTTCTTCTTACGAAGGCATTGCCAACGTGCTCACGCTTGATGTTTCGACCGAATCACCAACCGTGCAAACTGCATATCCAATTTATCGATCGGCCACGGATACCGTGATTAACCTGATGGCACCCTGGGTGGAAATTTGCCGCACTGATTTAGCCAGCGGCGTTTCGCGACGCATTATTGACAGTAATCAGCACAGTATTTTGTACCCGGCACTGGATCAACCGATTGGCCTGTTGAATCAGGCGATCAATTCGCTGCGATCGCCCTAGCTAAACGAGGTGCTACTTTCGTGGGGTGTGGCGCTGCTTTTGCGCCGTACCAGGGCGATGATGCCCGCGCCCAGGCCAACCAGCAGCAGGATGGGCGCAACGACCAGCCAACCCAGCAGTGGCACCAATCCCCCGGCGATAAGCAGCACGGCCGTTTTCAACCCCACCTTCACCCCGTCATCTTGGGGATACAGGCGGCTTTGCACAATCTGGTTGATGGCGGAAAGGCCAACGGCCGTAATCGCCGCCAGCGCCAGCAAAATGATGAGGGCAATCAGACCACCCACGTCGCCGCCCTGGGCAAAAATGATGGCTACCAAACTAAAAAAGAGAAGGTTCACCAGCCCAATCACCAACGACCGCCCCGGACTATTTTGCGCCACCTGCTGCGCCCGCGCCACGCGCCCCGGCAGCAGGGCAGGCAGCAGCACCAACAGCGCCGCCAGCGTGCCCCAGCTAAACAAAATGATAATTGTGAGTTGTAATCCTTCAGCCATGTGAACCTCCCGTGGGACGGTGTTTGGTAAACGGTATTTCGTAATCGGTAATCAGTTTTTAGCCCCAGCGGGGCTTTCACAACTAGCCGGGGGCTTTAGCCCTCGGCGGTGTGGGGGTAATCAGTCATTCACAAACAGCAGACGGTTGCCCGCCAGCCAGACCACCAGCGCCAGGCCAAACAGCAGCGCCCACTGCGCCGTGGGCAAATCAATCGACAACGTTGGCAAAGTGGGTTGCTGCCAGACGGCCGTTACCCCCAGCCAAAATTCATTCACCCAGCCAAGCAAACTCATCTGAACCGTGGCCAGCCAATCCGTGGCAATGGCCTGGCCGGTGCCCCACCAATCCACCAATGCGGACCAGACACGGCCCAGCAGCAGCACCGCCACGGCCACCTGGCCCAGCAGCAGCCCCCACACCCAGCGCGGCAGCGGACGGGCCACGCCTGCACTGAGCGTAGTCGAAGCGGCCGTTTCCCGCCCAATCGCCGTCACCACCGCCACCGACAAATCGGTGGTGAGCGGCAGCTCCGGCAGCGCTTCCAGGCTGGCAAACAGCGCTTGTAGCTCGGCCAGCTGCGCCCGCGCCTCCGGTGAACGGGCCAGATGTGCTTCCACCGCCCGCCGGGTCTCATCATCCAGCGTGCCGTCTAAATATTCTTGCAGTAGCTCGTCGTTAAATTTGTCCATAATCTTTTTTGTGTTCAGGTTTTTAAGTATTCAAGTGTCAAGTTTATCTGTGCCCCTGAGCCCCCCAAGCACTTGCTCACTTGCAAACTTGCCCACTTGCAACTTGCCCACTTGCAACTTGCAAACTTGCCCACTTGCAAACTTGCCCACTTGCAACTTGCAAACTTGCTCACATTTCTCCCATCTTCTCCGCCAACAGCTTCCGTGCCCGGAACAAATCGCTTTTGACGCTGCTGAGCGGCCGTTCCAGCACCTCGGCCATTTCTTCGTAGCTCAATTCCTGGAAGTGGCGCAGCTCGATGGCGGCGCGAAAGTGGGGCGGCAGCGCCCAGATCGCTTCGTGCAGCCGGGTGGCCTGCTCCTGGCGCACCAGCGTCTGCTCGGGCGAGAGGGCTGTCTGGGCCCAATCGTCCATGCTCACTGGCTCGTCGTCGCGGCCCAGCTCGGCGGCCAGCAGCTGGGGCTTTACCCGGTCGCTCTCCAGCCAGTTCAGGCACAGGTTGGTGGTGATGCGCTTGATCCAGGGGGCAAACGGCCGTTCCATATCAAATCGGTCCAATGCCTGGTATGCTCGCAAAAACGCCTCTTGCGCCGCATCCTCGGCCTCGACCCGCCGCCCCAGCAAACGATACGCGGTGTTGAAGACGGCCGTTTGGTACCGACGCACCAATTCGCCATACGCGGCGGCGCTGGTTTCGTCTCCCTGCCTGGCCTGGTGCAGCAGCCGCTGCTCGTCTGTGTGCGTCATCGTTTGCTTCCTGCCAGAGTGTACCGGAAACCCGCCTAAAAGTTGCAAAAAACAAATCACGAATCACACGAATCAACCAATGGTACGAATTTTGCCAACAAATCATTCGTCTCATTCGTCCATTCGTCAAATTCGTGATGAAAATTTAGCATAACGGCCGTTCCCCGGTACAATTCCCGCATGTTTGATTTTCTGCCAACTTCCTCTCGTTACTGGTTAATTGCCCTCCTGATTTTGTGGGCTGTTTTGCTGTTTGGCGGCTTCATTTTAGGTCCGGCCGACGCCAGCCAGCGTATGCCCAAATGGACCCGGCTCGCCTCTTCGGCCGTGCTGGTGCTGGCGGCGTGGAGCTGGTTCTTGCTCACCCGCCAAAACGCGGCCAACGGCTTTGTGCTCTGGCTGGCCATCGGCATGACCTTTGGCTTTATGGGCGACCTGTTCATGGCGGGCATGATGCCCGGCGGGCGGAACGTCTTGGGCGGCATGGCCACGTTCGGCTTGGGGCATGTGGCCTACATCATTGGCATCTGGCGTTTTGCCAGCCAGATGGGTTTAACCGACGGGTCGGCGCGCTGGGGCAGCCTGGTGGTCTGGTGGATCATTGGCGCGGCGGCCTGGTACTTTGTGGTATATCGCGGCCAGCAGCCGACCACGCTGCACTACGCCGCGCTGCCCTACGCCCTGCTGCTGGCCAGCACGGCGGGCATGGCCACCGGATTGGCAATTCAGCAGGGGCAGTTTACCTGGCTGGCCGTCGGCGCGGCGCTGTTCCTCATCAGCGATCTCATCCTGGCGGCCCAGCTGTTCAACGACCTCAGCTTCTTCCTCATCGGCGACGTCATCTGGCTCACCTACGGGCCGGGGCAGATGTTGATTGTGTACAGCGCAGCAACGGCCGTTGCCCTCCTACAAACCTAAACTTTTCACTTTGGCTCTTTGGGAATTCAGGGGGTTTACAGCCCGTGATGCGTGAAACGTGAAACGTGATGCCTCTCTGATCACGTTTCACGTTTCACGCCAGACCCCATGAAATCCTGAAGACCCTTCACTTTTCACTCAAAAGTAAGAATCCCCCGCCCCAACCCATCAAATAACCGTGCGTGAAAAGTTGACGCGAGTCCGTTTATCATTTTCTAACTTGACGGCCGTTTTCACTTTGCTATACTCGCACCTGATTCAACAACAAACCCAAAGCCTACGCAGACCTGACAGGTTTTCCTAAAATGGAACCATTGTGTGTTTTCATAAAACCTGTCAGGTCTCTAAAAAAGTGTGATCAAAATGATTGGACAATATTGCAGGTGTATTGAGCGAGGGTGGTAACCATCGTTCAGAAACCTGAGACGGTTTTCTAAAAAGCGTTCACTTGAGGACGCACGAACGGTGGTGGCTGCTCTCGCGAAGCAACAGCGAGCCTGGTTGGCTCTCCTTGTTGTTCTCGCCAGCGAATAGCTGCGACCGTTTTTTGTTGGGTAGCGCATCAATGCTGCCCGTGTCTAGAAAACAATCTCAGGAAACACCTACAATTATGTTGTCAACAATCGAAAACACACGTCTTCACCCAATTGCCACAGCCCCTGCCAACAGTTTAGAAGCCCAGGTTGGGAACACGCCGCTGATCCGGTTAAGGAATACGGCCGTTGCCCACCACATCCCCGACACCGTCGCCATCTACGCCAAGGCGGAATGGTTCAACCCCAGCGGCTCTGTCAAAGATCGCGCCGCCCTCAACATCATCCGCACTGCCGAGGCCAATGGCCAGCTCCAACCTGGCATGACCTTGCTGGACTCCACCTCCGGCAATATGGGCATCGCCTATGCCATGTTGGGGGCCGCCCGTGGTTACCACGTCAAGCTCACCCTGCCCAGCAACGCCAGCCCAGAACGCATCACCATCCTCAAAGCGTACGGTGCGGAACTCATCCTCACCGATCCGCTGGAAGGCTCCGATGGGGCGATTGTGGTTGCCCGTGAACTGGCCGCCGCTGATCCGAGCCTGTATTACGCCAACCAGTACAACAATTCGGCCAACTGGCAGGCGCACACCAAAAGTACCGCGCCGGAAATCTGGCAGCAGACGCAGGGGCAAATCACCCACTTCGTGGCGGGTTTGGGCACCAGCGGCACCTTCACCGGCACCACGCGCCGCCTGAAGCAGTTCAACCCGAACATCCAGGCCATTGCCATGCAGCCCGACAGCCCGTTCCACGGCCTCGAAGGGCTTAAGCACATGCCCTCGGCCCTCAAGCCTGGCATCTACGACGAAGACGTGGCGGACGAACAGGTGACGGTCCGCACCGAAGAGGCCCACGCGATGGCCCACTTCCTGGCGCGAAACGAAGGGCTTTTTGTGGGTATCTCGGCGGCCGCTTCCGTGGTGGCCAGTCTGAACGTGGCCAAAACGCTGGACGAAGGCGTGGTGGTGACCATCTTGCCCGACAATGGTTTTAAATATTTAAGCGATAAATTATGGCGGTAGCTGCAAATAGATTGGTCCAATCTGAAATTTTGACGCTCCCCACCAGTTCTGCTAAGATGGCGACCGCTGTAAAAAATCAAATACGTTTGCCTATCTTATCCAGAGAGGTTGAGGGACCGGCCCAATGAAACCTCAGCAACCGCGACAGCCCCGGCTGGCGAAATGGTGCTAATTCCGTCAGTGCAGAAGCAGCTTCTGCGCCTGAAAGATAAGACGATGGTTCTGAACTCAGACACCTTCCTTATCTTCCAGGAAGGTGTTTTTATTTTTGAAGAAACCACCGATTTCACAGATGACACAGATTTTTAGCTGCTTTGTTAAGCGATCAGTCCAACCTGGAGGCGGGCAGCGCCTTTGTGATTTAAAAATTATCACAGGTGATAAAGTTGTCATGCTGAGATCCTCCGAGGCATCCCGCCCGCTTTAGAATCAACGAAGCTTTGGTTTGGGTGAGGTTCTTGTCATGGGAACCTTGCGGGATTCTTCACTTCGTTCAGAATGACAATTGCCTGATTGTTTTCTAAAAGGGCA
Source organism: Anaerolineae bacterium (assembly GCA_020848035.1). Classification (GTDB taxonomy): domain Bacteria; phylum Chloroflexota; class Anaerolineae; order Promineifilales; family Promineifilaceae; genus Leptofilum. The sequence goes on along the minus strand of JADLAX010000014.1, from coordinate 183,322 downwards.
CGCTTGTAGTTTAAGAAAATAATCAGGTAAGCCTTGTGGGACGATTTTGCAAATCGTCCAGGCGATTTACAAAATCGCCCTACAGCAGTTACTCGATTTAATGTTTAATCTACAACAGCGCCCTCGTGCGGGACACCAACTAGACGGGCACGATTTTTACAATTCTGTGCCATCTGTGAAAAGTGTGGATGGAAAAGCAAGTATGTTGACATTGAGTAAGGAAATTCACGAAGCAATTAAGGCGCACGGGCGGGCATCGTACCCGTTTGAGGGGTGCGGGCTGCTGTTGGGGCAGGCCGCACCGGGCCAAAACCTGGTGCAGGAAATTCGCCCGATGGCCAACGTGTGGCCCAACGAGGCGGAAAAACCGATTCGCTTCAGCATTGATCCGAAGGCGTGGCAGCAGGTGGAATTGGAAGCGATGCTGGCTGGTCTGGACGTGATCGGCATTTTCCACAGCCACCCGGACGACGTGCCGGTGGCTTCGCCGCGTGACTTAGCCTGGGCCAGCTGGCCGGGCTATTCCTACTTGATTACCCAGGTGTTAAAAGGCACACCGACCTACAGCCAGTCGTGGCAGCTGGCGGGGGATCGGTCTGGCTTTTGGGAAGAAGAGATTGTTGAAACTGACTGAGAAGTGAGAAGTGAGAAGTGAAAAGTTGGGTTTGCGTAACTTTTTACTTATCACTTTTTACTCTGCGTCTACAAAATTCGAGAAAACAGGAGAGTAAAAACCATGCCAACCATTCGTATTCCCACCCCGCTACGGCCGTATTCCGGCAATAACGCCACCGTCAAGGTAAACGGCACAGACGTGAGCACCGCCCTGGACGACCTGACGCAGCAGTACCCTGATCTGCGCCAGCATCTGTTTGAAGGTGGCGAGCTGCGCAGCTTTGTCAACATCTACCTGAACCAGGAAGATGTGCGCTACCTGGATGGCCCGGCAACGGCCGTTGCGGAAAACGACACGCTGATGATTATTCCCTCCATCGCTGGAGGGAAGTGAAGCGTGAAACGTGAAACGTGACTTTCCCTCACGTTTCACGCTTCAAATAAAGGAATCTGGAGAAAGGAAATGGGACCTCAAAAAGAACGAAAAGTGGATCATTCCGCGCTGCGGGTGAACCAGGCATTTATTATTGGTCTGAGCATTTTGGCCTTTGTGCTGGATGCCGTCTGGCTGGCGGCGTTGGTGGGGCTGGTGATGCTGGTGGGAACGGCCGTTCCTCACCTTTCCCTCTTCAAACGCATCTACCAACACGCCCTGCGCCCCGCTGGGCTGGTCAAACCAGACGTCATCATCGACAACCCCGAACCGCACCGCTTTGCCCAGGGCTTTGGCGGCGTGGTGCTGGCCCTGGCCGTGATTGCGCTGCTGGCGGGGCTGCCGGTCTTAGGTTGGGGGCTGGTCTGGCTGGTCATCGTCCTGGCGGCGCTGAACCTGTTCCTCGGCTTTTGCGCGGGCTGCTTTGTCTACTACCAGCTCAACAAGCTCGGTTTGCCCGGTTTCCGCGTCAGCCCGATTCGGTGAACGGTGAACGGTAGTCCGTAATCGGTATTCCGATTACCGAACACCGCTAACGGATAACAAAAATGATAGAACGACTACTCATCACAACATTACTCATCATGCTCGGCACCTCGGCGTATGCGGCGTTTAAGCGGCGGCATGTGCGGGTGTTGGGGGATCTGGCAGCGGTTGCTGAGCCTGCCGAAGCGACCGCCACCATCCTTTACTTTGCCAGCGAGAGCTGTGCTGCCTGCCCCAGCCAGGCGCGTTATTTGGAGCAGCTGTTGGCCCAGTGGCCAGATGGGTTAGCGGTGCAAAAAATTGATACCGAGGTGGAGCGGGAAACGGCCGTTAAATTCGGCGTCTTCACCCTGCCCACCACCATTCTTATCGACCAGCAAGGCGACGTGCGCGAGATCAACTACGGCCTCACGCCCACCCACAAGCTCAACCAGCAGGTTGCCAGCCTGGTCTAGGTGAATGAAGGTAACAGTCACTTTCAAAAGAGATTGTCACCTAAATGACTATGGAGAAACTCTATGAGCAGTAAAACCTTGATCAACCCGGCGGCCATCGCCGATGTGAGCCTGTCGCATGAAGAAGTGCAGCGCTACAGCCGTCACCTCATCATGCCCGAAGTGGGCATGGAGGGGCAGAAGAAGCTCAAAGCCGCCAGCGTGCTGCTGATTGGTGCCGGCGGGCTGGGTTCGCCTTTGGCCATGTATCTGGCGGCGGCGGGAATCGGCCGTATTGGCCTGGTGGATTACGATGTGGTTGACTACACCAACCTGCAGCGCCAGATCATCCACGGCACCAAGGACGTGGGGCGGCCCAAGCTGCACAGCGCCCGCGACCGCATTCTAGACATCAATCCGCACGTTCAGGTAGACGCCTACGAAGTGCCGCTGACCTCCGACAACGCCCTGGAGATTCTGGCTCCGTATGACATCATCATCGACGGTACGGACAACTTCCCCACGCGCTACCTCACCAACGACGCCTGTGTGCTGCTGGGCAAGCCCAACGTCTACGGCAGCATCTTCCGCTTCGAGGGGCAGGCATCGGTCTTTTACGCCAAGGAGGGGCCGTGCTACCGCTGCCTCTTCCCGGAACCGCCGCCGCCAGGGCTGGTGCCCAGCTGTGCCGAGGGCGGTGTGTTGGGCATCTTGCCCGGCACGATTGGGGCCATCCAGGCGACTGAGGCCGTAAAACTTATTTTGGGCGAAGGGCAACCGCTGATCGGCCGTTTGCTGCTGTACGATGCCCTGAACATGGAATTTGACCAGGTGAACCTGCGTAAAAATCCCAACTGCCCGGTGTGCAGCGAGCATCCCACGCTGACCGAGCTGATTGATTACGAGATGTTTTGCGGTATGCCCGCCCACGACAACAGCCATTTTTCGGCCGTGGAAACCAGCGGCGACAACGTGCCGGAGCTGACCCCGGCCCAGCTCAAGGCGCGGCTGGATGCGGGCGACAAGCTGTACATTCTCGATGTGCGCGAGCCGCACGAGTGGGACATTTCCAACCTGAGCCACCTGGGGGCACACCTGATTCCCAAGGGGCAGGTGGTGAACCGGCTGAACGAGCTGGACACGGCGCAGGAAATTGTGGTGCAGTGCCGCTCTGGCGCGCGCAGCGCCGACATCGTGCGCGAGCTGCAAAAACACGGCTTCCGCAAGCTGTGGAACCTGGACGGCGGCATTAACCGCTGGGCCAGGGAGATCGAGCCGGAACTGCCCACTTACTAAAGTTTGGCCACGGGTCTATAATGGAAAAGTTCCATGGTTTAGACTCTAACGCCCGTAAGCTTGAGCCCTACCTGGAGCGAGGGCAGCGCCTCGGCGCTTCGCGCCTGGCGCTGCCGAAGATCGTGGGTTTTTCAGTTTTGGGGGTCATTTTGACCCCCAAAACTGAAAAACCCAATCGTTCTCCCCGCACGGGGCGCGTAGCGCCCTCGTGCGGGATTCCAACCGAACGGTTACCGAATGGTTACAAATTCCCGGGCAAAAGGAGGAAAATTTAATGGCCAAATTGGATTTGTTTGGACTGGTGGTGCAGGATATGGCGGCTTCGCTCAACTTTTACCGGATGTTGGGTATGGAGATTCCGGCCGAGATGGACAGCGAGGGGCATGTTGAGGTGACGCTGCCGGGTGGTTTACGCCTGGCCTGGGATTCGTTGGAGGTGATTCTGAGCTTCAACGATGCGTGGGAAACACCGGTGGGTCACCGCACGGGCCTGGCCTTTTTGTGCGACAGCCCGGCCGAGGTGGACCGCCTGTACGAAGCGGTGGTGGCGGCGGGGTACGTGGGCCACAAAACGCCGTGGGACGCCTTTTGGGGCCAGCGCTACGCCCAGGTGAAGGACCCGGATGAAAATATTGTGGATTTGTTTGCCCCGTTGGGGTAAGTCTACTTGTTGGTGATGTTTGAGGAGGACACGGCCGTAAGATTGGCAAACGGCCGTGTCCTTTTTCATTTCTTATGGTAGAGACGTTGCATTGCAACGTCTCTACACGTTACCCCGTGCAGGTAAGGGCCGGGCTGCTGCTGCTGACGATGAGCGGCAGGTAAACAAACTGATCCAACACGGCCCCGGCCGGTTTGGCACCGCTGCTGGATTGAATCTGGTAGATGGTGCCGCCGAGGCTGGCCACGTACAGCTCGCCATCACACCCCTCGCCGAAGGAACTGGGATTGCTCACGCCAATGCCGCCCAGCGGGGTGATGGTCCAGCCGCCGCTGTTTTGCGCGGTCCAGAAGTTGCTGCTGCCAAAATCGGCATAGATGTAGATGCCTTGCAGTGCCGGAAAATCATTGCCCCGGTAGACGTAGCCGCCGGTGATGGCGCTGCCTGAATCAGGGCCTCCGCCGTGCGGATACACATCGAAGGGGAACGTGTAGGTGGAAATATCGCCGCAGTTGGTGGTGTTGAAGGGGTCATCGCCCTCGTAGCAGCGCCAGCCGTAGTTCTCACCGCCGGGGCTGCTGGCAGGCTGGAAGTTGACCTCCTCCCACTCGCCCTGGCCCACATCGGCGATGTAGTAATCAAACGTTTGCCGGTCGAAGCTGACGCGCCACGGGTTGCGCAGGCCGGAGGCCCAGATTTCGTTGCAGATGTTGTCGCCGCTGGCGCTGAACGGGTTGTCGGTGGGGATGGTGTAGGGGGGGGGGCCGCCGCTCACGGTGCCGCAGTCGGGGGCCAGACCACTGTCGCCATCCACATTGAGGCGCAGCACTTTACCCAGCAGTTTGGTCATGTCCTGGGCGTTGCCGATGCCGTCGGTGTGGCCGCTGCCAGTGTCGCCGCCGCCGCCGCCATCGCCCATGGCGATGTAGAGGTAACCGTCCTGCGGGCCAAAGTTGAGGTCCCCGGCATTGTGGTTGCCGCTGGGCTGGTCAATGCGCAAGATTTCGACGGCGCTGTTGGAATCGGCTAGGTTGGGATCGCTAGATACGGTGTAGCGGGCAATGATGGTGTCGCCGGAGCCGGAGACGGCCGTATAGTTCACATAGAAATACGGCGTGTTGGGGTAGTCGGGATGAAACGCCAGCCCCAGCAGACCGCGCTCTGAGTGGGTCTCGCTGTCGACGATGCTGTTGATGTCCAGAAACGGTGTGGGCAGCAGGTCGCCGTTGGCGTCAATGATGCGAATGACGCCGGGCTGCTCGACGATAAACAGGCGATCGTCGCCCGCGTTGGCAATGTCTACCGGCTGGGTAAAGCCCGATTCGATAGGAACGGCCGTCAGCGCGGCCCCGCCTGTGGGTATGGCCGGAGCGAGGGGGTGTTGGGCGGAAACGGCCGTGTTTGCCAATAAACCGGTTCCCAACAACAAACATCCGGCTATCAGAATCCAATACAGTTGCTTCTTCATGCCATTACTCCTCATGGGTCAAGTTTTAAGGTACCAGCTAATCACAAGCACCCGCGCCAGGTGTGGTTGAGCCAGGTTTAGCCACAAGCGGTAAAAAGTTAAAGTTATTTGCCGAGCCGAGGATGATGGATGCGGGCGCATCGCTCCGGGCGGCGGCAAAACATTGCAGGTGAAAATTCAAGCCATACAATCCGGTCGCTTGATGGTATTGCGCATAATCATGATTGGTGACTCCGGCCTGGTCTGGCTCGTATTCATAAGGAATGCCCAGGCTGGTCAGCAGTACGCTAAGATTGGCGCTGCCGCCGCCTTGCCCGGCGGCACCGTCACCATCCACCATACGGATTCTTAACCCGTTGGCCAGGATGCTGCTGGCATTGTCGGTGGCAATAAAAGATGCCCGGAACGCTTCTTCAAGCGGCTGGCCGGAATAGGGGTTGAGGCTGGGTGTACCGCCATATTGCTCATACGTGCCCCCGGAGTAAGCGATTGTCGAGCAGAACATGTCGGAATACTTAAAAGCCAGCTTGATCGCGCCGCCGCCGCCCATAGAGAAGCCTTCGATGGCCCGACCGCTGCGGTTGGCAATGGTGCGGAAATTGGCGTCGATAAACGGAATCACATCTTCGATAATGACCGATTCAGACATGATGGGGAAGCTTGAACTAGGCCCGTAATTGTAGTCGGCTCCATAAGTGGTATTGTCTACCCAATCCTGATAAAAGCTGATTGCGCCGCCGTTGACAAACACAATGATGGCTTCATCGGCCAAGCCATTGTCAATGTAGCCGGGCAGGCTGCCACTGCCATTGTTGAAAAAAGTGCTGTTGTTGAAGTAAGAAAAATAGTTGTATTCGTGGCCCATGATGCCGTGCAGCACGTAAATAACCGGGTAGGATTGGCTGCCGCTGTTGTAGCTGGGCGGGGTGTACACATTCATACCTACCACATTGTTGGGGGCTTTAAGATTGTTGCTTTCCACGGTGCAATGGTCGATGTTGCCATCGCCATTGCTGGGTAGTGGCAGGTTGCCTCTGTTCCAGTATTCTGCCTCGTTTTGCACAAATCCGGCGGCGTGCACGGCATAAGTGAGCAGAAGCGCCAGACTACTGAAGCAGGCAAACAGGATAAACAAACGGAATTTTGTCGATACAACCATATTAGAACTCCTTGTGGTACCGATTGTGTGTTTGAAGGAAGTGAGTTTGACTAGAGACGAGTGGATTTACTCGCTGACCGGTAAACTCGCTGAATTACAGACTATTTTTTGACGGTAGGTTGTTACGGCCGTACCTGCAAAATCTGCCCGGTGCGCGCCACCACGTACAGCTCGCCGTTGACATCTTCGCCAAAGCTGTTGATGGGTAGACGGCTTTCCAGGACCGTGTTTGACTGCCAGCTGCCATCCGGGTTCTGAAAGACGCTCCAGATGGTGCCGGTGCAAAAATCGGTCACAAAATAGTTGCCATACAGGCTCAAAAATTGCTGGCCACGGTACACATAACCGCCGCTGATGGAGCAGCCTTTGCTGTGATCATACTCAAAAATGGCCGGGACAAAGTCGGCCGGATTGCAGCCGCTGCGGTAACAATGGTTGCCTTCCATGAAGTTCCAGCCAAAGTTTTGGCCGCCAGATGCGCCTGCGGGCAGCCAGCTAACTTCTTCCCAGGTGTTTTGCCCCACGTCGGCGATAAACAGGTCGCCCGTAAGCCGATCGAAGCTAAAGCGCCACGGGTTGCGAAAGCCGTAGGCCCACACTTCGGGCCGGGCGTTGGGATCATCGACAAACGGGTTGTCGGCGGGGATGGTGTAGCTGCCGTCCCGGCTGTCGACGTCCAGCCGCAAGATGCTGCCGAGCAGGGTGCCGGTGTTCTGCCCATTGCCTTCTGGGTCGCCCTGGCTGCCGCCGTCGCCCATGCCCACGTAGAGGTAGCCGTCTGGGCCAAAAGCGATCATGCCGCCGTTGTGGTTTTCATAGGGTTGGGGAATGGTGAGCAAAATTTGCTCGCTGGTGGGGTCGGCCACGTTGGGGTCGCTGCTGACGCGGTAGCGGGCGATGGTGGTTGCGCCGTTGAGGTTGGTGTAGTTGAGGAAAAAGGTGCCGTTTTCCTGGTAGTTGGGATGAAACGCCAGGCCGAGCAGCCCCTGTTCGTTGCTGTTGGAGTTGACCGGGTCCATGATATCCAGGAACGGTTCGGGCAGCAGTTCGCCATTTTGCAGGATGCGAATGGTGCCGGCCTGCTCTACGATAAAAATCCGCTCGTCAAAGGCGTGGGTGAGGTAAAGTGGCTGGAGCAGTCCGCTGATGATGGGTTCCAGGGTGATGCTGCTGACGGGACTTTCGGGGATGGGGGTGACGGTGGGGGTTGGTGTGGGTGGTTCGGCGGTGGCTGGTGCATCTGTGACGGTCGGTTGGATCGAGTCGGTGGTTGCCGCTTCTATGACGGGTGGTGGCGGTGTGTTGGTGGGGGGAACGGCCGTGTTAATCACCGGTTGGGCCAGGGTAGGGTTGGGGGGAACGGCCGTTGCTTCAGAAGTTTCACTGCTCTGACAGGCGGTCAAAAGCAGCAAGGTCAGGCTAAACAAGGTGACAAGTTTGCGCATAGATGATTCCATAACAAAACCCTTCGCAAAACGTCATGCGGGCGGAAGGCGAAGGGTGGTTGGGGGTCAATAAAGTTGCGCGTAAGTATAACACAGGACCCTCATTGCCCGGCGACACTACTTAGAAACCCATAATGCAAACAAAAAAGACCTGCGGCCGTCGCCGTAGGTCTTTTGGGAAATTAAAAACCACAGATTACGCAGATAAAGAAAAAAATCTGTGTCTTCTGCGTAATCTGTGGCTGAGCTTACTTCTCGGTTTGCCAGCGGTGGCCGTACTGCTTTTGGTAATACGCTTTGAACTCACCGGACTTGATTTTGCGCCACCACCATTCGTTTTCGCGGTACCAGACAGCCGTTTTCCGCACCGCTTCCGCCGGGGTGTGTTTCGGCTGCCAACCCAGCGCCTTGATTTTGTCGATGTTCAGGCTGTAGCGCCGGTCGTGGCCCTCCCGGTCTTTCACGTGCTTGATCAGCTCCTGGGGCCGGTTGAGCGTTTCCAGCAGAATTTCCACCATCTGCACGTTTTCCATCTCTTCGCCGGTGCCCACGTTGTACGCCTCACCCAGCACCCCTTGGTGCAGCACCAGGTCAATCGCTTCGCAGTGGTCCTCAACGTACTGGTATTCGCGCATCTGACGGCCGTCGCCGTACAGCGGCAGCGCCTCTTCATCGATGGCGTTGGTGGCAAACAGGGGCACCACCTTTTCCGGGTATTGGAACGGCCCGATGTTGTTGGAGCCGCGCGTAATTGTCACCGGCAGGCCGTAGGTGATGAAGTAGGCATTCACCAGCAGATCGGCGCTGGCTTTACTGGCAGCATACGGGCTGCGCGGGTCCAGCTTGTCGCTTTCCACGCTGGAGTAGCCGTGGGGGATGTGGCCGTATACCTCATCGGTGGAGATTTGGTGGTAGCGCAGGCCATGTTTTTTGGCCGCTTCCAGCAGCACGTAGGTGCCGTAGACGCTGGTCTGGATAAACGCATCCGGGTCCATGATCGAGCGGTCGACGTGCGTTTCGGCGGCAAAATTGACGATGGTGTCAACGTCAAATTGCTGGATGGTCGCCTCGACTGTGGCCGCATCACAAATATCGCCCTGCACAAAGGCATAGCGTGGATCGTCTTTCACGTCCAGCAAGTTGTCCAAATTACCAGCGTAGGTGAGCTTGTCGTAGACGATGATGTGGTAATCGCTGTATTTCTTAAGCATGTGGAGAACAAAGTTGGCACCAATAAACCCGGCGCCACCCGTCACAATAATATTTTTCACGAGCAGACCTCTTTTTGTTTTCCTTGCAGGAGTTTTGCGGTTGGTTACGTTCTTTACTTACAAGAGCGCGATTGTAACGAAGGCGGTTTTCCCAGCCAAGAGACGGTTGTGCTATACTTTCGCTACGTTTACACTACTTGCTCAGCAACACAGCCTAACTGACCAACCATGCGTAATTCCTTACGAAATTCCCTTTCAGATCACCACCAACCCCCACCTTTGCGGAGTTTACCTCATGGCGCAGCAATTCAACTTTCTTTTTGTCAGTGATTTTCATCTCAGCGAAGGGCGGAACCCGGGCAATGGGTTGATTCATCGCAACGAGGATTTTTTCCAGGACAATCCGTTTGCCCAGTTTATTGCCCACCACGTCAGGCTAAGCCGCCGGGAAACGGCCGTTGAATACCACAACATCCCCTGGAAACTGGTGATCAATGGCGACATCTTCGACTTTTTGCAGGTGGTTTCGCTGCCGAAAGAAGGCGCTGAGCTGTTTGGCGTGAAGGGGGTGCGCACGCACAAAGAGCTGAGCGACAACGAGCGCAAGTTTGGCCTGGGCACCGCCTCGCCGGAAATTGTGTGGAAAGTGAGCCAGATTGCCAAAGGGCATCCTATCTTTTTCCAGGCGCTGGCCTGGTTTGTGGCCCAGCCGGGCAACGAATTGGTGTTGATGAAGGGCAACCACGACATCGAGCTGTACTGGCCCGATGCTCAGCTGCGGCTGCGCCAGCTGCTGCAAAAAGCGTACCGGGAGTGGTGGGAAACGGCCGTACCCGGCGACACCCACGCCCTGCTGCCCCATTTCGACGACCTGCCCGAGGCGCTCAGCCTGGAGCTGCTGCAAAAGAAAGTCAGCTTCCCCACTTCCTTCTTGTACGAACCCGGGCTGTTTTACGCCGAACACGGCTGCCAGTTTGAACCGGCCAACGCCTTTCGCAACTTTGAAGACCCGCGCCTGACCCCCAGCGAAACGTTTCCCGATGCGGCCAACTTTATCGAGCTGCCCTCTGGCTCCCTGTTTGTGCGCTACTTCTTCAACGATGTAGAGCACATTCACCCCTTTGCCGACAACATGAAGCCGATCTCGCGCTACGTCTTCTGGCTGCTGCGCCATGCGCCGGGTGAACTGACCACCTTTGCCTGGAAGCTGCTGCCGCAGTATTTGCGTGCGCGCCGCGAGGTGAACAAGAAGCTCAAGCGGCAGCAGCACGAGCCACCCCAGGCCGAAACGGCCGATCCCTTCCTGCGGGCCATCCATGATTTGCAGGTTCACAGCCGCGAAACCATTTCCACCACCACCTGGCAAACCATCGGGCGGCTGGGTGGCAGCGTTGTATTGGTATTGGTATCCATTGCCCTGCTCTTCCTGGCGGTGCGCGTGGTTGCCCTGGGCATTTATTGGCCCGCTGTCATCGCCGTGCTGCTGGCAATTATCTTTGGCTATACCGCTACGGGCATGATGCAGTCGGTCGATCATTTGTTGGAGGGGGATTATTTGTTCATTGGGGCGGGGCGCATTGCCCGCTTGCTGAACGGCGGCACGCACCCCGGTTACGACAGCGTGCGTTATTTTGTTTTTGGCCATGATCATGCCGCCAACGTCTGCCTGCTGCCGCCCACGGACAAAGATCGGCCCAGTTACCGGCAGTGGTATGTGAACACGGGGGCCTGGGTGCCTGTTTTTAGCGAATCGGAGCGGCTGCTGCGGCAGGATGAGCAGCTCACCTTTTTGCGCCTGGTACCCGGGCGCGTGCAGCACAGCGACGAGAGCAAAAATCGGGACATGCCGGAACTGCTGCAATGGTCGGCTCAGGCCAACGCCCCGCTGGAAGTACGCCTGTTTGGGGATTGATGGCTTGCCTTGTCTGGCTCACTACCGCTTCACGCTGGCGGCGAGGCTGCGCAGCTCCACAAAAATGGGGTGCAGGCAGGTAATCACTTCAGCCAGCCGACGGCCGATTTGAGCCTGGTGCACAATGGTGTAACCCTCGGCGGGAATGACTTCGTAAATTTTCGTCCAGCCCTTGTCCCACATCTCGGCCTCAAACGATTCGCCCAGGGTGTCTTTAATCTCAAACAGGTGCTGGCGAAAGCCGACGAGCAAAAAGCGGTTGAGCTGCTTGTCGCCAGACTCAAAGTGGAAGCCGATTTCCCACGCCTCGCGCCGGGCCACCCGCGACAGTTCGTAGTGGAGCCGAGTTTCACCAAAGTGGAATTGGAGGAGCCAGTGCCACGGCTGGTGCACCTGGATTTTTTGCAGGTGCGGCGGCAGGTGGGGAATCATCACCTCGGGCAAAGTCTTCAGAAAGTTCTGCTGGGATAGCGTTTTCATCCCGCTCAGTTTACCCAGATTACGGCCGTAAATCCACCCGCCTTGCCCATTCCCTCCCCTCATTTTTTCACGCAATTTATGCGTAGCCCCCCAACAGAATTGGTTACAATGAAAATCGGTGCGCAGTACGTTCATTCCTATAAACCAACCTGTACTGCGGCAAACGGCCGTTGCCCCTCCCGGCACAGCCACCACCTAAAGCGTTATATGATTGCGATAACAAATCAGGGAAATCCCATGAGTAACCAACTGATTGAACGACAAGAAGCCCGGCTCGCTGCTCTCTACGAAGTCAGCTCCCAGCTGGGTAAAACGCTGGACCTGGGCGAAGTGCTGAACCAGGTCATGGACTCCATTATCCAGCTCACCGGGGCCGAACGTGGCTTCCTGATGCTCTACGACAACGAAAACGGCCGTTTGCAAACCCGCGCCGCCCGTAACTTCGACCAGGAAACCATCGAAGAAGGTGCCGTCAACGTTAGCTACACCGTCATCGACCGGGCCATCAAGTCGGGCGAAGGCATTTTGTCCAGCAACGCCCAGGAAGACGTGCGCTTTTCCGACCAGACCAGCGTGGTGGGCTACCAGCTGCGCTCCATCATGTGCGCCCCGCTGCGCGTGCGCGGCACCACCCTCGGCGCCGTGTACGTCGATAACCGCCTCTTCAGCGGTGTTTTTGAAAAGGACGACCTGGGCCTGCTGGTGACCTTTGCCAACCAGGCAGCCATCGCCATCGAAAACGCCCGCCTCTTTACCCAAACCGACCAGGCGCTGGCCCGCCGCGTCGAGGAGCTTTCCCTCTTCCAGCGTATCGACCAGCAGCTCAACCGCTCGCTGGACCTGAACCAGGTGCTCAGCCTGTCGCTGAATTGGGCCATTGCCCTTACCAACGCGGCGGGTGGCTCGATTGGCCTGTTTGAAGAGCTGGACAGCGAAGATGTTGAAGTGGCCCAGTTGGGCACACGCCAAGTGCTGCGCCTGATGGTGTTCCGCGGTGAGGAAGAGCACAGCGAGAGCCGTCTGGTGCCGCTGCACCATCCTATCGTGCGCCAGATCATGCAGCAAAAACGGTCCGTGCTCAGCCGCGATGTTTCCGAGGCAGAATCGGTAGACGGCACCCCGGCAACGATGCAGCTGGCTGTGCCCATTGTGCAAGACGGCGAGATTACCGGTCTGATTACCCTGGAAACCCAACAAAATGTGGAAATCAACCGTGAAGACATTGCTTTTGTCGAGCGGCTGGCTGACCGGGCGGCAGTGGCCATCAAAAATGCCAAACTGTACGAGGCAATCCACGCCGCCAACAAGGCCAAAAGCGACTTTATCTCCCTGGTGGCCCACGAACTGCGCGTGCCGATGACCTCCATCAAGGGTTACACGGATTTGATGAATGCCGGGCTGGCTGGGCCGCTAAGCGACCAGCAAAAGCAGTTTCTGGAAGTGATCCGGCGCAATCTCACCCGGATGAGTTCGCTGATTAGCGACCTATCGGACATCAACCACATTGAAAGCGGCCGTATGAAGTTTGATCGCAAGCCGTTTGACCTGCGCGAGGTGGTGGCCGACGTGGCCGACAGCCTGCGCGAGCGCATCAATACGCGCCAGCAATCGCTGCACATCGACATCGAAGACGAGCTGCCGCTGGTGTTTGCCGATGCCACGCGCATTGGCCAGGTCATCTCAAACCTGATGAGCAATGCCAACAAGTACACGCCAGAAGGTGGCGAAATTGTGGTGCGGGCCTGGCCCAACGGCCGTTCCGCCTACGTCAGTATTCAAGACAACGGGCTGGGTATCTCTGAAGAAGACCAGCAAAAATTGTTCACGCAGTTCTTCCGCGCCGAAGACAAGGCGGTGCGGGAGCAGCCGGGCTGGGGGCTGGGGTTGTCTATCGTGCGCCGCATGGTAGAAGCACAAGATGGCGAAATTACCTTCGAAAGTGAATTGGGTACGGGCAGTACGTTTACTTTTACCGTTCCTTTGGCTAAGATGGAAGGAAGCGGCTAAAGTTACGGCCGTTATTTAGTAACCATGTTAATGTGACTGGCTGAGATCGGCCCAATCTTAAAACCGTTAACTTGTTTTTTTCATGGTTACTTTAGCAGTAGGCCGTTGTGAGGAAGGTTACAAATGGAAGAAAAGCCATCGGGATTAAAACTGTTGCTGAGCTATGAAGTAGAAGACGTCAATTTGCAGGCGTACCAGCAGTTTGTCATGCAGCGGTACGTACCGGCCATGCAAATGATGGGTTTTCAGGTGAGTGAAGTGTGGCACACCGCCTACGGCGATGCCCCCAACCGCCTGGTTGGCTTTGTCTGCCGCGACCGCCAGACGCTGGACGATCTGCTGGACAACGAAATGTGGCTGACCCTCAACAGCCAGCTGGAGCAGTACGTCACCGACTTTAGCTACAAGGTGGTGCCTTACCAGCGCGGCGTTTTCCAAATGTGAATAGTAAGCGAGTGGCGAGTGGGCGAGTAAAGTTGCCTGCCCGACTACTCGCTACTGGCAAACTCGCCAACTCTCTCAATGAAAAAGCACAAACTCTTGCTGTACGATCAAATGAGCCGCCGGATGCGGGGCAAGCTCTTGTGGCTGGGCCTTACCTTGCTGGTGTTGGCCGTGGTGGATTTAGTACGGCCGTTCCTCGGCCCCACCTTTTATCTGCTCTGGCTGGTCGTGGGATTTGTGGCGCTGCTGTGGTTGTATTATGCGGTGCTGGTGCGCCGTGCCGGGGTGGTCGTGACACCCAACCACCTGCTGCTGCAAGGGCCGCTGCGCGGGGTGAAGATGAGTTACGGCCGTATTACCGCCGTCACCTCCACCCAAATCGCCCAGCATTACGACTTTGATACGCTCAAAGGGCGCGAGCGCCGCCTGGTGCAGCCCTTTTTTGGCACCGCCTGCACCTTTGTCGAGCTGAACAGCTGGCCCAAAACGCTCAGCCAGCGCTCGCTCTGGTTCCCCCGCCTGCTGTTTGGCGTGCGCCGCGAAGGCCTGCTGCTGGCCAGCCCCAACTGGATGCAGCTCAACCGCGACATCGAAGAAGCCCGCCGCAAATGGCACGACGCCCGCCAGCAGAAAACGAAGAAGGACGGCCGTTCCCTGGCCGCTCAAATTCTAGACCTCTAGTGAAACGTGAAGCGTGAAACGTGATGATTTTCACGTTTCACGTTTCACGCTTCACGATCTATACCCCAATCGTAGCTTAAACATATATCTCCCATACATCGCCTCTATGCCACGCTTGTTATACTGACAAAGGTCATAAACTGACATTTTGCCTTCTGGTTGCAAGTGGCAAGTGGCAGGTTGCAGGTGACTTTTGCCAGAGAAACTTGCTGCTTGCCACATGCAACTTGCCACCCAAAAAGGAGCGTTTGTGATGAAAACCATTGGCTGTTTCGCCACCTGTTTGTTGATCGTGTTTGCCCTCGCTGCCTGCACCCCGCCTGCCGACCCTGTTGCTGTAACCCGGCCGGTGACTTTGGTAGGAACGGCCGTTCCCACCGCTGTTGTTACGCTTAAAGCAGAGGCAACGGACGTGCCCCCAACCAACAGCCCTACACCCTTGCCCACCAATACAGCCGGGCGGCCGCTTGAACCCGGCATCGAAGCCACGGCCACGCCCCGCCCGCCCCAGCCGCCTAACCCGACCGCCGACGCTCCCGCCGCGATTCCCCCGGAGGAAATTGCCCAACGCGTGGCCGATGGTTTGAACTGGACGGCCGTTCGTGGCATAGATGGATTTCCTTTGCGGAAACTGGCTGGCTTTGAATACGGTTTTCGCTTTGCACTTTACGGATACTGCGAATTTGGCCCCTACCGCTGGCTGACCGATGACCAGCTCATGCTGTTTCCCGTCGTCGCCTACACGGCCGCGTACGAAGACCCGACCCTCGGCAAAGTGGCTCAGGCCGTAGTGTTTAACACCGCCGATGGCACCGCTTGGCTGCCAGACGCCCCGCGAACCGATGGCTGTGATCTGCCCGTCTGGTCGGTGGCACGCCAGCAAGTCATTGAAGCCAGCAATGGGGAGGTGCGCCTGCGTGACCTGGCAGGCAACATTGTGGCAACGTATCCTGGTTCCCTGCCGCTTTTTATTGCGCCCAGCGGCCAGCGGCTGTTGGCCGGGCACAACTGGATCGATTTGTCCACTGGCGAACTGGTTTCGCTGAGCGGCTGGCCACGGGTTAAGTTTCCTCGCCCCGCCTGGTCTGAGGATGAAACGAAGATCTTTGAATGCTGCTTTAGCTATGTGAACATTGCAACTGGCGAATATTGGACCCGCGGAGGTTTTCCTGGTTTTTGGGTAAGCGGCGTTGGGGTGGGGCCAGGATATTATGGTTCAGAAAGTTACTGGTTGATTGATGACACACAAATTCTAGTTCAACCGGGTGGCGTCTTGTTCCAAAGGGAAGCGGCAAAACGGGCGCTGCCTCTAATCGATCCGGAATCCCAAACCTATCGCGACATTATCGAACTGCTGTCGCTGCCGGAAACAATCGTTGACTGCGCCCCGTTCGTCGCCCCCAACGGTGCCTATCTCTGGCTCACCTGCGCCGAATATGTGGACGAGGTGTACAACCAGTTCGCCGACCCCGCTTACCTGATTACCTTGCCTGCGCTGGAAGTTGTGCCGATGCCCGGCAATTTACTGTTTCTCGGCTGGTCGGCCGACGGCCGTTTCCTTACCTACAACAACGTCGCCAACCGGGAAGCGAGCAGCGGCCAGACCTGGCTGATGCCCACCGCCGGTGAACCGCAGCTGATCGCCGAGGAGTCCGCCGACTTCGCCGCCTGGCATCCAGGCACACCCACCGTGGCGCTGGGTTATGGTGCCTCGCAGCAGCTGCTGTTTGTGCAGGCAGAGACGGGCCAGAGCCGCTGGCTAGACTTTCCCTACGGGGTCAGCCAGATCGTGTGGCAGCCTGCTGGCAGCGGCGTCGCGATTTTGTCCGTAGAAGGCACCCTTTACTGGCTGGCCGATCCCTTGGCGGCCAACAGCGAGCCTGTACCGGTCACGCGGCCCATGCCAGAGGTCAACACCCTGCGCTGGTCGCCCAACGGCCGTCACCTGGCCTTCATCAGCCAAAACGATTTTTATGTGGTTGAAATTACCACCGAGTGAGGAAGACAGTGAAAAAAGTTCTGATTCTGCCCATCATTTTATTGATTTTCAGCGCCTGTCGGGCACCGGGCGGTCCCGTTGCGGTCACGCGCGTTTTGGCAGTGCCAACGGCCGTTCTCCCACAAGAAACCACCCGGACCACCTACCAATCAGACATGCTACAGCTTACCTTGCAGCATCCCAGCACTTGGCAAGATGACGAACGTGACGGCTTTTTATACATCATGTCGCCAGAACGTTACTCCTTTGGTGACGACGGTCCACAGCAACTCATTTACTACGTTTACGCCAGCGCATTTCCCAATCCTGAGCACAAGCCCTTCTTAGAGGTTGTCACGGCCGATTTGTCCGCAGAATTGCGGCAAATTTTTAGCTACACCACGGAAACCATCGGCGAATACACCGTGTACCGCACGACGCACATGCCATCAGCCGAAGGCGCACTCACCGTCTTTTTTGCCGCCGATGACCGCTTCGTCTCTCTAGCGCTCACTCCCTACCGTCCAGACGATCCCTTCGAGGCGCAAGATCTGCATGTGACCATATTCGAGCAAATTCTGACCTCAGTCCATCTGTTAAATGGTGACTGACCATGCCAAATTCTTTAACTCTACACGCCACCGAATGAATTCGGCGGCTGGCAAAGAAAGTCTGCTCAAGCAGACTAACGATACTTTGCTCTTCACAGTGCGCTTCAGCGTACTTCTTGTTTTAGCCGGGGGCTTCAGCCCTCGGCGGATGGACGCCCACCCGGCGAACCAAAGGATTCACGATGAAAATAATAAGCGTAAAACAACTACTTATACTCATACTCGTTGGCCTCCTGGCCACCGCCTGCACCGCCACGACTGACCCAACCCCCACCATAGCCCCAACGATTGACGTGGCCGCCACGCCCACCCTCGAACCCACCAGCCAGCCACCAACAGAGGACGCTACGGCCGTTCCCACCCCCACCACCAACGCGGCTGAAGCAACGGCCGTTCCCGACACCAACACCCTGCTCACCACCGTGCAAAACGGCTTGCCTGCCAACGCCTTCGACGGCCTGGCCGTGCTGCCGCTAAATTCGCCCGTGGGAGGCGGGCCTCTTTGGGCCGTTCACAGCGCAGGCTTCCGCAACTTCGACATCGACCCGCTGCCCAACCACTTTGTCGCCATCTACACCTGGCAAAACAACAGCTGGCAAGAGCTGGCCCGCCAGGAACTAAACAACCTGGATGACAACAACTTCGGCCCCGACTACATCTACGAACAGGGCGTAACCCAGGTAGACATTGACCCCGCCACCACCTGGCTGGCAATCGACGGCGGGGTGGGCGCGCATGGCGGCTCATTCCAGCTGCTGCGCTTCGACGGTGCCACGCTGCATCTCGAAGTGACCGCCACCAATTCCAGCCCTGGCCTGGGCTACCTGGAAGATCTAAACAACGATGGAGCGCCAGAGGTCATTCTGCGCGCGCACGACTACTACGTCTTTTGCTACGCTTGCGGCGTGCGCCTGCTGAACTTTGTCGTCTACACTTGGGATGCCGTCAACGAGCGCATGTTAGAAGTCACTCTCCAGCCGATGTTGATGGGCCAGCAGGGCCATCCGGCGCGCCAGCCCACCAATCGCGCCGTCGAGCTGGCCAACGCCGGGCTGTGGCAGCAAGCCCTGCCGCAAATCGAAGAAGCCGAACGCCTCGCTGCCGCCGCCGATGAACCAACCGACACCTACACCCTCACCTGGGACGCTGCCTTGATTCGCCTCTATAACCAGGCGTACCAGGCCGAACTCGACCACGCGCCGTATCCGCTGCTGACCAACATCTTCTCCGGCGATTACGCCGCCGCGCTGGACATCATGCGCGGCTATGGCAATGAGCAGCTTTTCAGCGCCACGCCGCCCGTCATCCAGGGCACGATGGCCGAAGGCAACGAGCAGTGGCTGGCCGGCTACATCTTGACGCAAAGCAACGCCGCCGTCGCCGTGCCCGATCTGGACCCGGCCACGCTGGCCGCCGCGCACTACTTCCGCGCCTGGGCCACCTACCTCAACAACCCCGCCGATCCGCAAATTGGCGCAGATTTGCAGCAGGCGGCCACGCTCAACCCGGCCGAGCCGCTGTACAACCAGGTGGCGCTGCCCACGGCCAACCGCATCCAGTTTGGCGCTGGGGAAACGGCCGCTTCCGTCACCGGCAACCTCCAGCCCCAGGGAACGGCCGTCTACACCCTGGCCGCACAGGCCGGGCAAATGATGACCGTCATGCTCACCGCGCCAGATGATCAGACACGCATCACCGTGCTGGACGGCCAGGGCGGCTACGTCGAGGGGCCGATGAGCCTCACCTTCTGGCAGGGCACTTTGCCCGACACGGGCGATTATGTGATTAGGGTGTTCGCCGGGGAAACGGCCCCTTCGGCAGGCTCAGGGCAGGCGGTTGATTACACGCTCCAGGTCATCATCCCCCAGCGCATCAGCTTTGCCCCCGGCGCCACATCGGCCACGGTGCAGGGCGACGTCGCCGCCCACGTATCAGACGACTACATCCTGTCCGCCCAGGCGGGCCAAACGATGACCGTCAACATCGACTCGCCCAACAGCAACGTGCTGCTCACCATCGTTGGGGCCGATGGCATCCCGCTGACCAACGGCAACATGTCCGGCGCCACTTCCTGGCAGGGCCAACTGCCCGCCACGCAGGATTACACGCTGAGGGCCATCGGTACGCTGGAACCGGCCAGCTACACCCTCACCGTCACGATTGAGTAAGCCTCACCAACAACCTCCCGGAGGTTCCAAACCTCTGGGAGGTTGTTTTTACGGCCGTATCTCTCCCCTCGTCGCCAAATCCCAAACCAGCGGCTCGCCTGTATCGTCTAGCAAAACGATCTGCTCACCTTCAACCAGCCAACCTACAATTTGTGTGTCGCGCCAGCGGGGCAGCGCCGGATCATCCAGCACGTAGCCAAGCTGATCAGACAGCGCGTAGACGGCCACTTCCCGGTTTGGCTGGTCGGTTTGCACCAGCAGCAGGCGGTGCTGTGGCGACCAATACAGGTGGGTGATGTCCGCTTGCGCAAACGGTGCGCCGTCGGCGTAGGTAAGGGCGAATGGGTCACTGCCGAACGGTCGTTCCGCTTCAAAATAGCGGCTCCGATTCAGCGGCACCAGCAGCAACGGCTCGTCAGCGACCAACAAAACTTCATGCGTCAAATCCCAAACCGGCGGCACAGTTAGCTGTAGCGGCAGCGCCCCCTCCACCAATAAATCAGTCGGGCCATCGAACCAGTTCACCAGCAGCAAATCTGCTCCGCGCACGTAGGCAACCAGTTTGCCAGGGCCACCGTCTGCTGGTGGCGGCAAAAAGCCGGGGATGCAGGAAAACGTCGGCGACACATCCCGCGCTACCACGTCCATCTCGGCATTGGCTACGGGCATTATCAGGTTTAAACGGCCGTCTTCCACCACAGCTATCACCGGGCGCAGCGAACACCAGGCCATCGCCGCCACCCCGTCTGGCAACAACATCAGCGTCGTCTTACTGCGAAAATCGTATGCTTGCAGGTCGGTTGTCGGGGTATTGTTCTCCGACCCGGTTTGCCACGGCCGTTCACCAAAGTAAAGCAGGCCGCGTTCCGCGTCGTAGGCAAACACGGTTTGCGGCGCGATGGGCAGCCGCTCCCAAGTTAGCGTATTGCCTGTTTGCATGAGAAACGGCCGTTCCTCATTCACCTCCGGCAGCCACCACACATTGTTGGGCCAAATGCCCGCTGGCGGATTAAGCACACGATCCACATACGCCTCTGGCAAGAGGCGCGCTACGGGCGTGGCCGTTGGTTTTAGCGCTGGGGTAGGCGGGGCTGTAGTCATGGTTGCGATGGGTGAAGGCGCGGCTACCGTGTCGGTTGGGAGCGGCACAGAAGTGGCGGCTGGCTCTGAACTAGGCAACGAAGTTGGGCTGGCCGTAGAAGCCGTCGTTACCGCCACAGACGCTTCGTTGCAGCCCAGCAAGCCAACCCAAACCAGCAGCCAAATGAAGTTCGTTGCCTTTGTTCGTTTCATCATGACTCCAAATCAATTAAAAATCTATCGAAAAAACAGAGCAAAAAAGAGGCGATTGAGAATTGAATCTTCGCCGCAAAATTCTCTATACTCTCTATGGCTAACATAAAAAATTACCAACCTGTTTTAAGGATACACAGATCCATCCTCAATGAGGCAATTCACGTGAAAACAATATGCACGTTACAGCTGCTTACCCTAACGCCAACACTGATCGCTTGCAGTCCCATCGACGGTAGCGGTGAGTTGATACTGGTCTTGGAAAATGCTGTTTTGCTAGATGTCATTGCCGCTTGGGGCAACTAATCGGGAACAAAATCAACCTCTACCTCGTTATACTTCATGAAGGCCGGATTTGCCTCGGCCTTTTTTACTGAAAAGAAAGGAGAATCAACTCATGAAGTATAAATTGACACTACTCGTCCTATTGCTCCTGGCCCTGGTGGCCTGCACGCCCTCTGGCGGCAGCGAACCGGCAGCCTCCGACGAGCCCACCACGGAAACACCGACCGAAATGCCCGACATGGACGAACCCGTCAGCTCCGACGACCCCACCGCCACACCCGGCGAGAGCAAACCCGATACGGCCGAAAATATCATCATTGGCGATGCGATGGTTGAATCGATTGACGTGATGATTATGGAATCGTTTCCCGTGCAGGTGAACGTGCACGTGACCGGTTACCTGGGCGATGGCTGCACCACCCTGGGCGACATTACCACCAAGCAGGACGGCGGAACCTTTTCTGTCCACATTTTCACCCAGCGCCCGGCCGACATGATGTGCACCCAGCAGCTGGTTGGCTTTGAAGAAAATGTAGCCCTGGATGTTGTTGGCCTTACCGCTGGCACCTACACCGTAGACGTGAACGGCATGACCAACACCTTTACCCTGGACATGGACAACTCGCCCCAGCTGCCCGGCACCGAAGATGGCTCATTGTCTGACCTGGGTCTGCCCGATGAGGACCTGACCGAACTGCTGCGCCTGACGCTGGAACGCGCCCTGGTAGCCCAGGAAATCCCAGACTACGCCCTGCTGGCGGATCAAGGGCCAATTGTCCTCTCCACGGAAAACATTGGCCCGGCGCTGCTGCCGGAACTGGACGGTGTGGACCTGGTGACAATGTCGCCCGAAGAGATTCAGGCCAAGGCTGATGCGGATGGCGACTTCCCGTACTTGCGTTTTCAGGGATTTACGGCCGTTTCCCCCGACGAGGTCAACATCTCCCTGGGCAGCATCTGGGCCATCGGCGCTGACTCCGACATGATCTACCTCAGCGGCGGCGGCTTCACCATCAACTACACCCGCACCAGCGACGGCTGGAGCGGCGAGGTCACGGAATCCTGGATTTCATAAGCAGTTTTTAACGCAAAGAACGCAAAGTAAGAGAAGAGGCAAAGGTTTGGATTTATCTAGCCTTTGCCTTTTCCTTTGCCACTTTCACCCCTTTGCCCCTTTGCGTCAAATTTCCTCACCCCAACCACCAATTGACACATTCCAAAAAGCTGTGCTATTCTGCGCCCGAACACCGGGCCAGGCTGCACAGAATCTCTCGCCCCCTCTGAGTCCTCTGTGCCCCCTGTGGCCAAATACAACCCACCACATTAAAGGAAGTCGCCATGCAAACCATTGATTGTCTGAAAATCCTGCAAGAAGGGCTGCCCAGCAGCAGCGCCGCGCCGCGCCACATCATCGTCATCGGCGCGGGCATGGCGGGCCTAACGGCCGCTTTGCTGCTGCAAGAGGCGGGCCACACCGTCACCATTTTGGAGGCACAAAATCGGTTGGGCGGACGTGTCTACACCTATCATGGCTTTCCGGGCAAGATGTATGGCGAATTCGGCGCGATGCGCTTCCCCAAGCAGCACAAACTGGCCCAGCACCTCATCCACGAGCGGTTTAAGCTGGCCACACGGCCGTTTCCCATGTTCGACGAAGACACCTTCATCTACGTGAACGGCACCCGCTTACGCCGCAGTGAGTTTCATCCCGACAAGGTCGATTTCAACCTGCCCCTGCACGAAAAAGGCAAGCTGCCCGATGAACTGCTCAAAGCCGTCATGCAGCCGCTCATCGACAAAATCAACGAACCCGGCGGCTGGGATTACCTGGTCAACCGCTACGACAGCTACTCGCTCATCGACTTCCTGCGTGAGAGCAGCCTCAGCGACGCCGCCCTGGCCATGATTGGCCCGCTGCTCAACCTGGAAGGGCGCTTCCACTTTTCGCTGGTCGAGTGGTTTTCGCACTACTACGAAAACGTCTTTGGCGACCTGGTGTTCATCGAAGATGGGGCCGATGCCCTGCCGAACGCCTTTGTGCCGCACTTGCAGTCGTGCATTCGCCTGGGAGCCATCGTGCAGGAAATTCAGCAGTTGGAAGCGGGCGTCACGGTCACCTTCAAAGACCCGGCGGGCTACAGCCAGACCGTCAGCGGTGATGAGTGCATTTTGACCGTGCCGTTTAACCTGCTGCGCCACATGGAAATTGGCGGGCTGGACGTGAACAAGTGGTACACCATCCGCAATGTGTATTACGGCCGTGCCCACAAAATCTTCATGCAGTTCAGCGAGCGCTGGTGGGAAACGAAGTACAACATCTCCCACGGCGTCACCGTCACCGATCTGGCCATCCGCAACGTGGTCTACACGCCCGCCGGGCAGGACCCGGCTTACCACAAGGGGGTCATCATCGCCTCGTACGCCTGGGAGCAGGACAGCATGGCCTACAGCATGTTGAGCGAGCAGGAGCGCATCGGCCAGGCGCTGCAAGATCTGTGCAAAATCCACCCGGAAGCCCGGAGCACGTTTGAATTTGGCATCGCGCACGACTGGTCGCTGGACCAGTATGCCGGGGGCATTGGCCCGCTGTTCCGCCCGCACGAGATGAGCGGCCGTTTCTATGACAACATCGTTCGGCCCGTCAACCGCATCTGGTTTGCCAACGACGCCTGCGACCGCCGCCACCGCCGCTGGATCGAGGCGGCGCTGGTAGCCGCCGTCAAAAACGCCTTTGCCCTGCACACCGGCCTGCGCAACGAAGTGCCGTTGGACATCCACGAGTAGATTTTTGGCGTGAAACGTGAAACGTGAGGCGTGAAAAAATCACGTTTCACGTTTCACGCTTCATCTCTGTAACCATTGCCAGGTGCGTGCATCTAACAAAAAGTGTGGGGCGGCAACGGCCGTTTCCCCCAAAATTAAAAAGCCGCAGATAACACGATCTTTGCTCTTTTCGAAATAAAAGGGTATGACAAGTAAAACACAAAGATTTGGGATGAGCCTGGAAAACCAAACCTCATCCCTCATATCTCATCCCTCATCCCTCATACCTCATCCCTCTCTGTGCTCTCTGTGGCTAAAAACTTAACTTTTTTACGGAGATATTCACCATGGAAATGATAATCGACTTCCCCGGCGGGGCGCGGGTAGACGCTCACTTTGGCCCCTTCACCGTTCCAACCGATCAACCTTCTTACAACGGCATGGCTTCCGCGCCCACGCCCTTTGCCACCTTCCTGGCCTCGATTGGCACCTGCGCGGGCATTTACGTGCTGGGCTTCTGCCAGCAGCGCGGCATCTCGGCCGAAGGCGTGCGCCTGGTGCAAAGCCTGGAAGTGAACCGCATGACGGGCATGGTGAGCAAAATCAAGCTGGATATTCAGTTGCCGCCCACCTTCCCGGAAAAGTATAAAACGGCCGTCATCCGCGCTGCCGATCAATGTGCCGTCAAAAAGCATTTCGAAAACCCACCGCAGTTTGAAATCGAAGCCACCACCGTCCCAACCCTGGCTTCGGCCTGATTTTTTCGCCGTTACGCGGCGAACCACCTTTGGGAAGAGCCAAATTGGGATGAGCGGGAACTTGTCTCGATAAATAAAGTCAGAAAAGGCAGCCCAATAAGGTTGCCTTTTTTGCTGCCTCGCGATAGAGTGTCTGAGGTTTGTGAAAAGAAAAACAAGGGAAGAAGGGTACGAACCAGATGACCCCAATGGAAGAGGAAACGGCCGAAGAACTGACGGCCGTCGACGATGCTGAACTAATCGCCAGAATTCAGGCGGGCGACAAAACCGCCTGTGATGAATGTATTGCTCTGCACTCCCCCGCGCTGGAACGGCTGCTGCTGCGCCTGCTGGGC
Organism: Anaerolineae bacterium; assembly: GCA_020848035.1. Classification (GTDB taxonomy): domain Bacteria; phylum Chloroflexota; class Anaerolineae; order Promineifilales; family Promineifilaceae; genus Leptofilum. The sequence goes on along the minus strand of JADLAX010000014.1, from coordinate 158,399 downwards.
AACCAACAAGACGCCGAAGATGTGTTGCAAGAAACGTTTCTCAACGCTTTCCGGGCCATCGACAGCTTTGAAGGGCGCTCCAGCCTGAGCACCTGGCTCTACCGCATCGCCTACAACGCGGCCATGATGCGCCTGCGCCGCCCCAGCGCTCCCGTCGTTTCCGTCGAGGAGACGCTGAACGAGATGCCCGGCTACGTGCCGCGCCAGCTGTTCGACTGGTGCTGCCTGCCCGAAGAAACCTACGACAGCGCCGAGGTGCAAACGGAGCTGCGCCAGGCGATTGCCGCCATGCCGGAATCGCTGCAAACCGTTTTTTTACTGCGAGAATTGGAAGGAATGAGTACGGAAGAAACGGCCGTTACCCTCGACATTACCACCAGCGCCGCCAAAGTGCGCCTGCACCGCGCCCGCCAATGGCTGCGCGCCGCCCTCAGCCCCCTGCTCGACCCCGATAACCAGGGCCAGCCCTCAACCACCTGAGTTTGTTTGCCGTCCCTAAGCGGCCATTAATTTAACTCAAGTTGCTACCAGCGGCTTGAACCTTTTTTTGCAACGAATTTCCGCGAATTTGCATGAATTACACCTTTAATTCGCGGAAATTCGGGCTAATTCGTTGCCAAAAATTGATAGGTAGCAACTTGGGTTAATTTATGGAATTTGCGGAGCCCGCATCCTCAGATGCGGGCGGGCAGGTGGGTAGGCGATGTCACTCTTCCACCCCGCGTTTGTACTAGCAAAACAGCGGCACAACCTCGAATTTGGTCACGTCTACCAGCCCCAAATCGGAAATGCGCAATTCGGGAATGACGACAAGGGCCAGCAGGCTGAGCTGCATGTAGGCGTTGTTGAGCGTGCAGCCGCATTCGGCCATGGCGGCCACCATGCGCGCTGCCTTACCCGCCACAATCTCCGCCCGCTCGTCAGACATCAACCCGGCAATGGGCAGCTCCACCAGGGCAATTTCTTTGTCGTCCTTAAAGACAACCACACCACCGCCCACTTCGCCCAACCGATTGGCCGCCAGGGCCATGTTGGTTTTGCTGGTGCCCACCACAATCATGTGGTGGCTGTCGTGGGCTACGGTGGTGGCAATGGCGCAGCGGCTGGTAAAACCAAAGCCGGTGACAAAGCCGTTGACCACGCCGCCGGTGGCCTGATGCCGCTCCACCAGAGCAATCTGGGCCACATCCAGCCGCGTGTCCAGCTGCACCAACCCGTTTTCTACGGGCAGCACCCGCGTTTCGGCGCGGGTGGGGGCCTGGTTTTCCACCACACCAATCGTGCGCACTTTGGCGGTCTTTTTGCCCGCCGGGGCGTGAATGTTGAACGATTCGGCGGTGAGTTCCTGGCCCAGCTTGACGGTACCTTTGGCAAAGTCGGGGTAGCTGTACGCAGGCAGATCGGCGGTGAGACGGCCGTTTTCCGCCACAATCTCCCCATTGGCCAGCACCAGCTCAATCGGCAGCGTCACCAAATCGCTGCTGATGACAATGTCGGCATAACGGCCGGGGGTAATCGAGCCAACGTCTTTTTCCACGCCAAAATGCTGCGCGGTGTTGAGCGTGGCCATCTGGATGGCGGTGATGGGCTTCAAACCTTGGGCAATGGCATGGCGCACCACGCGGTTCATGTGGCCGTCATGGACCAGCGTGCCAGAGTGGCTGTCGTCGGTGCAGAGGATGAAATTGCGGCTGTCCAGCCCCTGCTCGGTGATCGCTTTCACCTGGCTGGCGACATCGTACCAGGCGGAACCGAGGCGCAGCATCGCCTTCATGCCCTGACGCACGCGAGCAATGGCGTCTTCGGGGCGGGTGCCTTCGTGGTCGTCGGCCGGGCCGCCTGCCACGTAACCGTGGAACGGCCGTCCTAAATCCAACGACGCATAGTGCCCGCCAATCACCTTGCCTGCCTTCATCGTTTCGGCCATCTCGGCGTGCATCTTCTCGTCGCTCAGAAAGACGCCGGGGAAGTTCATCATCTCGCCCAGGCCGATAATGCCCGGCCACTGCATCGCCTCGGCTACTTCGGCCGGGCCGATGGACGCGCCGGGGGTTTCCAAACCAGGGGCGCTGGGGACGCAGCTGGGCATCTGCACGTAGACGTTGACGGGCAGCGTTTGCGCTTCATCGTGCATCAATTTGACGCCGGGCAGGCCCAGCACGTTGGCAATTTCGTGGGGATCAATGAACATGCTGGTGGTGCCGTGGGGGATAACGGCGCGGGCAAATTCGGTGACGGTGACCATGCCGCTTTCGACGTGCATATGGGCGTCGCACAGGCCGGGGATGAGGTAACGCCCGTTCCCCGCAATGATTTTGGTACGCTCTCCAATCGTGTGGCTGGCATCCGGGCCGACGTAGGCGATACGGCCGTCTTTCACCGCCACATCGGTCTGAGGGATGATTTCGCCGCTGTGGACGTTGACCCAACGGCCGTTTTGGATGACGAGATCGGCGTGTTGCCGCCCCATCGCTACATTCACCAGATTGGTTGCTACGGCGTGCCACGGTTGTCGGTTGGTTGTCATTGCACCCTCCACGGTTCGGTTCAGTTTTTAGTGAGAAGTGGCGGGTATTATAGCAGGAATTACGGTGGGATTTTGGTCTGAATTTTATACGAAGGCACGAAGGGAGGAAGGAACGAAGAATAGAAATTTATGTTATATTTTGGCCCAACAAAATGAAATGGCGCAAGTGAGGTGATTTATGAACACAATCAGCCTGGATGAGGCTTTAGAAACTGTGATGCAGCTGCCCCCCGAACAGCAGGAGATGCTGATCGACATTGTGCGCCATCGCCAGATTGAGCGGCGTCGGCAAGAGATTGCTGAAGATGCGCAACAATCTTTGGCAGCTTATCAGGCAGGTGAATATCAGCCACAATCCGCAGTTCAGGTAATCAGAGAGCTTCGTCTTGGTTTAGACGAGGTTTATTGATCGAAAGCGGCCAAACTGACACGGCCGTTCCACACCCCTTCCGCAATACTCTCCGCCTCCAACTGGCAGCCCTGCGCCCCAATCGGAAACAAAAAATAGACTGGCACCCCCAGCGTGTAGCCCATCGCCGCTTCCATCAGCGTATTGGCCCCGATGTAGCCGTTGATGCCGTTTTTGGGATAGTTGGCAATGAGAACGGCCGTTGACCCCTGAATATTCGCCAAATGCGCATCAATGTACACTTTTTTGCGCTGAATGCGCTCCGTCGCGCTCAAATTTTCCCAGCGAAAGCCAGCCTCAGCCCGCTGCGGCGTGAAAACCGTCCAGCCCGCTGCGGTTAACTCGGCAGCGATTGCCTCCATTTCATCAATAAAGTCCATTGAGCCACAAATGGATAGCAGTTGTTGGGACATGTGTTGCTCCTGAAAAAAGTCGTTTGCTAAACGCTATTTTATACGAAGGAACGAAGGCGGGAAGGGACAAAGAAAACCTTTGTTTCTCGGTTTCTTTGTTTCTTTGTCATAAAAAACGGCCGTTCCTCTGCCCCCGCCAATTGATTGACAACTTCTATTCGTTTTCTGTATACTGGTTTGTAATGCAAACTAGTATACGCGGAGGGATTCCATGACTTCTTTACTCTCTCAAACAGAGCTGATCAACAAACAGTTGCGCCGCACTGTGCGAGCCTGGTGGGCCGATGGCTTATGGGATTTGGCGATGGCGGGATTTTTGGCGGTTACGGCCGTCTGGCTCTACCCGCTCGTTTTTGCCTTTGCCTTTCCCTCCTGGACATGGCCCTGGCCGTTCACCACGCAAGAGACAATCAATCCCATGCGAGCGGAAGTCACGCTGTGGGCAGTGGCAACTTTAATCATTTGGGTTGGCTATGTTTATCTCGCTTATTGGCTGGTGAGCTGGCTCAAACGTCGTTTTGTGGCACCACGGCTGGGGGATGTGCGCTTTCACTTCATGCTGCCCATCGACAGCCAGACGATTGCGGCTTATGCGGCGCTTTACGCGTTGGGCAGCATTTTGGTGATGGCTTTGTTGGCGTGGCTAAAAGAGGGGCCACGCCTGGTTACCGCTTTGTGGATTGTGGCCCCTGCCAGCGTGCTCTTTGTGCTGGGCAGAACTTATGCCCTGGCGCGTTACCGGTGGGTGGCTGGTTTGGGATTGGTTTTGGCGTTGGCAATGGAATTTTTGACGACAACGGCCGTTTACCCACAAGGTCCCACCAATTTTATGGATGTATCGCCACTGTTGGGCAACCCTTCCCTGCCGCTGCTGGTGTGGGCTTGGGTTCTGCTCGTCAGTGGTTCGCTCGCTTTTTACCAGACGATGAGGCTGCCCCATGCCAGCGAATGAGCCAGATTTCACGCAATTAACCGAGCTAGATCGCCTGGTGCATGAACCCTCTCGCCTGGCGATTCTGGCCACGCTGGCTGGCTGCCAAAGCGCTGATTTTCAGTTTTTGCTGAACACCACGGGGCTCAACAAAGGCAATTTGTCTGCCCACGCCATCAAGCTGGAGCAGGCGGGTTATGTGGCGGTAGAAAAAGGGTTTAGCGGCAAATTGCCCTACACGCTGTACAAGCTAACCCAGGCGGGTCGAGACGCACTTGTTCTTTACCAGGAACAGCTTAAGCAAATGCTGTCGCAGCTAGACAGCTCTGCCCCGACCTTAAATGTTGAACTCGGGTTAGAGTAGGGAAACGGCGATGAATCCTTCAAATTCTAATCTTGATTTCCCAGATTTTCTACATCAGCCAGGTCTTGGTGACGGCCGGTTGCCCGCTTGTTCTTCAGCAAATTTTCTAGGTCAATAAAGGGAAAACTGATTCCGTCTGAATCAATCACAATGCGACTTTCATAGCAGGGGCCAAATTCTATGCCTTTGGGGGTCATCAGAATATCAATGCGACTGGGGGGATAGCCCAACTGAATGACTTGATTAGGTTCTAAAAAGTCGGTGGCTTGTAAGCCCAATGAGCCAAAGCCGAACTCATCCAGTGCCGCAACCAGGCGGGATGCATTTTCTTCACTTAATTCGATCCAAACATCAAGGTCTTTGGTGTAGCGGGGATGGCCATGAAAGGCGACCGCATACCCACCAATAATCAGGTACTTAACCTGATTGTTGTTTAACGATTGAATAAACTCTCTGAAGTCGGGGTCTACAATCATATTTCCATTGGTGGTATTCACGCCGGATTTGTTCAAGCGCCGCGAGACGGGCTTGATAGGGCTGTGTGCGCCAATAATCTACTTCGCGGGTTTGCTCATCAAGTGGGACTTTGCGGTACACTTTTTGTATGGTCATAGCAGGCACAATTATATCATACTGAATGCAAAAACGGCCGTTTTCCCCAGGAAAACGGCCGTTCCAATCTCCAATCGCTGCTTCCCAATCCCTAAATCTTCTCGTCCAAAAACGCAATCAGTTCACCCAGCGGTACATTGATCCGCTCGCTTTCGCTGCGGCGCTTGACCTCCACGTTGCCTTCGGCCAGACCGCGCCCACCCACGGCGACACGCCAGGGCACGCCAATCAGGTCGGCGTCTTTGAACTTGACACCCGCGCTCAGCTCCCGGTCGTCGTAGAGCACCTCGAACCCGGCGCGGGTGAGATCGGTGTACAGCTTTTCGGCGGCGTCGCGCACGTCGTCGCCCTTGCCCACGTGCATCAGGTGAACCTGGTATGGGGCCACGCTGTCCGGCCAGATGATGCCGTTTTCGTCGTTGTGCAGTTCCACCACGGTGGCCATCAGCCGGTCCAGGCCGATGCCGTAGGAGCCCATGAAAATGAGCTGCGGCTTGCCGTTTTCGTCCAGGTAGGTGGCGTTGGTCGCTTTGCTGTAGCGTGTGCCCAGCTTAAAGCAGTGCCCCGCCTCGATGCAGCGGCGCGCCACCAGGCGGCTGCCGTTAGGCGCTTTGTGGCCCGTGTCTGCCTGAGCGATGTCCGCCATTTTGCTGATGGCGTGGTCGCGCGGGTAGTTGGCCCCAGTGTGATGGTACCCCTCGTCGTTGGCGCCCACCACAAAGTTGCCGCCTGCCTCGATGGACAGATCGGCCAGCACATACACGCCGGGTGACTGCAAATCGGGGGCGATGGTCAGGCCGATGGGGGAGGCGTAGCCAGGGGTGGCTCCCGCCGCCTTGATCTCCTCATCGGTGGCCGGGCGCAGCACGCCGCCGCCCAGGGCGTTGACCATTTTGACCTCGTTGACCTCTAAATCGCCGCGCACGAGACCGAAAATGAAACGGCCGTCTTTCTCCCGACCCACCGCTGGCGACCACCAGTAAAATACCGCTTTGAGCGTCTGGCTGGTGGGCACGCCGATGAATTCGGCCACCTGGACGATGGTTTTGCAGTCGGGGGTGGCTACTTTGGTCAGCGGGGCCAGTTCGGCGGGTTTTTCCCCTTCGCGAATGAATTCGGCCGCTTCGACGTTGGCCGAGTAGGTGCCGTCTTCGGAGGTGATGTAGGTGTCTTCGCCGCCTTCGTGGGGCACCACAAATTCATGGGAGGTTTTGCCGCCCATCGCCCCGACGTCGGCGTTGATGGCCACGGCGGGCGTTCCGGCCCGCTCAAAAATGTTGTAGTACGCCTGGAGCATTTTGGGATAAAAGTCGTCCAGGGCCGCTTCGTCAGTGTCCAGGCTGTAGGCGTCTTTCATGATGAATTCGCGCATCCGCATCAGGCCGCCGCGAGCGCGGGGCTCATCGCGGAACTTTTTGCTGATGTGGTAGACCAGCTTGGGCAGGTCGCGGTAGCTCTCAATCTCGCGCAGGGCCAGGTCTACCACCACTTCTTCATGGGTGGCGCTGAGGGCGTACTCGCGCCCGCCGCCCGCTTTGACCTTCATGAGCACGTCGACCGTGTCCCAGCGGCCGGTGGCCTGCCAGGTGGCGGCGGGATGGATGTTGGGCATCCACATTTCCTGCCCGCCGATGGCGTCCATTTCTTCAGCCAGGATATTCCAGATTTTGCGCAGCACGCGGTAGCCAAAGGGCATGTAGGTGTAAATACCCGCGCCTAACGGCCGTACAAAATTGCCCCGGATCAGCAGCTGATGGCTGATCATTTCGGCGTCGGCTGGGGCCTCTCGTAAGGTTTTGCCAAATGCTTGTGATAAACGCATGAAAGTTCCTGTGAACCGCAAAATGCGCCGGGAGCACAAAGTTTTTGCATCATTTCTTTGCGTTATTCGCGCGGTTAGCGGTGAAATCCTGTGATAGTTGTGTAAAGTTTTGCCAACTGTTTGACGGCAGCGGTGAAGTATAACAGTCAACAAAAGGGGCGTCAAAGCAGGCGAGAAGGCTTAAACTTTGATGATTTCAGGAGGAAAACGGCCGTTTTTAGGGGTCAAATCCTTGCCAAGCACGCAAATATGTTCTAACATGGGCAGCCGTTGCCTCTCGTGGCACATTTACAGAGGCATAAAAAAAAACTTCATACTGAACTTTTTACCGGTGCAGTATGGAAATTCTAATTTGTACAAGGAAGGAAAAAATGGCTTACAGTTTCAAAAACTCAAAAGACCGCACCTACTATCTGCATCGCAAAGAAACCACGTTGAAAAACGGCCGTACCCAAACTATCTATTTCTTTGCCAAAGAAGTGAAAGATGGCGCTCTGGATGCCGTACCCGATGGGTACAAGGTTTCCGAAAGCCGCAATGGCCTGCCTGTTCTGAAGAAAACCGCCTAAAGCCCGGCTTCTTTCACCAGAATAAAGATAGGGAAAGCTCCAACCATGTGTTGGAGTTTTTTTGTTCCCAGACGTGCCCGGCCCGGCCTGTTGTTTACCAAATTTTCGCCAAGAAAGTTCTTGCTAAGCGGCCGTTCTCGTGTTATATTTGCCCCTCTAGCCCGCCGTGCGGGCTATCTTTATGTGAAAGTGCAAACTAAACTGCTAATTGCTCATCACACTATACGATAAATTCGCGGATTTTGGCCGCCGGAGAAGGAATTATGTCTGACTTACTGCTCAAAGCTTTTGATGAACAAAAAGAATCGTTGCCGGAACTCAACGTGGGTGATGATGTAACGGTTCATGTGCGGATTAACGTGGGTGAGCGTAATGAACGTTCCCAAATCGTGCGTGGTACGGTCATTCGCATGCGCCGCAGCGGCAACAACAGCAACTTTACGGTGCGCCGTATTGCCTCCAACGGTGTCGGCGTGGAACGTACTTTCCTGATGAACTCCCCCCGTATTGAAAAAATTGATGTGCATCGTCATGCGTATGTGCGCCGGGCTCAGCTTTATTACCTGCGTGATCGTACCGGTAAATCGGCGCGTTTGCGGGAAAAGCGGGAGTTTTAGTTCGATTTTTGCTGTGTTACGGCCGTATCCCACCGATACCGCTGAGCATGGTTTAAATGGTGTCGCCAAACCAGATGATCTATCTGGCACCAAAAACTGGGTGAAAGCGCCAAGCTTTCACCCTTTTTTGTTCCCACATTTTGGAGAAGGGCATGAGTGCAATGAATCGTAAACCGTTAATTGGGTGCACCACCTACCGTAAACAGACTGGCGATAGTCCAGCGCTTGATATTTTGGGGCTGATGCCCTCTTACTTGCAAGCCATTGCGGCGGCAGGCGGCGTGCCGGTGATGATTCCGCTGGGGCTGAGCGAGGCCGATTTGCACGATGTGATCCAGCAAATGGACGGCATTTTGCTGCCCGGCGGCGGCGATATCGATCCCAGCGTGTACCACGGCGATGGGCACCCCACCGTAGGCGGCATTGACGAGGATCGGGATCGGGTGGAGCTGGTGGTGGCGCGGACGGCCGTTGCCCAGCAAAAACCGCTCCTGGCCATCTGCCGCGGCTTGCAGGTGCTGAACGTGGCCCTCGGCGGCTCGCTGTGGGAAGATGTGGAGCAGCTCATGCCCCAGGCGATGCACCACGAGCACGTGCACAGCCATCCGCGCAATTACCTGGCGCACCCGGTCACCATCGCCCCCGATTCTTTGCTGGCGCGGCAGTTGGGGATTACGGAAACGGCCGTCAACAGCCTGCACCATCAAGGCATTCGCCGTTTGGCAGACAGTTTGCGGGCAACGGCCGTTGCCCCCGATGGCCTCATCGAAGGTGTGGAGGTGATTGGTCATCCCTACGCCATCGGCGTGCAGTGGCACCCCGAAAACCTCATCCACAACGTACCGCCGATGCTCGGCCTGTTTCGCGGGCTGGTCGAAGCGGCGTCTGAGCCGGTGATCAGTTATCGGTAATCGCTGAACCGTTTACCGATAACCGATTACCGACCACGGATTACCCAAATGGCACCTATCGGCGTATTTGACTCAGGTGTAGGCGGTCTGTCGGTGCTGCGCCACTTGCGGGCGCAGCTGCCTGCGGAGCAGTTCATCTACCTGGCCGACCAGGGGCATGTGCCCTACGGCTCCCGCTCGGCCCAGGAAATCATCCAGTTTAGCCAGGGCATCACCCACTTTTTTCTGCAACTGAAGGCTAAGGCGATTGTGATTGCCTGCAACACCGCCTCGGCGGCGGCGCTGAGCCTGCTGCGTGAGCAGTTTGCTGTGCCGTTTGTGGGCATGGAACCGGCCGTCAAGCCAGCCGCCGGGCAGACCCAAAGCGGCAAGGTGGGCATTTTGGCCACGGGTGGCACCTTTGCCAGCGAGCGTTACGCCCGGCTGACGGCCAAATATGCCCAGGGCGTGTCGGTTTGGGAAGATCCGTGCGTGGGCCTGGTGCCGGAAATTGAAGCGGGGCGGCTGGACAGCGCGGCGGTGCACCACATTTTGCAGCGGGCGCTGGCACCCATGCTGGCGGCGGGAGTAGACACGGTGGTGCTGGGCTGCACCCATTACCCGTTTGTGCTGCCGGTGGTGGAAGGGATTGTGGGAACGGCCGTCACCATCATCGATCCCGCCCCGGCCGTGGCCCGCCAAACCGGCGTGGTGCTGCGCCAGCACAACCTGCTCGCCGACGCTGACCAGCCCGGCGGCGTGCGTTTCCTCACCACTGGCGCGGCCGAACCGTATGCCCAACAGGTTGAACGGCTGCTGGGGCTGACTGATGTTGGGGTGGAAACGGCCGTGTGGGAAGGTGACCGGCTATCCGTAAACAGTAATCGGTAATCCGTAATCGGTAAATTGATTACCGTTCATCGGCCACCGATTACCGTTTACCGATTGCCAAATTTTTTCGTATAATCTCTCCTGTGAGACGACGAAACCCGGAACGCTGGCGAGCCATTGAAGGACGATTGGGGCGCGAAACGACCATCTGGTTGGCCACCGTGCGCTTCGACGGCCGTCCGCACCTGGCCCCCCTCTGGTTTATCTGGCTCGATGGCAAAATCTACTTCGCCACCGGCAGCGACACCCAAAAGTTTGTCAACATGTACCACAACCAGGCTGTCTCCCTCTCATTACCCGATACGCAAAGTGTGGTCATCATCGAAGGCGAAGCCCACGTGGCCGATCGCGGCACGGTCGAGGTGCTGGGCGATTATTTCTATCACAAATACGAGTGGGATTTTCGCTACGACAACAGCACCACCTGGCGCCTCATCGAAGTGACGCCGTTCAAAATTATGGTCTGGGGGGATGGCTATGAAGAAATGGACGGCATCCGGGTGCTTTAGAATCTGTTAACAAAAAACGGCCGTATTCTTACGCGAATCCTATTATTAGCGGGTAAAGTAACGGCCGTAATTTGCCGCAGTGTGTTTCTCGGATGAAACCCGCAAAATCTGTGGCCTAATCAGACACAAGGAAATAAACATGCGATTTGACAGATTTACGGAACGTGCCCAGGATGCGGCCGCTCGTGCTTACGAACTCACCCAGGAATACGGCCATACCCAGGTCGATACCGAACATCTTTTCCTGGCCCTGATGCGGCAAGAAGATGGCGCTGTTCCTCAACTGCTTGATCAGCTGAAAGTTGATGCTGCTGCCATTCAGCAGCGACTGCAGGAAGAGTTACGCAACAGTCCAAAAGTTTCGGTGTATGGCGGGGGTGTCGGGCAAATTTTCTACACACCGCGCATTCGCACCGTTTTAGAACTGGCCCAGGGAGAAGCCAACCGCTTAAAAGATGAGTTCATCTCGACTGAACATCTTTTCCTGGCCATTTTGAGCGAGCGTAACACGCCATCGGCCCGCATTTTGCAGGAGTTTGGCGTCTCGCGAGACCGGGTGCTGAACAGCATCCAGGAACTGCGCGGCGGCGCACGGGTGACGGATCGGCAGGCGGAAAGCCGCTACCGCACCCTGGACAAATACAGCCGCGACCTGACCCAGTTGGCCCGCGAAGGCAAGCTGGACCCGGTTATCGGCCGGGATGATGAAATTTTGCGCGTGGTGCAGGTGCTCAGCCGCCGCACCAAAAACAACCCGGTGCTCATCGGTGAAGCGGGGGTAGGTAAAACTGCCATCGTGGAAGGGCTGGCGCAGAAGATCAACAAAAATGACGTGCCGGAGAACCTGCTCAACAAAAAGGTCGTCTCGCTCGATTTGGGCGCGATGATTGCGGGCAGCCGCTTCCGGGGCGAGTTTGAAGAGCGCCTCAAGGCCTCGATGGAAGAAATTCAGCGGGCTCAGGGCGAGATCATCCTGTTCATCGACGAGCTGCATACCGTTGTCGGTGCGGGTTCGGCGCAGGGGGCAATGGATGCCAGCAATATGCTCAAACCGGCCCTGGCCCGTGGCGAACTGCAATGTGTGGGGGCCACCACGCTGGATGAATATCGCCAGTACATCGAAAAAGACAGTGCGTTGGAGCGGCGATTTGCCCCGGTATTTGTGGATGAGCCATCGGCCGAGGACACGGTTGAAATGCTGCGCGGGCTGCGCAATCGGTACGAGCTGCACCACAAGGTGACCTATGCCGACGAGGCGCTGGTGGCTGCCGTGAAGCTGTCGCAGCGGTACGTGATGGACCGCCGACTGCCGGACAAGGCGATTGACCTGATGGATGAGGCGGCAGCCAAGCTGCGCGTGGCGCTGCACACGCTGCCCAACGATTTAAAAATGCTCAAGGTGGAGCTGGATAAGCTGACCACCGAAGAGGAAGAAGCCCACACGGTGCGTGACTATGAACGCGCCGCGACGGTACGCGCCGAACGGCTGCGCCTGGAAGGCGAGTTTGCCGCCGCCCGCGAAAAGTGGCAGGCGGAAAACGAGCTGGATGAGGTGGTCACTGAGGATGATATTGCCGGGGTGGTGGCTTCGTGGACCGGCATTCCAATTACGCAGATGATGGAAACGGAAGCCGAGAAGCTGCTGCAAATGGAAGAGCGGCTGCACGAGCGCATCGTGGGGCAAGACAAGGCGATTATCGCGCTGTCGGACGCCATCCGCCGCAGCCGGTCTGGCCTAGCCGATCCACGACGGCCGATTGGTTCCTTTATCTTCCTGGGCAGCTCTGGCGTGGGTAAAACCGAGCTGGCCAAAGCGCTGGCCGAGTTTCTCTTTGATGACGAGGATGCGTTGATTCGGGTCGACATGAGCGAGTACCGCGAGCAGCACACCGTCAGCCGCCTGTTTGGGGCGCCTCCCGGGTATGTGGGTTACGACCAGGGTGGCCAGTTGACGGAGCAGGTGCGAAGACGGCCGTATTCTGTCGTCCTCTTCGATGAGATCGAGAAGGCCCACCCGGACGTGTGGAATGCGCTGCTGCAATTGTTGGATGACGGCCGTCTCACCGATGGTCAGGGTCGTCTGGTGAACTTCCGCAACACCGTGATTGTGATGACTAGCAACGTGGGTACGAGCTTCGTGAAAAGCTCCGGGGCGCTTGGCTTTGCCGGTACCCGCGACGGGGACGAAGCAAAAGACCACAAGCGAATCGAGGATGCGCTCAAGAAGACATTCCGGCCGGAGTTTATCAACCGGATCGATGAGATCATCATCTTTGAGCCGCTGAGCGAAGCGCACGTGGTAGAAATTGTGACGCTGCAAATGAAAGAGGTGCAGGAGCGCCTGTCTGAGCAGGGTGGCCTGTCCATTATTCTAACGGAAGCGGCCCAGCGCTGGCTGGCCAAGCAGGGTTTTGATCAGGACTTTGGGGCACGGCCGTTGCGCCGCGCGCTGCAGCGTTTTGTCGAGAGCCCGCTGTCGGTGAAGCTGCTGAAAGGTGAGTTTAACGCCGGGGACATGGTGCACATCGACGAGGTGGATGACCAGCTGGTGTTCCAGCGGGCCGAAGATGCTACGTTGGATGTGGCGCAGCCGGTTGAAGAATCGCTGGACGCGTAAGAGCGGCCAATAGCTAAAATTCAAACGCCCTCTCCAGGTTCTGGGGAGGGCGTTTTTTGATCGGAATTGGCGGAGTCCGCATCCTCAGATGCGGGCGGTGGGCATCTGAGGGTTAGCTGGGTTTTTGTTTGAGGATGGCGGTGGCGACGGCGCGCAGGCTGATACGGCCGTTCCGCGCCTGCTGCTGTAACGTTTTGTACGCCTCTTCTTCACTCAGCCCGGTGGCCATGAGCCGGGCCTTGGCTTTGTCCAGCAGCTTGCGCGTTTCCAGGGCGTCGGCCAGCTTGTCGGCCTCCTCTTTGAGCACCTGGCTGTCGTGAAACCTTTTGGTAGCCACGGCGATAGCCGCGGCCAGCTCCTCCGGTTTGACCGGCTTGATGAGGTAGCCGTGAATTGGCAGGTCGGAGGCTTTGTCGATCAGATCTTGCTCGCTGAAGGCGGTGAGCAGCAGGATGGGCATCGGTTGGGAGCTGGACAGCGCTTTGGCCGCCTGCAGGCCATCGGTGAAGGGCATTTTGATGTCGAAGATGGCCAGGTCGGGCCGGTGGCGGCGGGCCATTTCCAGCGCTTCACGGCCGTTTGTGGCCGCCAGCACCTCGTGACCCAACTCTTGCAGGATCGATTTCAGCCCCATGCGAATGATTGACTCGTCGTCGGCAATTAAAATGCGCATGGGCGGGATTGTAGTTTGAAAGTGGCAAGTTGCAAGTGGTAAGTTGCATGTAGCAAGTCGCAAGTCGCAAGTTACTTGCAACCTGCCACTTGCCACCTCTCACTGGCTCAGCTCAATGCTTCGGGGAAGACGAAGGCTGATTTCGGTACCGCCCTGGGGTGGACGGTTAAATTTGAGACGGCCGTTTAAATCTTCCTTTACCAGCGTTTCCACAATTTCCAGCCCAAGTCCCGGCTTAATTTCTGGCGGCAGGCCGCTGCCGTTATCGCGCACGATGATGATGAACTCCTCGGTCGAGCGGCCCAGGGAGATGTCGATCTGGCCGTCTTGCGAGCGGTCGCCGAAGGCGTGTTCCAGGCTGTTTTGCACCAGCTCGTTGACTACCAGGGCAATGGCCGTGGCCGGTTTGCTGGGCAGGCTGATGGCGTCGCCAAAAACGCGGATGGTGAGCGCCTGGCCGGGATGGGTCATCGTTTCGGCCGTGGCCCGACTGATCCGCTCCAGTACGTCTTTCACGTCCACCAGGCGGAACCCTTTTTCCGACAAAATTTCGTGCACGGCGGCGATGCTGCGGATGCGGTGAATGTTGGTTTGCAGCACCTCACGCGGGTCCAATCGATCGGCGTCGGCCAGCTGGAGCTGCATGAGCATGGCCACGGTTTGCAGATTGTTTTTGATGCGGTGGTGCATTTCGCGGATGACGGCCGTATTCGTCACCAACCGCGCATTTTCAATCGCCAGGGCGGTCTGGTTGGCCAGGGTGGCAAACAGCGTTTGCTGCTCCTCGCTGAACTGGCGCGGCTCGGTGCTGTAGCAGTTAAAAACGCCAATCACCCGGTCGCGCACGCTGAGCGGCACGGAGAGCAGCGAGACCAGCCCTTCTTCCCGAGCCAGCGCCTGGCGCTTGTACCGCGCATCGGTTTGTACGTTGGCAATGTAGAGCGGCTGGCCGGTGTGCAGCACGCTGCCAATGACGCTGTCGGTCTGGCTGGCCGGGACGGGCGGGCGATGCTGGTAGGGCGTTTGGTCGCGTCGGGCGGAGCGCAGCTCCAGATGGGTGCCGGTTTCATTGAGCAGGAAGATGGCGCAAACGGCCGTGTCCATCATCTTCGCCGCCATTTCCGTCACCACGTCCAGAATGTCATCCAGGTACTGCGGCGACGTGACCACCTCGCTCACCTGGGCCAGGGCACGCATCTCCTCGATCTGGCGCGTTTGCTTGTCATACAGTTGGGCCTTAGCCAGCGTTCCGGCAGCAATATCACTGATCAAAGACAGGAGGCTAACGTCATCCTCGCTAAAATCGTAGGGCAGGCGCGTTTGCACGTTCAGTGCGCCAATCACGTTGGTCTCAATCACCAGCGGCACGGCCAGCAGCGAGGCAAAGCGCGTCTCCTCGGCTTCGTCGACCCACTTAAAGTGCGGGTCCTGCTGGGCGTCGCGGGCAAAAACCGGCTGATTGCTCTGCACGGCGTAGCCCGTCATGCCTTCGCCCATTTCCAGGGTGGCCCGGCCCAGGGCCCGATTGGCCAGCCCGGTGGTGGCGCGCAGCCGCAGCGTGCTGCCGTCGGGGTCCAGCAGGTAGATGGTGCAGGAGTCTACGTGCATCACTTCGGTGGTTTTGCGCACGATGAGATCAAGCGTGGTGTCTAAATCCCAGGCGGTGCTGAGCGCGCGGGCAATTTCGCGCAGGGCGCTCATGGCTTGGGGGCGGGTGGATTGGTGGCGGAACATGGGGGGATTATAGCAGGAGTGAGGAAGGGGAAAGTGATAAGTGAAAAGTGAAAAGTGAAAAGTAGACCTGCCACTTTCCACTTTTTACTTTTCACTCTTTTACTGGTTTATTTAATGTAGAGCATTTCCTGGTAAGTGGGCAGCGGCCACAAGTCGTCGGCGACGATGGTTTCCAGGATGTCGGCGTAGCTGCGCACTGTGTTCATGGCCGGGATTAACTTGTGCAGGGCGTGTTCGGCTTCGGCCATCACGTCATCGGCACCATGGACCAGAGCGGCTTCCAACTCGACGGTGCTGTCTTGCAGGCAGCGTACCAGCTCGGTCATGCGGTCCAGCGTGTTGGTGTCGAAGGTGTAACCCACCGCCTTGAGATTGGCGCAGGTGGTGGCCAGTTCGCTTTGGTAGCGAATGGCGGCGGGGAAGATCATCGTCTTGGCGATGCGGGCGGTGACCTTCGCTTCTACAATAACGGCTTTGGCGTACTGCTCCAGCTTCACTTCCACGCGGCTTTCTACTTCACGCGGCGAGAGCACGTTGTATTTCTGGAACAACTCGACGGCTTCTTCACTGCCAAATTCGGGAATTGCCGCGACGGAGGTGCGCAGGTTGGGCAGGCCGCGCACTTCTTCGGCCTCTGTGTGCCACGCTTCGGAATAACCGTCACCGTTGAAGATGATACGGCCGTGTTCCACCATGATCTCCTGCAGCAGCTTCTGAATCGCCGTATCCAAATCAGCCGCACCTTCCAGCTTCGTGGCAATGTAATCAATTGACTCAGCGACAATTGTGTTCAACACCGTGAGCGGGGTGGCGATGGATTGGCTGGAACCAACCGCACGGAACTCAAACTTGTTGCCCGTAAAGGCAAACGGACTGGTCCGGTTGCGGTCGCCAGAGTGCTTGGGCAGGTCGGGCAGCGTATCGACGCCAATGTTCAGCGTGGTCTTGGCTTTGGAGCTCTTGGCCCCGCCCGCCTTGATCTGCTCAAAAACGTCGGTCAGCTGGTCGCCCAGGAAGATAGAAATGATGGCGGGCGGCGCTTCGTTAGCCCCTAAACGGTGATCGTTACCGGCATGGGCAATGACCGAGCGCAGCAGTTTGGCATATTTGTCCACGGCGCGAATGACGGCGGCACAGAAGACCAGGAAGCGGGCATTATCGTGCGGCGTGTCGCCTGGCTCAAGCAGGTTGCCATGCGTGGGGCTGCCAAAGGAAAAGTTGACGTGTTTGCCGGAGCCATTGACGCCCGCAAATGGTTTTTCATGGGTAATGCAGGCCATGCCGTATTTTTCGGCGACACGTTTCAGGGTGAGCATGATCAGCTGCTGGTGGTCCGTAGCCACGTTGGCATTTTCATACACCGGGGCCACTTCATACTGGCCGGGGGCCACTTCGTTGTGGCGGGTTTTCACAGGTACGCCCAGTTTGTACAGCTCGCGTTCGGTTTCCAGCATACAAGCCAGTACCCGTTCGGGAATGGCTCCAAAATAATGATCGTCAAACTGCTGGCCTTTGGCCGGGGCTGCACCAAACAAGGTGCGTCCGGCGGTCATCAGGTCCGGGCGGGCCATAAAGAAGTTGCGGTCGATGAGGAAATATTCCTGCTCGGGGCCAGCGGTGGCGGTAACCAGGCTGCTGTCGGCATCGCCAAACAGCTTGAGGATGCGCTGCGCCTGGGTGTTGAGCGCCTTCATGGAGCGCAGCAGCGGCGTCTTTTTGTCCAGCGCCTCGCCGGTCCAGGAAACAAAAGCGGTGGGGATGCACAGGGTGGTGCCATTGGCATTTTCCAGGATGTAGGCCGGGCTGGTGACATCCCAGGCAGTGTAGCCGCGGGCTTCAAAGGTGGGGCGAATGCCGCCGGTGGGGAAGCTAGAGCCGTCTGGCTCACCCTGAATGAGCTGCTCGCCGGTGAACTCGGCAATGGCGGAGCCGTCGCCGTTGGGCGAGAGGAAACCATCGTGTTTTTCGGCGGTGAGGCCGGTGAGCGGGTAAAAGACGTGGGCGTAGTGGGTAGCCCCTTTTTCGATGGCCCAATCTTTCATGGCGGCGGCCACAATATCGGCCGTGGAGGTGTCCAGGGGGGCACCTTTTTGGATGGTGGCCATGATCGATTTGTAGACCGGTTTGGGCAGGCGCTGCTTCATCACGCCCATGTTAAATACGTTTGATGCGAATAATTCTTGGGTTGGGGTCTCGGCAAAGTTCAGCGGTTCTGAAATGGGTTTGTAGTTAATGACTGCTGAAATTGCGTCTAACCGTGCTTTGTTTCCACTCATGTTTGTGTCTCCTCGAACAATGTTAGGATGATTTCTTGTGGTAGCAATGGGTGCTTGCCAACAAAAAAGACGCCTGCACGCAGAAATCTTGAGGATTTCTACGGCGGCGTCTTGGCCGAAACTAGATATTTGCTTTACAAGCAAGGAATTGTAGCGGTGGGGGTGAGCTTCGTCAAATAGCAGGTTTGTGGCAAAACGGCCGTTCCTTTCTTGTGCAAACTATCCAAACAGCCTCAAGCTGGGGTACCCAGCATCAAGCTGGGTCGGGCAGCAAGCCCCGGCGCTGGAAATCGGCTCTGACGCGCTGCGCCAGATCTTCGGCGGTGCTGCCCAGGAAAAGGCCGACCCGCTCTTCGTCGGGGCGGGTTTCCAGGGCCAGCCAATGCAGGCCATCGCGGAAGCGGGGCAGCTCGATCTGGTTGACGGTCAACGGCCGTTCCTCGTACAGGTGGTTTTTTAACTCTTCCCAGAGGTAGTGGAACATCCGGTCGGGGCGCAAATCGAAGACGTTTTGTAAACGGCCGTCGGCGTGAAGCGCCTTAGCTACCAGCTCGCGCAGCTCCAGCACCTCGGTGCCTTCCGCTTTGGGCACTTCGCGCCGCTGGTTGACGGCGTAAACGTAGATTGTTTTGCCGTCGGCCGCCTGGAAGACGGGTGCCCAGAAGTCGGTTTGCCCGGTTACCCGTTTTTTGAGGTAAAAAATCGGCCGTCGCAGCCCCAGGGTGAACTGGCTGATACCCCTCACGTGCAGCTTGTCGCTTAAGCCTTTTTCGCCCAATACGCCAATCTGGTGCAAATAATCGGTTAAATATTCCCGCACTTTGGCCAGCTCCACGTGTTTGAAGTACGGACCGCCCTGGGTGATGGCCATCACCTCGTTGTCGATGGTGTAGACCGGGAAAACAGCGCGGGCGCGCCGGGCGATGAAGACGTAGTGGGGCAAGCGGGCGGCGTTGATCAGCCCATGCAGCAGTCGAGAGAGTGGTTCAATGATTTGCTGGGGATGTTTGGCCATTACGCGAAAGCCGCAGACGTCGACGCCAAACGTTTTTTGCAGGCCGCTGTATTCCACAAACACGGGAATCTGGTAGACAGTGCCCACGTTCATGGTGGCCGAGATGATTTCAACGCGGGCGATGTAGGGGTGGGTACGGCCGTAGGTATCGTCAGCCGGGTTTCGTTCAACAGTTATCTTCATAAGCTCGTCTGCACTTCGGGCAAATGATGATGGATCTGCTGAAAATTGTATCAACCTCACACCTCCTGGCCAAACGCCGAGCTAATAAAGAAACCGCAAAGACGCAAAGAGCGCAGAGTTTTGCCTGTCGCCAAAGAAGAAGCTCTGCGCTCTCTGCGCCGCTGCGGTAAAAAAATTAGTCCGTGCTGGGGCTGGGCACAATGGACGGCCCGAATTCCGGGTAGTTCACGGTGCCATGCTCCGACAGGTCCAAACCTTCAATTTCTTCCGCTTCGGTGACGCGCAAAACACCGAAACGCTTCATGAGGTAGAAAATACCGGTCATGGTAACGAAAGACCAGCTGGCGTAAACGGCCGAACCCAGCAGCTGCACGCCCAACGACGCCGAATCGCTGAACAGCGCCGTGGCAATACCACCCCACAAACCGCACAGCCCGTGTACCGGCCAGGCCCCGACGGGATCGTCAATTTTGATTTTTTCCAGCAGAACCATGCCGCCGACAACCAAAACCCCGGCAATGGAGCCGATCACCAGCGCCGAGACGTTGGAAACAACGTCCGCGTTGGCGGTGATGCCCACCAACCCGGCTAAAATACCGTTCAGGGCGATGCCCAGGTCGGGCTTGCCGTTGTTCAGGAAAGTAGACGCGATGGTGGCCAAAATGCCACCCGCACAACCGGCCAGGAAGGTGTTGACGGCCACCGTTGCCACGGCAATGGTGTTGGCCGTGCCGGTCATTGCCAGGACGGAACCGGGGTTAAACCCAAACCAACCGATGATTAGAATGAACACACCCAGGGTGGCGGCGGTGATGTCGTGGCCGGGCATGGTGTTGGCCGTACCGTCTTTGTTAAAACGGCCGATTCGCGGGCCAAGCATAATGGCCCCGGCCAGACCGGCAAACCCGCCAACCGTATGCACAATCAAAGAGCCAGCAAAGTCATGAAAGCCCAGCTCAGACAGCCAGCCGCCGCCCCACTGCCAAAAACCAGCGATGGGGTAAATGAGCGCCGTGATCACCGCACTGTAAATCAGATAAGCGCGGAACTGAATGCGCCCGGCCACCGCGCCAGAGACGATGGTTGCTGCCGTGGCCGCAAAAGCGACCTGGAACAGGAAGTCGGTCTGGAAGTGGGGCAGGTAGCCCAGGTCGATGGCATCTTGCGCGGGAATGCCCATCCCGGCAAAGCCGATGATGCCATTGGTGGCACCGCTGTACATGATGCCATAACCCACCAGGAAGTAGAGAACGGCCCCGACGCACATGTCCATCACATTTTTAAACAGGATGTTGATGGTGTTTTTGCTGCTGTTGAAACCGGCTTCCACCAGGGCAAAGCCCGCCTGCATAAACAGAACCAGCACGGCCGACACAAACATTGTCAGGTTGTCGATGGCAAAGGCCAGTTCGTCCATGGGGGTGATTTCCTGCGCCAGCACCTGGTTGACCAGGGCAAAGCTCAGGGCCAAAGCCAGGGCCGAGAAGCCAATCCGGCTAAATCGCGTGTGAATCTTGTAGTTCATGCTTCCTCTCCTTTTCTCTTGCTGCCTCTAAAAATGATGAGGGTGAAACGGCCGTACCCGCTAGCGCCAGGTAAACAAAAAACGCCCCCTGGGTTGTTAAGCAAAATTTGCTTTCCCAAGAGGCGTCACGGCCAAAATTATTTGATTGCGCTCAACTCTACTGTGCAACGCCTGACGCGTCAATCCGCTGTTTCCCGGAAAATTAACCGAAAGATTTTTTGCGTGGCTTGGTGATACTGTACAAAGTGCGGTGCTAAGTTTACATAAAGACGGCATCTGGCCCGATTTTTGTTGACATAACACCGGCATCTGCGCAAAGATTCACAAATCGCCTAATCATTTCGCCGCCAATCTTGTACAAACCTACCGATCACACCAATTACCTTGTTTTTGTATACTTTTTTTACCCACAAATTGTATTGAAACGTTGTCAGGCCAACTCGAAGGTAGGGAAGACCTTCAGGCCACAACAGCACCCATTAGCTGAACCAATTTCAGTTGTCATTTGCGGACAACAAAGTACCCACACAGCTTTGTGTTGGGCGTTTGGCGTCTTTACCGGCGAGCAGTTACCCGGCAAAGATTGGCCCTTTTACAAATGAACAGCAACACGCGCCGATGAGGAGAGGAAATGATGAAGAAGGTTCAGGCTACAGGGGAAACAGGCAAGGTTGAACTCGCGGAGGCTGACCAGTGTCAGCGCACTGGATTCCCACCCAAGCAAGGTTTGTACGATCCGCAGTTTGAACGCGACGCCTGTGGGATGGGTTTTGTGGTGGATGTGCAGGGACGGCCGTCTCACAATATCATCCAACAAGCCATTACCGTTTTAGAACGACTCACTCATCGCGGGGCCAAAGGCGCTGAAGCCACCACCGGCGACGGCGCGGGCATCATGTTGCAGCTCCCCCATCAATTTTTCCAAATACAAACAGAACAACTCGGTTTTAGCTTACCCCAGCCGGGCGATTACGGCGTCGGCATGGTTTTCCTACCGCACGATCCGACGCTGCGCCAGCGCTGTGAGCAGGCGATGGCCCGCCTGATCGCCGAAGAAGGGCAACAGCTGCTGGGCTGGCGCACCGTGCCAACCTGTAACCGGGGGCTGGGGGAAACGGCCGTTGCCGGGGAACCAATCATCCGCCAACTCTTTATCCAAAAGCAATATTTAACCCAAACCGATGCCCTGGCCTGGGAGCGCAAGCTGTTCATCATTCGCCGCCGGGCCGAAAAAGAGATCACCCCCCTCGTCGGTGGCGACAACTTCTACATCCCCAGCCTGTCTGGCCGCACCATCGTCTACAAAGGCATGCTGCTGTCTGAGCAGCTGCAAGATTATTTTCCCGACCTCAGCGACCCGACGATGGAAAGTGCCCTGGCGCTGGTGCACTCCCGCTTTAGCACCAACACCTTCCCCAGCTGGAAGCGCGCCCACCCCTACCGCACCGTCATTCACAACGGCGAAATCAACACCATTCGCGGCAATGTGAACTGGTTTAAGGCGCGCGAGGCGCTGTTTGCCAGTCATCTGTTTGACGACGAGCTGGACAAAGTGCTGCCCATCATCGACGAAGACGGCAGCGACACGGGCCGCCTGGACAACGCCCTGGAGTTCCTGGTGCTCTCTGGCCGCTCCTTGCCCCACGCCGTCATGATGATGATCCCCGAACCGTGGGACAAACACGCCCACATGTCACCGGAAAAGCGTGCTTTTTACGAATACCACAGCCACCTGATGGAGCCGTGGGACGGCCCGGCGGCCATTGGTTTTAGCGATGGCACGGTGGTGGGCGCGGTGCTGGATCGGAACGGTTTACGGCCGTCGCGCTACATCGTCACCAAAGATGGCCTGGTGATCATGGCTTCCGAGGTGGGCGTGCTGGAGATTGACCCGGCCAACGTGCTGTACAAGGGTCGGCTGGAGCCAGGCCGGATGCTGCTGGTAGACACCAGCCTGGGGCGCATCGTGGGGGATGAGGAGTTGAAGCGGCAGATTGCGGGGGAACGGCCGTATCAAACCTGGCTCGACGAAAACCGTCTGCGGCTGGCCGATTTGCCCTCCGTGGCCAACCGGGAACAGTCCGAAACTGAGGTGCACCTGCACACCGAAGACGCCGTGTTGCAGCACCAAAAAGCGTTTGGCTACACCTTTGAAGATTTACGCATGATCATCGCCCCGATGGCCCGCGACGGCAAAGAAGCGCTCGGCTCGATGGGCGACGACACGCCGCTGGCGGTACTGTCGGACAAGCCACAGCCGCTGTACAACTACTTCAAGCAGCTCTTTGCCCAGGTGACCAACCCGCCGCTGGACGCCATCCGCGAGGAGCTGGTGACCAGCACCGAGACCCTGCTGGGCAGCGAAGGCAACCTGCTAAACCCGCAGCCCGCCAGCTGCCGCCAGATCAGCCTGCCGCACCCCCTCCTCACCGATGAGGAGCTGGCCCGGCTGCGAAAATTACACGCCTATCGCGGTCCCACCCCCACCCTGGCCCTCCCCCTCAACGGGGGAGGGGACGGCTCCCTCTCCCTTGAGGGAGAGGGTTGGGGTGAGGGTGATAATGCACGCAGCTTTAAGGCGCACACGCTGTCGATCCTTTACGATGTGGACAAAGGCGGCCACGGCCTGGAAGCGGCGCTGGATCGTTTGTTTGCTGAGGCGGATACGGCCGTTGCCAGCGGCGTCAACCTGCTAATTTTGTCCGATTTGGGGCTGAGCCAGAACTGTGCCGGGATTCCGGCGCTGCTGGCCACCGCGGGGCTGCATCATCACCTCATCCGCCAGGGGCTGCGCACCCAGGTGAGCCTCATCGTCGAGTCCGGCGAGCCGCGCGAGGTGCACCATTTTGCCGTGCTGCTGGGCTACGGCGCGGACGCCATCAACCCATACCTGGCCTTTGCCACGCTGCGCGACCTCATCCGCAAGCAGCTGCTCACCGACGTACCGTACTACCAGGCCGAAAAGCAGTACATCAAGGCGGTGGTTAATGGTGTGGTGAAAATTTTGTCCAAAATGGGCATCTCCACCATCCAGAGCTACCGGGGTGCCCAAATTTTTGAGGCGCTGGGGCTGCACAGCGAGCTGGTGGCCAAATATTTCACCGGCACACCCAGCCGCATTCAGGGGTCGGACATCCACCTGCTGGCCAAAGAGGTGCAGATGCGGCACGAGCAGGCGTTCCCGAAACGGCCGTCGCCCCCTCACAGCAGCGCCCTGCCCGCCGGCGGCAAGTACCAATACCGCGAAGAAGGCGAATACCATCTGTTCAACCCCACCACGGTACACCATTTGCAGCACGCCGTGCGCAATGGCGATTATGCCACCTACAAAAAATACGCCGCCGACGTGAATGACCGGTCGCACCAGTTTGCTACCCTGCGCGGCCTGCTCCAGCTCAAAAAAGCCGCCCAGCCGGTGCCGCTGGACGAGGTGGAATCGGTGGAATCGATCTGCCGCCGCTTCAAAACCGGGGCGATGTCTTACGGCTCAATCAGCAAGGAGGCACACGAGGCGCTGGCGATTGCCATGAACCGCATCGGCGGCAAGAGCAACACCGGCGAGGGCGGCGAAGACCCGGCCCGTTACGTGCGGGACAAAAATGGGGATTCGCGCAATTCGGCGATTAAACAGGTGGCGAGCGGCCGTTTCGGGGTCACCAGCCAATACCTCACCGAAGCGCAGGAAATCCAGATCAAAATGGCCCAGGGGGCCAAGCCGGGTGAAGGTGGCCAGCTGCCCGGGCGCAAGGTGTACCCGTGGATTGCCCGCGTGCGTCACTCCACCCCCGGCGTGGGCCTGATTTCCCCGCCGCCGCACCACGACATTTACTCGATCGAAGATTTGGCCCAGCTCATTTTTGACCTGAAAAACGCCAATCCGCAGGCGCGCATTAACGTGAAGCTCGTCTCCGAGGTGGGCGTGGGCACGATTGCCGCCGGGGTGGCCAAAGGGCACGCCGATGTCATTCTCATCAGCGGGCACGATGGCGGCACCGGCGCATCGCCGCAGACCAGCATCAAACACGCGGGCTTGCCCTGGGAGCTGGGCGTGGCCGAAACACACCAGACGCTGCTGCTCAACAGCCTGCGTGACCGCGTCATCGTGGAAACCGACGGCCAGCTCAAAACCGGGCGCGATGTGGTCATCGCCGCTTTGCTGGGTGCCGAAGAGTTTGGTTTTGCCACCGCGCCGCTGGTGTCGTTGGGCTGCATCATGATGCGCGTCTGCCATCTGGACACCTGCCCGGTGGGCGTGGCCACGCAAAACCCGGAGCTGCGCAAAAACTTTATGGGCGATCCGCAGCATGTGGTGAACTTTATGCAGTTTATCGCCCAGGACATGCGCGAGATTATGGCCGAGCTGGGCTTCCGCACCATCGATGAGATGGTGGGGCGCACCGACCGGCTGGAAGTGAGCGAGGCGATTAACCATTGGAAATTGCAGGGGATTGACCTGACGCCGATTTTGTATCGGCCCAACCAGGCGGAGAACGTGGGGCATTTGCTGGCGGACGGCCGTAAACGCCCCCAGGAACACGGTCTGGCAGAAACGCTCGACCAGGTGATGCTGCTCGACTTTTGCCGCACCGCCCTGGCAGACGGTTCGCCGGTGCGCGGCGAATTTACCATCGGCAATGAGCACCGCACGGTGGGCACCACGCTGGGCAGCGCCATTACTCGTCGCCACGGCATGTTTGGCCTGGCCGAAGACACGATTCGCCTGAAGTTCAACGGCTCGGCCGGGCAAAGCTTTGGCGCGTTTATCCCCCAGGGCCTCACGCTAGAGCTGGCCGGTGACGCCAACGATTACGTCGGCAAGGGGCTGTCTGGCGGCAAGCTGGAGATTTATCCGCCGGAAGAAGCGACCTTTGCCGCCGAGCAAAACATCATCATTGGCAACGTGGCGCTGTACGGGGCGACGGGCGGCACGGCGTACATTCGCGGCGTGGCGGGTGAGCGGTTCGGCGTGCGCAATTCGGGGGCAACGGCCGTTGTCGAAGGCGTGGGCGATCACGGCTGCGAATACATGACGGGCGGCCGCGTGGTGGTTTTGGGCCGCACGGGGCGTAACTTTGCCGCGGGCATGTCTGGCGGTGTGGCCTACGTTTTGGATTGGGACGGCCGTTTCCACGAGCGCTGCAATCGGGAAATGGTCGATCTGGAGCCACTGAGCCATCCGGCCGACATGGACGAGCTAGAAACGATGATCTTTGCCCACATGCAGGCCACCAAAAGCGACCTGGCCTGGAAGATTTTGGCGATGTGGGACAACGTGGTGCGCCACTTTGTCAAGGTGATGCCGCGCGACTACAAGCTGATGCTGCAAGCGTTTAACCAGGTCCGCCGCGACAGCGACCTGACGGGCGACGCCCTGGCGATGGAAGCGTTTAAGGTGAGCCAGCAGCAGTTGGTGAAGATGTAATTTTGACCCCCACCCTGGCCCTCCCCCTGGGAGGGGGAGGGAACTGGCTCCCTCTCCCTCTGAGGGTGAGGGCGGGGGTGAGGGTGGGACCAAGGGGAAGAAGATGGCCAAGCCAACAGGATTTTTAGAGTTTAAACGAGAGGCGGCGGGGGAACGGCCGTTGACCGAGCGCATTCACGATTGGGAACCGATTCACCTGCATTTGCCCGAAGAGCGGCTGCACCAGCAGGCGGCACGCTGCATGGACTGCGGCATTCCGTTTTGCCACAAGGGCAACATCCTCAACGGCATGACCTCCGGCTGCCCGATCAACAACCTCATCCCGGAGTGGAACGATTTGGTGTACCGTGGGCTGTGGCGCGAGGCGTACGAACGGCTCAGCCGCACCAACAACTTTCCCGAATTCACCGGGCTGGTCTGCCCTGCGCCCTGCGAAGCCGCCTGCACCCTGGGCATCCACGACCCGGCCGTGACCATCAAACAAATCGAGTTTGCCATCATCGAACGCGCCTTTGACGAAGGCTGGGTGAAGCCGAACGCGCCCGCCCACCGCACCGGCAAAACGGTGGCCATCATAGGCTCTGGCCCGTCCGGGCTGGCGGCGGCGGATCAGCTGAACAAGGCGGGGCACCGCGTCACCGTCTTTGAGCGGGCCGACCGCAGCGGTGGGCTGCTGATGTACGGCATCCCCAACATGAAGCTGGACAAAAAGCTGGTGCAGCGCCGCATTGACCTGCTGGCCGAGGCGGGCATCGTATTCGTTATGAATACAGAGGTCGGGCGGGACGTGACGGCGGCCGAATTGCAGGCGCAGTTCGACGCCATCGTGCTGTGTACCGGGGCGACCCAGCCCAACGACCTGCCCGTGCCGGGGCGGGCGCTGAACGGCATCCACTTTGCTATGGATTTTTTGCAGGGCAATACGAAGGCGCTTCTGGATGGAGAATTGGAGATTGGAGATTGGAGATTAAAAGCAGCCCAATCTCCAATCTCTAATCTTCAATCTCCCGTTTTTGCCGGAGGCAAAGACGTGGTTGTCATCGGCGGCGGCGACACGGGCACCGACTGCGTGGCGACCTCGCTGCGGCACGGCTGTGACAGCCTGGTGCAGTTTGAGATTATGGAGATGCCGCCAATGGCGCGGGCGGCGAACAATCCGTGGCCGCAGTGGCCCAGAATTTACAAGATGGATTACGGGCAGGAGGAAGCAACGGCCGTTTTCGGTGAAGATCCGCGTGAGTATGCCATCATGACCAAACGGTTTATCGGCGACGAGCAGGGCAACTTGCAGGCGGTAGAAACGGTCAACGTGCGCTGGCTGCCAGCGGAAAACGGCGGTCGGCCCACGCTAGAAGAGATTCCCGGCACGACGCAAACCTGGGCGGCGCAGCTGGTGCTGCTGGCGCTCGGCTTTCGCGGCCCGGAGCAAACGGTGGCGCAGCAGTTTGGCGTGGTTACTGGCCCACGGACGAACATTGAAGCGGAATACGGCCGTTACACCACCAACGTCCCCGGCGTGTTTGCCGCGGGTGATGCTAGACGGGGGCAGAGTCTGGTTGTGTGGGCGATTAATGAGGGGAGAGGGGTGGGAACGGCCGTAGATGCCTATTTGATGGCTGAGTAGGAGCGACCCACCGGGTCGCCCCTACTCGGCAATTGGCCCAGATGTGGGCGAAGTCTGGTTGTGGGGTGATAAATGAGGGCGAAGGGTGGGGAACGGCCGTTTACCCTTCTAGAATGCCAACTACACCGCTGCTTTCAGGCTGGCGACCAGCTGCTGAATGGCGGGCTTGATATGCTGATTGAATTCGGCGTCACTGCTTACTTTGGGCAGTTTCTGTGATTGCCCAGTCCACACGACAGAACCCGTAGAAGAGCGGATGACCCGTACCTGGAGGAAGCTTTCAACACTGCCAAAATCCTCAAAAAGGCCTGTGACAATGTCATGAACACCAATTTTCTGGCCAACCTGGGCAACGGCCGTTGGGGCCATATCGCTGTTCAGGCTTAAGCCCATTTCCGCCAACTTCGCCTTGAGTGGCTCACTGCCTACCACTGTGTATTTTCCGGTTTTTACCAATTCTGTAACAAAAACATCCTGCGCCCGGGTGGGAATGTTATCCAACATCAATATCTGGCTCGCGTTGTTGTTCAATTTGGCGACGGCAATACTGGACATCTTCGTGTTTTCCTTAACTGGGTGCCCACTTGGGGCAAGAACGGTGAATAAGCGGAACAGGTGAGGTTGCGGGGATTTGGTAGAGGGCAAAAACAAGACAAGTTGTCTCAGTTCGTTCCGGCAGCGAGCGAGCAGCGCTCACGCGACAATTGCCAAAACCTGCATCCTTAATTGTAAGAGGTTTGCATTGTAGGATTGGCTTAAAATGAAGTCAACATTGAGAAAAAAACTACAATTGCCTGGTGTGGGTGGTGAATGAGGGGGTGAGAAGGGGCAACGGCCGTAGACGCCTACTTGATAGCTACATTGGGTACCAGGGAGGCTATCAGATTTGACTGTTTACACTGGCAAAGGCGGTCCCAGCAGTGCCATGCCGTGCGCCTGCCACAGCGCCGGGTCCTGCGGCGGCATCGCGTTCGCTTTGGTTACTTCACGGAAAAACGCTTCCATCTTCCCCGCTGGCAGAAAGGTGATCAGCATGCGGCCTACGTTCTCGCCTACGTAGGCCCACACGTGGGGCACGTTGCGCGGCGCCAGCAAAGAATCACCAGGGTTCAGGTGAAATCGCTCGGACCCAACCTCCACCACAAATTCCCCTGCCACCGCATAAAACCATTCGTCCTGCGCATAATGCAGGTGCCGCGCGGGGCCACCTTTGGCCTGGAATGTGTTCTCGATGATGAAAAGGCCGCTCTCATCTTGCGGCACAACTTTGAAGGTGATGGTGCTGATGCCCAGACTGCGGACTTCGCCAAACTGATCGGCCCCTGCGGCAACGTGCCGCACCGCTGGGGAGGCAGCCTCTGATTTTTTGGGATCGTTCACAGTGCTCTCCTTATCAAATTCTTTTCACAATCTCATCACACACTTCTTCCGGTGTTTTGTCTCCCGTGAAAATGACTTGGGTTGCCAGGCGGCGGCTGGAGGGGTGCTTGACGAAGTGCTCGTTCAGCCGCAGGGCGTCCGGGTTGACCGTGCCTGCAACTTCTTGCAGCAGCCTGGCAAACCGGGTGTTGAGTACGGCCGTTGCCTCCACCACATCCGGCGCGGGCAGCAGCAAAATGACGTGCGCCACCGTGGACAAAGCTTGCTGGACGCGAGCCAGCAACGCCTCATCCTCATAAACGCCGTGCCCCGCGCCAAAGTCTAGCACGCAGTTGGGGTGCTCCGGCACGACGCGCTCTACCGCGTGGGCCTCAAACGGTTTCCAATAGTTGTATTGTTCCAGCAACCCGATCTCGCCGCTCTTGAGCAGGGCGACCAGCTCTTCGTAAGCGTCCAGCTCGCGATAGTAAGCCCAGCGCAGTTCATCCAAATCGACGTATTGCCGACCGAGTCGTTCCGCCAAAATCTTCGCCGTTGAACTTTTGCCTGCACACATGGGGCCAATCAGCACAATGGTTGTGTCCATTAAACCTCCTTAATCTCGCCGCGCGACAAAAATCATCATCCGGTTTGTTTCCTCAAACAAACGTTTCTCCCAGCTGCCGTACACCTGCGCCACCGTGAACCCGGCCTCCCGCAAAGAGGCGCTGATTTCGGCGTGGCTGCGAAAGCGCAGCGTGCTGGCGACGACCTCATCTTCGCCCGTGTTTTTGAAGATGTTGTGACCTCGGAAGTGAACACGGCCGTTTGCCTCCCCCACCACTTCCAGCCACGTTTCCACTGGCCCGTGCGGTGTCTCCAGCCGGGCCAACGTCGTCTCCGGGTTCCACCGCTCCCAGGCGCGATCGGCCGGATTGCGGCTTTCAAAGGCCAGGTGCCCGCCAGGGCGCAGGGCGGCATGAATGTGGCGCAGCGTGGCCGCCCACTCGTCGTCGTCGAGGAAAACCTGGGCCACATTGCTGGTCATCAGCACCAGATCGGCGGCGGGTGTGCCCAGGGCGTATGAATCGCCCTCAATCCACGTTACCCGCTCCGCGCCTGGCTGGCGACGGGCATAGGCCAGCATCGCCGCCGCCGGATCAACGCCGGTCACTGCTCGGCCGTCCACCGCCAACTGGCGGGTGAGCAAGCCGGTGCCGCAGCCCAGGTCCACAATGTGCTGTGCCTGAAGCGCCTCAGCCAGCTGCCGAAAAAAGTCAAAGTCCGGGCCGGGCGGATTTTCGATGTCATACAGGTCCACCAGGCGTGGGTCAGTGTAGTGCAAATCGAGTTGAGTCATCGTTGAGACAGTATAACACGGGTGGCGTGAACGGCCGTCCGCCTATTCTCCCGGCGGACGCACTTCAACTTCAGCCAGGGCAAAATGATTCCATTCATTCTGGATCGGTCCGGTGAGCGGCAGGCGCAACCCGGTGTCCGGTTGGTACAGTCCAGTAACCAGCGTGTAATCGCCCGGCGGCAAATCACCTGGCAGGGTAATTGAGAAAGATTGGCTGACGGTTTCAAAGGGCCGCCAGGCCGTCATGGGGTGGGACAGGCACAGCGCGCTGTCGGTTTGAGCCCAAATGGGGCCGCCTTCGTAGGGCGAGGGCACGCCGTACAGATGCAGGAACAGGCTGTACGGTTCGGTGGGCGGTTGGGCGGCCTGGAAAGCCAGGCTGAAGTGAAGGGTATCGCCGGGCAGGGCCTGCCGGGGCAGCGCCTCGGTCAGTGCCAGGTGGATCGAGTCGCCAAACGAAGCGGTGGTTGATGCATTTGGGCTACGGCCGTCTGGCGCAGTCAAAATCAGCCGAGTGGTCTCATCCCGGTTGACGATTTCGTAGGTTTCCCACGGCGGTTGGGTTGTGTTGTGGAGCAGGTAAAGGGTAGGAACGGCCGTATCCACCCAGCATTCCGCTGGCTCAAAGGCATCTACCGGGCGGGGCGCTAGAGCTGCCGCCCAAAATAACAGCGTTGGATTTTGCCGCGTGACGTGGGTGATGTAGAGCGGTACATCTGGCTCTGTTTTGGCCTGGGCCAGGGCAGCGGCCTCATTTGTTGAAATTTCCATCTGTTCTGGCAGGTCTGGATGGGTGAGCCAGCGGCGGCTGTAGTCGTTGGCCGTGTTCAGCCCTGCGCCCAGCAACAGCAGCAGCGGCAGACCCACGGCCGCACCGCCGACCAAGCGCGCGGTTTGCTGCTCCAGATGGTAGAACCCTAAACCAGCGACCAGCACGGTGGGCACCACCAGCCCAATCGCTCGCAAAAAGTGGGGTGCGTGGTCGCTCAATAAACTGGGCAGAACGGCCGTCCCGGCCAGACCTACCAGCCACCAAACGTGCCACCTGGCCCGCGTGCTGCGCCAAAGGGTCAGTACGCCAATGACAAAGGGGAGGCCGATAAACCAATCCAAAATCGGCCGTCCCGGCAGGTTGAGCATCACATTTTGGTCGCCCTGGCCAAACCAGGCCCGGAGCCAGGCGAGGCT
Source organism: Anaerolineae bacterium (assembly GCA_020848035.1). Classification (GTDB taxonomy): domain Bacteria; phylum Chloroflexota; class Anaerolineae; order Promineifilales; family Promineifilaceae; genus Leptofilum. The sequence goes on along the minus strand of JADLAX010000014.1, from coordinate 126,869 downwards.
GTTGTTCAGGATGCCGACTGCGGACAAAACGCTCACTTCGCCAATGCGGCCCAGTGATTCGCTGGGGTTGAATGTGGTGTACAAAAAGAGCGGCAGAGCCACAACGGCCGTCACCACACCGGCCAGCAAACTACCCCGCCGTTTCCCTGGTTCGCGCACCAACCAGTAAACCAGCAGGAGGCCCGCATAACCCAGCCACAGCCGCGCCGAAAAGTAAGTGTAGGCCAGCAGGCCCAGCCAAAGCCCGGCTCCCAGCCACACGGCCGTCCGGTTGGTGCGGTAAGCGCGCAGCAGCCAGGCCAGGGCCAACGAGCCCACCAGCGGCATCAAAATCGCCCGAAAGCCAATCTGGCTTAAATGGACGTGCCAGTAAAGCACCGCCAACACGCCGCTGCTCCAAAGCGCCGCGCGCCGGGGCAGCAGTTCGCGGCCCAGGGCGTAAATAGCAGCCAGCGTCAGGCAGCCGACCAGGGTTGCGGCCAGGCGAATGGCCAGGGGGCGCAGGCCAAAAGCAAGCACAAACGGCACCAGCCAGTAGTGCCAGCCGCTTTCTCGGCCGGTAAACGTCGGGAAAAATGGCGTCAGGCGCGGGTTTTGGATCAGGGATAACGCATCCAGGCCGTTGGCCGCCTCATCGCTGTTGAGCAACCCAGCCACGGCATGAAGCTGCGCCCAGCGTAAAGCCGCGCCCACCAGCAGAAGGAGCACCAGGAGCCAGAGAATATCATGTTTTTTTGCGCTGGTCTGTGTCATGTGATGGACCGCTCATTGGGCTGGCCAGGCTGAGCTACCCGGCAAGGTGTGAGTGTAGCAACGGCCGTTCACCATGACAAACCGCATTTCCCGTCATGACATTCCTCACTATGGCCGATTTGATATTGGACATATCCTATATAGAACAATATTGGACTTGTCTTATATAACTGTGAGGCTTAAGATGACACGAGCGGGACACTCCCTAAAAATTGACAAAAACTTCAGCCGGAAAAAGCTGCTGGTTCCGGCCCTCACCGCCGGGGCGTTTTGGACGCTGGCGCTTGTTTCTTTTGCCCTCAGCGGCCAGGCGTTTGCCCTGATCAACTTTGGCTACCTGGGCACGGCGCTGGGATTGGGCCTCGGTTTGTATGCCATCCTGCCCAAGCCGCAAAAGCCGGTGGGACGACGTGTCTCGCTGCTGCTCATCGGGCTGTACCTGTTTGGCTTTGTCGGGCTGATGGGGCGGGAAAATATTCAGATGGAAGGCGTATGGTGGAGCCTGATCAACGGGACGTATTATGCGGCCGTCTGGCATTACCTGGTGGCCAAAATTGTGGGGCCGCTGTTGTTTGGGCGGCTCTGGTGCGGCTGGGCCTGTTGGTCGGTAATGGTGTTTGATTTGCTGCCGTACAAGCGCTCGGCCGGGCGGCTGCCGGGGCGCTGGGATTGGCTGCGCTACGGCCATGTGGCGCTCAGCCTGGTCCTGGCGCTGGTGGTGTGGCAGCTGCTGGGCATCCAGATTGGCACCAACTCCGGCGCGGCGATTGGCTGGTTTTTGGCAGGCAACGGACTGTACTACGCCGTGGGCATCGCGCTGGCCGTCGCCTTGAAGGATAACCGGGCCTTTTGCAAATACGTCTGCCCGGTAGCCGTGCCGCTAAAGCTCACCAGCCGCTTTTCGCTGCTGAAGATTGGCACTGTGGCGGCCCACTGCAACGACTGCGGCGCGTGTGAAAAGGTGTGCCCGATGGACATCCAGATCACCGATTACGTACACGCCAACCAGCGTGTTCTCTCCACCGAATGCACCCTGTGCCAGACGTGCGTAACGGCCTGCGCCAAAGATGCGCTGAAGCTGTCGCCTGGCTTTGATGTGGGCGGGCGCGAGGCGCTGCGGCTACGCCTACGCAGCGAAGCAGGAGAAAACACTATCTCTTGTTGACTACCATTCATGAAAATAGGACGCTGATGAACGCGGATGACGCAGATTTCGGCGTGGTTCAGAACCGACGAAACGACCTTTGCAATTTCGTAGCCGCGATTTCCAATCGCGCCAGAGTAAACGCGATTGGAAATCGCGGCTACGGGCGAAAAATTGTAAAGATGGCCTGGCTTACAATCAACCATGCCCAGATTTCTTAGGCTTTTCTCTGTGAAACTCTGCGTTTTCTCTGCGTAACTCTGTGTTTCGCTTTTTATCTTCACAGGAGTTGATGATGCCTAAAATAGATCGCGTTGTAGTCATGGTTTTGCTGCTGGCTTCGTTTTTGGCGCTGCTGCTGGCCCCCACACAGATGCCCAATAGCTACAGCTGGCTGCAACACACCACCAGCGAATCCGGGGCGCAAGGGATTGATGGGGCGTGGCTGGCGCGGTTGGGCTTTTTGCTGTTTGGGTTGGCGGTGCTGGGGCAAACGGCCGTCCTGCATACCATCTGGCCCTTACCGGTACAACTGCTGCTGGGGGCGTTTGGCGTGTTTATGACGGCCGTTGCCGCCTTCTCGACCCGCCCCTGGCTGCCCACTTGGCCCTACGACCCGGTGGAGAATTGGCTGCATTCGTTTGCGGCCAGTGGGATGGGTTTTGCCTTTGCCCTGGGGGTAGGCTGGCGCTGGTGGCTGCGCCCCGGGCCGGCCAAGCGGCGGATGATGGATTTGGTGGTGATGGGAACGGCCGTTTTTATTCCCCTGGCAATGAGCTTCTTGCCCAACTGGGATGGCTTGCTCCAGCGGCTTATGTTTGCCACTGCCTATGCCTGGTACGCGCTGGAACTGCTCCACCCTGGGCGCGAATTGGAGAGTGCCGCATGAAAAAAAGGAACAATCACCAAATTTGGGCGTATGTGGCCATCGCCTACGGCTTTACCTGGGTGGTGGCCGCGTTTAACATGGCGGCACGGTGGAACGGCGGCAGTATGCCGGGCTGGCTGCATTATCTGGCCGCTTACGGCCCGTTGGTCAGTGCTTTCACGGTGACGGCCTGGACCGAAGGCCGTGCAGGCGTGCAAACGCTGCTGGCTCGTCTGTGGCGAGCGCGTTTCCCGTTAAAATGGTGGACGGCCGTCTTCTCGCCCCTCATTTTGCTGCTGTTGGTTGATGGCGGCGTGTGGCTGGTAACGGGCCGCGGCCTGGACCTGGCCGGGTTGGGCGAGGTAGAGGGGGTGGGGAATTTGGGTGTGGTGGGAGCGGCCGTTTTCTGGCTGCTCACCTTTGGTCTGGGCGAAGAAACCGGCTGGCGCGGCTTTTTGCTGCATCACCTGGACCAGCAGCGCCCCAGCCGCCACAATGCCCTGATGGTGGGCCTCATCTGGGCAGCCTGGCACCTGCCCTTTTTCTTTTACCAGGACAATTTTATAGCGCTGGGGGTTTGGGGAACGCTTGGTTGGGTGTTGGGGCTGCTGGCCGGGGCAGTGCTGCTGGCCTGGCTTTACCAGGGCACAGGTGGCAGTATTTTGGCGGTGATGCTGTGGCACGCCTTATTTAACCTGGGCACCGCCGCCCCGATGTCGGGTGAGCTGCTGGCCCCAGTGCTGAGTATGGCTGTTATTGTAACGGCCGTTATAATTCGCCACACAACGCAGGGGCAGGCAAACTATGTCACTTAAATATGCAATTTTAGGTCTTCTCAACGTGCTGCCCATGACGGGCTACGACTTAAAACACCAGGCATTTGACGCCACGGTGCGCCACTTCTGGCCCGCTGATCAGAGCCAGATTTACCGCACGCTGAACCAGCTGGCCAGCGAGAACCTGGTGTCTGCAACGGTCGTGGCGCAAGACGAGCGGCCCGACCGAAAAGTGTATGCCATCACTGCGGCGGGGCAGGCGGCGCTGAACGACTGGCTCAAAACAGACCAGGCGCTGCCCACGCTGCGCGATCCGCTGCTGGTGCAGCTCTTTTTTGGGCAGGAACTGCCACGCGCCGATTTGCTGCGCCTGGTGGAGCAGCAGCTGGCCGCACACCAGGCGCAGCTGGCCATCTTTGGCCAGATTCCCATCCCGCCTGCGGCATCCCGCCCGGATGACCGCTGGCTGGCTTTGCAGCATTTAACGCTGGATTTTGGCCTGGCGCTGGAGCAGGCGTACGTGAGCTGGCTGGCTCATTGCCGCGAAGTCATTGCCGCTATGCCAGATGCTGACGAGGTGCCTGATTTTCGGGCACGGTTTGGGGGACAAACGCCGGAGTAAGCCAGACGGGCTGTGTTCAGGTTTCCAGGGGGTGTTGAGGGGGAACTATGGCCATTGGGGGGCAGATGCAAGGCAGCTCACCAACCGCTTGCAAAATGTACTTGGTGGTGGTGGAGATGGGACGGCCGTCTTGGGTCATCAGGTTATTGATTTCATTGGCCGACACAAAAACGTTTTCGTCCCCTGTAGACAGCCAGCGAATCGCCGAATTTCTGCGAAAGTTAACCGGAAACGTGGGGAAAATGCGCACGTCAAAAATGGCGAAGGTATACTCCTTCACCTGCTGTTCGCGCCGTGAATATTGGGTCATCGTGACCAACCCAAGCTGCTGCATGATTTGAAAATCGGTTGAGGCACACAGCCCCATTTCCTCCTCCAGTTCGCGCTGGATGGTGCGGGATAGGGAAGCGGTATCTGTTTCACAGTGGGGATCCTGTTTGCCGCCGATCAGGTTGAAGGCACCCCAGCGCTGGTTCCACTGCAACAAAAATTGACGCATTGGCCCCTGTCCAATGGCAATCAAAGCAAACGCGGCGTGCTGCTTGGGTACTTCTAGATTCACAATATTTACTCTTGATTCATGATTAACCACAACTTAACTGTCCGTATTGTCGGGGATGGGGTCAAAATTAACAAGGTTACTTTATGGGGAGATTACCCGCCGCCTGTGGCAAATGCTTTTCAGATTGGCCCAATCTCGGCAAGTAAATTTTAGACGGTGGCTAACTGTTGGGGTTGGTGGTGGGGGTGAAGGTAGGTAAAGGGGTTACCGTAAAGGGCGGTGGCGGCAGCGGGGTGTTGGTTTGGGTGGGCCGTGGTGTATAGGTGGCCGACGGCCGTAACGTGGCGGTTGGTGCTGGCGTCTGCGTGGGGGGCCTGGTAGCCGTAACGGGCGGCCGGGTAGCCGAAGGCACTGGCGTGTTGCTGGGCAGCGTGGGCACCGGTGAGGTGGCCGTGGCGTTGGGCAGCGGCGTAATGGTAGGCAGCGGCGTTACCGACGGCGACGGCGTCGGCGAGGGTGTTGTGGAGGGGGTGAGGCTGGGTACGGCCGTAGCGGTTTGGGCTTCAACCGTTTCTGTGGCGGCGATGACTGTTTGCACGATGGGGGCCAGCGTCTCAACCGGCGTGGGGGTGGGTGTGGGGCAGGTTACCAACGTGGGAGCCAGATCGCAGTACAGCGTGGGGCGCACGGTGCTGTTGGTGACCATGCTGCTGCCCGTAATCGCGCCAAACTGACCCGGTTGCAGCCGAAGCTGGCGGTTCAGATTGTTCCGCAGACGGCACACGCCATCAAAACAATCCATCTCTAACACGGCCGTTTCCGCCTCAAAAATTACCCCCACTACATTGTTTCCCGTCTCCAGCAGCACTTTGGCCAGCGCGGGCGTGGTCAGCTCAAAGGCGTGTGGGTCGGCATTTTTGTAGTGGACGAGCAAACGGCCGTTTACCAGATCCACACGCGTTGTTTCATCGTTCAGCCCGGCCTGGTTGACCTGGCTCAGCAGCAGCTCGGCCTGGGGGGCCAGGTACAGCTCGGCTCCGTCAGACAGCACCACACCCATGCGGTCGCTGCCGGATTGGATGGCGGCGTTGGCCCCAATTTGCACCAGGTCTCCGGCGCGGGCCGTGCGCCACTCCGCCTGGCCGGTGGAGCGGAACATCGCCCCTTCACCAGCGGCAAAAATGACGGCAAAACCGGGTTGTGGTGCCTCTTCCGGGGCGATGAGGGGGGGAACGGCCGTGGGTGCCGCAGCACCCGGATTGTTGACCCCGGTAACGGCCGTGGCCGTGAGCCCGTCAATAATTTGAGCAATCTCGGTGGCCATGCCTGGCTCGACAAAAACACCCTGCGGGCCGGGGCGGCTGGCAATCATCAGCAGTACAAAGATGAGGAAGACGGCCAAAAAGGAGCCGGTGACCATGCGAAACGGCCGTGTTTTGTACAGCGGGATGTGCGGCACGGTGCCTGGTGCTTGCAGCACAACGGCCGTTACGTTATCGGGCACACTGCGGTTGACGGCATCTTGCACCAGGATTTTGGCCGCTTCGGCCGGCGGATTTTCGGCCAGCACGCGGCGCAGGCGGCGGCGCTGCCAGCCTCCGGCATTGGGAGCCACCAGCCCATCGGTGCACAGCAGCAGCCGATCGTTGGTTTGCAGCAGTAAGCCCTGGTTTTGGCGAGCGGCCGTTTCGTCGGTGCCGTTGTTGAAGTAGAGACCCAAATCCACGTGCAGCTCCGCTTGCAGGCCAATAGCGCTGCTTGGATTGCTTGCCTGGCTGTGGCCGTTGGGGGCGGTTTCGGCGGCGGAAATGAGCGGCGTGGGGGTGCTGCGGGTGAGCTGGTGCAGGCGGTTGTGGCGCAGCAGGTAGATGTGGCCGCTGCCCACGTGGGCTACGTACAGCCGATTTTCATGGATGGCGACGATGGCCACCATCGACTGCATCACCAGCGGCGTGCGGTGCTGGCGCGACACGGCAAACAAGGTGCGATTGGTTTGCTGCAGCACTTTTTGCAGCATGTCGGGAATGTGGTCGGGAACGGCCGTAGGGGTCAGTTCGATGCGGTTAAACAGTTCGCTGATGGCCATTTCGGCGGCCAGATGGCCGTGCTGCTGGCTGCTGCCGCCGTCCGACACCATGGCCAGCAGCAGGGGCAGTCCGCCCGCCGTTTCCACGTAACCCACACGCAGCCGATCTTCCAGCGTGCCACGCAGGCGCGAACGGCCGATATCTTGTTTGGTGCCGCAGCCCGACAGCCAGGATTGCAGCCAGCCGGGCAGCGGCGGGGTTTCAGGATCGTCTGCGGTGTGGTAGGTGGCGCTGCTGCCGCTGTTGGAATCGGGGTGCAAAATGATAGGCGGCGCGTTGGGGAATTCCATGGGCGGCAGCGAGTCGATTTGGGCTGCTTCGATGAACGGGGTGGTGAGCGCCGACGCGGTAGCAAACCGTTCATCGCGGCTTTTGGCCATCGCCCGGGTCACAATTTGGGTAATTGACTTGGGCAGGCTGGGGTTGAACGGGTACAGGTCGGGCACGGGATCAGACAGGTGCATGAGGGCGATGGGCAAACGGCCGTCGGCGGCAAACGGCAGGCGTCCGGTCAGCATCTCAAACAGGATGACTCCCAGGGCGTAGATGTCGGTACGGCCGTCCAGATGCTCCTGCCCACGAATTTGCTCCGGGCTCATGTAGGCGGGTGTGCCCACCATGCCCTCGTTGCGCGTCAGGGTGGTGTAGGTGCCCTCGGCAAACTTGGCCAGGCCAAAGTCGGCCAGATACGCCTGGCCGCTTGCGTCGAAGAGAATGTTGGACGGTTTGAGATCGCGGTGAATGATGTTGTGGGCGTGGGTGGTATCGAGCCCTGGCGCAATTCGGTTCAGGATGGTGGCTACCTCGGTGAGGCTGAGCGGGGCGTGGCGCAGCCGTTCGCGCAGCGAGCCACCTTCCATGTAGCGCATCACCAGGTAGGGTTGTTCATCTTCTTCGCCAAAGTCATACACTGGCACGATGGCCGGGTGGTTGAGCGAGGCCACCATGCGGCTTTCGCGCTTAAAACGCGAGCGCAGCCCTTCATCATACTGGCGATCTTTAAGCAGCGCTTTTACCGCCACGCGCCGATCCATGTACGGGTCAAAGGCGAGGTAAACCACCGCCATGCCGCCACGGCCCAACAAGCCCTGGATCTGATAACGGCCAATCTGCGCGGGTAGAAGATCTGGTGAGGAGTCAATCATGCAAGCGACAAAAATCTTTCACAGAACAGGCATAGGTCCAAAAACAACGGCACACGAAAAAGGCGTTAATCTCATAACAACGAAATGATTGTAACAAAGAAAAAAAGGCCGTGCGCTTAGCTTATTGTACTATGCCACCATGAGATTGTCTTTGAGCTGTTGCTAAGCAATTAAGTGTAAAAACGTAACCGTTCCGTTGGTAGCCGCACGTGGGCGCTTCGCGCCGAGGCGCGGCCCATGCTCTACAGAGAACCGATCGCTGATGTAAAAACCCTGCATTCTGTGGAGTTTGCTTATTTTGCCCAACGGAGTTTACGTTGTGTGTTAAAGTGTAGCTGGTTAAGCCCAAAATTGTCTGGTAAAAAGGTGACAGGCTCACACAACCCGCCGCGCAACAAATGGATACCAGAAAAAGGGAATTCAGGCGGGAAACGCGCCTGCTGGCATAGAAAAATATCCTATATCGCGGCTTTGGCGGGATTTGGTAGGATGCGCTTGTTGGTTCGGTCAGAGGACACTACATGGCGAAAATAGGCCGGTATGAAATCATTGAGGAGTTGGGCAATGGCGAAATGGCATCCGTCTATTTAGCGCGTGATCCGTTTATCAAACGCGAAGTGGCCATCAAGGTACTGGCCTACGAGCTCACGCAGGATTCTCTTTTCCTCAACTTTTTCTACCAGGAGGCCGAAGCGATTGCTTCCCTGGAACATCCCACCATTGTGCCCATTTACGATTTTGGTTTGCACGGCATTCAGCCGTACATTGTCATGCGCTACATGCCCAACGGCTCGCTGGAGCGCCGCCTGAAGCGGCGCGGCCTTAACCGCCAGGAGCTGTGCGACCTGATGGGGCGGGTGGCCGAAGGGCTGGATGAAGCCCATACCCTGGGAATCGTGCACCGGGATGTCAAACCGTCGAACATCTTGTTCAACCAGTCGTATGATGCATTTCTAACCGACTTTGGCCTGGCCAAGTTTACTACCCGCAAAACGGGCATGACGGGGGCGCTGTTGGTGGGTACGCCGGAGTACATGAGTCCAGAACAGGCACAGCGTTTGCCCGTAGACGGCCGTTCCGATGTCTACGCGCTGGGTGTTATCCTCTACCTCATCCTCACCGGGCGGCACCCCTTCCGCCACAAGACGGCATCGCGCATTGCTTCGGCCCACGTGAGTGCGCCTGTCCCCAGCGTGCGCAGCGTTATCCCCGAACTGCCCGCCATGTGGGATGAAATCATTGGCCGGGCGATGGCCAAAACGCCAGACGGCCGTTACAACACAGCCCTGGCCCTGGCGCGAGATGTGGCCTACGCCACCCGCGGCCAATGGCACCTGCGCACAGTTGCCTAGCGGGGCGAGATTTCCCAAATTTGCAGGACTAACAATTGCGGCGTGAAACGTGAAACGAAAGTCATCACGTTTTACGTTTCACGAATCCCCTCAGGTATTGAACTGCTGGAGAGCGGTGGTCATAACGGCCGTATCCGGCTGCTGGCCCGTCCACAGAGCAAATGCCTGCGCCCCCTGGTGAACCAGCATGCCCAGGCCGTTGCGGGCGTGGCAGCCCGCTGCTTCCGCCTGCTGCATCAATCGGGTATGGGGTGGATTGTAAACCAGGTCGTAAAGGGTGGCACCGGCCGGGAAAGGCAGGCCGTCGGGCCAGGGGGAGCTGTCTTCGTGGGGTGTCATGCCCAGCGGGGTGCAGTTGATGATGAGCGGTGCCGGGCGTTGCGCCGCCACCTGGCGCAAATCGCTGAGAGCATGGCAGGTGAGCTGGGCCGCAGGTAGCTGGTTGCGTAAATCGGCCAGCACGGCTTCGGCCTGCTCTATGCGCCGGGCCAGCAAGTGTACCCGTGCGCCCGATCGGGCCAGGCCATACGCCACGGCCCGGGCCGATCCACCCGCGCCCAGCAGCAGGCAGTCCCGGTTGGCTACGGTGATGTCGTGGGCCTGCAAATCGGCCAAAAAGCCAGTCCAATCGGTGTTGTGCCCGATGAGACGGCCGTTTTCCCCCACCACAATCGTGTTCACCGCGCCAATCAGCCGGGCTCCCGGCTCGATCTCGTCCAGCAGCGGCATAACGGCCTGTTTGTGCGGTACGGTGACGTTGACGCCGCGAAAACCGAGGGCGGCGAGGGCGGGTACGGCCGTTGCCACCGCTTCTGGCCGCACGGGCAGCGGTACGTAGGCCCAGTTCAACCCCAGCGCCTGCGCCGCCGCGTTGTGCATCGCCGGGCTAAAGCTGTGGGCCACGGGCCAGCCGATCAGGCCAATCAGTTGGGTCCTGCCGTTGATGGGATTCATAATTGTTAGCCTGAGGCTTTGTCATTTGAAAACACCCTCACCCCAGCCCTCTCCCTACGAGGGAGAGGGAGCCAGGTTCCCTCCCCCTCACAGGGGGAGGGTTCGGGTGGGGGTTGAAGGTTTATTTTGGGCTAATAGAGCCATTCCATATTTGCGCCAAGCGCCTGCATCATTTCCACAAAGCCGGGGAAGCTGTCGGCGATGCAGCCTGCGTCGTGGACCAGAGTGGGGCCGTGGGTAACCAGCCCGGCCACCGCCAGCGACATGCCCAGTCGGTGATCGTCGTGGCTGTCTACCTCGCCGCCGTACAGCCGCAGCGGCCCGCCAATGGAGAAGCCATCGGCGCTTTCCATCATCTCCACGCCCAGCTTGCGCAGTTCACCGGCCAGCACAGAGATGCGGTCAACTTCTTTTACGCGCAGCTCGGCGGCGTCGCGCACCTGGCTGACGCCTGCGGCCTGGGTGGCGGCCACCGCCCAAACGGGCAGCTCGTCGATGCCGCGCACCACCGTGTCGCCGCTCACCTTGGTGCTGTGCAGCTCGCTAAACGAGACGGTGAGGTCGCCCAGCCGCTCGCCGCCGCTGAGGTGATCGTTGTGTACGCTTAAATTGGCCCCCATCGCTTGCAGCATTTCCAGGATGCCGGTGCGGGTGTCGTTGAGGCCCACCCCGGCAATGGTGATTTGCGAATGCGGCACGATGGCCGCCGCTACCAGCGGAAAAGCGGCGGAGGATGGATCGGCGGGCACGGTGAGGTCTAACGGCCGTAACCGCCACCCTCCTTCCGGGGCTTCCGGCAAAATCACCCAGTCGCTTTCCACGCGAATCGGCACACCCATCGCTTGCAGCATGCGCTCGGTATGGTCGCGCGCCGGGCCAGGCTGGTAGACGCGCGTTTCGCCCTGGGCATACAGCCCGGCCAGCAGGATGGCGCTTTTTACCTGGGCGCTGGCCACGTTCATGCGGTATTCGATGCCCTTGAGTTGGTGGGGAGAAATGGTGAGGGGGGCACGGCCGTTTTCGGCCACAAGCGCTGCACCCATCTCACTCAGCGGGTCGGTGATGCGGCGCATCGGCCGTTTGCGCAGCTGCTCGCTGCCGTCTAGCACACTGGGGAAGTTTTGCCCGGCCAGCAGCCCGGCCAGCAGGCGCATCCCGGTGCCCGCGTTGCGGCAGTCCAGCGGCTGCGTTGGCGCTTGCCAGCCGTGGAGACCCACTCCCTCAATCGTCAAATCCCAGGCCGTCTCCGAACGTTTGTCGATCTCAATGTGGACGCCCAGGTTTTGCACGATGGCCAGCGTAGCCAGGGTGTCCCCGGCAGGCAGCCAGCGGCGCACGTGGCTGGTGCCTTCAGCCAGGGAGGCCAGCATCACCGCCCGGTGGCTGATCGACTTGTCGCCAGGGACGGAGACAACGCCTTGCAGCGGCGTCTTTTGTGGGCGAACCAGGAGCTGTTTACTCATCGCTTGAAGCGGGCCATGCCGCGGGCAATCTTTTGTGTTTTGGTGTCCGGCCGGTTGGCATCCAGGCGGGTGACCGGGGGGCGGCCCTGGTTTTTGGCCTCCAGCAGCGCGTGGTGCACCAGCAGATGGCTGTGCTTGCGCATAAAGTCGGTGTGGCTGGCGTCTGGATGTTCGGCCAGGTAAGCGGCTTTGGCGGCTTCAATTTTGTCTTTGACGTCGGTGATTTCGGCGGCGGGCAGGTAGGCGGCGGTGGTACTGAGCTCAATGCGGTCGGACACGGGCACCAGGCGGGTGATGATCAGCTCGCCCAGCTCGACGTTGCCGCGCCCGCCCGCTTCATACACCTCAGACTCCTCGCCAGTGAAGTAGTCGCGCAGCTGTAGGAGTTGGCCTTCATAGGCAGTGAGTTCGTACAGGCTGCCTGCGCCCACGTGCACCCAGTCGGCGGCGATTTTCTGCTGAGCAGTGGATAACTCTTCCATGCGCTCCTCGGCATAAATTTCGATGAGGCGCTTGCCGTTAGGCAGTTCGTGGTCAAAGAGGAACCAGTCGAAGAAGCGCAGGGCTTCTGGTTGGCTCATCTGCTCGGCGTTGGAGGGGTCGTAGTAGCCATCCCAGTAAATTGCCAGCGTTTGGGCAAACTCCTCAGCAAAACGCTCATCGCGGGCGAACTTCAGCAGATCGCGGCGGATGAAGTTCCCCGCCCGTTCGTTGAGGCTGCGCTCTTTTTCCACGGCTTGATCTTCTTGCATGTGACATTTTTTGTATTTGAGGCCGCTGCCGCAGTAGCAGAGGTCGTTGCGTCCTGGTTTGCTCATGATTCACCTTGTAACTGCGCCAGAATGGGCAGCAGTTCCTCTAGTTTGGAGATAATAAAATTCGGTTGGACACCGTTGAGAGCGCGGTTGAGGTGGGGCGGGGCCATTAACACGCTGGTGAGGCCAACCTGGTTGGCCCCGGCAATATCGTTTTCGGGCCGATCACCGACAAATACGGCCGCTTCCGCCTCCACTTCCAACAATTCTAACGCCCGCTGGTAGATTACGGGATGTGGTTTCATATAACCAACGTCACCGGAGGTGAGCCGGGCGTCTAGATAGTCGAGAAGGCCAAAGGCGCTCAGCTCAATTTCGCGCATCCAGATAGGCTGCATCGAGTTGGTGATGAGGCCTGTTTTGTAGCCATCGTTTTTAAGGCTGGCCAGCACCCTGGCGGCATCGGCAAAGGGCACCACGCCGGGAATGACACCCCAGTCGTAGGCCCGCAGCACTGCATCCATGTCGATGGCGGCCACGTTGAGGCCGCAGCAGGCAAACAAGGTACGCAGCACCCCAACAAAAGAAACGCCGGTCCAATCCTTCTTGGCTTCGGCCCAAACGGCAAACATGGTGGTGCGAAACTGCTCAAAAAAAAGAGGGAAAGGGGGCAGCGGATGGTTTTGCCTGGCGAGATAATGGTAGACATTGCGCAGGTGGCGGGTTTCGATACTGGTGATGTCACCTTGCGCACCTGACCAATCGATCAGGGTGTCATCCATATCAAACAGAACCGCACGAATACGGGCCATCTTTTCCCTACATTCAGCGTACTACAGCGTAGGGCCAGCTGCGCTGGCTTTCTTTTCGCTGCGCGCTTTTAGATATTCAACCAACATGGGCAGAACGGACACCAGGATGATACCGATGATCACCAGTTCAAAGTTGGCTTTGACAAAGGGAATGTTGCCGAAGAAGTTGCCCATGAAGAGGAACAGGGTTACCCACAAAAAGCCACCGATGACGTTGTAGGAGATGAAACGGCCGTATTCCATCGTCCCTACCCCGGCGACAAACGGAGCAAAGGTGCGCACGATAGGCACAAAGCGGGCCAGCACAATCGTCTTGCCACCGTGTTTGGCATAAAACGCTTCGGTCTTTTCCAGATATTCTTTCTTCAAGACTTTCTTCAGGAAGCGGTTTTGCGTGTCAAAGATAGCCAGCCCCAGCTTGTGACCAATCCAATAATTGGCCGTGTCGCCTAAAACGGCCGCTACCACCAATAAGCCCCACAACAAATAAATGTTCAACGATCCCAGGGCGGCAAACGTGCCCGCCGCAAATAAAAGCGAATCACCCGGTAGAAACGGCGTGATCACCAGCCCTGTTTCGATGAAAATTACCACAAACAGCAGGCCATACGTCCAAAACCCATACGTTTGAATGGCCACATTGAGGTAGTCATCCAGATGGAGAAACAAATCAACGATACTTTTGAGAAAATCCATAGGTTCCTGACCTTACCGCAGAGGAATCATTTGTTTGTTTCCAGGCGTGTGGCCATGCGCTCCAGCAGAAGAATAGCACCAATGCCAGCCAGCATCAAAACGGCCGCAATGCCAAACTGCAATAACCCTTCGCTGCTGCTTAAATTGGGCCAAATGTTGGCCTCTTGAATAACCAGGCGTTGGCCTTCGCTGTCCAGCACAAACTGGCCTGCGGCATCACGCAGCCAATCCAGTTCCATCTTCCACGGCCAGATTTTGCGCAAACTGCCAACCATCAGGCCAATGAGTACCGAGACGGTGAGGTCATGGTATTTTTTGAACAGCCAGCCCAGAACCTGGGTAAAGGAGACCAGCCCCACCACCGCCCCAATGGCTACCAAAATGAGGGGAACGGCCGCATCTAAATCACCCGCCCGCAAATCATTCACCGAACCCAGGACATACTGGTATTTGCCCAGCAAAACCAGCAAAAATGCGCCCGAGACGCCCGGCAAGATGAGGGCGCAGCTGGCCACCGCGCCACTGATGATGAGAAACCACCAATCGTTGGGCGTTTGCACCGGCACCAGGCCAACCAACACATAAGCGCCCGCTGCCCCCAGCAGCAGGGCCACGACTAACTGGGCTGACCACCGTTTAACCCGCTTGCTGACCACCAGCACCGAGGCCAGCACCAGGCCAAAGAAAAAACTCCACAGAAAGACCGGTTGGTTAACCAACAGGGATTCCAACGCGTGGGAGAGGGTGATGATGGCAATAAAAATGCCGGTCGCTACGGCAAGCAAAAATTCCCAATTGAGAATTTTTAGCACGTCTTTGATGCGAAATTTGAAAACCGCTTCAAGAAAGTGGGGGCGGCCCAGGGTGCGAATGGCGTCGATCAGCTCCTCGTAGATGCCCAGGATGAAGGCCATGGTACCACCGGAAACGCCGGGCACAATGTCTGCTGCGCCCATGCAAATGCCGCGAGCGGTGAGGCCTAAATACTCAAGGATGCTGCGCTGTTTTTTAGGGGAAACGGCCGTTTCCTCCATTGTCGTTTTCTGCATATGTCTCTCTCTGATAGTCGTTTTTGGTTAAGCAAACGCGGAATTATAACACAGCTCCCTCGCACTGCGAGAGCTCCCTCGCACTGCGAAAGCTCCCCGCACTGCGGGAGCCGCCCCAACTGAACCACTTTTGACTTACCATTCACGTTTCGACGTTGGGAAAATGCAAAAACTGCCCAAAAAGAGGAGAGCTCCGGGGGAGGGGGTCCCGGAGCTCTTGATAAAAGGAGAAAAAGTTGTGTGTCCTTGCGTGCTTTGTATTATACGGATTGACCTACCCTGGTAAATGGGACAATCGCACTAGGACACGAGTAAGCGGTGAACGGTTAGCGGTAATCCGTAATCGGTTTACCTACCGAATACCGATAACCGACCACCAAATACGGATTACCGTCTACTTGCGAAACAGCTCGCGGACGATGATTTCCCGTTGAATCTGGCTGGTGCCTTCGTAGATCTGGTAAATCTTGGCGTCGCGCATCAGCTTTTCCACGGGGTATTCGGACATGTAACCATAGCCGCCAAAAACCTGCACGGCGTCGGTAGCGATCTTCATTGCTTTGTCGGCAGCGTACGCTTTGCCAAAGGCGGAGTAGAGCGTGTTGCTCAACCCCTCATCGACGGCCCAGGCGGATTTCCACACCAGCAGCCGGGCCGCTTCCACTTCCATCGCCATGTCGGCAATCATGTGGCCGATAACCTGGTGTTTCCAGATCGGCTGGCCCTTCACCACACGCTCCTTGGCGTAGCGGATGGCCTCATCCAGGGCGCGTTGGGCCACACCCACCGCCCCGGCCGAGGTGGGCGGGCGGCTGCGGTCGAATACCTTCATGGCGATGAGGAAGCCTTTGCCTTCTTCGCCCAGCCGGTGGGTGGCGGGCACTTTTACATTGTCGAAGATGAGTTCGGCCGTATCGGAGGCGTGCTGGCCCATCTTGTTGAACGGCTGGCCCACGCTGACACCTTCCCAGTCACGCTCGATCACAAAGCAGCTCATGCCGTTGTAGCGCTGGGCGATGTCTGTATAGGCAAAAACGGTGAAGAAGTTGGCCACGGTTGCCCCGGTAATGAACGTTTTGGAACCGTTGAGGATGTAATGATCGCCTTCTTTGCGGGCCGTGGTTTTGATGCCTGCCACGTCGGAACCGGCCTCGGGTTCGGTGAGACCGTAGCTGGCCATTTGCCCATCAACCAAACGGCCGCAATATTCCTTTTTCTGTGCCTCGCTGCCGCCAATGAGAATGGGCAGGATGGCCAGGCCATTCACGCCCATCGCCGTGCTCATGCCAGAGCAGCCCCAGGCTAACTCTTCCGAAACCATACATTCTTCCAGCAAGCTCAGGCCGAGACCGCCGTACTCTTCCGGGATGTTGAGGGTGGTGAAGCCGAGTGCCTGGGCCTTTTTGATGACGGGCCAGGGGTATTCGTGGGTCTGGTCGTAATGTTCGGCGACGGGGGCCATTTCGTTGCGGGCGAAATCGCGGGCCAACTGCTGGATCATCTTTTGTTCATTGTTGAGGGCGAAGTGGACTGTGCTGCTCATGGGTTAGCTCCTTTTGATTGTAAAAATGTGGGCGCACGGGCGCTGGAAGAGTTTTTGCCGCGGATGGCGCGGATTTTCAGGATTTTGGTCAGGCGGCGTCCGGGTCGGTTTCAGGGTCTTCAATTTCGGGATCGGTGGTGGGTGCGGCTGCCGGTTCGGGCAGGGCTGAGATGGGCGGTTCGGTTGGGGCGGCCTGGATGGCATCCGGGTTTTCGGCCTTGGTCAGGTCGATGGTCATGACGCCATCTTCAGCGCCCGTGTCGATGACCGCACCGCGCGGGATGGTGCCGTTTTTCTCGATGGGGCCTTCCACAAAGACGCGGGAGAGGGCAAAGCCGGTGATATTGCCTTGTTCGCCCAGGATGATGTCGCCGATGGTGGCCACTTTGGTGCCGCCGGGCGTGTCAACTTCGCGCTTGTTGAGTTTGCTCAGGCGGATCCAGGCTACCGATTCGGGCAGGTTGCTCTCTTCGGTGATGATCTCGCTGTTGCGCACCAGGATGGCGTCAATGCCAAACACCACCACATCGGCCCGGGTGATGAGAAAATGTTTGCGTTTGATGATGCCTTCGGAGCCGAGGTAGATGCCGGTGATGGCGGTGAGGTCGCTGTTGATGTAGATATCTTTGGCATTGCCGAGGGAACGGCCGTCTGTCACGCTAATGATCTGTTTGCCGACTAAATCTTTGCCTAAACGCATGGTGTTGCCCCTTTTTGGATGAGTTTGCGGGTGTCTGAGTAAAAAGTAAAAAGTGATAAGTGAAAAGTGGTCTGCTTTTCACTTTTTACGCTATCACTTTTCACTGGCTTCTCTGGTTTATGACGCATTGCGTCTTTAGAAGATTATAGTGCGAGAGGGGGCTGGGGTAAAGTGGGGATTTTTGTGGGGGAAACGGCCGTTTTGCAGATGCAGCTTTTTGTTTTACCATACGTTCGAAAATGGCTGTCAGTGCCAAAGGATTAACCACAACATGAGCGACCCGAGCAAAATTTCTGACCATGATTTAGCGGTACGCACGTTTGTTTACCAACAGTTTGTGCAGACTGCCCGCCCGCCGACTGTGGCGGAAACGGCCGTTTACTTTCACCTACCCGCGCACCAAATCGAAGAAAGCTACCAGCGCCTGCACGACAACCATTTTTTCTTCCTGGAACCGGGCACGCTGGACATTCGCATGGCCAATCCATTCTCGGCCTTGCCCACCAAATTCAGAGTGCAGGTGGGGCCGGTGGCGTACTGGGCCAACTGCGCCTGGGACATGCTGGGCATCCCCGCTGCGCTGCACCAGGATGCGGTAATTGAGGCGGGGTATGAGGATGGGGGGGGAACGGCCGTACTCACCATCACGAATGGCCAGTTACAGCACAGTGGCGGTGTCATTCACTTCCCCCTGCCCGTATGCTACTGGTACGATGACTTAATTTTGACCTGAGCCACGATGCTGCTCTTCCGGTCGGAAGAGAACATTGGGGCGTGGTGCCAGCAGCAGCAGATGCCGCTGGGAAAGATTCTCTCACTGGAGCAGGTTTGGCAGCTTTCCCAGCGCTGGTATGCCAACCGCCTTTCGCCCGATTTTGCCGGAAGATCAGTTGAGCAAGTTGAGACAATTTTTCAAAAAGTTGGTCTTTCCGGTTCGTTTTGGCGCTTTTAGCACCTTGTTCGTTGGCAAGAGCTGTATTTTACCCCTTGTAGTTTGCTATCACATTTAGTATCATTTTCTCGTGGGCAAGGCAGATAAGATTTTAAGCAAGATGCAAAACAATCCGCGCGATTGGCGGATTGAAAGCTTGAAGACGGTTGCTGAGGCCTATGGAATTGAATGGCGGCAGCGCGGTACAAGCCATGTCGTCTTTGTTCGCCCAGATGGGCAAACCTTACCCGTTCCGGCTCATCGTCCGATAAAGCCAATTTACATCAAGAAATTTGTAGAGTTTGTATTGGAGTAAATCATGAAAGACCTGAAACAATATCCATTTGAAATTCAACCCTTATCCGAAGAAGATGGCGGCGGCTATCTGATTTCGTTTCCCGATTTTTCTGAGTGCATTTCCGATGGCGAGACCGTCGAAGAAGCGATTCAGAACGGACTGGATGCCCTTGAGGAAACGATTGCGGCCCTGGAAAGCATGAATTTACCCGTGCCAGAACCGGGCAGCGGTGGCAGCTACAGCGGCAAGTTTATCCAGCGCGTGCCCAAGAGTCTCCACGCCCGTCTAGCCGCCCGTGCCCGGCAAGAAGGGGTGAGCATGAACACCCTAGTCAATACATTCCTGGCCGAAAGTTTGGGCAAAAAAGAGCCTGCCTAGATAAAATTTTCTCCTCGAATGGGTTTGCCAATCGAGCCCGTATCAATTACTTTTGAACTGCCAGAAAATTCCTGAGTAACAATAAAATCGTGAGCTAAGCAATGACGACAGATAAAACTTGGCAAGATATTCTGATGCACCCCAGCGCCGAAAAATTTGAGGCAAAGTTGCAAAATCATGCCGATGGCGAGGGCAGCGGATGGAAGTGGTTGTGGCTATCTCTTTTGGTGATGGCTTTTCTGAGAGGAACGGCCGTATTCATAGCAGAACTATTGGGCAATCGCATGGTCGGTTCACGGACAGCCTTATCGTTGGCACTTGCCGAGCAACTTGGGCTGAACGTTGATCTAGTACAGGTTGCCGCGTTTAGCAGTTCACCTATTTTGGGGGCGGCAATAATGTTTGTGGGCTTGCTGGTCTTTACACCGCTAATCGTTTTGCTGGGGTACCGGACGGCCTACGGTTTGGCAAAATTGATGGGCGGCAAGGGTGATTTCAAGCAGCAATTGTTCCTGCTAAATTCCATTTTTACACCGGCATTAATTCTTGCTGGTTTGTTGGGTTTTCTGGGGCGTTCAGGGGACATGGTGATGGTGTTGCTGATTTTTTATACGGCCGTTCCCACATTTTACGCCTTGCAAGCTATCCACAAAATTGCAAGAGCAAAAATAATCGCTTCTCTTTTCGTTTCTTATTTTCTTGTCATGGTTGGTCTATTTCTTGTGAGCTTCATAATTTGATTGGACACAGAATATGAGTTTACCTGTTGATCCCACACTCCTTCCCTTTTTTGAGCCGCAGGGCATTGTTTTGGTGGGTGCCTCGCGGAACCCGATGAAGCTGGGCTTTGGCCTGGCGCGGAATTTGGTGCAGAGTGGCTACGCGGGCGCAATCCATTTTGTGAATCCGGGTGGGGGGACGCTGTTGGAACGGCCGTTACACTCCCACATTTCCCACATTCCCGACCCCGTAGACCTCGCCGTCCTGCTGGTGCCTGCCCCTGCCATGCCCCAGGCCATCGCCGAGTGCGGTGAGCGCGGCATTCGTGCTGCCATCCTGGCAGCCGGAGGCTTCCGCGAAACCGGCGCGGCGGGCGCGGCGCTGGAAGCGGACTGTCTGCGCGTGGCGCAGCAGTTTGGCATCCGTCTCATCGGGCCAAACTGCATTGGCCTGCTGGATACGCACCTGCCGCTGGACACCACCTTTTTGCCGCCGCCTGGCCCCACGCCGGGCGCCGTCGCCTTCATCTCCCACTCTGGCGCGATTTGCGCCGCAGTGATCGATTGGGCGCGCGGGCAAGGGTTTGGCCTGTCGCGATTGGTCAGTTTGGGCAATCAGCTGGACGTGACCGAGACCGATGTGTTAACGGCCGTTGCCGCCGATCCGCACACGCGCGTGGTCACGCTGTATTTGGAAGGGGTGTCAGACGGCCGTCGTTTTGTGCAGGTGGCCGAACAGGTATCGCGCCAGAAGCCGGTATTGGCGCTGAAGGTGGGCCGCTTTGCCAGCGGGCAGCGCGCCGTCGCCTCACACACCGGGGCGCTGGCCGGGCAGGAATCGGCGTTTGATGCGGCGTTTGCTCGCGCGGGCGTAATGCGCGCCGAGACGAGCGAGGAGTTGTTCGACTGGGCGCGGGCGCTGGCCTGGTGCCCGCTGCCGCCGGGTCGGCGCGTGGCGGTGTTGACCAATGCGGGTGGCCCCGGCGTCACCGCCGCCGACGCGCTGGAGGCGAACAATTTGCAGCTGGCTACCCTGGCCCCAGAGACCGAAGCGGCGCTGCGGAAAATTTTGCCGGAGGCGGCCAGTCTGCACAACCCGGTGGACATGCTGGCGGGGGCGTCGCCGGAGCAGTACGCCGTCTGCCTGCGCATTTTGCTGGAGGATGCGGGGGTAGACAGCGTGATGGTCATTCTGCCGCCGCCGCCGATGCATTCCGCCGGGGGCGTGGCCAAGGCGATGCTGCCGATTATTTACGCCACGGGCAAGCCGGTGGTGGTGGCCCTGATGGGCGAGAAGATGATTCAGGAGGCGGTAGAGCATTTTCGGGCGGCCAAAGTGCCGGAATATCGCTTCCCCGAACGAGCGGCGGGTGCCCTGGCGATTTTGTCGCGCCGCGCCGAATTTTTGCAGACGGTGCGCAGTGAACCGGAACGGCCGTGTCCCGCCGCCACCGCTCAAGCCCAGCAAATCCTGACCGACGATGACACCCAACCGGGTGCATTTTTGCCAACGGCCGTTTGCCAAACTCTCCTCACCGCGTACGGCATTCCCGTGCCCGGCAGCGGCCTGGCCACGACGGCCGACGAAGCGGTGGCGCTGGCCCGGCAGGTCGGGCTGCCGGTGGCCCTCAAAATCGCCTCGGCGGACGTGCCGCACAAGTCGGATGTGGGTGGGGTGGTGCTGAATGTGGGAGAGGAAACGGCCGTTGCCACCGCGTTCACGCAAATGATACTGGATGTGGAAACGGCCGTGCCCCAGGCCAACCTCGATGGCGTCCTCATCCAGCCGATGATCCCCGACGGGCAGGAAGTCATCGTGGGCGTGGTGCGCGACCCGCAGTTTGGCCCGGTGCTGATGTTTGGCTCGGGCGGGGTGGAGGTGGAGGGGTTGAAGGATGTCGCCTTCGCCCTGGCTCCGCTGACGCTGGCGGAAGCGAAATCGCTGCTAGCCAACACCTGGGCGGGGCGCAAGTTGGCTGGTTATCGCAATGTAGCGGCGGGGGATGAAACGGCCGTGCTCCAAACCATCCTCCGCCTGGGCCAGCTCGCCGCCGACTGCCCGCAGCTGGCCGAAATCGAAATCAACCCCCTGCGCGTCTTGCCCACCGCCGCCCTCGCCCTCGATGTCCGGGCGCGATTGGGTGAATGATTTAGCCGCGGATTTCGCGGATTAAGACCGATTTTGGGTATCCGGTTGTGAGGGCTGAATCGTGTTAGCTGCTCATCATTTTTGCCAGACCATTCAATCCGCGAAAATCCGTGCAATCCGTGGCTAAAAATCACTCTAGCAAAATGCCGGCGATGGAGACGAGGGAGTGGTTTTGCTCGTCGGCGGGGCACTGGTCGTAGGCCACTTGGACGCCTTCGGTGGCTTGCAGGTAGCGCAGCAGCAGGTAGATGGACGAGAAGCCGCACACTTTGTTGCGGTCTTCCACGGCGGCAATCTGGTCGTAAAAGCTGGCGTCGTCGCCGCGAATGATGGCCTGGATCAGGTTGTGATCCGCCTGGCGCAGGGCGGCGCGACGGCCGTCGTCCATCACATAGTCATCGCCAAAGGCGGGGCCAACGTGGGCAAAGTCCACCGAGGCGACGATGAGCACTTTTTTGTCGGCGGTGGCGCGCTGGAGGGTGGTAACGGCCGTTCCAAGCAAATCATCCTCTGCGGGATGGTGCCCATTCATCACAAAATGGTGGAACGAACCGCACAAAATCGGCACCATCGGCTTGGGGTCGATGCCCGCCTGCTGGTAAATATAGTGCAGCCAGACGGCCGAAAGCTCAATCGAATGTTCCTTGCGATGGTGCAGCTCCTCGGCAAAGGCGGAGCCTTCGCCAATGGCCGCGGCCAGTTCGTCCACCAGCACCACATCGGTGGGCAGGACGCCGTACGGCGTGGCGTACGGCTGGCGCGTCAGGGTGAAGGTGCCCCGCCCGCCGTTGTGGTCGGTGCCTAAAATGATGACGAGATCGGCTTCGAGAACGGCCGTTTTCGCCCGCTGCCACACTTTAGAGTACACCTTACCGCCGCGAGGGTAGTCGATGTGCGGCGAAATAATTGCCCGGCCGCGCCACGGCTGCCAGCCGTTCAGATTATCGTCTTTGCCGTAATCGTCCAGCATCATCGTGAGCTGGCGCGGGTTGCCGGGGTAGCTCAGGTTGGCCAGCGCCGGCGGGCGGTGCGGTTGGCTGCGGAAGGCATCTTTTTGCGCTTGCAATGCTTGCCGGGCACGGCCGTTGTCGAACAGGCAGGCGGCGTCTAGCTGGGCCAGCGCCTGCTCGGTAATGGCAAAATCGAGCCGCTGGTTGATATAGTCGCAAAAGTCGGCGTGGATTTGCGCCGGGGTGCGGCTGCCGTCACAAAAGAGGAGGAGCTGCGCCAGGCCAGGGGGCATGATGAGCTGGTCGCTGGACAATTCCAGCGGGTCGCGCAGGTACCACATTTGTTCACCCTGGTGATACACTGGTTGGAAATCAAGCTGGCGCAGACGGGGTTTTTCGTCCAATGGGTTGCTCCTGGTTTTAGTGGCCGGGGCTTTTTGGGAACTCAAGGGGGTGACAGTTCGTGAAGCGTGAAACGTGAAACGTGAGCAGAGAGGCATCACGTTTCACGTTTCACGCCAAGCCCCACGAAATCCCAAAGACCCGTCGCTGGGTGTGCGTGGCTCGTTAGCCACTGCGAGAAAAGTATGGGGAAATGGCAATGAAAAAGCAAGCGTTCAAACCGAAAATTAAGGGTACAAATCAAAGATTACGCAGATTGAATAGATTTTATCTTTTTAATCTGCGTAATCTGCTGATTTTAGTTTTGTGGCTGGCGGGGTGTGGCGAAACGGCCGTACCCACCCCCACCCCCACGGCCACGCTGCCCCCCAGCACGGCCGTCAGCCAGCTGGCGCCAACACCGACGCTGATTGTTTCGCCAACGGCCGTTGCCACCCAGCCGCCAGAACCCACCGCTACGCCGTCACCAGACGGACTGTCCATCGGCGATCCGTATGCGCCGGAGCTGGGCAACGCGGGCTACGACGTGACCCACTACACGCTGATCCTGGCGCTGGACCCGGCGGTGGAAAATATCGACGCCACGGTGGAGATTCGCGGCGTGGTGACGGCCCCGGCGCTGGCCGCGCTGTCGCTGGACTTTGTTGGCTTTGAAGTGACGGAAGCGCTGCTCGATGGCCAGCCGGTTGCCTTTGCCCACGAAAACGACAAGCTCATCCTCTTCCCCGCCCAACCGCTGGCCGAAAACAGCCCCTTTGCCCTGTCGATCAGCTACGCGGGCGATCCGGTGGAACGGCCGTCGCCCTACGTCGGGTTTGCGGCGGCGGTGGGCATGAGCTTTGTCAACGGCGAAAGCATCTACGTACTGTCCGAGCCGGATGGGTCGCGCTTCTGGTTCCCCAACAACGACCATCCGCGCGACAAGGCCACCTACCGTTTTGAAATTACCGTGCCGCAGGGGTTAACGGCCGTCGCCAACGGCCTGCTCATCGACCAGATTGACGGTGCGGACAGCAGCACCTTCATCTGGGAGCACAACCATTTGATGGCCTCCTACCTGGCCACGGTGGTGGTGGGCGAGTTTGAGCGGCTGGAAAACCGGTCGCCTGAGGGCGTCTTGCTGCGCCATTACGTGACGGATACAGCGAGGGGGGAATTTGCAACGGCCGTTGCTGACCTCGGCGAAGCGATCGACTGGATGAGTGAACTGTTTGGACCGTACCCCTACGAGGCGTTTGGCTTTGTCACCGCCGACGTTTCCGGCGTGTCGCTAGAAACGCAGACGATGGTGCTGCTGGCCAACAACATGATCGGGGAGATCACCGTGATGCACGAGCTGGCCCACATGTGGTTTGGCAACTGGGTCAGCCTGGATTCGTGGCAGCAGATGTGGCGCAACGAGGGGTTTGCCACCTACGTGCAGCTGATGTGGGAAAACCGGGACGATCCGGAGGAGTTGGAACTGACGATGGAAGCGGTGCGATCGGCCGTGGAAGACAACGGCGACGGTTTCCCCCTGGGCAATCCGCCGCCCGCGCAGCTGTTTAGCTTCAACACCTACTTTGGCGGGGCGCTTTTTGTACACGAACTGCGGCAGGAGATGGGGGACGAGGCGTTTTTTAGCGGGCTGCAAACCTACTTTGCCACCTACGGCGGCGGCACCGCCAGCGATGATGAGTTCCGCGCGGTGATGGAAACGGCCGTTGGGCGTTCCCTGGACGACTTTTTTGCGGAGTGGCTGGAGTGAGAAGAGGGCGTGAAACGTGAAACGTGATTTCTGCTCACGTTTCACGCTTCACGTTTCTAAATTGCAAACTCGCTGCCCGCCACCTGGTACAGGTTCAGCTTAAGCGATTCGCGGGCGCGCTTGGCCCGCATTTTGGCGGCGCTCAGGTTGATGGAGAGCATTTCGGCGATTTCGGTATACGGCCGTTCCTCCACATCACGCAAGGTTAAAATGTCGTACTCTTCCGGGCGCAGCCGGGAAAAGGCTACGGCCAGCTGGCGGCGCGTGTTGATTTTTTGCCACTCGCTTTCCGTGGTGGTGGTTGCGGGCAGCACGTCGGCCAGGGTTTGCACATCGGATTCGGCCGTTTGCGGGCGGCGGCTGCGGTGCCGGATTTCGTTTTTGCAGGTGTTCAGGGCAATGCGGTAAATCCACGTTTTGAGGGAAGATCGCCCCTCAAAATGGGGCAGGCTGCGGTAAACGCGCAGAAAAACCTCCTGCGTCAAATCCTCAGCATCTTGTGCATTGCGCATAAAGCTGTAGCAAACCCGCCACACCATGTTTTGGTAACGGTGCAACAGCTCCTGAATCGGTCGGTCGTCGTAGCTGCCCTGCGCCTGGCACAGGGCCACCAGCTCGTCGTCTGGCAGGTCGGTTAATGTGGTGTCACTGGTGCGTTCCATCCTGGTTTACCCCTCGCTTCGTGTTTCCTCGATACAACTCAGTAGCCCAAAACGCGACGCAGCCGCCCAGGTGACTCGTTCACCGGGCAAAACTTCGTCGCATTGTCAAATCATCACTAACAGGTAGCTTAACCAGCCGGACTCAACACCTTCTAAAAAGGTTCTAAAAAAGTTCTAAAAATTTGTGACGAGGGGAGGAGTGGGGGAAAGGTGGGGTTAGGCGGCGAGGGTGTGGAGCGTGAAACGTGAAGAGCGTTTTCTCACGTTTCACGTTTCATTCCTTAAATTCTTGCGAAGGGAATTAACCTACACCGCTTTCTTAAACCGGTAGCCGGTGCCGTATTCGGTGAGGAGGTAATGCGGATTTTGCGGGTCGGGTTCGATTTTTTGGCGCAGCCGCGAGACGTAGACGTGCACGTACTGGATGCTGTCCTGGTAATCCCAGCCCCAGACGTTTTCCAGGATTTGCTCAAAGGTAAGCACCAGCCCGGCGTTTTGCACCAGGTAAGCCAGTACGCGGTATTCCGTTTTGGTCAGCTTGAGCGGGGCGTTGTTGCAGGTGACCAGGTGGCTGTTCAGATCGATGGTCAGGTAGCCGTCGTGGAAGGTGGCCACCTTTTCGTCTCTGGCGGCTGGCTCCTGGCTGCTCTGGCGCAGCGCGGCGCGGATGCGGGCGGCCAGCACCTTGGGCGAGAAGGGCTTGGTGACGTAATCCACCGCGCCATAATCGAGGCCGCGCACGATGTCTTCCTCTTTGCTGAGGGAGGTGAGCATGATGATGGGCACGTTAGACAGCTGGCGAATCTGACGGCCGATTTCCCAGCCGGTCATGTGGGGCATCATCACATCCAGCAGCACCAGGTCGGGTTGGGTGGCGTAAAACTGGCGCAGCCCCTCCTGGCCGTTTTCGGCCGTAAAAACCACCGCGCCTTCCTGCTGCATCGTTTCTGATACGATTTCGCGCACAAAAACGTCGTCATCAATTACAAGAATCTTCTTGCCACCAATCATTTTACTGCCTGAGCGGTTGGCTGGTTTATTGAACCTTATCTAAACAAGCCAGAACTAAATTTAAGTAAGAGCAGCGCCCTTGTGCCGGACGTTAACTGAACAGGTGCCTGTGAGCTGCGAATTTTCTCACTGTAAAATGGTTTCAGCGCTATCAGACTGATGAAGGGGCAGCCGGATGGTAAACTTGCTGCCTTTGCCCGGCAGACTGGCCACCTGAATCTGCCCCCCATGCGCTTCCACCATCGTTTTAACGATAAACAACCCCAGGCCGGTGCCTTTGACGGGGCTTTTTTCCACTTCTTTTGAACGATAATAAAGAACAAACAAATTGTCTAGCTGTTCGGCCGTCATGCCCGGCCCGGTGTCTTCAACCTCGATGACGGCTTGCCCGGCCTGCCGCTGGCTGCGTAGGGTGATTTGCCCCTGGCCGCTCATGTACTTCACGGCGTTGCCCACCAGGTTATCTAAAACCCGCAGCATCTTTTCCGCATCGGCCCAGATGAGGAGCGGCCCGGCCACCAGCTCGTAGTGGACGGTGATGCGGCGTCGTTCCAGCTGGAATTTAAAGGCGCTGGCGGCTTCCTGAAGCAGTGGATTCACGTCGCAGGCGTTCAGGTTGAGGGTGAGCTTGCCCTGTTCAATCAAATCCAGGTCAACAATGTCGTCGATGAGCTGGTTGAGGCGGGCCGACTGCTGCTGGATGATGTCCAGGTATTGGAACGATTTAGGCGAGCCCGGTTCGGCAATGCCCAGCAGCAGCATTTCGGCGTAGCCCTGGATGGCGCTGAGCGGCGTGCGCAGGTCATGAGCGGCCATGGAGAGGAAGAGCGATTTCATGCGGTCGATGCGGGAGAGTTCGCTGTTGGCGGCGGCCAGCTTGCCTTGCACCAGACGCAGTTCGTTGCGATCCTGGACGAGCTGATGATGGAGACGGCCGTATTCCGTGTCATCTTCCACCAGCAGCAGCAGCCCTTCCAGAGTGACCTCTTCTTCCAGCCGGTAAACGGTAAAGGTCAGGTAGTGCATGGTGCCGTCCGGCTGCTCCCGATTCACGTGCGCCAGCCGGAAAAAGGGGGCCTGGCCGGTCCACACGTCGTGCAGCGCCGCCTCCGCACCAACAAACTCCCACAAAACGTCGCTGAGCAGCTGGTCCACCAGCTCTGCCTCCGGCTGGGGCGCGGCGAGGGCCATGTTGGCAAAGTTGGCCGAAGTTTGCTTTATGCGCAGGTCGGGGCTGAGCTGGGCGTAGGCCAGGCGCTGATGGCCATGCTGCGTTTGCGCGGCGCAGGCGGCCAGCCGCATGCGGTCTTCACGGCTGGTACTCATAACGGCCTCTCGATGGCCTCGGCCAGGTGGTGGAAGGCGGCTTCCACGTGCTGGCCGGTGAGGGCGCTGGTGAGCAGGTAGGGCGCGGCAAACATCTCAGCGGTGGCCGCCAGGGCCTCGTCGCTGATTTGCCGCTCATCCAGCAGGTCGGCTTTGTTACCGACGAGAACGAGGACGGCCGTTGCATCCAACGCCTTGAGCTGCTGCGCATAGTCAACCAGGGTGTCCAGCGTAGCCGCGCGGGTGAGATCACACACCAGCAGCGCGCCCGCCGCGCCGCGCAGGTAGCTGGCGCTGGCCTTGCTGAAGTCGTCGCCGCCGGCCAGGTCCCAGATGAGCAGGTTCAGCAGGTGGTCGGCCCGCGTTACCGTTTTGCGCGAAATTTTGACGCCGATGGTGCTGAGGTAACGGTCATCGAAGCGGCCTTCCACAAAGCGGCGGATGAGGCTCGTTTTGCCGACGGCAAAATCGCCCAGCAGGCAGACCTTTTTCTGTACCGTGTGCATCACTTCTAAAGTTACTCTCCTTCGTTCGAGAGGGGCACGCCGTTGATGGCCAGCCAGCGAACGCCAAGCCAGCCCTGCTGCACGTTGCCGTCGGCATCTTCCCAGGCCACTTCAACCCAGTCATCGGTTTGGGTGAGGATGGTAACGGCCGTTCCCTCCGGCAGCGCCACGCCAATGGGGGCATCCAGATCAGGCACAGCGCGCAGCCAGACGCCGCGTACCGTCACTGGCGGTGCTGTGGGGGATGGGGTGCTGGTTGGCTCGGTGGTGGGCGTGGGCGTGGCGGTGCTTGTCTGGGTAGGGGTGCTGGTCGCGGTGGGCGTGGGCGTGGGCGTCTGGGTAAAGGTGGGCGTGGCGGTAGGGGCCAGCGTGCTGGTGGGTTCCAGGGTGGCGGTAGCGGTGGGCAGCACCGTGGGCGTGGCGGTGGGCGTGGGGCCAAAAGCCACGGGCCAGAGGGCGAGGGTAAATTGCAGGTAAAAGCAGGCAACGGCCGTTAACAGCAGCATAATCCCAGCCCCACCTGCCAGCAGCCAGCGCTGGCCGCTGGTCATTTCCGGGGGAACGGCCGCTTCGGGCGTGACGGCGCTCTGGGCAAATGTTTGCAGCTGCGGAGCCAGGTTGGGCAGCGTGTTCGGATCGCCGCGATAGTCGCGCAGCTGCGGCTTGTGCTGGATGTGCAGCTCAGACACCAGCTCCTGCAGGCGGGCGTGGAACCCGGTCGATTCGATCCCTTTGATGACCGCCGCAGCGTACACATATTGCCCGCTCTGGATGATGATGCGCTCGTCGCCAAATTCGATCTCGCGCAGCTCCTGGCTGTCGTCGCCGTCGCCCAACGAGTCGCGGGCAAAGTCGCGAATGGCGGTCAACATGCCGCTGATCAGGTCAGAGTCGCTGCTGTCTTCCTGGCTGGCGCGGTGATGGGCCAGCAGCAGCCCGGAGTCGTGCTGGATGAGAAACAGCTCTTCCAGCGAAAAGGCAAACGATTCGCGCAGCGTCAGTTCGGCGGCAGAGACACCGCGCAGGCGGGCGCTGCTGCGGCGCAACAGCCCACCCAGGCTAAAGGCCGATTTCAGCCGGGCGTCGATGTTGCGCTGGAACTCGCGCAAAAATTCGCGCACGGCCTTCATGACAGTTTCTAAAATGATGGGGTAGAGCGCTTCGACCATCTCTTTACGCGAGTCGCGGATTTGCACGCGGATGGCGTCGCTCATGATGGGGCCGAGTGCTTCGGCCAGCTCATCTCGCTTGTCGCGGATGGTGTTGGCGATGATAAAGCCCATCTGCTGGATGAGCTTGGGCACCAGGCTTTGGGACTCGGTGTGCAGTTGTTCCTGGAGGCGGGTGAGTTCGGTGCGCAGAACGGCCGCATAGTCGGCGTGCTGCTGGTTGGTCTGGCGCAGGGCGGCAATTTCTGCCTGGAGCGCCTGTACCTGGGCGGCCAACGCTTCGGCCTGCTGCTGATCGGTAGCGCGGAGAGCGGCCGTTTCCTGTTCCAGCTGGTGAATGCGCCGCCGTTCTTCGTCCAGCAAGATGGCGCGCAGGGTGGCAAACTGCGGATCACCATCTGGCTGCGGCGCAGCGGCCGCCGCGTTTGTCGCCTCGAAAGGATCACTCATGGCACAGCGGCTTTATTCTGCTTCTGAGGCAGCGGCGTTCCCGTTGTCGCTTTGCAGCTGCTGGCCAATGTCGATGAGCATCTGGCCCAAGTTGTGGCGCGGGGTGAGCTTGTTGTCCAGCCAGTTGCTCACGGTAAGCAGTTCCTGGCGCAAATCATCATCACGCTGGCGCGATTCGTTTTGCATGCGACGAATGTGGTCGGTGAGGCTGCTGCGTAAATTTTCCAGCTCCTGAGTAAAAGCCGCCTTCATTTCATCCATCAGCCGCTTGTGGTCGGCGCGCAGCTGGTTGAGGCTTTCTTCCAGCGCCTGGTGATTGGCCTGGGCGGTGTTGGCCTGGTTGGTCAGCTGGGTTTTGAGCGCTTTTTCGGAGGCGTCGGTGGCGTCACGTTGGGCAGCGGCCTGTTTGTTGAGTGCGTCGGTGAAGTCACGCTGCTGTTTTTGCAGCAGTTCTTCGAGCACGTTCAGGCGGTCCTCGGTGGCGCGGGCCTGGTTGCCAAAAAGAATTTCGCGAAGGTTTTCCAGCTCACCGCTGGCGGGGGTTTGCTTTTTCTCGGTCATAGGATCACTCTTGGGGGAAACTGCCACTTTTTTGGCCATCGTCAAACGGTTTTTCAGTTAAAGCTAAATACTATGGATGTAAACTTGAAAAATTATAAATATCTTTTTGGGTGCATTCAACATGGGTTGACGGGGTAGAGTATAGCGATAAACAGAAAAAATACACCGGAATGGGTGTGAAAGTTTGCCAAATTTGTGGAGGTCAAATACTTGATGGGATGGTGAGAGGTAAAAGCGCCGCAACGAGTTGTCGTTGCGGCGCTTTTGTAGGGGGAGCCAGGATACGGCTTATTCGTCGAGTTCGAGGATGGGTTGGTCGAGGCCGGTGTCTTTGATTCTAACGGCCGTTTCCGTCAATACCGTGTTCGGCACAATGAGGCGCTCGCTGCCCAGGCGGATTTCCGCGTTGAGCGGGCCAATCGCTTCCAGCGTGCCCTCCTCGCCGTCGATGTTGACCCGATCGCCCAGGGCAAACTGCTCGCGGGCGTAATACCCGGCCAGCACGCTGCGGGCCACATCGCGCCCGCCCAGGCCAAAGGCTAGCGCCAGCCCGGCTACTGCCAGGGTGATGACGTTGGTGAAGATGTTGGTCATGATGCTGGCATTAATGCCCAGCTGCTCCAACACCACAATCACAATCATGATGACGAGCAGGACATTAACCCCCTGGCCCACTTCCTGATGAAACTCCACGCCCATGCTGCTCATGGCGGCCTGGGCCGCTTTGCCCAGGAACTGGGCCAGCAGCACCCCGGCGGTGAGGGTGGCCAGGGCGGCCAGCAGGCGCGGCAGGAAGGCGATGAGGCTGCGCAGCGGCGTTACGGCCGCATCTAGCCCCATGCTTTCCAGGGCGATCAGAATAAAGTTGAGGAAGATGATCCAGTAAAGCAGCAGCCCCAACAGTTGGGTGCCGCTGCGGTTGATTTGCGCTTTTTCTAGCCCGGCCTTGATGCCGGTGCGCGCCAGCAGATCCTCCAGGCGCACTTTTTCGCTCAGGCGCTGCACCACGGTGGCGACAAATTTGGCCAGCAGCCAGCCCGCCAGCAGGATAATGAGGGCGGTGATCAGGCGTGGGACGTAATCGATGGCGTTGGCCACCATGTTGCTGAAGGCGTTTTGGATGATTTCAAAATCAATCATGACTGCTGCCTCTCCTTCTATGACGCTGTTCGCGGGTGGGGGTGCTGAGCAACGGCCGTAACAGACTCACGGCCACGCTGCCAAAGCCCTGTGTGCCCATTTTGAAGACGGTGGCCCCCAGGTTCGACCGGTGGATCTGGCGCACCAGGCGCTGGCGCAGCCGTTGGGCACGTTCTGGCTCCAGGGGGGGAATGGTAAAAACGGCCGTTCCCGGAGACTGCGCCTGCCACAAGGCATCGACCTTTTCCAGGCTGGCTTCGTCTTCGGCCAGGCGTGTTAAAACTGCTTCATTTTGGGCCTCGTCTAGCTCGCCAGCGACAAACTGCTGCAAGAGTTCATCGGTTAACGGTTGGGTGGGATGGGTCATAAATCACCTGCCAGTTGGCGGATCTGAAGTTGCAAAGCCAGGCGGGCGCGCTGCACGCGCATCTTGGCGGCGCTGAGGCCGATGTCGAACAGTTCCGCAATTTCGTGATACGGCCGTTCCTCATAATCCTTCATATACAAAATCTCGCTCACCTCGGGATCGAGCCGGGCCAGGGCGACAGCCAGCAGTTCCTGGGTCTGTTTTTCCTGGTAGGCCCGTTCGGTCGATTGGCTTCCCGGCATCATTTCGGCGATCGTTTCCAATTCGGCGGCGGCTTCCTGGGGTCGCCTGCCCCGACGGCGAATTTCGTTTTGGCAGGTGTTGGCCGCAATCCGGTGCAGCCAGGTTTTGAAGGACGACCGCCCCTCGAACTGGTCCAGGCTGCGGTACACCCGGAAAAACACGTCCTGGGCCAAATCCTCGGCGTCCTGGGGATGGCGCAGGTAGCTGTAGCACACTCGCCAGACCATCGGCTGGTAGCGCTGCATCAGCTCCTGAAACGGCCGTTCGTCCCGGTTGCCGCGCTGTAGACAAAGTTCGATGAGCGCCGTGTCGGACAGCTCCGCCAATGCGTGTTGCCCCATGCCGGTAAAACATCCCCTCGGTGCAGATGCTCACAGGCGTTGGCCGCATCTGCCCGCCAGCCGAAAAGCCGCTGGCGTGTTTGGTCAGCAAACGACGATAACTGGTACAGCTGTGTGCATTTTTGCCGGGCAAAGGTTCACCTATCGCTGAAACACATTAATGGTATGACGGCCGTTTGCCTGCCAGCACCTGAGCCAAAGCTGCTTTTGTTGTGCCTGCTGCTGGCAAGGTTGGTAAAATCTCTGTCAGCATTGACCCCAACAACTCCCACAAGTCACAAAACCCATGCCCAACGGCGGCTCGAATTGGGAATATGTGACTAATTTCCTATGCGGTGCGTCTGTTCAGCCGTAAATCAGGTGCCTTGCGAATGACAAAGTTGAGATCCCGCCGCAGAATGGCGCGCCAGCGCCCCGGCGTGTCTTTTTCCTGCCCATTGCAAAGCACCCACGTTCATTTAGCCAATTATTTTTAGGAGGATGGCATGAATATTTGGGTTGGGTTAATCATTGGTTTGATTTTGGGCTGGGTCATTGAATGGGTGATCGACTGGCTCTTTTGGCGTCGGGAAGAGGACACCGCGCCGGTGGCTGCTGCGGCCAGCCGCACGGCCGAATTTGATCTTCAGGGTCAAGTGGCGGCGCTGGAGGCGGAAAAAGCTTCCCTGGCGGCGCGCCTCCAGGATGCCCTTAACCGGGAACCCCAGGTGGTGGTCCAGGAAGTCGTGCGAGAAGTGGTGAAAGAAGTGCTGGTGGAGCGAGATCGGCTGCAAAAAATCCACGGCATTGGCGATGTGTTTACCCGCCGCTTCAACGAGGCCGGGGTGTACAGCTTCGCCCAGCTGGCCGCGCTGACGCCCGAACAGGCCCGCGACATCATCAAGCCCGAAGAGTGGCAGGCCATTGAGCCAGAGGTGTGGATTGCCGAAGCGCGGCAGTTTGCGGGTCTGGCCGCCAACAGCCAGGGTGAGGAGTGAGCGGATGATTCACCATCGAGAAAAAAGCGTCGTCCGGCGCTTTGATATCTTTAAGTTGATTGTTCTGCTCATTTTGATTGCCCTGCTGCTCTGGTTTTGGCTGTCGCCCCCGGCGTTTGTGCAGGGGCCGGATGAGGGTGC
Organism: Anaerolineae bacterium; assembly: GCA_020848035.1. Lineage (GTDB taxonomy): Bacteria > Chloroflexota > Anaerolineae > Promineifilales > Promineifilaceae > Leptofilum. The sequence goes on along the minus strand of JADLAX010000014.1, from coordinate 93,180 downwards.
GGGGGAGACGGCCGTTGCCGACACCACAACCGACACCAACAACGCCACCACGGAAGATGAAGGTGAGAGCGAAGCAGCAACGGCCGTAGAACCCGCCGAAAGTACGGCCGTTCCCACCATTGAGGCGCCAACGCTAGACACACCCGCCCCGGCTGATGGGGGGCTGGCGGTGCCCACGCTGAACCTGCCCGAAGACGGCCTGGTGGCCGGGCCGGTCAGCCTCAGCGGTACGGGCACGCCGGGCAGCGAAGTGGGTATCGTGGTGGATGATGAGGTGGTCGGTACCGCCACCGTCGGCGACGACGGCACGTGGACGTTTGATGCGGAGCTGGCTGCCGGGACGCGCGGCATATCCGTGCAGGCGCTGGATGCGGCAGGCAGCGTGGCCAACGAATCGGAAAGCGTGGCGCTGGCACTGACGGAAATAACGCCGCCCGCTTTTGCCGAGGCCAGCTATGCCCTGGCACCGGGCACGGTGGACTTCGCTGGCACCGGGACGCCGGGCACGACGGTGGAGCTGGTGGCCAATGGAGCGGTGGTGGGAACGGCCGTTGTTGCCGACGACGGCACCTGGACAATGCCCGCCGCGCTGGAAGCCGGTGCGTACGATCTCAGCCTGCGCATGCTCTCGACCGAGGGTGAGCTGCTGGGTGAGGCCGACGGTGTTACCGCCACGGTTGCGGCGGAGACAGAGGCAGCGGAAGAAGCGGAAGAAACGGCCGCTGCTGAATTTGTGCCGCCAACCTTCACGCTGCCCGAAGGGGCGCTGACGGGTGGTGAAATCAGCCTGGGCGGCACGGGCACACCTGGTTCCGAGGTGGCGGTGGTGGTGGATGGGGCGGTGGTCGGTACGGCCGTCGTTGCCGACGACGGCAGCTGGAATTTCCCCATCACCCTGCCTGCGGGTGATTTTGAACTGGCCTTGCAAGCGGTGGATGGGGCGGGAACGGCCGTCACCACCGATCCGGTTACGCTTACCCTGGCGGAAGCAGCTGACACGGCCGCTGAGGCGGGTAGTGGTGAAGATGAGATAGAAACGGCCGTGGCTCCCCTGCCTGCCGACTTCTGCAAAGATGCCGCGCCAGGCATTGACCAGGGCGACACCTACATCGTGGGTGTTTGCGAATGGCTGGTGAAAATTGCCAACCGGCTGGGCATTGCCTACCCGGATCTCATCGGGGTGAACCCGCAAATTGAGAACCCCAACCTGATTTATCCCGGCCAGGTCATCAATCTGCCGCCCCGGTAAGCGACAAAGTAACGGCGGCGGCGCGGTCTTGGCCGCGCCGCTGCCCGATCAGCCGGTATTGTTTTACATCGCATCAGTGCGGGAAAGGTGGCTCAGAATGGGTGAGGCGTTTAATCGTTTAGGGCCGATGGGTCCTGGCTGGGGGCCGTGCCACCGGGGAACAAAATTTGCGAGGCAAAGAGGAAATCTTTCTCACCCTGGTTCATCTCGGGGTAGCGTAGAGTTACTTCAATGTAAGTTTTTAGCAGCCGCGAGCTTTCGGGCTGCATGAGAAAATCGAGCGTGGCGGCGGTGGCCGCTTTGGCCAGATGCCGGGGCAGATTGCTTTTTGCCGAAACAAAGTTTATCAGGTCTTCCATCATACACCTCTCGCACACAGCGTTTGCTGTGGACGAGGGGAAAGACCCCGTCTGGCGGAATTGGTCACATTTTGGGTATTTAGGGGCAGATCGGGTTAAAGCCCAGTGGACCGAGGACGGTTTCCCAAAACGGCCGTAATCCCCCACAATACAGCAGCTGCCCCTGGTTGTAGCTGTCCAGGAAAAAGACGGTGCCCACACACAGCACACAAGCCAGCACCAGCAAACAGCCACAGCCGATGAGAATACGGTTACGATTGGCGGGAACGGCCGTTTCTGGTGCGCCAAAATCGTCGAAGGTGGGCGGGGCGGCAGGCGGTGGCTCCGGGTAGTTCGCTGGGGGTTGGGCGTAGGCAGGCACGGGTTCAGGTGGCAGGGCGGGGGTCGGCACGTCGTCAACCGGGCTGTGCACCACGCCGGCGGCCATGCCTTCGGCCCAGAAGCGCAGGCGAACCGTGTCGCCAAACGCCACCGAATCGCCATGTTTGAGCAGCGCCGGGCGGTTCAGGCGGATGCCGTTGACAAAGGTGCCGTTGGTGCTGCCCAAATCTTCGATGACAAAGCTGCCACTTTGCGGCGTTAGCTGGACGTGGCGGCGGGAGATTTCCGCGTCGTTGATGACGATGGCGTTGTTGGCGGAACGGCCGATTGTTTGGGGAGCGGTGCTGAGGGTGAAGGTTTGTCCGGGTTCGGGGCCTTGTTCTACCACCAGGCGAGCGGCCGTTTGGTTGGGGTCCATAATCATCTCCTAGGCGAGGTGCGTATACGCTTGGTTCGCAAAGATGGCGGAGTATAAAAATAAAGGGTTGAGTTTGTCAATGTATCTTCATTTTGATCCAGCCATTTGAAATATCATGTAGGGGCGGGACAGGCGGGCCAAGATCCTGACCACACGGTGAACCTCGCTACCCGCCTGTCTCGCCCAAAACGGCCGCTGCCTAAGACAGGGCGAGACGGCGCGGAAAAAAGGCCGCCTGACCTGCCCAAACCATGCCGCGCCGTCCCGCCCCTACGAATATTGCCCTGTTTAGATTTGTTGCATATTGACAGAGAACACAATCCTTTGTATCCTGTCAGAGTTAGTATTCAACCTTTGGTAGAATACCGCTAAGGATTGGGCCATCAATGAAAGTCGATGAACTGCTTGCTCAATGGGAAGACAGTTACAAAAAGGGATTGCTCTCCTTTTGGATTTTATTACTCTTGCACCAGGAGGAAAGGTATGCCTATGAGATGACGGCCGTTATCGCTGAGATGAGCCAGGGAACCGTAGTCGTGGATGAAAAGAGCGTTTATCGTGCCCTCAAGCGCTTTGAAGACAATCAGATTATTCAAAGCAGCCTGCGCAAATCAGATGTTGGCCCGCCTCGGCGCTATTTTCGCCTGACAAAGTTAGGCGAAACATTGTTACGCCGGTTTTGCCAACGAAATATTTTAATTTTTCAGGAGCCACAGGTGGCTACTGCCATCGAAAATCTCATTGCCGCAGAAAAATAAAGGAGAAAGGTGATGAAGCAAGAAACCATGTTTCCCGATTACCCGGAACTAAGTGAAAAATCAGGTGCGTCTGTTGCCAGTCTTCAGAAAATACAGCATGGTTTGTTAGTTGGATTAGGTGCTATTTTTACCTATATCATACTGTCTGTAGGGGCAGTTGAACCACCATTTGATAGCTTTGCGGCAATATTTCTTTGGTGGATGCTGTTACTTGCCCCAATCATTGCTGGACTGGTCGTGTTAAAGTTTCCCTCTTGGCAGAAGATACCTTTAGCTTTGCGCAAAGAGTGCATTTTTCAGTCATTTGGGCTTGGGCTTTTAACCTTGAGTACAACTTTTCTGTTTACCCTTAAATGGAACTGGTTTATGGTTGATGCGGTGGTCGCGACAGCCTTCCTCACCCTGGGCTACGGTATATTTTTGATTTGGTTACATTTCCGTCTCAGTCGGCAAGTTGAATATGACGCTGGAGATTTGTTTCCCTAAAATTCTTGATGCAGATGTATGAGAAACTGGCACAACGGCCGTTCCTCCCTTTGCTGCTCCTGATACTGTTCAGCCTGGCATCCTGTTCGCCCGAACTAAACGCCCCGCAATTTGGCGACAATAAGCTTGGGGTGCATCTGCTGTTGGACGACGGCCGTTTCCAATGGCCCATCGCTGAATGGGAAACGCACCTGGCGTATGCCCGGCAGGCGGTGGGGGCGGGCGGCTATGTGACGCAGCTGGTGCGGCTGGACGATCTGGACGTGGCCAAGTGGCAGCAGTTCATGGATCTGTGCGCCGCGCAGGAGCTGACGCCTATTTTGCGCCTGGCTACCACCTACGACACGACCGCTGGTTGGTGGCACGCGCCACCGGTGGATGCGGACGGCCGTTCCTACCAAACCGTTGCCCAGCAGTATGCCACGTTTATTGCCGCGCTGAACTGGCCCAGCGAGCGCCACTTTGTCATTGTGGGCAACGAGCCCAACCACGGCGACGAGTGGAGTGGTAAGCCTGACCCGGCGGCCTATGCGCGCTTTTTGTGGGATACGGCCGTTGCCCTCAAAGCGGCCGATCCGCAGGCGTTTGTGCTTAACGCTGGGCTGGATCCGTACACGCCGCACACCGGCAGCCAGCCGTTTGCCAATGGCCTGTGGTACCTGGATTCCGGCACCTTTTTGGTGGAGATGGTCGCCGCTCAGCCCGGGGTGCTGGGTGTTTTAGACGGCTGGGCTAGCCATCCCTATCCGCTGGGGCCATTTGCCGCGCCGCCGTGGCAGCAAACGTACCAGGTCGATTGGCTCAACGACGCGCCAGCGCCTCGTTATGTGCCGCCGGACGGCGTGTTTAATCGGGGGGTGAACGGCTACGAATGGGAGCTGTGGCTGCTGGCGCAGCTGGGTGCGCCGGAGCTGCCCGTGTTCATCACCGAGACCGGCTGGCGGCACGGCGCTGCTGCTTACCCGGATGCCGCGCTGGTGGCCGACTATCTCGATTTGGCGCTGCGGGGGAATGACGGCCGTTACCCGCAATTCCCTGAAACCGGCTGGACCCCCTGGTTAGACGATGTGCGGGTGGTGGCCGTCACCCCATTTGCGCTGGACGGCAATCCGGCGGAGTGGGGGCACACAAATTGGCTGGAGATTGCTGCCGACGGCCGTATTGCTGGCTGGCAGATTGATCCGGCGCGGTGGCAAACGGCCGTTGAAGATTGAGCCACGGTTGGGGATAATGGGGCGCATGACACAGATTTTACATATCACCACAATGAACGACTGGGAAACGGCCGTTACTGCCGGAGAATATCGCGCTGATTCGCTGGAAAGTGAGGGCTTTATCCACTGCTCCACGCCCGAGCAGGTGCTGATGCCCGCCAATGCGATGTTTGCCGGGCAAACCGATCTGATTTTGCTGCTCATCGATCCGGCCAGGCTGACGGCCGAACTGGTCTACGAAGATTGCTACGAAAGCGGCCACCAATTCCCCCACATTTACGGCCCGCTTAACCTGGACGCCGTCACTGGCTTTGTCCACTTCCCACCCAACCCGGACGGCACCTTCGCCCTGCCCGCCGAGTTAACGTAGCCGCGGATTCTATCCGCGCAAAAAATCACGAATGAAACGAATTGACGAATGAAACGAAAAATTGTGGGTCCACATCAATTAGTTAGTGTGCTTTCATGATTCATCATCAAAGATTTCGCAGATTGTAAAGATTAAAAAATCTGGTAAATCTGCGAAATCTTTGATAAAAGCCTTTGTCAAGGACACTATTTGGCGACGAGCCTTTATTGTTTGTAAACATTCGTCTAATTCGTGTTTCAAAAAGGTAACAACAACATGGCTGTAGATACCCCCAAAAACGTGCGCAACCTGGTTTTGTATGAGATTTACGTGCGCAATCATGGGCCAAACGGCACCTTTGCCGACGTCACCAAAGATTTGCCGCGCATCCGCGAGATGGGCGTGGATATCGTCTGGTTTATGCCCATTCATCCCATTGGCCAGCTGAACAAAAAAGGTGGCCTGGGCTGCCCGTATTCCATTCAGGATTACTTTGAGGTCAACCCGGAATACGGCACCAAGAAGGAATTTGAGCTGATGGTGCAGTACGCCCACGCGCTTGGCCTGAAGGTGATGATTGACGTGGTGTACAACCACACCGCCCACGACGCGGTGACGGTGCAAAGCCACCCAGAGTGGTACCATCAGGACAAAAACGGCCGTCCCCTCACCACTGTCCCCGAATGGAGCGACGTCATCGACCTGGTGTATGATGACCCGGCGCTGTGGGATTACCTGATCGAGGCGCTGAAGATGTGGGCAAAGCTGGGTGTTGATGGCTTCCGCTGCGATGTGGCCTCGGTGGTGCCGCTGGCGTTTTGGCAGCGGGCGCGGGCCGAAGTGGCGGCCGTCAGGCCCGATGTGCTCTGGCTGGCGGAAAGTGTACACACCGGCTTTGTCATCGACCGGCGGCAGCGCGGGCTGGTGGCCCAATCTGACGGTGAAATTCACGCCGCCTTCGACCTGTCGTACGATTATGACATCTGGCCGTTGTGGGAGCGGGCGGTGGTGGAGCCAACGGCCGTTCCCGCCTACCTCACCGCGCTCTGGTACCAAAAAGGGGTCTATCCGGCCCACACTGTCAAGATGCGCTGCGTGGAAAATCACGACCAGGTGCGCATCATGGCCAAGGCTCCCAGCCGGGCCCAGGCGCTGGCCTGGACCGCGTTCCAGGCGTTCAACGAGGGGCCTTTGCTGCTCTACGCCGGGCAGGAAGCCGAAGAGACGCGCACGCCCAGCCTGTTCGACAGCGACAAGGTGCGCTGGGGCGGTTACGAATTGCAATCTTACCTGACCCGATTGTGCCAGCTGAAAAAGGATGCGGTGTTGGTGAACGGCCGTTTCACCCTGCTCACCCCCGAACCAGCCATCACTGCCCTGTGGCAGGCGGAAAATGAAGGGCTGTACGGTGTCTTCAATGTTTCGGGCGTGGTGGAGGTGCAGCCGACGCCGCTGCCGGACGGGGAGTATGAAGATGTGTTGAGCGGAACGGCCGTCCTGGTGCGGGATGGGGCGATGGCGGTGCCGGATACGGCCGTGATCCTGCGCTTCCCCGGCGTGTTGGCCCAGGTAGGCCCTAAAATCTGGCTGTAAGGCCCTTCTTCCCCTGCTACTTTGATTATGTTAAAATGATTGCCGACGTTATGTAGATTTCTCAGGAAAAGAAGTATGGCAACGAAGGCGGAATTTTTAGAACAGCATTCCCTTTTTAAGGAGCTCACCGAAGAGGAAATTGAGGCGTTGGCGCTCATTACCGATGAAGTGCGCTACGAAAATGGGGCGATGGTGGCCTACCAGGGTGACGTGGCCGATTCGCTGTACATTGTGAAAAGCGGCCGTTTGTATGCCGAAGCCCGTAAAAACGATATTGAAAACGACTCCTACGTGGTGAGTACCAAAAATTACCTGGCGGGCGATTATTTTGGCGAAGATTGGCTCTTTGTGCCCAATGTGCATCCGGCCAACGTTAAAGCCGATTCGCGCCAGGGCAACCCGGCCATCCTGCTCATCATCAACGGCATCAACTTTGTCCGTTTTCTCAACCAATACCCAGACGCGCTGCATGAGCTTGCCCCCGACGTGGAGCTGGTTGACGAGGAGGAGCGTGTTGTGGCTGGTCTGCCCGATCAGGCGTATGCCGAGGCGCAAAAGCTGTTTGCCAAAGCCAAGCGGCGGCGGTCGGCCATCAGCATTCTGCCCGACGAGCTGGTGCAGTTTAACGCCCGACGCAGCCACTGGTATTTGCTGGTACAAATCTTTTTCCCGCTGCTGGGGCTGTTTGCCATTCCTGGGCTGATTTTTCTCTTCTTCAACGCGCAGCCTGCCGAGGCGTTCCTGTATCGACTTCGCTTTTGGGTGCCAGGCATCTTTGCCTTCATTTTTTTCGTCATCTTGCTGTTTCAAATTTTGGACTGGTCCAACGATTATTTTGTGGTGACCAACAAGCGAGTGGTTCACCGGGAATTCGATTTGCGCACCTTTCGGGTTGACATAAAAACCGCGCGTATCGACCAGGTGCAGAGTGTGGAGGTGCTGAAGCCCACATTTTTGGCCAATATGCTCAACTTTGGCACGGTGCGCATTACCACGGCGTCGGCCTTTGGCAAGATCTTTTTTGACAACATCGACGTTCCCATCCGCGTGAAAGAATCGCTGGACCGGCAGAGCAAAATGGTGAAAACGCTGGACGCCAGCCGTGAGCAGACGCTGCTGCGGCAAACGTTTAGCGATCACTTTGCCGTGAAGCCTCAATACGAACCCGTCGGGGAAAAAGCGGCCTCGCTGCCACCGGTTCGGTCAGTTTACGAAGACAGCCTGTGGTATCGCTTACGCCAGCGCTATTACTGGCGGGTGGAAACAGACGACGGCATCATTTATCGCAAACATTACCTGGTGGTGATCATCGAATCGGCGCTGCCGCTGGGGCTGGCGCTGGTGGGTTTTTTGCTCACGTTTGTGTTGATTTATTACTTTCAATTTACGTTCCGGCAGCTGCTGCCGTGGCTGGTTATTGGTTATGCCATTGATCTTTTGTGGCTGGTCTGGCGGGTGGAAGATTGGCGCAATGACATGTTCCAGCTAACGGACCGGCTGATTATTGACATTGATAGACGGCCGTTTGGTTTCGGTGAAAGTCGTAAGCAGGCGCTGCTCAGCAACATTCAAAACGTCAATGCCTACACGCCAAACTTGATCCACACCATTTTTAACTATGGCAACGTGGATATTGAAACGGCCGGTGCTGAAAGCAACCTGGTCTTTGAAAACGTGCCCTACCCCAGCGTGATCCAGAGCGACATTTTTGCTCAGCTGGAAAACATGCTGGAGCAGCAGTCGCGCCGCCAGCGCGGTACGCGCCACAAAGAGTACGCCCTGCTGCTGGACGTATACAAACAGACCGTGGAGCAAGACCGCATCCCGGATCGCACGCCAGGCGATGTGCCGCCGCTTTAGAAGGAAGAGGCAGCAGGTGGCAAGTTGCAAGTATGCTCCTTACCACTCACCTGCCACCTGCCACCTGCCACCTGCCACCTGCCACCTGCCACTCGCCACTTTTCACTTGCCCACTCCTCCATTCCGCAGATAATACCAAGTTATGACTGAACTGAAGATTGTTACCCTACCAGATGAGGTGCTGCGCACCAAGGCGCGTCCGGTTACCAAGTTCGACGACGACCTGCAAACCCTCATCGACGACATGATTGCAACAATGCGGGCGGCCAGTGGTGTTGGATTGGCGGCGCCGCAAATCGGCCGTTCCATCCAGCTGGCAGTTATAGAAACGCTGCCCAAAAGCGATGAAGCTGGCAACGACATTCCCGGCAGCCGGGAGCTGTTTGTCATTGCCAACCCGCGCATCGTGTGGGAATCACGCGAGGTGGTTGATGGCGTCGAGGGCTGCCTGTCGATTCCAGGCTACGTGGGCGAGGTGGAACGGGCCTACGCCGTGCGCGTGCGCGCCCAAGACCGCCGGGGCAATCCCATCAAACTGCGCCTGAAGGGATGGACCGCCCGCATTTTCCAGCACGAGATTGACCATCTCAACGGCGTGCTCTACATTGACAAGCTCACCGACCGCGAAAACTTTTGGACCGATGAGGAATATTACGAGATGCGGCAGGCCGAAGCGGAAGCTGAAGATACCGAGGAAGATGTAGAAGAAACGGCCGCTCCTGAAAACAGAGATTAGAGATTGGAGATTAGAGACTAATCCAATCTCCAATCTCCGGTCTCCAATCTCCCGCAAAAGGAAATTCCATGTCCCTAACCCTCGCCGATGTTGAAAAAATTGCCCACCTGGCCCGGTTGGAGTTGACCGAGGCGGAAAAGCAGCAGTACCTGGAGCAGCTCTCCGCCATCCTGCACTACGCCGAGCGGCTCAACGAGCTGGACCTGAGCGGCGTTCCCCCCACTTCCCACGCCATTGCCCAACAAAATATCATGCGGCCCGACGTGGCCGAACCGTCTTTACCGATGGACGACCTTCTCTTCAACGCCCCGCAGCAAAAAGCGAACCAGTTTGTGGTTCAGGCGGTGCTCGACGACGGCGGGAGCGCCTAGCTGATACACATTTTTATCAACAGATTACCCAGATTGCGCAGATTAAAAATCTGATAAATCTGCGTAATCTTTGATTTTCATTCTTATGGATATTTCAAAACTTTCTCTAGTTGAACTGCGGGCGGCGCTGCGGCGCGGCGAGGTGAGCAGCGTGGCCGTCACCCAGGCAATGCTGGATCGCATTGTGGATGTGGACAACGAGCTGCAAAGCTACCTCACCCTCACCGATGAGCTGGCGCTGGAGCAGGCTAAAGCCGCCGACGCGCGGCTGGCCAACGGCGAGCGGACGCCGCTGCTGGGTGTGCCGGTGGCCATCAAGGACATCATCTGCACCGAGGGAGTGCCGACGACGGCGGGCAGCAAAATCCTGGAAGGCTTTGTGCCGCCGTACGATGCCTTTGTGGTGCAAAAACTCAAAGCCGCCGGGGCGGTCATCCTGGGCAAAACCAACACCGATGAGTTTGCCATGGGCTCCTCCACGGAAAACTCGGCTTACTTCACCACGCGCAATCCGTGGGACCACGAGCGAGTGCCGGGCGGCAGCAGCGGCGGCAGCGCGGCGGCCGTGGCGGCGGGTTTGGCTTACGCCGCGCTGGGCACCGACACCGGCGGCAGCGTGCGCCAACCCGCTTCGTTTTGCGGCATAGCGGGGTTGCGGCCAACATACGGCCGTATCTCCCGCTGGGGTGTCGTCGCTTTTGCCTCGACGCTGGACCAGGTGGGCACCTTTGGTCGAACGGTCGCCGACACCACCGCCGTCTTCCAGGCCATCGCCGGGCACGACCCCAACGACAGCACCTCACTCAACGTGCCCGTGCCCGACTTTGAAGCGGCGCTGACAGGTGACATCAAAGGGCTGCGTGTGGGCGTGCCCAAAGAGTATTTTATTGAGGGGATTGATGCCGAGGTGGAAACGGCCGTGCGCCGCGCCATCGCCAAGCTGGAAGAACTGGGCGCGGAAATTGTGGCAATTAGCCTGCCGCACACCAGCTACGCCCTGCCCGTCTACTACCTCATCGCCCCGGCGGAGGCCAGTGCCAACCTGGCCCGCTACGACGGCATCCGCTTTGGCCCGCGCGTGACGGGCAGCGACATGATTGACAGCGTCAAAAAGACGCGTGCCCTGTTTGGCCCGGAGGTGAAGCGGCGCATCATGCTGGGCACCTACGCCCTCAGCGCGGGGTATTATGATGAATATTACGGCCGTGCCCTCAAAGTGCGCACCCTGCTCAAGCAAGATTTTCTCAACGCCTTCGAGCAAGTGGACGTGATTGCCACACCCACCTCGCCCACCACCGCCTTCAAAATCGGTGAAAACGTGGACGATCCACTGGCGATGTACCTGCAAGACATCTTTACCCTGTCCGTCAACCTCAGCGCCAGCTGCGGCCTCTCCGTCCCCTGCGGCTTCGACAGCAAAGGTCTGCCCATCGGCCTCCAGCTCATCGGCAACGCCCTGCAAGAAGCCACCATTTTGAATGCTGCTTTTGCTTACGAACAAGCAACTAACTGGCACGAGCGATTGCCGGTAATCGGTGAACGGTAATCGGTAAACCGTTGTTGACCGATTACGGATAACGGATTACCGAACACTGGCTTGACGCTGAGGAACTCATCCGACATGATATAGGTGATCTGAAAATTACCTGGAGCGAATGAATATGCTGACACAAACCCGATATGAGCACATTGCCTTAACAGAAGACGGCGTGCCAATTTTGGCAGATACGACCATGAAGGTCATAGAGCTTGTGTTGGCCCGAATTGCTTATGGGTGGAGTGCCGAAGAGCTGCATTTTCAGTTTCCTCACCTCTCTCTTGGTCAGATTTATTCGGCTTTGGCCTACTACTGGGATCACCGGGAAACGTTTGAGCAGGAAATTGAGCAGCGCTTGGTGCGAGTGGATCAGATTCAACAGCAAGCGGAGCCATCACCTTTGGCAGCCAGACTCAAAGAAAAGGGATTACTTTAGTGGCTTTGTCTCTTTACATGGATCAGCATGTGCCGCGAGCCATTACGGTTGGGCTCCGCCTGCGCGGCGTAGATGTGCTTACTGCTTTTGAAGATGGCAGCAGCACTTTACCTGATCCGGCACTGCTCGATAGGGCATCTGAACTAGAGCGCGTTCTCTTCACACAAGATGATGATCTGCTAGTTGAAGCCTCCAGGCGTCAAAGACAAAATGTGGCATTTCATGGCGTGATTTATGCCCATCAACTGCGGGTGCCTATCGGGATTTGTATTCGCGACTTGGAACTCATCGCTACGGCCGGGGAACCCACCGATTTAATGAACAAGTTCTTGTTCTTGCCACTTTAATCCAAACATTATCGGCCCAGACCGTTCACCGATAACGGATAACCGCTTACCGAAACACGGAGCACACAATGAAAGTCATCATTCCCCTCGCTGGTTTTGGCACAAGAATGCGGCCGCACACCTGGAGCCGCGCCAAGCCGCTGCTGAACGTGGCGGGTAACACCATCATTGGCCATCTGCTCAATTTGATGGCGGACATCACCACGGAAGAGGTGATTTTTGTGGTGGGCTACAAAGGCGACGAGATTGAGGCGTGGATTCGGGCGCATTACCCACACCTGGACGCCCATTTTGTGGTGCAGGAAGAGGCGCTGGGGCAGGCGCACGCCATCTGGATGTGTCGCAATTTTCTGGACGAGGGTGAGGTGCTGGTGGCGTTTGGCGACGGCATCGTGGACGCGAAGTACACGGAAATTGCTGAGCCGGGTGTCGATGGCGTGATTTTGGTGCAGGAGATGGAAGATCCGCGCACCTTTGGCGTGGTGGTGACGGATGAAAACGACGTGGTGCACGATTTCATCGAGAAGCCGAGCACGATGGAGCACAAGCAGGTGTTGGCGGGGATTTACTGGTTTAAGAACGGCCGTTCCCTCCACAACGCTATCCAAACCATCATCGAACAGGATCGGCGCACCAAGGGCGAGTTTTACCTGGTGGATGCCTATCACGTTATGCTGGAGCAGGGCGCGGTCATCAAAGCCAAGCCCACCATTTTCTGGCTGGACGCGGGCAAGCCAGACTTTATGTTAAGCACCAACCAGAAGCTGCTGGCGCTGGGCTACGGCACCGACGATGCCATCGACCGCAGCTATGCCGAGGATTTTACCGCCCTGCCGCCGGTGTTTTTGCATGAAACGGCCGTTATCGATCAATGTGTCATCGGCCCGTTTGTCAGCATCGCGGCCGGGGCGACCGTGAAAAACAGCGTCATCCGCAACAGCATCATCGACGCGGGCGCGTATATCGAAAACTGCGTTCTCGACGGCGCACTCATCGGCGAAAACACAAAAATTGTAGGCAAAAGCTATAAATTGTTCTTGGGTGACAATTCAACCATTGAGCTTGATTGAGTTAGCTTGGGACTGCCTGAAAATTGTGAGCCATCTGCAAAAATGCTATACTGTTTACACTCAGCAAGACAGGTGATAAATCATGACAAATGCCACAATTACCGAAATTTTAGACGATTTACGCGCTGCCGATGAAACAACGCGACGTTTTGAACGCCGTTACTGGTTAAGTTCTGCTGATTTTTTTGAGCTGTATCAGCAGGGGGCTTTGGATGATGGTGACCATACTGAAGATTTTGCACTTTGGGCCGGTTTTTACCAGATTAAGTTAGACCGGGAGACCGCTTTACAAACCTTATCACACAATCGGTTACGCCAACTGCGGGCCAAAAGTAAAGGTTCAACTATTTCTATCACACCACCAGAGCCATCATTTCCGGCTACCAATTAACGTGCCTCATGCCCATACCAGCCCGTTCCGAATACGAGCGACTTGTGTACGGTCTGGTGGACCATTCGCAAGTTCAAATCTCTACGCTGCGGTTGTACAGCAGCAGTGCCTTAACGGCCATCGTTGAAGGTGAACTAAAATTAAGCAATGGGCTCAGACTGCGCATTCTGGAAGTTTTGGATTTCAGAGTCGGAAAAATCCAAAATTATAGCTACGCTGTTTATCGTGAAGCAGAAAAAATTCGTTGGTATGATCCTCAACCACACCCTGAAAACCCAACATTAGTGCCCACATTTCCCCACCATTATCATGAACCGCCAAATATTAAAACCAATCGGAAGCCTGCGGTTGGGATTAGTTTTGATTCACCTAATTTTACGACGCTTATTGATGATTGCAGTAAGCTCAAAACCGACTAATTAAGTCTATACCTGGATAGGAGAGTGAGACGCGGAGTGCAATAAGATCGATTATCTGCTCTCTGTGGCTTCTGCCCCATCTCTGCGTCCAAAATTCGAGGAGAAAACAATGCGTAACTTTATTTCGGATCGGGTGGCCGCGACACCGCCGTCGGGGATTCGTAAATTTTTTGATATTGCGGCCACGATGAAGAACGTCATTTCTTTGGGCATTGGCGAGCCAGATTTTGTGACGCCCCAGCCAATTCTGCAGGCGGGCATCGACAGCTTGCAGCGGGGCGAGACGGCCTACACGTCTAACAGCGGCACGGCCGAATTGCGTCACGCGCTCAGCCAGCACATCCACAAGCTGTACAAAGTGCAGTACGATCCCGCTGAGGAAATTATCGTGACGGTGGGGGTGAGTGAGGCGCTGTATTTGGTGATGACGGCCGTTCTCAATCCCGGCGACGAAGTGCTCATTCCCGAACCCAGCTTTGTGGCCTACGGGCCAGAGGTGACCTTTGCCGGGGGCGTGCCCGTGGCCGTGCCCACCTACGTCAAGGACAATTTCCAGGTGACGGCCGAAACGATCGAAGCGGCTATCACGCCCCAAACGAAGGCGATTTTGCTGGGTTATCCGAATAATCCGACCGGGGCGGTGATGACCAAAGAGGTGATGCTGGGGGTAACGGCCGTTGCCGAACAGCACGATCTCCTCATTATTTCCGACGAAATTTACGACCGGCTGGTGTACGGCATTGAGCACGTTTGTGTGCCGTCCCTACCGGGAATGCGCCAGCGCACCGTGCTGCTGGGCGGCTTCAGCAAAGATTACGCCATGACCGGCTGGCGCATCGGCTACGCCTGCGCCCCCGCCGACATTTTGGCCGCCATGCGCAAGGTGCACCAGTACACCATCATGTCGGCCCCCACCACCGGGCAGGCGGCCGCCCTGGCCGCCCTCACCCCCGCTGGCGACCGCTACGTCGAAGAAATGCGCCAGGAGTACGACCGCCGCCGCCGTTTGATTGTCGATGGCTTCAACACGCTCGGCATGGACTGCTTCGAGCCGCGTGGCGCGTTTTACGCCTTCCCCTCCATTGCCAAAACCGGCATGAGCAGCGACGACTTTGCCATGCGCCTGCTAGACGAAGAAGAAGTGGCGATGGTCCCCGGCGACGCCTTTGGCGCCAGCGGCGCAGGCTTTGTCCGCGCCAGCTACGCCACTGCCTACGAAAAAATTGAAGAAGCCCTCAACCGCCTGGAGCGCTTCATGCGGCGGCATGGGTAGGAAAACGGCCGAATTTCAACTGGTAGTCCAAAATTTGTTACACTAACGTCATGAAAATGAACGAGCAGATTGTCCAAACCATTTTGACCCACACCCCACAGGTGCAGGCTGTGTACCTGTTTGGCTCGTATGGCACGGAGGATGAACGGCCGTCTAGCGACGTAGACATTGCCCTCCTGCTGCCTCCAGAACAAGCCAAAGCAGGGGGCAACCTGCTTTTGGGTGAATTGCACATGGCACTGGCTGAGTTATTAGGCAAGGAAGTTGATTTAGTGAATCTGCGGCAAGTTTCCACCGTCTTTCAAAAAGAAATTGTGATGACAGGACGGCAGATTTATTGCGCAGATGATTATGCTGCGGCTGAATTTGAGATGCTCACCTTATCTTATTACCAGAAGCTCAATGAAGAGCGGCGTGAAATATTGGCTGCTTTCAAAGAATCAGGGCGGGCTTACGACGTATGAACGATATCGTTCTCAACAAGATTCAAAGTATTCAACGGTGCATTGCTCGCGCTCGTGCTGAGTTTAATGCCGATCCTGACGGGTTTGCTATGAACTTTACGCGTCAGGATGCGGCCGTTATGAATGTGCTGCGCGCCTGTGAACAAAGCATCGACCTGGCCAATCACCTGATCAAAACACACAAGATTGGTATTCCCACATCAAGTTCTGAGAGTTTTACTCTACTGGCAGAACAAAATATTATCGATAATGAACTGCGGCAAAAGCTGATCAACATGGTTCATTTTCGCAACATGATCGTGCACCAATACCAGAAAATGGACATCGCCATTGTTGCAGCAGTGATTGAAAATGGGTTGGATGACCTTATCAAACTGGGTGATGATATCCTCGCCTGGACGCCAAAATAAAAATTCTTTGCTTCTTTGCGCCTTTGCGTCAAATTTTTAGAATGGATTGATCATGACTGACTACGAACCCGTCATCGGCCTGGAAATGCATGCCGAATTGATGACCGAATCGAAGATGTTTTCTAAAGCCAAAGTGGTGGACAGTGTAGAAGCGGCACCGAACACGGCCGTTTCCCCCCTCTGTCTTGGTATGCCCGGCACATTACCCGTGATTAACGAAAAAGCGGTCGAATATGCCACCCGCGTGGCCCTGGCGCTCAACTGCACCATCAACCACCACAACATCTTCGCCCGCAAAAATTACTTTTATCCCGACCTGCCCAAAGGGTACCAAATTAGCCAGTACGAGCAGCCGCTGGGCGTGAACGGCTGGCTGGATGTGGAGCTGGAAACCGGCGAAACCAAGCGCATCGGCATTCGCCGCGTCCACATGGAAGAAGACACCGGCAAGCTCACCCACCAGGACGATGGCACTTCGCTGGTCGATTACAACCGGGCGGGCGTACCGCTGCTGGAAATCGTCACCGAGCCAGACATTCGCTCTGGCGAAGAGGCGCGGGCGTACGCCATGAAAGTGCGCCAGATTTTGCGCTACCTGGGCGTTAACTCCGGCGACATGGAAAAGGGCGTTTTGCGCGTGGAGCCAAATATCAGCATTCGCCCGGTGGGCAGCAGCCAGTTTGGCACTCGCACCGAGCTGAAGAACCTGAACAGCTTCCGGGTTTTGGCCGATGGCACCGCGTATGAAATCGCCCGGCAAACGGCCGTACTCCAATCTGGTGGCAAGGTCATCCAGGAAACGCGCGGCTGGCACGAAGGCCGCCGCGAAACGTTTAGCCAGCGCACCAAGGAAGAGGCCGAAGATTACCGCTACTTCCCCGAACCCGACCTGCCGCCGCTGCATCTGGACAACGCCTGGATTGAAGAAGTGCGCGCCAGCCTGCCCGAACTGCCCGACGCCAAAATCGCTCGCTACATGACCACCTACGGCCTGTCCGAGTATGACGCTCGTGTGCTGAGCGAAGAACGGGCGGTGGCGGAATGGTTTGATACGGCCGTTACCCAAGCCAACGCAGTTGGCACCACCCCCAAATCCCTGGCCAACTGGATGATCAACGAGCTGTTCCGCCTGATGAACGAAGCCAAACTGAGCATCGACGCCATCCTGGTGACGCCCGCTGCCCTGGTGGCGCTGATCAGCCTGGTGGAAAAGCAGACCATCAACAACAACACCGCCAAAGAGGTGCTGGCGGAAATGTTTGCCACCGGCAGCGCGCCGGCCCAAATTGTAGAAAGCAAAGGATTGGCCCAAATTTCGGATGATGCGGCGATTACGGCCGTTATCACCCAAATCCTCAACAATCACCCTGATCAGATTAGCCGCTACCTGGCAGGTGAAGAGAAGCTGCGCGGCTGGTTTGTGGGGCAGGTGATGCGCCAGACCCAGGGTAAGGCCAATCCCGCCCTGGTAAACCAGCTGCTGGATGTCGCATTGACCGCCAAAAAGTAACGCCAGATCGTCACCAAAAGTCAGCAAAAACGAAAATAGCCTGAATAGGCTATTTTTATTTTTTGGTGTTCATTGTTAACTGCGAGTATGTGTTCTCGCGGTACTATTTTCCCACAAATCACAGGAGGTCATAACGCCTCCTTCACGCCGGAATACGTTTTTTTTATGCTATGATAATTTGCATCTTCCTGGGCTACCTTCAGAGCTAGGGGAGAACTGGCAAATGAACGGCCGTAACCCGTCAATCACAGAAGAGTTTTTACAACAAACAGCCAGACTTTTTGTGAGTTACGCAAGTAAAATCCATTTTGTGAGTGTCCGAAATCTTGCAAACTGCTGGTTTTACAAACTTGATCCGAACAGTTTATAACAGCATCAATTTCCCCGGGTACTGGACCCATCAATGAGAAGTATGTGTGTAGGCCATGCACCACAAATTGTAGTCTCCACAAAGCAGGGGATGCAAGCCACGCAATGGCTGTAAAACACCAAAACATGTTGAGGAGTACACAAAAAATGACAAGGAATACACGAGAGCGTTCCCATTTAGGCAGAGTTATGGTCTTGTTGATCATTATTCTCTTTGTGGCTTTGTCCATAAGCAGTTGTGGCGAAGAAACCAAAACATACCGCGTTGGTATGTTAATGGGCATCTCTTTTCTGGCCGATATTGAAGCCGGATTCAAAGATGGCATGGCCGAGCTTGGCTATGTGGAAGGCGAAAACATCGTTTACGATGTGCAAGTTACCGAGTTTGACATTCCCACCTACCAATCAATTTTGCAGAAGTTTGTGGATGATGACGTTGACCTGATTGTTTCCTTTCCCACGGAAGCAACCATTGAAGCCAAAAATATAACCGAAGGAACCGACATCCCGGTTGTATTCACGTTTGCTTTTATTGAAGGTTTGGGCATTGTGGACACCATTCAAGCACCCGGCGGCAACGTGACGGGCGTGCGCTACCCTGGGGTAGATATCGCTCTGCTTCGTTACGAAATGCTGCGCGAAATCATGCCTGATGCCACCCGGATTGTGGTGCCTTACCAGGCTGGTTATCCGATTGTGCCCTCGCAGCTAGAGGCGCTGCACGCGGCCGCTGAGGCCGATGGCGTTACGTTATTGGAAGCGCCCGCCAGCAGTGCGGCAGAAGTTGCGGCTTTCTTACAGGATCAGGTGGTGGCTGGTGAGCCAGGTTTTGATGTTGTTCTGTTTTTGGTAGAGCCGCTGGCTACCGTGCCCGAAGTTTTTCTGGCCGTGGCTGACTTCGGCAAAGAGTATCAGATCCCCACGATGGGTATTTATTCTTCTACCGAAGGGTATGCCTCAATTTTTGGCGTGAATGTGGGTATCTACGAGGCTGGTCTTTCAGCGGCGGCGCAGGCTGATAAGGTTCTGCGGGGCACGGACCCCGCCACTTTGCCAGTTCTTTCGTCAGAGCCGTATATTGAAATTGATTACAGTGCCGCGCAGGCGATGGGTTTGGAAATACCGGAAGCTCTGCTGGCTAAAGCAGATGAAATTTTTCGTTAGGTAAAAGGGGACGTGCCGGCCGAAGGTCAGGCACGTCCTTTGATGCTTTTATGGGGTGAACGTCGCCAGGTTCTTATCGGCGTTGCGAGGCTCCATAACAGGTTGGTTGTTGAGCTAACCCGGCGGGTAAAACTATGAAAGAACGAATCTTCGAAATCCGGGCGCGAATGAGGTTGGCCGCGCTTTTTGCGATTACTTTTGTGGCTGTTACGGTAATGCTTGTGCTTATCTCTGGCGCTTTCCAGATTTTTTCTAACTATCAGGCGCAGCGGGAGATTTTATTTAGTCAACAGCAGCTGGTGGCTCAAGAAGCGGCTGCCGATGTGAGTGACTTCATTGAGGACAAGTTTAATGTGTTGGAAACGGCCGTTACCCTGGAAAATGTCGCCGCCGTGCCCCAGGCAGACCAGGAGCGAATTTTAGGTAACGCGCTGGGCTTTCAGCCCGCCTTCCGGCAGCTGGCTTTATATGATGCCAGCGGTACTCTGCTCACTCATAGTTCACGTCTGGTAGCTTCGCGCTCGCAGGGGTTTATTGACGAAACGACAATCCTGGCCAGACAGTTTGACCAAAGCGAACGGTACATTAGCTCTGTGTCGATTGACGCGGCCAGCAGTGAACCGTTTATCCTCATTGCTGTCCCCATTTTGGATGTGTTTGGCGATTACCAGGGCATGCTCGCCGCAGAAATCAACCTGAAGTTTATGTGGGATTTGGTGGATCAGCTGGACGTGGGCGAAACCGGGTACGCATACGTGGTGGACCGGCAGGGTAAGCTGCTGGCTTTTGTTGATACTGCCCGGGTATTAAGAGGTGAAAACGTCAGCCAACTGATAGAAGTGGGCGAATTTGTTGAGGGTAAAGATGTCGACACGGACGGCGCTTATGTAGGTCCTGGTATTTTGGGTGACGACACGCTGCAAACCTTTGCCGGGCTGGGCGCACCCGACTGGGCCGTGGTTACCGAGGTTCCAACCCGTGAAGCGTTTCAGAGCGTTGTTCAAGCCATCGTCAGATCGGCCATAGCTATTTTGGGTTCTGCCATATTGGCCGGTGCGGCTGGTATTGCGCTTTCTCGTTGGTTGACTGGCCCCATTACAATTCTGACGGAGACGGCCGCTCAGGTTGCGCAAGGTAATTTGGACCTGAGAGCACAAGTGGAAGGTAACGTGGAAGTAAACCAGCTGGCCAGTGCCTTCAACAACATGACGGCGCAGCTGCAAGAGTTAATTGGTTCTTTGGAGCAGCGTGTGGCCGAACGTACCCGCGCTTTGGAGATTAGCGGCAGTGTCAGCCGCCAGCTTTCTAACATTTTGGAACGGCAAGCCCTGGTAACGGCCGTAGTTGAATTGGTAAAAGAAGCGTTTGATTATTACCATGCTCACATTTACCTGTTTGACGACAAAAGCCAAAACCTGATCATGGTGGGTGGTACGGGCCAGGCGGGTCAGCAAATGCTGGCCAACCACCACCAAATTCCGGCCGGTCGCGGTTTGGTGGGGCGGGCCGGTCAATCAGGCCGGCCTGTGCTGGTGCCTGATACTTCTCAGGATGAAGCCTGGCTGCCCAATCCTCTGCTGCCCGAGACCAAAGCGGAGGTTGCGGTACCGATCATCACCGGTGGCCAGATTTTGGGTGTGCTCGACGTGCAGCAGAACATTACCGGCGGTCTGACTCAGGCGGACGTGGATTTGTTGGAAGCCATTGCCAGCCAGGTTGCGGTGGGTTTGCGCAATGCCAGTCTCTACGAAGCGTCCCAGCAACAAGCCTCCCGGGAAACGCTGCTGAACGAAATCAACCAAAAGATTTTGAAAACCACAGACGTTGACGAAGCAATGCAGGTAGCCATACGGGAAATTGGCCGGGCCTTAAATGCCTCGCAAACGATAGTCCGTTTTAAGCAGGATGGTGAAACGGACGATGACGAGACGAAGCAGAAGGCTCAGGTGAATGGCGTTCATGGACAACGGCGGTTCTAACTATGAAATCTTCAAGTATTTTTTCTTGGATTAATCGGCGTAGCTATTCGCAAAAATTTGTGGCGATTGGTCTACTTTTTGCTCTGGCGCTGGTAGGTTTTTACCCGATGGTTCGTGATCAGCTGCTGCGTCGGGAGCAATATGGCGTTAAAGAGCTTCAGGGTACGTTGTATTTACGGCCGTTTTCCCGGCTTCTAGAAGATGTCACCACCTATCACTTGTTGGGGGTTCAGGCTGCCCACGGCCAAGACGTTACCGAACAGCTGCGCCAGCATGAAACGGCCGTAACAACCAGCCTCGCCGAAGTTAATGAATGGCACACCCTGTATGCTGAATCGCTGCTGCTGGAAGATGAGCTGGCAAACATAGAAGCATCTTGGGTGGCGCTTCAGACCGCCGTTCAGGAAGGTGACACGGCAAATTTTGAGGAGCCCTACAACCAGCTAAACAATCAGCTCCTCCAACTCATTAGCCGCATCGGTGATACCTCATTCCTGATTCTTGACCCTGATTTGGACACCTACTACATGATGGATGCCGTCTTACTGAAGCTGCCAGAGCTCCAGGGTTTATTAAACGAGGTGGCTGATTATACGATCCACGCCGACATTGAAAATGAGATATCCGACGTTGACCGGCTGGAGTTGGTGGCGCTGAGCCTCCAGATTCGATCCATCCTGGATAAATTGCAAAGAGGCATGGAGACAAGCTGGGAAAATGATGGGACTGGCGAGATGCGCCCCCTGACCGAACCTCGCTTGCAGGCGTTGGACGAGCAAGTGGAAAGCTATTTGGCGCTTCTTAATGACCAAATCATTTCGGCCGACCCCATCGCGCCGCAGCCAGATCTCTATGCGCTGAAAAATGCAGTTGATGAGCAAATGATTGCCTACTACGATAGCACCTCTGCGGCGCTTGAATTTGGCATTAATAATCGTATCGAGCTGTATGGCAACCGGCTGCTTTTTGCTGCTGGCATTGCGGCCGTTGCTCTTGCCGTAGCCATGACAGTTGGCTTGATTCAATTCCGCAACATTAGCCGTCCGCTGCGCGAATTAACCATGGCCGCTGAAAAATTAGGGGCCGGTGAGCTCTCGGCCCGGGCGAACGTTAAGGGTGAAGATGAAGCAAGCCGGGTGGCGCTGGTTTTTAATCGCATGGCCACAGACCTTCAATTGACTCAGCAGCGGCTCAGAGAGCAGGTAGATGCGTTGTCTAAGCTGACAAAATCGCTTGAAGCAAGTGCCAGTATCAGCCGCCAGCTTGCCTCTACGTTGGAAACAGAGAAGTTGGTTAGTGAAACAATTGGTCAGATTCAGGTACTGTTTAACTACAACTACGTTCAGTTTTATTTGTTGGATGAGACGGGTGAAAAACTGGTTTTGGCAGGTGGTACGGGTCAAGCAGGGCAAGAACTTTTCGCCCGGGGACATTCCGTTTCTATCGCCAAAGGGTTGGTAGGGCAGGCAGCGGCAACCAATGCCCCGGTTTTGGTTGGCGATGTTGCGCAAGTGGACGTCTGGGTAGCTAACCCTTTGCTGCCCAATACCCAGGCGGAATTGGCCGTGCCTGTTTCTGTTGGTAAGGTGGTTTTTGGCGTTTTGGACGTGCAGGAAAACCGTAAAGATGCGTTCTCTGAGGAAGATGTGGCTTTGCTGCAATCGGTAGCGACGGCGGCCGCACTCTCCCTGCAAAACGCGCGCCTCTACGAACAGGCGCAACAAAGTGCCCGGCATGAGGCGGTGTTGAACCAAATCAACCAGGAAGTGCTGGCAGCACCGAATATGGAGCGTGTGCTGCAAGTTGCGGCTAAGGGTCTGGGTAGTTCCCTGAATGTTCGACGGGCAACGGTGCAGTTATCACGCCAGGTGGGTAACGGCCGTTTCCAGGAGAAAAACTGATGTTAGCAAGACTCAAACAAATTATCGCCCCACCACAGTTCCCAGAAGATGATGAAAAAGCGCGGGTAGCGAACCTGCTCAATACGCTGCTGTGGCTGTTTGTCACTGTTTTTACGGCACTCACCGTTATTATGCTGGTTGCTCAGGATGACCTCTTAGCCAAAATTGTCTTCTCTATTGTGCCCATCGTTAGCCTGGTGCCTCTGATTATTTTGAAAAAGCGGTATGTTCAGGCTGCGGGCTGGGTAACGGTTTCCCTCTTTTACCTGCTCACTGTTACCTCGGGTTTTTTGGTTTCTGGTCTCAACGTATCAATTGCGACCTCTCTGATGAGCACACTCGTGTTGACTGGAATGGTGCTGGGTCGTAAGGTCGTTAACTTTTTCTTCCTGGCAACGTTTGTTTTGGGTGGTGTCATGCTGCAAATGGAGTCTACGGTACAGTTTGCCACAACCGACTCGGTAACCAAAATCGCGTCGCTTATATCCAATTTCATTATTTTGGGTGTGATCCTAAACCTTACCCTGCGCGATCTGCACAATGCTTCTAAGCGTATGCGCCAAAGTAATAATGAACTGCTGGAAATTCGTGAAGGTTTGGAAACCACCGTGGCTGAACGTACCCGCGATCTGGAGCTGGCGGCTGAAGTCGGGCGCAGTATGTCGCAGATTCGTGAGCTGGATGTACTGCTGCAAGACGCGGTGAATACGATTCAGAAACGGTTTGGTCTGTATTACGCGCAGGTTTACCTGACAGACCGGCGGCAAAAAACGTTGTCGCTCAAGGCGGGCACCGGCATCGTGGGGCGGCAGCTGGTGCGGCGCGGCCATGTGCTTTCGGTGGGTACTGGTTCCATTAACGGTACGGCCGTAGCTGAAAAACGCACGATCGTTGTGTCCAATACGGCCGCTTCTCCCCTCTTTAAACCAAACTCACTGCTGCCCTACACACGCTCAGAAATGGCGGTGCCGCTCATCCTGGCTGACCGGGTATTGGGGGTGCTGAACCTGCAAAGTGACGTAAAAGAAGGTCTGACCACGCAAAATATCTTTGCTTTTGAAACATTAGCCGGTCAGCTGGCGGTAGCAATTGAAAACGCGAACCTGTTTACCGAAACGCAAGAAGCCCGCGCCCAGGTAGAAGAGTACGTGGGTTTGGTGGTTCGGGAAGGTTGGGACAATTACCAGGACGGTATTGCCCAGCCAGAACTGCTCGGTTTTACGTTTGAAGGCGACGCTTTGCAGCGGCTAACGCAGCCCAAAGTGGCTCCGGCACTGGGGGTTAACCGGCTGGATGTGCCCATTGTGGTTGCTAACGAGACGATTGGTACCATTCAGCTGGAGGCTGAAGTGGGGCACGTTTGGACAGACGAAGAGAAAGAAATGGCAACGGCCGTTGCCCGACAGGTAGGGCAGCAAGCCGAAAACCTGCGCCTTTTGGCCGAGACGTACCAATACCGCACCCAGGCAGAGCAGTCGGCACGCCGCCTCAGTGGTGAAGCGTGGCGTAACTTTATTGAAGAGCGTGGCGAAGCGGGTCACGGTTACGTTTATGATCTGAACGAAATCCAGCCTTTGTCGGCTGAAACGCTGCCTGATTTGGCGGCGGGCGAAGTGATCCAGGAGCCATTGCTGGTGCAAAATGGAACCGTGGGTGAAGTGATTGTGGTCGGTGCCCAAAACCTCGCTGTGCAAGATTTGGTGACGGCCGTTTCTGACCAGCTCAGTGCCCACATCGAAAACCTGCGCCTGGCCAGGCAGACAGAAAGCGCCCTGGCCCAAACGGGTATCCTCTACCGCATTGGTCATGACCTGAACTCGGCCAATAATGTGGCAGAAATTTTGTTGGCCGCTGTGCGCCCTGTGATGGCTACCGGTGTGGCCGAAGCAACCCTGATGTTTGTCGAGCTGGACGCGGACAATCAGCCGGAGACGCTAGAACTGCTGGCCGATTGGCAGCATGAAGGCCAGCCCTCCTACCAGGTGGGCACGCGCTTCCCGGTGAAACAGTTCCCCTTTGCGGGCCTGTTCCTCCGCGATATCAATTCGCCGCAGCTGCTCAGCGATGTCTTTAGCGATGCACGCGTGGATGAGTTTACCCGGCAGGTGATGACCCATGCAGGCATTCGCGCCATTGCGGTGATCCCGCTGGCGGTGGCCCAGCAGTGGGTGGGTGTGATCACCTGTAGTTGGTCGGCCGTGCATCCCTTTAGCCAGCAGGAAAAGGAAATTTATGAGGCGCTCATCAACATGGCTGCGCCCGCGGTACAAAGCCAGCGGCTGTTTATGAAAACGAAGAGCCAGGCCGACAAAGAGCGTCTTATTAATATTGTCAACCAGCGCATTCAGGGAACATTTACGGTGGATAGTGCTTTGCAAACGGCCGTAAAAGAACTTGGTAAGGCGTTGCAAACCACGGCCCAGGTGAAGCTAACCACCGCAGCCGCCAAGCAAGAAACCCGACAGCAAGAATCAGTCGCTGCTGATTGACCGGAGATTTGGCATGAACGTCATCAGAAATCTTAGCTTAAGATACAAGCTTGTTTTCCTCTTTTTATTCCTGGCCGTTTTAAGCGCGTTTGGTGTCTACTCGCTAAGGTGGTTCATCGTAACGGGATTGGCGGATGATGTGTTGCCTACCCAGGCCCTTGTCAGTGAGTTTGGCCAGTCGGTCAACGATGTCCGGGCTGAGGCACTCGAATATGTAGCGCTTGGTGAGGCAGAAACCATAGAAGATTATGCAGGGACCGCCGCCAGGCTTACGGCGTTGAGTTCACAGTTAGGCTCGCTCGGCAATGATGCCGACGAAGAAGAAGTGTTTGCCGCAAGTGAAGCAACGGCTTTGTCCATCGTTGACGTGGGGCAACAGTCAATAAACACGCATGGCGAGACCCTGGCCCTGCTCGAAACATTGGCCGAGGCAGAGGCAGAAAAAGAGATTGCTGAGGCGAACCTGGATACGGCGGCTCTGGCGGCCGAATCTCCTCAGGTTATTGAACTGCTGGCCCAAATGAAGAGCCAGGCAGAGCACATCCATACCCAAACGTTGGAGTACACACTCTCCTCTGGGGCCGCTGCTCTGGAAGAACTGGATGAATATTACTTCTCGTTTGAGCAAAGCATGACCGCGCTGCAAGTGGAATTGGTTGCCGGGAACATGAGCCAGACCGCCGAGGTTGCGGCTGTGGCGGAGCGGTATGCTGAAATCGTCGCCCTGTCGCCGCAAGTTACCGCCAGCCATGCCAAAACGTTGGCCCTGCTGGAAGAGCTGGAAGAGCTGGAAGGGTGGTCGGAAGAGATCCGCCTGAGCCTGCTGGAATTGGTGGACAACGACGCCCAGACGCTGCTGCGGGTTACGGATGTCAGTGTGTGGATCGCGGCTATTTTGGGCCAGCTCCTTTACCTGACGGTTGGTTTGCTCATTGCCCGTGCGGTTGTTCGACCCATTATGAACCTGAACCAAGCCGCTAAAAAGCTGGAGCGTGGTGAATACGATACACGTGTTAAGGTTGATTCTTCAGATGAGATTGGGGCGCTTTCCCAAACATTTAACCTGACGGCCGGACGAATGCAGCAAGTTGTGGCCAACTTACAGCAGCATTCGCAGGCTTTGGTAACCAGTTCTGAAGTCAGCCATCGGCTTTCTACCATTTTGGACACGGCCGAATTAACAACGGCCGTTGTCGAGCTGCTTAAAGTTCAGTTTAACTACTACCATGCCCACATCTACCTGCTGGACGAAGCCCGTGAATTCCTGGTGATGGCCGGTGGTACCGGCGTGGCCGGTGAAGCCCTGCTGGCCAATGGGCACAAAATTGAAGTTGGTAGAGGTCTGGTAGGGCGTACGGCGGCCAACAATGCGCCGACCCTGGTGCCTGATGTTTTGGCCGACCCGGACTGGCTGCCCAACCCGCTGCTCCCCGATACGCAGGCCGAAATTGCCGTTCCCATCACCCTGGAAGGTGAAGTGTTGGGCGTGTTGGACGTGCAAAACCGTACCGCTGGCTCCCTGACCGAAGAAGATGTTGAAATGCTGCTATCCGTGGCCCGGCAGGTTGCCATTGGTTTGCAAAATGCCCGCCTGTACGCCAGATCACAACAAGAAAAAGCGCAGGCCCAGGCCATTCTGAACTCCATCTCGCTGCCCGTTGTTATTTCGCGGATTTCTTCTGGCATAGTTGCCTATGTGAATGAGGCGCTGACGCAAACGTTCTTGATGCCCCGCGAAGCGCTGATTGGCCAGATAACCCCTGACTTTTATGCAGACCCGGCCGATCGGGTTGCCTTCCTGACAAAAGTGCAGGAAGAGCAAGGCGTAAAAGATTTTGAAGTGGTTTTGAAGCGAGGCAATGGCACCGAATTTTGGGCACTGCTTTCGGCAACATTGGTGATATTTGATGGCGAACCCGCTCTCCTCTCCTCTGTGGTTGATATTGAGGCCCGAAAACAGGTTGAAGCGATTTTGGCCAAAAATGCGACAGAATTGAGCATCGTGGCCGAGGTAAGTACGGCCGCTGCAACCGTTCTGGACCCGCAAGAGCTTCTACAGCAGGTGGCTGACCTCACCAAGAGTAAGTTTGATCTGTACCATGCCCACATTCACCTGCTGGATGACAGCGGCCAGACCCTGGTGCTGACGGCCGGTGCCGGTGAAGTTGGGCGGCAAATGGTGGCCGAAGGGCGGCGTATTCCGCTGGCCGCCGAGGGGTCCCTGGTAGCCTCAGTGGCCCGGACAGTAAAAGGCGCGGTTCGTACCTACGAAGGCGCAGGGGAAGGGTTTATGCCCCATCCCTTGCTGGCAGATACCCGTTCAGAAATGGCCGTACCGATTGCCCTGGGTCGCCAGGTGTTGGGTGTGCTGGACGTGCGGTCTGATAAGCTGAACTACTTCGGTGAGTCTGATCTGCAAACGGTGACCACACTGGCTTCGCAGGTTGCCGTGGCTCTGCAGAACGCTCGCTCTTACTCCCGTTCGGAAGATGCCTTAAAAGGGCTGCAAGAGCTTTCGCGCCGCCTGACTCGTGAAGGGTGGGAAGATTACCTCAACGACCAGGCCGAGCTGGCTTACAATTATGATTTGCTTGAGGTGAAGCCTTATTTGAATGGGCATGATGGGGGAGAAACGGCCGTTCCCAGCCAGGACCTTCCCGCGTTTGTGCAGCCCCTGAAGATTCAAGGCGAAACCATCGGGCAGCTCACCTTACCCGGGCTGCAAATGCAAGATGCAGAAACGGCCGAAATTGTAACGGCCGTTGCCGCCCGCCTCTCCGCCCATCTGGAAAACCTGCGCCTGGCGGAAAGTTCAGAAATGGCCCGCGCCAACGCCGAGCGGCGTAACGAAGAGCTTGGCCTCATCAACCGCATGATGTCCTCGGTCACCACCTCGCTGGACCTGGTTGGCAACATGCATATCATCGCTCATGAGCTGGCCCAGGCGCTTGAAGTGGCGCACGTCGGCATTGCCCTCTTAACCAAAGATAAAAATTATCTGGAAGTTGTTTCCGAATATCCCGAACCAAAGGATGACGTCATCGGGACATTGATCCCAATTGAAGGCAACCCGCTGACCGAACGAGCCGTCGAGAGTGGCAAATTTGCCATTGCCTACGATGCCCAAAACAATGCCCTGACCGCCCCCCTGCATGATTTGTTGCGGAAAAGAGGGGTACACATGCTGGCGGTTGTTCCGATGGTTGTCGGTAACGAGTTTTTTGGCACCGTCGGTTTTGACCAAACCGATCCCAACCGCGTGATGTCTGAGCAGCAGATGCGTCTGGCCGAAACGATTGTGTACCAGGCTGCCACCGTGGTGCAGAATGCTCGATTGTTCGCCCAAACCCAGGAAGCTCTCGCCGAAACCAACGAGCAGGCGCGCCGCCTGGCCCTGCTGAATGAAATGAGTGAAGCGGTTGCCCGGCAGACAACCCTAGCCGACATTGTCAACATCGTCTTGGACAAAGTGCCGCAAATCCTCGATGTGGCCCGCATCAGTTTGCATCTGCTGGATGATGCAGATACCTCCCTGCTGCGCGTGGTGGGGTCTGCGGGTCTGGCTGTACCTGGGGGCGATGAGCCAGTTTACCCGCTGGCAGAAACCCCCATGGCGGAAGCACTGGCCACACGCCAGATCGTCTCCGGCTTTTTTGAGATGGAGACGGGTCGCTTGGCAGCTTTCTTTGCGCCACTTTTTGCAGGTGAGCAGCCCATCGGCACGTTTAACATTGCCGTGTCCGAAAATAAATCGGTCACAGAAAATGACCGGCAAATTTTGATGCAGATCGCCTCTATTTTGGGTACGGTGCTGGAGAATCGGCAGCTGTTTGAGGAGGCGCAGGCTCGTGCCGACCGTGAAAGGTTGCTGAACAAAATCGTGACCCAGGTGGCGGCGTCACTGGACTTACAGCACTCGCTGCAAATTATTGTGGATGAAATGGCAACTGCGTTGAACGTGGACCAGGTGCGTGTGGCGCTCATCCAGCCAGAGAGAAATGATTTGCTAATCATTGCCGAACATTATGACCCGAAGGCACCTTCGGCAGTTGGTATCCATATTCCGATAGCAGGGAATGAACTGACGGAGGAAGTGATTGCCACCCGGCAGATGGTGGTGGTGACGGATGCACAAAATAGTCCACGGACTCTTCCGGTGCAGGCCATGTTCCGTGAACAGGGCATTCAAACGGTGGTGCTGCTGCCCTTGGTGGTGAATGATGAAGTGCTGGGAACGATTGGTTTGGACATTTTGGACGACCGATCGTTCGACTCGGATACGTTGCAGTTGGCCGAAACGATTGTGTATCAAGCGGCCGTTGCTATTCAGAATGCCCGTCTGTTTGAACAATCGCAAGCGGCCCTGGCGGAAACGGAAACCCTGTATGCCTACACCTCGCAGCTAAACACCGCAACAAACCTGGATGCGGTGCTTGACTCGGCGGCTGCCCCAGGCTTCCAGGTGGGTGCCGTTGATGCCCTCCTGTTTGTCTATGATCGGGACACCAGTGGACAGGCGCAGTTTGGCCAATTTTTGGCCTCCTCGCCCAGAAATGTGGTGCCGTTGGGCCAAAAATTTGCGCTGCGTGAACAGCCGTTTTCCCGCTATTGGCCGTCGGATGGCAAAAATGTTTTGCTGGTTGGCGATGTTGCCGACGATCCGCGTTTGAGCGCGGCGGAAAAGCAGATGCTGGCCGAACTCAACGTTCAGGCTGTGGCGGTGATGTTCTTGTCTGTGGTGAACCTGCGTTTGGGGCAAATTGTTATTCGTTGGCAAACGCGGCAAACGTTTACCAGCGTGGACGAGCGGCTGTATGGTGCCATTGCGCAGCAGGCTTCGGCGGTGGTGTACAATCGGCTGCTGTTTAACCAGACAGAAGAGGCGTTGTCGGAAACGGCCGCTCTCTACCAGGCCAGCGCCGATCTCAACACCGCACAAACGTATGAAGACGTGCTGACGGCCCTGCGTCAACATACCGTTCTGGGCCAGGGTTCGCACAGCGTCACCATTAGCTTCTTTGACCGACCGTGGGAAAAAGGCCAATTACCGGAAGAAGTTTACCTGTTAGCTAGTTGGAGCGGTTCTGAATTGAATCAACAACCCACCCGATTCAGGATAGACAGCGTTCCCGGCTTTATGGATCTGGTAAATTCTGAAGAAATGATGATTCACTCGGATGTGGCGACGGATGAACGAGTTAGTGAGGAATTCCGCGCGATTCTCATCAATGCGATGAACGTCAGAGCGGCCATTTACATGCCACTGATTATCGGTAGCCGGCGGGTTGGTTTTATCAATGGTTACTACCCCCGGACGCTAACGGTTGCCGAAGGTCAGATCAGACGGCTGAGTGTGTTGGTGAGTCAGGCGGCCGTTTCTGTGCAATCCATCTACCTGTACGAGCAAACCCAGAAGGCGCTCGCCGAAACGGAAGCGCTGTACGTAGGTAGTGAAAGCATCGTGCTCAGTAACTCGGAGCAAGACGTGCTGCACGGTTTGATCCAATCTACCATGCTGCAATCGCTGGATCGGGCCAACATCTTCATGTTCGACGAGCCGGTGGAAGATGGCATTCCCACCGACGTGACCATCGTGGCGCAGTGGGAAAATGAAGGGGTGCCAAACATGGTGCCGGTTGGGGCGCGTTTCCCGGTGGAGCAGGTGCCTTTCCTCAGCACCATCACGCCAGATGAGGCGCTGATTGTGTCGGATATACGCCAGGATTCGCGGGTAGATACACAAACCCAGCAGATTTTGGAAGGATTTGGCATGCGCAGTTTTGTTTTGTACCCGCTGGTGGCTGGTAACCAATGGCTGGGGTTGGTGGCGGGCCAATCGTCTGAACCCCTGTATGCCGAAGATGTGCAGATACGTCGAGCATCCAGCCTGGTTGGCCAGGCCGCGGTGGTGATTCAGACCACCGTTTTGTTCCGTCAGGAGCAGGCGCGGGCGCGGCGTGAGCAGATGCTGCGCGCTATTGCGACCAAGGTTCGCAGCTCAACGGATGTGGATTCAATTATGCGCACGGCCGTTACCGAAATCGGCCGTACCTTGGGGCGCCGTGCGTTTATCAAGCTGGGTGATGGGCAGGTAACGGCCGTTCCCGAAGAAAATGGAGTAGCCTTATGAGCTTCGATAATACGCTTTACCAGGCTTTGGTTGAACAAACGGCCGATCACATTCTGGTCACCGATCCCACTGGTGTGATTCTCTACGTCAATCCTGCCTTTGAGCGCGTGACCGGGTATACCAAAGAAGAAGCCCTGGGTCAGACGCCACGCATCCTCAAATCTGGTCGGCACAACCGCGCCTTCTACGAGAAACTGTGGCAAACCGTTCTGGGCGGTGAGACGTTCCGCGGTACCTCGGTGAACCGGAAAAAAGATGGCTCAGTTTATCACGAAGATAAAGTCATTACGCCAATTAAAGACGCCCAAGGGCAGATCCTCTACCTCATCTCAATTGGGCAAGATGTGACTGAGCGTATCAAGGCCGAAGAAGCGCTTGAGTCCAGTGAAGCCGCCCTAAAAATCAGAGTGCAATCCCTGGCCGCCATCAATGCCATTGCCGACTCAGTGCATCGCTCATTGAGTTATGAAGCGTTTATTCACCGCGCCACAGAGGCAATTGTGCAGCATACCCAGGCGCCCTCTGTTGCCTTTTTTGTGCTCAATCAAGATCAGCTGGTGCTGGCTGCTTCGCATGGTTTTTCCAGCAGCACGCTGGAAGTAGGTTCCACCTTGCCCATTAAAGGCAGCCTTTCAGGCATTACCATCGCCCAAAAGAACGTGGTGACCAGCGAAGATATTTTTCACGACGAACGACTGGAACCGGCCGTACGGAAAGCCCTGTTAGAGCAGGGATTGCATAACGTCGTTTCTTTCCCCCTGCTGTTTCAAGAGCAAGTTCTAGGGGTGGTCAACCTCATTTATGCACAAAAACGGACCTACCAGCCAGATGAGAAAGAGACGCTGCTCACCATTGGCAAGACAATCGGCCTGGCGTTGGTCAACGCCCAGCGGTTGGAAAACATCGCCCGCAACGAAGCGCAAACGCTTCAGCGTTTAGAGGTACGGCAGGCGCTCATCACGGCTCAAACGCAGGCGGAAGTGATTGACGCCATTGTGGAGAAAGCCAATTACTACCCCGAAGCCGCTGTTTCGCTGTTTTTGGTACATAACGTCGGTGACAGGACTGTGCTTGAGCTGAAAAAGACCGACCGCTCGAAACGCGGTTACCAGCGCTTGCCTCTTGGGACCCAGATTCCCCCCGAATATCTGCCCCACATTTTTATGGCCCAAAAGCCGTTTGTGACGGATGAACTCATTACCGATGAGCGGGTCTCTGACCAGGTACGTGCCCTGGCCACCCCGCTTGGCGCAGTGAGTATGGCCGCATTTCCGCTTCAGGCGGGTGGTGATTGGCTGGGTATCCTGCTTTTTGCCAGCGATCTAAAAGGGTATTTCACCGAGGACAAGCTTGCCGTATACAGCGACGTGGCGGAGCAGGGTGCGTTGGCCCTGCGCGCGGCCCGGCTTAACGAACAGGCCGTGACCAGCCTGGCCCGGCGCGAACGAGAAGTGAAGCTGACCACCCAGGTGGCCCAGGAAATTGCGGCGGCTACGAACCTGCACGATCTGTACGAGCGTGTTGTGACCCAGGTTCAGGAGCAGTTTGGTTACTACTACACCCAGCTGCTGCGCTACGATGACACGATGGACGTGCTGGCTCTCGTGGTAGGCTACGGCGAGGCTGGGGACAAAATGTTGGCGATGAACCACTCTATGCCGATGGGGGTTGGCTTGATCGGGCAGTCGGCCCAGTTAAAAGAATCTGTTTTGCGCGGCAAGGTATTGGGTGATCCAAACTGGCAATCTAACCCGCTGCTGCCTGACACCCGCAGTGAAATGGCGGTGCCAATCAAGCTGCGCGACAAGGTGTTGGGCGTGCTAGACGTGCAAAGCGATAAGCTGGAAGGCATTACCACCAATGACCAGCTGCTGTTGGAAGGGTTGTGCGGCCAGATTGCCATCGCTATTGAAAGTACAGAGCTGCGCCAGGAGATGGAAGGTCGGCTGCGCGAGCTGGGTTTGCTGCAGCGGCAAATGAGCCGTGAGGGTTGGCAAAAATACCAGCGGGTACGGCAGAATAAGTTAGGTTATCGTTTTGATCTTTCGGGTCTGCAACCTTTAGCCGGTCAGCCGGAACCGCAGCCGCGCCACAAGAAAAATGGCACAGCGCCGCTGAAGAGTAATCCGGCGCAAGTAAGCCAGCCGCTCACAATTCGTGGTGAGACGATTGGTTTATTTGGCGTGGAAGAGGACCCGGAACGGCCGTTAACCGATGAAGAGCGTGACATCATCAACGCCGTGGCCGAAGACCTGGCCGAAGCCCTGGAAGCGGCCCGCCTCTTTGAAGAAACCCAGCTGGCCCTGGCGGAACAGGAACGGTTGGCTTCTGAACTGGAAACGGTGGCCAAGGTGAGTACGGCCGCTTCCACCATTTTGGAAGTGGATGATTTGCTCCAATCCGTAGTAGACCTGGCCCGAAGCAGCTTTGGCCTTTACCATGCCCACATCTACCTGGCCAATGAAACGGGCAAGACGCTGGCACTTAAAGCCGGGGCAGGCAATATCGGCCGTCTGATGAGCCTGGAAGGGCGCGAAATCAACATTGACGACGAATCTATCGTGGCCCGGGCCGCTCGAACCCGTAAAGGTACCCTGGAGAACAACGTCCGCCGCACGATGGACTTTCTGCCCCATCCCCTGCTGCCAGAGACCCGTGCCGAAATGGCTCTGCCGATGGTGGTGGGTAGCAAACTCATCGGGGTGTTGGACCTGCAATCTGACCAGGAGGACTTTTTCACCACAGAAGATCTGAGCGTACAAACGACCCTGGCGGCCCAGATTGCCGTCGCGGTGGAAAACGCCAACCAGTATGCGGCCCAGGTGCAAACCTCGACCAAGCTGCGCGAGGTTGACCAGCTGAAGTCTGAATTCCTGGCCAGCATGAGCCACGAACTGCGGACGCCGCTCAACTCCATCATCGGTTTTGCCGATGTGCTGCTGGAAGGGCTGGATGGCGAACTAAACGAGCGTATGGAAGAAGATGTGAAGCTGATTCGGCAAAGCGGTGACCATTTGCGCGGTCTTATCGGTGATATTCTGGATATGTCCAAGATTGAAGCCGGGCGCATGGACCTGCGTTATGAAGAGATTGACATCGCTCAACTGGCCAACGACGTGATCGCAACGGCCGCTCCGCTGGCCCAGGAAAAACGCCTCTTCCTCCATCTGGACATCGACAAGGGGGTGAAGCCGGTACAGGCCGACCGCACCCGTTTGCGCCAGATTTTGTGGAACATCATGGGCAATGCTATCAAGTTTACTGAGAAGGGCAGCATTACCGTTTCGGTGCAGGGCCAGGCTAACCATATCCTTTGCTCGGTACGGGATACCGGTATTGGTATCAAAGAAGAGCATGCGGCCGTTGTGTTTGAACAGTTCCGCCAGATCGACGGTGGTTTAAACCGGGCCGCTGGGGGTACTGGCCTGGGCATGCCGATTACGAAAAAGCTGGTAGAGTTGCATGGGGGTGAAATTTGGATTGAAAGTGTTTATGGGCAAGGTAGTACCTTCTTGTTCACCATTCCTTACAATCCGCCTAAGTCCAAGACGCAGCCGGTGGAAGCCGCGGCCAGCGCCAATTAAAAATTTAACGGCAGCCTTACGCCGCGTTGTAATAAATCGGAGTAAGATAACTGCTAGAAGTAACGTATGAAGGTAAGTTATTAATTATGGCAAAAACAGATAAAAAAGTTCTGTGTGTAGAAGATAATCCGGTTAACATGCTGCTGGTGTCGCGCATTGTGGAGGCAGAGGGGCATGAGTTGATCAAGGCCTCTGACGCCTCAACGGCCGAAGCCATCCTGTCCACCGTGGTGCCCGACATCATCTTGCTCGACATCAACCTGCCGGGGAAAAGCGGCCTGGATCTGGCGCGAGAGTTCAAAACCGACGATCGCCTGGCACCGGTGCCGCTGATTGCTACCACGGCCCAGGTGCTGGTGGGGGATCGCGAGCGCTGTCTGGAGGCGGGCTGCGATGATTACCTGCCCAAGCCGCTAGACATCCGCAAGCTGCGTGAAGTGCTGCGGACCTACCTGAACAACAACAATGGCGTGGCTTAACGGCCGTTTCTTCTCCCCCATATACCTGTAAATTCCCTCCCGCAGGCCGCTGTTGGCTTGCGGGAGGTTGCTTTTACCCCACCTCGGCCGTCGCCACAATCACCGACGGCTCGCCCAAAACATGGGTCAAAAATAAAAAACGGTGCTCATCTTTGTGGCCGCTCAGGCGCAGCTGGCGCAGCAGTTGTTCTGGCTCCAGCGGCGAACCACGCTTTTTGATGGTGACGCTGCCCACGCGCCGTTCGCGCAAATAGTGGCGCAGCTGCTTGAGCTGGAAGGGAAAGGCGTCGGCCACGGCAAAACAGCGGGCAAAGGGGGTGGATACGGCCGTTTCCGCCGTCAAATAGGCAATCGACTCATCAATCTGGTTGGCCCCTAACCTGGCCGCCAATGCCTGAACCAGGTGCGCCCGAATGACCGCCCCGTCGGGTTCGTAGAGGAATGCTTGCGGCGCGGTGCTGGGAACTGCTTCAGCGGGCAAATCGGCGGTGGTGAGCGTATGGCCTGCGGGCAGCAAGGTGGCCCGCCGCGCCACACCGGACTGCAAACGGCCGTACCACAGCACCGCCTCCTTCATCTCCCCGTCCAGCGAAATGAACTCAACCTCCGCATCCTCCGGCAGTTCGGCATAATCCACGCCGGGGCTGATTTTAACGGCCGTCTCCGGCACCACCGCCCGCCATTGGTCCACCAGACTCAGCGGTGGCTGGTACTGGGCCAACGAAAAAAAGCGACGGCCGTGCTCGTCGCGCCGCGCCGGGTCAAAAAAGAGGGCGTCCATTTGCGCCAGGGGCGACAGGCTGTGCAGATCGGCCTGGAGCGGATGGAAGCGGCTGCCGTGGCCGTAAACACGCACGTTTTCCTGGGCCAGCGCCAGCCGCACCGGATCCCACTCCACGCCAGTGACCTCGGCCTGGGCCGCCAGGGCCAGGGCATCCCCGCCAATGCCGCAGCCCAGGTCGGCAATGTGCTGGCTGCCCAGGGTGGCAAAACGGCGGGCGCGGTGCTGCGCTACCACCTCGGCCGAGGCCTGTTCGAGCGCGGCGCGCACAAAATACATCTGGCTGGCGCGGCTAAATTTGGTGGCAGCGTGCTGGCGCAGCACAATCGTTTCCAGCACCGCCTGGGCCTGGGTTGGGGGCAGTTTCTGGCGCAGCCAGGTGGCAATTTGCAGGTGGGTTTGGGGAGTAATGTCCATCTGGCCAACGTCGGCCAGCCAGCGTTGGCCGTCAGCCGAAAGCAAAAATGCGAGGTCATCTAAAGTCATAGAGATTATCTTATCAGTTCCACTCTTATCGGAAAATAAAAAATCAAAATCAAAGATTACGCAGATTAAACGAATTAAAAATCTGTTCAATCTGCGAAATCTGTTGATAAAAATTGCTTTGTTTACGACTTATCAGGTTAGGGAAGTTCTGGGGTGAGTAACTGTTCGTTGGGGGTGTCTGGCTCTTCGGCTTCGTCGAGCTCGGGTACGGCCGTTCCGGCCCCCTGCCGCCCGCAGTAAATCTGGTAGGCACATTCGCGGCACTCGCTCCAGTCGTCGGTCAGCGGCCAGATGTTGGCGGCGCTGGCCTCATCCAGCCGGGCGGCAATTTGCTGGAGTTCGGCCCAGCTGGCCTGGTGTTCGGCGGCGCTGTAGCCAATCGTCACCGGCGCTTCCGCTTCCTGCACGTACCAATACGTCAGGCTGATTTGCTCCGGAGCCAGCGGCCCATTTTGCGGCCAGAAGGCGCTGCCACCTTCGGCCAACAGGGCCAGGTAGAGGCGGGTTTGCCAGCGGCTTTTGAGGGTGGTGGTATCGGTCGGGCGGCCGGTTTTCCAGTCGAACACGTGGGCAAACGGCCGTTCACCCTCATCTTTGCCCAACACGAGCAGGTCGAAACGGCCGTACAGCAAATGGTTACCCAGCGGCACCGTCAGTCCCGTTTCTGGCAAAAACCGGGCGTTGGCGGGCAGTTGGTGTATGGGGGAGTGGGCCATAAACGCCTGCCACCACTGCCGCACCAACTCGTTGGGGATAGTCGCGGGGGTGATTTGCAGCCCCAAAAAGTAGCGCTCGACCAGTTGGTGGAATTCCTGCCCCTGCTGCAAAAGCTGCTCGGTGTGTTCGGGCAGCGGGGTAGCAGGCCAGGGCAGGCGGCGCAAATAGCGCAGCTGGAAGCGGCGCTGGCAGGCCAGGAAGGTGGCCAGTTTGTATTGGCTGAGGCTGAGGCGGTTATCCATAGATGTCATTGAGTAATTGGGTAATTGAGTAATTGGGTATTTTTCAATTACTCAGGCTCTTTGGGAATTCAGGGGGTTTACAGCCCGTGGTGCGTGAAACGTGAAACGTGATGGCCCTCTGGCCACGTTTCACGCCAGACCCCACGAAATCCTGAAAACCCTTACTTTTTAAGCCCAGATGTTGCCGTCTGGCGCGCGCATAAACAGCACGGGGATGCCCCAGTAGGGACTTTCCAGGATGTTGAAATCCAGGCCGATGCGGGCTTCGGTAACGGCCGTATCCAGCGGCTTGCCCAGGGCCAAAAATTCGTACAGGGTTTGCATAAACGGCCGTGCGGCCTGGTTGGGCAGGTCGTACTGCATGGCCACCACGGCGGGCAGGCCGCCCCAGACCAGCTTGGGCGCCAGCCCCATAAACGCCTGGGACGAGCTGGACTTCTCCGATTTGTCCGAGGTGGCCCCCGACTGGCAGGCGCTGAGGATGATCAGCTTGGTATCGTCACCCTGGAACAGCCGCAGCATCCGGTCACCATCGAGCAGGACGTGAGCGTTACGGCCGTTGTCCAGTGCCAGCGCTCCACCGCCCGACGGCAGCAGCGCACCGTGCCCGATGAAGTGGAAAATATGCGGCGGACTTTGCCGCACCTTAGACACCAGCGTGTTCGGCGACACGTTGGGCAGTTCTTCAATGATTACCTTACCCGACGCCGTAAATGCAGCCAGGGCATCCTTCACGGCGTCAATTTCGCTCTGCACATCCAGCTCGTCCAAAGATTTGGGATTGGCCCAGGCCAGCAAAATCTTCACCGGGGAAGGCACTGAAATGGGGGCGGGTGCCCGGTTGGTGGGCATGTAGCGCACCAGCGGTGTGTCGGCATTCAGCGACAAAAATGATTTGTCGTCGCGGCAATATTCCCACGGCACCTGATACAGTTCGCTGGACTCCTCGTTGATGTTGATCCGCACCCGGATGCCGTCCTTGCCCTGTGCCCGCGAGACGTTTAGCGTGGTGCTAAACAGCTCCTGAATCGGCTGTGGGAACAAGAATTTGCGCAAAATCTCGCCCATGTCGTTGGCATACTGTGGTTCAGAAATCTGCACATCGCGCAGGGATCGTGCGGCGTATTGGTAGTCGTCATTCTCAAACGGAAAAAGCTGCGGGGCGGTGGCTGAAGCCTCGCCGTTGGGTGATTTGGCTTCGATGCGGTAGGAATGGGGGGCGCCAGACGGCCGTATCGTAATATCAAAATTGTCGTATACCGTTTTGGGCGGTTCTGGCTCAGCGGGTTTGCTGTTGTTTGTCCCATTTCCCCCAGACTCAATCGGTCGTTCTGGTTTAGATATGTCAGGTGCCGGTCCGCCAAACTGGGTTAAATCAGCCCGCGGTTTCAAGCGGTGGATGGCCAGCAGCAGCTCTGGGGTGATGCTGTTGCGCCGGGCAAACTCTTGCAGCTCCTGAGCCTTACGCCGGTTGGTGTCCCCGGCCAGGTTTTCGTACTGCAAATCAATGCCGGTGTCCAACTTGACCTCCATGCAAAGCTCGCGGATGCCGTCCAGGTTAAAGGAAGCTTCAATGAGTTGGTATAAGTGGCGGTATTCAGACATGAAAATGCTCTCTTTCTGTAGTTGGTGCACCTGGCTTGAATGCCTGCATCATACAAAGCTTGGCCCAGTTGTCAAGCCATTTCGCCGAATGAGGAGTGAGCATCCTCAGATGCGAACGGCCAAACCTGAGGTTGGTCCGAAAAATATACCGTCTTGGCAACTGTTAACCTACCAGAGTGGATTCCCGCCTGCGCGGGAATGACAAGCTAAAGCACAAATTTGGTGAAGTTAATGCGTCAAAATTTTGCTCAAGAAGAGCTTGGTGCGCTGGTGTTGTGGATTGTTGTAC
The DNA here is from genome assembly GCA_020848035.1 of Anaerolineae bacterium. Lineage (GTDB taxonomy): Bacteria > Chloroflexota > Anaerolineae > Promineifilales > Promineifilaceae > Leptofilum. Next base: position 53,394 of record JADLAX010000014.1, on the reverse strand, counting down.
AGCTCTTCCGGCGAGGCAATCTCCACTACCTGACCGCCGTCCATAAACACCATCCGGCCCGCAGCGGCGCGGGCAAAACCCATCTCATGCGTCACCACCACCATCGTCATGCCCTCTTTGGCCAGATCCAGCATCACGTCCAGCACTTCCTTGATCATTTCCGGGTCCAGGGCGCTGGTGGGTTCGTCGAACAGCATAATTTTGGGATTCATCGCCAGCGAGCGGGCGATGGCCACCCGCTGCTGCTGCCCGCCGGAAAGCTGGCGCGGGTAGGCGTTGGCTTTTTCCGGGATGCCCACGCGGGCCAGCTGCTCCATGCCGATGCGCTCCGCTTCGGCTTTGTCGCGCTTGCGCACCAGCCGCTGGGCAATGGTGACGTTTTCCAGCGCGGTGAGGTGGGGAAAGAGGTTGAACTGCTGGAATACCATGCCCACTTCGGCCCGCACTTCGTTGATGTTGGTCTTTTTGTCTTCCAGATGCAGCCCTTCGATGTAGATGCCGCCGCTGGTGGGCGTTTCCAGGTGGTTGATGCAGCGCAAGACGGTGCTCTTGCCCGAGCCGCTGGGGCCAATAATGACCACCACTTCACCCTGGTGAATGGTTAAATCGACGCCTTTAACGGCTTCGATGTGGCCGAAATATTTGTGTAGATCTTGGATGACAATCATATCGTTCATGGCTTAACGTTCTCCCACACGAAGGCGCCGTTCGTACCAGCGCAGCAACAGGCTGAGGGTGATGGTCATGGCCAGGTAGAGGAAGACGATGACCAGGTAGGCTTCTGGAAAGCGGAAGGTGCTGCCTGCGTGCAGGCGGGAGCGCTGGGTTAGCTCGCGCACGGCCAGGACGGAGGCCAGCGATGAATCCTTGAGCATGGCGATGAAGTCGTTGCCCAGGGCGGGGGAGATGTTGCGGATGGCCTGGGGCAGGATGATGTACTGCATTGCCTGGCGCACGGTCATGCCCAGCGAGCGGGCGGCTTCCATTTGCCCTTTGGGAATAGATTCGATGCCGGCACGGAAAATTTCGGCGAGGAAGGCCCCGTAGATGATGGCCAGGGCCAGGATGGCGCGCAGCTCGATGGAGACGTCGCGGTTGTTGATGCCGATGCTGTCGCTGACGGCGGGCACAATGACGAAGGCGAGGGTGAGAATGAGCACCAGGGTGGGCACGCCGCGAATAAATTCTACGTAGGTGATGGCGATGTTGCGAATGAGCCCATTGTGGCTGATGCGCCCCAGCCCGGCGAGCAAACCAAAGACCAGCGCCAGACCAAAACCGCCCAAAGTTAGGTAAAGCGTGGTGGAAATGCCCGGCAAAATGAAGACAAACGCTTGATTGACCTCTTCATCGGTGAGGATGAGGTAGGTCATGACGCCCAGAAACACGAAGATGGCAACCAGCCACCAGGGGAACTCACGCCAGGCGACAAGGGGTTCGTTGCGGCTGCGTGCGTCGGTTGAGAAGGAGGGGGTCACTTCGGGTCCAGCCATGGTTGTTTCTCCTGTAGGTGGTACGGCCGTTTCCCAACCAGCCGCACTGTCTTCCCTGTTCTACTTGAAGCCGATAAAAAACAAAGAAGCGCCAGTTAAATGAATAACTGACGCTTCTAATCTTAACCCGCTTGTAAATGTTTACAAACAGGTGATTTTAGGGTCAAACGGCCGTTACTCTTCGGGGAACAAATCGTCGTATGTGATGGTGAAGTTCGGGCCAAAGTATTGTAGATTCACCTCTTCCAGGAAGCCGTTTTGCGCCAGCTCGCCCAAGGCGGCATTCACCGGTTCAACCAGATCGCTGCCCTTGGGGTAGATGAAGCCCAACTGGTCGCTGGACATCGACGGGCCAATCAGCTGCAGCTGATCGGCATTTTCGCCCAGGTAACCCTGACCGGCGATTTCGTCAATGATCACGGCGTCAATGTCACCGGCGATGAGCGCCTGCACGGCGAAGGGGAACTGCTCAAACGCCTGGATGCGATCCTCAGGCAGGTATTGCAGTGCCGTCTCGTAGTTGGTGGTGCCGGTTTGTGTGCCCAAAACCAGCTCGGTGTTGTTCACGATGTCATCAATGCTGGTGATGCGATCCTCATCCAGACGGACCAGCAGGCGCTGCTCGATATTGATGTAACCAGCGGAGAAGTCCACAATTTCGGCGCGTTCGTCGGTGATGGTGATACCGTCGGCGGCGGCATCATACTGACCATCGGCCACGGCCTGGATCATGCCTTCCCAGCCAGCTTCGACGTAGACGGGGGTGCAGTTGATCAGGCGGCAGATTTCGTTCCACACATCGTAGTCCCAACCAGCCGGTTCGCCCGTGGTGGGGTCAATGTAGTTGAAGGGCAGGTAGGCGTTTTCCACGGCGATGGTGACTTCACGGCCTTCCAAATCCGGCAGGCTGGCGGCTTCTTCTTCCGCTGCGGGTTCTTCTTCCGCCATTTCTTCTTCGGTGGTGGCTTCTTCGGCCGTATCGCTGGTAGTATCTTCAGCGGCCGGCTCGTCGCCACCGCCGCCACAGGCGACGACGGTTAAGGCGAGCAGGATCAAACCAATGAACCAAATCAAACGTTGCATTTTCATATCTGCATCTCTCCTTCCTTTCGGAAATAAAATAGTTTGCCAGGCGAGGCTGGCGGCGTCTTTTGGGAGCCATAATTATGACATGGCTTAAAAAATTAGCCAATTGGGCAATTCGTGGGTTGTGAGAGCTACGGCCGTTAGGCAGTTTGGTCAGTTGGTAACGGAAATGGGTGGGTGTGATTTGTCTTTTTTGCCCAAGGTGGCCACTAGCGGCCGTTTTCAGGCACCGCCAAACATCTGCATCAGGGCAATGGCGGCGACGATGAGGAAGACGGCCAGGCAGCCAATACGCATCAGCGAGGCGGTGAGCTTAAACGCCAGCCGCGCCAGAAAAAGCCCTACCAGCAAAACCACCGCAATAATTACCAGCCGGGTTAATTCGGCCGTTTCCAGGTTCAAAAGTGCGTCCATGCCATACCTCGCTTTTTCGCCAACCGATCACCGTTTACCGATGACTGCTTACCGTTACGCTTCACTCCCCTCCCGAATCCACAATGCCAAAATCAGGGTGGCAACGGCCGTAATGATAGCAGAGACCACCCCATTGCTGCGAAAGCCGAACTCGGTGAACAAAAATGGCCCCAGCCATGACCCCAGCGCCCGGCCCAAGGCTCCCGCTGCCAAAATGGTAGACATCACCACACTGCGCGCCGAGGGCACAATCTCGGTCATGAGGGGAACACCGCCGACCACGGTGATTTCGAACATGAGGAACAGGGCAAAGTAGGCGCTGAGCGCCGCCGTCAGACTGCCGCTGGTCAGTGGAATGACCAGGCAGATAAGCGCATTGAGCAATCCCGTGGTGATGATGACCGGGCGCTTGCCAAAGCGGTCCACCGACCAGCCAGCAAACAGCTCACCCACAATCTCCGCTCCGCCAATGACCCCCGCCGACGCCCCCAGGGCCAGCAGGCTGAGGCCAAAACTTAGCTCCATCCAGTCGCCAAAAACCAGGAAGATCGTTTCGTTGCCTGCCATGTTGAGCACAGCGTACCCCATCGCTGCCCAGATGACGGGATGCTCGCGCACCACGCGCCAGGTATCGGCCAGCGTAGCGCCGCGCCCGGTGATTGTTTTTTGGGTTGTGGGCAGGAAGCGGACGAGGAAAACGGCCGTTATCACCCCAAACAACCCCAGCCAGAAAAACGCCGCCGACCAGCCCTGCCGCTCGATAGCGATACCAATCAATGGCCCACCCACCAGCAGCGCCCCCGCCCAGGAAAGCTCGGTAACGGCCAGCGCCTTGCCGCGCTGCCGATACGGCACCGTCTCGCCCACGTACGCCTGCATCGCCGGGTCGTAAATGACTTTAGCCAGCGAAATAACGATGAGCGCCGCGCCCAGCAGCCAGTAGCTGGGCCACAGCCACACCAGCAAGCAGCCTGCGCTGAAAAAAATCATCGCGCCAAACAGCACCGTCTTGCGGCCAAACCGCTCCGACAACGGGCCAAACAGCGGGCTGGCAAACCCGGCCAGGTTGCGAATGGTGACGAGTTGGTAAACGGCCGTTACCGGCACATCCAGCTGGCGGGCAAAAGCGGGGGCAAACGGATACACCATGCGCAGGCCGGTGTTCAGGCACAGCCGCGCCAGGGCAATCAGCGCCAGCTGCCAGGAAAGGCGGGTTGGTTTCGGGTCGGTCACGGGCGAAAGTGTAGCCGAAAAGGGCGCAGGGCAACAAACTTTGGGCTGAAACTGTTGTCTGGTTTTTCACCGCGGAGTGCGCTGAGAACGCTGAGTTTTCTCTCAAATTGTTTGTTCTCTGCGCTCTCCGCGTCTCTGCGGTTAATATTTCGGCAGCGCCATGCCACCGCCTGAAATCAGTGTTACAATCCAGCCGTATGGCGAAAAAATCGAAGCAACGTATTCATAAACAATCTTCACCGCTGGCCGCCAAAACCACCCTGCCGGTCACGGTGCGCCTTGTCCTGATCCTCCTGCTGCCCTTTGCCCTGACGCTCATTTTGGGCGGCAGCGAAGACAGCAACGCGCCCATTTTGGGTGGCCTGGGCGTGATCAGCTGGTTCATAGGCTTGTTTTGGCTTGGCCTGCCGGGGATGGGATTACGCGGGGGACGGCCGTTGTTTGCCGGCATCGGTTTTGCGACCCTGGGCTGGCTGGCCTTTTTGTTCTTCCGCTTCAGCTTTATTTCCCTCAATCTCAATGCCGCCGATTCCGGCCGCAGCTTTGTTTACCTGCTGCTGTTTGAAGCCTTTGCCACCCAGCTGTGGGCCTTTAGCCTGCTCTTCCGCACCCTGGCCGAGTGGCGCGGCGGGCTGACGGCCGCTGTTGCCAGCGGCATTGCCTTTGGCGCGGTGGCCTTTGTGCTGTTCCAGGAAGCGTACGATAGCAATATTACCAGTCTGCTCTACTTCATCGTGTGGGGCGTCTTTTATGGCATCATCCGCCTGCGCACCGGCAGCTTTTTGGGCACGATGCTCATCCAGACGCTGCACAGCTTCACGGTGTGGGTGGCCCTGGGTCCACCGCCCGTGCTCACCGCCGCCGACCGCCTGCCAACGGTCTACCTGCTCACCGGGCTGGTGTACGCAGTGGTCATCTGGCGGCTCTGGCCGAAGGAAGAAGCGGATTACCGTTTGTAACAGGGTGGCAAGTGAAAGGTGGCAAGTGGCACGTGCTTTTTACCTGCTACCTGCCACTTGCAACTTTCCACCCTATATCGAGAAATCGTTATGGCATCTTTGTCCATCACCATCGACGAACGCCTGCGGCTGGTAACGGCCGTTCTGGCCGCCAGCAGTTGGCCCGCTGAGGAGCAGGCGCAGCTAACCCATGCGGTGCATCCGCAGGCCAAGCAGGTGCGCCACTTTGTGCAGCCCTTTGCCAGCCATCCGGCGGTTAACGGGGCCAACGAGGCGCTGCTCAACGGCGTACCGCTGACCGACCTGTTCAGCGCGGCACTGGGCTGTACCTGGCCCGACTTCACCCCTACGGCCGATTTGCCGCACGTGCTAAAAATCAACGACTGGGTGCAGTCGCTGGCCGATTTTGCCCGCGAAACCTCCATTGTGACGCTGTTTTGGGCCGCGCAAACGGCCGTCTGGCAAGAAGCTGCCGCCGCGCTCCAAACGATTTTCACTGAGGATCGCCTGCTGACGGCGCTGGGGCAGTTGGGGGTGGTGGCGGATACGGCCGTTCTGCTCATGCCCAACCTGGTCTTTCCGGCGCTCAGCCCGGTGGTGGCCACGGCCCACGGCACGCTGGCGCTGCTGCTGGCCCCGCCCAAAGCGGTTGGCGAGTCGCCGCCCTGGCCCTTTGATGAAGATCCCGGCTGGGTGGTGGCCACCGCCGCCGAACAGCTCGCGCCGCATCTGCTGGCCGCCGATCTGGCCCAATTTTCGACCGATCAACAAGCGATGGCCACGCACCTGGCGGCCGCTCACTGCCTGGCCACCCTGCTCGACGATTATGAAGCCCAGGCCTACCTCCTGCGCGCCAAAAAAGCCCATCACCTGCCCCAACTGCCCGCCCTCTTTACCCAATTGCAGGAGGAAGTGGTGAAGGGAAACGGCCGTGCTTTAGCGCAAATTCTTCAATAACTGCCTTGCTCGTTCCACGCTCGGCGTGGAATGCAGATCGGGACGCTCCGGCGTCCCCTGCGCAGCGTGGGAACGAGAAGAAAATTAAATTTGGCATCCTTCACCCCCACCCTAACCCTCCCCCTGAGAGGGGGAGGGTTAGGGTGGGGTGAGGGTGTTTACACGATTGAAAAATTGAATGACAAGAGTGAGGGAACGAGAAAATAAGGAGAATCCCATGTCCTACGAATTTATTCTGACGCGAAGCAACGGCCGTGTGGGCATTGTCCAGTTCAACCGACCCCAGGCGCTTAATGCGCTGAATCGCGGGCTGATGAGCGAATTGATGACTGCCCTGGAAGCGTTCGACGCCGACGACAATATCGGCTGCATGGTCGTCACCGGCAATGAAAAAGCGTTTGCCGCCGGAGCGGACATCAAAGAGATGGCTACGGCCACGCCGGTGACCATGCTGGACAATCCGTTTATTGGCTATTGGGACCGTCTGCGCCAGATTGGCAAGCCGGTGATTGCGGCCGTTTCTGGCTTTGCCCTCGGCGGTGGTTGTGAACTGGCGATGGCCTGCGACATGATCATTGCCAGCGAGAGCGCCAAATTTGGCCAGCCAGAGATCAACCTGGGCATTATCCCCGGCGCGGGTGGCACGCAGCGCATGACCTACGCCGTGGGTAAGGCCCTGGCGATGGAAATTGTGCTGAACGGCCGTTTCCTCTCCGCCACCGAAGCCCAACAGCATGGCCTCATCAACCGCATCGTCCCCGTAGAACTTTATCTGGAAGAAGCGATCAAATTTGCCGCCGAGATTGCCGCCCGCGCCCCCGTCGCCCTGCGTCTGGCCAAAGAAGCCGTCAACGCCGTTTTCGAAACCTCGCTCCAGGCCGGGCTGGCCCACGAACGCCGCCTCTTCTACATGCTCTTCAGCACCGACGACCAAAAAGAAGGCATGGACGCCTTCATCAACAAACGCCCCGCCACCTGGCACGGCAAATAACCGATGATCGGTAGGGGCAGGCCCCCGTGCCTGCCCTTTCCCCGTGCCTGCCCTTTCCCCGTGCCTGCCCCAAAACAAACGAAATGAAAAAACGCATCAAACCTAAAAAACAAAAAGCCAATTCCAAACGGGCCTTCAAAAAATTAGAACAAAACATTAAGCGCAACATGGGTTCATCCTTTGGCGGCATCATACACAATGCACCCGGCCAAATAAAAATGTCAGACGCTCTCGAAGAAATCATTGCCCCCTTTGCCGATGATGCCGATACCATTGTGGCCATGAAAAATTTGGTTAGCATAGGCGCAATGGCCTGGAACATTACGCTCATGCCCCCGCAGGAGCAAAAAGAGCAGATAGAGCAACTCGTAAAAACAATGAGTTCTGAGCCGGAAGATATCGAAACAATGCGCAAAATGATCGACAAAATGATGCAGCGCAAACAAGCACTGTACCCTGATGTAAACCGCACCATTGTCAACTTTGAGGTGGAAGACACCGCCGATGGCTGGCATCTTTCCGTTGCCTCAACGCTACCCCCAAACCAACAATAGAACCCCGGTAGGGGCAGGCCCCCGTGCCTGCCCTCCTTTGGGTTGGCACGGGGACCAACCCCTACAAAAACATCCCAAAGTTGATAAAATACCCTCGCCAACCCACAAACAAATTTTAAACCTGGGGATTCATCCGTTAATTTCTAGCCTGGGGATTCATCCCCAGGAGGTAAAAGTGATTTCAAGGCAACAAGCCCGCCAGCAAATTGAACAGCTCATCAAGCAGTACGACGCCATTCCCAAAGCCGAACGGCCGAATCTCACCGAAGCCAACGTGCTGCACCAGTTTATCGATCCGCTGCTGCGCGCCCTTGGCTGGCCCATGCACGACCCCCACCGCTGCAAATACGAACTCAGCACCCAGGTCGGCCGCCCCGATGTGGTGCTGCTGCCTGAAGCTGGCGGCAACGTCTACGTCGAGGCCAAACGCTTTGGCATCATTGACAAGCTGGCCCAATCCAAAAACCGGCTCGAAGGCATCGTCACCCCCGGCCAGCTCTCCCTGCCCGGCATGGCTGCGGACCGCACCAGCGAGGAGCAGCAGGCGATCAACTACGCCTTCAGCAACGGCGGCACCTGGGCCATCCTCACCAATTTTGAGCGGCTGCGCCTGTTTAATGCCCGGCGCGACTGGCTCGTGCTCTCCTTTGAAGAGCCGTCCGCCTTCCTGGATGAGTTTGACCAGCTCTGGCAGCTCTCCTACGACAGCATCATCAACGGCCGTCTCGACCAACTCTCCAACCAGCGCCACCGCGAAGACGTAGACACCGACTACCTCAACTTCATCAACACCTGGCGCGAACGGCTGGCCCAGGACATCCTCAACAATCCCAAAGATAACTGGTGGGTGCTGGATGACGACGGCCGTATCCAACTCCCCGAACTGCGCGCTGTGGTGCAGCGTGTGCTGGACCGCCTCGTCGTGGTGCGCTTCGCCGAAGACCACCTCATCGTGCCGCCCGGCACCCTCTGGGGCCTGGCCGAGATGCGCCGCACCAACCCGTACAGCTTCAGCCTGACCCAATTTGTGCAGCAGCTCTTCCGCCGCTTCGACCAGGACCACAACTCCGCCCTCTTTGCCCCCGGGCTGGCCGACCAGGCCGTCTTTAGCGACAAAACGCTCGACGGCCTCATCGAAAAGCTGTACGAAGCCCGCTACCGCGCCATGACCGCCGACATCATGGGCAACACCTACGAGCAATATTTGGGCAAAGCCCTGGTGCTGCGCGACAATGCCATCCAGACCAGCGACAATTTAGAAACGCGCAAAAAGCAGGGCAGCTACTACACCCCCCAGGTCATCGTGCGCTATCTGGTGGACAACTCGCTGGGCAAAATTTTACGGGGCGACGGGCAAGAGCGGCCCCCAACGGCCGTTGAAATTCAAAATTTGCGCGTCATAGACCCCGCCTGCGGCTCCGGCGGCTTCCTCATCTACGCCTACGAGCTGCTGGCCAACTTTTACCGGGGCGAGATGGCCCGCCTGGAGGCCGAACGCCAGACCCGTTACGACGAACTGGTCGCCAGCGGCGTCACCACCCCGTTCGATTTGCAGCTCCAGCTCACCCCCTACACCCACGAAATCGAGCGGCTCCAGCAATACCCCCGCTTCATTTTGGAAAACCACCTCTACGGCGTGGACCTGGACCCGCAAGCGGCCGAAATTGCCACCGTGAATTTGATCATGCGGGCCATGGCCGACCAGCGGCGCAGCGACAAGCGGCTGCCGCTCATCCTCAACCAGAACATCAAAGTGGGCAACGGCCTCGTCGGTGCCCCGCCAAATGATGCCAGGTTGGCTGAGCTTGTCGAAGCCATCTCAGCCCTGGCCCGCCTGCGCCGCGAAGTGGTCACCGGCGGCCAAAACCACGCCGCCCTGCAACAGCAAATTGCCGCCCTCAGCCAGCCGCTCAACGACGCCCTCAACGCCGACCTGATTGCCCATTTCCCCGACGGCGCGGGTGGGCTGGACGAAGCCGTGCGCCCCTTCAACTGGGCCGTTGAATTCCCCGAAGTTTTTGAAAATGGGGGTGGTTTTGACGTGGTGCTGGGCAATCCGCCGTGGGAGATTGTGAAGCCCGACCTGCGCGAATATTACGCCCAGTTCGACCCCGACATCGAGAGCAAGCTGACCCGGCAGAAGGCCGAAGCCCGCATTGCCGCCCTGGCCGCTGGCGACCCGGCGCTGGCCGAAGGCTGGGAAGCGCAAAAAGCCCGCATTGAAGCCGCCGCCGCTTACTACAAAGCCGCCCCGGACTACACCCGCCAGGGGCGCGGCGACACCGCCACCCACAAACTATTCCTGGAGCGCGGCTACGACCTGCTAAAAGATGGCGGGCGGCTAGGGTTTGTTGTTCCAGCGGGAATTTACTCTGATTTGGGTACAAAAGAACTCCGTGAGATGCTCTTGAACGAAGGGAAAATTGATTACCTTTACAGCTTGAGTAATGAAAAATGGTTCTTTTCTGGTGTGCATCACGCCTTCAAATTTGCGCTATTGGGAGCCCAGAAAGGTATACAAAGTGATGGGTTTTGGGCCACTTTCCGAATTAACCCGCGTGTTGCCATTGCTCCTGACCAGCTAATTGATTTTTTGGATGACCCCAATAACTTGATTTACGTTCGCAAAGATTCACTGGAAAAATTCAGCCCCGATAGTCTGGTTTTGATGGAGTTTGAAACAACTCGTCAATACAAAGTTTCGGAAAAGATTTACGGCGATTGGCCACTTTTAGGAGACGAAAACGGCGATTTGTGGAGTCTCGATTTCGCTCGTGAGTTCGACATGGCGAATAACAGCGATTTGTTTAATCAAGATGCTGTTGGTTTACCTCTCTACGAGGGAAAAATGATTCATCAATTCAACCCACATTTTGCAGAGCCCCGCTTTTGGATTGATGAAGATTTGGGAAAACAGAAGCTGGCGAATAGCAAAGCGGCAGATTGGTACAAATCGTATCGTTTTGCATTTCGGGAAGTATCTGGGGCAGTTAATGAGCGAACTTGTTTAGCGACAGTTCTTCCACCAAATACTTTTTCAGGCCACACTTTGTGGGTGGGTGTTGCGCCAGATTTTGCCACGCTGCTTTACTATGTCGCAATGGTTAACAGTTTGTGCATAGATTGGGTGGCACGGTTCAAAGTGAATTTTCATGTCACACTCTTCATCATGAAGGCTTTGCCAATTCCGCGACTGACGGCGGGGCATCCGGTTTTTGACGCCATCGTGCCCCGTGCGGCGCGGCTTAGCTGCACCAGCCCCGCCTTTGCCCCGCTGTGGCAAGCTGTCATGGGCACCCCCTGGTCCCCCAGCCACGCCGCCACCGACCCCGCCACCCGCCAGCACCTCCGCGACGAACTAGACGCCCTCGTCGCCCACCTCTACGGCCTCACCCGCGACGAATTGGCCCACATCCTGGCCACCTTCCCCCTGGTTTTCCCGCCCACCCCGGAAGGCAACGCCAAAAAAGCCACCCTGTTACAAATTTTCGACCAAACCGCCCCGTAGGGGCGAGGCGACGCGCCCCCAACCCTGGCAAAACAGTCCAAGCCCAGCCGCGTCGCCTCGCCCACGCCCCAACCCACCCCCAACCCTGGCAAAACAGTCCAAGCCCAGCCGCGTCGCCTCGCCCACGCCCCAACCCACCCCCAACCCTGGCAAAACAGTCCAAGCCCAGCCCAGTAATTCGAAACATGACGTAGGGGCGGGATGGCGCGGCATGGTTGGGGGTTAAACAGGCGGCCTTGTCTCCGCGCCGTCTCGCCCTGTTTTCATTAACGGCCGTTTTGGGCGAGGCAGGCGGGGGATGGCCTTGCGCCCAACGACGAGGGTTGGTTGTTGGGCAAGGGGGGCGGATGATTCTGTCACGCTGGTGTCACGCACGGGTGTTACCCTGCCGATGTATTCGAATACGGCCGCACAACCACCCAAACCCAACGTTCCTCCTTGCTGTTGGGTATAGGTGCAGCGTAACCACAACCTACGCTGCACAAAAAGTCCCAAAATCGTCTCTCAGAAACTGTGAGCCTTTCAGGTTTGGCCCGGCGTGGGCGGTTACGGCCGTTTCCCACCCCCTAAACCAGCACAGGCAATAACCCATAAGGAACTTTCCACATGTCAGCGATGAAAGCAGTTCGGATTCATAACTATGGCGATGCCGCTGTTTTGTCCTACGAAGATGCCCCGCAGCCCACGGCCGCAGCGGGCGAACTCCTCATTCAGGTGATGGCCACCACCGCCAATCCATTTGACTACGCCGCGCGGGCTGGTTACCTGGCGGGCTGGTATGCCTTCACCTTCCCCGTCACCCTGGGGCTGGATGTGTCTGGCATCGTGGCGGCCGTGGGGGAAGGTGTTACGGAATTTGCCCCCGGTGATGCCGTTTTCGCCCGGGCCGATCCGGCCAAAAATGGCGCGTACGCCGAATACATCGCCCTCCCGGCTTCCGAAGTGGCCCACAAACCCGCTTCCCTCGACCATTTGCAGGCGGCGGCGCTGCCCCACGTTGGTTTTACCGCCTGGAGTGCGCTTATGGAAGCAGGTGGCCTGACCGCCGGGCAGGCGGTGCTGATTCACGGCGCGGCTGGCGGTGTTGGCTCCCTGGCGGTGCAGCTGGCCAAATGGCGCGGCGCTGTGGTAATTGGCACCGCGTCGGCGCACAACCTGGATTTCCTGCGCGAGCTGGGGGTGGACAAGGCGATTGATTACAACGCCACGCCGTTTGAAACGGTGGTGCAGGACGTAGACCTGGTGCTGGATACGGTGGGCGGCGACACGCAGGCGCGGTCGTGGGGCGTATTGAAGCCAGGCGGGATGCTGGTTTCGGTTGTCCAGCCACCCTCGGCGGAAACGGCCGCTGCCCACAACATACGCCAGGCATTTGTAACGGCCGTTCCGCCTGCAGGTGAGGCGCTGCGTATCCTGGCCGCCCTGGTCGAAAGTGGCGACCTCAGGCCGGTGGTCTCCTCCGTGCTGCCCCTGGCCGACGTTCAGCAAGCACACGCCCTGGGCGAAGGCCGCCACGTGCGCGGCAAGATTGTGCTGAAAGTATCGGCGTAACCCCCCAACCCGCCCGAAATTCCCCGCCCCGTAGGGGCGAGGCGACGCGCCCCCAACCCTGGCAAAACAGTCCAAGCCCGGCCGCGTCGCCTCGCCCACGCCCCAACCCACCCCCAACCCTGGCAAAACAGTCCAGGCCCGGCCGCGTCGCCTCGCCCAGAATGCCCCCCCGGTACCAAATATTTTTTCCACCAGCCCGCCGCAATGCGCCCGGCATGGTATGATAGGGGTGCAACGGTAGAAACGGCCGTTGCGTACAGGTCACCCAGTAAAAAGTGAAAAGTAAAAAGTAAAAAGTGAATAGAGCCACTTTTCACTTATCACTCGTTTTTCACCCAAAAGGAGCATTCCCAATGAAAAGTCACGAAGTAGATTATCAAGTTTATGGCGACGATTTGCAGTTTGTGGAAATTGAGCTAGACCCCAGCGAAACCGTCATTGCTGAAGCCGGCGCGATGATGTACATGGAAGACGGCATCACCTTTGAAACCAAAATGGGCGATGGTTCCAAGCCCGATCAAGGCTTTTTGGGCGCATTGGGCAGCGTGGCCAAACGCGCCTTCACTGGCGAATCGATCTTCATGACCCACTTTTCCAACAGCGGCCAGGGCAAAAAGCACGTCGCCTTTGGCGCACCGTACCCCGGCAAAATCATCGCCATCGACCTGGACGAGGCGCGCGGTGAGCTGATCTGCCAGAAAGATTCCTTCCTCTGCGCCGCGCTCGGCACCGAGGTGAGCATTGCCTTTAACAAAAAGCTGGGCGCGGGCCTGTTTGGCGGCGAGGGGTTCATTTTGCAGCGGCTGCGGGGTGATGGCAACGTCTTCATCCATGCGGGCGGCACCATCGTCGAAAAGCGGCTCAACGGCGAAAAGATCATGGTCGACACGGGCTGTATCGTCGCCTTTGAATCCTCCATCAGCTACGACATCCAGCGTGCGGGCAACCTGAAGTCGATGATTTTTGGTGGAGAAGGGCTGTTCCTGGCCACGCTGCAAGGCACCGGGCGCATCTGGCTGCAATCCCTGCCGTTCAGCCGCCTGGCTGACCGGATCCTGCAAAACGCCAAACCGACCGGTGGTGGCGGCAAGTCGTCGGGCGAGGGGTCGATACTCGGCCGTACCGTCACCGACTTGTTCCAGGGTTAGAACAGCCACAGATTTCGCAGATCACACCGGTTTTTGTAGGTCTTTGGGCTTTCGTGGAGTCTGGCGTGAAACGTGATGCCTCTCCAGTCACGTTTCACGTTTCATGCAAACCGCCATCTGCGAAATCTGTGCAATCCGTGGATTAAGCTATAAAGATGCCCGCACGTCGCGGGCATCTTTGATCAGGGTGGCCCACACCTTGTTTTGGGTGTCAGGATCGTCAAAAGAGAAGTAAATTGTGCGAGGTTTGAGGCGGCTGAGGTCGTCTGCGGCCCCACCCCCAACGTAGTACATCAGGGCGTTGTTATTGTGCGCCGGTCCCCAATTTTCTAAAAATGTGATGGCCAATGTGCTGAGCGGCGTTTTGCCAAACAAAATCCAGCCAGACTCCACTTTTTGCAGCGTTTTAGCGTTGAAAAACTGGTACAGAAACTGCTTCGGGCGATGCTCCACCATGACGATGTGATCGCCCAGGGGCACGTGCCAGTAGTGCGCCGGTTTGATCAGCAGCAGCGTCTCCGACTTGTCGGTGACGGCGTAGCGGCCAGTGGCGCGCACCTGTATCTTTTCGTTGAGTTCGAGGGTGGCGGTGGGGGTAGGGGGCGGTACGGCCGTTTCATCCACCACAAACTTGTTATACCCCGCTTTTTTGGCCCGCCGGTAGATAAAACCCACGTAGAGCCACAGCAAAAAAGCCAGAAGGATCACCGGCCAGCTCCAGCGCAAAATCAAAGAGGCAACCAGCAGCGCCAGCGTGAAAAAGCGCAGCCAGCCGCTCTGGGTCGCCCCTAAAAAGGTGCGCCGCTGGCTGAAATAGGCAAACGCATATAAACGGCCGATATATCGGTAATACAGTTGTTGGGTGGCGGATAGGTTTTCCATGCGGCTATTTTACGGGGGAAGGGGAAGAAGTGAAAAGTAAAAAGTGAAAAGTCCACTTATCACTTATCACTTTTTACTTTTCACTTTTGACTAACACTCCCACCAGGTGAATCTTCCTACCCTCCGGCAACGCATCCTCAATGCGGCTCATCAGGGTAAACAGCAGCGGGTTGAAGGCCAGGTAGGTGGGATCGGCCACGGTGTGCAGGGCGGCCAGGTGCAGCCCGGTTTGCGCGGCCAGCTGGGCCAGGTCGGGCTGGCTGTTGGCCCGGTAATGGGTGGCAAAGGTGTCGTCGGCGGAACGGCCGTACAGCCCCGCCACCAACTTGCCCTGCCAGGTACCCAATCGACCCAACGTTTTGTTCAGCAATGCCAGCGGATGACGGCCGTTGGGCGTGATAAACACAAACGTGCCGCCCGGTTTGAGGACGCGGGCGATGGCCTGGAAGGTGAGAAACGGCCGTGCCAGATGCTCCAATACCCAGCTGGCAAAAGCCACGTCAAACGTCTCTGGGGCAAACGGCAAGTCATCGCTGAAGGCCGCCACGCGGGGCAGCGCCAGCCGGTGCTCGTGCAACGAAAGCCAGTCTGGGTCTACACCCACCACCTGTGCCAGCGGATGCCCCAACTGCTCCACCAGCCCACCGCGCCCGCAGCCAATATCCAGCACGCGTGCCGGCGGCGTCAGCTGCTGCCGCACCAGGTCGGCGTACCGCTCCGTGGCTGGCTGCCAGCCGGGATGGGCTGCCCGGTACCGTTCGCGCCATTCATTTTGCCTGTCGAGTGAGAGCATGCGGGGATTTTACTCGCAAAAAAGAGTTTGGAGATCGGAGATTAGAGATTGCCCAATCTCCATTCTCTAATCTCCAATCTTAGGCGGGAGTGAATGGGAGTCGAACCCACCGCCGCCTGCTCGGCGCAGCCGGCCACCAATTTTGAAGACTGGGGCGCCCACCGGGACACAATCACTCCCGCGTTTAAGTTTAGCGCAGAGCGGTAGATTTGGGTAACGGGTTGGGGAAATAAAACACGAAGGGCACGAATAGACGAATGAGACGAATGGACAAGAAGTGGCTTTGATAGGGAGGCCATTTTTGGTGCGTGAAACGTGAAACGTGATTTGCTGAATCCTCACGTTTCACGTTTCACGCATCATTCCCCGTCTAATTCGAGTTGGTTTTTCTCGCTCTCCCCTCTAAGATTACGGCCGTGTTTACCTCAACCCGCATCAGACGATTCTGGCCGTGGCTGGCAGTGCTGCTCATCACCGCCCTGGCGGCGCAGCCGCTGTGGGGGCGGCCGCCCCAGGGCGACGATTTGCTGCTGCACTACTTCCGCATTCCCCTGGTGAACGCCCAATTTGCCGCTGGCCTGCCGCTGGCCCGCTGGCAGCCCGATCTGCTCTACGGCTACGGCTCGCCGCTGTTTAATTTTTACCCACCGCTGAGCGCCTTTTTGCTCACGGCGCTGTACTGGCTGGTTGGCCAGCAGGCGGCCGTGGCCATCAATTTGCTGTTTGCCCTGTGCCTGCTGCTGGGCGCGGTGGGCATGTTTGGTCTGGGCCGGGCATTGGCGGGAGAAGTGGGTGGGCTGCTGGCCACGGCCGTTTTCACCCTCTCCCCACACGTGGCCGCCCAAATTTACAGCCGGGGCAGCACCTCCAACAGCCTGGCGTTGGGGCTGGTGCCGCTGGTGGCCTGGCTCATCTGGCACGTGGCGCAACAGCCTGCCCTGAGCCTGTCGAAGGGGCCGTCATCCAAACGAATTGCGCTGGGGGCGGTGGCGGTGGCCTTGCTGCTGCTGGCGCACACGGCGGCCAGCTTGCTGCTGCTGGGGCCGCTGTTGGTGTGGGGCGGGGTGGCGGTGGCGGTTCAACCCGGTACGGGGCGACGGCGCTGGCTGGCGCTGGCCGGGATGTTTGCCCTGGGGCTGGCGCTGGCCGCCTTTGCCTGGCTGCCTGCCCTGACCGAAATTCAGTTTACCCGCTACGCCGCCGAGGCCAGCAAGGTGTGGTACGGCGATTATTTTGCCACGCTGTGGGATTGGCCAGGAACGGCCGTTGCTGGCCTGCGTGGTGCGTATCTGCCCAAGACGGTGGGGTTGGTGGCTTTGCTGCTGGGGGCGGGCGGAACGGCCGTCTCCAGTTACACGTTGCTAAATTGGTGGCGCAAACGGGGTGATTTCCCCGCGCCCGACGCCCTCTTTTTTGCCGCTGGGCTGCTCGGCTGGGGCGTGCTCTTCCTCACGCTGCCCGCCTCCGATTTGGTCTGGCGGCTGGTGGCACCGCTGCGCGACTTGCAATTTCCCTGGCGGTTGCTCGACGTCCCGACCTTCTTTTTGCCACTCGCTGGATTACGCCTGGTTTTGCTGGGTTTTCACCGCGGAGAACGCGAAGAACGCCGAGGTTCTTATTTTTCTCTGCGCGCTCTGCTCCCTCTGCGCCCTCTGCGGTTAAATATGCTTCTGGCGGGTGTCATTTTGGTCAGTTATGTCAATCTGGTGCCGTATTTGTATCCGCCGCGCTGGGCCGGGCTGCCGCAACGGCCGTCCCTGACCGATGTCACCACCGTGCAGCAGCGTTACCAGATTGTGGGCCTGACTGCCTGGGGCGAGTACAGCGACTCCCGCGTCACCGGCTGGCCAACCGGCTCTACTGCGCCCCCTGGCGCTTCGCTGGCGAACAAGTTGGTAACGGCCGTTCCCCCCACCGATCTTGCCGTACAAAACAGCAATCCGTGGACGGCCGTCTGGCACACCAGCTTCAACCAACCCACTACGCTCACCTTTGCCAGCCACATCTTCCCCGGCTGGCAGGCCCGGCTGGATGGTGAAGCGTTGGCGGTGGCGGCGGATGAGGACGGCCGTCTCCAGGTATCGGTTCCGTCGGGCCGCCACACGCTGGCCATCTTCTTTGGCCGCACGTCCGTGCGCTGGCTGGCCGATGGCCTGTCTGTGGCTGGGTTGCTGGTTTGTTTGTGGCTGGTCTTGAAGCGAAAGGAACTGATTTTTACCGCAGAGGCCGCAGAGCACGCTGAGAATATGAAAACTCCGCGCCCTCTGCGCTCTTTGCGGTTAATTTCTCTTTGGGCTGCCGGATTGGCAATTTTGCTGCTGCTGGGCAAAGTCTTGTGGCTGGATCAGGCCAATTCGCCGCTGGTGGTGCATGAAAGCGACGGCCGTATCCCCCACATCCCGGCCCCACCCGCCGGTAACTTCAACAATGAAATTCGGCTGATCGGCGTCGAGACGACGCTGCCCAACCAACTCACGCTTTACTGGCAGGCGCTCCAGCCGCCCAACTCTGCCTACGAAGTGGTGCTGACCCTGCTGGATGGCCGGGGCGTGCCCCAGCAAACAATCGTGAATCCCACGCCCGGCTTCACCGTGTTTAGCAACTTGTCCGCCGGGCAGCTGCTGCGCGACCCGTACACCATTCCCTTGCCCGCTGCCGCCCCTGCTGCCTACACCGTCCAGCTGTCGCTGCGCCAGCCCGGCACAGAACACCCGCTGCCCATCCGCGATGCTGATGGCAACGTGACGATCAACATTGCCCGCCTCAAGCAGCCGCCGGAGGCAACGGCCGTTCCCCACCAGGCCCAGCCAGTCGGCACCCAGTTTGGCGAGGGGATTGTGCTCAGCCACGCCAGCGTGCCCGAAACCGTGGCCCAGGACGAGCCGCTGGCGCTGACGCTGGTCTGGCAAGCCATCGGCCCCAGCACCGAGGATTACACCGTTTTCCTGCATTTGCTGACGCCAGCGGGGGAATTTGTCGCCGGGCAGGATGGTCAGCCGCTGCACGGCCTGTACCCGACGTCGTTTTGGGCGGAGGGGGAAAGGGTAGTGGACGGCCGTTCCTGGTTGGCCAACGTGCCGCCGGGCGAATACCAGCTTCAGGTGGGTCTTTACCTGCTGGCCACCGGGCAGCGCCTGCCCGCCAGCGGCCCCCACAGCGAACTCGGCGATCGGGTTCTGCTGCCAACTATCACTATCACCCCTTAAAGTGCTAAATTTGGTTGAACCAAGTGAAGCTTCCGACAAGAACCTTGTGGTAAGCGTCTTGATTGGACTTTGTTTGCTGACTACCGAGCGGATGGGATGCTTCGGAGGACCTCAGCATGATAAGGTTATGGAGCGATGATCTCAATCGTGCCAAGCTGGTAGACCGAATTGGGCTGTGGTTCACCATCGACGGTCAGCGGCAGGCGTTCGATGGTGTCGCTGCGATACATGCCCAGCCAGAGGGAGTAACGGCCGTCGGCCACCCCGGCCGGAATGGTCAGCGTGTATTGGTCGGTAAATACCTCGCCTGCCGCCCAAACCCGGGTAGGATAATCGCCAGCCAGCGGTGGGCTGTCCCCCGTGGCCAGTGGCGGCTGGTTGGCTTCGCCCAGGTGCAGCAGGGTGGTCCAATCGGCCTGCGGCGGGGCAATCACCTGCCAGGTCACGTCGATGGTGATCGTATCACCAGGGCTGGCTTGAGGCGGTGGATTGGAAACGGCCGTTACCTGCACCGCTCCACCAATCTCTGCCAAAACTGTGTTGGTTGGCTCGGGCCACGCTGCGGGCACAATTTTGACCTGGCTCACCGGCACACTTTCGGGGTCCAACGCTCCGTCAGCCACCAGCCGCACAAACAGCTGGGCCAGCACGGGCGTCTCGATGGTTTTGTCCAGCCGCACCCCCATCCGGTCGGCCACGATGCCGTCTGTTGGCCACTGCGTCGCCGGGTACAGTCCGCGCCCGTGGAAGCTGTGGCTGCTGCCCACCAACGTCAACGATCGGCCCAAAATGTTGACCACCAGCTCTGGTGGCACCTGGGGGATGCTTTCTGCCTGCCAGTACAGCGTGAACCAGACTGTGTTGTCGGGAACGGCCGTTTCTGTCTCCATCGCCACCCCCACCAACCTCAGCCCGGCACCCATTTCCAGGTCCAGCGGCACCGCGTCTTCGGGCAAGTGGGCCAGGGTAGGGGGCAACTGGTAAGCTGGCCCAATGACACCCCACAAACTGACCAGCGTCGTCAGCAGGGCCAGGGCTGGGGCCAGCCCGAGCAGGGGCCGCCAGCGCCAGCTGGCCAGCCCATAAGCCAACCCCAGCGCCAGCGGCAAAATCGCCGGAAAGAGCAGCCGCCCTTGCGCCGCCGGGGTGCGCAGCATAAAAAGCACCAGCCCGGCATACACCGCCAGCACCCAGCCCAACAGCAGCAGCGGCAAGGAGTGGGAGATGAGAGATTGGAGATTGGAGATTGGTACTCGAAAAGAATCTTCCATCTCCAATCTCGAATCTCTAATAACTGACCGCACAATGCCAACCAGCCCCACCACGGCCAATCCGTTCCAGAGCCAGTAGACCCAGGCCGGGGCCAGCAGGTTAAACCAGCCAAACACGGCAACCAGCGAGCGCCACAGCCCGCCGCTTTCGGCCAGTACCTGGAGCAGCGTATAGCCCCGGTCGCCGCCCGCCAGGCGGATGAACTGGTTGGTGGCGGTCCAATCCCCATAAAGCTGCCAGTTGCGCCACCACAGCCAGCCCGCCAGCAGCAAGACGGGGAGAAGGAGGTAAACGGCCGTCTGCCAGCCCCAAGTTGCCAATTGCTTTGGCCAGTTGTTCAGCCCGTCCTTCAGGCGGCGTACCGCCAGAAAACCGGCGGCAAACAGCAGCAGCAGCACCCCGGCGTTTTTGCTCAGCGCCGCCAGGCCAATGGTGATGCCCAGCAGCAGCAGTCGCCTGGCCGTTACCGGCCGCTGCCACAGCCAGATCAGCTGCCACAAAGCGGCCGTACTCAGAAAAATAATCAGCGGATCGTTGCTAACGGCCGCATGCTGAAAGTTGAATTGGGGCAGAAAAGCGACCAATGCTGTAGCCAAAAGCGGGATATCGAATCGCTGCGGCCAGAGCAGGCGGGCGCTGTGATAAATGCCCAGCAGCGTCCCCAATCCCAGCAGCGTGGCGAACAGCCGCAGCAAATGGGCGGCCAGGAAGGTGCCGCGCCAGGGCCATGCCTCAGCGGTGGTGTGGATGACCTGGTTGCGGTTGACCAGGGCTGCCGCATTGCCAATGCCCTGCGTACCAAAAGGATTGAGCCACACCGCTTCGCGGGCGCGGCTGGTGTCGAGGGGGGCAATCAGGGCGGCACTGAGCAGGTAGTAGAGCGGCGGCTGGGCCGCTTCCTGGCTCAGCCAGGGGTCGTATTCGGCCTCAACCACCGGCAAACGCTTGTTTTCGGCGATGTAGACGGCCGTAAAAAAATGCCAATGTTCATCCGGGGCTTCAAACAGCGGATTAATCACGCCGTAGGCCACGGTAATCAGCAGGTAGCAAGTCAGAATGAGCAGCAGCCCCTGGCGATGGGCACGAATTGGGTGAAGCAACGGCCGTTTCCCCTCAATGTTACGTCCAAACATGCTGCAAGTTTATCCACACCACTCCTGATCTGCACGTTGACGCCACAGCCAGCTTGTGATAAAAAACACAATTAGACAACTCGCCCGAATAAACCTGCTCCAAAACGGCCGTTCCCGATTGTGAATCGTTGGACAAATGGCCATAGGTAAGGTATATTTTTGGCGCATTCCAGGGTACCTGGCAGCTAAATCCTGCCCCCAGTGATAATGCCCCTCGCTGTTGTGGTACGGAAGGCCGCACGGTAAGACAACGATCTTTTCGATTAACAAGAAATAAAAAATCTTCAGCATCGGTGTGTATGGCCTGCATAATTTTGTAGCATTGTGTGATGGGCGTTGGCGAACTCAAGCCATGACGGCCTGGCGCAAAACGCTCAAGGACCAATGCCATTGTACACATCATGGACTCTATAGGAGGTTGGTGGATGGCAACCCTTGCCCCAGATTTTAAGAACATCACGGAATCACTCTTACAGCAGATTAAGGACTTCGACCATAAAGTTGAGGCGCGCAGTGTTGGGACGGTAACGGCCGTTTACGATGGTATCGCCCTGGTCGATGGTCTGGCTGATGTAAAAGCCAACGAATTGGTGGAGTTTAGCAATGGCATCGCTGGCCTGGCGCTGGACCTGCAAGCTAAGCTGGTCGGTGTCGTGGTCATGGGTGACTATGCCGATATCGAAGTCGGCGACGAGGTGCGGGCCACCGGCCGTATCGCCTCTGTCCCCGTCGGTGATGCCCTGATCGGCCGTGTGGTTGATCCCTTGGGCAACCCGGTTGACGGCAAAGGCCCCATCAACACCACCAAGGTGCGCCCGATTCAGCGTACTGCCCCTGGCGTCATCGAGCGTAAAGGTGTGGATACCCCGGTGCAGACCGGTATCATCGCCATCGACGCCATGTTCCCCATCGGCCGCGGTCAGCGCGAGCTCATCATTGGCGACCGCCAGACGGGTAAAACCGCCATCTGCCTGGACACAATTATTAACCAGAAGGGCGGCAACATGGTCTGCATCTACGTGGCCATTGGCCAGCGCGTTGGCCAGGTAGCCCAGGTGGTAGACACCTTAGAGCGCTACGGGGCGATGGAATACACCACCGTCGTGGTGGCTGGTGCTTCTGATCCGGCGCCGCTGCAATATTTTGCCCCTTACACTGGCTGCACCATCGGCGAAGAGTTTATGGACAACGGCCGTGATGCCCTGGTCATTTACGACGATCTCTCCAAACATGCCTGGGCCTATCGCCAGATGTCCCTGATTCTGCGCCGCCCGCCGGGGCGTGAAGCGTACCCGGGCGACATTTTCTCCCTGCACAGCACCTTGCTGGAACGGGCCGTTCGTCTGCGCGATGAGTGGATCATTGTGGAAAAAGGCACCGAAGTGACGGCCGACACCAAAGGCGTGAATGGCGAAGTCTATTTTGGTAACCTGGAAGCTGAACATTACGAAAAAGCGCTCAAAGAATTGGGCGATGACAAATACGAAGTGGCCAAACGGCCAGGTACCGGTGGTTCTTTGACGGCGCTACCCATCATCGAGACCCT
Organism: Anaerolineae bacterium; assembly: GCA_020848035.1. Classification (GTDB taxonomy): domain Bacteria; phylum Chloroflexota; class Anaerolineae; order Promineifilales; family Promineifilaceae; genus Leptofilum. Next base: position 30,668 of record JADLAX010000014.1, on the reverse strand, counting down.
GCTTGGTGACGTGTCGGCTTACATTCCCACCAACGTTATCTCCATCACCGACGGCCAGATTTTCCTGGAAACCGACCTGTTCAACGCCGGTCAGCGTCCGGCCATCAACACCGGTTTGTCCGTCTCCCGCGTAGGTAGCGCGGCGCAGAAGCGGGCCATGAGCAAGGTGTCTGGTGGGTTGAAGTCTGACCTGTCGCAGTACCGTGAATTGGCGGCGTTTGCCCAGTTTGGCTCCGATCTGGATGCGGCCACACAGCGTCAGCTGTCGCGTGGTGAGCGTCTGATGGAGCTTTTGAAGCAGCCGCAGTACAGTCCGTGGCCGTTGGAGCACCAGGTTATGCTCATTTACGCTGGTTCGCGCGGTTATCTGGACAAGGTGCCGGTGCGCGAGATTTCCCGGTGGGAGCGTGAGTTTGTGCGTTACGTAGATACGGCTCGCCCCGAAGTGGCCGCGCCTTTGAAAACCGGTGCGTGGAACGACGGCATTGAAGCGAATTTGCGCCAGGCGATTGAGGACTTTAACGCGAACTGGACAAATTCATAAGTAGGAGAGATTTGTGGCTACCGAACGCGAGTTAAGCAAGCGTATTAAAAGTATCAAGAATATCTCTCAGGTGACGAGTGCGTTAGCGGCCGTTTCTGCCTCCAAAGCCAACAAGGCGCAGCGGCAGGTAGAAGCCACGCGGGCTTATGCGGGTAAGGCGTTTGAAATTCTGAACAATCTGGCCTCACAACCAGGGGTTGGTCAAACGGGCCACCCGTTGCTGACGCCGCGGGCGCAGATCAAACGAATCTCCCTCATTTTACTGACGGGAAATCGGGGTCTGGCCGGGGCGTTTAACAGCAACATGGTGGGGTATGCCGAGCGCTTTCTGCGCGCGTGGGACGTACCGGCAGAGATCATTGCCGTCGGCCGTAAAGGGCGCGACTTGATGATTCGGCGTGGCTACAACGTGGTGGCCTCGTTCGACAGCATCCCGGATTCTCCGTCAATTTTGGACGTAACGCCGATTTCGCAGCTGGTGACGGATGACTTTTTGAGTGGCAAAGTAGACCTGGTGTTTGTTGGCTATACCGATTTCATTAACTTGATTGCGAGACGGCCGTCTATCAAACAGCTGCTGCCCCTCAAACCAACTGACTTCAGCACCATGGCCGTGGCCGAATACGTCTCTAACGTGGACCTCACGGGCGTTTCCAACCGGATTTACGAATATGAACCCGGCCCCGAAGCCCTGCTCAATACGGTGGTGCCCCGGTTTACCGACTTGCAGGTGTACCAGTCTGTGTTGGAATCGCAGGCCAGTGAACACAGCGCCCGGTATGTGGCCATGAACAACGCCACAGACAACGCGGGTGAATTGGTAGAGATATTGACTTTGGAGCGCAACAAAGCGCGGCAAGCAAGCATTACCAGCGAAATTTTAGATATCGTCGGCGGTGCGGAGGCATTGTCGCAATTATAGTTAGAGATTGTTCGGTAAAAGTAATGGAGTAATTGGGTAATTCAATTGCTCAATTACGCAATTACCAAATAGCTAAGTTGAAAACGAACAATTTGTTAGTTGGAGGATTACATGGCTACAGGCAAGATTTCCGCAATTCGCGGTGTGGTGGTAGACGTTGAATTTGCAGAGGAAGATGTTCCAGAAATTTATGAAGCGCTCAATGTAGCAGCCGAAAGCGGTAAGTTGGTGCTGGAAGTCCAGCAGCACATCGGTGGTGGCATGGTCCGTACCGTGGCTATGGGTTCGACTGATGGTTTGCCGCGTGGTTTGGCTGTAGAGACAACCGGTGCGCCGATCAGAGTGCCGGTAGGGCCAGTGACACTCGGCCGTATTTTTGACGTGGTGGGTAATGCCATCGATGGTTACCCAACCCCGGAATCAGACGTGTATTACCCCATTCATCGTGATGCCCCTGTATTCCAGGATCAAAGCACGGTGTTGGAAACCTTTGAAACCGGTATGAAGGTGATTGACCTCATCGCTCCGTTTATCAAAGGTGGTAAGACGGGTATCTACGGCGGTGCCGGAACAGGTAAAACTGTGACCATCGCTGAGCTAATCCGTTCCGTGGCGCGTGAGCACGAAGGTGTGTCTGTGTTTGCGGGTGTGGGCGAGCGTACTCGTGAAGGCACTGACCTGTATTACGAAATGCAGGAGTACGGCGTGCAGGATTCTGTGGCCATGGTGTTTGGCCAGATGAACGAAACGCCCGGTGTGCGTTTGCGTGTGGCCCTCACCGGTCTGGCGATGGCTGAATACTTCCGCGACGAAGGGCGTGACGTGCTGCTCTTTATCGACAACATTTATCGCTACGTGTTGGCCGGTTCTGAAATGTCGGCGCTGCTCGGCCGTATGCCCAGCGCGGTGGGTTATCAGCCCACCCTGGCGGCGGAAATGGGTGCGCTGCAAGAGCGCATCACCTCCACCAAGAAAGGCTCGATCACTTCCCTGCAAGCCATCTACGTGCCTGCCGATGACTATTCCGACCCGGCACCCGTGGTGACCTTTGCCCACATCGACGCCAGTTTGACGCTGGACCGGGGTGTGTTTGCCAAGGGTATCTTCCCGGCCGTGGACCCGCTGTCGTCGTCCAGCCGGGCTTTGCAGCCAGACGTGGTTGGTGAGGAGCATTACCGTACGGCCCGTGAGGTGAAGCAGGTACTGCAAACCTACAATGACCTGCAAGACATTATCGCCATTTTGGGTATCGACGAATTGAGCGAAGACCAGAAGCTGCTGGTGGCCCGTGCCCGTAAAATTGAGCGTTTCCTGGGCCAGCCGATGTTTGTGGCCGAGAAGTTCCACGGTTTGAATGGGCAGTATGTGCCGATTCGCGAGACTGTGCGCGGCTTCCGTGAGATTCTGGACGGCAAGCACGACGATCTGCCGGAGCAGGCGTTCTACATGGTTGGCACCATCGACCAGGCTGTGGAGAAGGCAGAAAAACTGCGCGCGGCCGTTTAGTAAAAGCTCGCTAAATTTAACGAGAAGATTTTGTAATCAGTAGCAGGTAGCCAACATTACTGGTTACAGGCTACTGATTACTGTTTACGGATTACCGCAGGTGAATCTATGACTATTCAATGTGATATTGTGACGCAGGAACGGCTGGTTTTTAGCCAGCAGGTGGCATCCGTTTCCTTGCCCGGCACAGAAGGTCGGATGGGTATTTTGCCCAACCACTCCGCGCTGCTGACGACCCTGGCTTTTGGCGATGTGTGGGTGCGTCACCCAGACGGCGAAGAAGAGCATTTTGCCATTGGCGGTGGCTATGCTGAGGTACAGCCGGACAAGGTGATTGTGCTGGCTGATTCTGCGGAACAGGCGGAAGAAATTGACCTGGAACGGGCAGAACGAGCCCGTGAGCGCGCCTTGCAGGCGATGAAAGAGGGCGCGGTGCAAGACCCGGACCAATTTGCGCAAATCCAGGCTTCTTTGCTGCGGGCGCAAATTCGGTTGGATGTGGGTCGGCGGCACAGTGGGCGGCGGCGGCGAGAAATGGCGACGGGTGCGGGTTATCCCCGTCAGGATGAAAGCTAACTGTGGCAATTTTTACGCCGTATGTGGCCATTGATTTGGGCACGGTGAATGTCCTGGTACATGATCAGGGGCGGGGCGTGGTGCTCCAGGAGCCTTCGGTTGTGGCCATTCGGGAGGACGAGAACAAGACGACGATTGTGGAAGTGGGGCGGGCGGCCAAGGAGATGTACGGCCGTACCCCCGAATCCATTGAAGTGATACGGCCGTTGCGCGATGGCGTGATTGCCGACTACTTTGTCACCCAGGGCATGCTGGAATATTTCATCGGTAAGGTGGCCGGGCGGCTGCGCCTGCGCAAGCCGGTGGTGATGATCAGCGTGCCCTACGGTGTTACCAGCGTCGAGCGGCGCGCCGTGAAAGAAGCGGCTCTGGCTGCCGGGGCACGCGACCCGGTTCACCTGATCCCTGAACCCCTGGCGGCGGCGATTGGTGCTGGCCTGCCCATCGGGACCCCTACGGGCAACATGATCATTGATATGGGCGGCGGTTCGACGGAAGCGGCCGTTGTTTCCATGAATGGCATCGTCTGTGCCGAATCGGTGCGCGTGGGTGGGGTCCATCTCGACGAAGCCATCATCAACTACATCCGCAAGAAGTATAACCTGGTGATTGGCGAGCCAACGGCCGAAGCGATCAAAATCAAAATTGGATCGGCCGTTGATCTGGATGACCAGCTGGACATGCAAGTCCAGGGGCGCGACCAGGTGGCGGGCCTACCTAAAACGATCACCATTACTTCTAGTGAAGTTGCTGAGGCCATTTCTGAACCGCTGGCCGCGATTGTTAACGTCGTACGGGCCGTGCTGGCCAAGACACCGCCTGAACTTTCTTCTGACATTATCGACCGGGGCATGGCATTGGCGGGAGGCACGGCGCTGCTGCGCGAGATTGACACGCTGCTGACCCGTGAAACGGGCGTGCCTGCCTACGTGGCCGATAACCCTATCGCCTGTACCGCTTTGGGGGCAGGCAAGGCGTTGGCCGAACTGCCAATCTTGCAGCGCAGCATCCCCGACCTGTAAAAATGGTCCTGAATGAAAAAGCTCTGGCACTGGCCAGGGCTTTTTTTATTGCAGTTTGGGATGGGCTAGGGTAAGTAATACGTCATGCGCTGGAGCTGAATGACGGGATCGCTGTAGCTGATTTCTACGCCAGGCGGCACGTTGAGGTGAATAGGGGCATAACTTAAGATGGAGCGTACGCCAACCGCCACCAGCCTGTCGGTAATTTCTTGCGCATAGTTAGCAGGCACAGCAATCACGGCAACCTTCACCTTGTTCTCTTGGACGACCTTTTCCAGCGAGGCAACATCCAAAACAATGAGCTGATCCATCTGTTCGCCGATTTTGCTGGGATCGTTGTCGAAGATCCAGGAGATGCGAAAGCCGCGATGTTCAAAGCCGTGGTAGTGGGCCAGGGCATGGCCGAGATAACCGGCACCCACCAGGGCCACATCCCACTCTTTGGTGAGCTGTAAAATTTCGCGCAGCTTCTCGATGAGATAATTGATGTGGTAGCCGGTGCCCTGCTTGCCAAATTCGCCAAAATGAGACAAATCCTTACGGATTTGCGCGGAGCTGATGCCCAAACGTTTGCCCAGCTCATGGGAAGAGGTATTGATTCTGCCTTCTTCTTCAGCTAAACGGGTGAGTTCACGCAAGTAGATGGGTAGGCGGCCAATGACAATGTCTGGGATTTCACTTGTCACAGCGTATTGTCCTCGCGTCGGTACAGAGTTTTATTCTGTAGATAAGGTAATGAAGAACTGCCTGATAGAATAGTTGCCAAACTTATTCGTGTAAGTTTTCACAATTCTAACATAAGAAAAAATGCGCAGCAAATAGACCTGGATCAAAGGTTAACAATTGTTGTGATTTTAGGGGCTTGTCTGTGCATTTTTTCACAGTTTCGTATAATTCAAGGTGATGCTGCAAAGGTTTTGCCCAGGTATTTGAAACCAGCATTATGGCTGTTGGCGGTGCGTCGTCAACAAGGAGTCGGTTAAGTAGCAATGCGTAGAATTGGAATTATTGTGGGCGTGATTATCCTGCTGGTGGCGGGATATTTTATTGTGCGACAGCGGCAGGTAGCAGCGGAAACGGCCGTTCCCGAAATCCTTCGTGAAGCGACGGTGGAACGGGGCCAGGTAACGGCCACGGTGAACGCGGTTGGTTCCATCGAGCCGGAATCGCTGGTGTCGTTGACGTTTGGCCTGGGTGGTACCATCCAGCAGGTGAACGTGGTGCGTGGCCAGGTGGTGGCAGAAGGCGATGTGCTGGCCACGCTGAACACCGACGAGCTGGCTCTGGCGGTGCAGCAGGCGGCAGACGCCCTGCGCATTCAGGAGCTGACCTTGCAGCAGCGGCTGGAGGCTGAGCCGTCGGCGGCGACGTTGGCCAGCGGCGAGGCGGACATTGCGGCGGCGGCGGCGAATGTGACGGTGGCTCAGGCAAATCTGGCGTCGGCGGAAGCGGCCGTTTTGCAAGCTAACGCCCAAAAGGCCCAACTGTTGGCCGGGGCGACACCCGGACAGGTGGCCCAGGCCGAAGCCAACCTGGCAGCGGCTGAGCTGGCGCAGAAAAATGCCCAAGATGCTTACAATCGGACGATTGAATGTTTTACCGACCCTGCTGGCAATGAAATTTGCCCTGGTTTGGGTGCACCGGAGGAGGCCGCCCGGGCGGCGCTGGCCAATGCCAATGCGTCGTTGGCGGCGGCGCAGGCGGCGCTGACCGATGTGCAAACGGCCGCTCGTCCCGCCGACATCCAGTTAGCCGACGCGGCGATTGCCAATGCCCAGGCGGGTGTACAGGCGGCGCAGGGCAACGTGCAGGCGGCTGAGGCCAATCTGGCCCGAGCCCAGGCGGCGTACGACCGCCTGTTGGAGCCGCTGAGCGACAACGAGGTTGCCGTGCTGGAGGCGCAGATCGCGGCGGCGCAAACCAATCTGGAGCTGGCGCAGCTGCGGCTGGCCCAGTCGCAAATTGTGGCCCCGCTGGCCGGGACGGTGGCTAATGTGCTGATCAATGCGGGTGAGCTGGCTTCGCCCGGCCAACCGGCCATCACGGTGGTGAATGAAGAGGCGTTTCACATCACGGTGAGCGTGGATGAGATTGACATTGACCAGATCGCCCTGGGGCAGGCAGTTGAGGTGAGTGTGGATGCGCTGCCGGATACGGCCGTATCTGGCACCATCGCTGAAATTGCCCCCACCTCGGCCAGCTCTGGCGGTGTGGTGACTTACCTGGTGACGATCAACATCGACTCGGCGCAGGCGGAGGATTTGCGGCCCGGCATGAGCGCCAGCGCCTCGATTGTGGTGGATGAGGTGGCCGATGTGCTGATTGTGCCCAACTGGGCCATTCGCCTGAACCGGGAGACGGGTGAGGCGTTTGTGAATGTCTTGCAGGTCGACGGCATCATCGAAGAAGTGGTGGTAGAGACGGGCCTGCGCAACGAGCAGTTCAGCGAGGTGCTGGCCGGGCTGAGCGCGGGTGACACCGTGGTGCTGACCAACGACCGCGAAGGGTTCAACATCTTCGGGTCGGAAGAATAGGTTTTGGCCACAGAGCGATCCGCTCGTTCCCACGCGGAGCGTGGAACGAGAGTTAAGTGGTAAAGGTAAACATGAACGAAAACGGCCGTAAACCCGTCATCACCATCCAGAATATGACCAAAGTGTACACGATGGGCGAGCACCAGGTGCGGGCGCTGAACGGGGTGACGCTTTCCATTTATGAAGGTGAATTTTTGTCGATTATGGGGCCGTCTGGCTCCGGTAAATCGACGATGATGAACATGCTGGGGGCGCTGGACAAACCCACCAGCGGCACTTACCTGCTGGACGGCACCGACGTGAGCAACCTCAGCGAAGATGAGCTGGCCGATGTACGCAACCGCAAGATTGGCTTTGTCTTCCAGAGCTTCAATTTGCTGCCGCGCACTTCGGCGTTGCAGCAGGTGGAGCTGCCGCTGATTTACGCGGGTAAGCGGCAGCGGGCCCAAAAAGCGGCGGAAGCGTTGAAGATGGTTGGCCTGGGTGAACGGTTGGACCACAAACCGAGCGAATTGTCTGGCGGGCAGCAGCAGCGCGTGGCCATCGCCCGCGCCCTGGTGAATGAACCGGCCATCATCCTGGCCGACGAGCCGACGGGCAACCTGGACAGCAAGTCGGGCACGGAGGTGATGCAGATTTTCCAGCAGCTGAATCGGGAGCGGGGCATTACGGTGGTGTTTGTGACCCACGATCCGTGGATTGCCCGGCACACCAACCGGGTCGTCACCCTGGCCGATGGCCTGGTTGTGCGGGACGAGACGATTGAGGATCCGTTGGTGGCGGGGGAGACGGAACGGCCGTCTGATGCATTGCTTCAGTAAAAAGTGAGAGGTTGCAAGTGGCAGGTTGCAGGTTCACCTGGTCAAATTGACTTGCAACTTACTACCTGCTACTTGCAACAAAACATTCATAAACCATGAACTTACTCGAAAGCATTCGCCTGGCCCTCGTCGGCATTACCGCCAATAAACTGCGCGCTTTTCTCACCATGCTGGGCATCATCATCGGCGTGGCGGCGGTGATTACGCTGATTTCCGTGGGGCGCGGTGTGGAGGCGGTGGTCATCGATGAGTTCCAGGGGTTGGGCAACAATCTCCTGTTTGTTTTTCCTGGCGATGAGGACCCCACCGACCCGCGTCCGGCCCGGTCTGGCGGGGCGGGGCTGACGCTGTCCGACGCGGAGGCGCTGGCCGATCCCTTCCGTGTGCCGGATTTGCTGGGTGTGGTGCCCAGCTACGACCGCCCGGCCATCGTTTCACGCGGGGGAGAGGAGGCGCGCACCACCATTTCCGGCACCAACACGCAGTTTCCCCTGGTGCGCAACTTTTACCCGGCGCTGGGCGACTTTTTCACCGAGCAAGATGTGGCCAGCGGCAGCCGCGTGGCCGTCATTGGCCAGTCAGTGTATGAAGCGCTGTTTGAGGTGGGTGAGTTTCCCATTGGCGAAGATATTCGCATCAACAACGTGAACTTCCGGATTATTGGTCTATTGGAAGAGAAGGGCGGTTCTGGCTTCAACGACCAGGACGACGTGGTGCTGGTGCCCATTTCCACGGCGCAGCAGCGGCTGTTTCCGGCGCGCCGGGCCGATGGTGAGCTGCGCGTGGATGTGATTTACGCCCAGGTGATCAGCGAGGATCGACAGGATGCGGCGATTATCCAGATGGAAGCGGTGCTGCGCGAGGAGCACAACATCACCTTCCGCGATGAGGACGACTTCACCATTTTGAGCCAATCTGAACTGCTGGGCGCGTTTGGTGAGATTACCGGCGTGCTGACGATTTTCCTGGGGGTGATTGCCGGGATTTCGCTGCTGGTGGGTGGCATTGGCATCATGAACATTATGCTGGTGAGCGTGACGGAGCGCACGCGGGAAATTGGTCTGCGCAAGGCGGTGGGGGCCAAGTACCGCGATATTTTGACGCAGTTTTTGGTGGAAGCGGTGGTGATTGCCAGCGTGGGCGGGGTGATTGGTTTGATTTTGGGCGCGATTGGTGCGGCCGTTATTGGCAATTTGTCGCCGCTGCTGGATACGGCCGTTGATTGGAATTCGGTCGCGCTGGCCATTGGCTTTTCGGCCGGGGTGGGGCTCTTTTTTGGGCTGTACCCCGCCACGCGGGCGGCGCGGCTGAATCCGATTGATGCTTTGAGATATGAATAAACTGGCCACAGATTACACAGATTTCACAGATAGAAATTTTTAATCTGTGTAATCTGCGAAATCTGTGGATAGAAGAAATTATGGTTGTTGAGAATTTGCGGATTGCTTTGGCGAGCCTGGGGGCGAATAAACTGCGCGCTTCGTTGACGATGCTGGGCATCATGATTGGCGTGGCGGCGGTGATTACGCTGCTGTCGATTGGCGACGGGGTGACGCGTTTTATTGCCGAGCAGTTTTCTGGGCTGGGCAGCAATCTGGTGTTTATTATTCCCGCGCAAGAGGAACCGGGGCGACCGGGCAGCGATCCGCTGGTGGAGTCGTCGTTGACGCTGCGCGATGTGGAACTGCTGACTGACCCGGCGCTGCTGCCGGGTGCGGAAGCGGTGGCGCCCTCGCTGCTGCGCGAGGCGGAGCTGCGTTACGCGGGGGAAGTGCGCTCGGTGGCGCTGCGGGCGTCGACGCCCGATTACCTGGTGGCGTGGGGGTTGGAAGTAGCGGTGGGGGAATTTTTTACGGCGACGGAGTACAACGGCCGTTCCCGTGTCGTCGTTCTTGGTCCAGAAACCGTCACCAACCTGTTCCCCGAAAATGTCGATCCGATTGGCGAGGAGATCAAAATCAACGGGCTGACCTTCCGCGTGATGGGCGTATTGGCCTCGCAGGGCGCGGGCATGTTTGGCGGCAGCCGGGATGATGTGGCCATCGTGCCGCTGACCACGGCGCAGGATCGGCTGTTCAACAACCGCAGCCAGCGCACCGGGGAATTTTTGGTCGATGCCATCCTGATGAAAGCGGTGGATGAGGCGGCGATTGATGGAGCCATCATCGACGCCTCGGAAGTGCTGCGCCAGTCGCACGATATTAACTTCCGCGATGCAGATGATTTCCAGATTTTAACGCAGCAGGATTTTCTGGATGCGTTTGGCTCGGTAACCAGCGTGCTGACCGTGTTTTTAGGGGCCATTGCCTCGATTTCGCTGCTGGTGGGTGGCATTGGCATCATGAACATCATGCTGGTGAGCGTGACGGAGCGGACGCGGGAGATTGGCCTGCGCAAGGCGGTGGGGGCCAAACGGCTGGACATCTTGGGCCAGTTCCTGACGGAAGCGGTGATCATGGCGGTGCTGGGCGGCACGTTGGGCATTGTGCTGGGAGTCATTGGCGCATTTGCGGTGCGTACGGCCGTACCCGAACTCGACACCTCGGTGACCTTCAACTCCATTGCCCTGGCCGTGGGCTTTTCCGTGGCCGTGGGGCTCTTTTTTGGCATCTACCCGGCCACCCGCGCCGCCGCGCTCAATCCGATTGACGCGCTGCGGTTCGAGTAGCAAGCGGAACACAGAGAGCCACCGAGAAGACACAGAGCTTCACCGAGATTTTTGAGGCATCCCGAGGTAAACCGCGTATAATCGGACCATCCGACAAGGAGCATCACCTGGTCACCTGGTCACCCTGTCACCTTGTCACCTTGTCAATCACTTATCCCGTAAGACCCGATACAACCGCATGACACTGGCAGCTTCTGAACCCACCCTGGCACCTTTTTTCAACAATCGCTACCGCTTTGTTAGCGAGATTGGTTCCGGCGGCATGGGATCTGTTTACCGCGCCGTGGACCGGCTGACGGGCGACCTGATCGCGCTGAAGCGGGTGCTGATTTCGGGCAAGCAGCTCCAGTTTGCCTCCCGCGACGAGTCGCGCGATTTTCGCGTGGCGCTGGCTGAGGAGTTCCGCACCCTGGCCTCGCTGCGCCACCCGCATATCATCAGCGTGCTGGACTATGGCTTTGATGGGGAGAAACGGCCGTATTTCACCATGGAGCTGCTGCACAATGCTCAGACGGTGGTGGATGCTTGTGCGGAACGGCCGTTTTCCCTCAAGCTCGCCTTTTTGCAGCAAGCCCTGGAAGCGCTGGCCTACCTGCACCAGCGCGGCATCATTCACCGCGATTTAAAGCCAGACAATATGCTGGTTGTCGGCGACCAGCTCAAACTGCTTGATTTTGGTCTGGCGGTGGAGCGCGATTTTGCGGCCCAGGCGGGCAGCGACGCCGTCGTGGGCACCATCAACTACATGGCCCCCGAACTGTTTCAGTCCGGCACCGCCAGCATCGCCTCCGATTTGTACGCCCTGGGCACGGTGGCCTACCAGCTTTTGGCCGAGCGCCATCCCTTTGCCGGGCCGTCGCTGCCCATTCTCATCAGCCAGATTTTGAGCGTGCCGCCCGATTTGGACGCGCTGCCGGTGGCCCCGGCGCTGCGTGAAGTGGTGGGGCGGCTGATGGCCAAAGATCCGGCCGAACGGTTTGGCTCGGCGCGGGCGGTGCTGGCGGCCCTGGCCCAGGCTGGTTTTGGCGAGGCCCAGACCGAAAGCATCGAAATTCGCGAGAGCTACCTGCGGGCGGCCGCCTTTGTGGGGCGCGAGGCGGAGCTGGCCCAGCTCACCGGGGCGCTGAACCTGGCGATGACCGGGCAGGGCAGCGGCTGGCTGGTGGCCGGGGAAAGCGGCGTGGGCAAGTCGCGCCTGCTGGACGAGCTGCGCACCCAGGCGCTGGTGAACGGGGCGCTGGTGGTGCGCGGCCAGGCCATCTCCGAAGGGGCCAGCCCGTACCAGATGTGGCGCACCGTGTTGGCCACGCTGGTTTTGCAGAGCGAGGTATCGGAGTTTGAGGCCAGCGTGTTGAAGGGCATTGTGCCGGACATCGGCAATTTGCTAGGCACCGAGGTGGCCGACGCGCCCGCGATTGAGGCGCAGGCCAACTACATCCGCCTGCTGAACGTGATTGCGGCCGTTTTCGAACGGCAGAGCCAACCCTTGCTCATCATGCTGGAGGATTTGCAGTGGGTGTCGGAAGATTTGCTGGTGCTGAAGCGGCTGCTGGCCCAGGTGCCAACCCTGCCGCTGCTGGTGGTGGGCACGTATCGCGATGATGAACGGCCGTTGCTGCCCCAGGAACTGCCCCAAGCCCACGTCATTCAGCTGAGCCGACTGGACGAGGCGGCCATTGCCCGCCTGAGCCGCTCCATGCTGGGCGACGGCGGCCAGAAGCCGCAGATTGTCAATCTGCTCCAGCAGCAGAGCGAGGGCAATGTCTTTTTTATCGTCGAGGTGGTGCGCACCCTGGCCGAGGAGATTGGCCAGCTGGACCAGATTGGCATGGCCACGCTGCCGATGGCCCTGTTTGCCCAGGGCATGCAGAAGGTGATCGAGCGCCGCCTGCGCCGCGTGCCGGACGAGGCGTTTGAGCTGCTGGCGCTGGCGGCAGTGGTGGGGCGCGAGCTGAATCTGCCGCTGCTGCGCCACCTGGCGGGCGGCCGCGATTTGGATGGATGGCTGAATTTGTGTGCGGAAACGGCCGTGCTTGAATTCCAGTACGAGCGGTGGCGCTTTAGCCACGACAAGCTGCGCGAAACGCTGCTAAGCAGCCTCGACGCGGCCGGACAGCCTGCCGCCGGGCTTGCGGCGCGGCATCGGCAGGTGGCCGAAGCCATCGAGCAGGTGTTCCCCGACGATCCGTCGTACCTGGCGTCGCTGGCTTACCACTGGCAGGAGGCGGGCGACCGCGAAAAAGAGGCGCGTTACAAGGCGCTGGCGGGCGAGCAGGCGGTGAACAACGGCGCTTACGAAGACGCCATTCGCCTGCTGGGCAGCCTCATCGAGCTGTACCAGGCAGGGCTGCCCGCCACCCCGCTGGAAAAGGCGGCGGCGCAGCGCAACCTGGGCATGGCCTATTTCCATTCGGGTAATTTGGCAGCGGCGACGGGGTATTTTGCGACGGCCGTTTCCCTGCTCGGCCGCGCCATTCCGCCAAAACCGCTGGGGCAGGTGGTGGGGCTGTTGGGCCAGATGGTGCGCCAGGTCAGGCACCGCTGGTGGCCGCAAAACGTGGCCACCGATGCACCAGCCGAACGGGCGCGCTACATCGAGATGCTGCGCAGCCTGTCCCAATTTGGCGAGATGACGGTGTACACCGGCGATATTTTGCTAGGCGCGTTTACCGGGCTGTACGGGCTGAACACGGGTGAGCAGGCCGGGCCATCGCCCGAACTGGTGCGATCGTACACGGGGATGGGTTGGATTATTTCCACGCTGGGGCGGGAGAAGCTGGCGCGGCGCTACCTGGCGCTGGGCGCAGCGACTGAGGCGATGGTCGATAATCCGGTGAGCAGCGCCTTTTACCACGCGACCTCGGCGCTGCCCTATGGCGGTTGGGGCGAGTGGGCCCGCTGCTGGGAACACAGCCTGCGCGGCGCGGAGCTGGCGGACCGCATTGGCTACTGGCGCATTTTGTCGCAGGCGTACGGCACGATGGCCGAGGTGCAGACGGTGCGCGGCAATTATGAAGCGGCGCTGGCGACGCGGGAAGCGGCCCATCGTGCCGGGGAAGCGACCAACAGCAGTAACCAGATCGCCCTGACGACGGCGTTTCGTGGGGCGGGGCTGGTGCCGCTGGGCCGCTACGACGAGGCGATGGCGTGGGCGCAGGCGGCGCTGGCCGTGGAAAAGCCGGTGACGCTGACCCAGTTTGCCGCATACGACACGCTCATTCGCTGCCAGATGCGGCAGGGGGATGCGGCGGGTCTGCGCCAGACGCTGGAGACGTTTCTGCCGGATTTTGTGAACGGCCGTATCCTGGTCTACGTGCAGCTGGCGGCGGTGGTGAGCCTGACCACCGCGTACCTCTGGCTCTGGGAGCAGGCCAGCGCCGCCGCCGACAAAGAAGCACTGGCGGCTGGGGCCGCGGCCGGGCTGAAGAAGCTGGCGGCCACCAGCAAAATTTACCCGATTGGACGGCCGTCTTTACAAATTTGCACCGCGTGGCAGGCGTTTTTGCAGGGTAAGCGGGATGAGGCGGTGAGGGGGATGGCAATGGCCGTTCAGCTGGCCGAGCAGTTGGAGATGCCGTACGAAGCGGCGCTGGCGCGGCTGCACTTGGGTCGGTTTAGCGGGGGACAGCAGGGTAAGGGGGTGTTGGAAACGGCCGTGGCGGAGTTCACCAAACTTGGCCTGGATTGGGAAATTGAGCAGGCTGAACAGGCGTTGGGGCAGTAATTGGGTAACTGGGTAATTAAGCCCAATTGCCCAATTACTCAATTACCTCTTCTTCCTCTGTGGCCAATTTACACCACACCGGGATAAAACCAGCCGTGGTAGTCAAACGGAATGCGAAAGTTGAGGTCGCCGCGGGCCATTTGGGTGAAGCTTTGGCCGTCCAGCACCAACAGGTAAGATGAATTGGTGTTGGCGTCGTAGACGTTGGCCAGGATGACGCCATCGTCCTCGGCCGTAGCGTTGGGGTTGGGCACAAAGACGGGTTCGCTGGGGTAGTGCATGGGTTGGTGCCAGACGGCCGTTTCGCCCGTCACCACATCCATTTTCACCAATTGGTTGGGAAAGTCCGGTAAATCCTGATGCAGGCTGACGCCATAGCCGTAGCGATACGGCCGTGTGTTGTAGCGGTAGTTGATGCGCGGCAGTTCCAGGTTGAGGCTGGCCAGCGTTTCACCATCGATGCGGCTGTGTGGTTGGCCCAGCGGAATGCGGTAGCGTTTGGCCCAGGCAGGTGTGTGGGGGATGTGATTGTTGGCGCGCAGCCGGTCCAGGAAAAAGTCAGGCAGCACGCTGGCGTTGGGGTAGGCGGCCAGGTCCAGGATAATTTCATTGTTTTGCTCGTAGGCATTGAGCTGGTGGAAAACAAAAAAGGCGTCTGTTTCGGCCTGAGTTACCACGATACCGCTGTTCCGGTCAATTACCTGGAACACAGTGGGTTGGCTGCCGTCCCAGACGAAGTTTTCCATGAACGGTTTGTTACCAAAGGCGAGGGCGAAGACGCCACGGCCGTATCCCGGCAGCTTGAGCGGCTGCTCGACCAGGATGACGTACCGTTCCGTCAGGGCAAAGCTGTGCATGTACGATGGCGAGGTGACCGGGACGCGGCTTACCTGCTGGTAAGCCCGTCCGCGCACGTTAAACACCTCGTAGTAGTTAAACAGGCTGATTTTGAGCATGTAGTTGACAATCATGTTGCCCTGGCGCGGGTCGAGGTGGGGGTGGGCGGTCTGCATCGTGGCGTTGATTTTGTGGTCGTATTCGTACTGGGCTACCGTTTGCAGGCTGAGAGGATCGAGCTGGTACATGTGCGGCAGCTCGGTCATGATGACGATGGTGCCCTGGTCGTCGACGGTCTGGATGTTACAGTTGTCGGTGACGTCGTTGATAAACAGTGCCTTGATTTTGTCCCAGAAGGTGCGTTGGGGGTCCACAAAGACGCCGCGATAATTTAGCACGCCAGTGGCGTTGTCTTTGAGGTACGCCTGGCTTTGCAGAAAGCGATTTTGGAAGGAGAGACGGCCGTTCCGAAACGTATAGCGGTGCGGCATGCTCAGGCCGTCGAACCAATGTTTGTAGGAGGCGTGGGTCTGCTCAAACTGGCCCGGACCGCAGCGGATGAGCGTGCCGTTGAGCCAGTCGGGAACGGTGCCGGTGAGCGGTACGTCGGGCAGGTGCACTTCTGCCTGCTGGGTGACAAAGTTTTGCTTAAAGTGGTTGGTCACGGGCTGCCTGCCTTTTTCACCGCAGAGACGCGGCGAGCGCGGAGGGGAAGTAAGGGTTTTCTGTGATGTTAGGTATGGGGAACAATGGTACTGCATTGACCAGAATCGGTCTAACTGTTTGGTGCACAATGGGAAGCGGACAGGCGCTGAAAACGCGGATTATCTGTTTTTACCCGCGTCATCTGCGTTAATCCGCGTCCCATTTGTAAAAAATAGAAAACCGGGGTTGCGCATTTTCAAAGTGCCTCGCCTCTGGATTGTTACTATAATCAGCGGCAAAGGAAGGGTTTTTTATGCATGTAGCCATCAATGCTGCTTTTTGGAACCAGCCCAATACGGGCAGCGGCCAGTACACGCGCCAGCTGGTTTATCATCTCAACCGCATGGTGTCTGACCTGACGATTACGCTGGTGTACCCGCAGGTGGCGGGGCAGCCGGAGCCGGAAGCGGTGCCGCCCAGCGTGAAGGTGAAGCTGGTGCCGGTGCGGCCGGGGAACCTGGGCAAGGTGTGGTTTGAGCAGCGCCTGTTTCCCCAGGCGTGTCGGGCGGTGGGGGCGACGGTGGCCCACGTGCCGTACTGGGGCGGGCCGCTGCAATCGCCCGTGCCGCTGGTGGTGACGGTGCATGATTTGACCACGATGTTGGTGCCTGAGTATCGACGGCCGTTCCTTACCCGTCTCTACAACGCCCTCGTTTCCGCCTCAGCCCGGGGCGCTACCCGCATTATCACCGATTCCGAGGCCAGCAAACGAGACATCATCGACCACCTGCACATCCCCGCCGACAAAATTGAGCGCATCTACCTGGCCGCCGGGTCCGCGTTCAGCCCGCAAGACAGCGGCCTGCTGGAAATGGCCATCCTGCGCAAATACGATCTGCCCGATTTTTACGTGCTCTACCTGGGCGGCTACGAGCTGCACAAAAACGTTACTACGCTGCTGCTGGCCTGGACCTACGTGGGGCAGGCGCTGGGCGAGGATTATCCGCTGATCCTGGCGGGCAAAAAGCCCACCCAATCGAATGAAATTTACCCGGATTACGACAGCTACATCCAGCAGCTGGGCATTGGCGACTACGTGCGCTGGATTGGTTACGTGGATGAAGAAGACAAGCCGGTGCTGTACCGCAATGCGGAAACGTTTGTTTTCCCCAGCCGCCGCGAGGGGTTTGGCCTGGGGGTGCTGGAAGCGCTGGCTTCCGGCACGCCGGTGGTGACGACCACGGCCTCGTCCCTGCCCGAAGTGCTGGGCGACGCCGGGTTTGCCGTCGAGCCCGACGATGCGCGCGGCCTGGCCGGGGCGATTATTTCCACGGTGATTCAGGATAACTTGCGGGCGGAACTTAAACAGAAGGCGGCACAGCAAGCGGCCGTTTTCTCCTGGGAAAAAACGGCCGCTGAGACGCTGTTGGTGTATGACGCGGCGGCCGGTAATTAGTAATAAGTGAAAAATAATAAGTGATAAGTTAGCTTTTGACTTTTGACTTTTTACTTTTTACTTTTCACTATTCACCCAGCCGGATCGAGTTCACAATGTCGGCCATGACCTGGCCGTAGCGATCGTTTTCACTGGCATCATGCACGGCGGCGATGACGGCCGTCTGGTTCGACCCCAAACTTTCTACCACCAGGTAGCGCAAAATCACCTCATTGCCCTCCGTGTCCGGGCCGCGCAGCACAATTTCGACGGCCGACTGGTTGTTGATCAATTTGGTTTCGACCTCTTGCAGCACCTCCACCCCCTCCTGGGCCCGAAATTGGCCAACGGCCGTTTCAATCACCTCGGTAACGTTGGCATTGCCCATAAACGCACCAAGCGTTACGGTCATGTTGATACGTGCGCCGTCTACCACCGTGTTGGCCAGCAGCAGCGATTCGGCCGAGGCGATGGTGATCGAATCTTCATTGTCGCTCACGGCCCACGCTGCGGGCATCATAAAGCTGATAGGGTAGTTGGGACTGGTGTAGCTAACCAGCTCGCCGCCCGTGTCATCGGCCTCACCGCAGGCCAGTACCAACAGGGGAATCAAAAAAATCAGAATCAGACGCTTCATCCAGAAATCTCCTTCAACCATGAATCTAAACGTTATCTGCGATAGCCTGCCTGAGCAAGCTGACCAAACCAATTAAGGCCTTTTCCCAGCTCAGGTTGCGAACCCTCTGTTGGGCATGTAAAATCCGCCGAATTTTGAAGCCAAAAGCTTCGCCAGGAAGAGTGGAATTTTATGAGCATTCATCATCAGTTAGCGGCCGTTTTACAAGAAGCTATTCAGGCGGCTCAGGCGGCCGGGGCGCTGCCCCCCTTTGCTTTGCCCGAAGTGGTCATCGAACGGCCGCGTGAAGCCTCATTTGGCGACTATGCCTCGCCCACGGCATTGAAGCTGGCCCGCGAGGCCCGCATGGCTCCGCTTAAAATTGCCCAGACCATTGTCGATCATTTGCCCGCGGCCGACTACATCGCTGCGGTGGCCGTGGCCCCGCCTGGTTTCATCAACATCCGGCTGACAGAAGCCCGGTTGCAGCAGGTGGTGGCCAATGTGTTGGCGGAAGGCGATGGATACGGCCGTCTCCACCTGGGCGACGGCAGAAAAGTGCAAATCGAGTGTGTCAGCGCCAATCCCACCGGGCCGATTCATATCGGCCGTACCCGGGGCGGCGTGATGGGCGACACCCTGGCCCGCGCCATGCGCCTGGCCGGGTACGACGTTGTTTTAGAGTATTACTACAATGACGCAGGCCGCCAGATTACCCTGCTGGGTGAATCCACCAAAATTCGCTACCTCCAGCTCCTCGGGCAAGATGCGGAGCTTGGCCCCGACCATTACAAAGGCGACTACATCACCGACATCGCCCGGCAGCTGGTTGAGGCCCACGGCGCTGCCTTGCAGGCTGAACCAGCGGAATATTTCGGCAGCTACGCCAAAGACCAGATCTCCCGCAGCCAAAAAGAAACCCTGCGCCGCATCAATATCGTTTTTGATGTGTATTACAACGAACAAAGCCTCTACGAAACCGGCCGGGTTTGGGAAGCGCTGGAAACGCTGCAAGAAAAAGGATACGTCTACGAGCAAGATGGCGCGCAGTGGTTCAAAACCACCCAGTTTGGCGACGACAAAGACCGCGTTTTGGTGAAGCAGAGCGGCGAACCCACCTACCGCATGCCCGATATCGCCTACCACTGGGACAAAGCCCAGCGCGGCTTCGATCTGGTCGTCGACTTTTTTGGGCCTGACCACCACGCCACCGCACCGCAGGTCCTCATGGGCGTGCAGGCGCTGGGTTACCCCACCGATTTTGTGCGCACCGTGCTGCATCAAATCATCAGCATTATCAAAGATGGCCAGGAAATGAAGATGAGCACGCGGGCAGGCACCTTTGTTTCGCTCGATGATGTGGTCGATGTGGTTGGCCCCGATCCCATTCGCTACTTCATGATCTCCCGCTCGGGCAACAGCCCCATCGACTTTGATCTCAACCTGGCCCTGGAAAAGTCCGACAAAAATCCGGTCTACTACATCCAAAACGCCCACGTGCGCTGTGCGGGCATCTTCCGCAAGTGGGCCGAAGCGGGCGGTACCGCCGACGCCGATGCCGGGGCTGATCTCAGCCTGCTGACCCATGAAAGTGAGCTGGCCTTCCTGCGCAAAGCGCTGGAACTGCCCGAAGTGATCGAATTGATGGTGCTCAGCACCGAGCCGCACCACATTGCCTTCTACGCCTACGAGCTCGCCGCCGCCTTCCACCCCGCCTATGAAAACTGCCGCGTCCTCAACGACGACGTGCCTGAACCGCTGCGCCATGCCCGGCTGCGCTTTTACCGGGCGGCCAAACAGCTCTTTGCCCAGGTGCTCGACCTGATGGGGATGAGCGCACCAGAAGTTATGTAAAGTTATAGTTTTTGTCAATATTCAAGTAAAGGAAAAACAATGGCCATTAAAGCAGACAGTTGGATTCGCCGCATGGCGCTGGAACATAAGATGATTGAGCCCTTTGTGGATGGGCAGGTACGCGAGGGCGTGATTTCTTACGGGCTGTCGTCTTATGGGTACGACATTCGGGTCACCAACGAGTTTAAGATTTTTACGAATGTGCATTCGGCCGTTGTGGATCCCAAACATTTTGATCCCAAATCTTTTGTCGATTTTACAGGGGATGTGTGTGTCATTCCGCCCAACTCATTTGTCCTGGCGCAAACGGTGGAATATTTCCGCATTCCGCGGGACGTGCTGACCGTCTGCCTGGGCAAATCCACCTATGCCCGCTGTGGCCTCATCGTAAACGTTACTCCGTTTGAACCAGAGTGGGAGGGATATGTGACGCTGGAAATTTCCAACACCACACCGCTGCCTGCCCGTGTGTACGCCCATGAGGGCATTGCCCAGGTGTTGTTTTTTCAATCAGATGAAATCTGCGAGACTTCTTATGCGGATCGCAAGGGGAAATATCAGAAGCAGCAAAGCATTGTGCTGCCGCGCATTTAGGGCCCATTCGCAAATAGGTTAACGGAATTGGCGAATGGGCTTAAAGTAGCCGTGCAGTTCGACTATCGCTAGCTTATTTTTGCACGGCTACTTAGCAGCGGTTGCGTGTTAGCCAACAGCCGCTATAATTTGGTTCTTCTCTGATTCGTAAGGGCGCTTAGCTCAGTTGGTTAGAGCACTTCGTTTACACCGAAGGGGTCGGGGGTTCGAGTCCCTCAGCGCCCATTTCCCCCCTTGTTATCCATCTGTCTTTTGCTATAATCGCGATTGTGATAAAAAGCACAGTTGTCCTTTTTGCAGTTCAGGAAAAATTGGTCACTGCATATGAATTTCGCTGAATAATCAAGTTCACAAGCATATTTATTACAGGAGAATAGCCTCATGGCAAATGCAGCCGTAAGTGCCGAAGCGAAAAGCGGCGGCATCTCAAGACGTGAATTTCTTTACTATATTTGGGGAGCATCCATCGCCCTGTATGCTGCTCAATTTTCCGGTTTGTTGATTTGGTTTTTATTGCCCCGTTTTCGTGAGGGCGAATTTGGCGGTTTATTTGTTATTTCGGTGAATGAACTCCCCGCAGTAAATGCACAGCCGACCAATGTGCCTTCTGGCCGTTTCTGGCTGGTGAATTTAGACACCACCCAGCCCAACGATTTGATGAAGAAGGCCGAGGATGAGACGGAAGAGATTGTTGGGGTGGCGGCTATTTACAAAGTCTGTACGCATTTGGGCTGTATTTACACCTGGACAGAGGCGAACAACCGATTTGAATGTCCGTGCCACGGTTCAAAATATCGCTTAGACGGCCGTCGTATCGAATCACCTGCCCCCCGCGCGCTAGACCGCTTCCGCATGCAGTTCCTGGACGCCGATAAAAACCCCATCGCCGGTACAGAGTCTGAACTGGTTAACGATTTTTATGCGCCAGTTCCCCTGCCCGAAAATGCCGCCTTCATCAGCGTAGACACCGGTGACCGTAAAATGGGTCTGTCTCAGCCGCTGTTGTGCAGTTTTGCAAACGAATGTCCGTAATAGACAAAGAGGAATAAGGAGTTAGAGTATGGCTACCTTTTTTGAACAAGTTAGCGAAATGGGGGTCAAGCAAGCCGTCATCACCAAAGCTGATGAGGTGGTTGAACGGCTTACCGCTGGTATGAACATCAGCGACATTCGCAGTGCCCTCCGTGGTGATGAACCCCGTCGCCCCAATCCTCGTTTACGCCCTCATGCCGATAGCTTCTGGTTCCATATTCGGCCCAGCTTTTATCACACTGAGGTCACCCATATTTACCCCACCTTCCGGTTAGGCTGGCTCTCCACCTTCATGTTTGTCTGGGAAACCATCACCGGTATCATTTTGATGGTGTTCTACACCCCCAGCCCGCTGGTGGCCTACGACAACATGTGGAACATTTTGGGCAACGTGCCGTTGGGGCAGCTAATGCGTAACATGCACCGTTTGGGCGCGGAAGTGATGGTCCTGGTGGTGGCCTTGCATATGCTCAGAACGTTTATAACGGGCAGTTACAAGAAGCCGCGCCAGTTTACGTGGGCCACCGGTGTAATCTTGCTCACCTTCACTGCCTTGCTCAGCTTTTCTGGTTACTTGCTCCCCTGGGATCAGCTTGCTTACTGGGCGCTCACCGTTTTCCTTTCTGGCGCTGAAGCAGCGCCCGCTCCCCCTGAACTGAATGCCAATATTCTTCTCATCTTGCAGGGTGCGCCGTCATTGGGTGCCGGTGGTTTGCTGCGTTGGTATTTGTTCCACGTTTTGCTGCTGCCGCTGCTGACAGCCATCTTCTTCTTTGTGCATTACTACAAGGTGGTGCTGTACGGTATCTCCTTGCCGCCCGGCCGTGAAGAAATTGGTGAAGATACGGCCAAACGTGTTCCCAAAGACGAACGTACTTATTTCACGCCTGATATTTTGACCAGCGAGCTGATGTGGACTGCGCTGACAACGCTTTTCCTGACGGCCGGTTCGCTCTGGTTCTGGGATGCCCCACTGGAGCATCATGCCGACCCGATTGTGACGCCCCTGCACGTGGTGGCCCCGTGGTATCTCTCCTGGTCGCAGGGTTGGCTAAAGCTGGCCGACAAAACCATTGTGATTGGTTTTATCCCGCTGCTGATTGTCATGTTTGTGGTAATGCCTTATGTGGAAGTAGGCAAAAGCCGTCGTTATGCTGACCGCCGTGTAGGTTTAACGGTAGCCAGCCTCTTCTTTGCGGCTATGCTGGTTTCTAACTGGATGGGTTCGCCGGAGTTCCGGGTGGAAAGCTCACCGGAGCTGGAAGTGGCGCAGGAAATTATGCCGCAGGAAGGGGCCAACGTTTTGTTGGGCGTTCCGTATGAATATCTGGAAACAGGCATTTACTTGCCTGGCGAAGAAATTCCGGACAATCCTTACCTGACCCGCGCCCTGGAAGAGTTTGAGGCGGCCATGCAGAACCACAGCTGTGTTTTGAATGGCAACCCAGACATGCCGCGTGACGGCGTTTGGGATGACTGCCGCGTTTTGGAAGGCGGCCGTTATGGCAATGACTTTGGTGATAATGCGATGGCCGATCCGTTTGCCGCGCTGCGCATTACCCAAGAACAGGCCAACATGGTTAGGTTGACGCTCATCTTCGAAGTGCCGGACCCCAACAATCCTGGTGAGTTCCTGGTGCAGTCTGGCGACTCCATTTATGCCTTCCGCCATGAGGGTTCCTTCTATGAAGAGGAGTGCCGCTTCTTAAACAAGGATTGCTAAGCCTGGTAAAGATGGCCTGTTTCTCGGCTTTCGGTTAGAGAAACAGGCCGTTGTTACGTGATTTGGCAGAGAAGCCTCTGCCTTCGAAAGAGCAATTTGAGGATATAGATATGCAAGTAAAAGTTGTGATTGGAACGATCGCATTTATGCTGACCATGATTATCTTGGGCTATGCCGCCTTGCGTGAGCCTGAACGACTAGAGCACTTTACGGCCGCTCGTGAAGGGCGTACGGTAGAAACTGGGGCCAAGTTGTTTTTTGATAACTGCGCCACCTGTCACGGTGTCGATGGAACGGCGCAGGAATGCTACGATTCGTTGGGAAATTCTATCGCCTGTCAGGGTTTGCCCTTAAACAATTACTTCCTGGTTTGTGGCGATACCCCAGCCCGCTTAGAACAAACCCTCTTTGAAGGTACCAAGCAGCAGTTCATTGAACGAACTGTTGCGGCGGGGCGTTCGGGCACAGCCATGATTGCCTGGTCGGAACGGTATGGTGGCCCCATGCGCGATGATCAGGTTAAAAATGTGGCCGCCTTTGTTTTGAATTTTGCCAACGAAGAGCTGTGTGCCGCCGAGCCTATTAGCTTTAACTGGCCCGAATCTGTAGACGATTTCTTTGTAATGGAAACAGAAGATTTTGTGGCTGCCCCTGGTGATCCTGAAAATGGTGCGGCTGTGTATACCAGCTTTGCCTGCAACAGCTGTCATGGCAATGTCGAAGAGGCTGGCTCCAACCAAATTGGTCCCTGGCTGGGTGATATTGAGGAAGTCGGCGCTACCCGCGTTGAAGGGCAGACCGCAGTGCAATATGTGTACAATTCCATTTTGCACCCGAATGATTATATTGCTCCCGACTGTGCCACTGGTCCTTGTATTGGCCCGCCGAGCGCCATGGTTCAAGACCTGGCTTTCCGCATGTCCAACAATCCCCAAGACATGGTTGACCTTCTGGCTTACCTGATTGGTGAGTAGTTCGCCGTAAGGCAATAAAGTCTTAAGCCGAGGGCAGCGCTTCTTGTTTGAGAGGCGCTGCCCTTTTTTGTTGCTTGCTGACGGTTGTTCGGCCGTTTAGGGTATTCGGAATCGGTGTTACGGCTGGACTGCCTGACCCGAATTGGGGTTAATCATCAGCGACGAAACATCTACCACTTCAAAGTCAGCCCCGGTGATGTCATCCATTTCGTGCAGCATGTCGTTGTCCCAGCGCGCATCCGGCACGCCGGAGATGTACCAGGCGGAGCCGTTGTCGGCCAGGATGAGGCCGTAGGTTTTGAACGCTTGCAGGATCACCTGAATTTCCGGTGGATACGTGGAGATATCAAAGTCGGCGCGGAGGCGGAGGCGCAGGCCCATGGGCGGATAGTTGGCCCCGGTGAGGCTGGAGGCATCGTGGCGAGCGGGCCAGAGGTGACTGGCTTGCGTATCGGGGGCGGTGAAGCGAATGGCGTGGCGGATTTCGCCAGAGGCGACCTCATCGTAGCGCACCAGCCCGGGTAGGATGGGCAGACCAGCGGCATCGGCCGAGGTCCAGCCGTCGGGGCGTAGGTCGTAGGAATTGAGGTCGTAGACGGCACCATTGCCGGCTTCCCAACTGCCGTTGCTCTGCGGGAAGGCACTGTACATTTCGTACAGCATGCAGCTGCCGCGATCCAGGACGATGACGTGGCGGTCGCCGTCGCCATCGGGGCCACCTTCGATGGGGGCGTTGGTGGGGATGGGGTAGGGGCCGTCATCGCTTTCATCTGGCCACCAGATGAAGGTGACGGGCACCAGGGGCTGGCTGCCGGGCACGTCGATGTAGGGGATGCCGATGGGGCTGTTGGAGCCGGGTGGCCAGACGCCGGAACCAAAGTCGGCATGCAGCCCCTGGTTGGCACCGATGGTGTTGATGTAGTTGGCGGAGTTGGGATGCACGGGCAGGTCGTCGATGGGGGTGTTCCAGATGTGATCGCCGGGGAAGATGTCGCACCCGGCGATTTGGGGCGGCGGTGTGCCCGGTTTGGTGACCAGCGGCAGGTAGAGGCTGTCGCTCCCGGCGGGGTTGGCGGTGGCGCGGTAGGTGGTGAGGGCTACGGCCGTTGCCACCCCCACCAACACCACCATTCCTAAAAACAGCAGCAAAACTTTATTCGCAGGTTTCAGACGCATAGCGACCTCCAATTGTTATTGAGGAACTTTACTGGCGACGATGATAGCGCAGATGGTCCCCAATGATAAGAAACCCGGCCCGGCCAGGCTGGTGGTGGCGTCTATAACTGCCAGAAAGCGAAGGTCGCAAATTTCGCGAATGAACGCAAACCACACCAGAAATTTGCAAAAATTTGTGTTGTTCGCGGCTAAATCTTTGGTTTACGGCATCTCGGCAAAGGGGCCAGGAAAGTAGCTGGCCGTGGCGCCAATCACGTTGGGGAACATCTTGATAATGCTGCTGACCCCCGCCAGATTGAGCACACGTTTCACGCGGCCGCGGGCGTTGGCCAGCCGCAGATCACCGCCCTGCTGCCGCGAGAGCTGGGTCGCCTGGATGAGCATTTTTACTCCGGCGCTGCTTATAAAGTCCACTTTTTTCAGGTCGATGACCAGACGGCCGTGTCCCAGCTCGATTTGCTCCCGAACACAATCCAGGAAGGTTGGTGTGGCTGCGGCGTCCAAACGGCCGTCGAGCGAAAAAATAGCCACGTCGTAGTAATGTCTGGTGCGAAGTTCCATAGTAGATTCGGTGGTCGGTAATCTGCCGCCTTTTCGGAGACGAACAGTCGAAAACGGTGCTGAGACGTGTGAATGGTCTGTTTGTTTGGGTTGGTTACAGCGAGAAGGATAGGCGGCAACGGCCGTCTTTACAGCCAGCAGAAGTTTGATTTGTGGGTGGCAAAAAGAGAGGAAAAAGCCCTAACTTTTGTCAGGGCTTTGGGGGAGATTACCTGCTTTTGACCGGCGTACCGCAGCTGCGGCAAAACTTGTCTTCTAGGCTCAACGGCTGGCCACATTGATGACAAAAGTTGCCCTTGCTTTGGGGGGTAGCGCTGGCTTTGGTTGTGGGGGGAGACGGCCGTTTGCCGGTTCGTTGGGGGCGCGGTTTGCTGGGGCGGGCTTTGGCCGCACGCAGATTGGTAAAGTACCAGACGCCGGTGGCGGCTAAAATTAGGCCGCCCAGCACCAGCAAAAGCAGCTGCCAATCAAAACCCGCGTCGGCTACCGGCTCTACGTCCAGAAGAGGCAGATCGCTGTCGCCGCTCTCCAGGAAGCTTTTGGTGAGCTGCGGCGGAGAGCTCATGGTGTAGCCAATCTGCACGTTGTACGGTTCGCCCGCAGGTACCGGCTGGGTGGCCAGCACGTGGTAGGTCAGGCTGTCCTGGCCGGGGCTGGACGTGGAAGGGGTGGGCACAATGGACAAATTGGTGGCGGCAATGGGCTGCTGGATGGTGACGGTGAGGGCGTCAACCGGCATGTTGGACTGCCAGGTGAAGGTGAAGCTGTGCTGGTTGTCAACGGCCGTATACGGCTGGTAATACTCAACGCGAAAGCGCTGCTCGGTGAGGGCAAACGTGACGGCGTTGGGGCCAACCGTCGGGTTAACGCCCTGGTCGCTCATCGTGTTAGTGTCGTCGATGGTGGCGGCGACGTTAAAATCGGCCCCGGTGGGCAGCGGCACGGTGATGGTGACAGGCAGCACCGTGCCTGCGGGCAGGGTGCCGGTGAGCAGTACCAGCACCGCTTCCCGGTCATAGTCCGGCCACAGCTCAACGTTGAGTGATTCAAGCGTAACGGCCGTTTGTGCCTGGACCAGCGAAGCAGGTAAGATGAAAAGCAAGAGCAGGTAAAAAATCGTTCGTTTCATTGGCGTCAAAAATCCTTTTGTGTCTCAAGCATGGCCGCGCAGGCGAATGCGGTTGGCCCGGCAGTGGGGGCATTCCATCTCGGTATAGTCGCGGCCACAGGTGCGGCAGGTGCGGGTTTCGACTGGCCGATCATCGTCTAACAAACCCAGGACGATGACCAGATCTTCGCCCTGGTGCCGTTCTAAAAAGCTGGTGAGATCATGGCCGCCGACATGCCAACGGCCGTCTTCCGTCTGCCGGAGCGCCCCATTCATCACGTCCAGCTTCATTTCATAAGCGGCCGAAGCCAGTTTTAGGATAGCGGCGCGTCTTATTGCGGCCATAGGGTCTGCCTCATTCCCTGGTGGGCAGCGCCTGTTGCCTGCCCACATTGCTTGATTAGTCTGAGTGGCCTATTATACCGTAGCCTTCGTCGGTGCATATATTGCGAAACCGCAAGGCAGCAATTCGAAATACGCACAATTTCAGGTAGGGGCGGGCAGACGGGCCAAGATCATGGCCTGACGAGGGCCTCGCCTCACGCCTGTCTCGCCCAAAACGGCCGTTAACGCCAGGCAGGGCGAGACGGCGCGGAGACAAGGTTTCCTGGTTGCCCCAAGCCATACCGCGCCGTCCCTACGCTATATTTCGAATTGCCTGATCGTAAGGAGAATTGGCAGAAGATAGCAAAAGCGTTTGCTGCCAAAGGAGCCACCACATGGCAAGCAGTGAAGAAAAGTTAGCCCATGATTTAGAGATTTTGCAGGCGATGGCCGGACAAATGGACGACTATTTGCGCAGCGAGAGCCTGTTCTGGCCGATGGGCTACAGCGACATGCCCCAGCTGACGCTGGGCGGCTACTGGCTGCGTCAGCACCGCCTGACGGCACTGCGCCACCTGCTCACCAGCGAGCAGCAGGCGCAGCTGGATGAGGCGGTGCAGACGTTTAACACGGCCGTATCCGAATGGGTCGTCCGCACCGAAAAGCGCGCCCACACCGAACTGGAAGCCCGCGTCCGGCAGTGGGGCGAATACCTGCGCGATTTGGCCGACAAAAATGCGGGTGAGGTAGTTAGCTACCCGGCCCAGGTGGAAGTGCGGGCCATCATCGCCGCCTTGCTCGATCAGTTGCAGCAACGGCCGTACACCCTCGATCCCAAGTTGGCCAGGGCGGCCACGTCGCTGGACCAGGGGCTGCGTGCCCGCCTGTCTGGCGGCGAATTTGTCTGGCCTGAGGCGTGGCAGCCAGCGTATCCCAAGGCGGCATATTGGTTTTTGTACGGCCGTCCCCGGGCATGAACCACTCGCCGGATGAGCTGACTGTGGCCCGACTGGTGCAGCAGGCCTTGCCGGGCAGCATCGTGCGGCGCATCTGGTCGCTGTCTGGCGGCATTTCGGCCACGATGCAGGCGGTGGAAGTGGGGTGGCCCGACGGCCGTTCGCAAACCGTCATCGTGCGCACGCATGGGCAAACGGCCGTTGCTGAAAAAGAGTATCACCTGCTGCACATGCTCCACGGCCAGGGTGTGAAAACGGCCGCGCCGTACGGACTGGATCGTTCCGCTGGTTCGCTGGTGCTCGACTATTTGCCAGGGGAAATGAGCTTCACCCCCCACGATCTAAGCTGCCACTTGCGGCAAATGGCCACGCAACTGGCGCGGATTCATCAGCTTGATGTTTCCCAACACGACTTGTCATTTTTGCCGCAAGTGGGTGCAACTTGCTCGGAGATGGGGCGGGAACGGCCGTTACCCACCCCCAACTTTCCCCAAGAACAGGCCATCCGCCAGACGCTGGCCGCGTCCAAACTGCCGCCATCGACCAACAAGCCAGCGCTGCTGCATGGCGATTTTTGGCCGGGGAACTGCTTGTGGCGGGATGGGGAATTAACGGCCGTTATCGACTGGGAAGACGCTTGCCTGGGCGATCCGCTCACCGACCTGGCGCAAAGCCGCTCGGAAATTGCCTGGATTTTTGGCCCGGCCGCGGTGGAACTTTTTACCGGTCACTACCGCCAGCAGCAGCCGCTGAACGACGAGCAGCTGCCTTACCGGGATTTGTGCGCCGCGCTGCGCCAGATTCGGCTGGTGGGGAGCGATCTGGCGGGATATGCGGCGTATTTTGGGGAATACGGCCGTACCGACATTACCCCCACCACCATCCGCCACAACCTGGGCATTTTCATCGACCAGGCGTTTGCCCGGTTGGCCCACTGAATTTTGGTCAGCTCCCCCAAACCCAGATACCATTTAAAAAGATAGTCCCTTAAAAACGAACCGCAAAGCGCGCCAAGAACGCCCAAACTGGCTCTTCGACAAATAGTGTGCTTGGCAAAGGCTCTTATCAAAGATTTCGCAGATTAAAAAGATTAAAAAAATCTGGTAAATCTGCGAAATCTTTGATTATGAATGATGAAAGTACATTGATAGATGTTGTCCCAAAAAACTTTGCATGAGGCATTCTTTGCGGGAAGTTCTCAGGGTCACCAATTTTAACTTACGCAAGAGGCAACTATGACCAAACCAACCTTCAAATGGGCCGATCCCTTTCTGCTCAACGACCAGCTCAGCGACGAAGAGCGCATGATCCGCGACTCGACCCACGACTACTGCCAGGGCAAGCTCA
The DNA here is from genome assembly GCA_020848035.1 of Anaerolineae bacterium. Lineage (GTDB taxonomy): Bacteria > Chloroflexota > Anaerolineae > Promineifilales > Promineifilaceae > Leptofilum. The sequence continues at coordinate 1,169 of JADLAX010000014.1, read as the reverse complement.
TGCCCCGCATTTTAGAGGCCAACCGGCACGAAACGTTCGACCGCGACATCTTTTACGAAATGGGCGAAATGGGCCTGCTCGGCGTCACCATCCCCGAAGAGTACGGCGCGGCGGGCCTGAACCACGTCTGCTACGGCCTCATCGCCCGCGAAGTGGAGCGTGTGGACAGCGGCTACCGCAGCACCATGAGCGTGCAAAGCTCCCTGGTGATGTACCCCATCTACGCCTACGGCACCGAAGCGCAGCGGCAAAAGTACCTGCCCAAGCTGGCCAGCGGCGAACTCGTCGGCTGCTTTGGTCTCACCGAGCCCAACCATGGCAGCGACCCCGGCAGCATGGAAACCCGCGCCACGAAAACAAGCGACGGCTGGACTCTCCACGGCAGCAAAATGTGGATCACCAACTCCCCCATCGCCGATGTGTTTGTGGTTTGGGCCAAAACATACGGCCACGATGCCACCGAAGACGGCACCATTCGTGGCTTCATCCTGGAAAAAGGCATGCCCGGCCTCTCTGCGCCCAAAACCGAAGGCAAGTTCAGCCTCCGCGCCAGTATCACCGGCGAAATTGTGATGGACGAGGTGCCCGTGCCTGATGAGAATTTGCTGCCCAACGTGCAGGGGCTGAAGGGGCCGTTTGGCTGCCTGAATAAAGCCCGCTACGGCATCAGTTGGGGCGCACTCGGCGCGGCCGAATTTTGCTGGCACGCCGCTCGCCAATATACCCTGGACCGGACGCAGTTTGGACGGCCGTTAGCCGCCAATCAGCTCATCCAGCTCAAACTGGCCAACATGATGACCGAAATCAGCCTCGGTTTGCAGGGGTCGCTCCGTGTGGGGCGGCTGCTGGACGAGGGCAAAGCGACGCCCGAAATGGTCTCTATCGTCAAGCGCAACTCCTGCGGCAAGGCGCTGGACATCGCCCGCGTGGCCCGCGACATGCACGGCGGCAACGGCATCTCCGATGAGTTCCACGTCATCCGCCACGTGATGAACCTGGAAGCCGTCAACACCTACGAAGGCACCCACGACATCCACGCCCTCATCCTCGGCCGTGCCCAAACTGGTATTCAGGCGTTTATGTAAAAAAGACCCCCACCCTAGCCCTCCCCCTACCAGGGGGAGGGAACTGGCTCCCTCTCCCTTGAGGGAGAGGGCTGGGGTGAGGGT
>JADLAX010000013.1 GCA_020848035.1 Anaerolineae bacterium | reverse complement strand
GCAACAGAAACTGGCAAGGGCTCGCCAACAACGCCAGCTATTTTGGCAAGAAATTGAGGTGGCTCCTCAACTGTGAAATTCTCTCTTTTATAAGGCCCGGTGTCCATTTGACGTTGAACCAAAACAAGGTTAGGTTTTCTAAGTTAAGAAAACTCGTGTAAACTTGTCTTTATTAACTTCAATAGTGTAAATATTGTCCATTACTTTCCTTGTCGTTTTACTTGTGTATATACCAAGTTACACAGCCGATTGCTAACTTCTTTCTTCAGCGTCTAAACCATTTGGATAGATAACTAACCCTTCTTTGGTAACCACTAGATCGTCTAAAACTCCAAGCGAGCGCAGCGCCTGGATTGTCCTGCTAGCCACAGAGTCCATTCCTGTATTCTCCTTGATACCTGTTAACCAGACGGCCGTATCCATTCCACTATCTTCCTTGCCATAAACACTGGCCAATGCCCCTAACAATATTGTCCCAAGTTGCTCTGGGGGAAAGTGCATCAAGTAATCTTCAACCGCTGCTTTTGCCGGCTCGAGTGGGCTCACGTTTTGACCTTTTCCCCGGCGCAAAGCGGACGCATACGCTTTGTTCAAGCCTGCCCCTAATTTCACTGCTTTCAGATCGGCTGCCTCCAGCACTACTTGCGGCGGTCGTGCTTGAGATACCAACTCATCTTGCTTCTGTTGCATTTCCTGAATATGGGCAGTCACGCCGGCTTCCAGTCTGTCAAGCCAATGTTCATTTTGCCCAGGAAGCGTACCGCTAAAGCGAGGTGGCGGAGGTTGTTTGTCTCTATCTGCCCAAACAACACTTAATCGGTTGTGCAAAATAGCGGGTATAGGAGTGCGGCTCTCCAAAATTTCTCGTGAATTATCATAATTCCACAACACTACCTGGCTTAAGTCAGCGCCTGTTTTAACAGCGCTGTCGATAATTTCTTCTAGCGGCGCAGGGGGCTTATCTGGCAAACGGCCGTACAGCGCCTTATTAAGGATGAGAGCGTTACAGTACATACCCAAGGCCCCTTGATTAGCAACGGCCCGATCAATGGCGGTTGTCATGATACCGACGCTGTAGTGCTTTCCTTCACCCAAACCTCCAGCTGTAGCTGGATCAACCAGGCCGAGATAATTGGTTTCGGTATAATCTACACGTGGCGGCAATCGTCGGCTATCACCATGTGGGTAAATAACTGCTGTTGGATTCTCGCCCTCCCCACTATTTTTTTGCCAAGCCAGATGATGGGAGTCATCTGTTGGCTTAAGAACCACATATTCACCTACCTGATTTGGGCTGCGCCAGGCCAACACTTTTCGTTCCCCATCATGATCTGTAAACGGGTGCAGCCACAAGGCATCGTCATTGTCAGCTCCACCCAGAATGCTGGCGACCCCTTCACCCTTGGGAGAATCTGGGAATCTTAACCAATCTTTATCGTTAACCCAGGCCGTGCCGCGCCTATCATCAATGTGAATTTGCCCGGCGGCCACCTCTATTCCCTTAATTCCGGCGCGCTGCGCCACTGCCGCTGGCATAACATAATAGCGGCCCCCAGGAATCGGGAGCCGCATCTTGGCCAGTGTACTGTGGTTAAGGCGCTCAAAGTGCTGATTCATCAGACTTTTAACATGGCTGCGGAACCACATGGGGTGCCCGCCACTGGCCAAATACTCTCGAAGTGGCCACGCCTGTACTTCTTCAAGCGTGGTATGCCGGTCAATGCGGCCCATCACTTCGGCCACCTGCCCTGTTTGTACGGCCTGGATAAGTAGATCTCCTTCATCTTTCAGCCATTCCAGGAGTTGCTCTTCTTTGAAAAAAGGGTGGAGATTGATGAGGCTCTGGATATCTAATCGCATGTTGTTATGGCCATGAACAAAGCTCAAGCCAACAAAAGTACGGCCGTTTTCCAGGTGAATCTCTTTCTTTGTGTCTTCGGGTAGAAGGAAATCTACTGGCTTGCCCTCTTCATCGCATAAATTCTCCGCTACGATGGCGTGCCCCTTATCCTGCCCCTTTGGCGTCATGATCGTAAATTCTACCCGCTGAGCTCGATTTAGCTCCGTTTCAAGACGCTCTTTTTTAGCCGGAGGCAGATCATCAGTGAGCATCATTTTGCGCAGCATTTGCCGGGAAATCAGGCCCGCTCCGTCCCATACCTTGGCATCTTCTGGCGTTTGGCTCATATAAGCTATGGTCATATCTTCGGGGGTAAAAAAGCTGCTGACAAAATGCGGCCGCATGAGGCGTGACAATCGTTTTGACAGGACAAAACCACCTTTCTGCATGTCCAACCTTAGTCCGGTCGCTTCTAAGAACTGCTCCGTGGACATACCGTCTACATACAGGTCACTCACCTTTTCGCCGTTAACCCACCGCAGCGTTGGCGTTCTGGTTTCGCCTGAAAGGCTAAATGTATGCAGAGGGTGGGGTTCGTAAAGCTCCCCGACCTGATGGGTCAAAATGCGCCAGGCCCGCTTGGTTTCTTCAAGAAATGGATAAATGGCGCCCCCTCGTCTATCATCAAAACTGATGACGTTGTAAGGTAGGTCAGCTAATAATTCTGCCGGGAATAGGGCCGGTATTCCGCTGCTTGAACCACGTCCACCCATCAGCGGACCTCCCCGATGCCGTTGAGCTGTTTGGCTTTGCGGCGAACCGTAGTGACATGAACGCCTAACTGCTCGGCTGCGGTTTGAGCGGTTAGCAGCTGGGCATTCACCAGGGCCAGGGTTTGCATCTCCTGATTCAGCGACTGCCATGCTTTGTTTATGGATTGCAAGTTGGCCAACTGGCTTTGCATCTGTTGGGCTTCATCTTGCACCTGGGCTAGTTTAGATTGTGCAGCCGCGGATTCCGTTTGAATTGCTGCCAACGATGTTTGTAATGCCTTCGCTTGCGCCTGCACGCTGTCTGCTTCCTCCTGCAGTGCTCGTGCCCGTGTCCGCTCCTCTTCTGCTTCCCGGTGCATCTGGGCTGCTTCTTCTTGCATTTGGATCAGTTGCCGCTGCCAATCAGTAATGACCTCGGCCGCCTGGTGCTGATGATGCCAGGCCATAATGGCCAAGCCAACAGGCACAATGCTGGCAAAAAGGATGACCTGCCATGAGACCAGGGTATTACCTTCTACGGGCTTGCTGTAAAAAATCCACTGTAATCCAAAAGCGATTAGGGTCGTGAACACAGCCGCCAGCTTCCAGGAGGCCTCTCGGGATTTGACGGCACGTTCTACCGTTCGAAAGTGAAGGAGATCGATAAACAAGGCAATGGGCAATGAAACAAGGAAGGGATCATGGCTGCTGAGCGCCTGATAGTAGTGGTAGGTTGATACAACTACCACCAACGGTATCAAGTTGGCTGTGTGTAAAAAGTCAGAAAATTTTTGCCACAAGTTATTCATTGTTTGTTTTCTCCGCGGAACAGGAAGGGTGGGCTTGGCTAACCTTTTCGTCTGCTTGGCGTGCCGCACGAATATTGGTCCAGCGTGTTGAATAGATTTTGGTTTCAACCAGCTCACCGCACGCAGGCGGTAGATGTCCGTAACTCAACACGAGCAGGGGAGTCAATTGGCGCACCATCTCAGTGAAACCATTCAAAAACAGCGCATTTTCTAGTGGATCCTGTAGATTGACTCCGACAGTGGCCACGGCCACGAGGCTGCGCCGGGGCACGCCCAGGAAGCAGAAGTCGTAGGAGGCAGGACTGCTCCAGCTAATCGTAGGGACAACGGAAAAGCCTTGTTCCTGCCAGAAACGGCCGCACCAGCGATTGCGATAGGTGTTCCAGAGCTGGAGCGTTAACGGCCAGTCGCGGTAGAGAGAAAAATCTGGCGTTAACAGCGTGGTGTAAGGTCGGAGTGCTTCTAGCGCTTTTATGGGACGATTCCACACCGTTTCAAAGCGATAGTCGGTAGGGTAGGCTGCCGGCGAGGTATCGTCACAACGACCCTTTTCCGTCAGCCCCCCTCCGAACCGGGCATGACACTTTCGCGTCACCCGGCTCTCCAGTAACCTATTTCGAGTTCTTTTGTTCAATCGAGCGTCCTGTATGTATATCCCAATGACATTGACGACAAACCACCAGGGTTTTACGCCGACGGCGTACCATCAGCTTGGCCCAAGATTGTGGCTCTTTACGGCCTTTCTTCTTCAACGATGAGAGACGGCGTATATGGTGTACTTCGATGTTGTCCGTCGAGCCGCATAGCTCACAGGTGTTTGCCAGAAGCCGTTGCAGCAATTCTGACCGTTGGTTGAAGTTGGTTGCAGGCTGGTCATTTAGCACTGCGTCCAGTTTGCGCCGTAACGAAATGCCACCCCAATACGCAACTAGCGGGGGCTTCTCATCACCTCTTGGAACAACAATTTTCAGCACTTTATAGTAGCCTTCATCCGTTTTAATCACGGTCTTGTATTTGCGGTAAATACGACTGACGCGGGTGCGGTGTTTTGCTGCCAGCGTCATGACCAGTGACCGTTCCATCATCCATTTCAGGATTGAGAAGCGATAGAGGTTTTCTGCCAGTCGGTAATACTCTACGATGCCCCGAAACTCCGCCTGGTATTGCGCCACGATGCTGTAATCAGAATCGAAGATGCGTTCCGAGCGGTGAATCGGTTTACCGTTTCGCATGTAGAAGCGGCATTTTGCCTTCACAACGTCTATGGGTACTTGCAGGCGTATCTGGCCGTTGATGCAACGTCGGCCGTCCTTGTCGCGTTTGGCATTCTGGTGTCGGGTACGGATTTCATATCCTAGAAAACGTGCGGCTTCGGTGCGAGCATGGGTGATGAGCGTTTTCCGTTCTGACAGTTCCAGCTTTAGTTCCTCACGCAAGAAGTGGGCTAACTGCTGCTTGATTTCTTCGGCTTCGATACGAGGGCCAGCAAAACTCAGCAAAATGTCATCAGCATAACGCACATAGCGAAGTCGGCGGAAGTTGGGGTCGTTGGGGTCGCCTGACGGTATTTCTTGCGCCTGTTGGCGTAGCCGTTTGGCTTCCTCAAATTTTCCAGCTTTCTCGCGTCGCCGGGCGCGTTTTCTGAGTGACTGTTGCTCAGAGTTGCGCTTACGCTTGTCGCCCCGATTGTGTAAAGGGAGAAGTTTCTGTTCGACAAACTGGTCTAACCGGTCCAGATAGATATTAGACAGGATGGGGCTAACCACGCCCCCTTGTGGTGTTCCACTCAGAGTTTTGTGGTATTGCCAATCTTCCAGGTAGCCCGCTTGTAGCAGATTACCTATCAGACGTAGGAAACGGTTATCGTGCAGCTTTTCACCCAGAATTGCCATCAATACCTGATGGTCTATCCGGTCAAAACATTGGGTGATGTCGCCTTCGATAAACCAGATTGTTCCTGTCCATTTCCGTCTGATTTCCTGCAATGCCGTATGACAGCCACGCTTTGGACGAAAACCGTGTGACAAGGAACTAAATTGTGGTTCGTAGTATGCTTCGAGAATCATCCGTATGACTTCCTGAAGCAGCTTGTCTGTCCATGTCGGCAGTCCAAGCGGCCGTTTTGCATTTGAGTTCTTTTTGGGAATGTGCTTGCGTCGGACAGGTGTCCAGCGGAAGCGTTCATAGCGTAGTTCTTCAATGAGTGCGTCAATTTTAGCTATGGACATTCCATCAACCGTTTCATCTGTTGCGCCGGGTGTCATTGCCCCATCATTGGCATAGATGCGGGCATAGGCATACAGGTAAAGATTCCGGTTATACAATTGCCGATAGATATTCTCCAGTGGCAGTTTGCGGCTGCCACGCTCTCGAATGATATTCAGTATTGTTTCGGCGTCTCGCATCTCGCGTACCTCACTTTGTTTTGAATATCCAGGTTACCTGTCCCCCTTCGCCATGTAGCAGGCTTTCCCTGCCTCGGACTACTATGGGGACTCCGTTGCCATAGGACTCGCGCCCCTTAGGCAATCCCGTGTTCTTGTGATAGTGAACGTATCTAGCGTAACTTAGGTGTCCCATTTATTTCCTTGAATGACATCATTTGTCATCGTCCATTGGTCGGAAAGTTGGGGTAGTTCTCGACGACCTACCTGATACCAACGGCTCCGCTCCTAGATGCTGTAGCGGAGAGCGCTTCTTTTCGCCACTGGGAATTAGGATTCAAGCAGTTTAGCCTTCACCATATTACGCGGGTCTCACAGGGCATCTCCTTCTGCATCTTCTTTGAAATCCCTGTTTTACTGGCATGCTATTGTCCCCTTTGGCTTTCACCGCCAGGTTAGTCAGTTGACCCAGAAGCCTCCTTCCGAACTTCTCCTTGTTGCACAAGGAATTCACTATCGCAATACCACGGCGCACTC
>JADLAX010000012.1 GCA_020848035.1 Anaerolineae bacterium | reverse complement strand
CAACCCTACGCCGCCAGATGCGCGCGTTTATTCTCAATGAACTGGTCCGCGAACCGGATTACCCGCTGCGCGACGACGAAGGCATCATCTCCAGCGGGCTGATGGATTCGTTTGCCCTGGCCGAACTCGGCGTGTATGTGGAAGATGCCTTTGACGTCTACATCCCCGACGCCGACTTAACCGTGGCCAAGATGGATTCACTCAACCAGATGGTCGCCCGCGTTTTGCGCGATTTGCCTGCCTGATGCTCACCCCGGCCACCCGCACCACGTTTCACACCCTGCTGGACGCGCGCACCTTGGCCGAGCCGAGCGATGCGCCCGCCATCATTTTTGTGGCCACGGAGGCTGAGCCGGTGGTGGTGACGCGGCGGGCGTTGGCAACGGCCGTTACCCACCACGCCGCTGCCCTGCACGCTCTCGGCATTCGGCCAGGCGACCTGGTGCTTATTGCCCATACGCAAAATTTGGCCGCCGTCTACGCCTTTTGGGGCGCACTTCAGTTGGGGGCCATTCCCACCCTTTTCCCCAGCCTCACCGAAAAGCTCGACGCCGAGGTGTACCGCCGCAACATGGCCCAGCTGATTGACTTGTCACAGGTGAAAGCGGTGCTCACCAGCGACGACTTTGCCGCCACTCTGCGCGAGGTGACCCGCTGCCCGGTCTACGGCACCCGCGACTTGCCGCTGGACGTCCCCCCGCCTCCTTTCACCCAACCAGACCCGGAATCGATTGCCTTTTTGCAGCACTCCTCGGGCACAACCGGTTTGCAGAAGGGGGTGGCGCTGACGCATACGGCCGTACTCAACCAGCTCGCCGCCTACAGCCAGGCCATCGCCCTGCACGCCGACGACGTGGTGGTGAGCTGGCTGCCGCTCTACCACGACATGGGCCTCATCGCGGGCTTTTTGCTGCCGCTGGTGCAGGGTCTGCCGCTGGTGCTGCTGTCGCCGTTTGATTGGGTGCAGCATCCCGCCCTGCTGCTGCAAGCGATTGATCGCTACCGGGGCACGCTGTGCTGGCTGCCCAACTTTGCCTACAACCACTGTGCCCGGCGCATTCGCCGCCGCGACAAAGAGGCCGTGTCGCTGGCCTCGATGCGGCTGTTTATCAACTGCTCCGAGCCGGTGCGCCACAGTAGCCACCAGCTTTTCCTCGACGCTTTTGCTGCCCAGGGCGTCACGCCCGACAGGCTGGGCGTGAGCTACGCCATGGCCGAAAACACCTTCGCCGTCACCCAAACGGCGCCGGGGCAGCCTGCTCCCCTGGACTGGATCGACGGGCAGCTTCTGGCTGAGCAAAACCTGGCTCAGCCAGTCGAGCCAACGCAGCCCGAGGCGGTGCCGCTGGTTTCGTGCGGACGGCCGATTTCCGGAACGGCCGTTGCCATCGTTGACGAACAGGGCAATCCGCTGCCGCCGCGCCGGGTGGGCGAGATTGTGGTGCGCAGTGACTGCATGTTGACGGGCTATTACCGGCGGGAGGATTTACGGCCGTTCCAGCACGGCTGGTACCACACCGGCGATCGCGGCTACCTGGCCGAGGGCGAGCTGTATGTGATTGGCCGCAGCAAGGATTTAATCATTAACGCGGGCAAAAACATTTATCCACAGGACATTGAAGCGGTGGTGAACGAGGTGCCCGGCGTCTATCCAGGGCGGGCCGTAGCCTTTGGTGTGCCCGATGAGCGCGAAGGTACGGAACTCATTGCCGTGGTGGCTGAGGTGGAAACGGCCGATCCGGAGCAGCAAAACCAGATTCGGTTGGTGATACGGCAGAGGGTGGGGGTGGAAACGGCCGTTAGCGTCAGCTTTGTCACCCTGGTGCCGCGCCATTGGCTGCTTAAAACCTCCAGCGGCAAAATCGCCCGCGCCGAAAACCGCCGCAAATGGCTGGCGGAGCGAAACGCGCCTTAATTTGCCGCTCCCCAAAAACGCGAAAAGCCGCCGCTGTCCCCACAGCGACGGCTTTTCAAGAGGAAAACAATGTTTAAGTTATTCCTTAACGACACTGTTCGCCAATAAGTTCCCACTTTTCACTTTTGACTTTTCACTAATCACGCTTCAACTTCTTCACTCTCGGTCAACCGCTCCAGCTTTGACTTCGTTTCGCGCCAGGTAATTTTAGACAGCCCCAGCTTTTGCCGGATGTCGTCCTGCTCGGCGTTGGCTCGCCAGTCGCGCAGAGCAGCCGCCCAGCGAAGATTTTCAAAGGAGAGCAGTCCACGTCCCAGGCCAGCAGCGTCGCCGATGTCGCGCAGGATGTACTCCAGGTTGCGCGGCGTGCAGGTGAACAGCGTGTCCGGCGGCTCGTACTGCGCCAGGTATTCGTCGAGCACGTCCAGCCATTCGGGTTCCAGGTCTAGCTTGCGCTCCTTGTAGCGCAGGCGCGGGTTGGGGTAGCGGATGAACAGCATGGGCTGCGCCGAACCGCTGCGATCCACATGATTGGGCACGATGGCCATCGCTTCCCCCTTTTTGATGCCGGTTTTCAGCAGCAAGGTTAGCAGCAGATGGGGGCGGGCATCCGCCTTTTGGTCGGGTGCGCCCCGCCGAATTTGCTCGGTAACGGCCAGGGCTTTGGCCAGGTCGTCTTCCGTGGGCACGACGGGCAGCGGGCTTTTGACGCTGCGCTGAATGACGGCCAGGGAAGGGTCGTTGGGCAGGATGCCAGATTCATGCAGCCAGCCAAAAAACACCTTCAGGGTGGTGACGCGCCGGGCGTACGATTTGGGGCTGCACGGCACGCCGCGGTCTTCAACCAGCCATTTCAAAAAGTCATTCAGGTTGTTGGTGCCAATTTCGCCAATGGGTTGGCCAATGCCCAGATATTTGCCCAGCAGTCGGACATCGCTGGCAAAGGCTTTCATTGTGTTGATGGCAAATCCTTCGTCTCGCATATGAGTCTCAAACAGCCCCAGAGCTGCCTGGATGGAGGCGTCGGGGGAGAGGGGCGGTGCCGCTGACGTTTGTTTGGGTGGCAGTTGATCTGCCGGAATAAGTGGTTGTTGTTCGCTCACGCTTGGCTGCTCCTTTAAACGAAACTTCTTTCGTATAGACAGGGAGATTAGAACATTTGGCCGGAATTGTCAAGATGCACATTAACAAGAATTTTAATGCTTCTTCACATTATCTAAACACTCACTGCCTATACTCCGGCAACAGGTCTGCGGCACCTGAATGAGCCATTTCTGAGAGGCTTATGGGAAATAGATCTATTTAGAAATGACCGTTCGTAAAATTGGCAGTTGGTTATGGGGCGCCACCAACTACCTTCTGTTTTTAAGTGTGTCCAAAATTTTCCATGAAACTGTGGAGGTTGATATGAAGAAAGGTTTAGGTATTTTATTGTTGTTTGGTCTTTTGCTCACAGCAACCGCCTGTGGGCTTTTACAGGAACCGGCGGAGCCAAGCGCCACGCTTGAAGCGGTGCCGCTGGAGGTTGACGAGGCTGATGAAGCGGCGGTGGTGGAAGAGGCAACGGCCGTTGCTGAAGAACCGCCAGTTGAAGTGGAAGAAGCCGCAGAAACGACTGAAACAACTGAAACAAGCAACGAAACGGCCGCTGCTGGTGGCCTGGTGGTGTATGAAATTAGCCAGGGTGAATCGGAAGTGCGCTTTGAGCTGGATGAGGATCTGCGTGGTACGCGGATCACCGTGGTGGGTACCACCGACCAGGTTGCCGGGCAGCTTGCCCTGGACCTGAGCGATTTGTCCACGGCTCAGGTGGGCGAAATTCAAATTAATGCCCGCACGCTGGCCACGGACAATGATTTCCGCAACCGGGCCATCCAAAACGAGATTTTGGAAACGGGCGCGTACGAAATTATCTCTTTTGTCCCCACGGCCGTAAATGGTCTGCCTGCTTCGGCAGCGGCGGGTGAAGAAATTAGCTTCACCATTGACGGTGATTTGACCATTCGCGATATTACGGCCCCGGTGACCTTTACGGTGACGGCAACGGCCGTTTCTGCCACCCAAATCACCGGCACGGCCACCGCCACCGTGCTGCGCGATACCTACGGCCTTAACATTCCTGAGGTTCCCAGCGTGGCCAACGTGGAAAACGAAGTGGATTTGATCATCACCTTCGTCGCCAACGCTTCTTAAAAAGGGGATTGGAGATTAGAGATTGGAGATGTTTCTATGCCAATCTCCAATCTCCAATTACCAATCTCACCTTCTTTTAATCCCCAGACGGTTTGGAATAATCCAGCCCCAGCAGCTCCGCCCCTTCGGAAACAGTGCCTTTGTGCGTGGTCTGGTTAAACGTCACCATGCGCTTGGTCATCCAGGCGATGAGCGGCTTAAGCGGTGAATGAATGAGCCGCCTTTTCAGCGCCCCTTCCCAGTAATTTTTGAAATATTGGTTGCGCCAGCGCCAGCGCAGCAGGCTGTAGTACGGTTTTAGCAGCCAATGTCCCTGTGACCGCCCCACAAACAAAATATCGTTGATGTCGCACATCACCTGCGCCTCGTCGTCGCTGATCCACGGCGTGTTGCCCCGGTTCAGGTCCATGTCGCACCAGCCTTCCTGGTTGGCAGGCGGCACGTAACCCATTTCCAACGCCTTGCCCCAGAGCGGTGTGCCGGGGTAGGGCATGTAGACGCAGACCGAGCAGCGCACCTTCTCGCTCATCGCCGATAATGCTTCGATGGTGTCGAATGTTTCCTTGGTTTCGTGCGGCTGTTCTTCCGGCATGCCCACGATGAAGGAGCAGTTGGCCTCGATGTGCGGCGCGTATTGCACCAAATTGCCGATGCCCCACAAAATTTGCTCGGCGTCCTGGTCTTTGGTCATGCGGTCCAGCACCTCTTGCGAGGCCGATTCGACGCCGATGTTGACCCATTGGCAGCCGGTGTCGTTCATCCACTGCACAAATTCCGGCTTGAGCAGCTGCACGCGCACCTGCCCGCTCCAGGGCATGCCGATTTTTTCTACCAGCCGCTGCATCGGCTTGATCCGGCCAAACAGGTAGTCATCGGCGTAATCAATTGCGTCCACCTGGTAGTTGTCTTTGAGCCATTGAATCTGGTTGATGATAAATTCGTCGGAATGCTGGCGCCAGGTGCGTTTCATGACTACTTCGTTGTAGCAAAAGCCGCAGCGGAAGGGGCAGCCGCGCGAAATGTAGACGGGGATGGCGCGTTTATACGGCCCGCTGGGGATGAGGTAGGCGGCCACGTCGGCCAGTAAATCCCAGCGTGGGTAAAATTTGTCGAGGTCCTGGATGAACGGCCGTTCCCGCCAAAACAGCGGAAAACCATCACCCTCGCGCTTGTAGGCCAGTCCGGGTACGGTGGACCAGTCACGCGGCGGCACCCGGCCCGCCAAAATCAGCGCAAACTCCTGCGCCGTCTCCTCGCCTTCGTTCACGATGACAAAATCGACGTATTCTTCTTTGAGCACTTCGGTGGGCATGATGGTGGCGTGCACGCCGCCCCACACCACGGGGATGCCCAGATCATGCACCCGCTTCGACGCCTCAATGGTGGGTCTGAGCTGCGGCCCGGTAATGGTGCTGAAACCGACAAAAAGCGGCCGTTCCGCCGCCACCTGTGCCACAAACTGTTCGAGGAATTCGGCCGTTTCGTGGAAAATGCGGCAGCTAAAGCCTACCTGTTCCAGCGCATCCGCCACGTACATAATGCCAAATGGCGGGTACATGTCCCGGTGGTTGCGGAAATTGATGAGAAAGATGGTGCTGCTGGCGTCGGAGGGCTGCTGTGGCAGGGAGTCAGGGGAAACTTGAACGTTACTTAAAGTTAACATTGATTGGGCCATTCGATTTTTCCTCTTCCACAAGTTGAAATCAGGTGTTGATCGTGCTTCTATCTTACTTGATTTCTGCAAAATAACAGTCTATTCGGGCGAGCTTGAGGTTTGCCCTACAATTTTTCTAAATATTTCCCCATAAAACTCAATTCTTTAGGCCACAGCTAGGCTTTACAATTTGTTTGGCGAGAATTTACTTCCATTGAGAAGCAAAGGCAACTCACCTCATTCAGCATCCCAACAGGTGTATAACGCTGTTATCAACTGCAACATATTTAGACACAGGCAAAAATTTTGGCGACTTCTTTGCTTGTGTCTTACCTCTGATCCGAAACCCATTTTGTATACCTGTAGCTCGTTTACAGAAAGCAGCTTTCATTTTTGTGTTTTTGGTCAATAAGTCGTCGGGCAATTAAAACAGGAGGCAGTGTCCATGAGAAGAGTTTCCTTTTGGCTGATTGGTTTGGGGGTTTTTTGTAGCGCGCTAGGCTGGTGGGGATTGCAACCAACCAACGCCGCCATTAATGATTCGCTGGAAACATCCGTTTCCTCTTCTCTCCATCCAAACTACAACCTGGCTTCTGCTGCCACCCGGCAGCAAGGCAGCGGTGAGTGCGCTATCTATGCCGTTGATTTGATTGGTGCCTGGGTAGATGGTGGGGCGATGGACGGCCGTTTCCCCTTCATTTCTCTTAACAACGAAGCGTGTGTCGCTGACTTCACTACAGATGTACTGCCCCTTTTTACTACCGAAGGTGCCTGGTTTGAAGGCTCGCAGGCATGCACTGAGTGCCACTTCGACAACTCAGAGGATTCGCGTCATGAAATGAACCTGGGCAGCTATGGGGGCATCCTGCTGGGGGGGGATGTGCTATCTGACCCGCCCGGGGTGCCGATTGTGCTGCCGGGTGATTGGGAAAACTCTACGCTGCGAGCACGTTTGCGCAACAACCGCATGCCGCCCGGCTGGCAGTTCGACATCGAAGAAACCAACCGGGATGGCCCCCTGCTGGAACATGATGGGGGCAACGTCTATGCCGTGGAACTAATTGGTGCCTGGGTAGAAGCCGGGGCACCGGATGGCACTTTCACCTGGACCGATACCAATGGCAGCGAGCATTCCGGCAGTTTTGAGGTTGACGTCCTGCCGCTGTTTACGACGGAGGATGCCTGGTTTGAAGGTTCCCAGGCGTGCACAGAATGCCATTTTGACAACTCTGAAGATTCGCGGCACGAAATGAATCTGGGCAGCTACGAAGGTATCTTACTGGGTGGCGACGTGTTGTCTGACCCGCCAGGGGTGCCGGTTGTGCTGCCCGGTGACTGGGAGAATTCGACGCTGCGGGCACGATTGCGCAACAACCGGATGCCGCCTGGTTGGGAATTTGATATCGAAGAAACCAATCGAGATGGACCGATAGTGACCGTAGGCACCTTAGCCAGCCCCGCCACCGATAACAGCTGTGAAGTGTATGCCGTAGATCTGATTGGCGCCTGGGTAGATGCGGGTGCCCCCGAACGCGACGTTTTTGAGTTTGTCGACGCCAATGGTGCGGTTTGTGCAGGCACCTTTGCCACCGAGGTTTTGCCGCTGTTCACCACGGAAAACACCTGGTTCGAGGGTTCACAGGCGTGCACGGAGTGCCATTTTGATAACTCCGAGGATTCGCGCCACGAAATGAATTTGGGCAGCTACGAAGGTATTTTGTTAGGCGGTGATGTGCTGTCGGACCCGCCAGGCGTCGCGATCATTATTCCCGGAAATTGGAACGATTCCACCTTGCGCGGCCGTTTGCGTGACAACCGCATGCCGCCTGGCTGGGAATTTGATATTGAAGAAACCAACCGGGATGGCCCCCTGCTGGAACATGATGGCGGCAACGTCTACGCCGTGGAACTAATTGGTGCCTGGGTAGAGGCGGGGGCACCGGATGGCACTTTCGCCTGGACCGATACCACTGGCAGCGAGCATTCCGGCAGCTTTGAGGCCGACGTTCTGCCGCTGTTTACTACGGAAGACGCCTGGTTTGAAGGTTCCCAGGCGTGTACAGAATGCCATTTTGACAACTCCGAAGATTCGCGGCACGAAATGAATCTGGGCAGCCACGAGGGCATTCTGCTGGGTGCTGACGTGTTATCTGATCCGCCAGGGGTGCCGATTGTGCTGCCTGGCGATTGGGAGAATTCCAAGCTGCGGACCCGTTTGCGCAACAACCGGATGCCGCCTGGCTGGGAATTTGACATTGAAGAGACAAATCGAGACGGACCGCTGATTCGGGCGGGGTATCTGACCGGTGGTCTGGAACCCCAACCGGTAAGTGCGGCAACGGCCGTTGTCCCAGCGGCTCCTCTAGAAACCGTCTCAACCATTGACGAAGCCGACACGTCGCCCAGCCAGCCAGAAATACCACAGGCCACAATTACCGAGACGGTAACCGAGCCTGTCTACCCACCAATGTTTCTGGCGTTGTTTGGCATGTTGACGGTGGTGTTTGGTGTGGCGATGGGCTTTAGTTCAGCCGTGCAGCTGGGTAAGCCAGAAACGCAGGCCAACCGCGCTGACTACCTGCGCAACATCCTTTTCTTGCTATTTGCGGTGCTGGCTGTGTTCTCGGCCGGGCTGGCGGTGCACGCGACGCTGACGGATGTGTTCACCCGCACGACTGTGATTCGAGAAGCCGTGCCGCTGCCCATTACGGCGGTGCCGGAGGTGCCGACCTTACCGGAGGTGCGCCTGGAAGAATGGCAGGCCAAGATTCCACTTGCCTACGCAGCGCTGAGCAATCCGTTGGCCAACGACTCAGCCGCTGTGGCGGCCGGGAAAGCTGTGTACGACGATAACGATTGCTATGCATGTCATGGTACAAAGCTTGATGGGCAGGGAATCTTTAGTCAAGGACTCAAGCCGCGCCCGGTGAATTTGACAGACCCTTCTCTCATGAGTTTGCCATTCATCACGGATTCTTATCTGTTCTGGCGCATCAGTGAAGGGGGCAGCCAGGCTCCATTCTTCTCGGCGATGCCTGCCTGGAAAACATACCTGACGGAGACAGAGCGATGGCAAGTGATTGCCTACATCCGTAGTCAGGTCGCTACGCAGATTTCGGAAAGCGACCAGGCCGCTATTGCCGTGATTGAGCAAGCGGGCTGCTTTGCCTGCCATCGCATCGAAGCGATTGGCCGAGGCGGTAAGATTGGCCCTGGTTGGGACGAGCTGGCCGAGAATGCCGCGACGCGCATTTCAGGGTTGAGTGGCCCAGAATATATCCGTCAGTCCATTCTTGAGCCACAGAAGTTCACAGTGCCAGGGTTTGAAGACCAGGTGAACACGATGCCTCCAAACTTTGGCGACAAACTTACGGCCGAAGAGATTGATTTGCTGGTAGATTTTCTGGCAAACCTGTCGTTTGATGATGATTAGTTGATTGTGGTGTGGAGTGGTCCGATCTCCCAGATTGGGCCACTCTTTCCTTGCCTGGTTGAGGTGCTATGTGCGTTATTGGGTGCTGTTTTTTGCCGTGATGTCGCTGCTGCTTGGCTGTGCATCTGCGCCGTCGGCACAGTCTGGAGCGACCGTGCCTTCCCACGCTACGGCCGTTTCACCCACACCCTCAGTCTCGTCTCTGGCGACAGAAGCTACCGCTTTGCCAGAGCTTATCTGGCAACGGCCGTTTGGCACCGGGTTAAAAGGGCCAGCCGCCTATGCCGCCGGAAATCTGTTTGTGGTTGTAGATACGGCCGTCTTCGCCCTTGATCCTGCTACTGGAGCTACCAGGTGGGAAGTGAGGTTACCCACTGGCATTTGGCCCCGTTCGCTGGCGGCTAATGAATCGGTGGTGGTGGTGGGCAGCCCAGGGCAAATGACCGCTCTAAATCCGGTGAACGGGATGCTGCTGTGGCAGCTGCCGTTGGTAGGCGATCTTCTTTGGGCTCCCCGGCTAACGGCGGATACGGTATTCGCGGGTACCGCTTTTGTCGGTCCAGGCATCACGCCTAATCCCGAGGGCAGCGCCTGGGTGTATGCTGTCGCGATTCATTCTGGGGAGGTAAAGTGGGCTCAGGAAACGGCCGTTTACAGCCTCACCACGCCTGCCAGTAATGGGCTCCAGCTGTTTGTGGGTGGCAGCTTCTTGCAGCCAGAAACCGATGTAGAAGAGGGCGGCTTATTGCGTCTGTACGCTTTTGATCAGGTCACGGGGGAATTGCAGTGGCAAACGGAACGGCAGGACGGTTTCATCAAATCACTTGCAGCGGATGCAAACACTCTATTTTTGCTGGCGTATACGGATATGGTTTACGGCTTGGACGGCCGTTCCGGTGAACTCCGTTGGGAGTATCCGACAGAAAATTGGTCGCCTGGTTTTAGCGAGCAGGACAGCGTGCTTTATTTTGGCAGCGACAACGGGTTTGTGCATGGGGTGGCCGGTGAAACGGGAACGGCCGTATGGCAAACGCAGCTCGACGGTGTGTTTAACGCTCCCCGCACCGAACCGACGCTCGATGATAACTTTGCTTATTTTCAAGGTAATGACAACCGGTTCTACGCCCTCGATCTCACCAACGGGGCTCTGCGCTGGCAAACGACGCCCCAACCGCGCGCCCGCGTCCCTCTCACCCTCGGCGATGGTTGGCTCTTTTTAGTGGACCAAGAAGGTACCCTTGCTGCGTTTCAAAGGCCATAGTTCTGAATCGAAAGTTTATGTAACCAGGCGATATCCTTTGCCACGTACCGTGATGAGAAAACGGGGATTGCGCGAATCGCTCTCAATCGCTTTGCGCAGTTCATGAATTCGCCACCGGGTTACTTCTTTTGCTTCAATGGGCGTGATTTCATAACCTTGCGCTTCTACTACCAGCTTCTGATACCCCAACGTGTTGGGTGAAAAGCGAAGCAGCACGGTTAAGTAGTCAAAACCTGTGGGGGTTAATGATAGTTCCTCGCCATTTAAGGAGACCGCGCGAGCATATAAATCGAGGATAAAAGGACCGCGTTGCAAATATCTTTCGGGGTTTACATCTGGAGCGGCATATTTTGGCACCGGTTGAGTTTTTAAGCCATCAATCTGGTGAAGTTCACCGAGCAGGCGCTGCATCTCGTTCATGATAACGCGGCGGCGGTGAGGTTGCTGCGCTAACAAGACTTGCTTGACGCGCGACAATATTTGAGCCGGATCAATTGGTTTTAGCAGATAGTCGGCTGCACCGCGCCGCACCGCCTCGATGGCAGAGTCCAAACTGGCGAAGGCGGTCAGCAACAAAACAGGCAAATCTGGGAAGAGCTGTTTAACCTCGGTTAAAAGGATAAGGCCGCTCTTTCCAGGCATTTTTATGTCTAAAAAAACAAGATCGAAATGATTTATTCGCAGTTTTTCGTGAGCTTCTTCGGCATTGCCCGCAGTGGTTACGGTATACCCTTCACGCTGCAAGATAAGGCTTAACGTAGCTCCTAAATTGGGTTCGTCATCAACGATCAAGATGGAATATTTGGAATCCATAACAAACATCCTCGACGGTTATTCTGTCAGCGCAGGCAGCCAAACTGTGAAAGTTGATCCCTTGCCCGGCGAACTTTGCACATCAATATACCCATCATATTTTTGCATAATATCATAGCAAATCGCTAACCCTAAGCCAGATCCTGTATCCTTGGTCGTAAAGAAAGGCTCAAACAATTTTTCTTTATCAGTTTCAGCGATACCTATACCGGTGTCCTGGATCGCCACCCCTACTTTGTCTTGTTTCATTACAGGAAATAGAGACAACGTTCCCCCATCGGGTAACATGGCATCTATAGCATTCAGGCAGATATTGATAACCACTTGTTTTAGCTGATTCGCATCGCCTAAAACCCACAACGGTGAATCAGCGGGGGTAAACAGGTAATTAATGTTATTTTGTTTGAGATGCTGCCGTAAGATCAAATATACCTGTCCAATAATGTCTGACAAGGACACCTGATGCGGTTTATCGCTGCTGGCTGGGCGATAAACGTCCCGCAGCTGCACCACTAAATTTGTCAGTCTGTTGGACTCTGACAAAGCCATCTCAAGATAAGCTTGTGTATCTGTTTCTTCTCCTAAATCTTGCTGTATTAAGAATAAGCAATTTTTGATGGTCTGCAAAGGATTATTCAGCTCGTGTGCTACGGAGGCTACCATACGCCCCAACGCTGACAGCTTTTGTGCCTGAACCAACTGAGCCCGGGTCGACTGTTCTTTTTTTAGTATTTCACTCAGATCATTAAAAAGAAGGGCGTTTTGCACGGCTAAGGAGGCTTGAGAAGCCAAAAGTTCTATCTGGCTCATCGTGAAGTGGTTAAAGATACCTGGCTTATTACTCTGGAATATCACAAACCCGGCGGTTTCTGCGGTGATACGTAGCGGGGCAGCCACACACACGGGCTGATTGGGGGTGCTTAAGTTCACTTCAACTGCGTCATGCTCCGGGTTATTGATAATGAACGTTGGTTTGCCGGTTTTCATTATACGCTTGAGTGACGGTGAAGCATTTATCCCATCGGGGGCCACAAGCTTTTGTAAAACGAGGGAAAGTTGTCGGTTTGGTTTGGCCGATTGGCTGTACTGGGAACGGAAGATTCGGTCATCACGCAGCAAAAAAACGGCCGTTTCCAACCCCTCCACTATTTCTGAAGCATGCTTGAGGATTGTTGACAGCACCTCATCCATTTCCAGGCTTTGGCTAAGCGCAACGGCCGTTCGAGCCATATATTCGGCCTGTTGTCGTTGTGCTCGTTCTGATTGGTAAAGCCTGACTGTGTTGATGGCTACTGCTGCTGAATCCGCCAAACGCAGCAGCAGGCGCTCATCCTTCGCTGTAAAGGCATGGGGCCTGGTCTGGTTTTGCACAATGATCGTACCTAATTGGTGACTGCCACTTTTTAAGGGCACAATCACCAGTGAGGCAGGCATATCGCTATGCGGGAACGTGTCAGCATATGGCGTTTGACTGACATCAGGCAAATTGATCAGTTTCCCCTCGCGAAATACTTCATAAACCAGACCTTTATTGAGTTCCAGAAAAAGAGAAGAATAATCCTTAACTGAGTGACCACTCCAAATAGCCGGTGTAAGAAAATTTTCACTGTCATTTCGCAGATGGATAACAACACCATCTGCCTGGTTGAGCAGCTTGGGGGTTGAGTCGGCAATGAGTTGTAAAACGTTGTCCAAATCGAGCGTTTCATTAAGTGATTGATTAATGGCCGCCAGCGTCGCTGCCTCATTTAGCTGGTGACGAATTTCTTCTAACTGGTTAGCGTGGCTTATGGCAATAGCAGCCCAGTTGGCGGCCGTCATCAAAGTGCGAATACTCCCGTCATCAAAGGCTTGTGGCTGCCGGTGGCTTGCCTGAATGAGTCCCAGTTGATTGTGACCGAGTGCTAAAGGTACGGCGATGAGTGACTGGGGACTGCAAGGACCATTATCGGATAAATTAAACTTGCTATTGTTTCCGGTCACATGTACCAACTGCCCTGTACGCAGCACTTCTCCAGGTACTCCCTTATCGATAGAAACATGCGCTCCCTGCATCATCTCTGTTTCCTGGCCTGCCGTGGCGGCATACGTTAAATGATCGTCTTCACGCAAAATAATTGATAGACATTCTGCGCCTATTAGCGGCATTACCTGGACAATGACATTAGCTAGAATATGCGGCAGTTCCAAACTCGATACCACCGATTGTCCCAATTGACCAAGCATCACCAGCTCTTGGTTACGCCGTTGCATCTGGATTTCTGCCTGTTTTCGCTCTGTAATATTCTCTTTTATGGCAATAAAATGGGTTATCTCATGATTTTTGTTGCGTACAGGGGCTATAGACTGGTGTTCAATATAAAATGAGCCATCTTTTCGCTGATTCATCAATTCGCCAGACCACACATTACCAGCTTGAATGGCTTGAAATATGGCACTAGAATCTTTCGTCTCATGAGAACCTGAGTTGAAAATCCTGGCGTCTTTCCCAACCAGTTCTTCAAAGGAAAACCCTGTCATTTCCATGAGTGCTGGATTGATCCATTCTATGAGACCATCATTGTTGGTGATCATGATGCCATTTGCTGCAGCTTCAAGGGCTGTTGTCTGTAGGAGAAGCTGTTCCTGGGACTTAATTCTCTCGGAGATATCTCGAACGACATAGACCTGTAACGTGTTTGCTTCATAGGCTGACTCGATCCGGTTGACCGTAAGTTCTGCTACATATCCAAGCTCTTTCCGCGGGTTTAGAGCTATTTCTGTCCGAAAAATTCTTCCCGAGGACAGACTCGTTTCGATTTCACCCTGTAATCTGAACCAATCAGTTTCATCTAGATTGAGAAAAAGCTGAATATTCCCCCCGATTAAATGGCTTTGCGGCTGGCCCAAAAGTTTCTCGGCCATGCGATTGCATGACATTATGTGGTAATCCGCTTTATTTACTACAATCACGCCATCGGTAAGACTGGCGAACACTATTTCTAAAAAGGTGTTTACAGTGTCCAGGGCACGTTCTGTTTGTTGGTACCGCTCGATAAGAATGACCAATGGTTTAAACGCATAGTAGTAAAGAATAGGAAATACGACGAATGAGAGAAGCGAAGCGTCAAGCAACCCTTCGAATAGATTTTCCCAAAACGAAGTATCTATATCGAAAAGAAGTGGCTCAAGCAGGAGCATAATTGCCAGTTCGACAGCAAAAACTGAGACAACAAGAATGCGGATTAAGTGCCAAGGGGATGAACTTAGGACATCTTGCGGACTGATCTGCGTGAGGATAGGTCCTGGCTTAAATGGTTGCGGATCATTCATTAGTAACTTCTCCTAAAATTTCCCCGATGGATGTATGTACATAAGACTCGACGCGCGTACCATTTTGTTCTTTCTGCAGTCGATGCCCATGATTGCCCATTCCCAACTGCGACAGGATTTAGCTGGCCAGGCATTGGCATCAACGTTTTAAGTGAGACCTTGGCTGTTACTACTCACCAACCATCAACTAATAGTGTGCCAACTCTCCGGTCTGCTTCAGGTGGCGGATGGCGTAGCGCAGGGCGAAGAAAGAGAGGGGGAGGAGTACGGCCGTAAATCCCCCCAACACCAGCAAGTCCCCGCCAACCTCAACCACCGTCTCGCCGCGCATCAGCGACCCGCGCAGGGCGCGCAAAGCGTAGGTAAACGGCAGGGCATAGCTGATGATCCGCAGCCAGCCGGGCAGCAGTTCCACCGGAAAAAAAACGCCGCTAAAGACGTAGGCCACCGAGTTGATGAACCAGTTCATCGGGTCGCCCCGCTTAAACACAATCACAAACGCCGCCGAAAAAATGCCGTAGCTGATTAAACTGGAGAGCGAAACGAGCAGGACGAGGACGGCCGTTCCCCAATTCGCCTGTGAGAAATCGGCACCAACGGCCGTACCCACCCCCAGCTGAATCAGCACCAGCAGCACCCCCTCCAGCAGCATCCACGACGACGGGCCCAGCAGCGCAAGCGTCACTGGCGTCGCCGTCACCAGCAGCGGCTCGATGGTGCCTTGCAGCATCTCCTCGCGCAGATTGGCGGAAAAGGCGTGACTGCTCAGCTCCAAAAACTTGGAAAAGGCCCCGCCGATGATCAAAAAGGTGAAGTATGTACCGCCCTCCACCTGGCCCGCGCCGCCACGCTGCAAAAGCTGATCCAAAAAGAAAAAGAGCAGCACCGAAATAATCATCCCCAGGTAGCGGGTGACAAAGTTCAGCTTGTACGCCCAGGCCAGGCGAAAGTTGTGGGTGATTAAGGCGAGTAGCTTTTGCATGCGATTTTTAGGAGATTGGAGACTGGAGACTGGAGATTGCCAATCTCTAATCTCCAGTCTCCAATCTCTAATCTCCACTAAAATGGGCCACGATGCGGCGCAGGGATTCGTCGTCGGCGCGGTGGTAGGATTCGAGACGGCCGTTTCCCTCCTCAATCACCGCCAACACCCCAAACCAAACCCGCTCATCCGCCAGGGCAATATCAAACGTCGTCTGGGTTGCGCCGCGTGAGATTTCCGTCACAGACTCCACGCCGTGCAGCGCCTGCCAGCTTTGCGTCAGCGCCTCGGGATTGCCTTCGACGACCAATCGGAACAGGGCGCGGCGGGGCAGCCGCGCCCCCAGCTCGGCGGGCGTGCCCACCGCCTGCACGGTGCCGTTGGCCAAAATGATGACCCGGTCGCAAAAATTTTCCATCTCGTACAGCTCGTGGCTGATGAACACCACCGTTTTGCCCTGCCGGTTCACCAGCTCGTCGCGGATGAGCGCCTTGACAAAGTCGCTGGTTTGCACGTCCATGCTCTTGGTCGGCTCGTCCAGAAACAAAATGGGTGGATTGTGGATGAGGGCGCGGGCGATGTTCAGCCGCTGCTTTTGCCCGGTGGAGAGCGATTGGGTTGGCGCATTGGCTTTGTGAGTTAAACCAAAGATGTCCAGGACTTCGCCAATGCGCGTGGCAATTTGCCGACGCGGCACGTTTTGCATGGCGGCGTAAAACTGTAAATTTTGCCGGGCGGTCAGACGGCCGTAAAACGACCGTTCATCCGCCGTCACCAGCCCAATCGACGCCCGCACCTGCATCTCTTGTCGCACCACATCGAAGCCGTTGACTGTGGCCGTTCCCCCTGTCGGTGCCAGCAAAGTCGTCAACATACGCACAATCGTGCTTTTGCCCGCGCCGTTGGGGCCAAACAGGCCAAACAGCTCGCCCTCGCGCACCGAAAAAGTGATGTGGGAAACGGCCGTTACCACCTTGCCCCGGCTTTGGTACGTCTTGCTTAAGTTGGTGACTTTGATGATTTCAGTCATTTTTTTCACCGCGGAGAGCGCGGAGGGCGCAGAGTTTTATAAGTTGTTGGCCAGGCGGCGGATGCCTCGTTTGAGCAGGGTTACGTTAAAATTTATGAGAAGCCCAAGGCGGCAGTTCGCCAATTTTAGGTAGGAGAGCAGTTGCGCTTCATGAATTGAGGCAAGCCGATCGACCGCTTTCAACTCAGCAATCACTGAGTCCTCCACGAATAAGTCCAGGCGATAGCCACAATCGAGTTTGACTTCGCCATAAATAATTGGCAGCTCTTTTTGTCGTTCAACTTTTAAACCACGCTGCCGCAGTTCGTATACCAAACAGGCTTCATACGCAGATTCCAGCAATCCTGGTCCCAACGCTTTATGCACCGCAATAGCCCCGCCAATAATTTGCTCCGTAATACCGTCCAACCTCTCCTTCATCTCATTCTCCTCCGCGCCCTCCGCGTCCTCCGCGGTGAAATTTTCCACCCATGTGCCTCGCCCGGTCCAGATTGATTAGCAAATACCCCAGCCACCAAAACGGCGTTTCCACCAGTTTGGGGTAGCGTTTGGCCAGGTTGTAGCGGCGCGGGAAGAAGGAGCGCAGCCAGAAGCGGATCATGTCCAGCCGGGAACGGGCCAGCCGCCGGGCAATGTCCAGGCCGATGCCGCTGCGGTTGGTCGGGTTCGACTCGGACGCTTCGGCCAGTTCGGTATGGGCCAGCCAGTCCAGCAGGGCGGGCGGGCAATTTTCGCGTAGCCAATTTAGCGTGTCGGACGGAATCGTCAGTTGGGTGTATTTGCCCACAAACGCTAGCGCGGGATAAATGAAGCGAGCCGTGCTGGGCTGCACCAATTGGCTAAATGTTTGCCAGTCGGCAGGCTGCATGGCGGCGCAAAGCTGGCGGATGTCGTCGATGTGCATCAGACGGCCGCGTTGGATGATCCAATCGCTGGTGGTGTGGGCGCAAACGTGCAGCAGCAGGGCGGCAGGGGTGGGGATGCGGGCGGTTGTGTTTTGCCAGTACGGCCGTTCCGCACTCTCCCGCCACATTACTTCCGCCAGCTCATAGCCAATGCCCGCATACTCCTCGCGCAGCGTAAAATGCACCTCGACCGGATGCACATTGTCGGGTGCCCAAATATTCGCTTGGCGCTCGCCGCGCAGGTACACCTCGTCCTCGGCGCTGCGGGAGTAGTAGCGGTAGCCCAACTGGTGCAGCATGATTGCCCGGCTGGCGGCCACATCTTGGGGGCGGATGAGCAAATCCAGGTCGGCCAACGGCCGTTGCATTGGATCGGTGTAAATGATCGGGGCCAACACCGCTCCCTTGAGCAGCATCACCTCGATGCCCGCCTGCTTGAACGCCGCCAAAATCTCGACGCAGGCGTCCAGCATCACTTTGGTGCGCTCCCGGCTGGCGTGGTTGATGGCCTGGAGACGGCCGTTCACCCCCTCTGGCAGCATCATGCCACTTTCCGCTACCCGATTTGCCAGCCAGGGCAGGGCATTTTGCCAATACACCACCCATTCGGCCGCTTCCCATTCGGCCAGGGTCCAATTTGCCAGCGCCGAATCTGCCAGGCTGCCGGGCAGCCAGCAGGCCAGCGTGTTGGTCACAGCGGCTAATTTTTCGTGGGGAAGTTCGGGTCGCAAGGTATAATCGCTCATGCCGAGCCTGAGTATAGTTAACCGGAATGATAATTCAAAGGACACGCCTTTTTTTACGGCCGTTTCCCTTGCCATCTTCCTGCTTTTGAGCGGACTCGTTTTTCTGCTGGCGTGGCGCGGCCTCACTTACGGTGCCGGTTCTGATCCACGCTACACGCTCATTGTCTCCCAATCTGTTCTGGACAACGGCACCATCGCCCTGGATGCCTACGCTGATGATGATATTTGGGGAGAGCCAGCCAACTTTGCCGAGAACTTCAATATTGTTGAGCGGAACGGCAGTTTCTACAACTACTTTCCCGCTGGCCCTTCGCTGCTATCGGTGCCGTTTGTGGCTGTGGCCCGGTTCGTTGGCTGGGATATGCGCCTCGCCGCCGATAACATCAACGCCCAGCGACTGCTCTCGGCGCTGTCGCTGGTGGTGCTGCTGTGGCTGATGGCGGGCATGGCCCGCTGCTTTGTGCCGTGGCGGTCGGGGTTAGTAATTACGGCCGTTTCCCTCCTCGGCAGCCCGCTCATCAGCACGATGGGTACGGCGCTGTGGAGCATTAATTTCTCTGTCCTGGCAATTGCCGCCGCACTGTTGCTGCTGCTGCGCAGGGAAATGGGCTTGTCTAAAACTGTTCACCCGTTCTGGCTGGGGCTGCTGCTTTTTCTGGCCTACTTTTCCCGCGCGGCCGCTGCGGCTTTCATTTTGCCGGTTTTGGTGCTGTTAGCTTATCGCGCCAGGTGGCACGGTGAGGACACCGGCCACAGCGGTATCGAAGAATCTTCTAAATCGGCGAAATCTTTGATTTTTTCTTCTCAAGCTCGTGAACTGGTCGTGACGGCCGTTACCGCCGCCACGCTCCTCGCTCTCTTCCTGCTCTGGTCGAAGCTGGTATTTGGCAGCTGGCTGCCCATTTATTACAGTGCCGCTCGTTTGGGCGTAGACAGGGGGCCGGGCTGGGTGGCGCTGCTGGGCGTTTTGTTCAGTTCCGGGCGGGGCTTGTTTGTGTATGGGCCAACGGCCGTTTTGCTCCTGTTTTTGCCGCGCTGGTTGTGGCGGCGGCCGCTGGCCTGGCTCTGCCTGGGCTGGATTGGCCTGCATTTAACGGTTGTGCTGCGCGGCACCGTCTGGTGGGGCGGCGACGCCTTTGGTCCGCGTATTCTCACCGAGCTGATGCTGGCGTTTTTTTTGCTGACGCTGCTGGCGTGGCGGCAAAATTGCCAGCAGCCAGCTGTCGTGCGGCAAAGATTGGCCGCTGCTTACCTGGTTTTGGGCTTGTTTGGCATTTGGCTGCACAGCTACCAGGGGCTCTACAACTACAGCACGGCGTTGTGGAATGCCGTCGCCAGTCACCAGCCCGCTCCGCCGTACACAGGGGCATGGGGCGATTTGTTTAGCTGGCGCTATCCGCAGTTTGCCGCCAGCAACGGCAGCCTGTGCCAGATGGCTGCCCAGCGCACCCGGCAAATTGTGGCGGCGGCCGGGGTGTTACGGCCGTATCAGTTCAATGAGCCAATTGGGTACAGTTTAGCCACGGCCGTTACCCTTCACAATATCCCCGCGCCCAACCACAGCCCCGCCGCTCTCATCGGTTGGGCACCCCTTGACAACGACCGCGCCCGTCACCGCGAGCTGTTTTGCGACGAAGCGGCCGTTTTGTTTCAGCTGGGGGAGGTGCCGTCGGGGGTGTACGAACTTGAGCTGAAAACGGCCGCATTTGGCAGGCAGCGGGTGCAAATTTGGTTGAATGGAACCTTTGTGGCCGAAACCGTGTTTGTGCAGCAGCCGGGCTTGGCGGCAGAAACGGCCGTTTTTTCCCTGGATTCGGCCCTCTTTTTACCCAACACCGTGAATGCGCTGATATTGGCCCTGCCGGATGCGTACCCGTTCAGCGACCAAGATCCGTCCCGGCTAAGCCTGGCCATCGAATCAATCGTTTTTGTGCAGCGCTAACGGCCGTTTGCCCGGCTGCGGCTCTTCATTTTGAGTGAAAAGTAAAAAGTGACCACTTATCACTATTCACTTTCTACTTTTCACTCATCACTTTTCACTAACTCCGGTTCCCCCAGTGCCAACACCCGAAAACCCGTTCCCTGCGCGTGATATTCCCGGCTGGGGGTGGTGACGCTGCACGCGCTGCGCACGTTGCACGCTGCGTGGTGAATGGTGTAGCCCCACGAGCCGCCCTTCACCACGTGAAAATCGGGTAGGGTGGGATTGTACCGGCTGCTGGTCCATTCCCAGATGTTGCCGCTCATGTCCATGCAGCCGTAGGGCGACACGTTTTGCGCAAGCGCGCCCACCGCCAGCGGGTAGCCATTACGCCAATACCAGCCCGCCCGCGCCCACTCGCGACGCGGTTTGACCAGCAGACTGAACAAATACGTGGCGGGTTTTACCGGAAACGTGGCCTGCCACTGGATTTCCGGTCGTGGTTTCTGGTTGCCCCAGGGGTAGAAACGGCCGTCCTCCCCCCGTGCGGCCTTTTCCCACTGAAACTCCGTGGGTAACGTCACTTCCACCCTCAGCTTTTCGGATAGCCAGCCGCAATACCGGTACGCCTCTGCCTGCGTCACGTCCACGATGGGCAAATCGTCGTGCCCTGCCGGGTAGGCGGCGACGGGCGCATATGCCCGTAAAAAAGTGCCGCGCCAGCCGGGTACAACGGCGTACCAGCTGCCCGTCCAGGTGTGCCCCGTCTCCTGCAAAAATTCGCGCCACTGCCGATACGTCACCGGAAATTCCGCCAGCCAAAATTCCGGCAGCTCCACGGTTTGCTGCGGCTTCAACGGCGGGCACTGTTCTAGCCGCTCGTAACACACTTCCGGCCCATAGACAAACGGCCCTGCCGGAATGTGGCAAAAACGCGTATTGCTGGCTGATTTTGGGAGTTTCATAAAAATCTGTTGATAAAAATCAGAACTATGATTTGTCTCTGAGGAGCAAAGCCAATAACCCTACGCCCGCGCCGATGGCGAAGCTGGGGGCGGCTTGCTGCAAGGTGTCTTTCAGGGCGCGTTCGGGGTGGCGGAAGCCGACGAGGCCCATTGTTTGGCCAACGGTGCCGAGTACGGCCGTTGCCACCGCCCCAGTTTTGTATCCCCGATTGGCCAACACGAGCGAAACGGCCGTTGCTGCTGGTCCTAAGCCGGCCCACTTGCGCGCCGGTTTTGGCCCGATCGCCATCTGGAGGTCGCCGATGGCGGCCATCGCCGCCGAAATGTGGTGGGTATGCCCCTCCGCATGACCCGGATCGAGGGCCGAGAGCACATCCAGGTTTTGCTGCCGCGCCGCCAGGTAAGCCGCAGCGAGCACAGCCCAGGCGGCTGCCTTTGTCCCGTTGTGGGGGAGTTGGAAAACGGCCGTTGCCAGCGGTACCAGCCAATCTAGATTAAACCCTTTGTACGCCTCAATGCGCAGCTGATACTCCTGCCCGCTGGTGCTGCTGGCCAGCGCCGCCGCCGCCGTGGCCTGGTAGGCCAACCCTGCCAGCCAGCCCGCCGCGCCGTCCAATCGGGCCGCCTGCTGGACGGCAATGGGCGTGAGCGCGGTCGCCCCCAGGGCAATCAATTTTGGCGCGTAAGACGGCGGGTATAGCGCGGCCAAATCACCATGATCGTGGCCGTGGTCGTGCTCATGATCGTGGTGATGATGGTGGTGGCCGTGGTCATGGCCATGCTCGTGCTCGTGCTCGTGGTCGTGGTGATGGTGGTCGTGCTCGTGGGCATGGGCCAGGCGAGCGATGGCTGCCTGATTGCGCTGTTCTTCCACAAACGGCAGGGCGGCGGCACCGCCAGCGGCGGCAATGGTCAGCGGCAGGGCGATCGCTTCGGGCAGGTTGAGCAGGGTGGATACGGCCGTTGCCCCAATGCCCGCCACGCTCACCCCCGCCAGCGCCAACTCCGGCGTGTCTGGCGCAGGCACCGGTGTGGGCAGCGCCACCTCGCGCGAGACGAGGTAGCCCGCATCCTCCAGGGCGTGCTTCAGGTGGTGCACATAATCGATCCCCTCTAACGGCGCGGTGGCGTGCAAAACCCGGAAAAAGTTCACGTAGCACAGTCGGATGCCCCGTTCGCGGGCGAAGTGGGCCCAGTTGTGGCTGGCGGCGTGGAAATCCAGCGGAATCATATCCTCTGGCGTGAACTGGTGGGCCAAAATCACGTGGGGGGCGCGTCGCTTGGCCACAAACCAGTCCCCTTTTTGGTGGCGCGATTCGGCAAAGTAGACCAGCGACAAATCGTTATCTTCCATCGCCGCGACGGTTTCGTCCAAGTGCATTTCGTGGCCCAAAATCATATTCCCGGCAAAGGCGACGAGGGGGCTGAGAACGGCCGTTTGCCCCAAGGTCCGCTCCAGCAGCTCTTTCTCGGGCCAGGCGTAGCTGACCGGGCGCGGCAGCAGCGCCAGCCCGTTGGCCTGGATGCGCCGCGCCAGGGGCACATCGTACCCCAGCCCGATTTCGCCCACGGTGGGCAAATCCCCGGCAAAGACGAGCGTTTGGGCGTCGTGGCAGCTGGCCTGGGTGTAGGGCAGCCGTTCGCGCAGCTCGGTGGCCAGGTGGCGCACCAGATTTTCCGGGCCGTGCAGGTAGTTCCAATGGCCGACGCGGGGCGCATCGCTACGCGGTTTGGTCGGGGCTTGTGGGGTGAGCTGGCCGGTTTGCCGCAGCCGGTTCAGCGTTAGCTCCGGCAATGAGAGGTGGGTGGCCCCGTTGCTGGCCAGCATTTCCACCAGTTCGGTCAGCGGCAGCCCGGCGCGGATGGCGGCGGCCTGGGCATCGTCAAAATCGACGCAGATGGCCATGCGGTTGTTTTGCGCTTCCCACTGCTGGCGGCGCTGCAAGACGCGGCGGGAGGCGACGCCACCAGCGACGGCCAGGGTGAGTGAAAGCAGGCGGGATAGTTTCAAACTTTTTTCTCCGTTTTTCCCTCCCCCTAACCCCCTCCCAAAGGGAGGGGGGACTTTGTTCCCTCCCCCAACGGGGGAGGGTTAGGGAGGGGGTATTTTTTACTCGCGCAACATCTTTGCCGTGTCCGTGCGGGTGAACTGCACGGCCGTTTGCCACACGCGCCACTTTTCACCCCAGGTTGGTGCCCAGCGGGCAATCTCCATGCGATCGGTGATGCCGCGTTGCAGCCGGTCGGCCACGGTGTTGAGCGGTTTTTGCTGGGTGCGGCGCAGCACGTAGACCAGGTCCATCTGGGCGATGCGCTGGCGCAGGCTGGCGGGCGTTTGCTCGGCCAGTTTGGGCAAAATGTGCTCCGGCAGCGGCGCACCGACCAGTTTTTGCGCCAGCGTCAGCGCTGCCAGCACGTAGCCCCAGCTTTTTGCTTCATCGACGCGCTGCAAAAATGTGTCCCACTCAACTTTGTGAACGGCGGAGTTCGCATCCTCAGATGCGAACGGGGCAGCTTCGGATGCCCGCTCCGCCGAAAATAAACCTCCGGGAGGTTTGATAAATGACCCTGATGATCCCAGGAACCTCCCGGAGGTTGCGTTCTGGGTAATCACCAGCAAATCGGTGAGCTGCACAAACGAAGGTGCGCCCTGGATGAGGTGGAAGGCGAAATGCAGGCAGATGTGGTGCAGCAGGTCAGTGGGGTTGAGGACGTGGCAGGCGGGGGCGGTGGGGGCGAGAACGGCCGTATCCACCCGCGCTCTTACCCCCGGCGTCATGTCCACCTTCAGGCCAAACCAGCTTTCCTCCAGCGAGCTGTGCGGTTCGATGGTGCGGTCCAGGCTGGCGGAGAGGTACGGGTTGGGCGTGGCGTTTTGCTTTGCGGCTTCTTCGCGGCGGAAGGTGCTGGTGTGTTTGGTCACCCGCGCCCCCGCCTCGGCCGATTTGTGTTTGCCGCCGTAGCCCAATTCTTGCAGCAGCGCCTCGGCCTGGGGCAGTTCGTCTGGCGGGAACAGCAGATCGATGTCGTTCATGGGGCGCTGGGCGGGTTCGGGATAGTAACAGGCGGCCAGATGCACCCCTTTGAGGGCCACGGGGTGCAAATTGGCGGCAGCGGCGGCGTGCAGCAGTTGGGCCAGCTGGGCGTAAATCGCCTCGCTGCGCTGGGCCTGCATTTTGTGGGTGACGGCCAGCTTGGCCAGTGCTTTGGGCGGGATTTTGGCATCCCACTGCTTGAACCGGGCAAAAATCTGAGGCGCCAGGCCAAAAGCAATGGCCCGGATGGCAAAATCATCCCAATTGAGCTGTTGGGTTTGGGCTAACCATTGTTCGGGATTTTGCTGCGGACGGAGCGCGTTAAGCAGGTGTTGGGTCGTGGCTGTGGAGGTTGTCATGCAAATCTAAATCTTGGTCAAAGAGAGGCACATTACCAACCGGTACAGCGGTTTTACTCAAATGATTTGGCAGCGAACCTGAATTAGTGGCTGCTAAAGGTAACTTGGGTCAATTCTTCGTGCTTGGTGATTGCTGGTTTTTTGTACATTTACCTTCTCCTGCTAGTTGGAATTGGTTTGTTGAATTAAAAATTGTTTTGGGGGCAACTGACTAATGGCTGCTGAAGGTAACCTGGGTCAGTTCTTCGTGCTTGGTGATTGCTGGTTTTTTGTACATGTGTTTTCTCCTGAAATTAAGAAATGGGCCGTACCTGGCGGTAACGTGCCTCCCTTTGACCAAATTTATCACCTGTTTCTGGGCGCATTCCAAACGTTCCCTGGTTTGTTAAGTTGGATTGGAGCGATTGTCTAGTATCGGTAACGGTTGGCATTTTTGCCAGAACCTATGGTGAATAGTATAACCAGTTTGCTCGTTTCGACAATTTGTACGCGCTTATGAAACTATCGGATTCATTTTTTACGAATTTGCAGCCGCATGAAATTTGGCTTTGGCAATGTGCGGTGTGTTGGCGTGCCCCGGAAGCGGCCGTTTTGCCTGAGGCGGTCGATTGGTCAGCGTTGGTACGGGTGGGGCTGTGGAACCGGGCGCAGACGCTGCTGCTTGATTTTTTGGAGGCGCACCAGGTTTTAGCGGAGCTGCCTGCCGCAGATTTGGCCAGTTTGCAAGAGGGGGCGGCCAAATTTCGGCAGGATGCGGCCGTTATGGGCCAATCGCTGCAAATTTATCTGCAAAAGGCGCAGGCGCGGGGGATTGAGACGGCCGTTCTCAAAGGACTCTCGGTTTCGCAGAATATTTACGGGAATACGGCCGTACGCCCCGGCGGCGACATTGACGTGCTGGTGCGGGCGCGGGACGTGGACGGCAGCATCGGCATTTTGGACGAGATGGAAATTGGCCAAAACTGGCCCAACCTGATGGACGACCGCTACTACGCGCGGCACCATCTGCACCAGCAGCGCTGCACCGAAGATTTACGGCTGTGGTACGAGGTGCATTGGGCGCTGGACCATCCCCTGACGCGGCTGACGATTGATTACGAGGCGGTGTTGGATCGCACGACGCCCGGCACGCTGCTCGGTGCGCCCGTGGCCGATCTGGCGCTGCCCGATTTGCTGCTGAGTTTAGCCATTCACCTGGTGAAACACGCCATCTACCTGCCCAGCGTACTGGATCGTCCTGATCTGGCGCGCATCATTTTGGCGGATGGGATGTTGATGTATTTTGTGGATGTGGCCGAAGTGGTGAAGCAGCACGAGAGCGAAATTGATTGGCCGCAGACGGTTGATCTGGCTAAGGCGTGGGGCGCGGCGGAGATTTTGGGCGCGGTTTTGCAGGTGTGCCACGGCTATCTGCGTGCGCCGGTGCCCGCCTGGGTGCTGGAGGCGCTGCCGGTGGTGGGGCCAAACCGGGTGAAGCGGTGGGTGATGCAGAAGGTGGTGGCGTATGAAACGGCCGTTCACCTCGGCCAGCCGCCCAATCAATTGTGGAAATTTTTACTCATCACCAACGGCGCGTTTATTTTACGGCCGATTCGCCTGCTGGATTTGCTGGACTATTGCTTTCCGGGGCGGGATTATTTGCAGCGCAGGTACGGCAGCGGCACCGTTTGGCGCGGTGTGGGCCATTTTTGGCGAGCGCTGGGGCAGTACGGCCGTATCGCCCGCGACACACTTTATTTCACCTGGGAACGCTACTGGCGGCTGCGGCGGCAAAATTACAGCACCTCCCTCTTCAACCGGCTCGATGGGGACGCATGACCGACCTGCGTGCGGTGTGGACCCCGTGGCGGCAGCGACCTGCCGTGCAGCAAACCAGCTTTTTGCTGGCGATCGACGCCGTGACCAACGTCATCGACTACGGTTTTCACATCTACCTGGCCCGCGTGCTGCTGCCCGCCGATTTTGCCGCTGCGCAAACAATCAACAGCCTGTTGCTGTTGGTCCTTACCACGGCGGCGGTCATGCAGCCGGTGGTGGCCCGTTACGTCGCCGAAGCCAGCCTCGCCACAGACCTGCCCGCACACACCGATTTTGCCATTTTTCGCCATTTTTTAGGCCGCAGCGGGCTGGTGGGGCTGGTGGCGGTGCTGTTGGTCTGGCTGCTGCGTGGCCGGTTGGCCGATTGGTTGAACTTGCCGGAAACGGCCGTTGCCCTGGCCGCCTTCATGATTTTGATTGCCACAACGCGGCCGGTTGTCGCTGGAATGCTGCAAGGGCAGCGCCGCTTTGGCTGGTTTGGCGGGATGCGCCTGGGCTACGCCGTCGGCCGTTTTGCTGTGGGATTGCTGCTCATTTCGGCGCTCGGTTTGGGCCTGAATGGGGCCATCGGGGCGATGCCGCTGGGCGGCGTGGTGTCGCTGCTGGTGGGGCTGGCTTGTCTGGGCGGCTTGGCGTGGCAGCGAAATGCGGCCTCTGAGCCTGTCGAAGAGGCCCCTTCGACAGGCTCAGGGGGCGGTCTACAAAAATATCGCTGGTCCGCCAGCACGCTGACGCTGAATGCGCTGGTGGCTTACGCGGCGTACATGGCGCTGCTCAGCCTGGATTTGGTCTGGGTAAACCGCCTGCTGCCTGCTGAGGATGCCGCGCTGTACGCCACGGCCGTTTTGCTGCGCCGTATTTTGCTGCTGCTGCCCGGGGCGGTGATTGTGATCATGTATCCGCGGGCGGTGGCGCGGGTGGCGGCCAAACAGCTGCCGGACAAACTGCTGTGGCAAACGGCCGTGGTGGTGAGCCTGCCGACGGTGATTTTAACGGCCGTTCTTACCCTGTTTGGCGCACCGCTGATTGGTTGGACGCTCGGCCCAGCGTATGCGGCGGCGGCCCCGCTGCTGGGCGGCATGGGCGCGGCGATGCTGGGCGTGGGGCTCACCGTCATCTGGCTGAATTTTTATTTGGCGACGCGACCGCTGCCGTTTGTGGTTGTGTTGGCGGGAACGGCCGTTCTCCAACTCATTTTGCTGCAAACGGTGCCCCTCGACTTGCCCACGGTGACCGCCATTTTTGGCGTGGGCGGCTGGCTGCCGGCCATCGGCGGCGGGCTGCTGTACTGGTTTTGGCTGCGCCCCACGCTGGAGCATTCTGCATGACAACAATTCCCAACGACGATTGGCTGTCCCAATTGAACGAGAGCGACCTGGAAGATTTCTGGCAGCGCCGCACCAACAATCTCCAGTTTAGGCAGGAAGTGCGGCTGTTTGGTCATCCGCTGGTGGTGGAGAGCAACGTGGTGGGGGTGTTGGCCGCAGTTGAATTTGCCCTGCAAAATTATACAAAAACGGCGCAAAGCAAAGCGCCGTTGGGCGCACTGCAACTTGTGGTGCAGCCCATGCGCCAGCCCCCCGGCCCCGCGCCGGACGACTTGATGCAGCAGATCACCTACAGCGGCAGCGCCGATTGGCTGATGATGCAGCTGGGCGGTTGGGGCGTGGTGCATCTGGATTTGTCGCGGCGGTTGGGTACGGCCGTTCTCTCCCCCCAACTCGCTGCCAAACCGGAACTGGTAGCCCAATGTGTGCTGCACACGCTGCTGCTCAATTTGGTGATCTCGCATGGTTATGGGATGCTGCACGCCTCCTGCCTGGTGCGGGACGGGGTGGCGCTGCTGCTGCTGGCGCCGCACAACACGGGTAAAAGCACCACGGCGCTGCGGCTGGCGCTGGCGGGCTTTCGCTTGCTCACGGACAGCATGGTGTTTGTCGATGGCGATGGTTTTTTGCACGGCTACCCGATGGGGCTGGCCAAGCTGCGTGGCGATATGGTGGATCAGTTCCCGGAATTACGGCCGTTCCTCCAACCAGAAGTCGTGCGCCAGGAGACGAAGTACCGGGTGGATTTGCGCGCCGTCAACCCTGATTTTGTGTGGGAAACGGCCGTACGTCCCCGAAAAATCATCCTCTGCCTGCTGTCGCGCCATGAACAAGAGGCGACGGTGGTAGAAGAGGTGGGGGAAGCGGAAGTGATTCAGGCCATTTTGCACAACAGTTTGTATGTGGATCGGCCGCAGGTGTGGCGGCAGAATGTTTCTAATTTAGAGAAGATGTTGGGGGGGGGAACGGTATTATCCCTGATACTAGGATTTGATTCTAATCAATTGCCAACCATTTTGGACAATTACCTCATAGCTTATTGAATTCCCTCAAATTATCTGCTGGCGTACCGATTTGCATATGCTGCCGTGTTTTGGCGTTTTATGTGTTAATATTTTGATGTTTTCTGATAAATCGTGAATCACGCCAGAACATGGGTATATATGAAGAAACTAGTTGAACTTTCAAATGAGGAAGCAAGAAAATATTTTACTAAAGGAAGTAGTTACTTTAGTGGAGACGTGCCGAACTACGTGAGTTTTGAACCAATCCTAGAGGATGTTGCATCTGTGTTAAACGGAGATAGCTATACTGCATTTAAGTCAGCCAATCCAGGAGAATATCCAGGTGTAAATTACAATTTCGTTGTAAACAAAGACGGCAGGCTAGCGTGGAGACCATATGAGCTAATCCACCCAGCAATTTATGTTTCTTTGGTAGAAGTTATTTGTGATTCTGATAACTGGAGTCACATTGTTAGCCGATTTTCGAGTTTTGCTGGCGGTTCGGTTGATTGTTGCAGTGCTCCTGTCATGTCACTTGATCATCAAAGTGATTCAGCGGCGCAGGTTAGAAGTTGGTGGCAAAGTGTAGAACAACGATCATTGAGCTATTCTTTAGAATTTAGCCATGTTCTTCATACAGATGTAATTGACTGTTATGGCTCTCTGTACACTCACAGTATTTCTTGGGCACTACATGGCTTAGAAGACGCTAAGAAGAATAAGAGAAAAAATTCTCTTTTAGGTAATAAGATTGATTCGCATATTCAAGCAAGTCGTTATGGGCAAACGAACGGTATTTCCCAGGGGTCTGCTTTGATGGATTTTATTGCAGAGATAGTTCTAGGCTATGTCGATATGCTGATTAACTCTGCATTAGGTGAACCGGACGATTTTCGGATTTTGAGATTTCGGGATGATTATAGGATTTTTGCCAACAGCGATGATCGAGCTGAAGAAATTTTAAAAGTAATAAGCGATAAGCTACGTTCGGTTGGAATGAAATTGGGTGTGTCAAAGACTTTCTTAAGCCGCAATGTGGTTGAAGGATCTATAAAACCAGACAAGCTGGCAGGAATTGACTTACAAGATCTTGGCGATGCAAATGCAAAGACGATTCAAAAGCAGTTGCTTAGGCTTCATTCTTTTGGAATGCGTTTCCCAAATAGCGGAGCTCTTCGACGTTTGGTTAGCGAATTTCATACCAAGATAACAAAACATAGCGAAAGACCCGATGACCTTGAGGTACAGGTTGCTATTGCTACAGACATAGGTTTTGTTTCACCAGCTACATTTCCAGCAGTTGCAGGCATTTTGAGTCATCTTATTTCCCTGGCATCTCCAGATGAGAAATCTAGGCTATGGATGAAAGTGCGTAAAAAGATGGCCCGTGTTCCATATAATGGCTATTTAGAGATTTGGCTGCAGCGAGTCACGCAGCCAAAAACAATTGGTATTCCGTTTACAAGTGATGAATCGATATGCAAAATTGTGAATGGGGAGACGGTAGATTTGTGGGAAAATGTATGGATCTCAAGTAAAAGCTTACAATCTGCGTTAGATACTTCAAAGATTGTTGTGGGAAATGTGTCTGATGCCAAAGAAGTGATACAGCCAGAAGAAATTGAACTGTTTAAACAGAACGCTTGGGCCTATTAGTTTCTGGGGGAAACGGCCGTTGCCCTAAAATTGGGCAAAGAATCAACTCTTTCTTCTAGTTTCTATCTGTTTCTCTTTTAAGGTGACACATAATCCTTTACACCAAGACCAAATCTTTTGCCAATATAGATGCCAGCTATGAGTAACGAAACAAATTCAAATCTCGGATCAAAGCTACGCCGAACGTTTGGTTGGAGTTGGCGCGAATCTGCCGGGCATATGCTCCTGTTGAACACGTTTCTTGAGCCTCGTTCCGTTTCGGCCCAATCTAATCTCCCGGGCAGAGCGACTTGGGAAGCAACTTTGGGTGAACCTGTAGAAAAGGCGGTTGAACGGTTTCGTGTGCAGGGGGTTTTGGCGGAAATTCTGCCAAAGAATCATCTTACCCTGGTTTTAGCTGAAAAAACGGTGGCTGAGTTAACAGGTTTGTTAGAGGCGCATGGCCTTCCCGTTTCTGGCCGAAAAGCTGAGCTAGTGGAACGATTGGTTGAGAATGTGGCTCCCCAGCTTTTCCATTTGCTGCCAGGCGAGCCGTTGTTGCAATGTACACCTTACGGGGAACGGGCTATATTGGAATGGCT
This sequence comes from Anaerolineae bacterium, assembly GCA_020848035.1. Lineage (GTDB taxonomy): Bacteria > Chloroflexota > Anaerolineae > Promineifilales > Promineifilaceae > Leptofilum. The sequence goes on along the minus strand of JADLAX010000012.1, from coordinate 26,497 downwards.
GACCGATCCAAAAACGGCCAAGCAGCTGAGCGCCAAAACGATTTTTGGCGTTGCCGTGGCTGTTTTGAGCTGGTTGCTGGTTGAAGCAATCGCGCCAGAGTTGATTGGCAGCTACATTTATGATTTGTTGACGCAGGTGCATGAGCCATCTGCCCGAAAAATCAACCGATCGGGTCAGAGTAGTGGTAAGGTGCGCGAGACTTACGTGACATCTGCCTTGAAGCTTGAATGGTGTTATGTTCCGGCGGGAAATTTTTGGATGGGAAGTGAGGCCAACGACCCGGAGGCGTACGATGGTGAAAAACCGCGCCACAAGGTTTATTTGCCAGCCTACTACATTGCCAAGTATCCCATTACCAACCAACAGTATCAGATTTTTGTACGGGCGGCGGGACATCGAGCGCCGTCCCATTGGGAAAATGGACGCATACCTGCGGGTAAAGACAATCATCCGGTTAATTATGTTTCCTGGTCAGATGCAGTGGCGTTTTGTGATTGGGCGGCGCGTGTTTCCGGGGTGCCCATTCGTTTGCTGACTGAGGCGGAGTGGGAAAAAGCGGCGCGTGGGCCTAAAGGGTACAAGTATCCCTGGGGGAATGATTGGCAAAAAAATTTGTGCAATGCTGCAAATGAATACGAGGGCACAACGCCTGTTACCCAATTTCCTAGAGGGGCTTCTCCCTATGGCGTATTTGATATGAGTGGCAACGTTTGGGAATGGACCAGCAGCACAAAGCAAGCTTACCCTTACAAGGCGGATGACGGACGCGAACGCATGAACGCAGATGATGGGCATGTTTTGCGAGGCGGCTCTTGGTATTCAGATTCCCGCACCGCGCGGTCGGCGTATCGCGGCCACCACAGCGGCTACTACTGGCTCCTCTACGGTTTTCGGGTGGGGTGGTCGGCTCCTTTCTCTCTTGCCTCTGGCCGCTGAACCCTCTGAACTCTGGCACTCTGAAACTTTGATCTTTGTGGGGGGTGCAGGGGGGCTTCCCCCCTGCTTTGCCATTTTTGCTAGCCGAAATTCAGGTGATCTGTGCTACAATTTTTTTGCTGTCTGTTGTATTGGGCAGTAGGGACGGCCGAAGCCGCGCGGTCGGCGTATCGCAACCACAACAACGACAACAACTGGAACAACAACGGTTTTCGGGTGGGGTGGTCGGCTCATTTCTTCCAGAACAGCTCCGCCGGAATTGTCACCCGGCTATGGCTTGGTGGCCGAGGTAGAGAACCTGTTTAGGTTCGTGAGAGAAAGCGCGGCCTGTTCCTTCCTGCGTTGGGCATTGGTGCAAACCATGCCTGACCAGGCAAATAACAACTGCCCCGATTCCAGGGTTCTGTCCCCGAATCGGGGCAAATATTTTTATGGATGGGAAGCATCTGGTCCGCCAGTTTGTACGTGGATCAGGCGTGCGTGTGGCGGCAGAATATGGTGAATTTGCGGTGGGTGTTGGGGGTAGGAACCGCTCATCTAACCCTGCGACGGCAGGTTGGCATGGGCCAGAATGGTGTCTACAATGGTTGCGAGCGGTGCCATGGCATCAATGATGATGGCGTTTTGGGGCAGACCCTCTTTTGTTTGATGCTGTAAGCGGGCAAAAAATTCCCCTTCGCTGGCTGTTCCGCCCCATTCATCTTTCGGTCGGGCGGCCAGACGCCGGTTCAGCGTGTCCAGATCAATTTCCAGAACAAAAACTTCATCAAAAAGTTCGATGAATCGGTCGGAGTTCCGGGAGCCACCGCAAAAGAAGGTGGCCACATGGCGGTGATCGGCCACCAGCGCTTTGACCTTGGCCACGTCCCACAGCCAGCTGCGATTTTCGTCGGTACGGCCGTCTACCGGTTCCCCAGTTCTCAAATTGCCCCAATAGGCCAGCTCCCGGTCGCCGTGCACGGTATGGTAGCCGCGCCTATGCAGCTCAGCGCAGACCGTTGTCTTACCGGCGCAGGAAACACCCTCGATTAAGTAGTTTTTGATACCCATGTTTAACCGCCTATTGTAGCGAATACGTTTTGGTAGGAAAACGGCCTTCACCCCTTCACCCCTTCACCCCGTCACCCCTTCACCCCGTCACCCCGTCACCTTGTCACCTTGTCACCCCTTCACCCCTTCTCCCCAGTTGTTGTCTACAAAAAAAGTGCTACAATCACCGCCAATTGTTGCTAATGCAAAAATTCGCAATAAGACTCGCTATGACCCATTACAACATTGATTATGTGCAGAAAATTCGTGAGCAGGGCTTCCGCATGACGCCCCAGCGCCAGATTGTGCTGGACACCGTCTGTGAACAGGGCGGGCACGCCACGGCCAGCGAAATTTACGACTCGGTGAACGCCCGGCAGCCCGCCATCAACCGGGCCACCGTCTACCGCATTCTGGACTTTTTCTGCGATCTCCAGCTGGTCGCCAAAGCCGAAATTGGCGGGCAAACCATGTTCGAAATTATGGGCGATTCCCCGCACCATCACCTGGTGTGTCGCCAATGTGGCCATGTGGCTTCGCTGCCAGATTATCATTTTACGGAGCTGGCGGACCATTTACTGGCTGAACACGGTTTTGCCGCAGATTTGTCCCATTTAGCCATCAACGGCCTCTGCGCTGAATGCAGACAAGCCGCAGGTGCGTAGTCGTTTATAAAGAAGTTCGGTTTCAGAAAAAAGGAGAAAATGATGTCCACACCTCTGTTTTCAGCGATCCAGCTGATGCACATTCCCGACGGTTTTTTGAACATCCCCATTTCTGTTCTTTGCTGGATTGTGACCGTGATTGTGCTCTATTTTGCCGTGCGGCAGGCGCAGCAGGCGTTTGATGAGCGGTTGATCCCGCTGGCAGGCATCATGGCCGCCTTCATTTTTGCCGGGCAAATGTTGAACTTTCCGGTGGCGGGCGGCACGTCGGGTCATCTGATTGGGGCGACGCTGGCGTTTGTTGTGCTGGGACCCTGGGTAGGGCTGTTGGCGATGACGGCCGTTGTCAGCCTGCAAGCGCTCATTTTCCAGGATGGTGGCCTGGTGGTAATGGGTGCCAACATTCTGGTGATGGGCATCATTCCTGGTTTTGTCGGTTACGGGGTTTTCCAAATGGTAAAAGATCAGTCACGCGGGGTGAAATTGGGGGTAACGGCCGTTGCCGCCTGGCTCTCCGTCATGCTTGCGGCCTTAACTGTTTCTCTGCTGCTTGGCTTTAGCGGCACCACCTCTCTTGGTGTCGCCGTGCCCGCGATGCTGGGGGTTCATGCCCTCATTGGCATTGGCGAAGCGCTGATCACCGTGGCGGCACTCAGCTTCATCATGCAAACCCGGCCAGATCTGCTGAACAACACGACCCCAGCCAGCAGTGGTAAATGGATCGTCGCCGGCATTCTTCTGGCCCTGGTTGTTGTGCTGTTTTCCCCGTTTGCCTCTGGCTCACCGGACGGTTTGGAATGGGTCGCTGAGCAGTCTGGCTTTCTGGGCACTGCCCTGGATGCGCCCTACCAGCTGCTGCCCGACTACACAATTCCCGGTCTCGGCGAAACGGGCCTGTCTACAATTGTAGCGGGCATCGTCGGCGCATTGATTGTGGCGGGGATTACCATCGGCCTGGGCCGCGTCCTGCGCCGCTCGTCGTAGAGACGTTGCATTGCAACGTCTCTACTGGAAAAACAAATGCACGTCAGCACCTTCGATCGCTACCAACAAGGCACCAGCCTCCTTCACCGCCTCGATCCGCGGGTGAAGGTGGTGCTGACGCTTTCCTTCATCGTATCCAATGTCCTCCTGCTAGACGGGGCGTGGATTGCTTTTGCCGCTGCCTGGTTGGTTTTACTGGTTTCCAACCGGGCAGCGCATTTTTCTTTTGGCTACCTGTTTAAACGCTCGTTTATTGCCCTGCCGTTTGCCCTGGCGGCCATCACCGTGATCTTTGTTTATCCTGGCAACCCAGTGGCCAGCTGGACCTGGGGCAGCCGCACCATCACCATTTCTGATGCAGGGGTCATTCGCTTTTTTAGCATTGTCATTCGCAGTTGGCTGTCGGTGCAGGCAGCCATTTTGTTGACGGCGACGACCCAATTCCCGGACCTGATGCATGCGCTGCGTCACCTGAAGGTGCCATCTATTCTGATCTCCATCATCAGCTTCATGTACCGCTACCTGTTTGTGCTGGTAGATGAGGCGATGCGGCTGCTGCGGGCGCGGGAAGCGCGCAGCGCTCGTCTGGTGAACGATGGCAAACACGGCGGCACGGTTTTCTGGCGGGCGCAGGTGGCGGGCAGCATGGTGGGCCAGCTGTTTGTGCGCAGCTTTGAGCGCAGCGACAAGGTGTACAACGCTATGCTGGCTCGTGGCTATCGCGGCCAGCTGTTGACGATGAATCCGCACGTGATGCGGCGGCCAGATTGGCTGTTTTTGGCGTTGGGCGTGGGGTTGATTGTCGCTTTGCAGGTTATCGCACGCTTAGTTTAATTTTTCTCGCAGTCAACCTCCGGGAGGGTTGGTCTGCTTTCAAGCTTCTTTTAGGAGCCTCCCGGAGGTTTTTATGCCGATTGTTCATGAATCTGAGGTGATACGGCCGTCCAGCAACGGCCGTATCCAACCCACCCTGGAAGTCAGCAACCTCAGTTTTGCCTACCCGGATGGCCACCAGGCGCTGCACGGCGTCAACTTTGCCATTGGTGCGGGGGAGAAAGTGGCGTTGGTAGGGCCAAACGGGGCGGGTAAAAGCACGCTGATGCTGCACCTCAACGGCCTGCTGCATGGCCACGGCGCGCTGGCCGTCGCCGGGCTGCCCATCGTGAAGGAAAATTTGCCGCTGATTCGCAGCAAAGTGGGCATGGTGTTCCAAAATCCAGATGACCAACTTTTTTCGCCCACCGTGTTTGACGACGTGGCTTTTGGTCCGCTGCACATGGGCTACCCGGAGGCCGAAGTGCGCCAGCGCGTCACGCGGGCTTTGGCCCAGGTGGACATGGCAGGTTTTGAAGAGCGCCTGTCACACCACCTGAGCATCGGCCAGAAAAAGCGGGTGGCGATTGCCACGGTGCTGTCGATGGACCCAGAGATTTTAGTGCTGGACGAGCCATCGGCGGGGCTGGACCCACGGGCGCGGCGGTCGCTCATCAACCTGCTGCGCGCGCTGCCGCTGACGATGCTCGTTTCCACCCACGACATGCTGCTGGTGCAGGAACTGTTCCCGCGCATGATTGTGATGGATGAGGGGCAGGTGGTGGCCGATGGGGAAACGGCCGTCCTCCTCCAGGATGTAACCTTTTTAGAAGCACATGGACTGGAAATGCCGGTGGTCGGTAATCGGTAATCTAGCCACAAATCAGTTTGAGAATTAAGAAAAATGGGACACAGATTATCACAGATTGACGCAGATTTTTCTTTTTATCTGTGAAAATCTGCGTTCTTCTGTGTCCTGTTCCCAGAGTGGTATGTAGCTAGATCGGTAATCCGTATTGTGCAGTGGTCTGTTTACGGCCGTACCACCAGCGGCAAATACACCCGCATCACACTCGCCCCATACTCCACCGCGCCCAAGTCGCACATGCCCACCCGGCTGCCGCCGCGTTGATCGGTGGCCCAACAGGCGGTGGGGTCGCCCGCGTCAATCAGCGGGCTGCCAGCTTGAGGCAATAAGGTTTGCATGGCAAAATCGCCGCCGTTAAAAGCCAATGGGCCAAGCAGCAGATCGCCAGGGAAAGCGTCCTGGTCGGTGGGATCGGTGAGCGAGGCGCAGCTGCCCTGGCTCAGGTTATGCCCCAGCGATTGGAACAGCCCGCCATCACAATTGACCGCCTGGCCCAAGATGACGGTGTTGACAAGCTGCACCACGCCCGGTTCGGCCGGGGTTTGCGGCGAATCCTCATAAATGGCGTTTCCGGCGCTGCCCGCCAGGTTATTGGCTAACGTGGCATTGGTCAGCACGGCATAACGGCCGTAATGGTACAATCCGCCCCCCAGCCCCGCCGCCACATTCCCGGCGATGGTCACATTGGTCAGGGCCAGGTTGTCGTCGGACGCCTGGTAGATGCCGCCGCCGTTGCTGGCTGCGTAGTTGCCCTGGATGGTGGCGTTGGTGATAAACGCCGTGCCGCCCGCATGGTACAACCCGCCGCCGTGTGGCGTGCCGCTGAGGCCATTGGCGTAGTTGCTTACCAGGTTCACATCGCGCATCTCCAGAGAGACGCCATACGTGTTGACGCCACCGCCCTCGTAGGCGAAGTTATCGGTGAAGGTGCTGGTTTCGATAACGGCCGTTCCCCCCAAATTCCACAACCCGCCGCCGCTGCCCACTGCGTTGTTGCTCGCGAACAGGCTGTGGGTCACAGTCAGCGCGCCGCTGTTTTCCACGCCGCCGCCATGATTGGCCGTGTTTTCGACGAAGATAACGGCCGTTAACTGGGCATTCGCGCCGCTGTCATTGTACAACCCGCCGCCATCGGCAGCGGTGTTGTTCTCCAGCCGCGTCTCGGTCAGCGTTAACGCCCCCGGCGGCCGGTTTTCAATCGCCCCGCCCCGGCCAAACGTACCGAGCGCCTGGTTGCCCCGCAGCGTGGAGCTGCTGATCGTTATGGTGCAGCCATCGTTATAAATGGCCCCGGCCGTGTCCGAGGCGTTGTTTTCCAGCAGGCTGCTGCTCATCGTCAGCGTACTGTCATAACAATAAATAGCCCCGCCCGCTACGCTGGAGTAGTTGTTGAGCAGGCGCACATTTTCCAAGATGATCGTTGCCCCAGAAGCTTCAATCGCCCCACCGCTCACCAGCGAATTGCCATCGCGCAGGGTGATGTTTTGCAGGCGAAAGGTGACGCCGCTGCCGACAAAAAAGTGCCGGTCGTTGTTGTTGGCGTTCAGGATGATGCGGTCTGCGCCATTTATGGTCACATTGCCCAGGTTCACAATTTTGCTCAGGCTAAACGGGATGGTTGTTTCGGCCGCGCCACAGTTGAAGGTGATGGTTCCACCGCCGGAAACGGCCGTTGCCAACGCACTATCAAACGCCGCCTCCGTGCAGCTTGTCGGGCTGCCATCGCCCACCACCGCATCCGCCGCCCGCGTCTGCCTCGTGCCCCAGAACAGCGCCAACAGAAAGAGGGTCGCCAGTAACCAGAGTTGTGTGTTTTTCATACTATCTCCTTCGAAAATAAACCTCCGGGAGGCTTCAGAAATGGCTTCTGTTACGGGCTGAACCTCCCGGAGGTTGGGTTTGTGAAAATCAGTGTTAATCTGTGTCCTTTTCATTCACTGAATCTCCCGAAACCTCTTCAATCCAAAATTACCTACGGTTCCTGGCACGTCCAGGTCACGGTCAAATCTACCTGCGCGTCCGGGTCGGGGCTGCTGTTTTGCATGGAGGCCACTTCCACCAGGCCGGTGGCGGTGAAGGTGCCGGAACCATCGGCAGCGATTTGAGCAACGGCCGTTGCCCCTTCCCCGCGCTCAAACGTCCGGTCGCCCATTGACAGCACCGGGAACATATCCGGCAGTGCGCCTGTTTTGGTGTGCTGCATCGCATATTCGCCCGGCCCGGTGTATTCGCCCAGCGCCGTTAAGGCCACGATGACCACCGGCGTTTGCTCAAACGCCTGCACCATCGGCAAATCCAGGTGGCGTGAATCGCCACCGGCGGCCCATTCGGCGCAGCTGGGGACATTGCCGCCAATGCCGCTGGTGAAATCGGCCGTGAGGCTGCCGCTGATCTGGACGTGGGTGCAAAAGCGGAAGGTGGGTTCGCAGCCGTCATTGGCGGCGGCTTCAGGTGCGGTTTCGGTGGGGGGAACGGCCGTTGGGTCGCTAACGGCCGTCTGGCTGCTGCTCTCCGGGCCACTGTTGACTTCCTGGCTGACGGGCTCCTGTCCGCCCACGGACTCCTGTCCGACTGACTCCGAGCCGCCACACGCCACGCCAGCGATCATGCTGCACAGCAACAAACACAAAACGAGAACTTTTTTCATCAGGCGTCACTCCTTGTTGGCTAATGGTGATCGTCGTTGTTTCGATTGTTTCAATCGTCAAAATCACCCGTTTCATTTTCATCGCCGTAAGATAGCCGCCAGGTGAGTGACAAAGGTGACATTTTGTGACAACCCGCCAGAATGGATAAAATACGCACGGTAGAGACGTTGCCTGGCAACGTCTCTACCAGCGTATATGACCCAATCCCTCCCCCTCCCCACCTCTTTTGGCCTGGCGCTGCGTTTCCTGCGCAAACGCGCCCGCCTGACCCAAGACGAACTGGGCCGCGCCGTTGGCTACAGCCGCGAGCAAATTGCCCGCCTGGAAAACGGCTCCCGCCTGCCCGATCTGGCCGTCATCGCAGCGCTGTTTGTGCCCGCGCTGCTGCTGGAGCGGGAACGCGCCCTGGTGGAGCAGTTCCTGGCGCTGGCCGGGCAAACCCGGCGCGACCGGCAGATCACCATCAGCCACACCAAAGAGACGCGCCTGCAACTGGTGCAGGAAACAATCACCCTTACCGCGCCCGGCCACACGCCGCCCGCGCCGCTGCTGCCGCTGTTGGGTCGGCAGGCCGAGCTGTCTGGGCTGGTGGCCCGATTGCAGACGGCGCGGCTCATCACCCTGGTGGGCGCGCCGGGCATTGGCAAGACGCGCCTGGCGCTGGAGGTGGCCCACGCCGCCCTGGGACAGTTCGCCGACGGCGCGGTCTTTGTGTCGCTGGCGGAGGCGCAAACGGCCGAAGACATCCCCTATGCCGTGCTGCGCCAATTGGACATTGCCCCTGCGCCGCAGCAAACGGCCGTTGCCGCCATCCACTCCTATCTCACCCCGCGCAGCCTGCTGCTGGTGCTAGACAACTGCGAACATCTGCTGGAAAGCGCCACCCTCTTTACCGATTGGCTGGCGCAAGCGCCGCGCCTGAAGCTGCTTTGCACCAGTCGCACGCCCCTGGATTTGTACGGCGAGCAGGAGTGGCCGCTGGCCCCGCTGCCTGTGCCTGATCTGGCGCAACGGCCGTCGCCCACCTGGGCCGACACGGCGGCGATGCAGCTTTTGCTGGCGCGGGCGCAAGCCATAGACCCCACCTTCGCCCTGAACGACGATAACTTGCTGCCCCTGGCGACGTTGTGCGCCGCGCTGGATGGGCTGCCCCTGGCATTGGAGCTGGCTGCCGCTCGCCTGCGCGACCATGAGCCCGCCAATCTGGTGCAGCAGCTGCTCATGCTGCGCGGCAACAATCAGCTTTCTTCCACCTGGTTGCAGCAGACGCGGCGCAACGTGGCCGAACGGCATCGCACGCTGCACGCGGCCATCGCCTGGAGCGTCCACCTGCTGCCCGCCGTCGCGCAAAACGCTTTTTATCGCCGGGGTGTCTTGGTGGGCGGCGGCGTGGCGGCGGCCGCCGAGGCCATTGCCCAGGCGGATGCCGCGCAGTTGGCGCAGTTGGCGCGGGCGAATCTGGTGGGGGTGCGTAACGGCCGTATCCACCTGTTAGAAACCCTGCGCGCCTTCGCCCTGGAGCAGTTAACCGCCGCCGACCAATTAGCCGCCACGCAGCAGGCACACGCCCATTACTACGCCCAATTCACCCAGGATGTGTTTGCCGGGCTGTTGGGTGATGAGCAGGGCGTCTGGATGCCACGGGCGCTGGCCGACCAGGATAACTTTGTGGCGGCGCTGCGCTGGGCGTTGGCGGCGGGGGATGGAGAAACGGCCGTAACCATTGCCGGGAATTTGTGGTGGTTCTGGTATCGGCGCAGCCTGTTTGCCCTGGGGCGGGAACTGCTCACGGCCGCGTTACAGCTTCCTTCCGCCGACCTGTCGCAGCGCGCCCGCGCTCTTAACGGGCTGGCCAGCTTTTGCCTGGAGCTGGGCGATTACGCTGCCAACCTGGCTTATCACGAAGAAGGGCTGGCCTTGCGCCGCCAGCTTGGCGACCGCCTGGGCATCTCGACTGCGCTGCATAATCTGGGACTTACGGCCGTCATCATGGGTGAGTATGACCTGGCGCGGGCGCGGTTGATGGAAAGCGTTGAGGTGTACCCGGAAGGCGACCACGCCTCCGAACTGGCCCACCTGGGGCTGATTGCCCAGGAAACGCTGGACTTACCGGCCGCCCGGCGCTATTTGCAGCAAGCCTACGACCAGGCCCGGCAGGCGGGCGATAGCTGGTTAAACGCCTTCGTCGCTAACTATCTGGCCGATGTCTTGCGTGAACTGGGCGAGTTGCAGTCGGCCACTCGCCTGGCGCAGGAGAGTTTGCGCATCTTCACCGAATTGGAAGACAGCCATTTTCAGCCCGACGCACATTTAACGCTGGCGCAAATTGCGCTGGCGGAAGGGGAATATGAGACGGCCGTTTCTCTGGCGGCGCTGGCCTATGCCCACTATGCGGCGCGGGAGGATGCCATTATGATGGCGTCGGCCCTGTTGGTGCAGGCGGAGTTAGCCTGGGAAAGAGACGACGCGAAAGAAGCGGCGGCTCTATTGGCCCGGGCGCGGGCGCTGCGCCAGACAGAGAAACGGGCCATGTCTCCGCACGAACAGGTGCAGTACATGACTCTGGCCGAGAAGTTGGGTATGGCGGATTAATCGGACAATTGAACGTCACATTGAGGTCTGCCGCAGCATCTGTCTAAACTTGACCAGCACCGTATTCAGTTTGCTGACCTACTGAATCGTGAGAAATTTGATGTCCGGGTATTTCTCGCTGTAAAAGCTCAGCTCGTGGGGGGAGGAGAAGAGGGCCACGAGACGGCCGTCTAAATCCTCGGTGCGCATCATGCCGTAGCGCCAGGGAAGCTGGTCGATTTGTTCTTTTGGCCCTTCGACCCAACGAGAAAGCTGGTGGGGCAGCATTTCCAGCTTGGTTTTGACGCCGTACTCATTGTCCAGCCGCGCCTGCACCACTTCAAACTGCAATACACCCACCACCGCCAAAATCGGATCGCGCCGCGTGGCGTCGGTTTCGTACAGTACCTGCATTGCGCCTTCAGATTCTAGCTGGTGAATGCCTTTGAGGAACTGCTTCTGTTTGCCCACGTCCAGGTTGATCAGCCGGGCGTAATGCTCGGCGGCAAAGCGGGGAATCGGGTCGAAGCTGAAGTCGCCGTCGCTGCTGATGGTGTCGCCGATGCCAAATTCGCGGTTGCCCGGCAGGCCGATGATGTCCCCGGCGTACGCCTCGTCCACCACCGAGCGCTCGTCGGCAAAGAAGGTGTAGGTGCGGGAGAGCTTGAGCACCTTGCCTGTTTTGGGATGTTTCACCTGGACGTTACGCTCGAAACGGCCGCTGCAAATCCGCAAAAAGGCCACGCTGTCCCGGTGCCGGGGGTCCATGTTGGCCTGAATCTTAAAGACAAAGCCAGAAAAGCCGGGCGAGACGGGATCAACCTTGCCCGCGTCGCTGGGGTAGGCGCTAGGGGCCGGGGCCATCTTGATAAAATCGTCCAGGAACAGCTGGACGCCGAAATTGGTAAGGGCGCTGCCGAAGTAAACGGCCGTTTGCTCCCCGCGCAAAAATTTCTCATGGTCGTACTCGGCCAGCTCATCCAGCAGGCCGATGTTCAGGTGCAGCTCTTCAAACTGGGAGCTGCTCAGGCCCGCCTCAATGCGTGGGTCGTCCAGCGAGGTAACGTATTCCGGCGAGATGGTCTGATTGTGTGCTGTGCGGTCGTAGAGATGCACGTCATCGGTTTTGCGGTCGTACACGCCCAGAAACGTGTCGCCGTCGCCGATGGGCCAATTCATCGGCACGGGCTGCATTTTCAGCACGGTTTCCACTTCATCCAGCAGCCCCAGCGGGTCCTCTGCTGGACGATCCATCTTGTTGATGAAGGTAAACACCGGAATGCCCCGACGGCGGCACACCTCAAACAGCTTCAGGGTTTGCTCTTCCACCCCTTTGGCCGCGTCCAGCACCATGACGGCACAGTCAGCGGCCGTTAGGGTGCGGTAGGTGTCTTCGGAAAAGTCTTGATGGCCGGGTGTGTCCAGCAAATTGACCACGTGCCCTTTGTACGGAAATTGCAGTACCGTGGAGGTAATCGAGATGCCGCGCTCCTGCTCCATTTTCATCCAGTCGGAGGTGGCGGAGCGCTGGTTGCGCCGCGCCCGCACGCTGCCCGCCAGGTGGATGGCGTTGCCGTAGAGCAGCAGCTTCTCCGTTAGCGTCGTCTTGCCCGCATCGGGATGGGAGATGATGGCAAAGGTGCGCCGCACGTTGATTTGCTTTTTCAGCGTTTCCGGGTTGATGATTGTTGCTTCTTCACTCATTTGATTATTTTCTGCCACAGAGGGGATAGAGATTTTAGAGGTTTGCTCTTTTTCCTCTGAGCCCTCTGTGGCTAATGTCGCTTTAGCATAAAAAACGGCCACAACAAGTTTCGGTTGTGACCGCGAAGATTTCGGATTTGTTCATCAGTCGCTTCGTGCAAATAAGCATATCACAATCGTGAAATTTGGCATTTTTTGCATTGCATTTCCCCGGAAAATGTTCGAGTGCCTGTTTAGCCGTGGGTGATTTTCCGGGGAAATAAGTCACGCTCAGGTTGCTATCATCTTTTGTTTACACCTTGTTTACACTTGCTGGCTAAGATACTGGCATAAACATTTCCTCCTCCTTCAACTGAACGGCTCCGCGAGAACTTCTTGCGGAGCCGTTTTCAGTTATAATTCAGCCATTCAGTCACAGGAGGTTTTTTATGGAAGCACTGGGGATTAATGTAGGGTACCTGGTGATGCAGGTCATCATCATCTTGGTCATTCCACTGTTAATTGCTGTCGGAGTTGCTGTCTTTTTGATCAAAAAAGGCCGATCCGGCGGTAAATAATATAACCAAAAAGTGGGTGCCGCTTCTAAAAGCGGCACCCATTCTTTTTATCGGCTGTAGGAAATGAGGCTGGCTAGTTCCCAGATGGCTTCGTCGTTCATTTGCGAAGCCAGGCGTTCGGCGCGGATTTGCAGGTCGCGCATGTTGAAGCCTTCCACCCAGTAGCTGTCGCGCAGCAGCTCGGCGTACTGGCTGACAACGACGGCCAGCTGGTAGTGCAGCGGGGCATCATCGAAGGAGCGGGCCAGGTTTTCGGTGGTGAAGACGCCGTTGATCTCTTTCACAACGCGGGTATCGGGGTCTTGCCAGCGCAGGTTGACGGTGGCAATGCGGCCCTGAGCTCCTGGCACCAGCTGGACGGCGTAGATGGCAACGGCCGTATGTCCTGCCCCAAATTCGGCCGCATCAATTGTGTCGTTACGAAAATCCTCGTCGGCAATGGCCCGGTTTTCGTAACCGATGAGCCGGTACTGCTGCACCACGTTGCGGTCAAACTCCACCTGGATTTTGGCGTCCAAACCAATCACCTGCAGGGTAGACATGATGTTGTCCACAAACAAGGTTTCGGCTTCTTCCAGCGTGTCAATGTAGCCGTAGTTGCCGTCGCCCTGGTCGGCCAGCTGTTCCATCATCACGTCGTTGTAGTTGCCCAATCCAAAGCCGATGGTGGTGAGCTGAATGCCCGCGTCGGCGTAGCCGCGAATTTGGGCGGCGATGCCGTCGGCGCTGGTGTTGCCCACGTTGGCCACGCCGTCGCTGGCCAAAATGACGCGGTTGATGCCATCAAATTTGTAGGCCTGGTTGGCCATCTGGTAGCCCAACAGCAGGCCCGCTTCCAGGTTGGTAGAGCCTTCGGTTTCCAGGCTGTTGATGGCCCGCATGATGGTGCGCTGGTCGGAACCGTTGGTGGGCGGCAGCACCACGCGGGCGTCGGAGCCGTAGACGACAATGGCGATGGTGTCGTCGGCGCGCATCCGGTCCACCAGGATTTCCAGCGACTGCTTAACCAACTCCAGGCGGTTTTCCTGGGCCATCGAGCCAGAGACGTCGATGACAAAAACCAGGTTGGCAGACGGCCGTACTTCCTCTGAACTCTCGTACCCCTGCACGCCAATCCGCAAGAAATAGGTGCCGTCGGTGTGGAACGGGCTGGGTGCGCCGTCGGCGTAGACAGCAAAAGCGGTGTTCGGCGGAATCTGGTAGCCCTGGTCAAACGAGTTCACAAACTCCTCCACACGCACCGATTCGGGCGGCGGCATCAGGCCGTCTTGCAGGTAGCGCCGGGCAATGCTGTAACTGCCGGTGTCTACGTCCAGCGAGAAGGTGGAGAGGTTATCCACGTCGGTAAGGATGTAGGGATTGACGCCGTACTCTTCAAAAAACATGGCCGATGGGGTGGCGGCAGGCCCGGGCACAATGACGATGTCTGGCGCGGCGGTGGCGACGGGCGGCAGTGGTTCCATGTAGCCAGACGGTGCGGCTTCGCTGGCTGCGTCTAAACTTTCTTCGGCTTCAACTTCAACTTCTTCGTAGATTTGCTCGGTGAGTGTATTTTCAGAGGTGCTGACTTCCGTGTCACCGTCATCAGTCGGTTCGTAGGAGGTGATGGGGGCCTGGTTGGATTCGTCCCGGGGGCGTTCCACGGCAATGGGTTGGGTTTCGCCTGCACCGCCGCCGCAGGCAGCAAGCAGCAAGACGATCAGGAGTAAGAACAAAATGGCACGTTTGGTATACGGTTTCATGATGGGTTCCTTTTAACGAGAATCTGGATTGATAAAGTTTTGGCGTTTTGGTGTATACACTTGCTGGTAGAACGACGGCCGTTTCTATTTTGTTCCCACGGAAATATTCAGTTTTTTGAGGGATGGGGGATGAGGGATGAGGGATGAGGGATGAGGGATGAGGGAGGAGGGGCTGTTTAAGGATAGCCCAGTTCGTCCAGTACCGCAGCGGCGGCGGTGGGGGTGGTGGCGGCCAGCACCTCTTTGATGCCCAGTGCCAGCCCTGCCACGTTTTGTCCTGGGGCCATCGCCTGGGCCAATTCCCGGGCAACGGCCGTCCACGGGATTGGCTGCTTTTCACTGTCCAGGTAGAGCACACCATCAAGCCACTTTGCGACAGTTGGCTCTGCGGTGGTGGCCTGGCTCTCCGTGCCCAGGTGCAGCCGTGCCTGGATGTGCAGGTTGGGCAGCGACCTCACCTGGAGGTGTGTCAGCACGCTGGCCTGCATGGTGTGGTCAACGGCCGTTTGCGCCCGCAGCAGCCGTTGCAGCAGGGGACGGCGGCTGGTGATATGCTGCTGGACGGCCGTCTCGGCCACCGCGTCTCCCCCAGCCACCACAACCACCGTCACGGCCTGCGACAGCGGCCGGACGCCAGCCGCCATCGCCGCGCTTCGCCAGACCAGGTCGGCAGGCAGGAAAAACGGTGCCCAATTGGCAAACTGTTCGGCCATCTCTGGCCGATCATCTAGCAGCATGTTTGCCGGAAGAGTCAGTACGTAACGGCCGTTGGGAAGAACCGGTTGCTCCTGCAGATCGGCCAGCAGCTCGGCAACTGCCTGGTTTGCTTCCAGCTGGTTGGCCAACGCCTGCCAAACATGGTGAACCGTGCTGAGGGTGGCTTCATCCAGCGGAGTTGTGCCCCACGCCTGGCTGAGCTGCCGCAGTGCCTGTACCAGGTCGGCGGCGCTGGGCGTGGTGCGTACGCCCAACCAGGTGTACAGCGCCTGCTGCGCGCTGCTCTCCACCGGTTCGGCCACGTGAACCCGCAGCCCCAACTGGTCCATCACCTCCCGTGAAAAGTAAACCGACACCGCCGGGCGAAACGAGCCATCCAGGCAGGGGATGAGCGGCAGCTGGCTGAGCTGGGCTTGCAGCGTTTCGTCGTCGCGGAATTCGCCCAGGCGTCTGGCCAGCAGATGCAGCAGCCGGTGACGGCCGTCGGCGGGCAAATCGGGCTGCTGGGCCAACACCCGCGGTAGGAGGGTGTGCAGGTAGGTGTCAAAATCGAGCGACTGAACGCCCAGGTCTTGCAAAAAGTGACGCCGCCCACCGATGGCGGTCACGTCTACCAGCCCGGCCAGCTGGAGCGGATCCTCAAAGCCGCCGGGCAGGAAGAGATCGCGCAGCGGCCGCAGCCCGCCATCCACCGGGCAAAGCGGCAGGCGGCGGATGGCACTCGCCAGGGTGGGATCGTCGGCAAAAATTTCGATTTGCTGGCTTTCAAACCAGCGGAAAAGGCGAGGCAGGTCTAATCGACCCAGCTGCCACGCCTGTTCTAACTGGTCGATGGGCCACTCAGATAGCTGGTCGACCGCCTGGCGCACGCCGAAGGTGGGCACGTAGCGGCCGGGGAAGCTGTCGGCGGGCAGGGCGGGGTGCAGCCAGGCCACGTCTGGGAAAAGCGCCTGGGCTTCTGGCTGGCCGCGATAGAGTTGGGACAACGGCCGTAACCCCATCCGGTCCGTGAGAGCGACGGCGCAACCTGTCAGCTGGTCCAGGGCGGCGCTGCGTTCGGCGGGCGGCAGACCGCGCAGCAGGCCATCGAGCAAACGCCAGAGCGGCTGCCAGGCGTCCAGGCTGCGTAAAAACGGTGGTGCTTCGTGCAGCGGCACGGCCCGCATGAGCCCGGCGTGGCGCAGCCCCTCGGCCACATCGCCGACGGTGATGGAGGGTGTGCCAATCTGGCGCAGCAGCGGGGCATAGTTGGCCAGGTCGGGGTGCGGCACCGGGATGTGCAAGGCGGTTAGCAGTGGCGTGGCGGCGGCTGAGGCGTGGGGCAGCAGACGGCCGTCGGCGGGCAGCAGCCAGGTATGGGCGGCGGTGTAGAAAACGGCCGTTTGCGGCAGTTTGGGCCGCAGTTCGTGCCAGAAAGCGGCAAAAACCTCCGGCAGTTCGCCGCGTTGGGCCTGTTGGGCGGTTTCGGCAGCGCTGTGCAGCAGGGGCCACAAGCCGTGGGCCGACAGCAGGTGGGGCAGCTCAGGCAGCGTTTCGGCCAGGAGGGTGGCGGCGGTTGTAACGGCCGTCTGGTTCCATTCAGCCTGGTAGCCGCTGGCAAAATGCACCCGCTTGCGGTCGGTGGTGGGGAAAAAGTCGGCATTAAAGTGAAACGTCAGCGGCAGGCGATCGGCGGTGGGCAGCCCGGCGTAGAGCCGCCCGGTGGGCAGGGCGGTGGTGATGGGTAACGCGATCTGCACCCGGCTTTGGCGCTGCGCCTCGATTTGCCACGGATACTGCTGCCGCAGCTGGTCGGCGGCGGGGCCAAAATCGCCGGTGAGCAGCTGCCATTGGCTGACCTGGCCAGTTTCATCGGTGAGGCGCAGACGGTCCTCGTCCAGCTGCCGTTTTACCCGGCGGATGGTGACGCCGTTGCGCCTCACCTCCAGCTCGGTCAGGCGCTGCAAAAAATGGATGGCCTGGTGAATTGCTTCGCCCATTTGGTGGGCAAAGCTGTCTAACTGCGCGGGCTGCACGGCTTCCAGGCGCAGGGTGCGGCGCACGGGGGAGGTGGGGTCGGTGGCCCAGGGCAGGCGAAAGGTGGTGCCGCTGGTTTCGGCGGCGCGCTCGACGATACGCTGTGCGGTGGGCGCATCTGGGCGAATGATCCAGTGACGGCCGTTGGAGAAAATTTCGGGGGCATCGGTGACCTGGTACACGGCCAGGAAACCGAGGCCAAACGCGCCGGTTACCCCGGCTTCGGCCCGTTTGCCGCCGCCCGCAATGTTTTGCAGGCGTTCAAAGTCTACCGGGCGGAAACGGCCGTTGTTGTGCACAATCAGGGCGTCATCGGTGATATCAAAGGTGAGGGTGGTGACGGCGAAACGGCCGTCTTCGTTCTGCACATCGTCGGCATTTTGGATCAGCTCGTAGGCCAGGGTGTCTATGCCGATCATGTCGCGCAGCTGGGCTTCTAGAAAGCCGAGGTAGTTCACATCTTGCGCTTTGTAGACAAAGTTATCGTCACTCATGGTTGGATCACGCTCCGTGGGCCAGATTGTAACCCGGTGGCGCGGTTGCGTCAGGTACAATCCCATGCAAGCAAAATGCAGGGGCGAGGCAGTCGGCCAGCAACCTGGCAAGCAGTGAAGCCACCGGTTGCCCCGCCCGCGTCAATGAGATGTAGGGGCGAGGCAGTCGGCCCGCAACCTGGCAAGCAGTGAATCCAGCCACCGACTGCCTCGCCCATATGTAAGTAAAAAGTGAAAAGTGGTGTTACCCCGACGCAGTTGGTTTAGAATGGGCCGCTGTGATTGGGAAAAAACAGCTGCTTTTTTATTTGATCTTTCTGGGATTAGCCGCTTGTGGTCGGCCCGTAGTTGAGCCGACGCCAACGGCCGTTCCCCGCGCCACAATTTCCCCAACGGCAGCACCAACCGCTACCCCGCAACCACTGCCAGCCGAGACGGTGACGGCCGTTCCCGCCCCCACGCTCACGCCAACACCTACACATCCCGAATACACTGGCCCAACGCTTAACCGCAGCGACATCGGCGTGCAGGTGTACTTGCACCGCGTTGATGTGCCTGCGCTGGTGGCCCAGCTGCACGAGCTGGGCGTCGGTTGGGTGAAGGCGCAGGTTTCATGGAAGCTGTTCCAGCCTTATCCCGACCAATATTCCGAGGAGCAGTTTGCCGACCTGGATGCCCTGGTGGCCCAGGCCCACGCCAGCGGCATTCGCGTCATGCTCAGCGTAGCTAAAGCGCCGGAATGGAGCCGCCCCACCACCGAACTGGACGGTCCGCCCGCCGACTACGATCTCTACCGCCAGTTTTTGCTGCGGCTGGCCCAGCGCTACCAGGGGCAGGTGGCCGCCTATGAGCTGTGGAATGAGCCCAATTTGCAGCGTGAGTGGAACGGCGTGCCGCTGGACGCCGCTGCCCTGGTGGAGTTGATTCGTGCCGGGGCGGAAGGTGTGCAGGCTGGCGATCCGGCGGCGCTGGTGATCAGCGGTGCGCCCGCGGTAACCGGCATCAATGATGGGGTTACGGCCGTTGACGACCGGGTCTATTTTCGTGGCATGTTGGCGGCGGGGGTGGCTGAGGTGGTAGATGGTTTGGGCGTGCATCCCTACGGCTGGGCCAATCCGCCAGACGCCACGTTTGCGAATCCGGATACGGCCGTTCCCAGCCACAACAACCATCCCAGCTTCTTTTTCCAGGACACCTTGCGCGATTACGGGGCGCTGCTAAACGAGTTTGGCATTGCTGGCAAGCAGCTGTGGGTGACCGAATTTGGCTGGGGCAGCTTTGAGACGTTTGGCCGACTTCCGCCCGCCGGAGCGGAATTTATGAGCAATGTGAGCGAATGGCAGCAGGCGGCTTTCACCCAGCGCGCCTTTGCCCTGGCCCACGACTGGCCCTGGGTAGGGCCGCAGATGCTGTGGAATCTAAACTTTGCCCCCTGGCTGGGACCAGATTTCAGCGAATCCGGCTACAGCTTGCTGCGCCCAGATGGCTCGCCGCGACCGGCATTTTTTGCCGTAGCCGGGTTGCCCAAACAGTGAGGTTTGCCGCAGAGGGGTTGATTGGAGATTTGAGATCGGAGATTGAACCAGCCGCCAATCTCTAATCTCCACTCTCCTTTATTTACCCCGCTACGCCGCCCGAGGCCGTGGCTGCGCGGTGACGGAGACGATACGGTAGTGAATATCCCCGATGGGGGCGTGTACGTTGACCTCGTCGCCGACCTTGTGGCCCAGGAGGGCCTGGCCCAGCGGCGACTCGTTGGAGATGAGGCCTAGCGTGGGGTTGGCCTCGGCCACGCCAACGATGGTGTACTGCTCCGTTTCACCCTCGCTGGTTTGGATAACGGCCGTTTCGCCAATATTCACCACATTATCCTCATTGCCGGGGCCGATGAGCTGGGCGTGGTCAATCATATGTTGCAGTTCGGCGATACGGCCGTCGACAAACGCCAGTTCCGCCTCAACAAGCATGTATTCGGTCTGGTCCATCCAGTCACCGTTGCGCTTGGCCTCTTGCAGCTGTTCGATTAGATTCGGCCGTCTGGTTGTGTGCCAATGGGCCAACTCAGTTTCCAGGTCGGCCAACCCTTCGGGTGTCACGTAAATTGGCTTTTCGCTGATCATGGTGCACCTTCTTCAAGCGTTGGTCAACGGCCGTTTTCCAGGACGCTTTCTGGCCCTTCGTGGGAGCGGAGGTCTGCCAAATCTTCGATGGCCGGAATCTGGCTTTCCTGAATGGCGGGAGGCATAACCCGGCTGAGCAAAATGGGCACCCTGGCCCGCTGCAGCACCCGGTCGGCGACGCTGCCAAAAACCCAGCGCATCATGCCGCTACGGCCGTGTGTGCTCATCACAATGGCATCCGCGCCCAACTCGTCGGCGGCCAACAAAATGGCGTCGGCTGGTGGTTCCCCCACCACGAGGTGGTAATTCACAGCAACACCAGCGGTTTCCAGCGCCTTTTGTTTTTGTTCCAGGTACTCTCTGGCTTCCTGCTGCATGGTCTGGTCGAGATTGGTATACAGATCGGTGAAGTCGAGGCCATCACCGATGTAGGGCGGCAGGTGAACGGCACGAACCAGGGTGACTTTGCTGCCAAATCGTTTCGCCACGGCCTGGGCCATTGGCAGCGCAATCTCCGCCAGTTCTGAACCATCTAACGGCACTAATAAATGGGTAAACATACTGCACCTCCAAAGAAACGAGTTTCTAGAACTACTATTCTGCGGACGGGGCGCTAACTGAAGGGCAAACCTGTATAGGCGGCGGCAGGCTGGTTTGGGGTTGAATTAGCGATCGCGCTTGCCTTGCTTTTGGCGAGATTTTTTCTTCTTTTGCTCTACTTTGTTTTGCTTGGCAGCTTTGGCTTTTTCGGCCTTGTGTTTGTGGACACGCTCTTTTTTCTTGCGTATGCGCCTGGGGGTCTTCTTAAGCTGCTCCTCGTTTTCGCTCATCGCACTTCTCCTCGCTTAGCGGCTCCCGATGAATTGCCATAGGACCACTGTAAACCTTGCCTGGCGGGTTCTGACAGTAACAAAGGGATGTAAATCGGCTGATAAAAATCATAATCCGGCTTCTGCGAGTTCCCCGGAAACGCCTAAGGTAAGGATGATAAAAAGTCGCAGTTTCCGGGGAACTTACGCCCTCCGTTTGCCGCAAACCGCGCGGCAAACTATCATTCCCGCATGATTATTTTGCAGGCCAACGAACTGGCACACGCCTTTGGTGCGGACGATCTGTTTGAAGATGTCTCGGTGACGCTGCACGCCAAAGATCGGGTGGGGTTGGTAGGTCCCAACGGTGTGGGCAAAACCACCCTGCTGCTCATCCTGGCCGGGCTGCTGGAGCCAACCGGCGGCAGCGTCTCGCGCCAGGCAGAGTTAACGCTGGGTTATCTGCGGCAAGAGGCGGTGCTGACCTTTGCCGGGCAAGACAACACGGTGTACGAGGAGATGCTGTCCGTTTTTGCCGGGCTGCGCGCCCATGAGACACGCCTGAGGGAGTTGGAAACCCGGATGGAAGCGGGGGAAATGGGGGAGGATGTGTTGGAGGAATACGGCCGTATCCAAACCCTCTACGAGCACGGCGGCGGCTACGACTACCAGCACGACATTAAACGTGTGCTGCAAGGGCTGGGCTTCGCCGCCGATGAATGGGACACGCCGCTGACGCACTTGAGCGGCGGCCAGAAAACCCGCGTCCTGCTGGGGCGGCTGCTGCTGGAAAAACCCGATCTGCTCATCCTCGACGAGCCGACCAACCATCTGGACACCAGCGCCATCGAGTGGCTGGAAAAAACGCTGCGCACCTGGGAAGGCACGCTCATCATCGTCAGCCACGACCGCTATTTTTTGGACCGTGTGGTGACCCAGGTGTGGTCCATGAACCAGTTTGGCGTGAAAGCATACAAAGGCAGCTACAGCACCTACGTCCAGCAGCGCGAGCTGGAGTGGCAGCACGAAGAGACCCTTTTTGCCAACGAGATGGCCCGCCTGGAAGCCGAGCTGGAATTCATTCGCAAAAACATCGCCGGGGGCAAAACCGACATCGCCAAAGGCAAGCTCAAGCGCCTTACCCGCGACCTCGTGCTCATCGAAGAGGTGGGGCTGCTGGGCATGCAGGGCAAAAATTGGCTGCAAATCGGCGAGCGGGTGCGCACCCTCACCGTCAACGAAGCGGCGCAGCGCATCAAAGAGCTGCCGTCACCCACCAGCCGGATGCCCAAACTTAAAATCAAGCTCAAGCCGGAGCAGCGCAGCAGCCGCTTTGTGCTGCGCACCAAAAAGTTGCGCATCGGCTACCCGGAAAACAGCTTGTTCGACTGCGACGACCTCAACCTGGAGCGGCTGGACTGCGTCGCCCTGATTGGCCCCAATGGCAGCGGCAAAAGCACCTTCCTGCGCACCATCCTGGGCGACATTCCACCGCTGCGGGGCAAAATTCGCCTGGGTGATGGGCTGATCCTGGGCTATTTTGCCCAGGGGCACGAGCAGCTAGACGTGAACCGACGGGTGCTGGATGAGGTGCTGGCCCACAAACCGATGTCGCCGGAAGAGGCGCGCCGCTACCTGGGGCAGTACCTGTTCCGCGGCGACGATGTGTTTAAGCAGGTGGGGGATTTGAGCGGGGGCGAACGCGGCCGTCTGGCCCTGGCGCTGCTGGCGCTGGACGAGGCCAATTTCCTGCTGCTCGACGAGCCAACCAACCACCTGGACATCCCGTCGCAGGAGGCGCTGCAGGCGGTGCTGGAGCAGTTCGACGGCACGATTGTGCTGGTGAGCCACGACCGCTACCTGGTGGATCGCCTGGCCACCCAAATCTGGGAGCTGCGCGACCAACATTTGCACGTTTTTGACGGCACCTACCAGGAATTTCTGGCCACTAAAGAGGGTGGGGAGGCGATCATCAAGACCATTTCTTCCAAAGTGGCGCTGCCGACTAAAGAAAAAGTGCTGCCGCCGGTTAATCTGGACTGGATAGAGGATGTGGTGGATCCCCTTAAAGTCACCGCCGAAGACCGCCGGGCGCGCGACCGCCGCATTCGCGAACTCACCGAGCAAATTGAGGAGACGGAAGGGTGGTGGGAGCAGCTAACCTTCCAACTGGCCCGGGCGACTGGTGCTCGCAAAGAAGCGCTTGAGCAGGAGCGCACCATCGCCCAAACCGAACTCACCACCCTCTCCACCGAGCTAGACGAGCTAATGGCTTTATAAAAATTCTTCTGTGTTTCACATAGAATACAAAAGCGGCATTCCCACGGTTCGCTGCTAGTGGAGTTCAATTAAAGTTTCTTTCTGGATTCACTTTACCTTGTTTTTTTTCTTTTTCAGTCAATTCAATGGGGATTTGATTTGTGTTCACTGCGTTAACAAAATGAAGATTCATCCATACAGTCTCAGTCCTAGGGTGACTATTACCTTTTGAGCCTTTAGTTGATGTTTCTATTGTTTTTGTTTGCCAACCCCTGTCTGCGGTGAGTAATGAATTGTAAAGATCATTTTTATACCCACTGATAAATATCATGCAATGAGCTTGATTTGCGATTTCCAATAGTTCTTGGTGAAACTGCTCCTCATTTGCATCAATGTTGTAGCTGGGTTTCCGATTCGCTAGATAAGGTGGGTCCAAGTAAAGAAGTGTTGCGGGGCGATTAGTAAATTTCTTCAATGCTTCAATAGCGTTTTTGTTATCAATTCTCACGTCTTTCAGCCTATTTACTACCTTTCTCAATCTATCGGGTAAGTTTTTCTACCTGTTAACTCTTGCTTCACTTCCATTTCTTGAATATGAATTTGAATATGAAAATCCCCCACTTTCTTCGCCAAAAGCACCATTAATTGCCATCATTGACTGGACTAAAAACTTTCTAGCCTTTTCTAAATCACTGTCGTTTTCATTAAGAATCCGCGCATATTTTAATTCTGCCTCTGCATAGGGGGTTGCTTCTATGAGATCAATCAGTTCATCAAAATTGTCTCTTAATTGCTTGAAGACATTAACAATTGCGCCATCAAAGTCGTTAATTATCTCGATGGGAGAAGGAGGTTTTGCCAAAGTTAGTGCAGCGGATCCGCAAAAAACTTCCACCCAGCAATTGTGTGGAGGTAAGTTTTCACAAAGTTGTAGCGCAATTTTGTTCTTTGATCCAAAGTATCCAAATGGGGGATCTAATTTTTTATACTCCGTTAAAGGTTCTAACTTATCTCCGACTTCAATATCAACATCCATAATTTTATGTTTTATTTTTGTAGAATAACCTTTTATAAGCAGCAATATCGTCTTCTGGGAGTTCTTCAAAAATGTCGAGACTGTAAATCCCATAATCTTGCTCGACAATAGCATACATCTTTTGTGCTTTGATTTCTAAGTTTAACTTGATATCCTGATCTATCGAAGACTCATATTGCAAGAAATAGTAATTTGCCGTATTGACTTCTGAACCACCAACCCGATGAATACGATCTAAAGATTGGAGATACTGGGCGCAATTATAAGAAAGATCGTAATAAATAGCATGAAAACAGGATTTATGGAGTGAAATTGATTCGGCGCAAGCGGCAGGATTTGCAATCAAAATATCTAGCCCACTATTAGGATCAACAAATACATCTCGAATTTCTTCTCTTGTCATTTCCTCGGCTAGCTCGTTAATATTTGGGCCTTTTTTGAGTGGGGTTTTTCCATAAATCAGTTCGCTCCTTAAGTTGAGATTTGTAAAATGAGATTTAATTAACTCTAAAGTTCCCACAAAGTTTGACCATATTAAAACTTTCTCGCCCTTCTGTTGAAAATTGAGGATCATACTAGTCAGAAGATCGAGTTTTCCGGGCACTTCAATAGAATCGTAATTTTGAATTATTGCAGCAAGTTCCGATTGATCTAGCACATCTTCTTCATAATCTTCAACTGCTGTAATAAGTAGTTTAGGATACGAAATAGCTTGTCTTAGCCTGATAATCCTTCCCCTCCACAATTTGTTTAATAATTCCTCGTTTTCTAGAAAATCTTTTTTTGATAGCTCAAAAATCCTAGACTTAATAAGGTCATAAATTCGTTGTTCTACAGGATTCATTCTAACCATTATTGGTTCATGAAATATTGCAGGTTTTAAACCTAAATCCTGTTTTCGAACCCTGTAGAATAATGGTCCTATTTTTTCCTCTAAAAAGGCTTTTGCAGCTTTATCCTCTCCATTCTTCTCCCATAACCTTATCTGGATCTTGTCCTCTTCGCTTAGTGGTGAGGTGTTTGGCCATAAAAAATCAAATAAATTAAATAAATCAGCATAACTTCGGGGGATAGGGGTTCCTGTTAAAACGCACCTGAATTTTGCGTAGGTTGCTATTTTTAGTAACGAGTTTGCCCACGCCCCTCCAGCTTGTTTCATGTAATGCGCTTCATCAATAACAAAGAAAGCATTTACTCCTTTTTGTTGGAGAAACCTTGCAACATCCTCAGAATCATTCGACATTGTGTGAAAGGTGGATAAATAAAGTTCCGATATGTCGTTTTGAGAAGTATAGTATTCTGATTTCCGGATTTCCTTGTTTCCGCCGGATAGAATGATAACTTGAGGTGATCGTCCTAGAGTTTCTTGATACTCATTTTGCCAAGGTTGAAAACATGAAGGGGGTCCAACAACGAATAGTAAATTGCACTTTCCCTCTTTTAATAATTTTTCGTAGACTGTTAGAACTACTGAAGTTTTCCCACTTCCAGGCACAGAAAAATTAGCACCATTTGCAATGGTGTAAAGGTGAAAAGCGGCTTTTATCTGATGCGATTTAAGTTTTCTGGGAAGTTTTTTTGTAAAATTTTCGAAGTCGCTGAGTAGATTTTTGTCAATATTCCCATCTTTAATTCTTTTTGCTTGTTGGAATATAATATCTGTTTGTGAATTCCTTCTGTGAATTTCACTTACCAATGCCATAACCTTAGTAGAGAAGATTATCTCAACACCTTCATTGTTAAAGTATTCAATAACTTTTTTTATGTCCGACTCAAAGCTAACCGATTGTTTATAATATTTTCCCCCCAAATTTTTGAAACCAAAAAAACGGAGCTGTGAATCATGGTATTTTTTAAGGTTAGTATTTGCTGTATTCAGCGTGATGAGACTGTTCTCAACGTCTAATATCAACTTTTATTCCTTTTCTTCATTGCTTTTTGAGAACTATATCTTGCACTATCAATTTCTTTTCTAAGCTTATTGGCCCTTGTCTCGATTTCCTCTGCCAACTTTAGTGCCTTTTGGAATTGGAAATTACTCATTTTGTCAAAAACTAGGTTTTTATGATTGAGTTTTTGTAAGGCATTTTGGAGTAAATCTAGAGGTTGATCTTTTTCATTTTGCCTTTCAATTTCTTTACGAGCTTGTACAAGACTTCCGATAATTTCGGTTCTAAACTTTCTACCCCAGATTTCATCGACCTCTCTTTCGTCATAAGGTTTTCCTTGCTCGTCTGTTTTTTCTTCATCAGAAATACTTTCTTTGACATTCTCTGCAATGTCTAAAAAGAATTTCTTTGCCTGTTGGTTTCCTAAATATTTTTTTAGGTTACTGCTCCTAACGAAAGCGTGAACTTTACCGAAATGTCTTTCTAGTTCTTTGGAGTTTAAATTCCTTTTCCTAACGTAAGTTTTGTGCAATTAGCGGCGAAATCGTAAAAAATCGCCAAAAATAAAAGTCGAACCTTTACAAACTGCTCATTAGTGGCAGGCTCATAGCAATATTTCACAACGAGGTTGCGATGAGT
>JADLAX010000011.1 GCA_020848035.1 Anaerolineae bacterium | reverse complement strand
CGCTCCACGGGGGGAAAGAGGATAGGGATGGCGATGGTGGCAAGTACGGCCGTAATCACATCCCCCTCGTCCAAAATCACCTCTTTCCGTGCCACCAAATCCGATGTGACAACCGACAGCGGAATGCCTAGCTCAGAAAATTTCGGCCGTCCGATATACGATTCCAGCAGCTGCTCCAGCTTGGTCACGCCTGTGAGCGCGGGCAAACTGGCGGCAAACGAATACATCGACCCAATGTTGATCTGCCGAAAGCAGTCGGTTATATCCTCACCAGTAAGCCCGGCGGCATACAGCGCCCCTACCAGCCCACCAATGCTGGTGCCGGTGATCAGGTTGGGGCGAATGCCCAGCCGCTCCAGCTCCATCAACACACCGATATGGGCCGCGCCTCGTGCGCCACCGCCGCCTAAAGCCAATCCAATTCTCATGTCACTTTCCTTTGAATTGAGGCGGCCGTTTCATCATAAAACTTTGCGCCCCTTCCAAAAAATCCTCGCTGCTCATCAGCTGGCTTTGCGCCCAGCCCTCTAGCATCAGCCCACGATCAATGTCGCTGAGGCCGTCGATGACTCGCTTGGCCATGCCCACCGCCAGCGGCGCGGCCTGGTTGAGCTCTGCCACCAGCGCTTCCGCCTTGGCCATCAGCTGGTCTTCGGGTACGACGGTGTTCACAATGCCCCAGCGTTCCGCATACGTCATGTCAAAATGCCGCCCGGTGAAAATCAGCTCCTTGGCGCGCGCCGGACCCACCAGCCGGGTCAGTCGGGTGGTGCCGCCCACGTCGGGAATGATGCCCAGGCGCGTTTCCGGCAGGCCCATTTGCATGCCCTCGGCGGCAATGCGGATGTCGCAGGCCAGGGCCAGCTCCATGGCCAGCCCCAGGCAGTAGCCGTGCAGCAGGGCAATGGTGGGCAGCTCCAACCGCTCCAGCCGGGTAAACACCGCCTGGAAATCATCGGTAATGCGGCGCATGCGCTGCTGCCAGTGCGGCCCATACGTTTGCGCCAGCCCCAGCAGCGTACTCACGTCAATCCCGGCGGAAAACGCTTTACCCTCACCGCGAATGATGACGGCGCGGATGCCGGGGGTGCGGTTGGCGGTTTGGACGGCCGTATCCAACCCCGCCACCAGTTCCGCATTCATCGCATTGCGCTTGTCCGGCCGATTCAAAATGATTTCAAAAATGGTGTCCCGCTGCTGTGTTAGAACCAACTCACTCATCTACTTCTCCGTTTCTTGGTGAAAAGTAAAAAGCGATAAGTGAAAAGTGAGCTCCCACTTTTTACTTTTCACTTCTCCCTTTTCTCTCCGCCTCTTCCCGGCGGTACGCCTCCAACTCCACGCCCAGCCCATCGGCCAGGCGGTTGACAAAGGCATAATACCCCGTCACCTGGTTTATATCCAAAATCGCCGCGTCGCTAAAGCCAACTTCGCGCAGAGCCACCACATCGGCTTCAACCATCTCCCAGGGGGACAGCGTCAGTTTTTCGGTGTAGGTGAGCATTTGACGGTTGGCGGCGCTGAGGTCGGCGCTGCGCCAGTCGATTTTAAGTGTGTCAACCAATGCCAGGTCGTTGGTCAGGCGGAGCAGCCCGGCTCCGTGGTGCTCAATTCAATAGTGGCACCGGTTCGCTGCCGAAGCAACCACGGCAATCATCTCCCGCTGCGCCCGGCTCAGGTCCGATTTGCCGCGCATGAGGTGAGCGTACAGGTCATAATGGGTGCGCAGCGACTTGGGGTTCAGGCTGTGGATGCGCAAAATGTTGTCTACCACGCCCACCGGCTCGATGTACTTTTCATACATCGCCTTCAACGTCCCGGTGGCTTCTTCCATCGAAATCATCTTAATCCAGGCCATCTTCCCTCTCCAAAAATTTTAACCGCAGAGACGCGGAGGACGCGGCGAAAAGAAATCTTGCAATCCGTGAATAAACGTCGCGCAGATGATAACAAAAGAGGGGGAAGGATGCAGGTGGTTGGCAATTTGGCGCACCATCGCCACAATTGGTGGGATTTTTTGCCACAGAGGAAAAATTCGTTAATTTCTCTAATTCATTGCAGCCACTGAACCGAGGAACAAACCGCCATGTCCAAACGAGTTTACATTGCCTACACGGGGGGCACGATTGGGATGCAGCTGGTAGACGGCCGTTACCTCCCCATCCCCAACTTTCTGCAACAGCTCATGGCCGATAACCCCGCCTTCCATCACCCCGAACTACCCCACTTCACCATCCACCAATACGACCCGCTGCTCGATTCACCCAACATGACCCCCGGCGACTGGTCGCGCATCGCCACCGACATCTGCGACCAGTACGACGACTACGACGGCTTCATTGTCCTGCATGGCACCGACACAATGGCCTACACCGCCTCGGCGCTGGCTTTTATGCTGGACGGCCTGGGCAAGCCGGTCATCTGCACCGGCTCACAAATTCCGCTGTGCGAGCTGCGCAACGACGCCCAGGACAACCTGATTGCTGCCCTGCTGCTGGCGGCCCATTATCCCATCCCGGAGGTGTGCCTGTTGTTTCACAGCCACCTCTTCCGCGGCTGCCGCGTGGTGAAGGTCGATGCCGATGGTTTTGATGCTTTCCAGTCGCCCAACTGCCCGCCGCTGGCCACGCTGGGCATTGCGGTAGAGGTGAATTGGGCGGTGGTGCAACGGCCGTTTCCTCCGTCTCAGGGCGATCTGTCCACCCATCTCCCCCCCATCAACCTGCAAACCATCCGCGAACCGGGCGAAGTGGGCGCGCTGCGGCTCTACCCCGGCATGTCGGCGCGTATCTTGGCCAACGTGCTCCAGCCGCCCCTGCGTGGCCTGGTGCTGGAAACGTACGGCGCGGGCAACGCCCCCACCAACGATCCTGCTTTTTTGCAGGTACTGGCGGATGCCATCGCGCGTGGCGTGGTGATTGTGGACTGCACCCAATGTTTGCGCGGCACGGTGGACCTGAGCAAATACGCCACTGGCTCCGCCCTGGCCGACATCGGCCTGCTGAGCGGCTATGACATGACCGCCGAAGCCGCCCTGACCAAGCTGGCTTACCTGCTCAGCGTCGAATCGGACATTGAGGCGGTAAAAACCAAAATGCAGCAAAATTTGCGGGGGGAGTTGACGCCACCCTGATGCAACTTTGCAACCCCTGGCTGGCATGGCCGTACTGTGCGGTGAGCAACGGCCGTTACCAACCCAACCTCTTTCCCAAGCCAGCCCCTCAGAAAGCTGGTATCCTTCCCAGGTTGTCACACCGTTAACCTGGGCGGTGTTTATAGAGATGGCATTGGCCAATTACCAAATTACTCAATTACTGAATTACCCAATTACCAAACTTATGAGCGAACCAATCATAATCGTTGACAATGTTCACAAATCGTACCTGATGGGCAAAGAAGCCGTGCCCGCCCTGCGCGGCGTCTCGCTGGAGATTCAGCGCGGCGAATTTGTCTGCCTCATGGGGCCTAGCGGCTCCGGCAAAACCACCCTGCTCAACGTCGTGGGCGGGCTGGACGAGCCCAGCCGTGGCCACCTCATCGTTGATGGCCAAAACCTGGTCTCCCTGAATGAGAACGAGCTGGCCAGACTCCGGCTAGAGAAGATGGGCTTCATCTTTCAAAACTATAACCTGCTGGCCAACTTTACCGCCCTGGAAAACGTGGAAGCGCCCATGGTGCTGGCCAACGTGCCGCGCAAAGAGCGGCAGGAGCGCGCCCACAAGCTGCTGGACCGCGTGGGCCTGGGCGACCGCACCCACCATTACCCCAGCGAGCTGTCCGGCGGGCAGCAGCAGCGCGTGGCCATCGCCCGCGCCCTGGCCAACAATCCCCCCATCCTCATCGGCGATGAAATGACCGGCGACCTGGACTCTGAGACCGGTTTTGCCATCATGCGGCTCATTAAGGAGCTGAACGAAGAAGGTATGACCATCGTCTTTGTCACCCACGACCCGCGCATGGCCGAATTTGCCGGGCGCACTGTGGAATTGCAGGATGGCAAGCTGCTAAATGGAGCAGCGTCTTAACATGACTCACTTATGGGGAATTCAAGAAACGAACTAACTCGTGAAACGTGAAACGTGATATGAAAGCCGTCACGTTTCACGTTTCACGCATCACGCCTTGAATTCCAAACGATTTCCTATGGTTCTCAAATACGTCATCAAAAATTTCCGGCGGCGCAAGGTGCGGACCCTGCTCATGGTGCTCTCTTTGCTGGTGAGCACGGGCCTGATTGTGGCCATGAGCGCCACGGTGGAAACCGTGCGCCAGTCTAACGTGGAGCTGATTGCCTCTGGGGTGGGGCGCTACGACCTGACCGTGGCCAAAACAGACATCAGCTCGGAGCCGTTTGTGGAGGTGGATCGGGTGAGCGAAACGATGCTGGCGGCCGATCCGAGCATTACGGCCGTTTACCCCCGCATCCAATCCATCGTCGAAATGGCGGGCAACGGCGAGCAGGCCAACGGCTGGCTCATTGCCCTGGACCCCGCCGTGGACGATGTCGGCTTCATTGATGTGGTTGAAGGTGAGTATGTGCTGGGCGATAACGGAGCGGCCGTTTTAGAATCAACCGCCAACGCCTTTGGCCTGAAAATTGGCGACAGCATCGACATCGCCTACAGCTACCCCCAACCCCGCGAAGAAGGCCGCCCCGAGACCGTGGGCAGCAGCCAGCAGCGCACCACCACCCGCTTCACCGTCAACGCCATCGTGCGGCAAGACGGCGTGGCCGATGCCGGTGTGCGCGATGGCCTCATCATCGACCTGGCCGACGCCCAAAGCTGGTTGGGCCTGCAAGGCCGCGCCGAACGGGTGATCGGCCTGGTTGATTCCCGCCTGTACCAGTCGCGCGATTCTGAAGCCGCCGCCCTGAGCGTGCGCAACGTCGCGTCTAACGTGCAGGCCGCGCTGGGTGAAGAATATCGGTACAGTCTGGACAAAGCCGTCATTTTGGATGCCAGCGCCCAGGCGTTTCTCATCCTGCAGGCGCTTATCAACACCTATGGCCTGATGGCTCTGGGTGTGGTGGGCCTGCTGGTGCACACCCTGGTGATGACCAACGTGCAGGAGCAAAAGCGCGAGATGGCCATCTTGCGCATTTTGGGCAGCCGCCAGAGCTATCTGTTCATCCTGGTCATTGGCGAGGTGGCCGTGATTGGGGCGATTGGCATTGGGCTGGGTGTGGTGTTGGGCCAGCTCATTACCAGCTATGCCGTTGTGCCATTTATCACTTATCAGATGAGCTTGTCTGGCCTGACGGCCCGCTTGCAGCCTGCGGTGAGCCTGACGGCCGTTCTGCCCGCCATCATTTCAGCCATTGTGGTGCTCTTTCTGAGTGCCCTCAAACCAGCCCGCGACGCGGCCAACACCAAGGTGATGCACGCCATCAACCCCGGCGTGGCCGACAATTTGCAGCTGGAAGACCTGGCTGGCCTGCGTGAACGGAAACCAAGCGGCCGTATGTTCCTCATCGGCCTCTTCCTCATGTTTGTTGTCATGATGACCGTCGGGCTGGATGTGGTTTCCTCGCTGGGCAATCCCGCCGTTGAGGCAACGATCATTTTGGTCGCCGTTTTAATGATGGTGGTAGGCGTTGGTTTTATCTTCTTCATCACCACCGTACCGTTTGAGCGGCTGATTTTGTTCCTGACCGGGCTGGCGCTGCCCCGGCTGACCTACTTTGCCAAGCGCAACGTGGGGCGCAACCAGGGACGCAACACGCTCATTTCCCTGCTGGTGCTGTTCAGCGGCGTGCTGCCCAGCTTTTTGGCCACGCAAAGCGCCATCAGCAACAAAAATTTGGAATCGGACGTGCGGCTGAACGCGGGTGCCCCGGTAGAAGTGGAAGTGTTTGGCGGCTTTGGCAGCAGTTCGGATGCGTCGTTGAACCGGCTGAAGCCCAGCTTCATTGACGATGAGCTGCTGGTGATTCCCGGCATGGACCAGGCGGTGGGGCTGACCTACGGCTACGGCACCCGCGTCAGCGATCCGGTGGGCATGCGCACTGGCTCAATTTCGCTCATTGGCGTAGACGGCCGTCTCAACGATGTGCTTTTTGCCGATATGGTGGAATTTATCGGTGGCGGTCCTGAATCGCTGGACCAGCTTTTGGACGACGACAACGTGGTGGTCATTAGCGAAGGGCTGGCCCAGGGGCTGGCCGTGCCGCTGGGCGGCATCATTAAAATTACCGGGGCGGGTCTGGACCACGTGGAGGAGCTGCGCGTGGTGGGCATTGCCCGCACCATGCCCGGTTTCCGCTCCATCAACCGGGTGCGGGCCCAGGGGGTGGGTGGCAGCGACGTATTCATCTCGATGGATGGCTTCCGCCGCCTGTCTAACGATCCGCTGCTGCCGCTGCCCGGCCCCGACGAGCCGATCATCGACCGCATCCTGGCCACCACGGCCCCAGACGCCGATCCCTTTGCCGTCTCATCGGAGATGACCAACCGATTCAGCCTGAAGTACAGCATCTTTACCGAGATTGTGGAGGTGCGGCTGGAGCAGGCGCGGGCCAGCCGGGCACAGGAGCAGGCGTTTTTGTTGGTGCTGACGGTGATTAGTTTTACAACGGCCGTTTTCGGTGTCTTTGCCGTGATTTACGTGACGATTTACGCGCGGCGGCTGGAAATTGGCATGATGAAAGCCATCGGCACACGCACCAGCGAACTGACCGGGATGCTCATCGTGGAGTCCATTGCCATGACGCTGAGCGCGGCGCTGGCGGGCATCACCGCCGGGGCGGCGATGGGTTACCTGTTTGCCTACTTCGACAGCGTCTCGGCGCAGCGGCCGTTGCAGCTGGCGGTAGACACCACGGTGATGCCGTTTGTGGTGATCATGGTGGTGCTGGCCAGCATTATCGGCGCGGCCTTCTCCGCCCGACGCATCGTCAAAAAACGCGCCATCGAAATTTTAAGAATGTAAACCACCCCCCACCCTAGCCCTCCCCCTGGCAGGGCTAGGGTGGGGGTAGAACGGTAACAATACGAATGGATAATGTCATGAAAGTGAAGAATTTATTTGCGATTTTTGGGTTGATTTTGATGATGGGCATGCTGGCCGCTTGTGGTGGACGGCCGGGGGAGGCGGTGGCAACGGCCGTTCCCGATGAACCCACCAGCGAATCCGACGCGGCACCCACCGCCACCCGCCCCAGCCAGAGCGGCGTCACCATTTTGGCCGATGGCTCCGTGGTGGCCGTGAAGCCGGTGCTGGCCGTGAGCTTTACCGCCAGCGGGCGGCTGCTGGCGCTGGCCGTGCAGCCCGGTGACACCGTGGCCGCCGGGGATCTCGTCGCCACGCTGGACGATGAGGCGCTGCTGGACGCCGTGACCAACGCCGAGTTCCAGGTGGCCCAATCGCAGCTGAACCTGACCCAGGCGCAGGCCGAGCTGGATCGTTTGCTGGAGTGGGAGCCGGATGAAACGGCCGTAGCTCTCGCCCAGGCCAACCTCACTGCTGCCCAGGCCCAGCTGGAAAATGCCCAGGCATCTGACGCCGCCTCTGGCAACAGCGTGACGCAAGCCAACGTCAGCGTGGCCCAGGCCGAGCGCCAGCTGGCCGACGCCCAGGCGGCATACAACACCGCCTATGATCCGGGCCGCGAGTGGGAGTTGGGTGATCCATTCCGCAAGCAGTTTTTGGAGAATGAGCGAGACGCCGCGACGCGCAATTTGCAATTTGCCGAAGAAAATTTGCGGGTGGCGCGGGCCAACTACAGCCTGGCCGCGGCGGGCATCAACAACGATTCGGCGCTCAACGCCCAGGCGTCGGTGATTAGCGCCCAGCAGGCGCTGGAAAATGCGCAAAAGCCGCCCACCACCGAGCAAATTGAAGCGGCTCAGCTGAGCGTGGAGCAATCGGAACTGTCGCTGCAGCAAAGCCAGCTCAGTTTAGAGCAGGCCCAGGAAGCCGTGGCCGACGCGCAGCTGCTGGCCCCGACAGCGGGCACGGTGCTTTCCGTAGAAGTGGCTGAAGGCGCGATGGTTGGGGCCGGTTCGCCCATCATCACTTTGCTAGACACGACGCAGCTGGAGTTCCACACCAACAACCTGAGCGAGCGGGACCTGGCCCGGGTGGCTCCGGGCCAGACCGTGCAGGTGACCCTGAAAGCGTACCCCAACGACGTGATTGAAGGCACGGTGGTACGCATCGGTACGCAGGCGACGGGCACGGTGGGCGATGCGGCCGTTTTCCCTGTCATCATTTCTATCAGCAGCGAATCGCTAGACATTCGCCCTGGCATGACCGGTCGCGCCGAGATTGCGGGTGAGTAACTTTTACTGCTGAGTTCGCCGAGAGCGCTGAGTTTTTGGAGCCCCTGCCAGTGCAGGGGCTTTTTTTGCGATATTGTCTATCGTTGGCCAATCCGCTATGATGGATTCATGCAAACCTTGACTGAAAATGAGCAGCAAATGATGGCGAAAATTGCTGATTGGTGCCGCAGCCAGCCGGTGAAGCTGTGCGTGCTGTTTGGCTCCCAGGCCACTGGCCGCCAGCGCCCCGACAGCGACGTCGATCTGGCCATCTGGCCTTTACAAAAGCCATCGGCCCAAACCAAACTTGCCTGGCTGCGCGAGTTGGAAAACTTGCTGGACAAGCCGGTGAGTTTGGCGCTGGTTTCGGCCGATTTGGACCCGGTGCTGGGTTTTGAGATTGTGCGCGACGGCCGTCTCGTCTACGAACTACAGCCTGAACTGTGGTTCAAGCACCGCTCCCAGCTTTGGTTTGCTTACACCGACAGTCTGCCATTTCGGCAAGCGGCCCAAAAGCAGTTGCAGCAGTTTGCGGAGGAAGTGCAGCATGGCTCCTGATGTGCTTTTGCGCAAACTCACCTACTTGCGTACATTGCTAGATGATCTTGCCCCTTACAAGGACGCCACCTTTGCCCAAGTTGAAGCGGAGCATTACAAGCTGGAGCGTTTGCTTGAGTTAATGGTGATGGCAGCGACGGATATTTTGAATCATTTATTGGCCGAACGGGGGAAAACGGCCGTTTCCTACAAAAGTGCCTTTCAGCTGGCCGCCCAAGAAGGCATGATCCCCGCAGAACTTTCGAACCGCTTGCAAAACGCTGCCAGTATGCGCAACGTGCTGGTTCACCTCTACGAAGAAATTGATTACGAAATCTTGCACCAAAGCATTCCGACTGCCCTGGAAGATTTCGCCCAGTTTGTGGCCATCTTTGCTGTTGACCAAACTCCCTGATTGTTTGCGATTTACGCTTCTTGTTGGGCTAAAAAGCTGTAGCCGGTGCCCCAGTCAGAAATGATGTAGTGGGGGTCTTTGGGGGAAGCTTCAATTTTGCGGCGGAGGCGGTAGATGTGGGTGTGCAGGCGATCCTCAAAGGCATCGTCCATGGGCCAGACGCGGCGCAGCAAAAAGCCGTTGGTGACGGTGCGGCCCGCGTTGCGCATGAGGATGTAGAGCAGCTTGGTTTCGGTGGGGGTCAGCTGTACGGGGCGGTCGCCCACAAACGCTTTGCGGTTGGGGAAGTCCACCTGGAGATTTTCATCCACCTTGATGACGGGTTCCAGCGTGTAGGAGAAGTCGCCCATGCGGCGCAGGACGCGGCGCACGCGGGCAATGAGTTCGGCGGGGCGGAACGGCTTGACGATATAATCCTCGGCATAGCGATCCAGGCCAAACACCACGGTTTCTTCATCGTCGATGGCGGTGAGCATGACGATGGGCAAATCGGAGAATTCGTGGATCGCTTCGCACAGTTCGAAGCCGTCCATGCCTGGCATGTTCAGGTCGACGATGGCTAAATGGGGCAGCCCGGTGCGGGCAATGACAGAGAGGGCTTCTTCGCCGGAGACGGCCGTATGCACCACAAACGCTTCCCGCCGCAGTGCCGTTTCAACAGCCCGTAAAATAGAGATGTTGTCATCGACAATCAGGACTTTATAAATGGTGTCTTCGGTATTCCCAATTAGCATAACCAGAATACTAATACACCACAGGATAGAAGGCAACTAGTTTGGTAGTTTTGGATAATTACTGGTTTTAAGGCAGGGAAAGAGTGGTTTACGGCAGTGCATCGAAAACGGCCGCAAAGCTTTCATAGGGTTGAGCGCCTACAAAAATCTCGCCGTTAATGTCAAAAATGGGCTGACTGAAGACGGCGCGATCGCGGCGGATGGCATCCAACTCCATCACGGTGGCCAGACCGTCCTGGCCGTCGTAGCAGGCTTCAAACGCAGCCTGGTCCGCGCCCACGGCAACGGCCGTATTGACGTAATAATCCCGGTCGGCCTGCCATAAATCGTTTTGGTTTTCAAACAGGTACTTGTGGACGACCCAGAACAGGTCTGGACTTTGCTGGCCGACACATTCGGCGGTAAGGGTGGCATAGACGCTGGGGTTGCCGTGGTTCAGCACGGGCCAGAAAACCAGCTTGACGCGTCCCGTCGCCACGTAGTTGGCGATGATATCTGGCTCGGTGCCCAGCACGTAGGCACGGCAGCTGCCTCAGAGGAAGTCGGAGTAGTCGATGTGGGTGATCGGCGCGTGGGGATCACCCAGAAAAAAAGCGCCTTCGTCGGTACGGCCGCTGAGCACCCCGGTTTCTGCGGCCGTGGCGACGGCCGTTGGTTCGGCTGTGGCGCTGGTGGTGGCCGTTGGGCCGGGAACGGCCGTTGGGCCGGGAACGGCCGTTGCCGCCGCTGGTGTCGTTGCGTTTGTGATGATTGGCGGGGGAAAGGTGGCGGTGGGCAAGACGGCCGTTGCTGGCGATGGGGAGGGGGAAACGGCCGTTTCAGCCGTGGGCCTACAGGCCGAAAGCAACAGCCAAAGGGGAACCAGCCACAAAAATCGTCTCATGCCCTTGAGTATACCGGGCAAAATTGGCGCAGGTCTTACAACTTTCTTAAAGAAGCTCCGCCAGATTCGGAACCAGCAGCGGCCACTCGCCCGCTTTTTGCAGGCGCTTAATCTCTGCCTCCACAAAGTGCGGCCCTTCGCCATACACCTCATCGGGCACAGGCCAGCTTCTTTCTTGCAGCGCTTGCAGGCAGCTGGCGTACAGCAGCAAGGGGTCCAGGCTGCTCAGGTGGGTGTCAAATTCAGCGTCATGGTGAAGTAATCCTAGAGCTCGTTGCTGGGCCAATAAAATTTCCGCTTCAGCCGTGAGCCACATGGGCAAATTGTGGGCAGTACACAAATCGAAGATGGGCGCTGGGGAGGTGAGAGCGCAGATGGTGCGGTTTTGCTCCGAAAAGATTTTCAGCTCGCCGCCAAAGGAAAATGCCTCGACTGTTTTATCAATGCGATCCCGGATAAAAATTCGGCCGACAGCCACGCGGTACTTTTCGCCGACCGTCCAGGGATGATGGATAGTCAAATGATTGACATGATTGGGCGACGAGACAATTTGGAACTGCACCTTGAGGGGATCAAAATGCCGCTCAGTCGGCACTTTCGTCAAAATGACGTCGAGTCGTGGATGGCCTGGATAGTGGGGAAGCTCAGAAGGGAAAAAGATATAACCCAGGTCGGGTTCGTGTGATATGTCTAGCATAGTTACTCCTGGTAACGGCCGTATCCGCTTACCGCTTACCAGTATACCCTACCGCAGCCAACTCAGGGATTGTCCCGGTTCCTCCGATGATTTATTTTGTGGTGCTGTTGTCAGGTAGGGCGGGATTCGTTGAGGCGGGCCAGCAGGGCTTGCGAGCGCAAGATGCGGCGCACGTGGCGGGTTTCCATCGGCGCGTTGTGTCCATCGATGTAAGTGTTGTACCGCTCGTCCAACAAATTGGCCAGCATGGCCATGTCCAGCATCTGGTCGGTAGGGTTTTCGTAGCCAGGAGCCGGGTAGTAACAGTCGCCCAGGAACATGACGCCATCCTCCACTACCTTGATGACGGTGGAATCGGCGGCATGCACCCCACCCACATGCACCAGCTCCAGCGACACATCGCCAAAGTGCAGGCAGTCGCACCCGTCGTAGGTGATTTCCGGCAGAACAATTTCAAACCTGGCCCAATCTTCGGCCGTCCAATCGAGAATGAGCCGGGGGTTGCGCTCCACTTTGGTGCGCAAGAAGGACTCCCCCACGTTTTCCTGGCGCATTTGGGTTAAAAATTGGTGGCTCAGGCGATGGGCAATCACCGGTACGCCATAAACACACGCCCCAAACGAGTGGTCCCAGTGGTGGTGGGTGTATACCACATGGCTGATGGGCGGCGCGCCCATCGCCGCCAGCGTAGCCTGGATGTGCCGGGCCAGCTGCATGCTGTTGCCCGCGTCAATGAGGATGGTTTGGTTGGCCGCCAGGACCATGCCGACGGTGGCCTGCACCCGGTTTTTATCGGGGTGGCGCGGCAAAATCCAGACGTGGGGGGAGATTTGGGTGAGCTTGAGGGGCAGGTCAGACATTTTTTAGGCGAGTCAATCACAATTTGGGTGCGTCAATCGGCCGCACTTTTTACTTTCCACTTATCACGTTTAACTCGCCTACCCTACACGCCTTCACTTAAGATGCCGCTAACTCTGGCTTCTGCCCACTGTGAATGGCCACGGTGCCAAACATAAACAGCTTGTAGGTGACGTTTTGGAAACCTGTCTGGCGCATGATATTGGCCAGGGTGTCCGGGTCTTTGAACTGCTGGGTGCTGTCTGGCAGGTAGCGGTAAGCGTCGGACTCGCCGGTGATGAGCTTGCCCAAAAACGGGATGACGTGGTTGAGGTGGATGAGGATAAACGGCCGTAACCAATTGCGCTTTGGTGGGCTGGATTCCAACACCACCACCCGCCCGCCGGGTTTGGTCACCCGCATCTGCTCGCGAAACGCGCCGGGCACGTCGATGACGTTGCGCATCAGAAAACCCGACGTCACAGCGTCGAAGGTTTCATCGGGAAAGGGCAGCGCTAACGTGTCTGAGCCAACCCACTGGATCGACTGCCGCTCCGGGATTTGTTTGCCGGCCTGCATCATCTCCACGGTAAAGTCGCCGCCCACGGCGCGCAGGCCGGGTACCTGGTGCAATCCTTCCAGGGCAATATCCCCGGTACCGGTGGCAATGTCGAGGAGACGGCCGTTCTGCGGTAAATTCGCCTGCTGAATCACATAGCGCCGCCAGCGAATATCCTGGCCGCCAGTCATCAGCCGGTTCATCAAATCATAGCGGCCCGCGATGCGGGCAAACATGCTCTGCACGTATTGTGCACGTTCCTGTCCTTGTAGATGTGCCATTGTCAAAACCTTATTCATGGCAGGAAGGGGAAGTAATCAGGTAATTTAGTCATTGGGTAATTAGCAAACATTCCCGCTCTTGCCAGTTGTTTTGGCTTTGATCATAGGCTGTTTACCGATTTTGTCCATCACTTTTGGCAGTAATAGGACAATCCCAATTACTCAATTACCCAATTACGCAATTGCCCACCGACTAATTTTGCTACAATCTGCCCCATGCACATTTACCTGTTGGGTTCATGCCAGATTCTGTGGCAGGGGCAGCCCTTTACCCTGCCGCGTCGCCAGCTGCGTGCCTTACTTTACCGGCTGGCGGCGCAGCTAGAGCCAGTTTCCCGTTCGCACCTGGCTTTCCTCTTCTGGCCCGACGAACCCGACGCCACGGCCCGCCGTTACCTCACCCGCCTGCTGTCTAGCCTGCGCGCCGCGCTGCCCCAGTCCCAGATGCTGCTTGTGAGTGAAGAAACGGCCGCTCTCAACCCCGCCCTCATCACTGCCGACAGTGCCACCTTGGCCCAGGTGGGTCTCACGGACGAGACGGCCGTTCTAACCCACGCCATCACCCACTACCGGGGGCCGTTTATGGACGGCTTTGCCCTACCCGGCGCGCCAGAGTACGAGGCGTGGCAGCTGCAAACCGCCCATGAACTGGCCGCCCACTGCCAGACCTTGCTGGCCACCCTGGTTGCCCGCCACACGGCGGCGGCCGATTATCCCAGCGCCATCGCCACCGCCCGCCAATACCTGGAAGCCGACAACCTGGACGAAACGATGCACCGCCGCCTGATTGCCCTGTACACGGCCGTTGGCGATCGCGCCGCCGCCCTGCGTCAGTATGAGCAGTGCACCCTTATTTTGGAGCGTGAACTGGGGGTTCGCCCGCTGCCGCAAACCCGCGCCGCCCTCCAGCCACAGCAGGCTACTGCCGCTGCGCCCGCTCTGCCGCTGCGGCCCTCGCTGGCGCTGCCCCTGCTGGGTCGGCATGACGCCCTGGCCCAGCTGGCCAATGCTTACCAACAGATGGTTAACGGCCGTTCCCCCGGCAGCGGCCTCATTCTTATCACGGGCGAATCGGGCATTGGCAAATCGCGCCTGCTGCATGAGTTTGTGGCCAACAGTTCCGGCCTGGTGCTGGGCGGCAGCAGCTACCCAGGCAGCCAGGCTTTGCCCTACCACCCGCTCGTCCAGGCACTGCGGGCCACGCTGCCCCGGATGGATTTGTGGACGGCCGTTCCGCTCCCGTGGCTCAGCGAACTGCTGCCCCTGCTGCCCGACCTGCGCTCGCTGTTCCCCACGTTGGCCGATCCGCTGGCCATGCTGCCCGAACAGGCGCAGACGCGGCTGTTTGCCGCGCTGGGGCAAATCATGCACACCTTTGCCACCATCACCCCGGTTCTCCTCTGCCTGGATGATTTACACTGGGCCGATGAGTCGACGCTGGCCTGGCTGCATTTTGTCGCCGGGCAGTGGGCGCAGCTGCCCCTGGTGATCCTGGCCACCACCTCGGCGGCCGAAGTGCCGCCTGTGGCCCCACTGCGGCAGGCGTTTGCCCGCACCGGTCGATTGGCCGTCGTGCCGCTGGCTGGGTTACCGGCCGCTGCCGTTCAACAATTTCTCACTCAACTGTCGCCCACTTTTGCACCATCCTTGACCGCCCAAACCGCCGACCGCATTCACGCCGCCACCGCCGGGAACCCCTTTTTTATCCTGGAAATCCTGCGCGATCTGCAAGAAAGCGATCAACTGGCCGCGCCCCCGGCCGATTTGCCGCTGCCCGCATCGGTGCGCGAGGCGATCCAGGCGCGCCTTGCGCACCTGAGCCCGGTGGCCCAGCAGCTGCTGGAGGCGGCCGCGATTCTTACTCCCCAGCTGGAAGAATCGCTGCTGCGCCACACCGCTGGCCGCACCCAGGCCGAAACGGCCGATGCCCTCGATGAACTCCTGGCCCACCACCTGCTGCAAATTGCCCCGGCACAAACCTCAGCGGCTTCCCTCACCTTTCCGCACGGTTTGCTGCCAACGGCCATCCTTGCCACCCTCACCCCCTGGCGGCAAAAGCTGCTGCACCGGCGTGCCGGGGAGGCGTTGGCCCAGCTGCAACCCGGCAATGCCGCCGCCCTGGCCCATCATTTTGCCGCCGCCGGGGAGTGGCAAACGGCCGTTACTCACACCCAACGCGCCGCCGCCCAGGCAGAAGCGCTGTACGCCTACGAAGTGGCCCTCACCCTGCTGAACCAGGCCTTTGCTATGCTGCCGCACCTGCCGCAGCCTGCCGAAACCCGCCGCTTGCTGCTGCGTCAACGCCTGCGGCTGCACCACACCCTGGTTCAGCTGCCCGCCTGGCAGGCCGACACCCTGGAACTGCTCCAGAGCGCCCCGGCGGCTAACGACAGCGCGGCCTGGCTGGAAGCGCTGGAGTCGCAGATCAGCCTCTCGGTGCTGCAATCGGATTTTGCCCAGGTGGAGGCGGCGGCCGGGCAAGCCCTGGCGCTGGCCGAACAAACCGGCGACCGCCTGGCCGAGGCCCGGCTGCGCCAAACCCTCGGCTGGCACCTGGCCGACGCCCTGGGGCGCTCGCGGGAAGGGCTGGCCCAGCTGCAAATAGCCTGTGCCCTGGCTAAAGAGGTGGGGGCAACGGCCGTTCTCTACCAATCTCTCTGCCATCTCGCCTTTGCCCAGCGCAGCGAAGGGCAGTGCGCCGCCGCCCGCGCCAGCGCCGCCGCCGCCCTGGCCTTGACTCCCTACCGGCCCGACAGTCCGCCGCAGCCCGTCTTTGCCGACGCCCTGCGCGAACTGGGCGAGGCCAACGCCTACCTGGGCCACTGGCAGGCGGCGCGGGAACAGCTGCGGCCGCTGCGCGATCTCTACCAGACGTTGGCCGACCCGTGGGCTTACGGCGCGGTGCTGTACAACTACGGTCTCTACAGCAGCAACATGGGCCAACATGACGAAGCGATTGCCTCGCTGCGTGAGCTGGTGGCGCTTAGCGAAGCAGTGGGGCTGCCCGCCGACTCGGATTACGGCATCTGGCACCGGGTGGGGCTGGGGCGGGTGCTGCTGGCGGCTGGCCAGCTGGACGAAGCGGGCGCGCTGCTGGCAGGGCTGGATACGGCGAAGTTGGGGTTGGGACGGCCGTATCTGGCCTGGGCGCGCACCGTAGCCGAGTATCATCTGCTGCGTGGTGAGACAGCGGCGGCGCTGGTTGTGCTGCAACCCGCGGTTGATTGGTGGCGGCAAAATACCAGCCTGCATGATGCCGACGTGCTGCTGCTGTTGGCCCAGGCGCGGCTGAGGGTGGGCGATCATGGCGGGGCGGTTGCGGCCGCGGCCGAAGCTAACACCCACCTGGCTCCCACCGACATCGCCCGCTACCACCTGCGCCTGCACTGGACGCGCTACCAGATCAGCGGCGATGCGGCCGCCCTGGCCGCCGCCCGCACCGAGCTGGCGCGGCAGGCCACCGCTTTTACGGACCCTGATTTACGCCACGCTTTTTTGCAAAACGTGCCCCTTCACCAACAAATTCATCAAATTTAATCCCGTTTGCAGACAATTTGCGGACACTGCCCGGCTACACTGCGCGTTATGAGCAGTGAACCGGTGCAGTACACCTCTTACCTGGTGCGATTATGGCGGCGCGAAACGGCCGCTGCCAATGGTTTGCCCGCTTACTGCGCCGACGTTGAGCATATCCAATCGGGTGAACACCACCACTTTGCTTCCCCCACCGACCTCTGTGCCTTTTTCCAACAGCTGCCACCTCCGGCCGAAGATTCCGAAGGGAGCTCAATACCATGAATGAAAGGGACACAGATTAACGCAGATTGGCGCAGGTTGCGCACACAGATTTAATCCGCGCAATCCGCGGCCTATTTTCACAGGAGAAAAATAATGATCCAAAAGCTGACCCGTTTATGGTTTTTGTTGCTGCCCCTGTTGCTCTTGGCCCTCATTTTGCCCTGGCGGCAAACGGCCGTTGACGCCGCTCCCATCACCAAGGCACCCCTCGACGAAGCGCTGGTGGCAATGGCTCAGGCCAATGGATTGGTACCGGTCATCGT
Source organism: Anaerolineae bacterium (assembly GCA_020848035.1). GTDB lineage: Bacteria > Chloroflexota > Anaerolineae > Promineifilales > Promineifilaceae > Leptofilum. Next base: position 71,922 of record JADLAX010000011.1, on the reverse strand, counting down.
CGGGCTGCACCTGCCGGATGCGGCCCTAAAGGCCAGCGATGAAGCAGCCCAGATGACCGCGATTGAGGCAGCGCAAACGGCCGTTCTCGATACCCTCGCTGGTTACACCACTGAAAACGTCAAGCTCTTTCCCTACATTCCCTTCATGGCCCTGTGGGTCGATGAAGCCGGGCTGTTGGCGCTGCACCAGGCACCCGGCGTGACGTCCGTCATCGAAGATGCGGTCTCTGCGCCGCACACGGCCAGCAGCAGCGTCCTTGTTCGCTCAGACAGCGCCAACAACCTGGGCTACCGTGGCCAGGGGCAGACGGTGGCCGTGCTGGACACCGGCGTCAACCGTACCCATCCCGATCTCAACGGCAAGATTGTGTCCGAGGCGTGTTACTCCACTACCAACACGGTTAACCTTTCCACCACGCTGTGCCCCAACGGCAGCAGCAGCCAGACCGGCACCGGGGCAGCCAATCCACCGGCCAACTTTGTCGCCGGGTATGATCATGGTACCCACGTGGCGGGCATCGTGGCCGGAGTGGCACCCCAGGCTACCATCATCGCCATCCAGGTGTTTTCCCGCTATTCAGACGTGGCCGGATCACCCCTGGCCTCGTTAACCCCTTGCGCCAACAGTGGACGGCCGTCGCCCTGCACCTTCTCGTATGCGTCTGACCAGATATTGGGTTTGCAGCGCGTCTACGCCTTGCGCAACAGCTACAACATTGCCGCCGTGAACATGAGCCTGGGCGGCGGCGCTTATTCCAGCAGCTGTGACAGCCTCAATGCGGCGCTCACAACCAGCATTAACAATCTGCGCCTGGTAGGCATTGCCACCGTCATCTCGGCGGGCAACAACGGCTATCGGGGCAACATTAGTTCGCCCGCCTGCATCTCCTTCGCCATCAGCGTAGGGGCGACCACCTCCACCCCCGGTCCCATGACGCCCAACCTGGTGCCCGATTACAGCAACGCGGCCAATATCATGACGATGTTTGCCCCAGGCGGGTCGATTAATTCGGCCGTACCCACCTGGGCCACCAACTGCGGCCCTGGCATCGCCCCCATCAGCAATCGCTGCTACAAACAGGGCACCTCTATGGCCGCACCGCACGTGGCCGGTGCCCTGGCGGTGATGCGTTCGGCCGTGCCTGCCGCCACCGTCAGCCAAATGATCAGTGCCTTTACCAGCACGGGGCCGCTGATCAGCGACGGCCGTATCGGGGGCACCGTGACCAAACGACGGCTGGACGTCTATGCCGCCACCTGCCAGCTGGCAGGCTGCGACCAGGACGATTTCCGCACCTTTGTTTTGGGGCAAAACCTGGTGGGCACGGTGGGCGTCGGCAGCGATTACACCGACGTTTATTACTTCAACGGCACGGCCAACCAACGGCTGCGCCTCAGCATGATCCGGCTCTCTGGCACCCTCGATCCGTTTCTGATTCTGGCGGATCCCTATGGCAGCCTGGTGGCCTTAAACGACAACGGCGGCGGCGGCACCAATGCGCTGATCGATCCTGTCTACCTGCCCTACACCGGACGGTACACCATTTACGCCAACAGTCAGTTTGGCTCCGGCGGCTACCAGCTGACGGTTTCGAGCGGTACTTATCTGTCTAACCCAGTGCCCACGCTGTTGAGCCTGAATCGGACTTCGGCCACCATCAACACCCCGGCGGGGTTCTGGGTGGGCATTACCGGCAACAACTTTTTGCCCAGTTCGGTAGTGCGCTGGAATGGCAGCAACCGGCCAACGTCCTACAGCAGTTCCACCTTCATTTGGGGCTGGGTTTACCCCACCGACATGACGGCCCTGGGGACCAACACGATGACAGTTTTTAACCCGACGCCAGGCGGGGGCACCTCGTTTGGGCAAGGTTTCCAGATTACGGCCGAACCGCTGGGCACCAGTGAAATGCTCTCGCCGCTGCCAGACAGCAGCGTGCCGGTGGGCGTGCAGCAGACGTTTGCCATCAGCTGGACCCATCCCATCAGCTCCTGGCGGGTGATGCAGAATATCGACATTCGCCTGAAGGATGTAGCCGACCAGACGGCGCTGTGGCTGCGCTTCACCGAAGGCAGCCCGACCAGCACCCTGTCGCTGCTTAACAGCAGCGGCGAGCAGATCGGCATCAGCCCGTTGGTCAGCGGGCAGTGGGGGCAGTCGGAAGAAATTGTGGTTACCGACACGGTGACGCTGCACCTGGCCGACACCATCTTCTTTGGCTCGGGCCAGACGGTGATCATCAGCCCGACGGTGAGTTTTGGCAGCCTGGCTCCGGGGCGGTACATGGTGGAGTTTACGGTGAACAATGACGAAGGGGAGATACAGGATGCCGACGTGGTGGGGGCGTTTTACGTGCTGCCATCGGGCTGTGACACGGCGCTAACGGCCGTCTCCCTCAGCGGCCCCACCACCGGCATGGTCAATACCAATTACCAGTTTACCACGTCGGTGGTGCCTGCGGCGCTGCCGGGGGTCAGCTACACCTGGTCGCCCGAGCCGGTGAGCGGGCAGGGTACGGCCGTTGCCACCTTCAACTGGTCAGAAACCGGTCCGCAGCCGGTGAACGTGGTGGCGCACCATTGCAGCGGCTTTCTGGCCGACGTGGCCAGCATCAGCCTGCGTACCACCACCGTCCCCGACCTGGAAATTAGCAAAACAGCTCCGCCCGCCGCGTTGGCCGGACAGCCCATCACCTACACCCTGACCGTGCGCAACAACGGGGCGCAAACGGCGACCAATCTGCAAGTAACCGACAGCCTGCCCGCTGGCGCAACCTACGTCAGCGGCGGCACGCTGGTGGGGGATGAGGTGCGCTGGACAATTCCCAGCCTGGCCGGGTACGGCGCTGAGGCGACGGTAAGTGTGGTGGTTACGGCCGTTACCGACCTCAGCAACGAGACGTACAGCGTGACGGCCGACGGCGGCCACAGCGCCAGCGGCCTTGCGGTGGCATTTACTCGTCTGGTGGATGCAGTGGTGACGGTGACGCCAGGGATCAGCGAAACGCTAGCCTATGGCGGCAACGTGGTGACCATTCCCGAAGGATCGGTTTTTGCCCCGACCCAGGTGGCGTACACCGAACTGGACGCCTTGAGCACTCCGCTGCCGGGAAGCGGCCGTTTTGCCAACCGCGCCTTCCGCCTGGACGCCTACCAGGAACCTGCCCCCGACAGCGAGTGGCGCTTTGGCGAGCAGCTGACGTTTGTGGTGACCTACAGCGACGGCGACATCAGCGGGCTGGACGAGACGCTGCTGCGCCTGCTGGTTTGGGACGGCAGCCAGTGGCGCAGTAACGGCATCACGTGTGCGCAAGATTTGGCGGCCAATACCCTGACGTGTACGGCCGAAACATCTGCCGCTGCCACCTTTGCCCTCTTTGAGTACGTGGAACAGGTGTTTTTGCCGATGATTGTGAAGTAGGAAGGTGAAACGTGAAGGTTCTCACGTTTCACGCTTCAATTCCTTGGAGGTAAACGATGAAACATAAAAATTGGTTAATTGCGTTTTGCAGTTTGGTGTTGGCGGTGGTTTTGGTGGTGGGGGGCAGGCGATTGGTGGCGGAAACGGCCGTTTCTGCTCCAGACACCCCCGCCGCGCCCGCCGTGGCCCCGTCGGTCATTAGCTTTCAGGGCTTCCTGACGGACAGCGGCGGCGAGCCGGTAGCCGACGGCAGCTATCCGATGCAGTTTGGCTTGTACAGCGCCAGCAGCGGCGGGTCGGCGATTTGGGCCGAGAGCCACGGCAGCGTGGCGGTGAGCCAGGGCTACTTTGCCGTGCTGCTGGGCAGCGGGGCCTGCACGACTGGCTGCCCGCTGGATGTGGCCGATTTTAGCAGTGCAACCCGCTATTTGCAGAGCAGCGTCGACACGGGCAGCGGCTTTGTGACGTTTCCCCGGCAGCAGCTGGCGGCAGTGCCCTACGCCATGCAGGCCGATGTGGCCGCATCGGCCCCGTGGAGCGGCCTGACGGGCGTGCCTGCCGGTTTTGCCGACGGCAGCGACAACACAGGGGTGGCCTACGACAACGTCCTCACCGTGGCCAAAAGCGGCGGCGACTACAGCTCCGTCGCGGCGGCGCTGAACAGCATTGGCGATGCTTCGGCCAGCAATCCGTACCTGGTGCGGGTGATGCCCGGCGTCTACACGGAAACGGAGCTGGTGACGGTGAAGGCGTACGTCCATGTGCAGGGCAGCGGCCCGCTGGTGACGGTCATCAGCTCGGCGCGCACCGGCGCTTCCCCTAACAACGGGGCGGCAACGGTGGAATTGCTGGACAACGGCCGTATCAGCCAGATCACCGTGCGCAACACCAGCACGGGCACGTTTGGTATTGCTCTGTACAGCACGCTGAGCACACGAACTGCCGTTGTCGATGGCGTGGTGGCTGAAGCGATTGGCGCGGGCGGCGTGGGGCATTATGCCGCTTACTGGAACGACGCCGAAGCAACTATCCGCAACAGCAAACTGGTGGCCAGTGGGGCTACCGGCTTTGGCACCGGCGTTAACGCGGGGCTGGGCATTGTCAACATCAGCGGCGGTTTCCCACAGCCGTTGATTAGCAACAGCCAGCTGCTGGGCGGCAACGGGAACAGCGATGGCTTAAGCTGTGCCGGGAACAGCGGCACCGGCTTTGCCATCCAGGGCACCAACGCCGCTGTCCAGGTGTTTGACAGCTATCTTTGCGGCGACCGGCGCGGCATCTTCCTGGGCACCAATGGGCAAACCCGGCTGCACAACTCGCAGCTTTGGGGCAGCAGCACCAGCGGCTCGTTCCTGGTGGAGACGACGGCCTCGGCCGCGGTGATTCTGGTGAATTCCGGCGTCTTCTATGCCACCGACAAGCATACCGGAAGTGGCGGCCTGACCTGCGTAAACAGCTACAAAGCCAACTACACACCTGCCAGCGACGGCACCACGCCCGCCACGGCGTGTAATTAGGGGGTGCGCATGTTTATCAACAAGAAGCAGGTGTTGTGGGTGGTGGTGGTAACGGCCGTATTCCTCACATTTTCCCTGGCCCTGGCCAGCGGCGAGCTGCTGCCGCGCCGCGCCGTTAGCGGCGGTGGTGGGGTAGTGAGCCAGGGCGGCTACGCTTTGCGCAGCGCCATCGGCCAGCCGGTGGCGGGGGTGGTACAAAATGGGGCGTCGCTGTGCAGCGGCTTTTGGTGCGGTCTGGGCGCGCCGGGCGGCCCGCTTGAGGAGGAAATGAAGGTGTATTTGCCGGTGGTGCTACGGCCGTAATCCCCGTGATGCAGGCAAACAACGGCCGAAAATTCGCGCCATTCGTTGATTCGTCTGGATTCGTGTTGAACTTCTTATTCGCTGTCGTCGTCGGCGAAAACGGCCGTATCCGTCACCAAATCCACTGCTTCTTCCTCATCGTCCTCGTCTGCGGGAGTAGCAGCGCCGTCTGCACCAATGACCTGGCGGGCTTTGCTGGTGCCGGTGGGTGGGCCGATGATGCCCATCTCCTCCATCGCGTCGATGAGGCGGGCGGCGCGGGTGTAGCCGATGCGGAAGCGGCGCTGCAGCAGCGAGGTCGAGGCTTTGTTCAGCTTGCGCACCAGCTCAATCGCTTCAGGCATCAAGTCGTCGTTGATCTCTACCGGCGGCTCTTCGTTTTCCATTTCCTGCAGCGCTTCCCACAGCGGCTGCTGCTTGGGCTCCGACCTGGCCGGGGCTGGTGGATTGGGTCGGGTGGGTTCCGGTTTGGGCTGGGGAACGGCCGTTGCCTTGCGGTTCACCATCGTCGGGGCATCTTCGGCCACGGCCGGTTTGGCCGCTGGCTTGCCCATGTTCACCACCGGCGCATCTACCGACGCCGGTTTGGCGGGCGGGGCGGCTGGCTTTTCTGCTGATGTGCGCACGACGGGCGGCGGTGTGGTGCCCACCTGCGGTGTGGTGCCCACCTGCGGTGTGGCGCCCACCGGCTGGGACGGAATATCCACCGGCTTGGGCTGGGCACTTTCGGCGGCGGAGATCACGTTGAAGCGGCGGGCGGTTTGCCAGTAGCCGATCAGCTTGTTCAGCTCACCGTCGCTGACGTAGCAGCCTTGCGAGCGGACCGGGGCGGCCGCGTCGGGGCTTTGGTAGAGCATATCACCCTGGCCCAGCAGCCGCTCCGCGCCGGTGGAGTCTAATATGACGCGGCTGTCGGTGCTGGAGGCCACGGCAAAGGCGACGCGGGCCGGGAAGTTGGCTTTGATCAGACCGGTGACCACATCAACAGACGGCCGTTGCGTGGCAATGACCATGTGCATCCCGGTGGCGCGGGCCAGCTGGGCCAGCCGGGTGACGCCGCGCTCCGTCTCTTCCGGCGAAAGCATCATCAAATCGGCCAGCTCATCAATGATGATGACGATGTACGGCAGCGGCTCGATTGACTTATTGCGTTTGGCCTTGCTGTTGTAATCAACGATGTTGCGCGCACCCGCCTCGGCAAACATTTTGTAACGGCCGTCCATCTCGCGCATCGCCCACTGCAACACGCCAATCACCTTGTCCATCTCCACCACCACCGGGGCGGCCAGGTGAGGAATGCCGTTGTAACCCGTCAGCTCCACGCGCTTGGGATCGACCATCACCAGCTTGAGCTGATCCGGCGTGTTGAGCAGCAGCAGGCTGGCAATGATGGCGTTAACGCAGACCGATTTACCGGAACCGGTGGCCCCGGCGATGAGCAGATGGGGCATTCCGGCCAGGTCGGCCACGATGGGCTGACCGGCCACATCCTGCCCCAGGCCAATGCGCAGCGGCGATTTGAGCTTACCGAATGCGGCCGTTTCCATCACATCCCGCAAAGAAACCAGCGCCTTGGCCGGATTGGGCACCTCGATGCCCACGTACCCTTTGCCCGGCACCGGGGCCTGAATGCGGATGGATTGGGCGTGCAGGGCCAGCGTCAGGTCATCGGCCAGGCTGGCGATCTTGCCCACTTTTACCTTGGTCCGCTTGCCGCCGCGCATCTCTAAAAAGCTCGGCTCCACGCCAAATTGGGTGATGGTTGGCCCCTGGTTGATCTCCACCACGGTGGCCGGGGCACCAAAACTTTCCAGCGTATGCTCGATAATCTCGACCTGCTCGCGAATGACTGCGCCGCTGGGGTCCTGGTCGGTGCCCGGCTCCAAAATTTCGCTGATGACGGGCAGGGTCCACTGGTGTTGCGGTTTACGGCCGTTGTTGCCCAAAAAGACCGGCGTGACGATGGTGGGCGTATCGGCCGGAGCTGGGGCGGTTTTGCCACGTGTGGCCGCACGCACCGGTTGGGCAGTCGGTTTGGGCGCGGGTTTGGCTTCTGGTTGGGCTGCGGCCGGTTCGGCTCGAACGGGTGCCGCTGGTGGCGCAGTGGTCGCCGATTCAGGAAACAAGCCTGGCTGATTTGCCTGGGTAACCGGCGTACGCGCGGGGCGACTGTTGGTGATGGGCAAATCGCGGGTGGTGGTGCGTGGAGCGGCGGTGGGCAGCGACGGCCGTTGCGTAAACAGCGTCTGCAAAAAGCGACCCATATCTTCACGGGTCACGCCCGAGGTCAGAATGGCCCCGACAATGGCCACCACGGTGAGGGTAAAGACGGCGCCTAAGTTGCCAACGGCCGTCATCAGCACGGTGGCAATCAGACCGCCCAGGTAACCGCCGCCTTTGGCCGCTTCGGCAATCGCCCAGGGATCAAAAAATTCGTTCTCCATCAGCAGCAGGGTCACCGAGGCAAAGCCTTCAAAGGCCAGGTAGAGCAGGCCCACGCCGGTGATGCGGTAGGCGGGCAGTGTGGGCGGCTGCTCCATGCCCCACAGCACCAGGTACAGGCCAATGCCGCCGGTGATTAGCGGCAGCACCACGCTGCCCCAGCCGAAGGTGCGGCGCATCAGGTTGGAGAGGGCCGTGGTGAGTTCACCCTGGTTGGGCGACAGCAGGCTCAGTACCAAAATCACGGTGATGAAGATAATGCCGATGCCCACCATCAGCGCTTTTTGCGCTACGTTGAGGCTGATCGGCTGGCGGGTCTTGGGGCGGCTGGTGGTGGTTTTACGCGGCGTGCGTTTACCCGTGCCGCCTCGGGTGGTGCGGGATTTGGCTTCGGTTGTGCGGCTGGTTGGTTTACGCATGCTCGTCGTTTTTTTGGCCATAGCTCAGATGTTCCTATCGGTAGAGGCGCATTATAACATGGATACGGCCGTCCGTCAGCCGGGGGTAGTGCGAAACACGAATGAGACGAATGATTCAGCCATTCTGAATATGGCAGTTTGGGTAGGGGCGGGACAGGCGGGAAACGCCTTGGCCCATAAGCAACGCCTTTCCTCCCGCCTGTCTCGCCCATCTTGCCGCATCGGTTTGGGCGAGACGGCGCGGTGGCCAGGCTGTCTGTCATGCCTGAATTGCGCCGCGCCGTCCTGCCCAAACCAAGATTTGCAATGCTGCGACCGATCGTTAAATTCGTCCATTCGTAAAATTCGTGATAAGTTTTTTACAAACGCGGCACGAGGCCCACATTTTACAGGGAAGCGGAATGATTCAACAAGAACGCAGCGGGATTATTTATTTTGAATTTGAGAGTTTAAACGGCGACGGCCGTATCCAACACGCCATCTTTTCGCGCCACGGCGGGGTGAGCCAGCCGCCGCACGATTCGCTAAACCTGAGCGTGAGTGTGCCGGATGAGAAAACGGCCGTTTACGCCAATCGAGCCAAAGCATTTGGGCTGTTTGGGCGGCAAAACGACACCGTGGTGCACGCCCACCTGGTGCACGGCAATGCCGTGGCCCGCGTCACCCAGGCTAACAACGGCACCTGGCTGGAGCATTTCGACGCGCTCATCACCAACGAGCCCGGCTGCGCCCTAACGATGAATTTTGCCGACTGCACCCCAATCATGCTGTACGACCCGGTGCAGCAGGCCATTGGTTTAGGCCACGCGGGCTGGAAAGGAGCTGTGGTGGACCTGCCCGGCGCGATGGTGCGGGCCATGCAGCAGCAGTTTGGCAGCAATCCGGCGGAGTTGCGGGCAGGCATTGGCCCGTGCATCAGCTGGGAAAATTACGAGGTGGCTGAGCCGCTGGTGAGCGAGGTGAAGGCGGCGTTTGCCGATTGGGAAACGTTGTTGCGGCGGAAGGAGAAAGGAGAGGGGAACGGCCGTTACCATTTCGACCTCCCGGAAGCCAACCGGCGCAACCTGGCCCGCGCGGGTGTGCAGCACATCGAACTGTCCGGCCTTTGCACCGCCGCCCGCACCGACCTCTTCTTCTCCCACCGCGCCGAACGAGGCAAGACGGGCCGGTTTGGCTCGATTTTTGTCCTCGGAGAGTAAGTCAAAAGTAAAAAGTGAAAAGTGGCTCTTGATACTTTTCACTTTTTACTTTTCACTCATCACTTTTCACCCGTTCCCTTCCAACACCCTGTACAAATTCGACCTGCCCTCCTTGCCCACCTGCGCGATGACGTCGCAGTGGGAGAGGGTGTAGGTGATGCGCTGGGCCAGGTTGAGGTTGAGTTTGCCCAGCCGGGCCAGGTGGCGCGTGGTGAACGGTTGCGGCAGGTCGGGTGGCAGCAGCGTGAGCAAATCGGCGGGGGTGGCGAAGGTGTGCAGGCCAACAACCTCCAGCAGCCGGTGGTCGTGCAGGCTCCACCCTTTGCGCCGCCAGCTGCCCTGGCCATCGTCGCGCCATATTTCTTCTTGGCGGGTGATCAGCGCGCCCACCACCAGGTTGGGATGCGGCAGCAGGTGCGGAATGCGCATCAGCTCGGCGAAGAGGTCGAGCACCTGCCCTTTTTTGGGCGATTTGCGGCGGCTGATAGGTTGACCAACGGCCGTTTCCCGCACAATCCACTTTTCCTGGGCAATGGGATGCAGCAGCAGCACTGGGTGATGCTCCAGCAGGCGGCCAAGCTTGCGCTTCATCGCCCCGAAGTGGCGCGTCTGAATCTCAATCAGCTGCTCGCCGCGCACGATGTCGATGAAAAAGCCGTCCACCTGCACCTCAAACTGGTCGGTGGAACGGCCGTACCACTCCTTAATCCCCGCATGCAGCGACTTCTCCGCCAGTGTTCCAATCTCATTCATAAGAAGAATTCATCCATAGAAGGTGACAGGGTGACAGGGTGAAGGGGTGAAGGGGTGACAGTTTAATCTGTGTCATCCCGACAAAGGGCATAATCTGACATTTTGTCACCCGTTCACCCGTTCACCCATGCAAAAACGCTACGGCTTATACACTCCCCAGTCATCCATAAACCACCCATTGTTCAAAATAGCCCACCGCCCGCGCATGGCGGCGCCGACGACCACGGTTTGCGGCTGGGTGACGGTGAAGGTGGTTTGGAAGCGGTTTTTCTGGCCGAAGGTGGGCAGCATCCAGCCGGTGGTGCCGTTCCCGGCGATGAGCTTCACTTCGCCGGACAGCGGATCGGGGGCCCAGATTTTCTGGCCGTTGTCGTAGCCCACCACCAGGTCGGGGAAGACGTTGATGACGAGGAGGTAGGTGCCGGGTTGGAGGAAAACGGCCGTTGTCAGCTCAAAACGAATCGCCCCCGAACCCTTAAACACCTTCACCGTCTGGTCGCCGTCCCAAATGAACAAATCGTGCTCGGCGGGCGGCAAAAAGGCCGAAGGCAAGACGCGCACTTCAGGCGGCACCCACTCGTTCCACGGGTCTGGATCCAGGGAGTTGGCACCCTTAGCGTAGCTAAACTGCCAGCCAGCGGGGATTTGCAGCTCAGGCGCGCCGTTGGGATGGCTCCAGCCGCCCTCAAACGAGCCGTTGGGCAGCAGGTTGGGGCCAAGCGACGGGACCGTAATGAGCGGCAGGTAGAGCGTGTGGTTGGTGCCAGCCTGGGTGCGGTGGGGCGGAACGGCCGTCGCAACCACCACCACCATCAGCCCTGCCAGAAGCGCGAAAAATCGTTTAAATCGTGTCATAAACTCACCCAATCGGCGTGCATTGTAACAGAAATGGCGCATCCTTGACCAAACCGGGCAAGCCTGCTACTCTGGGTTATCATTTGTCATAATGTTTGATACGCTTGTGATGAGGAGGAGTGTTTCCCATGAGCGATGCCGATGTGAACACCAACGCAGTGGAAGAGCAAAATCCCAGAGTGGTTGAACGTGAAGAAGTGGTTGTGGTAGAGCGCCAACCGGGCGGTCGTGGCGAATGGGTGAAGTTTGGCCTGTTGGCCGTTGTGCTGCTGGCCACGGTGGTGATTATTGCTTTGTTACGGCCGTATATCTTCAACACCATCATCCCCGCCGTCCTGGGCGAAGGCCAGCCCGCCGCCCCGCTGGTCACCGACGACGCCGCAGCCGAAACGATTAAGCCGGAAGCAGAAGAAGTGGAAGCAACGGCCGTCCCCACCGAATCTGATGCCGTCGTGGAAGAAGCAACGGAAGAGGCCGACGCGGCCGCAGAGGAAGAAGCGCCCGCCGAAGCGACGGAAACCGTCACCGAGCCTGAAAACCCGGCCGATTTTCCAACGGCCGTCCCCTCGCGCAGCCACACCGTCCAGGCTGGTGAAAACCTCACCACCATCGCCCAGCAGTACGGCGTCACGGTCGAAGCTATCGTCACCGCCAACGAAATCACTGACCCAGACCGGGTCACCGTTGGCACCACCCTCATCATCCCCGAAGGGCAGTAGGCGGTATTCGATCCATCAGCCAGCAGGTTAGGGCCAATTTCTTGCCGCTTGTCTTGGTGCCGCTCATCAGACTCGTGGCGGGCGCTGGCCCTGCCACCTGTCTGTCCCCCATTTTTTATTTCGGGCAAAACTGATATTGGCGTGGCGGGTTACAGTATACGGATGTGGGGGAAACGGCCGTTTCCCATCCGCCAACTCTGTGGTAAAACGTAAACAACTCGAATCGCGCAAAAAAATAGGAGAGCAATGATGAGTAAAGCGAAAGTGGCGGTGGTTGTAGACAGCACCGCCTATATTCCCCCGGCTTTAGTAGCCAAATACAACATTCACGTCATTCCCCAAATTCTAAACTGGGAAGGCAGCAGCCTGCGTGACGATATCGACATTAAACCCGACGCTTTTTACGCCCGCCTGGCCACGGCCCGAGAGATGCCCACCACCTCCCAACCCTCGGCGGGTGAGTTCCACGAATTTTTCTCTAAAGTCGCGGAAACGGCCGATTCCATCGTCGCCGTTCTTATCTCCAAGCTGCTCAGCGGCACCCAGGCCTCGGCCCAGGCTGCGGTCGACATGATGGACGGCTATCCCATCGAGATTGTCGATTCCGAGTCGGCGGCGATGGGGTTGGGTTACATGGCGTTGGCCGCCGCCCGCGCCGCTGAAAATGGGGCCGATTACAAAGAAGCCGCCGCCGCCGCCCGCGCTCTGGTTAAGAAGATGCGTGTCTTGTTTGTGGTGGATACATTGGAATTTTTGCATCGCGGCGGCCGGATTGGGGGGGCAAAGCGCCTCATTGGCTCCATGCTGTCCATCAAGCCCATCCTACACCTGCTGGACGGTAAAATCGAGCCGCTGGCTTCGGTGCGCACCAAAAAGAAGGCGCTGGCCCACCTGATGGAAGTGGCCGAGACGGAAATGGCGGGTAAGGCGAACGTGAAAGCGGCCGTTATTCATGCCGCCGCCGCCGATGAAGCCAAAGCCATTTACGCCGAACTGAAGCAAAAGCTCAACCCCACCGAAATCCACATCGTCGAGCTTAGCCCGGTTGTCGGTGCCCACGTCGGCCCCAAAGCCCTCGGCGTCGTCTTCTTCGACAACTAAATCAGGTAATGCATGTCATTCCCGCCTGCGCGGGCGTGACAAGTAGAGTTTTGCTTACCCGATTTGATTTTTAATCTCAACAAGATTGGCCCAAGCTACAGCCCGAACAAAAAAGCCTCTCTCCAATTAACTTTTGGAGAGAGGCTTTCACATTTCAACTGCCACTTTTCACTTTTTACTTTTCACTTGCCCCTGCCCCTTCTCGCATCTGGTCCGACAGCGTGGCCGCCATGTTGCCATCGACAAAATAACACTCACACGCCTCATCGATTAGCTCTGGCGTCAGGGCCGGGGTGGTGTTGTCGTAGTTGCAGATGGCAATGACCGTCTTCACGATGTCGCGCGGGTGCACGGCTTGCATCACCCGGTTGGGGCCGCGATACCACTTTTGCAGCAAGTGCACAAACGATTTTTTGTCGAAGGGCATATTAAACGACTTACATGATTCAGTGAAAATCTGGTAGAACAGCTTTTCGCTGGGGCCACCCACTTCTACCTTCATCTGAATGCGGCGCAGGAACGCGCCATCAACCAACTGCATCGGGTCCAGGTTGGTGGAAAAGACGATGAGCTGGCGGAAGGGCACTTCCAGGCTTTGCCCAGACTGCAAGCGCAGGAAGTCGATACCGCTTTCCAGGGGCACAATCCAGCGGTTTAGCAGCTCTTGCGGGCTGATTTGCTGGCGGCCAAAATCATCAATGAGGAACATGCCGCCGTTGGCTTTTAGCTGGAGGGGTGCTTCATATACCTTGGCAATGGGTTCGTAGCGCAGGTTTAGCGAGTCCATTGTCAGCTCACCACCCACCATCACAGCGGGGCGTTCAAACAGCCGCCAGCGCTGATCGTACTTGAACTTTTCGGTACGGCCGTTCATCAGCATCCCCGTGTGCAGCATCATCGTCTCGTTGGTGACCGGGGTGTGCACCAGTGGATCAAATACGCGGATGATCTGCCCGCCGACCGTAATGGCATCGGGCAGCCAGATGGGGGAACCGTGGGCAATCAGCCGGGCGATGGCCTGGGCAATGGTGGTTTTGCCGTTGCCGGGTGGGCCGTACAAAAAGAGGGATGTGCCCGCGTTGACTGCCGGCCCAATGCGGCGATGAAAAGTCTCGGGCAAAATTAAAAAGCCCAGCGCCTGCTTCACCTGCGTTGGCGTGACGCGCTGTTCGCGTTTGGCTTGCAGCATGATGCCCTGGTTATATTTGTCCAACGAAATCGGGGCGCGGCCCACGTACTGGCTGCGCTCAAAGGCATCGCGGGCGCGTTTGGTGCCCGCGTCGGTCAGGCCGTAGGTAAAGCTGAGGCTGCCCAGGCCCCCGGCACGCACCACTTCGACCAGGTGCTCCTGCTTCATGCGGGCCAGTAGTTCATCCACCAGGCTGGCATGAATCCCCATAACCTCAGAAAAGCGGGCAATGTTAACATCGCCTTCATTAAAAAGAAGGCGGAAAATAATGTCTTGAACCAAGCCCGTTGGGATTCCCAAATCATCCAGCTTCATGACGGGCGTCAGAAGCTTCACTAATTGAGCTGTTGACATGTAGGGTCCTGTTTATCAATTGAGGTCGCAATTTGAATGCAGGGCAACCTCAATTGCCACTTTTTATGATGGCCCAACCCTGAATCTGGGGCGGATCACGGCTGGCCGACACAAATCATTGATAGTTGGAAAAGCTTACACGGCCACTTGCAGGTTTGTCTCGGGTTGGCAGCCACTTTGCAAGGTAGTATAGGACCGCCCTGACGGGAAAACAGTAGGAAATAGGCGGGAAACGGCCGTTTCCCACTCCCCCATCCCTCCTACCGCCCCATTACTCAGATGGTTGGCACGGCTTTCCTGTCCAATTTAACCAACCGAGCCTAACCTTTGACAGGTGCCCGCGCCGCGCCAATGCTTCATGATGTAGGTAACGTTTAACGAAATAACGCGAAGGAATTCACGATGTTAAAAACAGTTCAATTCGCCCCAGATCAGCCAGAACAACTTAATCAATCGTACGACCATGCGGTGATCATTGGCAGCGGGATTGCCGGGTTAACGGCCGCTCGCGTTTTAAGCGACTTCTTCAACCAGGTCACCATCGTCGAGCGGGATCGGCTGGAGGTGTGGAACGATTACCGCCAGGGTGTGCCGCAGGGCCGCCACGCCCACACGCTGATGCCGCGCGGCCAATCCATTTTGGAGCAGCTCTTTCCTGGCCTGCTGGCCGAGATGGCCGCCGAGGGGGCTATCAAAATTGATGCCCAAACCGATATTGCTTACTTCCAAAACGGCCGTTGGCAAACCCCACAGCGCCGCACCACCAGCATCGCCAGCAGCCGCCCGCTGCTGGAGTGTATCCTGCGGCGGCGCGTCATGGCCCGGCCCAACGTCTCGGTGATCACCAGCTGCAGCGTGGACGGCCTCAAAACAGATGCCGAACAGCGCCAGGTGACCGGGCTGCGCCTGCGCCCCCGGCGCGACGCCAACTTTAGCGAAAATGAGGTTACCGCCAACCTGGTGCTAGACACCAGCGGGCGTGCCTCCAAAGCACCACAGTGGCTGGCCGACCTGGGCTACATCCCGCCCGAAGAGTGGCGCATCAATCCGTTTGTGGCCTACACCTCGCGCCTTTACCAGGCCCCGGCCAACTTTGGCGATTGGAAAACGCTGTACATTGCCCCGGAGCCACCACACGGCACGCGCGGCGGCATCATTGTGCCTGTGGAAGACGGCCGTTGGTGTGCCACCCTCATCGGCATTGCGGGCGATGTGCCGCCGCATGATGAAGCCGGTTTTGTGGCCTTTGCCCAAAGCCTGCCCACACCCAGCTTCTACGAGGCGATCAAAGACGCCCGGCCGTTGTCGCACCCCAACGGCTTCCAGCGCACGGAAAACCGGGTGCGCCGCTACGACAAGCTGCCCCGCTACCTGGACGGCTTTCTGGTAGCCGGTGACGCGGCCATTGCCCTCAACCCGGTCTATGCCCAGGGCATGACCGCCGCCGCCCAATCGGCCCATGCTTTGCAGCAGAGCCTGCGGGCGCACCAGCGGCAGTCGCCGGGCAGCCTGGTGGGACTGGCAGCCGACTTCCAACAAAGGCTGAGCCAGGTGAACAACCGGCTGTGGCGCATCGCCACCACCCAGGACTGGGATTGGCCCATCACCGAAGTGACGGACGATTCTGAAGATTGATCCCTGCCCGGCGTGAAACGTGAAGCGTGAAACGTGAAACGTGAGGAGTAAACCATCACGTTTCACGTTTCACGCATCATTGAATTGGCGTATACTGGGCCAATGGAACATTCTATTTACAACAACGTGGCGATTGTAACCGGCGCGGGGCAGGGCTTGGGGGCGGAAATTGCCCGGACCCTGGCCGCTGCTGGGGCGCGGGTGGCGGTTAATGACATCAATCCAGACCGGGCGGAGCGAACGGCCGTCTCCATCCGTGAAGCTGGCGGGCAGGCCATCGCTGTGGCCGCCGACGTGGCCAACAAGTTTCAATGTGTACATCTGGTCGAAACCACCCGCGCTGAATGGGGGCAGCTTGATATCCTGGTCAACAATGCGGCCGTGATGCCCCGCTCGACCCTCCTCAAGCTGGACGAATGGGACTGGAACCGCTGCCTGGAAGTGAACCTCAAAGGCACCTTCTTTATGAGCCAGCTGTGCGGCCGCGTCATGGCCGATGAAAACCAGGCGCGCGGCGGGGTGATCATCAACATTGCTTCGACGGCGGGGGTGCAAACGCCGCTGGAAAACCGGGCGGCGTACTGCGCCAGCAAGGCGGGCGTGGTGGGCTTCAGCCGCGAATGTGCCCGGGAGTATGCCGGGTACGGCCTGCGGGTTCACGTGCTGGTGCCAGATGAGGAACGGCCGTCTCCCCCCCACCACCTTGCTGCTGCCATCCTCACCCTTTGCCAAACCCCAACCGATGAGTTAATACCCCCGTTAACTGTGACATAAAGCCTTTGCCGGAACGACGGGTTGCTTTTATACTGTTAACAAGTTGTTAACAATCAAGCCTGCCGTTCGGCCAAAAGATCGGCGCAACAGCAACCCGAGCATTCATGAGTTTTTCCTTTTTCCTGCTGCTAATCACAGCCCTGATTTTTGACTTTCTCAACGGATTCCACGACAGTGCCAACATTGTGGCCACGCCGATTGCCTCGCGGGCAATGTCGCCGCGTCGGGTGCTGTGGCTGGCGGCGTTGGCCCACTTTGTGGGACCGTTCCTCTTTGGCGTGGCCGTCGCCGAAACGATTGGCAAAGGCATTGCCGATCCGATTCACGTGACCATGCCGGTGGTAATTGCCGCCATGCTGGCGGCGGTGGTGTGGAACGTGGTGACGTGGTACCTGGGCATTCCGGCCAGCTCGTCTCATGCGCTGGTGGGCGGCGTGGTGGGGGCGGTGGTGGTGGCCTCCGGTTTTAGCGCCGTGCAGGCCAGCGGGTTAACCACCGTGCTGGTGGCCCTCTTTTTATCCCCGATTTTAGGCCTGCTGGTGGGTTACCTGCTGATGAACCTGACGCTTTTCCTGGCGCGGGGCGCTACGCCGCGCATCAACCACTTTTTTAAGCGGGCCCAGGTGGTAACGGCCGTTGGCCTGGCCCTCAGCCACGGCGCCAACGACGCGCAAAAAACGATGGGCATCATTACCCTGGGGCTGGTGGTAGAAGGCATGATTGACGAGTTCACGGTGCCGGTGTGGGTGATTGCCCTCAGCGCCGGGGCGATTGCCCTGGGCACGGCCACGGGCGGCTGGCGCTTGATCCGCACGTTGGGCGGCCGTATTTACAAAATTCGCCCGGTGGATGGCTTTGTGTCGCAAATTTCCGGCGCGGCGATCATTTTGGGCGCGGCTTTGCTCGGCGGTCCGGTCAGCACCACGCAGGTGATGAGCTCCAGCATCATGGGCGCGGGGTCGGCGCAGCGCTTTACCAAGGTGCGCTGGCAGGTGGGGTATGAGATGCTCATTGCCTGGGTCCTCACCATTCCCGTCTCTGGTTTGCTGGCAGCCCTGCTTTATTTTCCCCTGAACGCAATTTTGTAGGTCGATTTTGTAAAATCGACCTTCTGTTTTTGGAGGCAACCGGTATGGAGTGGCTCAAACGATTCATCAAACCTAAACAAAGCAACTTTTTGCAGCTGCTGATTCAGCAGGGCAAATACACTGTGGTGAGCGTGGAGTCGCTGCAAGCGTACCTGAAAAAGCCCAACGAGAAGCGCAGCGTGCAGGCGCGCCAGGTGGAAAAAGAGGCCGACGAGGTCCATCGCATTTTGGTGCATGAGTTGGAAGACAGCTTTGTGACGCCGCTGGATCGTGAGGACATTTTTGCCCTGTCGCGGGCATTGGACAATTTTATTGATTATGTGTACGTGACGATTGAGGAGTTGGAGATTTTTAAGCTGGCGCCGTTTACGGCCGTTTCCCAAATGGCCGACCTGCTGCTAGAAATGGCCAAAGAGCTGCACCTGACAATGGAACGCCTGATCGACCATCCCCGCGTGGCCAGCGAACACGCCCGCCGCGTGAAGAAGCTGGAAAATGCCGTGGAACACGCCTACCGGCACAGCCTGGCCGAGCTGTTTCAGGGACCCGAAGATGCCGAGCACATCATGCGTATGCTCAAATGCCGCGAAGTGCTGCGCCACCTCTCCAACGCCGCTGACCAGGGCGACAAAGCGGCCGATATTGTGATGGACATCGGCGTGAAGTGGAGTTAGAGGGGAATTAACCAGAGTACAGGGCAAGAATAATCAAAGATTTCGCAGATTACGCAGATAAAAAATCTTTTAAATCTGCGTAATCTGCTGATAAGAATCTGCCCTATTCATACTTCAGCGCCTTAATCGGCGACAGCGTAGCAGCCCCCAGGGCCGGATACAGCCCAGAAATGAGGCCGACAATGGTGGCAAAAATGAGGGCAAAAATGGGCAGCCAGGTGGGGGTAGCCACGGCCACAGTGGGCGGTGGGGCTCCAGTTTCCACCGACTGTCCGGCCAGGTAAGCCAGCGCCAGGACGTTGACCACCTGGCCCAACCCCCAGCCCAGCAGCACCCCGCCCAATCCACCCAAAAAGCCAATCCCGGCCGATTCGCCCAAAAACACGGCCAAAACGTGCCGATTCGTGGCGCCGACCGCTTTCATCAGGCCAATTTCGCGGGTGCGCTCCAAAATGGCCATGGCCATCGTGTTGGCAATGCCGATGGCTGCCACCAGCAGGGCAATCGCCCCCACGCCGCCAAAGATGATTTGCAAAATGGTGTAAAAGCCGCTGATGCCCTGCACAAACGACTGCGGCGAATAGGCCTGGTAGCCCAGGGCCACAATCTGGTCGGTGATGTCAATCACGTTGTCGATGGAGGCGGCGCGCACCACCAGGCCGGGGTAGCCCGCTTCGTCACGGTCAATGGGCTTGCCCAGAACCCAGGTGTTGTAGCCGGTCATTTCCGGCAGGGAGATGTACATCGACCAGTCTGGCTCGTCGCGGGCCTCGGCAATGACGCCGGTGATGCGCATCCGCACCGTTTTGCGCGTTTCGGTGCCGTCGCTGTTCCACTTCACCAGCACCAGCGACACCTGCTTGTCTAGCAAATCCTCAGCGGCGGGCGGCTCGACCGATTCGCCGGGGCGGGGGCGGGGATTGTACAGGTTTTGCGGAACGGCCGATCCAATAATCATCGTGCCGCGCTCCAATTGCAGCGTGCCCGCCTGGGCCTTCACGCCCAGGTTGCTCAAATCATCGGTGCCGATGCCCACCAACTGCCCGCCGCCTTCCAGCCGGTCCACGGAGATGAAGCCCCAGCCCTGGAAATATTCTTGGGCGATAACGGCCGTTACCCCCGGCAGCGCTTGAATGTCGGCCACAGTCTGGTCGGTGATGACCGTGGCGGTGCCCGGTTCGCCCGTTTCCGGGTCCGGTTCGCCCCAGTTGGGCCACACCTGGATCTTGGTCAGGTCGCCAATGCCGCCCAGCTGGCTGGCCGCATTTTGCTGCAAGCCGTTGCCCAACGACACCAGCAGCACCACCGCCGCCGTGCCGATGATGACACCAACGGCCGTCAGCGCCACGCGCCCCTTGCGCCGGGTCAGGTTTTCCCATACGAGTGAAAGCAAATCGAGTATGCCCATAAAAACCTTTGTTTTGGAGATTGGAGACTGGAGATTGGAGATTTGTTTCGCTCTTAATCTCCAATCTCCAATCTCCCCATCTCCCTTTTACGGCCCAACTCCTGGGACTACTTGTATTGGACCTTCTACTGGACCTTCAAAAGAGCCTCCCTGACCGTCCACCGGGAATTCGCCGGGGACGCCGAAGTCGGGTTGGGCGGGCTGCGGCACGCCGCTGCTCAGGCCCAGCAGACCCAGGATGAAGCGCCACACCTTCTGGCCAAACGTTTCTGGTTCGGGTTCAACTTCTGGCAGCGGTTCTTCCGGGAATGGGTCGATCGGTTCTTCCGGGAAAAACGACTCCACCACGTTGATCGTCAGCGTTTGGGTGAGCACCTGCGGCTGGTTGAAGTCGTCGGTGTAGTTGACGCTGAGCAGCAGGTCCAGCGGGCCAGGCAGTTCGGGATAGATGATCGCATCCAGCGGGAAAAAGCCGCCGGGGTCCAGCGTGCCGACAAAAAAGCTGTTGTTCTCGAAGGTTGCGCCCTCGGCGGTGACGCTGAAGTTGCCAAAAACGGCCGAACTTTTCCCACTGTTCACCAACTGCAGGGGCAAACTGCCCGGCTGCCCCACGAAGAAGTCAAACACGGGCGAGTAGAAGTTCATTTCGACCGACGGCCGTTTGTAAACCAGCAGCGTAATCACCTGATTGTCTTCGTAACTGTTGTTGCGGTCGTCGGTGTAGACAAACGACACCTTCACCGGGTAGGCCCCTGGTGCCGTGGCGGCATTGACGATGAGCGCCATCGTGGTTTGCAGGCTGTCCGTCTCGGCCAGATCGCCCAGCGTTTGCACGTTGGACGCGCCGACCGGGGCAAACTCGCCAAAGTCGCCGCCTGCGCCGTCCAGCCCGCCGCCGGGGACCGGGGTGCCATCTACCGTACCGCCAGAGGTGCTGCCGCCGCCCAAAATCATCGTCACGCGGCGGGCTGTGCTGTTGCCCTGGTTCTGCACCGTCAGGCTGAGGGTAAAGCCCATGCCCGGCTGGAGCTGATCCTGGTCAATTTCGTAGCTGGTGACCAGCAGCTGCGGCCGCAGCACGGGGCCGCTGGTGGCTGTGGCGGTCGCCGTGGCCGTTGGGGTGGCCGTCGCCGCTACGCCGCCCGTGGCCGCCCGCTTAACCGGGAAAGTGAGGGCAAACGTTTCGCTGTAGCTGGTGCCGTTCACGTCGGTGTAATCGACCTTCACTTCCAGCGTAGCAATGTTTTGCCCGGCCAGATCGCGGCTGGCGGCCAGGGGCTGCCAGAAGCGCACCGTGCCGCCGGGGTCGATGATGCCCAGCGCCTGCACACCGCCGGTGTCGCGGGCGGTAAAGCTCCCGGCCACAAAGGTGGCCACCACGTTGCTGGCCCGGCTCTGCCCGGCGTTGGCGATAGTCATCTCGAAGGCCAGGTTTTCCCCAGGGGTAATTTCGGCTGAACTGGCCCCGTAGCTGTTGACGACGAGCAACGGCCGTACAAACGCGGTAGGCGGCGGCGTGTTGGTCGGCTCTGGCGTGTTGGTTGGACCTGCCGGGGCGGTCACCGTAATCGCGTTGGCCAGCGAGGCCGACGCAGCGTTGGGATTGATGACGGTAACGCTGTAGCCGCCCGGCGCGGTACCCGCAGGCAGGTTGGCCCGCAGCAGGCTGCTGCTGACAAAGGTGGTGTTAAGCCCGCCCAGGCCAGACAAAACAACCACTGCGCCATCGACAAAGCCGCTGCCGGTGACCACCAGCTCGGTTTCCACCAAATTGCTGACGCTGTTGGGCTGCACACTGCTCACCACAATCGATGGCGTGGCCGACGGCGTTGGCGTGTCGGTCTGGGCCTTAGCCGGAGCTGGGCGCAGCCCGCTGGCCAGCGACCCGCCGACAAACAGCAGCAAAAAGAAGAGTAGGATTATTTTTTGTGTTAGAGATGTTCTCATTAGATTGCCTGTTTTGAGTAAAAAGTGATAAGTAAAAAGTGAAAAGTTTGAAAGGCGTACCCACTTTTTACTTATCACTTATCACTTTTCACTCCGCCTTTTAATGAATCGTAGTTGCCGCCTCATATTCGGCATCGGTGACGATACGGCCGTCCAGCATGTGTACCGTATTTGTGGCGTAAGCCGTCATGCGCGGGTCGTGGGTGACGACGAGGACGGTACGGCCGTTTTGGTGCAAATCGGCCAGCAGCTGCATGATGCTGCTGCCGCTGGCGGTGTCCAGGTTGCCCGTCGGCTCATCGGCCAGGATGAGCTGCGGATTGTTGACCAGGGCGCGGGCCACGGCCACCCGCTGCTGCTGCCCGCCCGAAAGCTCGGTGGGCTTGTGATGCACCCGGTCGGCCAGCCCGACTTTTTGCAGCAGCTCAAAGGCGCGGGCGTAGCGCTGCTGGCGCGGTATGCGGGCAAAGCGCATCGGGAAGGCCACGTTGTCCAGGGCGCTCAGGCTGGGAATGAGGTTAAACGATTGGAAGA
Organism: Anaerolineae bacterium; assembly: GCA_020848035.1. Classification (GTDB taxonomy): domain Bacteria; phylum Chloroflexota; class Anaerolineae; order Promineifilales; family Promineifilaceae; genus Leptofilum. Next base: position 49,590 of record JADLAX010000011.1, on the reverse strand, counting down.
TAAAACCAATCGTTTGCTGGCGGTAGATGGCCAGCCCGTTTTCATCCAGCGTGCCGATGGATTGGTCGCCCACGCGAATTTCGCCGCTGCTGGGGCGGTCCAGCCCGCCCAGCAGGTACAGCAGCGTGCTTTTGCCCGAGCCAGACGGCCCCATGACCGCCCAAAAGGTGTTCGGCTCAACGCTCAGGCTCACGCCATCCAGGGCGTGTACTTTCTCGCGCCCCATCTGGTACGTCTTGCGCAGGTTGGTGATGGTGATGAAAGACATAGGTCTTGTTGCCAATTACTCAATTACTTAATTACCCAATTGCCTAACTGTAATTGAGTAATTGGGTAATTCGGTAATTAGAAGAACGGCCGTATCACCGTCAGATCGCTAAATTGGGCCGAAATGAGGGCCGGGACGCCGCGCAGCAGGAGGAGCACCAGGACGGTAAACAGAACCGTGCTCCACGTTTTTACGCTGCTCAGGTTAGCCCCGGCGTTGAGACCTTTGCCCAGCAGCAGCCAATGCCACAGCAGGTAAATGTCGACAAAAGCGAGCAGGGCAGCCAGGTAAAGGAAGGTTGCCCCTTCGCCCGTGGGGGCAAAACCAGACAGCCCCAGGCTGGTGAGCTCCTGGCCATTGTTCCACATGGCCACGGTGCGCACCACGTCGCGCAGGGCAAAGGGCAGCAGCGACCAGGCGGTGACGTTGAGCACCTGCTGGCTGCTCAGCCGCCCGCCCAGGAGGGTGAGGCCCAAATGCAGCAGCCAGCCCAGCAAGAGCCAGCCCAGGTAAACGCCCAAAACGGCCATCACGGCCGGCAGCAGGTAGGTGAATACCGGGCCGCTGGTGGCGGTCATCGCTTGTTGGAACTGGGCCTGCTGTTCCGGCGTGTAAAATTCCCAGCCGGGCGGGAAGCTAATCTGCCCGCTGGCGGCGGCGGCCGCTTTGAGGCCACCTTGCACCAGGGTGCGCACCAGCCCGGTGAGGATGAGAATGAGAATGGGGGTGTGCCAGACGGCCGTATCCAGCTCCACAATCCGGGCAAAGGTGCGGCGCGGTTGGAACAGCACGGGCAGCACCCAGTTAAAGCGCCAGCGCCCGCCCGATTCATAAGGTGAAACAGACAAATCACTCATGCAGAACGATCCTTTTTAATTTACTGTCCAGTGGGGTCAATGTACCTGCTGAGAGCCACAACTTCTGGTGACTTCCAGAGGGTTCACAGAGAGCAAAAACATTTCTGCCGAAGTTCTCTGTAAACTGCTCGCCGCATCGCTGACAGGGGTATCGCCTGGCTTCCGTCCAGGCCTAGGGGCGTAGTTTAGCGCGTTTTGCCCACTAAAACTTGACGCTGTACGGTCAAAAGCGGGGCAAAATCAACGATTAGTCTACGCCACCGATTGTATCTCGCTTGTAGGGGTGGGCCAGGCGGGCCAGGATCATGCCCAGACGAAGGCTCTTGCCTCCCGCCTGTCTCACCCAAAACGGCCGTGAATGCCGGGCAGGGCAAGACGGCGCGGCGAAAAGGTTACCTGTTTCAGCCCAAACCATACCGCGCCGTCCCGCCCCTACCCCATATTTCGAATTGCTGGCGAAAATGAGAGGGAAACCGACAATTTGTTGAACTTTGCTATAATGGCGCTGGATTCAACGGAACGGCCGTTCCTGGCTGTAAGAGAGAAATTCAGGTTAAACCCTATGAAAAACAAAACTCCCGAACAAATTGAAGCAATGCTGGAGCGCATCCTGCCCCGCGTCACCAAGCCGGGGCGCTACACCGGCGGTGAATACAACCAGGTTGTAAAGGACTGGGCCGCAATTGATTTCAAAGTGGCTCTCGCCTTCCCCGATATTTACGACTTGGGCATGTCCAACCTGGGCTTGATGATCATGTACGACATCATCAACAAGCATCAAAATTTGCTGGCGGAGCGGACCTACTGCCCCTGGGAAGACATGGAAGCGGTGATGCGCCAGCGCGACCTGCCGCTTTTTTCATTGGAAACCAAACACCCCATCCGCGACTTCGATATGCTGGCCATCAGCCTGCCGTATGAGCAGCTGTACACCAACGCGGTGAACTTGCTCGACCTGGCCGGGCTGCCCGTGCGCTCCGCCGACCGCGACGCCAGCTACCCGCTGGTGATTGCCGGGGGCCACGGCTGTTACAACCCGGAACCGATGTCGCCCTTCATCGACGTGTTTGTCATTGGCGAGGGGGAAGAGGCGATTCTGAAGATCATCGGCGTGATGCGCGCGGCGGCGCACCTGGACCGTGAAACGCAGCTGCGCTACATCGCCCAGATTGAGGGGTGCTACGTGCCCCGCTTCTACGACGTGACTTACCACGACAGCGGCGCGGTGAAAGCGATTACGCCCAACATGCCGGAAGCCCCGGCCAAAGTGCTCAAAACCATCGTGCCGGTGCTGCCGCCGCCGGTGACAAAGTTCATCATTCCGTTTGTGGAGCTGGTGCATAATCGTGCCCCGGTGGAGATTATGCGCGGCTGCACGCGTGGCTGCCGCTTTTGCCATGCGGGCATGGTCACCCGCCCGGTGCGCGAGCGCCCCGTTGAAGAGGTGCTGACAGCCATGGAGCAAATCCTGGAGAGCACCGGCTATGAGGAGATTGCCCTGCTGTCGCTGTCGTCCAGCGATTACACCCACGTGCTGGAGCTGACGGAGAAGATTGGCCAGCGTTTTGGCCACCTGGGGCTGAACATTTCGCTGCCGTCGCTGCGCATCGAGTCGGTTTCGACACAGCTGATGGACAATTTGGGCGACGGCCGTCGCAGTGGCTTCACCCTGGCCCCCGAAGCCGCCACCGAAAAGATGCGCAACATCATCAACAAGTACGTGACGCACGCCGAGCTGCTGGAAACGGCCCGCGAAATTTATCGGCGCGACTGGCGCAGCATCAAGCTGTACTTCATGATCGGGCACCCCATGGAAACGATGGAGGATGTGCAGGCGATTGCCGACCTGGCGCACCAGGTGCTGGCCGAAGGCCGCCGCTTTCACGGCAACAAGGCCAGCGTGAATGTGGGCGTCAGCACCTTCATTCCCAAGCCGCAAACGCCGTTCCAATGGGAACCGATGGACGAGCTGGACCAGGTGGTTGCCAAGATCAACCTGCTGCGTAACGCGATGCGCACCTCGGGCCTGAAGCTGCGCTGGAATGAGCCCAAAGAGTCGCTGTTTGAAGGCTTTCTCAGCCGGGGCGACCGACGCATGGGCGAGGTGATCGAGCTGGCCTGGCGCAAAGGGGCCAAGTTCGATGCCTGGCACGAACATTATATGGAAGACGCCTGGCAGGAGGCGCTGGACGAAGTGGGGCTGGAGCCGCGCTTTTACACCCATCGCCGCCGCATGATTGATGAAATTTTCCCCTGGGAACATATCGACATTGCCGTGACGAAGAAGTTTCTGACGCAGGATTATTTGATGAGTCAGGTGCAAGAAACGCGGGTCGACTGCCGCCACCAATGCTTTGCCTGCGGCATTTTGCCCAAGCTGAAGGATTTGCGGCGCGAGACGGAACCGGAGGCGTGGGAGTGCCCGCCGGTGAAAAAACGGCCGTCCCAACCCGCCTTCGAACCCGCCACGCCAACTGTCGAAGGGATTCCGCTGCGCGTCCTTTCCTAAACAACCGACAACTATCTATAAACTGCCTGCTCATCCTCTGAGCAGGCAGTTTGATCGTGGGGAGCCATCGTTTATTGTTCTGCGACAAAAAGGATGGGCTTGCGATGAACAGCATTGATTGGTCATTGTCGGTTGGGAAGTTGCTGCGGGGAACGGCCGTATTCCTCCTCCCTGCTCTCTTATTTCTCCTCTTGTTTCACCAGTTGAAGGCCGCGCCAACGGCCGTACACACCATCATCGCCGTCAATACCACAGCCGATGAGCTGAACAGCGACGGCGACTGCTCGCTGCGTGAGGCAATCCAGAGCGCCAACACGAACGACAAGATTGATGGCTGCACCTTCTCTGGCAGCGGCGCTCTGGTCGTGTCTGTCCCGGCAGGCAGCTACTTCATCACCCTGGGCAGCGCCGGTGAAGATGCCAATGCCGGGGGCGACTTTGACCTGCTGGCCTCGATGACGATTCAGGGCGCCGGGGTCGGCAGCACCGTTTTGGATGCCAACTTGTTTGACCGGCTGTTTGATATTGATCCAGCGCACAGCACCAGCATCAGCGTGACCATTGCCGGGATGACGTTGCAAAACGGCCGTCCGCCCCTGGGCAGCAACGGTGGCGGCATACGCAATTTTGACGATACGTTGACGGTGCAAGAGAGCTTTATTTCAGACGGCCGTTTGACGGGTAACTCAACCCTGCTGGCTCACGGCGGCGGAATTTTTAGCGGGGGTGGCTTTTCTGCCGGGTTGGGAGTTGTTCACATTATCAGCACCACCATTGAGGACAACTCTTCTACTTTTGGCAGCGGGGGAGGAATTTACAACGACGGGGGTCTGCTTAACGTGAGCGGCAGCACCATCATTGGGAATTCGGCGCAAATCATTTCTGGTACCGCCTCAGCTGGAGGTATTGCGAACACTGGCGGGACGACGAACATTCTCAACAGCGCCATCCTGGATAATGAATCGGATGGTCAGGCGGGCGGGATCTCGAACTTTTTTTCCTTTGCGGTGATGAACATTGCCAACAGCACCATCAGCGGCAACCGGACCGACGGCAGCGGCGGCGGCATTCGCAACAGTGGTACGCTGTATTTAACCAACGTGACCATTACCAACAATACGGCCGATTTCGATGCCCAATTTGGCGGCAGTGGCGGCGGTATTCGCAATCAGGGCATCCTGCACCTCAAAGGCAGCATCATCTTCGGCAATACCGATAACCTGACAGTTGGTGATGCAAATGACGCCGTTCAGCGACCCGACATTTACGACACCACCACGCTGGTTTCGGAAGGGTACAACATGCTGGGCGTCATTACCGGCACAACGACGATTACCAATGGCGTTAATGAGGATATCGTGGGCATTGATCCGCAGTTGGGCAGCCGCACGGGGTCGCCGCCTTACTTCCCGCTGTCGCTGGTCAGCCCGGCCCTGAACCGCATCCCAGCCCTCCACTGCACGTTTGTGGTCACCGGCACCAACCCGCTGTTCAGCCACGGCCAGGCGATTTTGTTTGACCAGGCAGGCCAGGTACGGCCCGATGTGTCAATGCAGCGCTGCGATGTGGGTGCGGTGGAGCCGCCATACGCCTTTGTGTTGATTCCTTTTGTGGCGACGGATTAATAAGGGGCGATTGGCGGTGGAAACGGCCGTCTTTTCCCATAAAACGGCCGTTTCTCCTCTAGCCTCCCTAAACAACAGTGAATAAAATTACGGAATGGTCAAAACATTCCAATCTTCATTTCAGCTAATCATTTTGCTCATCGTGGCCCTGGCCCTGGTGGCTTGTGGGGGAGAAGAAAGTTCCAACCCAATCAATCCAACCGAAGCTGTTTCCCCCACGATGTTGGCGGCCGTGGGAACGGCCGTACCGGCCGCCACAGCCACCTTGCCCCCACCCGTCATGCCCACCATCACCCTGCCACCGCCCGCCGTGGTGAACGATGAACCAACGCCCACGCTGCCGCCCACGCCCACCGCCACGCCGGAATCCGTGGCCCTCTACAGCAAGGCCGACTTTGGCACTGACCGCAATCCGCTGACGGGTGAGCTAATGGCCGATCCCTCTGTGCTGCTCAGACGGCCGATTGCTATCAAAATTTCCAACAACCCGCCCAGCTTCACCCGGCCGCAGCACGGCATTGGCCAGGCCGATCTGGTGTTTGAACACGTTACTGAAACCAATATCACTCGCTTCACGGTCATCTTCTACGGCCAGACGCCCTCCGATGTTGGTCCCATTCGCAGCGCCCGCCTGATCGACAAGGAGCTGCCCGCCATGTACGACGCGGCCCTCTTCATGTCCGGGTCGCACCCGCTGATCCTCGATGCCATCGCCCAAACCGATATCGGTGACCGCATCTACCGTGAGACGGCCACCGGTTTTTACCGCAAAGAGGACAATCCCGACATTCCGTTTGAGCATACGCTGTACGCGCATACGGCCGAATTGTGGGATTTTCTGGAGTGGGGGCACGACAATCGTCCGCCCAACTTCACCGCCACCATGGCGTTTGATACGACGCCGCCTGAGGGGGGTGAAACGGCCAATTACGTGGAGATCAACTACTCAACCTGGTCCAAGGTGGTGTGGGAATATGATGCGGAAAACGGCCGTTACTATCGTACCGTCGATGATGAAATATTTATTGATGGCAACAACGGCGAGCAGGTCAGCGCCGCCAACGTCATCATCCTCTACGCGCCGCACCAGTTCGACCGCTCCATTTGCATCTACCCCACGGCCAATGGCGGCTGCGATCTGTACACTACCGAAATCCAGATTTGGGGCAGCGGCTACGCCATGCTCATTCGCGACGGCCACAAGTACGACGTGACCTGGCTGCGCCAAAACCGCAGCGACATGTTCACCTTCGTCGACAGCGCGGGCAACCCGGTGCCGCTGCAAATTGGCAACACCTGGTTCCAGGTCGTCCCCTTCTACTACGACGATCCGATCATCGAATAACCATTCACCGAGGAGTGAGCATCCTCAGATGCGAACGGTGTAAGCGAGACGCATCTGAGGATGCTTGCTCCTCGCTTTTTGCGGCTGCCTATTCTTCAGAATCGGCGGGGCTGTCGTTGCGCAGGTTTTGGAAGGTGAGCTGCCAGCCGCCGCTGAGGCCGCTGGCGCATTCCTCAATCCGCAGGCCACTCACTTCCGGGCTGCCGTCCGGCAAACGCACCGTGTAAGAGACATCCGGCGACATCTCAAAATCGGCATAACCACGGCCGTTTTCCGGCTTGAGTCCGGTAAAAAAACGATCCGTTCCGTTCTGCCACGTCACCTCTACCTCAATTCCCGGCGCATCATTCAAAAACGCATCCAGCACCACCACCTCAATCCGGCTGATGGCTTCATCGTCGCGGCACAGGCGGGTTTGCTCCGTGAGGCGGTAGTTGGGCTGCGGCGTGGCGGTGGCTGGTGTGGTGGCGGTGGGGGTGAGGGTGGGGACGGCCGTATTGGTCGCCGTGGCCGCTGGCGGTGGCGTATTGGTTGGCGTGGTCACAATGGCTGGGGTGGGCGTCGGCTGGACCGTCGTGGCGGGCAGCGTCGGAGCAAACAGGGCAATTGCCTGCCCCTGCGCTCCCAGCTGGCGGGCGACCACGGCCAGCTGCTCCAGGAGCGGGGCGGGACGCTGTTGGCGTACGGCCGTTTCCAGCAAATTGTTCACCGTTTCGGCAATGGCCGGGTCTTCCAAGGCGGCCAGGCGCTGCTCGGCCAGCGGCCAATTTTGGTTCACGGCGTAACTCTGGCTTACCAGGATGATGTACTCCTCGCGGTAGCGCTCGCTAAAGCGGGCCGGGCTGGCGTCGGTGAACACCACGGGATCCACCACCCAGGCGTAGTACAGGCCACCGCCCAACCCAATGACCAGGCTCAGCAGCAGCCAGCCGGTCGCACTGAGACGACGCCAAAAGGGAAGCGGCCGTCTTGGGCGGCGTGGCGGTGGGGTCATGGCGCGGCCTCCGGGGCGGCCAGGTAGGGCTGCATGGCGGGGGTGTACTGGCCAATGTCGTTGGCCAGCCGCGCCAGTCGCCGAATCGACGCGTCGTCATCCTGGCGTAAAATCATGTCGATGAGCACCACCAGCACGTACTGTGGCCCGTCTTCGCCCAGGTCGCCGATGCGCTGCTGGGCCGCCGCCAGGTTGTTGTCCAGGGCGTAGCTGTCGGCAATCAGCTGCACGTAGTCACGCCGGTAGCCATCGTCCAGCACGGCCGGATTGGCATCGGTGAATTCTGTCGGCCAAAAGACCCAACCCACGGCCAGCCCCAGGCCCACACCAATGGCCAAACCAAGCAAAATAAAAATGGGGGTGGGAAGACGGTTCATAAAAAATTAGACCCTCACCCCCACCCTAGCCCTCCCCCTGAGAGGGCTAGGGTGGGGGTGTTGGGTGTGCAATTTACATAAAAAAGAGGACTGCCCATGCTGGTGCAGCCCTCTGAATTTGCCCTGCCCCTTTGCGGGGCTTATAATCCAGCTGCTTTGCTGGAACTTCATCCTTTTGCAGGATGACCAGTGCCGAAGGTGGGAATCGAACCCACACTCCCGGAGGAACACGAGTTTGAGTCGTGCGCGTCTGCCAGTTCCGCCACTTCGGCCAGTTATCTGGGACGTGCGGGAGTATAGTTCAGGCCGTTTTTTCTGTCAATAACAGTGGGAGAGTGAAAAGCGATAAGTAAAAAGTGAAAAGTAAGCGCAACCTTTTTACTTATCACTTTTTACTTTTCACTCTAATTCATGGACGAAGAGAAGCTCATCAAGCAGGCCCAAAAAGGCGACGTGCAGGCGTACAACACGCTGGTTTTGCACTACCAGCAGGTGGTGTACAACGTTGCCTACCGCATCATGGGCGAACCGCAGGCGGCCGAGGATGCCACGCAGGAAGCGTTTATCTCGGCGTATCAATCGCTAAACAAGTTCCGCGAGGGCAATTTTAAGGCGTGGCTGCTGCGCATTACCACCAACGGTTGCTACGACGAGCTGCGCCGCCGCAAGCGCCGTCCCCAATCTTCCCTGGAAGGCATTACCGAAGACAATGATGAATCGTTTGCGTTTCTGCGCGATCCGGCCATTGGCCCGGAATCACGGCAGCAGCAGTTGGAGCTGATCCAGGCGATTGAGTCGTGCTTGCAGGGGTTGCCGGATGATCAGCGGGTAACGGCCGTTCTCTGCGACATCGAAGGGTACGATTACAACGAAATTGCCGACATCACCGACGTGTCGCTCGGCACGGTCAAATCGCGCATCAGCCGGGCACGCTCCAAACTGCGCGATTGTTTGCAGGGATTTAAGGAACTTTTACCGGAGAATTATCGTTTACAAGGTGAATGACGATTGACTTTATCCTTAATTTGATTAATTAGTCTGCAAGTTGCAGGTTGCAAGTACGCAAGTAAGAAGAATCACTTGCCACTTGCCCACCTGCCCACTTGCAACTCTGAGTGACATGTTCAATTTTTTGCGGAACCTAACGAAATCAGCCGAGGAGAAACGGCAAGAAGCGGTGACCGCCTACCTGGACGGGACGCTGAATGACCGCGAGCGGCAGCAGTTTGAGCAGGAGATGGCTCAAGATGCTGTTCTGCGCGCCCAGGTTGAGCAGCTGCTGCTGATCAAGCAAAGCCTGCGCCGACTGCCGCAGCGGGATGTGCCGCGCAACTTCATATTGGATCCGGCGGCGTACGGCCGTCCGGCCCGGCAGCCGTGGGTTCAGGCTTACCCCGTTTTGCGCACCGCCACCGCCCTGGCCGCTTTCTTTTTCATCTTCGCCATTGCCGCCGGAATCTTCACGACCGGTGGTCAGATGGCCATGGCGCCGGCCGCCGACGTGGCCCAGCTGGAAGGGACGGAAGTGACAACCTTTAACGCCGAGGACACGGCGGATGAAGCCGTTTCCGGGGCTGCTGAAGCTGCACCCGCCGCAGAAATCGCTACAGATTCGTCTTTCGCTGAAGCACCAGCGGCAGAAAGCGCGGCCGAAGAGTCGGCACTGGTTGAAGAAGTGGAGACGATTGAGGAAGAAGCGGAAGAGGTGGCAGCAGATGCGGCGGCAGAGGCCGAGGAAGAATCGGCCGAAGAAGCACCGGCCGAAGAATCGCTGCCAGCGACTGCGGCCACTCAGGAAGCACCTCCGGCTGCAGCGAACACCGAAGAAGCGACGTCTGAAGATGGTGACGGGGTGCTTCCAGCGCCAGAGGCAACACGCGAGGCGCAGCCGACGCCCGCTACGCCGCGAGTCACGCCGCCCACGCCGCTGCCAGATCGGGCCCAGGAAGACGATGCGGCCGCCGAAGCGCCCGAAGCGATTGCTGAGACGGAATCGGCCGAGACAGAATCGGCCGAGACAACGGCCGTTCTCCCCGAAGAAACCGTGCGCGAAAACCCAGCAGCGGAGCCGGTAAATACGCTGTTCTGGCTGCAAATCGGATTGGGTGCGCTGCTGCTCTTGCTGCTCGGCTTCACTTTTTACGCCCGCCGCCAGACATAATGATGTCATAGGGTCCAGGCACGCCTTGACCCTCCTACCAACGATGACTTGTTCTTCTGCCCCAGAAAATGTGAAGTTTTGCAGTCGCTGCGCCACGCCAATGGAAACACGGCCGTTTATGGATAAGCCGCGCCGGGTTTGCCCCAGCTGCGGTTTTATTCATTTCACCGACCCGAAGGTCGGCGTGGGGGTGTTTGTGGTGCACGAGGGCAAAATTCTGCTGGTGCGCCGCACGATGCGCCCGGAAGTGGGCAAGTGGAGTGTGCCCGCCGGTTTTTTGGATGCAGGGGAGGATCCGGCGGTAACGGCCGTTCGCGAAGCCCTTGAAGAAACCAATTTGCAGGTGGCCATTGAAGAGCTGGTGGGTGTCTACCACAACCCGCCAGGGCAGGGCGGCGCGTCCATCTTCATCATGTACAAGGCGCGGCTGCTGGGCGGCACGCTCCAGCCCGGCGACGATGCCGATGCCGCCGCCTTCTTCGCCCCAGACGACCTGCCCGAAGTCGCCTTCGCCTCTACTCGCGCCGCCATTGCGCAGCTCAAAACCCAACTTAAATAATAGGACGCGGATAAACGCGGATGACGCGGATAAGAAGAAAAATCAGCGTTTATCTGCGTTCATCAGCGTCCCATCTCTTTCTATAAAACCATGGTTTAGTTTGCGGAGTGAGCATCCTCAGATGCGAACGGTTGGGCATCTGAGGATGCCCACTCCTCGGTGGTTGCTGTGGTACAATTGTTCGCATGAAGATTCATCGTTTGTCGGAACAGTTGGCCTCCCAAATTGCCGCCGGGGAAGTGGTGGAACGGCCGTCTTCCGTCGTCAAAGAGCTGGTGGAAAATGCGATTGATGCGGGTGCCACCACCATCAATATCGACGTGCGCCACGGCGGGCGAGAGAGCATCCAGATTGCCGACAATGGCCAGGGGATCGCCGCCGAGGACGTCGAAACGGCCTTTTTGCGCCACGCCACCTCCAAGCTGCAAACCATCGACGATTTAAACGCCATCCGCACCCTGGGCTTTCGCGGCGAAGCGTTGGCCGCTATTGCCGCCGTGAGCCAGCTCACCATCGTCTCCCGCGCCGAGGGGGCGGACGCGGGCACGCGCCTGGTGCTGGAAGCCGGCATCGTGGTGAACCGCGAAACGGTTGGTGCGCCGCAGGGTACCGTTATTGCCGTGGAGAATCTGTTTTACAACGTGCCCGCCCGCCTGAAATTTCTGAAAACGGCCGCTACCGAAAAGCGCCTCATCGACGAATTTGTCACCCGCTATGCCCTGGCCTACCCGCAAATTCGCTTCCGGCTGACGCACAACGGCCGTATCACCTTCCAAAGCAGCGGCAGCGGCCAGGTGCAGGACGTGCTGGTGGCGATTTACGGCCCGGAAATCACGCGGCAGTTACTGGAGATTGGAGACTGGAGATTGGAGACTGATGACACTAATCTCCAATCTCCAATCTCCAATTCTCGTTCCCATATTGAAGTTGCCGGTTTTGTCGGCCCGCCCGGCGTGCATTTTGCCAACCGGGGGCAGATTACGTTGTTTGTCAACGGCCGTTGGGTCAAAGACAGCCAGCTCACCTACGCCGTCATCCAGGCGTACCACACCCTGCTGCCCTCCGGTCGCTATCCGCTGGGGCTGATTTTTATCCAGCTGCCGCCGGAAGAGGTGGACGTGAACGTGCATCCCACCAAAACCGAGGTGCGCTTCCGCCACGACAAAGCGCCGTTTGGCACCGTGCAGCGTGCCGTGCGTCAGACCCTGGTGGCCGATGCCCCCACGCGGCAAATGTCTGCCTGGGCACTGGGCAGTATGGATGGCGGCGAATCGCCTGGCTGGATGGGTTCACTCAATCAGGAATCGTTTGCCCCGGCGCAGGCGGCACAGGCCGACCTGGCTTTGAGCTGGCTGGATGAATGGGACGATGAGGGCGGCGAGCTGCCGCTTGTGACCAACCATGCCCAACCGGCCAGCGAATCTCAACTGCCGATCATGCGCGTGGTGGGGCAGGTTGGCGCTTCGTACATCATCACCGAGGGGCCGGAAGGGCTGTTTTTGATCGACCAGCAGGCGGCACACCAGCGGGCGCTTTTTGAGCAGATGCAGGCCGAGTGGGCCGAAGATCGAGTGACGGTGCAGCTGCTGTCGACGGGAACGGCCGTTACCCTCTCCCCCAGCCAGGCCAAATTGTTGGAGCAGTATCAAGAAGTTGTGGAGCGGGTGGGCTTGCAGTTCGAGGCGTTTGGCCCAAACACCTTCATGGTCCGTGCCGTGCCCAAGCTGGCCGCCAGCGCCGATCCGGCCCGGCTGTTGGTAGCTGTGGTTACCGAGCTGGAGCAGAGCAAGGGGGTGGTGGAAGAGGCGGGGCTGGTAACGGCCGTGTGCCAGACCATCTCGCTGCGCCCCGGCCAATCACTCACCCTGGCGCAAATGGAGCAGCTCATCCACAACCTGGAAAAGTGTGCCGACCCGTTCACCGATCCCCAGGGCAACCCCACCTTCATTTACCTTTCGGTGGCCCAGCTGGCGCGAGAATTCGGCCGTATTTGATCTCCCCCCTTTACTTGCTGCACTTCCTTCGGATTTTCTGCCTTTTTCCTGCCAATTTCCTGAAAGTCGCCGATTGAATTAAGAACTAATGTGCTATACTTAGCGCGTCCAGTTCAACCTTCAAATACAGGAGAAGTGAATATGTCAAAAGTAAACTTTTGGGTAGACGGGCATGAACGTCAGGGCGTCCTTGCTGTGCCAGAGGTAGGCAAGGGACCAGGGGTGATGCTTTTACACGCCTGGTGGGGATTAACGGATTTCTTTCAATCAGTCTGTGAACAGATCGCGGCTCAAGGATATGTTTGTTTTGCGCCAGACCTGCATCATGGTAAGGTGGCAGCAACACCAGACGAAGCAATGCATATCCTGGAGACGCGTGATTTTCCGGCCACGCAGGCCACCGCTGAATCCGCCTTAAGCTTCCTTCAGACTCACCCGGCCGTGCAAGGGGCCAAAGTAGCCGCCGTCGGTTTTTCTATGGGGGCTTCTTTTGCGCTGCTCCTCGATTCCCTTTCGCCGGATGCTTTCAGCAAAGTTGTGCTGTTTTATGGCGGCAGTGGTGCCGATTTGTCGCAAAGTAAGTCGCGATTCCAGGGCCACTTTGGCGAAGCTGACGAGTGGGAGCCGCTAGAGGAAGTGAGAAAGATGTATGCGGCGAATGCCGAAATTTATACCTATCCAGGTGCGGCCCACTGGTTTTGTGAATCAGATCGCCCGGACTATTATGATGCTCAAGCGGCCGTATTGGCCTGGAAGCGTACCTTTGCGTTTTTGAGCATGCCTGACAATGATTGACTCAACAGAACGAGGTGAAACGTGAGCAAAATTCCCCAAGAACCTTTTGCGGTAACTGTTTATCCGGCCACGGCCGAACGCTGGCCAGATATTGAGCTGCTTTTTGGTCCCAAAGGCGCTTATGCAGGCTGCTGGTGCATGTTTTGGCGCTTGAACCGGGCCGAATTCAAGAGTTTAAAAGGCGAAGGGACTAAAGCCGTTCTGAAAACAATGACCGAAAACAATGACGTGGCGGGCGTGCTGGCTTATGTTGACGAAAAGCCAGTGGGTTGGTGTTCGGTGAGTCCTCGACATGAGTATGCTGCTCTGGAAAACTCAAGGATTTTGAAGCGTGTAGATGACACGCCTGTTTGGTCTGTGGTGTGCTTTTTTGTTGCCAAACCGTTTCGTCAAAGGGGCATTATGGCAAAATTGCTCAGAGGCGCCGTGGCGTATGCCGAACAACAGGGGGCAGCGGTCATTGAAGGATATCCAATAGACATGCAGTGCGAAAAATTGGTAGGGCAAACGCTTGGCAGCTACGCCGGGTATATGGGGGTAGCCGCCGCGTTTCGCGAGGTCGGTTTTATTGAGGTGGCAAACGCTTCAGAGACGCAGCTTATCATGCGCTACACAACGGCAACGGCAAGATAGTCGCCGTTTTCTCCGCAGCCTGGATGTCCGGTTGCTTAATGATTAATGGTAACGGCCGTCTCCCCTACCATCAACTCGCTTTCAGAATCTAGAACCGAGGTTTTTATGTAGCCCAGCCCGATGGTGCCCTGGGGGCCAACGGCCGTTGAGGTCACCGTGCCCGCATTTTTGCCATTGGCCTGAAGGTCGCTGCCCGCTTCTAGCGGGCCATCGGCGGTGAGCACTACCAGCTTTTTGGCCAGCTTGCCCCGGCTTTCCATGCGGGCAATGATTTCCTGGCCGATGTAGCACCCCTTGTTAAACGACACGTCGCCCCACAAATTGGCTTCCAGCGGAATGTAGTCGCCGGTCAGCTCACGGCCGTAGCGTGGCAGCCCGGCCTCGATGCGCAGGTAGTCGAAGGCGGCGGCATCGGCCACTACCAGGCCTGTGTCTAGCAGCCGCGACCACAGCGCTGCGCGATCATTTGCCTGGCCCATCACAAAATAGCCGTCGCCGTGAATGGGGTCGGTGCGGTGCAAATAGGCGGTCACATCGCCAAACTGCACCTCGCGCCAGTGGTGCAGCGGCAGATCTTCGTCGGGGAAGCCAGCCTGTGCCAGCTTTGGCCGCGCCTGCGGCCCGTAAACGCCAAAAATCACGGTGTCGCTGGTGATGTCTTGAATGTGAAAATCATCCCGGAAGAAAACAAAGCGCATCAAGTAGTGGGCGATAGGGTCGCTGTTGTTTTCGCTGGTGAGGGCGTACAGCTTGCTGTCGGTGGCGTACAGCAGCAGCCGGTCGATGATCCGGCCGATGTCGGTGGTGAGAATGGTGGCCGTGCCGGTGCCTTTGGCCATGGCCAGCACTTTTTGGGTGGACATGCGGTTGATCAGGTCAAAGCGGGTTTCGCCGCTAAAAAGGAGGACGCCCAGATCGCTGCGGTCGGTGAGTACGGCCGTTTCCCGGGCCGCCTGGTAAACATCAGAACGAATTTGTGAAGTTGTCATTGGGTTCTTCCTCAAGTAGAAGACCAATCATCGAGGATTGGTCCGATTTTTGTCGGTTCAAGCGGCGGGATCGGTTGAGTCATCTTCGCCATTTTTGGGGGTGAGTGAAATCATCATGTCGTCAGGCGGAGTTTGCCATTTGCGGACCACGGCTTCCACCAGGGGCAGCGTGCGCAGTTCCTGTTCGTAGGTGACCCGGGCAATTAGCTGGGCCAGGGACTGGCCGTTAAGCCAGGGAAACAACCCTTTTTGGCTGAGCTGCTTTTCCGTAAACTCTTCCAGCCACTCCTCCAACTGCATGCGCACCTGGGGCAGGTCGTCAAAAATGCGGTCGAGGTCACGGCCCTGGTTTTCTTCGTAGCGCAGACGGCCGTATTCCTCCCGATTGTCCAGCGCCGCCAGCAGCCGCGCCGGTTTTTTGCCCTGGGCCACTTGCATCAGCCCCGTCACCAGCTCCGATTCCCAGGCGGTTTGCTGCACCAGCAAATCGGCCACCGACCAGCTGCCGATGGTGTTGGGTGCCAGCAGCGCGTCATCCGGCAGCTCATCAACCGCCACCAGCAGCCTTTCCCGAACGCTGTCTAATTCATCTAAAAGTTTTTCAACCGTTTCGGTCATTTACGTTGTTTCTCCAAATCTTGAAAATCTACCCCGGCATTTTAACACGGCGTGCGCCATCGGGGCAGGTATTCTAAGGCAACGGGTACGGAAAAGGTGGGGTGGAGGAAACGGCCGTGCCATCTACCCGCCCGTGACATCTATCACTTTATATCCATGATTTAACACTATCATAAACCAGAGGGACATCCGGTACACTAAAGTAAAGATTGACAATCAGGCCAAGAGTGACTAGCATCTCTATAAGAATTCCCGATGCAGATCGCTGTTTAGATGTAGAAAAATCCGATAAAACACCCAAAAAGCGCAAACCGCTGTTTACCAAATCGAACGTCCTGTCCCGTCAGTCCTGTTAGCAGTATAATAAAAAATAAGTAAACATCGGTTCCGAAAATAGTTTTTGCAAAATTAAGATAAAATTTGTCAATGTCTGATTTTGAATCAACTGCTTTGCCGTTACCTTCCCAGGAAAATAGTGGATCGCCAGACGGCAGCCAGGAAGTGCACTGGAAAGTTGTAGCGCAGGCCCCGGGCATTACCCCTGCCACGATCATCGCTGGCCGGTTGCAGGCTGAGGGCGTGCCGGTGCGCGTCTGGCAAGAAGCGGCCGGGCAGGCGCTGGGCCTGACGGTTGGCCTGTTGGGCACTGGCCATGTGCTGGTGCCTGAAGAATACGTGGAGCAAGCGCTGGAAATATTGGCCTATGAAGCTGATCCACTGGAGGAAGCTGAGGCATTTGAAGAGTTCGATGACTTAGCATGGGACGACGAAATCTGAGGCAGTTAAACCGATAAAATAAGGAGCAACGAGTTATGGCAGATACAACCTGGACCACCACTGGTGAAGAGGCTCTTTTCCCCGCCAAGAACAATCGGCTGAAATTTGCCGTCGGTGGTGTCTTGCTTTTGGCCGCCATTGTGTACCTCATGGTGAACGCCATGAGCGGCAATACCCAGCTGTATAAAACGGTGGGTGAGTTTTACGCCGAACAGGATCGGCTGATTGGGCGCGATTTGCGCGTGGCTGGTTTTGTGGTGGGTGATTCGATTGAGTTTGTGCAAATTGATGCTACCACCTCTCGCCTGGAGTTCGACATTGTAGATGACATCAACAATCCTTCGCAGCGCCTGCACATTGTGGCCATGAACGAGCCCAAACCCGATTTGCTGCAGCACGAGGCGCAGGCACTGGTTGAAGGCAGCGCCAATGAAAATGGCGAGTTCATCTCTAACCCCGGTGGTTTGCTGTTGAAATGCCCCACTCGTTACGAGGAATTGGATCCGGCTGGTCATCCCGATGGGATTGATATGCAGACGGGTAACACAAATTAGTTCATTCATTTGTGTTTAGCGGCCAGCGGCTGGTGAAAACTGCCGCTGGCTGATTTTGTTCGTAGGAAGAGAGATATGATCCCCGAATTAGGTTACATTGCCTTAATTTTGGCGTTGGCAGCGGCCGTATTTGCGGCGGGGGCGGCTTATTACGGCCGTCACACCAATCAACCCCGCTGGATCGAAAGCGCACGCAACGCTACCATCGCCACTTTCCCCCTGATTACCATTTCCTGCCTGTTGATGATCTATTCGCTGGTGCAGGGCGACTTTTCTGTGGAGTACGTCTGGCGCGTCAGCAGCCGGGATATGCCCACCTACCTGAAGGTGACGGCGTTGTGGGGTGGCCAGGCTGGTTCGCTGCTGTTCTGGAACTTCTTGCTTTCCGTTTTTACGGCCGCAGCCATGGCCCGGAACTGGCGCAAACAAAAAGAGCTGATGCCGTATGCCATCATGGTGGCCAGCTTTACCCAAATCTTTTTCTTAAGCATTTCCGTGTTTGTGGAGCATCCATTTGCCCGGCTCCCTGCCGTACCTGTCGATGGCAATGGGCTGAACCCCCTGCTGCGCCACCCCGGCATGATTATCCACCCGCCCATGCTTTACCTGGGTTTTGTGGGCTTTACAATTCCCTACGCGTTTGCCATGTCGGCGCTGATCTCTGGCAAGCTGGATGACGTGTGGATCAAAATTACGCGCCGCTGGACGTTGGTGGCCTGGCTCTTTTTAAGCCTGGGGCTGGTGTTAGGCGGCCGTTGGGCTTATGACGTGTTGGGTTGGGGTGGTTACTGGGCCTGGGATCCGGTAGAAAATGCTTCCCTCATGCCCTGGCTGGCCGGTACCGCGTTCCTGCATTCGGTGATGATCCAGGAAAAGCGCAACATGTTTAAGATGTGGAACATCTTTCTCATTTTATTGACCTATTGTTTGGTCATCTACGGCACGTTTATTGTGCGCAGCGGTGTCATTTCTTCAGTGCATTCCTTTGCCCAATCGGCCATTGGGCCACTGTTTTTCGCCTTTATCGCCGTGATGTTTGTTTTTTCGGCGTACTGGATGCTGAAGCGGCGGGTAGACCTGCATTCAGAGAACCGTTTGAATTCGCTGTTGTCCCGTGAAGCGGCTTTTCTGTACAACAATTTCCTGATCCTGGCGATTTTGCTGGTGGTCTTTTTATTTACCAACTACCCCATCTTTTCGGAGCTCATTACCGGGGAGAAGGGTTTTGTTGGTCCGCCGGTCTATGAGCAGGCATTGGCACCGCTGTTTGTGCTGCTGCTGCTGCTCATGGGGGTGGCCCCGCTGACAATGTGGTACCGCTCCAGCGCGGAGCGTATTGGCATGTCGCTGCGCTGGCCTGCCCTGGCGGCCCTAGTTTTTATTGGCGTGCTGTTTGCCCTGGGCATTCGTGGCTGGGGGGCGCTGTTGGGCTTCTGGGTTGTGTCTTTTTCGTTGATTTTGACCCTGCTTGAGTTCTGGAAGGGCACGCGGGCGCGCATGAAGAAGGGGGAAAACGTCTTGGTGGCGTATTCT
Source organism: Anaerolineae bacterium (assembly GCA_020848035.1). Taxonomy (GTDB): domain Bacteria; phylum Chloroflexota; class Anaerolineae; order Promineifilales; family Promineifilaceae; genus Leptofilum. The sequence continues at coordinate 31,002 of JADLAX010000011.1, read as the reverse complement.
AACCTGATGGCGCGCAATCGGCGGCGGTACGGCGGATACTGGATTCACCTGGGCGTGATTGTGATGGCGTTTGGCATCATTGGTGTGGAGATTTTCCAGGAGCAAACCCAAATCCGATTGGGGGTGGGGGAGAAGGTTTCGCTGGGCCGATATGAAATGCAGTTCCTGGGTGCGACACGTTATGCCGGGCCAGATGATTTGATCATTACGGAAGCGACGGTGGATGTGTATGACAACGGCCGTTACGTCGGCCAGCTTCATCCCCGTTCTGAATTGTACACCCGTACCAATCAGCCGATGACCATTCCCAATGCCCGCTCTACGATCACCGAGGATTTTTACGTGCTCATGATCAACTGGGAACCGGCTACGGCCGATCAGGCAACTTTCCGCATCTACCTGAACCCGCTGATCAACTGGGTATGGGCAGGCGGTGTGATCTTTGTTATTGGCACGCTGGTGGCGGCCTGGCCAGACCCGGCCGTAGAGCGGTCGCTTTCGCGGCGGCGGCGTCCGGCAGCCGCGCCCACTGATTAAGTAAGGCTATGAGGTTTATTGTGCCTGAATTAAGATCTAAACAGATTCGTGTTCGGCGGTTGGCTGCGGCCCTCTTTGTTTTGCTGGGCTTTTTGTTGCTGGCACTGCCCGCTCTGGCCCAAGATGTGCCGGTGACGGATGATGAAGTAAACGCCGTCGCTAAGGATTTGTTCTGCCCGGTGTGTGAGAGTACGCCGCTAGACGTGTGCCCCACGCAGGCGTGTGCCGACTGGCGTGAGCTGATCCGGCAGCAGCTTTCTGAAGGCAGTACGCCGGAAGAGGTGCAGGCCTATTTTGCCCGGCAGTACGGCGACGGGGTGCTGGCCAATCCGCCCAAAAGCGGCTTTACCCTGATTTTGTGGGCGCTGCCGGTGGTGGCGGTGATAGTGGGCGGGGTGTTTTTTACCCGCTACGTGCGTACGCTGCGCACTTCGGCGGCTGAAGTGGATGAGGAATTTGAGGAAGATGTGGTAGAAACGGCCGTTCCTATCCCCGCCAAACTCATCGCCCCAGATGATTACAAATCGAGACTCGAAGAAGAGTTACGCAACAGGTAAAACCATGAGTGATATTGCTAACCGACTTGAACAACCCCAAAAATCATCACGCAGCTATCTCAGCATTGCCGTTTGGGTCATTGTGCTGGGCCTGCTAGCCGTGCTGGGCTGGGGCCTGGTGAACAGCACCGCCCCCCGCCCTGAGGTAGGCGAAATGGCCCCCAAATTTAACCTGGAGTTTTTTGATGGGTATGAATGGGAGGGCAAAACGGCCGCTTCCCTGGAGGATATGAAAGGTCAGATAGTGGTGATGAACTTTTGGGCCTCCTGGTGTGTAGAATGCCGCGTCGAGACGGATGAATTGGAAGCTGCCTGGCAAAAATACCAGGACCAGGGCGTCGTTTTTGTCGGTGTTGCGTACTCCGACGTTGAACCAAACTCGATTGCGTACATGGAAGAGTTCGACGTGACCTTCCCTCATGCGCCAGACCTGGGCACCCGCATCTCCCACGATTACGAAATTACCGGCGTGCCGGAAACATTTATCATCGATCAAACGGGGGAAATTGCCTACGTGCAAATTGGCCCCATCAGCGGCAGCACGCTGGACCAGATAATCGGCCAGCTTCTGGCAGACGGAGGATGAGCAGGCGAGGGGTTTGGGCGTGAGAAGTAAGAAGTAAAAGTAAAAAGTGATAAGTGAAAAGTCTACTTTTTACTTGTCACTTATCACTTTTAACTCGCCGCTCCCCTCTCTCCGCTTCATTGAAACAAAACTATGGCGATTGGATCAATTTTAGTAGGTGTGGCGCTATTGGCGTTGGTGGGAATCTTCATTGCCCGCCCCTTTTTGCGGCCGCAGGAGCGGCCAGCAGCATTAACCGAGCAGGAACATCTGCTGCTAGAAAAAGAAACGCTGCTGGATCAAATTCAGGCGTTAGATTTTGACCACGAAACGGGCAAGCTGCCCACCGAAGTGCATGCTTTGCAGCGGGAAAAGTTGGTGGAGCAGGCGACGGCCGTTCTGCAAGCACTTGATGCGGCGGGTGGCGATCCTGGCTATGTCCCTGACGAAGTGGCCGAAGAACGGCCGTCGGCGGCTGCGGACATTGAGATTGAGGTCGCTATTGCTCGCCTGCGGCAGCAGCGCAGCCAGGCCCCGGCCCCAGCCACCGGGCCGCTGCCCAACGGGCATACGCGCTTTTGCCCCCAGTGCGGCACACCCACCGACCCCGGCGACAGATTTTGTGCCCACTGCGGCCATAATCTAACCCTGACAACTTCGACACAAACTGCGTGAGTAACGATGAAAAATAACCGACATTTTGCCCCGGCCGACCTGCGTTTGCTGGTCGTTTTTGCTGCCTTTGCGGCAGCCCTGATGGGTCTGCTGTGGCAACCTGCCACGCGCCTGGCAGCGCAAGACACCGTGGTTCCCGAAACGCCCCCCAACGCCGAAAACGGCCTGCTGATTTATTATGAGCGCTGCGTCGTCTGCCACGGTGAATTGGGTGATGGCCAGGGAACTCAAGCGATTGAGGCCGGACTGGAACCGGCGACATTGGCTGACCCGGCGTTTAAGCTGACGGCCGTTCCCTCCGTCATGTTCGACATCATCAGCAATGGTAATCTGGCCGCAGGCATGCCGCCTTTTGGCACAGCCAGCAGCAACCCGCTGAGCGAGGCGGAAATTTGGGACACCATTGCCCTGGCCTACAGCTTCAGCACCCGGCCCGATGAGATTGCCGCCGGTGAAGCGCTGGCCACCGAGCTGGGTGCCGACACCGCCAGCTGGCCGGGTCTGGCGTATTGGTTCAGCCGCAGCAACGAGCAGATTTTGGCGGAGCTGGACAGCGAAGATATTTTGGGCATCGATGTCAGCAGTTTGAGCGAAGCGGAAAAGCTGTCGTTGCTTGATTACGGCCGTTCCCTGCACTACACCTACACCGACCCTCTCGCCGCCTTTGCCCCGATTGAACAGGCCACCATCGGCGGGCAGGTGATCAACGGTTCCACCAACGAAACTGTCACCGAGGGTGAGGTGCGGCTGCGCGCCTTTACCGCCCAGCTGGAGGAAATGTACTCAGAAACGACGACGGTTGGGGAAGACGGCCGTTTTGAATTCCAAATTGAAGATGTGCCTGCCGACTGGGTGTTCCTGGCCGACGTGACCTATGGCGACCTTACCTTCAACAGCGACGCCGTGCAGGTTTCCAACATCCAACCGACGGTCGACCTGCCCATGTTTGTCTTCGATACCACCACAGACCCGTCGGTAGTGGTCATTGATCGGCTGCATCTGATTATTACCTTTAGCGAGGAGCGCGTGACGGTTTCTGAGCTGTATGTTTTTACCAACACGGCAGCGGCCGTTTTTGTGGGTGAAAGCGGCGATTTTGCCGAAGGTACCGTCAAGATTGGGCTGCCCACCGGTGCCGACAACATCAGCTTTCAGCGCGGTTTTGGCACAACGCTGGATACCTTCATCCCCGCGACCAACTTTGTGCAAACCGACACCGGTTGGGTAGATACCACGCCGCTGCGCCCCGGCGCGAGCAGCCTGAATTTGCTGGTCAACTACGATCTACCCTACGATGATGGCCTGCTGCTGGCCCATCCCCTGGATTACACCGTCGTTGGTGGGGCGAGTGTCATCATGGCCGATGCGGGCGTAAATATCACCGACAGCGCGTGGGTGTCCCAGGGGGCGCAGGCGACGGCCAGCGGTTCCTTTGTCAGTTATATCAATTCCAGCCTGGCGCAAGCAGATGCCGTAAGCCTGACGCTGGACGGCCGTCCCACCCAAATTTTGGACGCGCAGGGCAATGCTTTGGCGGTGCGCAGCGAAACGAATGAGCTGATTATTGGTGGCGTGGCCCTGGCGGCGATGCTGGCCGTGGGTTTTTTCCTGGTACAGCGCTGGCGCACCTACCCGGAAACAGAGATGGAAACGGCCGTTGGACCTCGTGTCACAACAACCGCGCCACCACAAACGGCCGTACGTCGCCGCGATGACAAAAGCACCCTGCTGCAAGCCATCGCCGACCTGGACGATGCTTACGAGGCGGGTGAGCTGGACGAAGCCGAGTACCAGCAGCAGCGCCAGGTGTTAAAAGAGCGGTTAACGGCCGTGTGGAATTAATTCGATGTACAAATTTGTCACCCTCTACCGCCGCGTGGATGATGAAGACGCGCTGGAAGCGTTTTTTAGCCAGACGCACCTGCCGCTGGCTGAACAGCTGCCGGGCCTGGCTCGCCGTGAAGTGAGCCGTATCTCCCACAAACCGGGCGGCGGCGAATCCCGTTTCCACCTCATGTTTGAGCTGTACTTCGATTCGCGTATCAGCTTCGAGGCGGCGATGGTGACGCCCATCGGCGTGCAGCTGATTGCGGCCCTCACCCCCTGGGCCGAGGCCAAAATCATTACCTGGTTTTTTGCCGATTCCTTTTTGGAAGGTATGGCGGAAGGGAGTTGATTCTGAGCCACAGCGGGGCATAGAGAATACTAAGAGAAATACGCATTTTTTATTGTCATTCCCGCGAAGGCGGGAATCTATTCTCGATGGATACCCGCCTACGCGGTTATGACACCATAAACATCGGCAGAGAGAGCCGATTGGCTACCGATTGCCGCCCTCAACCGGAGCGATGGGAATGTAGGTCTGGTAGGCCAGCGGCTGGTAGATGAACGTGGTGTCCGTCACCACTTCGCCCCGTTTCCCCCCCACGGCATAAATCCGAATTTCGACATTGGCAATGCCCAGGCTGGCCCAATTTGGCTCGTCGCTGAGCGGTGGCGTGTTGACCACGGACCATTGGTCGGTGTCGGGGTTGTACGACTCGCTGTAGGTAATAGCTTCCTGGCCAAAGGCACCGCCGCCAAAAACGTACAGCTTGTTGAGCAAGCCGGAAGCCCCTGCCCCGGCGCGCGGCAGCAGCATGGGGGCGCAGCGATGCCACTGACCTTCACTGTCCAGGCTGTCGCCAGCGGCGGCAAAGTAGGCACATTCGCTTAACGGCCGTTCCCCATCATACCCCCCCACGACGTATAAATTCCCCTTCACCACGCCGCCGGTGACAAAGGCGCGGGCGGTGGCCATGTCGGGCAAAATTTGCCAGCTGTTGGCCGCCGGATCAAAACGATAGGCGTTGGCCAGATAATCCTGCCCGTCCCAGCCGCCAAAGAGGTACAAAAAACTGCCGTCGGACAGAACCAGACCGCCGGAAACGGCCGTGGGCAGCGGCGTAGCCACGCGCCAGCTGTTGTTGGCCGGGCTGTACACTTCCACCACGTTGGTTGGCTGGCCATCGGTCAGTTTGCCGCCGGGGATATAAATTTCGCCAAACAGCTCCGCGCCGGTAATCTCGGTAACGGCCGTTGGCTTGGCTGCCCCTTCGCGCCAGATGAGGTCCAGCGTGTTAAAAATGGCCACGGTGTTGGTGACGCCAGCGGCCGTTTCGCCACCGATCAGGTAGAGGTTCAGGCCGCTGCTCACCAGCGCCATGTTGGCCCGGGGCGTGGGCAGCGGGCGGCTTTGCAGCCAATCATCGGTGATGCGGCTTTCGGCAAAGGGTTCGGGCGTGGGGGTAGGGGCAGGCGTGTTGCCAAAAGCCTGGTAGCCAATAAAAACGGCCGTTACCAACCCCACCAGCAGCAGGCCAATTGTTACCATGCGACGCGGCCGCAAGCGGGGCGGTTCAATTTCCAGTTCGGGGATAGGCTGAGGCGAGATGGGGGGGAGAGAAACGGCCGTTTCTGGAACCAGATCTGCGGCGTGGGGCGAGCCATTGGTTGCATTGTCACCCGGTTTGGTGGCATCCGCTGGCCGCGTTTCGGTACTGACAATACCGTGAACGGTTACCAATCCCTGCTGTAAAGCTAACGTCGTTGCTTCCGTGCGAGAAGTGACGTCTAGCTTGGTAAAAATATTGCGCAGGTGGACCTTGACGGTGTTGTGACTGATGGACAATACCACGGCAATTTCCTTATTGCCCGCGCCATCCACCACGCATTGCAAAACTTCAAGTTCTCGTTCGCTTAACGATTCGCCTTTCTCTGCCATACAGAAAATGATTATACAATGATTTACGGTTCGTCTGGGGTCGCCGTCGGTACTGCAAAGGACGGCGAAACAAAAGGAGCGGCGGTATCGGTAATGGGTTCCGTGCCGGTGATGGGCACGGTGCCAGTAATCGGTTCGGCTGGGGTGGGCGTGGCCAGCAGGCAGTTTTCCTGCGCCTGGGTCCGTTTGGTAGAGAGTTCCCCCGTAGTTTGGAGCTGACTGGCTTCCTGGTACAGGGCTTGCGCCGGGCACCAATCCTGGGCAAAAGCGTATTGGTCGCCTAAGGAAACCAGCGCGGTAAACAGTCGCTCGCAAGAAGATTGGTAAAACGGGGCGGCCAGGCACAAATCGCGGAAATAATAGGCCGAAGCGTCCCAATTGACGCCATAAAAGGAAATTCCCTGGGTATAAAGGCGGGCCCACGTCTGGTAATCTTTGGCCGTCTGGGGCAAATCGCCCAGTCTTTGCGCCTGGGCCAGGTAATACATGCCCAGCTCCACTTCTTCACCACGCACCAGGTCCAGGCCGTAGTTCAGGTAAGCGTCGTACAGCATCTGGTCTGTTTCTTCCCGCTCATAGCTGGGGAACTGCTGCTGGAAGGCAACCAGCGCAGGCAGGGCCTCTTCCCAAAACTTGGTGGCCACCAGCCGCTGAATGCGCAGCAGTTCTTCATTGGGGCTGCCGATGGAGCCGGGGGTGGCGGTAGGCAGGCGGGTGGCGGGTGGGGTGACGGTAACGGCCGTTACCGGTGTTGGTTCTGGCGTAGCGCCCAGTCCAGCCAGCGCCTGGTCGTGCAGCTGCCTGGCCTGGGCAGAATCTGGAGCGCGCCCCAGCACCCACTCCAGCCGGGTAAGGGCCAGCTCGTAGTTGGCCTGATCGATGTTTTCCTGGGCCAGCGTAAGCTGACGACTGAGCTGCTCTTCTTGCTTATCTACCAGCGCCTGCTGCCCACTTTGCCAGCCTAAAAAGGCGACCAGCAAAAACCAGCCCACCAGCACCGAAAAGATTATCAGCAGCAGGCCGAGAATCCGTACGGGACGCCGCTTTTTCTGAGGGGGCATGGATGGCTGGTCCACATTATTGGGGCTGGGGGGTACCACATCACTCATGGGGCGTAGTATACCTTAATAGGGTAAGGGGGGAAAAGTTAGGTAGCCGTAAACCAGCGACATGATTTAAGAAACTATCACCTACCGCCCTTTTGGCAGCAGCACCACAGTTTCACGACCAAATCAGGGTTTTCTACATTAGTGCCCTAAAAACCATATCTGTGCCGTCTCATCCGTCTTGAAAAATTCCAACAGCATCATCGCTACCTTGTCGCGGGCGGCGTCGCCGGGGTGGGTGCCGTCGTCGGCGAATTCGTCGCAGGCCCAGGTGAGGCCATCACTGCGCGGCGTTAGGCCGTCGGCCCAGAGGTAGGGACCCCAGGCCAGCCAGGGCGCGGTCACGTCGCCCTGCGCCGGGTCATAGTTCAGCGGCGGCTCGCCGTTGATTTGCGCCGCGATGAGCCACTTCACGGCAAAGCCGGAGTGGTAGGCAATGGGTTCCGGGTTGAGCGGCCCGGTGGCGTAGCCGCCGTAAATGCGGCTGGATAGATAAACAATCTTGACGTTGGGGTAACGCGCCTGAATCTCTTGCACGATGGTTTGCAGCTGGGCTTGCAGCACCTGCGGCTCCTGCGGGAACGGCTCGTTTTTGATGCCGCTGCGTGCCTCTTTGAGCCAGACCACCTGCACCTGGGCCGGGGTCAGGCCGTTTTCGGCCAGGCGCTCGTCCAGTACCTGCCAGTAGGCGGCGCTGCCACTGCTGACCAGCTTGTTCGATGCCCAGCCGCCTTGCGCCCCGTTTACCACCACCACAGCCTCGTTTTTGGCTGGGTCTGCGTTGGCCAGTCGGACAAAGGTGCTGAACTCGGCGGCGGTGTTGGACATGCCCACGGAAATGAGGCCAATTTTGCCTGCCGGGTCAGGCGATCCATCGGCGGCGCGGGGCTGGATGGCCTGTGCCTGGGCCAGACCGGCCGCCAGGTGCGCGGCGGGTGGTGTGTTTTGCCCGTCAGGGTAGAGGCCGCCCGGCTGGCCCATGTGCAAACCGGCACCCAGATCGGTGAGCGGCACGAGGCCGACGCTGGTCTGGCCGCAGCCCACCAGCGGGGAGGGGGTGACTACGGCAGTATCCTCCCCACCTCGTCCGCCCAACGACACCGCTTGCAGTGGAACCAGGCAGGCCGCCAGGGCGGTATCGTCTTCGGCCAGGGCGGCTTGCTCACAGGCGAGGACGGCCGTTACCAACCCCGCCACCAAATTTTCGCCCGCCGCAGGCAAAACCAGGGTCTCCAACGCCAGCCGGTTGGCCTTGATAAATGATGCCTGCACCGCCACGTCCCCCGCCCATTCCGGGTCATCCGGGCGGGGGTGGGCCAACAGCTGCTGCTGCGTCTCCACCAGGCCAATGACCTCGGCCTGCACCTGCTGCAGCGCGGCGATCAGTTCCGCACGGCTCTGCGGCGGAGCAAGGGTGACGGTGGGCAGCGGGCTTGGCGTGATGGTGGGAGGAACGGTGGCGGTGGGGGAGGGTACGGCCGTTGCTGTCTCCGTAGGCGTGGGGATGCTGGGGGCAAGGGTGGGGGAGAGAACGGCCGTCGGCGTCAGCACTGCATTTGGCCCACAGGCCACCAGCCACCAGCCACTAATTGCTAATAAAATAAGTTGTCGTAATTGTCGGGGAAATTTGATCACGGAGAAAAAGGATCAAAGATTGCGCAGATTACCCAAAAAATCTTTCAATCTGCGTAATCTGCTGATAAAAAACAAAAAACTGGTGTATGTTTAATGATCTTCTTCGGGCACCAGATCGTAGCTGTAGGGCTCGACGTCGGGTCCGTAGTGGAACAGACTGGGGATGGGAATGTAATTGCTTACAAAGGTCCGGTCTTCGATAATTTCCCCAGCAGCATTGTAAACAATGCGCCGGATGGAGACATCCGCGCCTTCGGTAGCCCAGTCAATTTGCTCCACCGTACCCGCCTCAACCGATTCCACGTACTCCCAACGGTCCTGGTCTGAACCCGGTATCTCGGTGACGTTGGCAAAAACCGGGTCTTCTTTCACCACGGTGCGCCCCAGGCTGGTGCTGTAAAACTTGAAGGTCAGCGCCTGGTTTTCCTCGCTAAAATAATTTTCGATCAGCAGGTGATACGGCGTGTTGTTGATGAACTTCATGTCCACGTGAATTTCACCGTCGTTGTAGACGGTAGCGTCCATGCCGTGGCCTGCGCCGTCGCGATAGTAGCCCACCATGTAACCGTGCGGCAGGCGCTCGGTGATGGGGAACCCGGCAAAAAAGGCGGTCTGGTAGAGCGTGGTGCTCACCTGGCAAACGCCACCGCCCACGCCGCGCACCGTCTGTCCACCGACGATGATCAACCCCTCGGTGTAGCCATCGGCCTCGGAAATGCTGCCCAGATATTTGTTGAAGGAAAACTCCTCGTAGGGGGCGATGACGATGCCATAGAAGTTGGCGGCGGCGGTGGCGATGTTGTGCTTGCGTTCGTCCGATGAGCCGGAGAACCAGGTGGTGGTCTCGGTAATCAGCTCGGTAATGCCCAAATCGGCGGCCGTGGCGTTGGAATTGGCCAGCGGCACAATATCTTTAACCACAAACGGGATGGAGCGATTGGGCGTGTTCACCTGGGCCTTAAACTGCGCGATGGTGGCGTCGATGTCTAGTTCACGGCCGTTTACGTGCGGCGCAACCAGTACCAGCTCCTCGGTGCCGTCGTCAAAGTAGTAACGAGCATTGACCGGTTCGCGGTAAAGCTGGTCTTCGAACTGGCGCAGCCAATGGCGCAGCGCATTTTCATCCACAAAAACGTTGTGGGTACGGCGACCATCGGCCGTTTCGGTCACTTCCACGCGCACCCAGGCGGCTAAATCGGCCTGGTTCAGGGTGATGGGTGCCAGGTCAAGATTGTCCAGCGGCTCTTCCAGGTAAAAGGTGACAGGGCTGCCCAGCACCTGCTGGATTTGCGCGGCGGCATCGCCGGCATCGTAGACGGCGGGGGCGACTTCGTGCACCAGCAGTTCAACCTGGGCCGGACGGAAGCTGGTGAGCGGGGTGATGACCCGGCTCCGCACGTCGGCCACGTCGACAAAACGGCCTGGCTGGCCGACGGCATAGCTGGTGTCGCTGCCGCTGTAGGTGAAGGCGGCATTGACGGGCGGACGGTTGATTTCGGCAGCCAGTTCGGCCAGGGCGTTGTCTAGCTGGCTTTCATCCAGAACCACAACGGGGGGGAGGGTACGGCCGTAATACCAGCTGCTAAACATTTCCTGCGCCTGCTTAAACGGTCCGCCCGTGCGGCCTAAATCGTAGGCGGCCTGCACCGTCTGGCTCACGTCGAAGGTGAGGCCCAGTTCGGCCGGAGTTTTGCTGTACTGCTGCTGGGTTTCGGGCTCGACAAAAACGATTTGCTCACTGCTGGTGTAGCTAAAGTTCTGGGCCAGGGCGGCTTCGGCTTCGGCCATCGCCATGCCGCTGAGGTCCACGCCCAGCACGCTGATGCCGGTGAAGATACGGCCGTTGTGCCGACTCTGGTAGCTGACCAACACAAGTGCCAGGGTGACAAACAGCAGCAAAAAGCCGCCCAAAATAGGCGTTAAAAAGAAGGCCAGGTTGCGGCGCGTATTCATCATTGGTTGGGGGGCAGTTGCTTGCATAAATTGTCTCTCAGCGAGTCGAATTTGTCCTCAATCGGGGCAATTATAGCGGATACGGCCGTTGTTCCAGCGATTTGGCATGGCCAGTTACCATGTTCTAATGTGCCAGTCTGCGCATCGTAACCGCCTCTCGCTGGACGTTCGCATCTGAGGATGCTCACGCCTCGCGGTTTATTGGTCCACCGGGGCTTCGGCCCAGACCGTCTCAAACTCTTCCAGAAAGTAGCTGGCAAACGTTGGGTCGTGCACAATGAGGACGTTTTCGTCGTTGCGCCGGTTGGCGTTGTCGCTGAAGTTAAACGAGCCAAAAATCACCGTATTGCGGTCGATGATAAACACTTTGTGGTGCATCACCTGCGGGTTGCCATCGGTGCGGACGGCCACGTTGGCCAGCCGTGCCTGCGCCAGCGGCGTGTAGTAGCTAAACGGGGTGTCGGACCCTACCCGTTCGAACACGCCGCGCACAATCACCCCGGCATCGGCCCGGCCCAGCAGCGCCTCGCCAATTTGCTCGTCGGTGAAGGAAAAGGCCATAAACAGGATTTCGCTCTGGGCGCTGGCGACGCGGCGGGAGATGATGAGGCTGATCTCCTTCTCAGAGCCAAAGTAATTTTCGACTTCAATGCCGCCAATCGACAGCAGTTCGTTGGGCGTGTTTTGCGGCGAGTCGGAGCCAAACAGCTCATCAACGTACATCTCGTCCATCTCGGCGGTGTAGTTGGCCGCCAGGCGCGGTGAGGTGAGGCGCACGATGTTGTTGTTGTTGCAATAGACGCCGTTGGTGGTGAAGTTCATGGAGCCCATCCAGACGATACGGCCGTCTATCACCACAAATTTGTTATGCATCAGGCTGGTCCGCTTGTCTTCGCGCACGCTGATGCCGTTGCGCCGCAGTCGGTTGATGCTGCTCAGGCCCGCGTTGTCCGTGTCGGTCACCACGCGCACTTCCACCCCCCGGGCTTCCAGGTCGATGAGCGCCTGGACGATGGGTTCGGCATCAAGATCAAAGGCAGCAATGTCCACCCGCACTTCGGCCGTGAGCAGGTCGTTGGCGATGTCTTCATCCACCCCGCCCACCCGCTCTTCTTCCGGGGGGCAGGTGGGATTGGTGAAATAAATTTCGTACCAATCCGCCGGGGCCGAGGTGTCGGGCACCGTGTCAATGACCGGTTCGCCTTCGTTCAGACCAAATTGCGTCAACAAATCCTGCCCAAAAATGACCGACAAGACGGCTAAAATCAGCACGAGAACTGCGCCACCTGCTTTTTTGTTCATGAAACTTCCTCGTTTTCCAAGACTTGACAGGTTTTTGTTCGCCTGTGACTTACCGTTGGTTCAAACCTGTCAAGTCTAAATGTTGAATGTCTTTATACACCGCCTCGGCCCAGGTGCGCACGTCGGCGCAGTAGCTGGTCGGGTCGTCCAGCCGCACGTCCATGATGGTTTTGCGCCAGGTCCAGGACGGCCGTTCCGCCGCTCGCCCCTTCACCATGCTAAATGACTTCGGCTGGTTTTTTTGCTGCTGCCGGACCAGCTGCCGCATCCGCGCCGGGGAGACGCCCCCCACCAGGAATTCATGCAAAATTTGGGCCATGGCGCGCCAGCCATCGGCCGACAGGCGGCTGGGATGCTGGAGCATGTAGGCGGGCACCGTGAAGTGATGCACCGCGCCGTAATCGGGATTGGTCAGCTCCAGCGCCATGCAGGCATGGTAACGGTCGGTGCAGGTTGCCTCTCCTGCGGGCTGCGCCCCACATTCCGGGCAGGGCAGCACTTCATCGCGTTGTGTCATTAGACTTCAAGGCTTCTATCAAAGATATCGCGGATTGAAAAGATAAAAAATCGGGTCTCGAAAATCTCGGTGGCCTTGGTGGCAAAATCAGTTAGCGTCTGTTTGGATGAGCGCCAGCAGGTGTTGGAAAGCTGCCTGGCGATCTTCGCCAGCGCGGGCCTGGTTGAACTGGCTGACGCGCCGCAGATTGTCGGGGCGCAGCGGCTGGTTGGTGAGCCAGCGCAAATTTTTGAGCACGCGGGTCATCGTATCGTCCACCAGGTCAAAGGTGGGCGGTTGGCCAATGGTGCCGATGAGGTCATTCACGCCGGACATGATGAGGTGTACGGCCGTACTGTCCTTTTCCAGCAGCGGATCGGCATCATCGTCGGGGAGGTTTTGGGTGTGAACGGCCGTTTGCTCCACCTGCGCCAGGCCCCACTGCAACAGCTCCTCCGCCTGGTCATCCACCAGGTGGCTGCGCCAGCCCGGCTCGTCCACAATCGGGGCAAACCAGTGCTTTAATCGTGTGCGTACAATGTCAGAAGATGTTGATTGCATAAAATTCAATCTTGTAGCCGCGGATTCTTTCCGCGTTCACGTGTGTTCATTCAGCGCGGAAAGAATCCGCGGCTACGTTTTATTCTTGGGCAAAACCCGGCAGCAAAACAAAATCGTCGTCTACCTGAACAATGTAGTGCGGCAGCCAGGCCACGCCAAACAGCGTGGTGGTGATGCCGCTTTTGGTGGGCGTGACGGGAATCGTCGTCATGTCGTTGGCAATGGCTTCCCATTTGGCCTGAATTGCGGCCAGTGCTTCTTCCGCTTCATCTTCCAGGGCGGCGATTTCCTTTTGGTACGCCGCAATTTGGTCCTTCGACTCTTCGATGTCGGCCTTGGCCTGGGCCGTCATGCGCCGCTTGGTCATGGAGGAGGAGACGCTGCGCCGCCGCTTGCTAAACAGGCTGAACAGCGTTTCGGCGTGGGTTACCGCTTCTTCTCGCTTGCGCTGATCGTAATCAGCTTCATCTTCAGCCAGTTCGCGCTCTTCCTTTTTCAGCTTGTCTTCTACGGAATCAATTTTCTTTTCGTACTGCTCGGCCACCTTTTTGCTTTCTTCGTCGGACGCTTCTTTGCCAGCGGCGGCACACTGTTTGGCAAAGTCCTGGATTGAGACATTTGGCCCGCCGTAAATTTCGAGTTTTTCGTTGGCCTTCACCTCAATTTCCAGCTCGCGGTAAATCCACTCCTCAAAGTCGCGCTTCATGTCGGCCACGGTTTTGGCGTCGTTGAGGGGCGCTTCCAGCAGGTGAAAGCGGGCATCTGGCAGCGGGGCGCGGTCTAGCTGACGGTCGTCGATGTGCTCGGACTTAAAATCTTGCCAGCGCACTACCCCGCGCCGATCGGGCTGGGGAACAACGGCCGTTTGCCACACCTCATGCTCCAAATTGTAGCGACGGTTGCTAAAGCGCACGCCCGCCTGGGCCAGCAGCACGGGCTGGTACAAAATGCCAACGGCTTGGGCGGTGGGGGGCAAGCCCGCACTGAGCTTGCCGAAGTGGCCGTCTCGCTGCGCCGCCTCGCTCACCGTCAAATTTTGCGGCAGGAAATACTCCTCCGTCCGACCCGGCACACCTGGTTTGGCGGCCTCGCCCGGCAGGGCAGGAGATTGGAGATTGGAGATTGGAGATTGGGTTTCCGCCAGCGCCGGTGTTGTAGCCGCCAGCTCCCCACTTTTCACTTCTGACTTTTCACTTTTTACTACAGAGTGACCACCGATCCCCGCCAGCGTGTTCAGCGCCGGAATCTGGTCGCGCGTTACCGGCCCGGCCAGGTAATTCATCGCCCAGCGGGTTTGGAAGAGTGACGGCTGCTTGTCGTGCACGTTGCGCAGCAGGAAAACCCGCTTGCCCAGCGCCGAAATTAAATCATCATAGACGCGCCGGTCGAAGCCGCCGCTGGCCGCCGTGGTCAGGCCATCCAGCAGGCGGGCCTTGTCCTGCTCCGTGCCCAGCTTGCCAATGAACCAGGTGCCGGCATTGGACAGCGCCTTATAATCAACATCCACCGGGTTTTGCGTCGCCAGCACCATGCCCACGCCAAAGGCGCGCGCCTGTTTGAGCATGCGCAGCATCGGCTCTTTGGATGGCGGGTTGGCCGTAGGTGGCAGGTAGCCAAAAATCTCGTCGAAGTAGACCAGGGCGCGCAGCGTGGTGCTGCCCTTCTGCGCCCGCATCCACGACTCCACGGCCGAATACAACAGCGTCACAAAAAACATACGCTCGGCTTCGGCGAGGTGGGCGATGTAGAAGATGGTGTGGCGGGGACGGCCGTCTGGCGTATACAGCAAACCCGCTACGTCCAACGGCTCGCCCTCAATCCACGCCTGGAACGCTGGCGAAGCCAAAATATTGTTCAGCATCATCGCCAGACCAAAACGATCTTTTTCGGGGAAAAAGGTGTTTACGTCAAAGACGCCCAGCTTGGTAAACGGTGGCGCTTGCGTCTGCATGATGAGCGAGGCCAGGTCGAGGTCCTGCCCCTGGCTCCAGGCGTGCTCAAAAATATTGGCCAGCAAAATGTGCTCACGGGCCCGCACCGGATCGATGTCGCGCAGCCCCACCAGCCCCAGCAGGGCGGTGACGGTGCCAGAGATTTTCTCGCGCAGCAGTTCGCGGTTGTTTTCCCAGGGAATCTCTGGCGCTTTGAGCGAGGCCAGGATGCTAACGGGCAGCCCTGCGTCGGAGCCGGGGGTGTAGATGGCAAACTGGGCGCTGTCTTTGAGCTTTTGGATACGCTCGGGGGTAATTTGCCAATCTGCCAGGCCGTTGCGCCAGAGGACGGCCGTTTCTGCCGCCGCCTCTTCCACCGTTTTGCCCTCGCGCCGCGCCTGGGTGGCGTTGATCCACGGCGCAAAGTCCGTCGGGGCCAGTTCCGGGAAGTGCATCAGCGCATTGGTGATATCCCCCTTGGGATCGATCATCAGGGCGGGCACTTTGTTCAGCGCCGCCTCTTCCAGCAGATCCAGGCACAGGCCCGTCTTGCCAGAACCGGTCATGCCCACCACCACGGCGTGGGTTACCAGGTCGTCGGGATCGTACAGCAGGGGCTGTTCTGTTTGTTGGTTGGTTTGGGTCTCTACCACACGACCTAAGTAGAATTTTCCGTCACTGTCTAGCATGATGTTGCCTCCGCTTGCCCGCAAACCACAGAAACCCTGTAGAAAATCGTAGAGAAATTTTTTGTGGTTTGCCGTTACAAAAGTGGGAGAAACGACTTCCCTGTGTTTAGAATTTTCCCGCTTTTACCCAGTTTACCGCAAGATTGTACTTATGGGAAAAGTAATCTGCGGAAAGGGAAGGTGGCTTCGCAATAAGAAACAGCCGGGTACCAAACTGATTTGTGACCGATTACAATTTTTGTTCGGGCTGTTGTAAAATGATCATCCTGTATCCACCGTTGAGCTGCTAATAAGCTGGCCAGGCAGCCCCAAAGACACAGATTCGGGGCAAGACCTCTTTACTTCTCTCCCCGTTTTGTGCAAACAGGCTTTAGATTCCCAACGTCTTTTTTGCAACGAGGAAGACTTTTATGAAGAAGTTCTTGCCTGACACGATCCGCATCCCCCTCATCTACGTTATTTTTGGCTTGTTATGGATATTGTTAACGGACCGTATACTGCTCGTACTCGCTCCAGATTTTGAAACAACGGTTCACTGGCAAACCTACAAAGGGTGGCTTTTTGTCGGTCTAAGTACGCTTATTATTTACAGCCTGGTGGCGCAGTCGGCGCAGCAAGACCAGGCAGCCAGGGATGCTCTGGCGGCGAGCGAACAACGGTACCGTCTGCTCTTCGACAACAATCCCCTACCCATGTGGGTGTATGATGTCGAAACCCTGGCGATTTTTGAGGTAAACGAAGCGGCCGTTACCCAGTACCAGTACCCCCGGCCAGAATTTCTCCAACTCAACATCAAAGAGATTCGTCCCTTAGAAGACGTGCCCCTGCTGCTGGATAACCTGGCCCAGGTCAGCGACCGGCTCAATTTTGCCGGTGAGTGGCGGCACCAGCGTAAGGATGGGACGGTTTTCCCGGTGCAGGTTGTCTCTCATGCGCTGCTGCACAACGGCCGTTCCGCCCGCCTCGTTGTTTGCCAGGACCTGACCGACCAAAAACGGCTCGAAGCTGAGCGAACCAATAGCTTCCGCCGCAACCAGGCGTTGGTGCGTGCTCTGGGCGAAATCGTCTATGAATGGTCAGCAAACCGCAGCGAAACGCTCTGGGACGGCGATATTGAACGCATCCTCGGCTATTCCGCGGCGGAAATGGGGCATACCGCCGCCGATTGGGAAGACAAAATCCACCCCGACGACCGCGACCGGGTGCGGCAAGAGAGCCTGTCTGCGGCTCAGGAGCTGCGAAACTTCAACATCGAGTATCGCTTCCGCCAAAAAGATGGCACCTACCGCTGGATGCTGGACCGCAGCGTGGTGACGGCCAATAGCCAGGGCGAACTGGAAAAAGTGGTGGGTGTACTGCTAGACATCAACGAGCGTAAGCAAACTGAAGAGGCATTGCGCCTCAGCGAAGAGCGCTTCCGCCGGGCCATTGCTTATGCCCCGGTCCCCGTCATCATCCATGCCGAAGACGGCGAGGTGCTGGCTATCAGCCAGGCCTGGTTAGATATTTCCGGCTACTCCGCCGAGGAGCTGACTACCGTAGAGGCGTGGACCCGGCGGGCGTATGGGGCAGATCAGGCCTGGGTCATGGCAGGGATTACCCTGATTTATAGCCTGGAGGAGCGGGTAGATGAAGGCGAGTTTGTGATCATCTGCAAGGATGGTTCGCAGCGCATTTGGGATTTTAGCTCCACACCATTGGGGCAGTTTCCCGACGGCCGTCGTGGGGCCATCACCATTGCCGTGGATGTAACCGAGCGCCGCCGCGCTGAAAAACAGCTGCATCTGCAAAGCAGTGCCCTCGATGCGGCCGCCAACGGCATCGTCGTTACCGATATCACCGGCGCCGTGGAATGGGCCAATCCCGCCTTTTCTGAGCTGACAGGTTACTCGCTGCAAGATGCGCTGGGCAAAAATCCGCGAGAATTGGTGAAATCTGGCAAACACCCTTCTTCCTTCTTTGAATCAATGTGGAATACCATTTTGGCAGGCAGGGTCTGGCGCGGCGAGCTGGTTAACCAGCGCAAAGATGGTACCTTGTACTTTGAAGAGGAAGCCATCACCCCCGTCTGGGATGAAAATGGCCAGATGACCCACTTTATCGCCATCAAACAAGACATTACCGCACGTAAATTGGCGGAACAGGAGCGCGAACGGCTGCTGGAGCAGGTGCAGGCCCAGGCAGCGCAGATGGACCAGGTAATGCAGAGTGTGCCGGAGGGCATCTTCTTGCTGGATGCGCTAGGCATGATTGTGGTGGCCAATCCTCAAGCAGAAGAATACCTGACGTTGCTGGCAAAAGCGGCCGTTGGCGACACGCTGACAGAGTTAGGGGATGTGCCGCTGACGACTTTGCTCCAGCCGCCAACCAGCGGCAACTGGCATGAAATTCGCGCCTACGAACAGATCTACGAACTGGCGGCCCAGCCCGTGCAGTCTGGGCCGCTGTCGCAGGGGTGGGCGGTGGTGCTGCGCCAGGTGACAGAGCAGAAGCGCATGGAGCAGCAGTTCCAACGGCAGGAGCGGTTGGCCGCCATTGGTCACCTGGCAGCGGGCATTGCCCATGATTTTAACAATCTGATGGCCGTTATTTTGCTGCATGCCCAGCTCATTGAACGCTCGTCGCGTTTGCTGGACAAAGAGCGGCAGCAGGCGGCCGTTATTGGCCAGCAGGCTAAACGGGCCGCCCGGCTCATTGAGCAAATTTTGGATTTCAGCCGCCGCGCTGTTTTTGAGCGCCGCCCGCTGGATTTACTGGTGATCCTCAAGGAGGAGATCCGCCTGTTGCAGCGCACGCTGCCCGAAAGTGTAGAAATTGTGCTCACCGCCGAGGCGGATGCGTACGTGGTTTTGGCCGACATCACCCGCATGCAGCAGACGATCATGAACCTGGCGGTAAACGCGCGCGACGCCATGCCCGAAGGCGGTACGCTGGCCTTTGAGCTGGCGCACCTGTTGATTTTTAGCCCCAATTCGCTGCCGCTGCCCACCATGCAGCCGGGTAGTTGGGTACGCTTTTCGGTCATGGACAGCGGCACGGGCATCGCACCGGACTTGCTGGACCATATTTTTGAGCCGTTTGTCACCACCAAAGCGCCGGGCAAGGGCACTGGCCTGGGGCTGTCGCAGGTGCACGGCATTGTGGCCCAGCATGAAGGGTTTATCACGGTGAGCAGCGAACCAGGCGCAGGTGCGCGGTTCGACATTTATTTACCGGCGCTGGTGATGGATGAGCAAACGGAAACAACCAATGTGCTGGAAACGGCCGTACCCGGTCAGGGTCAACGCCTGCTGGTCATTGAAGATGAGCCAGCCCTGCGTGAAGCCCTGGTAGAAAGCCTGGAGTTGTGGCATTACGAAGTGCTGACCTCGGCCAATGGTGAGGAAGCGCTGGCGCTGCTGGCTCAAGACAGTTCCATTGATTTGATTGTGAGCGATGTGATTATGCCCAAAATGGGTGGTCTGGCCTTTGTTCAGGCGCTGCGCCAGCGGGGTCTGAACACCCGCGTTATTTTTATCTCCGGTCATCCGGTAGATATGCCTCTGGCCACGCTGCAAGCATTGGGCGTACATGAGGTGCTGCCCAAACCGCTCGATCCGGTGCGGTTAAGCCAGGCAATTGCGGCGGCGCTGCCCTAGGGCGTTGTCAGGGGTTTACAGCGAGGAGCCACTCTTCTGCTTGCTGCAGCAGGTGGAAAACACGCATTTCATACGGGGAGCGGAAGATTTGCAGCAAGGAGACAAAAAACTGGGCTACCTCGGCTTGCAGCTTGCTGCGTACCACCAGGGCCAGGTGGGTGGCGCCATGCACCTTGCCCAGATAATGCTGCGCCTCAAACGTGAGATCGTTGCGAGTGCCCTGGATGATGAGTAAGCGGGCCTGGCCAGAGCTGTCCAGCTGGCGGACGTCATTGACGAGCTGTTTGGCGTCCTCCACGTTCACCGAAAGGTCATCGGCCATGTAGACGTAGATGATGCCGTTGGGATGACGAAAAACACGGCCGTACCTGGCGTGTATGACTTCGGTGGGTTCTTGGCTCATCGCTTGTTCCAAAAGTTTATGTTAGGGACGCAGCAACCACGTTTCAGCCTGTTTGATCTCGTAAAACAGATTAAACTCGTAGTTGGATTTTAGCGTACGCATCATGGTGACTAAAAATTGGCCGACTTCAGCTTGCAGTCGATTGCGGGTCATAAACACCACCCGGCTGAACCCGGTGGCGGAGGCAAAAGTGCGTTGGGCACCAAAAGATATGTCATTGTTCAAACCACAAACAATTAACAAACGAGTGTGCCCCGATGGACCAATTTCTTGGGCATTCTGTACCATTTCCTGGGCTACTGGCACATCTATGGACAAATCGTCACGAACGTACAAATAAAGAATGCCGTTTTCATGAAAAACAAAGCGACTATTGGCTGTTTCAACAGTCGTTTTGTTTGTAGTTTGTTGGCTCACATTGTTCCCCATTTGTGAAGAGATTGCTCTCACAGTTACATAGCAGTCTACACCGGGTCTAAGCTCCGTCAACATGACTTACGCACTAAAATATGAGGGCAAATCTGAGCCTGGACAAATGGGTGAGGAAGCTGAGGCGAGGTTATGAAAAAGATTCTCGTTTGTGGACATACCAACCTGGAAACGACGCTGGCGGTAGAGGCCTTTCCCCTGGCGTATGCCCCGGTGCGGTATCCGTTTTTTGGCATTCAAACGGCCGTTGCCGGGGTCGGTTACAACGTTGCTCTGGCGCTTTCCACCCTGGGCAGTCCGGTGAACTTTCTGACCCTGGTGGGGCAAGATGTGGCCGGCCAGCAGGTGCAGCAGCAGGCCCTGGCCAACGGCCTGGGTGGTGATTACATCGCGGCGGCCATGCCGCAAACGGCGCAATCGGTGATTTTGTATGATCAGCAGGGTCGGCGGCAAATTCATAGCGATCTGAAGGATGTGCAGGAACGGCCGTATCCGCCCGATCTGTTCCAGCAAGCGCTGCAAGCAAGCGACCTGGCGATCTTGGCCAACATCAATTACACACGGCCGTTCCTGACCCTGACCCGGCAAGCTGGTATCCCCATCGCCACCGACGTGCACACCATCGCCGATCTAAACGATGCGTACAACCGCGACTACATGGCCGCGGCCACCATCCTGTTTATGAGTGATGAGCGGCTGCCTGTGTCCCCGGAGCAGTGGGCCAGCTGGCTGCAAAATGAGTTTGGCACAGAAATTGTGGTGATTGGTCTGGGAGCGCAGGGGGCGCTGCTGGCGGTTAAGGCGCACAACTTTTGTGAACGGCTGCCTGCCGTCTACACCCGCCCAGTGGTCAACACCGTTGGCGCTGGGGACGCGCTTTTTGCCGCCTTTACCCATTTCTACCGAACCAGCCACGATCCGTACCAGGCATTAGCCAAAGCCATTCGGTTTGCTTCCTACAAAATTGGCAGCAGCGGCGCGGCCGCAGGCTTTTTGAGCGAGGCCGAATTGGCGGCCTGGGCCGCACAAATGGAGTAGGGGTTTGGATGGCTCTGTGGGAATTAAAGGCGTTGAAAGCCCGTGAAACGTGAAACGTGCTCACCTAAGTCACGTTTCACATTTCACGCATCACTTATGTCAACTGTCCGCAGTTATTGGCTCGCTTCCGCCACAAACGCATCCACCAGCCGCCGGGCAATGCTCATGCTGGAGGGCAGCTTGGGCAGATTGTTGGCGGTAAACCATTGCGCGTCGGCGATTTCTTCTTCCTCCAGCAAAATGTCGCCGCTGGCGTATTCGGCGGTAAAGCCCACCATGAGCGAGTTGGGGAAGGGCCACGGCTGGCTGCCAAAGTAGCGCACGTTTTTCAGGCGCAAGCCCACCTCTTCAAACACTTCACGGTGCACACAATCCTCTAGCGTTTCGCCCGGCTCCACAAAACCCGCCAACACACTGTAAAAATCGCGCTGCCAACGGCCGTTCCTGGCCAGCAGCACATGCGGTACGCCATCAATCAGCCGATCTACCCGCACAATAATCGCCGGGGAGAGGCGCGGGTAGGTGGTGAGGCCGCAGTTAGGGCACTTTTTGGCCCGCTCATGGCCTAAAATTTCGTTAGGCGTGGCGCAGCGGCTGCAAAATTGGTGCGTGCGGTCCCAATCGATAATTTGCACGGCGCGCCCGGCCAGCCAGAGATGGTTCATGGGCAGGCGCATAAAGAGCTGGCGCAGCCCGGTAAACTGCATCCCGGCGGGTGGTGGCGTTTCAGCGGCCACCTCAGCGGCGAAGCAGTGGATGGGCATCGCGGCTTCATCCAGATGCCCCAGGTAATGCTGGCGCAGCAGGGGGAGTTTGTGGTGGGTTTGGGGAATAACGGCCGTTTCCCCCATATCCGCCACCAGTACATCACTGCCGCGAAAAATGAACCAGAGGGCGGCAGCGATGGGTTCGGTGGGGGGCGTGATGCGGGGCGTGAAGGGGAGGTTCATAGTTGCTCCAGGAGTCAGGCGATAGTTGGGTAATTGAGGTATTGTCTCAGAATTACCCAATGACTCAATGACTTTTGCTACGGGTAAGACGACGGCGTGTTGGTGGGCGCGGGTAAAGTAGGGCCAGGGTAGCCGCCAGGTGTGGCGGTGACCAGCGCCGAACTGGTTGGTGTGGGCACGGCGGTGCCGCTGGCGGGGGTGCCGCTGGCGGTGGGGGTGGGCGTGGCGGTGCCGGGAACGGCCGTTGGCGTACCCGGACCCGGCGTGGGCGATAGTGTTGCTGTAGCGGTGCTGGTGGCGGTGGGTGTGCCGGAAACGGCCGTGCCGGTGACGGTTGGTGTACTGCCGCTTGGCGTGTTCACCACCACCGTCCCCACAATCGTCACGTCGGGAATAGGCGTACCGGGGGCAGGCGGCTGCCCGCTGTCAACCAGGGTCGGCGTGACGGTGGGAAAGGGTGGCGGCGTAATGGAAAGAACGGCCGCAGGCGTCATCGGACCAGCCATGAGCGGGTTGGGCTGCACAATTTGCTCCACCTCCAGGTACCACAGGCCCCGCTCCGGCTCCTTGCCGCAGCCTGCCGGGCCAGCGTAGCGCCGCCAGATGCCGTCGACCGTCATCGGCGTGTCGGGCGGCAGGATGGGCAGCACAATTGCTTCAAACCCTTTGGCGTTGAGCTGCAAGCCGTCGGCAATCAGGCCCCACTGGATGCGCGGTCCGCTGAACTGGGCACAGTCCACCTGTTCCAGCCGCAAATAATTGCCGCTGACGCGAATGCGCTGGTTGACATAATCGGACGGATTGTCATTGAGGGCGTCAAAATCAACGAGGAGAGCCTGGGGATTGAGGGTGGCGTTGGGGGAAACGGCCGTATCCGGCCACATCTTTAACGGCCGTGAGCCACTCAACAGCAGCCCCAACCAGACCAACAGCACCAGCGCCAAGCCAGCCAGCAACCACCACCACCAGCGCGGTTGGGCTGTCATTGTTTGTTCGGGTTCCAGGCTGGCTTGTTCACTCATAAAAAAAGCGGGACACAGAGTTACACAGAGGAGCCACAGAGCTGCACAGAGATTACTGAGAAAGCACTCTCTCTGTGCAACTCTGTGTTAGCTCTGTGCAACTCTGTGTTCCTGATACATTCCATTAACTATTATTCCGTCGAAAGCGATTGAACGTAACCGTGGCGGGCAGTTTGGGCCAGCGGGTGCCGCGGTGGTGGACCCACCACTCGACAATCAGCACCACCACGGCGATGGCCAGCAGCCAGGGCCACAGTTCGCGCTGGCCGACATCGCCTTCATCCTCGGTTTCCACCTGCGTTTGCCCGATTTGCAAACTTGCCACCGGGCGAATGGCCGACTCGGCCGGGCTGAATAGATTGACAGCAAAGCTGCCTGCGGGCCGGTCGGCCGCCGCGTCGCGCAGCAAGACGGTGTACAGGCCGGGCTGGTCCGTCTCCGTGAAGAACAAATCTGCCTCGCCCACTTCGGCCGTCCAGCGGCTGCCGTCTGGTTTTTCGACGAGAACGGCCGTTGAACTCGCCCCCGGCACTACCGCCACCGGATCACCCGGCTGGAGTCCCGTCGGCGCATCAAACGCCCGGCCGGGGCTGAGCCAGCCCGTAATGTTAGCCATTAAGATGGGAAATGCAATTTGCAGCGGCAGGTCAGAGTCGCGCAGGTCAAAGGCGAGGATGGCAATACGATAGCCGCTGCGCTCGCCAATTTGCAGCAGCGGCCCACCTTCGGCGGCCACCAGCGTTTGCGCCCACGGGGCCGACACCTGCTGCGCCTGGCGCACGTCCACGCCGCTCCACTCCACAAATTGCAGCAGCGGCGACTCTTCCAGCCGCGTCGTCACCGTGTTGGAGAAAGCACCCGTGACGCTAAACAGCCCGCCTTCGCCGCCTGCCTGCGGATTGATGACCAGCATGTCGGCCGGGGGGGGCGGGTCAGGCAAGGGCACGCCGTCGAAGATGACGAGGTCGTAGTCAAAATCTGCCGCATCGAGCAGGTCGCTGTCTGGCGGTACTTTGAAGGCTTCGATGCCCGGCAAAACGGTGAACACCTGCTCCAAAAAGAGATTGCCTTCCGTGACCAGCAGGGTGCGGTTGCTGACGCCGCCCTCGTGCACCGCCCAGGCCACGTCGTCCAGCGGCAAAAAGTCGCCGTCGTTGTCGCCCAGGTGGGCGCGGATGGTGGCCGTGCCGGGCGGCAAGTCCCAGGTGGCGTTGACGCTGCTGCCTGCGGGCACCGCCAGGCGGCGCGCGTCAAACAGCGTGCCGTCCAGATCGATGCTGAGCAGCGTCTCCCGGTCAATCAGTCCCTCATTTTGCACGCTGGCAAAAAGTTGGATGCCACTTTCGGTCTCCCGCGTGGCCAGGGCGGTAATCGCCAGATTCTCGCCGCTTTCGCCAATGGGCCGGTAGATCGATTCGACGGGCAGCGGCGGCAAATCATCGGGCAGGCCGCCATCGGAAATGATGACGATACGGCCGTCCCTGAACCCCTGCGCCGCCCCGGTTGCCAAAGCAAACGCCGCATTCCAGGCTGCCTCTGCCGGATCGGGCTGCACGGCGTCGAGGGCACGCTGGAGCTGGGTGCGGTCGTTGGTGGCGGCGGCCAGCACGGTGGGCGTTTGCCCCACTTTGATGAGCGTCATCTGGCTGTCGCCGCCCAAATCGTTGATGAGTTGGGCCACTTCGGCTTTGGCGGCGTCGAAGCGGGTGGGCGCGACGTCGGTAGCCAGCATGGAGGCGGAGGCATCGAGCAGTACCACGACGCTGCCGCTGATGATGGAGGGTGTGGGCAGAAACGGCCGTGCCAACGCAAACACCAGCGCCGCCAAAATAATCAATTGCAGGATAAGGAGCAGGTTACGCCTAAGTTTTTGCCAGGGGGCGTTGGCTTCGCGGTCGCGCAGCAGCTTTTGCCAGAGCAGGGTGCTGCTCACCATCACCTCGCGCCGCCGCAGCCGCAGCATGTAGAGGATGATGATTGGTCCGGCCAGCAGGCCCAGCAAAAGGAAGAGGGGGGTTAAAAAGGACAAAACTTAGGCCGCCCAATTTTCAACACGTAGATTCGGCACGCGTTTGAATTCTGCTTCATTGTTTGTCACAAGCGTCAGATCAGCGGCCAGGGCATGGGCCGCGATGAGCAAATCTTCCCGCCCGATGGGCTGCCCTTTCTTCTCCAGGTCAGCACGGATCAATCCATATGCTTCGGCGGCGGCTGCGTCGTAGGGCACAATTTGGAACGGCCGTAAAAAAGCATCTAAAAGCTGGCGATTCCGCTCCGACTGGCTGCTTTTGGCCACGCCATATTGCAATTCCGAAACTACGATGGCCGATATGCCTAACTCTTGAGGAGAAAATTGCATAAGCTTCTCAACGATTGAAGACGGACGCTGGTTGATGAGGTAAATGCAAATGCTGGTATCAAGGAAATAGTTCATCCAGCTCCTCTCGCTCCTGAGGTGCACCGCCCCGCTCAATGACGATGGGTTCATCAAATTTAGACAGGTTTTCTACCCACGCCTGCCACATCAGCGCAATATGTTCTTCTTTGGGAATGAGGAGAACACCTTCGGCCGTTTTTTTGATAAATACTTCGTCGCCGTCGAAACGAAACTCTTTGGGCAGCCGCACGGCCTGGCTGCCTCCATTTTTGAACAGTGCTGCTGTTTGCATCATCATCACCACCTTGTGTATATACACAGAGTATATACTCCTCCAGCTGTGACTGTCAAGCTGACTGAAAGGATACACAAAAACGGCCGTCCTGCCTACGCGGGTCGGCTTATTCTCAATGGGTCTTAACGGGGCGGGGGTGTGGGGCAAACAAAAACGGCCGTTCCCACGATGTGGCTGGGGAACGGCCGTTTTCAAACTTGGGGAATTACTCGACTTCTTCTTGACCTTCTACGCCTGCGTCCGGTTGTGGCTCGGCTTCGCTCACGTCCGGGGCGTCCACTTCTTGAATTTGCTCCTCCTGATGGGTTTGCATCCAACGGATCTCTTCGGCGGTGGTGACGCGGCGGGTGCTCAGGCTGAGGCGCTCTTGCGCGGCGTCAATTTGCACCAGGCGCACCAGAATGACATCACCTTCGGTCAACGCCAGCCGGGGTTCGGCATCGCTGGGCAGCGTCATCTCATTTTTGTGCAGCAGCCCTTCCACACCGTCGGCCACCCGAACAAAGGCACCAAAGTCGACAACGGCCGTTACCTTCCCCTCCAGCAAATCACCAACTTCCCACTGCTCGGCAAACGTTTGCCACGGGCTGGGCAGCAGCACCTTGCGGTTCAGGCTGACCTTTTCTTTCTCCGCCTGCACTTTGTCGATAACAACTTCAACCTCATCACCCACAGCGAATAAATCATGGGGATGGTCGATGTGCTCCCAGGCCATGCGCGAAACGTGCAGCAGCCCCACAACGCCGTTGCCAATGTCGATAAAGGCCCCGTACGGCTTCATGTTGACCACTTTGCCCTTCACCCGGTCGCCCACCGCCAGCTCTTCCAGCTGCTCCTGGCGCTGTTCATTTTGGGCGGATTTGGCCGACAGCACAAACCGTTCACGAGCCGGATCAAGCTCAATAATCTTGAGGTTAAGCGAACTCCCCACCAGTTTGCCTTTCGCGCTGGTGCGCTGGTCGTGGTTGTAAACGTTTTGGATCCCTGGAATGTGCGAATTGGGCACAAAACCCTGAATACGGCCGAATTCCACCACCAGGCCACCCTTGTTGTAATTAATCACGCCCAGTTCAACGGTCTCATCCTTTTTTTGCAGTTCGGCGGCGCGTTCCCAATCTTGCTCTTGCAAACCACGCTCCAGCGAAACCACGAGCTGTTCGCTGCCCACTGGTGTGCGGGTAACGTACACCGGCACGGTGTCCCCGGTAGACAGCGTTTGCAGAAACGCGGCATCCAACTGCTGTACTTCCTGGTGCGGCACCATGGCGTCCCGCTTGGAGCCGATGTCAATAAACACAACATCGTCATCAATGCGCAA
Organism: Anaerolineae bacterium; assembly: GCA_020848035.1. Lineage (GTDB taxonomy): Bacteria > Chloroflexota > Anaerolineae > Promineifilales > Promineifilaceae > Leptofilum. The sequence goes on along the minus strand of JADLAX010000011.1, from coordinate 3,762 downwards.
TATCTCACCCTGAATGATGTCGCCGCGTTTGGGTTGGGGAAAGTCGTATTCTTCAATCAGGTCAAAAAATGACTGGTGGCCATTGTCATTTTCGTTCCCATTATTCATATTTGAATTTGTTTGGTTTTCTTCGGTTATCAAGGTGTAGTGCATAAATCTCCGGTTGTCAGAGGTGGCCCGTGCGACCTGAGACAGTAGTTATGGCTAAAGTTTTGCATTTCCCACTGCGTGCTGCGCCAGCAGCATGGGTAGTCGTTTATTTGCCTGGCCTCGCCAACGCTCGCTTACCGTTCATTCGGCAATGAGTCGCTCGCTCAGACGACGCCAAACATTCTACTCCTTACCGTACTCAATCGAGCCTGGCAAAACCATATACCCAGATATACACCACAGGTACAAAAATCGATTAATCAGAGGAGACGACACCGGCTGTCGCTGACCACCATGAATGAAAATCAGCAGATTTCGCAGATTCAACAGATTTTTTCTCTGCGACTCCGCGTCTCTGCGTTAAATTATTTTCGAAGGAAAATAAGCGAAAAAGTGAAGGGGAGTTATTTACTTCACGACACCTTTTACCCGCAGGGTTTGCAGCACCAGCTTTTCCCAGGGTAAATCGGTGGTGAGGGGAATGTAGTGGATATGGCGGTTAGCGCAGGTGGTGGCGATTTCGGTTTGCCATGCTTGCAGCCGCTCGCGGTAGAGGTCCAGCGTGCTCGGGTCGAGGGTGATTTCGGCGTCGGCCCCGGTTTCGATGTCCACCAGCTTAAGGTCACCGCTGACGGGCGGTTCCACTTCGTCCGGGCTGAGCAGGTGAATGACGCCGACTTCAAAGCCACGGGCTTGCAGGGCGTTCAGGCCGTCCTGGTAGCCGTTGGGGGAAAGCAAATCGCTAAGGACAAAGAGCAAGCCGGGCCGCCGCCCGCGCAGGGCGTAGTTTTTGAGCGACTGGTTTAAATCGGTAATACCGCTGCCCGCGCCGGTTTCTAAAAATTGCAGCAAGCGCAGCGAGTTTTGCTGGCCGCGAAACGGCCCCCAGGTGTGGTCGCCGCGGCTGCTGAGGAGGGTTACGGCCGTTAAATCCCCCGCCGTCAGCCCAATGTGCCCCAACGCCCCGGCCAGCCGCAGCGCATACACCAGCTTATTTTGGGATTGGTAATCGGTAATCGGTAATGTCGCTGCGCGACCGCTTCGCGTACGGTTATCGGTGTCGGGCCAGTTCATAGAGGCGCTGGCATCGACAAGCAAGTGGACAGCTAAATCTTCCTCTTCTTCGAGGAGCTTGATGAACGGCCGTTCCAGCCGCGCATACACATTCCAATCGAGCCGCCGCAAATCGTCGCCTTTGGTGTAGTTGCGGTAATCGGCAAACTCGATGGAGGTGCCGCGCTTGCTGCTGCGCCGGTCGCCTTTCATGACGCCCACACGCACCCGCTCCGCCACGAGGGTGAGCTGTTCCAGTTTGCGCAGGGTGGTTTCGTCAAAAATGGTCATGAGGAAAGATTGGAGATTGGAGATTGGAGACTGAAATCAATCTCCAGTCTCCAGTCTCCAATCTCAAAAAATCATTCTTTAGAAACAGTAGCCAACAAATCCGCCACCACATCATCCGTCCGGATGCCTTCGGCCTGGCCTTCGAAGTTGAGCAGGAGGCGGTGGCGCAGGGCGGCCGGGGCCACGCTGGCCACATCATCGAAGCTGACGTTGAGACGGCCGTCTAACAGCGCCGAAATCTTCCCACCGAGCACCAGCGCCTGCGCCCCGCGCGGGCTGGAGCCGTAGCGCACGTACTGGTTCACCAGCGCCGCCGGACTGCTGCCCGGATGCGTCGCTACTACCAGCTGGCTGATGTACTGGCTCACGTGGCTGGGAATCGGCACCTGCCGCGCCAGCGCCTGCATGGCAATGAGCCGCGCCCCGTCGGCGGCCACTTCGGGGGTGGGCACGCTTTTGCCCGTGGTGCGCGCCAAAATTTCCGTCAGTTCAGCGGCCGTGGGGAAGGCGACGTTGATTTTGAAGAGAAAGCGGTCGAGCTGCGCTTCGGGCAGGGGGTAGGTGCCCTCCTGCTCGATGGGGTTTTGCGTGGCCAGGACAAAAAACGGCACCGGCAGCTGGTAAGTGTGGTTGGCCACCGTCACCGTCTTTTCCTGCATCGCTTCCAGCATGGCCGACTGGGTTTTGGGCGTGGCCCGGTTAATTTCGTCGGCCAGGATCAGGTTGGCAAACACCGGCCCCTGTTGAAAGCGAAAGGCGCGACGGCCGTCGGCCTCTTCCATTATTTCGGTGCCGGTGATGTCCGCCGGCATCAGGTCTGGGGTGAACTGGATGCGGCTGAAATCCAGGTGCAGCACCTGCCCCAGCGTGCGGATGAGCATCGTTTTGCCCAGCCCCGGCACACCTTCCAGCAGCACATGCCCGCCGCTGAGAATACCCACCAGCACCGTCCGCACCACGTCCGCCTGGCCAACAATCACTTTGCCAACTTCGGCTTCGATATTTGCGGCCGTTTCTCGAAATTGTTCTACAGTCAGGTCGATTGTTTCAATCATGAATTTTTTCCTGGGGAGATTGGAGATTGGAGATTGGAGATTTTTCGTCTCCATTTTGCGTAGAAGCGACCCATTCAAGATCAGAGGGTGAAAATAGTGTTGAGTTGATTTCACCATCAATTATGTAGTCTGCTGACGACTCTTTTAGCGTGAAAGCATCGTTTTTGCGTTGAGATTTTAAGTTCTTGGTAAAGGCGTTTAACTGGCGACCCAAACGTGTCAACGTATCAGCATATGCTCCCAATTGTTCTTCAGAAATAAGATTCCTTGCTAAACAACGATTTAGCCAATATTTTGTCTCAAATAAACTGCCCCTGGCATAGTAGAGAAAATTGATCTTATCCCCATAGTGAAAACGGCCGTATGATTCTGCAACATTTGCGCCGATGGAATCAGCTGCACGCGTTAATTGTTTGCCAACAACATCCTTCGCAAACTTATCCCACGAAGAAACCAATTTCCACAAATCATCAGCAATCGTCTCCACCATTTGTAGAACTCGCAAATCGTCAAATCCAGTCGCCATTTTTAATCTCCAATCTCGCAACCGTAGGTTGCCAATCTCCAATCCCCATTGTTTGTTACGGTTCCAGGGACGAGAAGTAGTCGCGAATGTAGCCTTTGAGGCCGAGTGGGATGTAGTCGTCGGCGAGGGCTTCGTTGGCGGCGTTTTGGTAGTCGCCAAACACCTGCTCATACGGCACAATGCTTTGCTCGTCGCCAAACTCGGTGGGGTTTTCGCTCAACAAGCCGCCGCAGGAGGCCGGATCGGCCAGACATTCGGCGGGCAGTTCCACGTCTTCACCCTCGATGCCGCTCAAATCCACCAGGTCGGGCGCAAACACATTTTCCGCATGGCCACCGCCCGGTCCGGGGCCACCCTGGCCAGTGCCCTGGTTGCCACCTTGCCCCTGCCCGTTACCCTGTCCCTGGCCGCTGCCGTCGCCAGAACCCTGACCTTGCCCCTGGCCGGAACCTTGTCCCTGACCCTGACCTTCACCTTGTCCTTCGCCTTCACCCTGGCCCTGCCCGCTGCCTTCGGCTTGTTGGCCCTGGCCAGATTGATTGCCTTGCCCCGCCTGCGCCACTTCTTGCCGCCCTTCGCCCAGCTGGCTGGCGGCGGCGTTGGCCTGCCCGGCGGCGGCATTGCTCTGGGCGCGCTGCTGGAGGGTGCCTGCGGCTTGCTGCAGCGCCTGCTGCGCGGCGGCAACGT
>JADLAX010000010.1 GCA_020848035.1 Anaerolineae bacterium | reverse complement strand
GAAGTGGTGGCCAATTACGCCGACATGGTTTATGCCAGCTACCAGGATTCGTATGAAACGGCCGTAACCCTGCAAACGGCCCTGCAAACCTTTGTCGCCAACCCCACCGAAGACACCCACCAGGCGGCCAAAGACGCCTGGCTGGCCGCCCGCGAACCATATGGCCAGACGGAAGTGTACCGCTTCTACGGCGGCCCCATCGACGATGAAGATGGCCCCGAAGGCCTGATCAACGCCTGGCCGCTCGATGAATCCTACGTCGATTACGTCGAAGGTGCGCCCGAAGCAGGCATCATCAACAACGCCGCCGACTACCCAGAAATTAACGCCGAACTGCTGGAATCGCTCAACGAAGCGGGCGCGGAAGAGAACATCAGTACGGGGTACCACGCGATTGAGTTTTTGCTGTGGGGCCAGGATTTGAGCGCGGACGGCAGCGGTGACCGCCGTTACACCGACTACACCGACGCCGCCAACGCTGACCGGCGCGGCCAATACCTGCTAACGGCGGCCGATTTGCTGGTGGGGCACCTGGCCGACCTGGCCGAAGCCTGGTCACCGGACGTGAGCGGTAACTACCGGGCCGACTTCCTGGCCCAACCCGCCGCTGACGCCATCCAGAAGATGCTCACCGGCATGGGCGTGTTGAGCAAATCGGAGCTGGCGGGTGAGCGCATGTTTGTCGCCTACGACAACCAGGACCAGGAAGATGAACATTCCTGCTTCAGCGACAACACCCATCGCGACGTGATCAACAACGCGCAGGGCATCCTGAACGTGTACACCGGCAGCTACACCCGGGTGGATGGCACCGTCGTCAGCGGCGCGTCCCTGGCCGATTTGGTGGCGGAACTGGATACGGCCGTTGCCACCGACATGAACGCCCTGGCCGCCACCGCCCTGGCCAGCACCCAGGCCATCCACGTCCCCTTCGACCAGGCCATCGTGCTGGCTGATTATCGCCCCACCGTTTTGGCGTCGGTGAACGCGCTGCAAGACCAGGGCGACAAGCTCGCCGAAGTGGCCAGCCTGATTGGCGTAGCCATCAACACGGATTTACCTGAATAAAAGGATTGAGGCGTGAAACGTGAAACGTGAAACGTGATGGCCTTCTTCACGTTTCACGTTTCATCCCTCATCCCTCATCCCTCATCTGCACCAGGTGTGGCCGGGCGGCTAATCAAAAAAAGCTGCTGTGCAGCCCCAAGAAAATGACGGTTTAAGGATTTTTGCTTGTGTATCAACTAAACGGATCTCGCTGTGGCCGGGCAAGCCTGGCATTTTTGCTTGTCTGGCTGCTGGCCGGGTGTGGTAATCGGCAGGTGGTGGCGGGAACGGCCGTTCCCCCACCCACCTTTCGCGATTATTTAGAAGCGGGCGAAGAGCTGTCTGGCGGGCAAGCTACCGTCTTCGACACCACCCCCAACGCCTTCAGCCAGCCCATCCCTGGCCTGGACCGGGAGCAGGAGCTGCTCTTTTTTGTGGGCAACTCCTTCTTCAACCAGAACTGGGTGACGGCACCCGCCTCCACGACAGCCCGCGATGGCTTGGGGCCATTTTTTAACGCCCGCTCCTGTGCCAGCTGCCACTTCAAAGACGGCCGTGGCCGTGCCCCGGCCTTTGACGGCGAAACCCCCACCGGCTTCCTCCTGCGCCTCAGCCTGCCCGGTACCGATTTTCATGGTTCCGCCCTGCCGGAACCCGCCTACGGCGACCAGCTGCAAGACCAGGCCATCGAGGGCTTTGACGCCGAGGGGGCCATCACCATCACCTACGAGGAAGTGCCGTTCACCTTTCCCGATGGTGCAACGGTGCTGCTGCGCCAGCCGGTTTACCACGTGGCCAACCTGGCCTACGGTGAACTGCATCCCGAAACGCAATATTCCCCCCGCGTGGCCAGCCAGATGGTTGGCATGGGGCTGCTGGAAGCGGTGCCGGAAGCGGCCCTCCTGGCCCTGGCTGACCCCAACGACCAGGACGGCGACGGCATATCGGGACGGCCGAATTTTGTCTGGGATGCCTATAACAATCAGACGGCAATCGGCCGTTTTGGCTGGAAGGCCAACCAGCCGTCGGTGCTGCAGCAAACGGCCGGGGCGTTTTTGGGTGACATGGGCATCACCACGCCGCTGTTTGGCCTGGAAAACTGCACCGACATTGTGGCCGACTGCCTGACGGCGCTGAACGGCGGCACGCCAGAGATCGAGCCGGATGATTTCCTGAAGGTGGTGCTGTACAGCAGTTCGCTGGCGGTCCCGGCGCGACGCGATTGGGACGACCCGGAGGTGTTGCAGGGCAAGATGCTGTTCAACGAGATTGGCTGTGCCAGCTGCCACACGCCGCTGCTGGAGACGGGCATTCATCCCACCATTCCCGCCCTGTCGCAGCAGACGATACGGCCGTACACCGACCTCCTCCTGCACGACATGGGCGAGGGGCTGGCCGACGGCCGTCCTGATTTCCAAGCCAGCGGCAGCGAGTGGCGCACGCCGCCGCTGTGGGGCATCGGCCTCATTGAAACGGTCAACGGGCACACCAGCTTTCTGCACGACGGCCGGGCGCGTAATGTGCTGGAGGCCATCCTGTGGCACGGCGGCGAGGCCGCGCAGGTGCGGGACAACTTCGCCAATCTCACCCCCGCGGAGCGCGACGCCCTGCTGCGCTTCCTGAATTCACTCTAAAAGTTGTAGAGGAGTGAGCATCCTCAGATGCGAACGGTTAGAGAGACGCATCTGAGGCTGCTCACTCCTCGTTAACGGAAAGTGGATGGGCAGAGTGCATGCCCGGCTGGTAAGGAGAATTCTCTGTGAAACTCCGTACCTTCTCCGTGCCCCTCTGTGTTCCTCTTTCTTTGGTAAGAAATCATGAAAAAGCTCATCTACCTCATCATTTTATTTTTACTCATTGGCTGCGGCGGCGCGGCGGAGACGGCTACGGCCGTTCCCCAACCCACCACTACCCCGCCCGGCTTCGACCGGCGGGCGCTGCTGGAAAACATCACCAACCAGATTGCCATCCCGGCCCATGAGGCGTTTGTGGCGCGGGCTGAGGAATTGGCAACGGCCGTTACCACCTTCACTGCCAATCCCACCCCGGAAACATTGGCTGCGGCCCAGGATGCCTGGCGCGCCGCCACCGTGGCCCGCACCGGCCTGCTCACCTTCCGCATCGGGCTGGTCGATGACAGCCTGCTGCACAATCGGCTGGACAATCGCCCGGCACGCACCACCTTCATCGAGGAAACGGCAGCGGGCACGGTGACCATCGACGATGCCTTTATCGAATCAATTGGCTCCTCATCCATCGGGCTGGGGGCGATGGAGTACCTGCTCTTTGACCCCACAGGCGGCAATGAGGCGGTACTGGCCCGTTACACCACGGCCGAAAACGCCGAGCGCCGCCGCGCCTACCTGCTGGCCGTGGCCCAAAATCTGTCGGTGAAGGCCACGGCGCTGCTTCAGGTCTGGACCCCCGACGGGCAAAATTACGCCCAGGCGTTCATTGCTGCCGACATGGATGGCGGCGAGCTGCAAGGCTCGATGAACATGCTGGTCAACCAGATGATCTCTGATTTGGAAGAGATCATCACCACGCGCCTGGGCAAACCAACCGGCAACACCGCCAACGGCCAGGCCCGACCAGACCTGGTGGAGTCGCCGTTCGCTTTCTGGTCGCTGCCGCGTATTAAAGCCACGCTGGGCACGATGCACGCCATTTACACTGGCAGTGCTGGCGCGGGTTTTGACGACTACCTGGATTTTCTAGGAGCCCAAACGGCCGATGGCACACCGTTGTCCCAGGCGATTGAGGCCCAGTTCGTCACCACGCTGGACGCTTTTGCGGCGATTGAGGGCACGCTGCATACGGCCGTTACCGACCATCCCGACCAGGTCAATGCCGCCTACGAAGAAGTGCGCACGCTGCTGGTGCTGCTCAAAGTAGACATGGCCAACCACCTGGGCGTCACCCTCACCTTCAACGACAATGACGGGGATTGAGGTAGACTTGACAAGGTGACGGGGTGACAGGGTGACGGAGTGACAAAATATCAGGCTATGCCCCTGGCGATTAGCGAAATAGCGGGCACAGAGAGGAAAGCGGCATCGCGCCATTTTAGCTTCTCCTCGGCGTTCTCTGCGTCCTCTGCGGTTTTAACGAGGTCGGTGAGCAGTGCGCCGCTGGTGGTGCTGCGGGTGGCGTTTGGCCTGCTGATGGCCGCCAGCATGGTTCGTTTTATGGCGCGCGGCTGGGTGACGGAGCTGTACGTGCTGCCCCAGTTTCACTTCACTTTTTGGGGCTTTGACTGGATACGGCCGTTACCGCCCAGCGGCATGTGGCTCGTCTTCAGCCTCCTGGCCCTGCTGGGCCTGACCATCGCCGCCGGGTTGGCCACCCGCCCCAGCCTCATCGCCTTCTTTTTACTTTTCACTTACGTCGAACTGCTCGACAAAGCGTATTACCTCAACCATTATTACTTCGTTTCCCTGCTGACCTTCCTGCTGATTTTTTTGCCGGTGCAGGGGGAGTGGTCGGTAGACGGCCGTTTGGGCTGGTGTCCGTCACAGCCGCAGGTTCCCGCCTGGATACTCTGGCTGGTGCGGGCGCAGCTGGGGCTGGTCTACTTTTTTGCCGGGGTGGCCAAGCTGAACCCCGACTGGCTGCTGGCCGCCCAGCCGCTGACCATCTGGCTGCACGCCCGCACCAGCACGCCGCTGCTCGGCCCGCTGTTCGACACGACCTGGATGCCGTACCTCTTTAGCTGGGCGGGCATGTTGTTTGATCTCACCGTGCCGTTCTGGCTGAGCTGGCGCAAAAGCCGAGGCGTGGCTTACCTGGCGGTGATGGTTTTTCACGGGCTGACCGGCTTGCTGTTCAACATCGGCATGTTCCCCTGGATTATGATGGCCTGCACCCTTGTCTTTTTTGACTGGAAATTTCTGGCCAAAGCCCGGCCATCGGGCCAAACGGCGGCGCTGCCACGCTGGGTAGTGGGTTTCTTAGGACTGTTTTTAGTGGTTCAGCTGCTGCTGCCGCTGCGCCATTGGCTTTACCCCGGCAACGTCAACTGGACTGAAGAGGGGTTTCGCTTTGCCTGGCGGGTGATGCTGGTGGAGAAAACGGGGCAGGTAACGTTCACCGTGCGCGATCCGGCTAGCGGGGCGCAATGGCACGTACTGCCCAGCCAATATTTAACACCCCAGCAGGACAAACAGATGGCTTTTCAGCCGGACATGATCATCCAGTTTGCCCATTTTTTGGCGGCGCAGGTTCCCCAGCCGGTGGAGGTGCGGGCCGAGGTGTATGTAAGCTGGAACGGCCGTCCCAGCCGCCTACTCCTTAATCCTGAACAAAACCTGATCGCCGCCGCTCCGGACTGGCGGCCAAAATCATTTATTTTGCCCCCATGACCTCTGGATAGTGCTTTTTGATGGCTTTCTCCTGACGAGTTTCTGGACAAAGGCTAAAAAATAGGCATAATTTCGTTACAATATTAAATTTCCATGCGTGCCAGGGTTTCTGTGTTACAAAGTGGAACTAGTTTTTAGGAGAACATAGCATTGTCCAAGAAAATTTATGTAGGAAATTTGTCGTTTAAGGCCACAGAGGACGAAATCCGTGACATGTTTGAAGCGTATGGCACCGTGGAATCTGTTGCAATGATCAATGACCGCGACACAGGACGCTTCCGTGGCTTTTGCTTCGTGGAGATGCCAGACGCTGACGCGTTGGCAGCCATCGAAGGGTTGGATGGCGCCGAGCAAGACGGCCGTGTCCTACGTGTTAACGAGGCCCGGCCCCGTGAAGAACGTGGTGGCGGCGGTGGCGGCGGCGGCTTCCGTGGCGGTGGTAACCGCGGCGGTGGCGGTGGTGGTCCCCGTGGCGGCGGTGGCGGTGGTCCCCGTGGCGGTGGCGGCGGTGGTAACCGTGGCGGCAGCGGCGGTGGCAGCCGTGGTGGTGGCCGTGAAGGCGGCGGTCGTCGCGATGATTTCGGCGGCGGACGCGGCTGGGGCTGATCCGATAACCCACGTTTGTAACAGCTGAACAGCTTTAGAGATGGTCAGGCCAGATGGTCTGGCCATTTTTTTTGCCGGTCTTCATGATTTCGTGGGACTTGGCGTGAAACGTGAAGCGTGATGACCCCTCTGGTCACGTTTCACGCATCATTGGTGCTAACCCCTGGATTCTCAAAGAGCCCAAAAATATTTATTTGCTCGTTCGCTGGTGGATATGCAGCAGCTTCAGCGCCGCTGCGGTAGGGGGTAGGGTGCCCTGGCGCACGGCCGTTTCCAGCGCCGGTAAGGCGGTCTGTACGGCCGTATCCTCATAAAAAGCCCGTTTGAGTTGTTCTTCGATGATGGTGTGCAGCCAGGCTTGCAGTTGAGCTTGTCGTCGTGTTTGTAGGGCACCGGAAGCGGCCGTTTTCTCCCGAAACGATTCAATCAGCTCCCAAATTTTGTCGATGCCCGTGCCGTCCAGCGCCGAGCCGGTGTAGGCGCGGGTACGCCAGCCTTCGGTGGCGGGGGTCAGGTAATGCAGGGCGCGATTGTACTCGGTACGGGCCGCCTCGGCGCGAATCTTGTTTTCGCCGTCGGCCTTGTTGATGAGGATGGCATCGGCAATTTCGACCACACCTTTTTTGATGCCCTGCAGCTCGTCTCCGGCACCGGGCACCAGCAGCAGCAAGAAAAAGTCCACCATCGAGCGCACCGTGATTTCGCTTTGCCCCGTGCCCACCGTTTCCACCAGGATGACGTCATACCCGGCTGCTTCACACACCAGGATCGATTCGCGCGTTTTGCGGGCTACACCGCCCAACATGCCGCCAGTGGGCGACGGCCGTACAAAGGCATTTTCTTCACGGGTCAGCTGCTCCATGCGCGTTTTGTCGCCCAAAATCGAGCCACGGCTGATGGCGCTGGTAGGGTCGACGGCCAGCACGGCGACTTTGTGCCCCAGCTGCGTCAGCTTCAGCCCTAAGGTTTCAATCAGGGTAGATTTGCCTGCGCCGGGCACGCCGGTAATGCCCACCCGGATTGACTGTCCGGTATGGGGCAGCAGCTGCTGCAAAACCTCTTGGGCCTGGGCAAAATGATGGGGCGCGTTGCTTTCTACCAGGGTAATGGCGCGGGCCAGCAGCACCCGCTCCCCGGCCAACACGCCCTGCACGTACGCTTCGGTGGTGAGTTTGCTCATGGGAATAATGGTAGCGGAAACGGCCGTTCCTGCACACAGTTTTGGCGGCGACTGGCAGAAATAATACAATCCAGCGTGACGACCGATTCAACAACACAAACGAGGTAACCATGCGACCCAGCCTGAACATTGTTTCCGATCAACTCATCGGCCAGATTTTGGATGAAGCCAGACGCATTTTGAGCGAAATTGGCATCGAAGTGCGCGGTGCGGCGCTGCGCCAGCGGCTGCTGGATCACGGCCTGAAGCGCGATGCCGCTGGGGAGCGCATCCTGTTCCCCGCTGAGGTGGTAGACTGGGCGATCGGGGCCGCACCGTCCTCATTTACCCTGTATGACCGCGACGGAAATCCGCATGCAGAATTGGGCGGCGACCGGGTGCATTTTGTGCCTGGGTCCAGCGGCCTCAAGGTGTTGGATCATCGCACCGGGGAGACGCGGCTGGCCACGACGGCCGATTTTGTTGAATACGTGCGCCTCACCGATGGCCTGGAGCATATCGCCTACCTGGCCACCGCCTTCTCTACCAACGATGATATTGAAGCGGCCGTTTCCGATGCCTGGCGGCTCTATCTTTGCCTCACCAACTCGCAAAAGCCGGTGGTGTCGGGTGCATTTACGGAGCACGGCGTGCCGCGCATGGCGGAGATGATGGCCCTCTTCCGGCAGGATCGGGCCGATTTGATCGCCCGGCCGATGTCGATTTTTACCATCACCGCCACGGGCAACTTCCGCTACAGCGAAGATTCCTGCCAAAATTTGCTGGACTGTGTCGAGGCGGGCATTCCTGTGGAGATTGTGCCCGTCACGCTGATGGGGCTGATTGCCCCGGTGACGCTGGTGGGGGCCACGGTGTTCCACACGGCCGATGTGCTGGCCGGGCTGACGATGGCCCAAATTGTGAAGCCCGGCGCGCCGGTGCTGTTTGGCGGGGCACCGGCCGCTTTCCACATGAAGGCGGCTACCTCACCGATGGCGGCGATCGAGGCGCTGCATTTGGACGTGGCGTATACGGCCGTTGCCAAGCACCTCAATCTGCCCACCCAGGCGTACATGGCCCTCAGCGACGGCAAGTTTTTGGATGCCCAGGCGGGAGCGGAAACGTTTGGCAGTGCCCTGCTGGCGGCGCTGGCGGGGGTGAATTCCGTGTCGGGGCCGGGGATGCTGGATTATGTGCTGGTGTTTAGCCTGGAAAAGCTGGTGGTGGACAACGATTTATGCGGCCAGGCGCTGCACTTTGTGCAGGCGATGAAGGCGCAGGCGGATTTGCCCACGGTTGACCTGGTGCGCCAGCTTTTGGCCGAGCAGCACCTCATCACGGCGGAGCATACGCTGGCCCATTGGCCCACAGCGCTCTACCTGCCCGACGGGGTGATCGACCGGCAAAATCGGGAGAATTGGGAGAAGGTGGGGCGGCCAACGCTGGCGGAACGGGCGAAAACGGCCGTAAACCAACGCCTTGCCGCCTACACCCCCATCGATACCGACCCCAGGCTGGATGCTGAAATGCGCCGCCTGATCCAGGCGGGCCTGAAAAGCGACCAGCCCCTGCCAACTGTGCCGAGGTTTGCTGGGGGGGAAACGGCCGTTTCCAACCGTCGCTCCCGCCGCTTTAAGCGCAATTAAACTGCAAAGAGATTGGTCCACTCTCAAAGGTTGGACCAATCTGGCAGACCAGGGGGTAGGGGAGACGGCCGTTCGCAACCACTTTCCACCGCCACATGCCGCCCGTTGCTGGACGCTTCCAACACGCCGTGCATCACATCCAGGACGTGGTAGGCCATTGCGCCGTTGGCCCGGTGGGAACGGCCGTGGCGCAGCGCATAGGCCATGTCCGCCACACCAAGACCACGACTGTTGCTGGTGTGGCCGTGGCTTAGCGGCACCTCGCGCCACACTTTCTCGTTCAGGCCGCGCACGCGCACCGGGCCGCCGAAGGTGTTGGGGTCGGGCAGACAGAGCGTGCCTTTGGTGCCCTGAATCTCCAGCAGCGCGCCGCCCACGTCGTACAAATTGATGGCCGCGCCCGCCGAGACGGCCACGTCGAAGCTGGTGGTGAGGGTGGCCACCGGGCCGCTGGCAAAATCGAGGATGCTGGCGATGTGGGTGGGCGTGCCCACGGTGAAGGTTTGCCCCTGCTTGGGGCCGCTGCCGATGGTGCGCACCTCATACGTTTTACGCGCCGAGCCGGTGACGCGGCGAATCGGGCCAAGCAGCGAGATCAGCGCGGTGAGGTAGTACGGGCCGATGTCAAACAGTGGTCCAGCACCCACCTGGAAGAGGAATTCGGGGCTGGGATGCCACCGTTCTGGCCCTTGAATGAGCATAAATGCCTGGGCGGCCACCGGGGTGCCGATTTCGCCAGAGTCCAAAATTTGGCGGCAGGTTTGCAGGCCGCCGCCGAGAAAGGTGTCGGGCGCACAGCCAACCAGCAGACCGCGTTTTTCGGCTTCGTGCAGGAGGAGACGGCCGTCTTCTCGACTAATCGCCAACGGTTTTTCATTGTAGACCGATTTGCCTGCCCGCAGCGCCGCCAGTGCGATTTCGGCGTGCACGTCGGGCGTGGTCAGGTTGATGATCAGCTCGATTTCCGGGTCGGCCAGCACCTCGTCGATCGGTTTGGCCTGGGGCACGTTGTACTTTTCGGCCTGTTCCTGGGCGCGGGGCAGGGTGCGGTTGGCCAGGGCCACCAGGTCCAAAATTTCCCACTTGGCCGCATTTTGGATGTAGATGTCGCTAATGTTGCCACAGCCGATGACGGCCGTTTTTACTGGTTTTACTGTCATGAGGGTTTCGCTTTTATTAGGCTCACGCAAAGGCGCGAAGGGCAAAAAAATTCTCGACTTTGCGCCTTTGCATGAGTTTTTTACTTAAGTCGGTAGGAGATAAACGCAATTGTTCGGTTATCAGGTGACCAGGAGTTGACGTTCATGGTGCCCTGGCCGCCAAACAGCTTGACGATCGTTTTGGAAGGGCCGCCTTCGGCTGGAACGAGCCGCAGCTCCACGTTTTTGTTCGGCGGATGGTCGCCCGGCTCTACATCACCCTTGGCATAGGCGATGTAGGCCACGAAACGGCCGTCTGGCGACACATGCGGGAACCAACCGTTGGCCTCCTCCTGTACCATGTGCGTAGGATTGGCCCCATCCGCTTCCATGCGCCAGATTTGCATCAGGCCGCTGCGCACGGAGTTGAACCAGATGTGTTCGCCGGAGGGTGAGTATTCCGGCCCGTCATCCAGGCCAGGCTCGTTGGTGAGCTGGGTTTCTGCGCCGCCGTTCACGGAAATGGTGTAGATGTCGTACTGGCCGCCGCGCTCGGCGCAGTAGGCCAGGCGCTGGCCGTCGGGCGACCAGCCGTGCAGGTAGCTTGGCGCTTTGTCGGTGACCAGCCGGGGCGTGCCACCGGCCAGTGGCAAGATGTAAATCCGCGATTGGGCATCCTCGTTGGTGTGGTGGCTGACGGCCAATTCGCGGTTGTCGGGCGAGAGGACGTGGTCGTTGTTGCAGTCGGTGGCGATGCCGGTGTCAATTTTGCGGATTTCGCCAGTGGATAGTTCGTAGCTGAACATTTTGCCGCCGCTGTTGTAGATGAGGCAACGGCCGTTGCTCGTCCAGTTTGGCGCTTCAATCACCGTGTCAAATTCCTGTAGCACGGTTCGCGCGCCGGTGTGTACGTCTACCGTTTCCAGGATGCTAAAGGTGTCGCGCTGCGCCACCCACCTGCGTAAAGTTTGAATATCCATACTTGCTCTCTATTTTGTGGGTGAAATTAGTTTGGTCGGATTACCAATCCAACCTACAGTTCCGCTGCGGCGGGAATGATTTCTTTGGCAAAGGTTTCCAGCGGCGTGATTTTGTATACGTCTGGCATGTTGAAGATGGCGTGAGTGAAGCCCATTTCGGACAGCTCTTTAATGCGTTTGAGGGTGCTGTCCACGGTATCCTTCTCAGAAAAATGCACGGTGCCAAGCGACGTTTTTTCGATGGTGTCGTAATCGCGTCCCAGCCGTTCGCAGTGGGCTTTGAGCGTGTCCAGCCCATTTTGCAACTTCTCTTTCCCGGCCCCTTCGAAGAAATTGCAGGCGTCCGCATATTGCGCCACCAGGCGCAGCGTTTTGTTTGGTCCCATGCCGCCAATCATGATGCGCGGATGGGGCGTGGCAAGCGGGCGCGGGTTGTTGGTGATGGCCGGGGCCGAAAAATGTTTACCTTCAAACGCGGTTTCGTCGCTGGCCCAGAGCGCTTTGGCCAGTTTCAGATTGTCTTCCAGCTGCTCAAACCGTTCGGATGTGGACGGGTAGGGGATGCCAAAGCCTTTGGCTTCGTCCTCGTACCAGGCCGCGCCAATGCCCAGGTAAGCCCGACCGCCAGAGAGAATGTCGAGGGTGTTGACCATTTTTAGCAGCACCGACGGATGGCGGTAAATGACGCCCGTTACCAAAACGCCCAGATAGGCTTTTTCGGTTAGTCCAGCCAGGTAGCCAAGCGTGGTATAGCTTTCCAGCATGGGGTCGGTGTAGGTTTCGCCAAACAACCCCTTGATCTGGTAGTAATGATCCATCACCCAGATGCTGTAAAAGCCAGCTTCTTCGGCGGTGGTGGCGATTTCTTTGAGCTTGGGACGGATAACGGCCGTTCCCCCCGGGTACTTAAACGACGGAATTTGTAAACCAATCTGCATCATTCATCTCCTTTTTGTTAGTCGGGTAACGCTTTTTTGTTCTGCAAAACGGCGTTTTTGTATACGTCGATTTTGCACCTCCGCCGGGAAGTTTACAACTTCGAGTTCACTCTAAGTCAAGGGAATTTTGAAAGTGGTAAAACGAGGTAAGGCTATGCCGGTGCGACGCACCTTTGAAGTGCAGCGCACCGGCGATTTATGCTTTATTGAAGCGAAAGTGGGCTTCGCGCGGAGGCAGATCGACCGATTGGAGTTGGACCTGCACGGTGCTGTCCAGGGCGGTTGGCTCTTTGGCGTAGATGCTGGTTTCGCTGCCCAGGGCGGGCAGCAGCACCAGGTCGCGCTTGCCGCGCTGGTCAATGACGATGCCTTCCCCGGTCCATGCGGGATGACGCAGGAGGTAAACGGCCGTCCAATGCCCATTCGACAACCGTTCTGCATAACGCACATCCCCACTCACGGCGTAAGCTGCGCCCACGCGTTCCATCACGGCTTGTTCGTCTAAGATTGGTCCGCCGCGCAAAAAGGCGCGCAGCTGCTGGTGCACCACCAGGTCCAGGTAGCGGCGCAGCGGGCTGGTCGCCTGCACGTACTGGTCCAGCCCCAGCCCGGCGTGGCGGCCCGGCGTGCTGCCCGGTTGGCTGCCGCTCATCGTTTTGCGGCGGGCAAAGTTGGCCGAGGGGGTGTCGCCTTCAACAATTTCTGTGGGCGCATCCTGCGTGGTGTACGGGATGGGGATGTGGTGCTGCTGGGCAAATTGGGCCACCGCCTGGCCGGTCATCAACATCGCTTCGCGGACGAGATCGCGGCTTTGCAGGGGCGGGAGCGGCCGTATTTCCACCTCACCTGCCTCGTCCAGCCGAATTTTCACCTCGGGTAGGTTAATTTGCACCGCGCCGTTGGCTACGCGCCGCGCCTCGTACGCCTGGGCGATGGCCAGCAGCTCGCGGAACGGTGTTTCGTCTAGCCGGGCCTGCGCCTCGTCGTAGCTCAGGCGGGTGACGCGCACCGTGCTGGGCACAATTTCCAGGTTGACGATGGTGCCGTCGGCCAGCACGTCCAGGCCAAAGGAGAGGGCGGGCGAGGTATCCTGGCGGCCCAGGGCCAGCAGGTCGGTGAGCGTTTCGGGCAGCATGTGGATGGTGCCTTCGGGCAGGTAGAGGTTCGCGCCCCGGGCACGCGCTTCCAGGTCGATGGCGCTGCCCGGCGTGACCACGGCGGCTACGTCGGCGATGTGCACCCAGAGACGGCCGCTTCGACCGTGCTCCGCGCCAGCGTTGTCCCAGCTCAAGGCGTCGTCAGGGTCGCTGCTGCCTGCGTCGTCGATGGCCAGGGCGGTGAGGTGGGTCAGGTCGCGGCGGTCTTCGTTGGGCAGGGCGGGGATGGGCAGGTTTGGCTGGCTGGTGGTCACGCCGATGCGGCTGGGGTATGGGTTAACCGTTTCGTCCCAGTAGCCCAATTTGAGCAGCAGGGCATGAGCGTTTTCTGGCGTTTCGCTCTGGTTGAGCTGGCGCAGCACCTGGCTGCGCTCCTGCTGGCCCATGGCCACGGCGGCGATTTCCTGGAGGAAACGGCCGTCTTCCACCGCAAATGTGCCTTTTTGGACCCGGCTGGCAAACGCTTCCCACGCCTCGGCTTCGGCCGCTTTGGCGGCGCGGGCCTCTTGTGCGGCGGCCACCTGTTCGGGGGTGTGCACGGTGATCGTTTCGAGCGTGCCGCTGAAGTGCAGGCCATCGTTGACCGCCTGCCAGATGGCCCAGGCCGTGGCGGGCGTAAAGGCGTCATAGGCCAGTTCGGACAGCTCTTGCAGGCTGGTGGTTTCCCCGGCCAGCAGCTCCCAGGCGGTGAGCAGTTCGCCCGGCGGTTTGGCCAGCTCGCCAAAGCTGCGCAGCGGGCCGGGGTGCAGCAGCTCGATATCTTTGGGGCGTACGGAAACGGCCGTGCCGTCTTGCACCACGATGTTGATCTTTTTGGCCGCCACGTTGGTCACCCGCGCCGCCTGATTTTTGTAGAGGACAAAGTTGTCTGGCTGGAAATTTTCGCTCATGGCGCAATTGTAATGGGCCTGGGGTGATTGTGCTACGCGATCCGGGATGATTGCCGGGCGATCTGGGCGAGGCAATCGGGGAGAAGGCTATTTGTTGGGCCAAGATCATGGCCGATTGTCTTGCCCCTACGGCATGGGTCATATGACCGGCAGGTGACGACCGGCACTGCCAGATGTGACCGTGCCGCCGGTACAGTTAGGCCAACGATTACAACAACTGATTGGCTCTTTAGGAATTCAGGGGGTTTACAGCCCGTGATGCGTGAAACGTGAAACGTGACCAGAGGGCCATCACGTTTCACGCTTCACGTTTCATGCCAGACCCCACGAAATCCTGAAGACCCAACTGATTTTGCGCTGTGGAGGTAAATTCAATGAGTACCCTGATTTCAAAGATTGAGGAAGAACAAACAAGCGCGCCACTGTGGCGGCGAATTTTTGGCACCGAGCGGTTTTTGACCTGGGCCGTGGCGGGCAGTGCGGTGCTGCTGCTGGCCACGATTCTGCTGTCGATTCTGGACTCGCGGCTGATTACCGGTGCCCCGGCCTGGGTGAAGCCGATGAAGTTTGCCATCTCGACCATTTTGTACGCCGGGACGCTGGCCTGGATGCTGAGTTTTGTCACCGGGCACCCTCGACTGGTGCGCTGGATTGGTGGCCTGACGGCGCTGGGTTTTTTGGTGGAGCTGGTGGGCATTTCAATTCAGGCGGCGCGCGGTGTGCGCAGTCATTTTAACGTGGGCACGCTGTTCGACGGGGCGATTTTTTCGCTGATGGGCACGTTTGTGATGGTGATTTGGGTGATGAATATTGTGACGGCCGTTCTGCTGATGCGCCAAAAAATGGATAACCAACCGTTGGCCTGGGCGCTGCGGCTGGGGCTGCTGGTAACGGCCGTTGGCTCCATTCTCGGCTTTTTGATGACCATGCCCACACCAGGCCAGCTGGCGGCCATGCAGGCGGGTGAGGTGGTAAGCATCGTGGGGGCGCACAGCGTGGGCGTGGCCGATGGCGGCGCTGGCCTGCCATTCGTCGGCTGGAGCACGGCAGGTGGCGACATTCGCGTAGCCCATTTTGTGGGGCTGCACGCCTTGCAAATCATCCCGCTCCTGGGTATTTTTGTGAATCGTCGTTTTCGCCAGCGGTTATCAGACGGCCGTCGCACGGCGTTGGTGTTTGTGGGTGGATTGGGCTACCTGGGCCTGGTGCTACTGCTGCTGTGGCAGGCGCTGCGGGCTCAGCCCCTCATCGCCCCCGATGCGCTGACGCTGGCGGCCCTGGCCGGATTGGTAGCCGTGGTGAGTGTGGCGGGAACGGCCGTATTCATCAAAAAATAGGAGAACAAAACGTTGGACATTTCATCATTGGGCAAAGAAAGTTATATCAACCTCGAAACGTTCCGCAAAAATGGCGAAGGCGTCAAAACCCCAGTTTGGGTCGTCGGTAAAAACGGCAAGCTGTACGTCTGGACCGTGGCGGACAGCTGGAAAGTGAAGCGCATTCGGAACAACAGCCAGGTACACGTGGCTAAAAGCGACGCCAGAGGTAATACCGACGGCAGTTGGCTGCCCGCTCAGGCGCGCATTTTGGAAACTTCAGACGCCGACCAGCAAATGCAGCGCGACCTGGCGGGCAAATACGGCCTGATGTTCCGCTTTATCCAGTTATCCCAGCGGCTGCGCGGCGCAGGGAAAGTCAAGCGAGTGGTGATTGAAATCAGTTAGCCTGGTGTAGAACTGGCCGCGATGGTGGCGGGTAGAAGGTGGCAGGTGGCAGGTGGCAAGTGGCAAGTCGCAGGTGGCAAATTTCACCCCTTCACCCCGTCACCCCTTCACCCCGTCACCCCGTCACCCCTTCACCCCGTCACCCTGTCACCCCTTCACCCCGTCACCTTGTCACAAAAGGATCCATAATGAATCCAGAAACCCTCTTCTCCCTCAGCAGCTTGCTGGTAATGCCTTTTTGGCTGCTGCTGATTTTCTTGCCCCGCTGGCGCGTGACGGAGCGGGTGGTGGCCGGGCCGTGGCTGGCGGTTCCGGCGGCGCTTTTGTACGCGGTTTTGGTGCTGCCCCGCTGTGGTGAGGTGTTTACGGCCGTCTCTAACCCCACCCTCACCGGCATCACCACCCTGCTAGGCGAACCCACCGGGGCGACGATTGCCTGGGTTCATTTCCTGGCGTTTGATTTGTTTGTGGCGCGCTGGGTGTACCTGGACGGCCGTTCGCGCCACATCTCGGCCTGGTTCATTTCGCCCATCCTTTTCTTTGTGCTGATGCTGGGGCCGATTGGCTTTTTGCTCTACCTGGTGGTGCAAACGGCCGTAACCCGCCAGGCCGCCACCAAAGCAGCAGCTCTCTCGCTAAAGGCAGAATAACGTGATCAAAGTAACGCAAATCAAGCTGCGCCTTTCCAACGCCTACCTGGTGCAGGGCGATCGGGCCATTCTGGTGGACAGCGGTGCGCCGGGCGAGGCGGACAAAATCCTCCAGGCGGTGCGGGATGCGGGGGTGGCCCCCGAAGCGCTAACCCTGCTTGTGCACACCCATGTGCATGGCGACCATGTGGGCAGCACGGCCGTTCTCCAGCAAAAATTGGGCATGCCCACCGCCTACCACCCGGCCGATCAGCGGCTGATGGACCAGGGGCACAACGGCCGTTTGCCCGGTGTCGGGCTGCGCGGGCAGGTGATGAGCCGCTTTTTGAGCGGGTCGGCCTTTGCCCAGTTTGCCCCCGACGTGGCGTTGGCTGAGGGCTTTTCCTTACGGCCGTACGGCGTCGATGGTGTCATCTGGCACACGCCGGGGCATACCGCTGGCTCCGTTTCGCTGCTGTTGGCCGATGGCCAGGCAATCATCGGCGACGTGCTGATGGGTGGCTACCTGGGCGGCAACCTGCGGCCCGCCAGACCCAATTGGCACTATTTTGCCGAATCGCTGCCGCAGGTGCGCCAGAGCTTGCGGCGGATTTTGGCGGCCAATCCCCACACGTTGTACGTGGGGCACGGTGGGCCGCTGCCGGTGGTGGGGAACCCCGCGCTGACCGCTTTTTCGGCAGACGGCCGTTCTGGCATATAATCTTTCTATGACCACCGCTACCCGACAGCGCTCCAACTACAGCTTCTGGCTGCTCAACGCGGCGGCTTACCTGACCTGGCTCGGCATCCTGGTGGCCACCCTGCCTGAGCTCTCCGGTGCGCCTAACCAGGCGTTTGTGCTGGCTTTGTTTGGCCTCTTTTTTGTGGGGCTGAGCGTGTTTGCCTTTTTGGAGGAACGGCCGTACCTGGTGCACCTTTACCTGCTGTTCCAGATGATCATTGCCATGATTATCTCTACACAGGTGCCGGTTCGGGCCGCCGCTGGCATCTCCACTTTCCTCTTTGTGCTCAGCGCCCAGTCGATGCTGTTTTTGCCGCTTGTGCCGGGGCTGGTGTGGATTTTGATTTTTATCGTGGTGACCTGGTTGGCCGGGTCTTTAACCGCGGCCGTGATTCACGCCAATGAATTTGTGGCGATTTTGGGCGGCTACCTCTTCTTTGGCACTTTTGGCGCGGGGCTGCGCCAGGCCAACGAGGCGCGGCAGCGCAGCCAGCAGCTGTTGGCCGAGCTGCAAGAGGCTCATGAGCAGCTTAAAGCGTACACCTCGCAGGCGCAGCAGCTGGCCGTGGCCGAAGAGCGCAACCGCCTGGCCCGTGAAATGCACGATGCCCTGGGCCACCGCCTGACGGTGGCCGTGGTGCAGTTGGAAGGGGCGCAGCGGCTCATCCCGACCAATCCAGAGCGATCGGCCAGCATGATTGAGGCGATGCGTGCCCAGCTCAAGCAAGCCCTGACCGAACTGCGCCAAACTGTCTCCACGCTGCGCTCGGCGGAAAACTCAGCGATGAACGGGTCGTTGGTTACGGCCGTAACCCATCTGGCCCACACCTTCCAGGAAGCCACCGGCCTGCCCATCCATTTGCAGCTGCCCGACGACGTGCCGCTGCTGCCTGAAGCGCACCGGCTGGCCCTTTACCGCGCCGCCCAGGAATCGTTGACCAACGTGCAGCGGCACGCCAACGCCCGACAGGCGTGGCTGGAACTGGTGGCTGATGATGCATCGGTGACGCTGACCGTGGCTGATGATGGGCAGGGGTTTGGCAGCGAGGTGGCCGACGGCCGTTTTGGTCTGATTGGGCTGGGCGAACGGGCCAATCAGCTGGGTGGGGTGCTCACTCTGGGCGCGGCGGAGCAGGGTGGGGCTAAACTCTCGCTCCAGCTGCCCGTGCCCTACGTGGAGGCGGCCGATGCCTGAGCCCATTCGCATTTTGCTGGTAGACGACCAGCGGTTGATGCGTGACGGCCTGCGTACGCTGCTGGAGCTGGAGCCTGACCTCGCCGTGGTAGGAGAGGCGAGCAACGGCCAGGAGGCGGTGCAAATTTTTGCCGAACTCCAGCCCAACGTGGTGTTGATGGACATCCGTATGCCGGTGATGAACGGGGTGGAGGCCACGGCGCGGCTTTGCCAGGATTGGCCAGGGGCCAACATCATCATCCTCACCACCTTCGACGACGACGAATACATTTTTGAGGGGCTGCGGGCCGGGGCTAAGGGGTATTTGTTGAAGGATGTATCGGGGGCGGAGCTGGCAACGGCCGTACGGGCCGTGGCGCATGGTAGTGCCTTGTTGGGATCGGCCGTAGCGCAGCGGGTGCTGGCCCAGTTTGTCGGGCTGTCCCCGGTCAAACCAGCCGACGCCCTGTCCGATCCCCTCTCTGACCGCGAGCTGGAGATTTTGCAGCTCATTGCGGAAGGGCTGAGCAACCCGGAAATCGCCGCCCGGCTGTTTCTGGCTGAAGGCACGGTCAAAAATTACGTCTCGACGATTTTGCAAAAAACCAACACCCGCGACCGTACCCAGGCGGTGCTCAAAGCCCAGGCGCTGGGGCTGTTGGGTGATCGTGCCTGAGTAACCTCTGTCCTCCCACGTGGGCCAATCATCAAAATTGGGCCAGGCTCAGCAGGAAATTGCTCACAGGCTCCCCGAGTTGACAAAAAATACAGACTGTTTTGGCCAGAAAGTAGGGAAAACCCTCATTCCTGTCGCGTTGAAGCTGTGTCATCGTATGTTTACAGTTCAAAATGCGTCCGTTGGTGAACGGCCGTATTTAAGTGGAGGTAACCAGATGACCGAAAAAATTGTCCAACGCGAAGAAAAAGTGTACACCGATGGCGACGAATTGCCTCGTCGTGAGACGACAGTTGTCCGAGAACGAGTCTCCACCAATTCCGAACGCCTGGCCAATCGCCGGGCCATCTTCAAAATTGACCAGGCGCTGTGGCTGCTGCTGGGGCTGTTGGAGGCGCTGCTGGGCATTCGGGTTTTCCTCAAGCTCATCGCCGCGAATCCAGAAAGTGGCTTTGCTCGTTTTGTCTACGGCGTGTCTGACGTCTTTCTGCTGCCCTTTTTTGGCCTGACGCAAACGCCTTCGGCTAATGGCTCTGTTCTGGAAATCTTCACCATTATCGCCATGGTGGTGTATGCGCTGCTGTTTTGGTTTTTAGTGTACCTGGTACATCTTGTCGGCGAGCGTTAACACCATTCCATTTTGAGCATAAACGGCCGTCCCTGAAAGGGAACGGCCGTTTTGCGTTTCCTGCCAAATTCTACCAGGTTGTCCCAGGTGTCTAGATATTGTCAACATATTTATGAACAAATAGTTGACAAATGGGCACTTCTTCCTGTATCATATCGTTGCAACCGGACACAACTCATAGGCAACAAGCTCACAATCTACCCAAATACCACCCTGCAATTTTTCAGCTGCCGATGCGCAGCTGTGTCTCAACCGCAAAGAGACCATCAGACTAGCCAATTTGTTCACAGCGGAAGTTGCCGCATGAAGCCCTACCAGTCCACTGGGCCGCCCAACACGGGCCTTTTTTTGTTCTTGGCTGGCAGCCACGTCACGCGCAGCGCCGTTTGATTGTTAACAGGGCAAAGCTTTTTAGAGCAAGGAGAACGTGATGAGCAATCAGGAAACCATTCGGACGTTGCAGCAGCTGCACAAATTGTGCAAAGCAGGGGAGCGCGGTTTTAACATTATTGGTAAAACGGTCAACAATCGGGGCCTTAAGGTGATGTTAAAAACATATGCCCAACAGCGCCGCCAGATGGCCGATGAGCTTCGTTCACTCATTGAAACGATGGGCGGTGCTATCTCTACCCGACGCAGCATGCGTGGCACCATTCACCGGGGGCGTATTGCTATCATGACCACCCTGGCCATTGGGCCGATGGAAACTGAGAATGTGGCCCTGAAAGAAGCGGTGTTGGGCGAGAAAACGGCCGTTGCTGCCTACCAAAACGCCCTCAATAAAAACCTCACCCCCGAAGCCAAAGCCCTGCTTGAGCAGCACCTGGTTCAGGTGCAGAACGTGAACCAAAAGGTGAACGAACTGCGCGGTCTAACCAGCGATCGTCTGGTCGTGCGGTTGTTCAACTCCGAGCGGGATGCGGCAACGGCCGTGGCCACCCTGGCCAAAATGAACTTCTCCCAAGACGCCATCGAAACCATCAACCTGAGCCAGACCAATGAATTTAGCCGTCGCTACACTGGCGAAAAGGCGGTCACCAAAGAAGCCACCATTTCCGGTGGATTGGGCGGGGCGATTTGGGGCAGCATTTTGGGCGCAGTGGCGGGCATTGGCCTGATGCAGTTCACCGGCATCGAGCCATTTGGTGCAGCCACGATGGCTGGCACCTGGGGGCTGATTGCCCTCAGCGGCACGGTTAGCGGTATGCTCATCGGTGCGATCTTGGGCTTCTTCATTGGTTTGGGCGTGTCCGAGCAGGATGCTTATTTGTACGATGCCAGCATCAAACGCGGCACAACGATGGTTTTGCTCAAAACCAATCCCCGCCGCGCCCCGGAAGCGTCGCAAATCATGCGGCAGGTGAACCTGTTATCGACGGCTGGTGCTGCTCAATCTGGCGATTGACGTACCGGCTGCCGGGTAAGAAACATTTGAAGGAGAACGGCCGTTTCCGGGAGGGAACGGCCGTTTTTATTTTCCCGTAGTCGCGGTTTCTTACCGCGCATTGGGAACGCGGTAAGAAACCGCGGCTACGATGAAAAATCCCGCTTGTTGGCGTATACTTGGCCTACACCAACCAAAACCAACTGCCAGCAAGCTTATGAATGTTGACACTGCCAAACTTCGCCAATTTATCAACGACCATTTTGGACCACAGGACCTCAACGACCTGCTGTTTGACTATTTTCGTTCCGTTCATGAAGACCTGACGCCAGGGATGACCAAGCAGCAGCAAATTTCGCTGCTGCTAGAGTTTTGCCACCGGCATAACCAGATGCAGAATTTGCTCGTGGCGGTGGGGAAGATGCGGCCGTTTTTCCAACCAACCGACTACGTGCCAGGTGAAAAAGCACCCACCACCGCCCCACAACCAATCGCCTCCATCACCCGCAACCCGCGCCAAATCTTTATCAGCCACGCCCACCAGGATGCGGAAGTAGCCCAACGGCTGGCCCATGACCTGGAAGCCCACGGCTACGCCATCTGGATTGCTCCGGACAGCATTCGGCCCGGTGAAAAGTGGGTGGAGGCCATTAGCCGTGGCCTGGAAGAAAGCGGCATCTTTGTTCTGCTGCTCTCGCCAGACGCCGTGGCTTCGCGCTGGGTGCAGCTGGAAACCAACGCCGCCATCACCTACACCCATGAAGATGAAATGCAGCTATACCCCCTCCTGCTCAAGGCGTGCCAGCTGCCAGCTTTGTGGCGAGCGTTTCAACATATTTCGCTGCGAGGGGGTTACGAGCGCGGATTTGAGCAGCTTCTTGCCGCTCTGGAACCAGTGACATCAAAACAGGATTTTTCTGTCAATCCAGCTCTTAGAGAATTGATAACGGTAGAAGCAGCAAGCCCAAAAGCGACCCCAAAAGAACCAGCGCGTGCGGAATTAAACAGTTTTATCCATGAAAAAAGTGGCAAAACGTTTGTGCGGGTGCCAGCGGGAGAGTTTTTGCATGGTGACGACAAGAAGAAACTGCACCTGGATGAATTCTGGATGGCCAAAACGCCGGTGACCAATGCTGAGTACGCCCGTTTTGTGGCCGCAACGAAGGCGAAACCACCCAAGCATTGGAAGGGAAGCTCGCCGCCTGCTGAACTGGCTAACCATCCTGTGGTTTACGTCTCCTGGCACGATGCCAAGGCGTATGCCGCATGGGCGGGCATGGCGCTGCCCACGGAGCAGCAGTGGGAAAAAGCGGCACGCGGCACCGACGGCCGTACTTACCCCTGGGGCAATGAATGGCGTGAAAATCATTGCAACACGTGGAAAACTGGTATTCAGGCAACCACACCTGTTGGCCAATTTTCGCCGCAAGGCGACAGCCCTTATGGTTGTGTCGATATGTCTGGCAATGTTTGGGAGTGGACAAATAGTTGGTTCGATAAAGACCAAAAATCCCGCGTGCTGTGCGGCGGTTCTTGGAGCTTCGATCATGGGGGCGCGCGCGTGGCGCGCCGCTTCAGGCGCGATCCGGACCTCTCCAGCAACCATGTCGGTTTTCGCGTGGTCTCTCCCGTTGTTTCTGGTTCCTGATTTCTGTTTTTCTGGTTTCTGAAATGGGGGTCTGGGGGCTTGCCCCCAGCGTCTCGCGGATTGTGGCGTGAGCATCCTCAGATGCGAACGGTTTTAGCCAGGACGCATCTGAGGCTGCTCACTTCGCCGCCTAAACAAAAGTGCGACGCACCTCCGAGGTGCGTCGCACTTGTTGGTTTAGGGGTGCATGGCCTCGTGTACCCGCTGCGGCGTGAAGGGAATGCGGCGCAGGCGGGTGCCAGTGGCGTCGAAGACGGCGTTAGCGATGGCCGGGGCGACGCCGTCTTTGGGGATTTCGGCGATGGCTTTGGCGCCAAACGGGCCGGTGGGCTCGTTGGTTTGCACGAGGATCGCCTGCATCCAGGGCATCTCGTCGGCGCGGTAGATGTGGTAGGGGCCGAACTGGTCGTTGACCAGGTTGCCCGTCTCGTCGTAGGCCATCTCTTCGCAGTGACCGTAGCCCAGCGCCTGCACCATGCCGCCCTCCACCTGCCCGCTGGCGGTGATCGGGTTAATCGGCACGCCCGCATCCACGGCCATCACCAGCTTGGTGACGGTGACCTGGCCGGTTTCGGTGTCCACCTCTACCTCGGCAAACTGCCCGGCAAACGGCGGCGGCGAATCCATGCTGACAAAGCTGGCGGTGGCCATGATTTGCCGCTGCTGGTCCTGGTGCAGGCTGTGCAGGCCGATCGCTTCCATGCTAACGCTACGGCCGTCTGCCGCAATCGCCCGTCTATTTTCCAACCGAATGTCGTGCCAATGGTCCAGTTCCAGCATCAGGGCAGCCCGTTCTTTGATCTGGTCGGCAACCTGTTCGGCGGCGCGTTTAACGGCCGTTCCTGAAATATACGTCGTGCTGCTGGCGTAAGCCCCCGTGTCAAACGGCGTCATGTCCGTGTCGCTGGAGTAAATGATGATGTCCTCCAGCGGTACGCCCAACACCTCAGCGGCAATCTGGCTGAGCACCGTGTCTGACCCTGTGCCCAAATCCGTCGCGCCAACCAGCACGTTAAACGATCCGTCATCGTTGATTTTCACCGACGCGCCGCCCATGTCCAGCCCTGGAATGGCCGTACCGTGCATGCACATTGCCGCGCCCAGGCCGCGTCGCAGGTGGGGCTTGCCGGGCACCTCGTGCCAGCCGGGTTCAAACTTGCGCTCCCAGCCGATCGCCTTCATGCCTTGCTCAAAACATTCGTTCAGGCCGCACGATTCAATCAGCGGCACGGTGATGACGGTATCTTTTTCGCCTTCGCCCAGCAGCGGGGCGATGGGCATTGGGTCGCCCGCCTGCACCCAATTTTTGCGGCGGAACTCAATGGGATCCAGCTTGAGCGCGGCGGCAATTTCGTCCATCAGGCATTCCAGCGAGAAAAGCGCCTGCGGCCCGCCGTAACCGCGATACGCGCCGGGCACAGGCAGATTGGTGTAGGCCACAATGCAGTCAAATTCCCGATTTTTGCAGTTGTAGCTGCTCAGGCCGCGCAGGCCGGTGACGGTTTGCACCGTCAGGCCGTGGGTGCCGTACGCGCCCGTGTTGGCCACAATTTTCATCTGCATGGAGTGCAGCGTGCCGTCGGCCATGACACCCGCTTTCCAGGTGATGCTTTGCGGATGGCGGGTGCGGCTGCTGCGGAACTCCTCGCTGCGCGTCAGCTCCAGGCGCACCGGGCGGCCAGTGGCAATGGTGAGGTGACCCACGATGTCCTCGATGAGCATCTCTTGCTTCACGCCAAAGCCGCCGCCGATGCGTGGCTTGATGACCCGGATACGGCGCACGGGCAAATCGAGCAGCGGAGCGACCATGCGGCGCACGTGGAACGGAACCTGGGTGCTGGTGCGAATTACCAGCCGTTCGTCGCTGTCCCACCAGCTGATGGCGATGTGCGGCTCGATGGGCGTTTGCTGCACCTGGTGCACGTAGTAGCTGTGCTCAAACACGTGGTCGGCTTCGCTGAACCCTTTCTCCACGTCGCCTACCTCGGCCTGGATGTGGTGCACAATGTTGCGGCTGGCGTCGTGAATCTTTTCGGTGTCATCCTCGTCGTGGATGATGGGCGCACCGGGTTTGATCGCTTCGTTTTCGTCGAAAACGGCGGGTAGGAGTTCATATTCGACTTTGATCAGCTTGATCGCTGCTTCGGCAATCGCTTCACTTTCGGCGGCCACGGCGGCGACGCGGTCGCCCACGTAGCGCACCTTGTTGTCGAAGCTGACCTGATCGTGCGGCGGCGGGTTGGGGTAGCTCTGTCCGCCGGAGGCGTATTTGACGCGCTTGACGTTTTTGTAATGAATCACGGCGTGCACGCCGGGCAGCGCTTCGGCCTCGCTGGCGTCGATGTCCAGAATCCGAGCATGGGCGTGTGGACTGACGAGCAGCTTGGCATACAGCATGCCGCGCAGGTCGATATCATCCACAAAGGCGGGATTGCCCTTGGTGAGTTTAACGGCATCGACCTTGGTTTCTGGTTTGCCGACAACGGCCGTTTCCGGCACGCCAGACGTGAGCACAATGTCGGTTTGGGGCTTGGTTTGAGTGGAGATTGGAGATTGGCGATTGGCGATTGAGCCGCCCGCCAGCTCTGGCCCCTCATCGTCTGGCGCGGGCGGATTCTCCACAAAGAAGGTGGCGTCGATGATGGGCGGGCCGTCGTAGGGCGGCACCTCTTCGCCGCGCAGGTAGGCGGCGGCGCGCAGCACGGCCTGGACTGGCTTCACGTAGCCCGTTTCGCGGCACAAAATGCCAGAAAACGCTTCACGCACCTCGGCCTCGGTGGGGTTGGGGTTTTGTTCCAGCAGCGCCTTAGCCGCCAAAATCATGGCCGGGGTGTTGTAGCCAGACTGGATCGCCCCAGTTTCGACAAACGCTTTTTGAATCGGATGCAGCTCGTTGATGCCGGGGTTGAGCCCTTCAACGGTCTCAATGCGGTGGCCAACAGCCTGACCAGCCAGCAGCACGTCGCTGTTGACCAGCTGGCCATCAACCAAAACGGCCGCTGCGCCTGTTTTCCCATCGTGGCTGCCAAAGCGCACGCTAAAAAAGCCCGCTCCGCGCAGGGCGGAGAGCAAGGTGTCGGTGGGATTGGCTGAAACGTCGATATTTTTTCCGTTAATGTTTAGTGGGAGGGTCATTTTACGTTTCCTTTGAGAATTTTCCCGGAAACTGAGATAAAAATATGGGAAATCCTTTTAAGGTACAGTTTCCGGGAAAATGGCTTAGCTTCGTTTAACAAGTTCCTTCACCGCCTGGACCAATTCATCCACCGTCTGGAAGCGCTCTTCTGGCTTTTTGGCCAGGGCTTTGTGGACGATGTCGTCCCAGGGTGGGGTGAGGCTGGGGATGGCGGCCTGCACGCTGGGGACGGGGCTGTTCAGGTGGGCCATCACAATGCTGATGATCGAATCACCCTTGAAGGGCAGCCCGCCGGTGAGCATAAAAAAGAGGACGATGCCCAGGGCGTAGATGTCGGTACGGCCGTCCAGCTCTTTGGCCCCCTGAATTTGCTCCGGGCTCATGTACTCGACGGTGCCAATCATCACCCCGGTGCCGGTGATGCCTTTGGCGGCCTGCAAATTTTTGGCGGTGCCAAAGTCGGAAAGGAAGGGTTCGTTACGGCCGTTAAACAAAATGTTGGCCGGTTTAATGTCGCGGTGCAAAATGCCCTTCTCGTGCGCCTCGGCCAGCGCCGAGCCAACCCGCTCCATGACAAAACCTACTTCCTCCAGCGGCAGCGCCCCTTGCCTGAGGCGGTCGTCCAGCGTGCCGCCCGGCATGTAGCGCATGACAATGTACGACAGGTCGCCCTGGTGGCCAAAGTCGTAAATGGGAATCACCGCCGAATGTTCCAGGGCGGCAATCGTTTCGGCCTCCTGCTGGAACCGGTCGTAATAGTTGGGGTCGTGTTCCAACGTCTGAACGGCCAGCACTTTGATCGCCACCTTGCGCCGGATCAGCGGATCTTCGGCCAGATAAACGGCCGCCATGCCGCCTCGGCCAATTTCTTCTATAATTTTGTATCGTCCAATTCTTTGTGGTGTCATGATTTGCCCCGCTTGCTTGAGATTGGGATTTTATTCCAATGTGCAGCGAGCTTCAAGGCATAACCCACAAACCACCCTTTTTAACCGAGGTTTGTTCCATGAAAAAAGTAATGAATTTTATCAACGGTACCTGGCAGCCATCGGCCGCCGCCGATTATTTAGATGTGGTTAACCCCGCCACTGCCGAAACGCTGGGCCAGGTCCCGCTGTCGCCCGCCAGCGAAGTGGATGCGGCGGCCCAGGTGGCGCAGCAAGCGTTTGAGACGTGGCGGCGGGTGCCCGCGCCCAATCGCATTCAGCCTTTGTTCAAATTGAAGGCGCTGCTGGAGGATAATTTTGAAGCGATTGCCCGCACTATCACCCTGGAATGTGGCAAAACGATTGGCGAATCGCGCGGCGAAATGCGCCGGGCCATTGAAAATGTGGAGGTAGCCTGCGGCATTCCCACCATGATGATGGGCGACTTTTCTGAGGATATTGCCAGCGGCATCGACGCCCTGATGATTCGCCAGCCGGTGGGGGTGTGTGCCATCATCGCCCCGTTTAACTTCCCCGGCATGATCCCGTTCTGGTTTTTGCCCTATGCCATCGCTACGGGCAACACGGTCATCGTCAAGCCGTCGGAGAAGGTGCCGCTGACGATGGTGAAGGTGTTTGAGCTGCTGGAACAGTGCGATTTGCCGCCGGGGGTGGTGAACCTGGTCAACGGCAGCCGGGCGGCGTCGGAAGCCATTTTAGACCATCCGCTGATCCGGGCGATTAGTTTTGTGGGGTCAACGGCCGTTGCCAAACAAATCTACGCCCGCGCTTCGGCCAACGGCAAGCGGGTCCAGGCGCAGGGTGGGGCCAAAAACCCCATCATCATTTTGCCCGACGCCGACATGGAAATGACGACGCAAATTACGGCCGATTCTGCCTTTGGCTGTGCCGGGCAGCGCTGCCTGGCAGCGTCGCTGGCCATTACCGTCGGCGAGGCGCGCCACACCTACACGGAAGCGATTGCCGATTCGGCCGTTTCGCGTGTTGTCGGCAATGGGTTGGATGAAGCGGTGCAGATGGGGCCGGTCATTTCTGCGCCGAGCCGGACGCGCATCGAGAGCCTGATTCAGCAGGGGGCAAATGAGGGGGCGACGGTGGTGGTAGACGGCCGTTCCGCCCACATCTCCGGCTACGAAAGCGGCCACTTTGTCCGCCCCACCATTTTGGCCAACGTCAACCCCCACAGCGACATTGCCCGCACCGAGATTTTTGGCCCGGTGCTCAGCTTGATGCACGTCAACACCATCGACGAGGCGATTCAGCTGGTAAATGGCGGGCAGTACGGCAACATGGCCTGCCTCTTCACCAGCAGCGGCGCGGCGGCGCGCCAGTTCCGCAGCGAGGTGGATGCCGGGAACGTGGGCATCAATATCGGCGTGGCTGCGCCGATGGCCTTTTTCCCGTTCAGCGGTTGGAAAGAGAGCTTTTTCGGCACGCTGCACGGCCAAAGCCACCACGCCGTCGAGTTCTTCACCCAAACCAAAGTGGTGGTCGAGCGCTGGCCGAAGACGTGGAGCCGCCAGTTTTAGAAAGTTGTCCGCTTGAGCGCAACGGCCGTTCCCCATCCGCGTCAATCCGTGTAATCCGTGGCTAAAAAAGACGACAATGGGAAACGGCCGTCTTCTACCCTCATCCCTCTGCTTTCTTCCCTACCGGGCGAATGTGTCCAGAATAATTAAATATTTTGTTGAAGTTGATAGAAAAAGTTATACTTATGATCATGTCACGACTACGCATTCTCCTTGTAGATGATCATGAAGTGGTTCGCCTGGGCCTTAAAACCCTCATCGAACGTAATCCGGGCTTTGAAGTGGTGGCGGAAGCCGCCGCTCAGCAGGAAGCTGTAACCAAGGCAGTGGCCCACAAGCCAGACATCGTTCTCATGGATATTCGTCTGGCCGGAGGCAGCGGCATAGAAGCATGTGAGCAAATTATGACTGAGCTGCCCACTACCAAAGTGATCATGCTCACGTCTTACGCTGAAGATGAAATGCTGTTTGCCGCCATTCGCGCTGGGGCATCTGGTTACGTGCTTAAGCAGGTGGGCAGCAATGACGTCATTCGCGCCATCGAGGCCGCGGCCCGCGGTGAAGCCACCCTGGACCCATCCTTAACCCAGCGCGTATTTAACGAGATGCGCCGTTCTATTCAGCAGGAAGAATCGGCCGCTTTTAGCGATCTGACGGCACAAGAAATGCAGGTACTTTCGCTAATCGCCGAAGGGCGCACCAACCGGGAAATTGCCGAGGCGCTGTACTTGAGTGAAGGAACCGTACGGAACTACGTAAGCGGTATTTTGTCGAAGTTGGAAGTATCAAACCGGGCGGAAGCAGCGGCTTACGCCATTCAACATCATCTAAAAGATTATCTCAATTAAGATTCCAACAGTTTTTGAGGCTAACGGGGTGAGGCACTTCTTTATTTGCCCCTGTTTGTTAACCTTGTTTCTTGGGGGTGTAGAAACGGAATGACAAATAATGGTCGCGAAATTGATTCGCTTCTGGAGGCTATTTCGCAGGCGATTTTATCTATTTCGCAGTATGGCGATCTGCGGGAAACTTTCCAGCGAATTGCAGATTCAGCCCGCGAGCTGCTGTCGGCCAATTACGCGGTTTTGGCTACCTTTGAGCTGGGGGGTCTGTCGCCCAATTTCATTTTTTCGGGCATGGACCCAGAAACGGCCGAATCAATCGCCCATCATCCCAAAGGCATTGGCCTGTTGGGGGCGCTGTCCTCTGACCGCGAAACCATTCGCATTGCCCACTTAACCAATCACCCTAAATTTACCGGCTTCCCCGCTGGCCATCCGCCGATGAACAGCTTTTTGGGGATGCCTATCGAGCACAATGACCAGGTTTACGGCCGTATCTACCTCGCCGATAAGCTGAATGGCCAGCCGTTTAACCAGACCGATGAGCAGATGCTGCGCCTGTTTGCTGCTCAAGCGGCCGTCGCCATCCAAAATGCGCAGCTGGTGGAAGCGAGCCGGGAAGACCGCATCCAGCTGGAACAACGCACCCGCCAACTGGCCGCCCTGGACAAAGCCACCATGGCCATCTCCGGCGAACTGACCCTGGATAAGGTGCTGGAGCAAATTGTGGAGGCGGCGCGGGAGCTGGTGGATGCCCAATACGCGGCTCTGGGGGTGCCCAACAACCAGGGGCTGCTGGATACCTTCATCGACAGCGGCATGCCGGAAGAAGATTCGGCACAGATTGGCCATCTGCCCAAAGGGCATGGTCTGCTCGGCGCGATCATTAAAGAACGGCGCACTATTCGCATTCCCCGCATTGGCGACGATCCGCGCTCCGTGGGTTTCCCAGCAGGCCATCCCCCAATGGTGCCTTTCCTGGGCGTGCCGGTGATGGCCGGTGGCGAAGTGGTGGGCAACCTCTATCTCACCAACAAGCTTGGTGCTGATGAGTTTACCCAAACGGATCAGGACCTGGTGGAACTGCTGGCGGCGCATGCGGCCGTTGCCATTCAGAATGCCCGCTTGTATGAGCAGGTTGGGCGGCTGGCTATCGTGGAAGAACGCACCCGCATCGGCATGGATTTGCACGATGGCATCATCCAGTCCATTTTTGCCGTAGGTCTGACGCTTGAATCCACCAAGCTTTCGCTGCACACCAATCCCGAAGATGCCGACAACTTGCTCTCACACGCCATTGAGGGGTTGAACGCCACCATTCGCGACATTCGTAACTTTATCTTAGATTTACGGCCGCACCGTTTCCAGGGCAACCTGGAACAGGGGTTGGGGCGATTGGTGCGCGAATTCCAGGCGAACACGATGGTGGCCGTTTCCCTTTCCGCCCAACAAGAAGCCCTGACGGTGTTGTCTGCCTCGGTAGCCCGTTCGCTCTTTTTAACCACGCAGGAAGCGCTGGCCAACATTGCCCGCCATGCGCGGGCCAAGCAAGTGTTGATCTCTATTGAGCAGCAAGACAACTGCATTGTGCTGCGAATTTCTGATGATGGCTACGGGTTTGATATGGCCTCCAAAAGTTATTCGATTGGGCATGGTCTGGCCAATATGCGGGCACGGGCGAAGGATTTGGACGGCCGTTTTAAGATTGTTTCCGCCCCCGGCCAGGGCACAACCATCAAACTGGAAGTGCCCATCAAAGAATCAATCGCCAGGAAAAGCGGGTAGCGTAGAGAATAAAAGCGGAATTTTGGGTGAGCGGAGCTTGTTCACCCCCGGTTTAGCCGGGTACTACGTCTTCGGCCAATAGTTTGGCGGCGTAGTCTAAAAAATCGGTCACAGTGATAATGCCTACCACTGTGTCATTCTCCAGCACAGGTAAACCACCAAATTTATAGATGCTCAGCATTTCGGCGGCGCGATAGGCGGGGGTGCCCGGCGTCACCGTGATAGGGTTGGGGGTCATGCAGCTTTCAGCGGTTACGTTGTCCAGCAGTTCTTCATCTTGCCAACGGCCGTGCAGCACCACCGGGGAGTTCATCACCAGCCGCACGTCACGATCCGTAATGATGCCAATCAATTTTCCGTTATCCAACACAGGCAGCTGGCGACACCCTTCCGTTTTCATCACACCGATGACGGTACGCATGGGCGTGTCTGGGGTGACGCTGCTGGGGATGACGGTCATTAGATCGTTTACGGTAATCATTCTCTGCTCCTGCTGTTGGTTGACCACTGGAAAATCTCTTGATTTGCAGTGTAATGTATTGCTTTGGGGCGAACGTATGGCAAATGTCATGAATGGCAGATGACTTTCTTCGGCAGAAATTATACCGAAAAATCACTAAAATGTTGGGAAAATTTGCGGGTCTCGAATCATAATTTCTTGTTGGTAGCACGCGAATGGAGAGAAATTTATGGGTGCCAAGATGACTTTTTGTCAGGATACCTATGACAAATGTCACTGGCTGGTACTATTGTTGAATCTTATCCTTTTGCCTGCTATGGATAAGTAGGTTCTATTGATAAAATGCTTAGTTTAATGGAAAAAATTCGCCTCATTATTATTGACCAGCACAAAGGTGTACGCACGGCGTTAAGGGTTCGGTTGCACTCAACCCCTAATATCGCTGTGGTGGGCACCGTTGATGCGGAGGAAGCCTGGAGTCTTGCCCAGACCGATCTGCGGCCCGACGTAGCGCTGTTGGGGCTCACTGGCCACAATGATGAATTGAGCTTTGTGGTTGATCTGGTTAAGCTGTTGGTGGCGGGGGGAACGGCCGTATTAGCCCTCACCTCTTACATTGACGACCTGGCCCGCGAAATGATCCTCCAGGCAGGTGCCAGCGAATATCTCCTGAAAAACATCAATACGCCCGAGCTTCTGACCGAAATTGAATCCCTGGCTGAAGCCCATCGTCACGAACCATTCGATAACCGCTAATCTGGACTTTCTTCCTCCAACGATTTAAGCACATTCATATAGTTGGCTCGTTCAAAAGCGGCAGGATCGGCCACACGCTGCTGGTTCATGGTGCCTTGAATGGCGCTTACGCTTACTTCGCCGTGTTCTTCCAGCCATTGGGTCAGGTCGGCCAAAATGTGTTTGATATGTTCAATACCATGTTTGAGCAGGATGGAGGCAACGGCCGTTGCTTTGGCCCCGGCCATCAGACACTTCACGACGTCTGTCCCCTTTTCGATGCCGCCCGTTACGGCCAGGTCGGCTTTTACCAGGCTGGACAGAATGGCCGTCCAGCGCAGGCGCAGACGCAGCTCGGCATTGGAGCTAAGGTCTAGACTTGAAACCACCTCGCGGGTTTCCAGATCTATGTCTGGCTGGTAGAAGCGGTTGAACAGCACCAGCCCGTCGGCACCCATGGCGTCCAGTCGGGTGGCCATGTTGGCAAAGGCACTAAAGTACGGACTGAGCTTCACGGCGACGGGGATTTTTACGGCCGTTTTTACATCCCGTATCAGGTGCAGATACATTTCTTCCACTTCCTGGCTGCTGATATTCGGCCGTGTTGCCAGGTAATAAATGTTGAGTTCCAATGCATCCGCGCCCGCCGCTTCAATTAACCGGGCGTATTGAACCCAGCCACCGCTGTAATATCCATTTAAACTGGCAATGACGGGAATCGTCACGGCCTTTTTGGCCTGGTAAATGTGAGCCAGATAGCCATTGGCCCCGCGATTGTATCCCTTCATTTCTGGCAGGTGTTGGAGCGCGTCCGGCAGCGTTTGCTGGTTCAGCGGCGTTACTTTGTCGACGCCCATCCCTTGCAGCTCTATTTGCTCTTCAAACAACGACGGCAGCACCACGGCTGCCGCACCCGCCATTTCCATTCTTTGCAGATTGTCTACGTAGGCAGTCAGGGGGGAAGCTGAAACGATCAGGGGATTTTTTAACGTCAGCCCCAAGTATTTTGTGCTTAAGTCAGTCATTCACTGCTCCTGTCGCGGAAACCAAGATGCGGAATCATAGCCGATCTGCCCAAAAATCACCACCGTTGGCCGTGGCCAGCGCTTGTCTGTCGGCATGGATGAACGGACGAGTGTCCCTCCACCCGTGAAAGCTTCATCATTGGCTCAGCTTCATGCGCTGTGGGTCAAGTTGCATGAGTAAATTTTTATAACTGGCCAGCGTTGGATATAATTTTTGGGGTAATGGATAGAATTGTCGATTAGCTGCCCGCAACAAGGTTTAGTGTTATTGGCAGAATTTTTCAAAAGCTAAATGTTGAATTTGCTAATTTCCTGAGTAAACTGCCCAAATGTCAAACTTTTCTATCCAAAAGCTGGTGTGGTTTATTAAACGGCCGTGTTGCGGTAAGTACAAAACAAAACCCTAATTTTTCCAAGCAAATAAAGAGGTGAAGAAACAATGACGAAAAGAGCAAAAAACCGCCAATCAGCCAAAGGCCAGAGCAACTGGATGTTAGTTGGTGGCATTGTTGTGGGTGGTATTGTCATTTTTGCCGGGCTGATTGCCCTGGCTTTCCGTGAGCCGACACGAGCCAGCCTGTTAGCTTACTGCAACAACAACCCGGACAACTGTATTGCTTTAGGCAATGCCGATGCCGACGTTACGGTGGTTGAAGTGTCTGATTATGGCTGCGTCCACTGCCGCGACTTTAACCTGACCACAAGCCCCGTTTTAGAAGCACAATATGTAGATACCAATGAAGTGAAGTGGATCGTGGTGCCCTTTGCCCTACAAAGTTCAGCCGGAGGGTTCCCCACGCTGCCCTCTGCTGTGGCAGCTATGTGCGCCAATGAACAGGGCTCATTTGCTGATTTCCATGAAACCATGTTCCAACTTCAAGGAACGGAATTGTTTAATACGACCGAAGGGTTTCTCCAGGCGGCCTCATCTTTAGAGATGGATACGGATGCTTTTGCGAGTTGTTTAGAGAACAATTCGTATGGTGACCGCATCCTGGAAAATATTACGATGGCGCAGCAGGCAGGGATTAATTCCACGCCCAGCTTTCTCATTGATGGTGAACTCATGGCGGGGAATCAGCCAATTACGGTATTCCAACAGCGTTTGGATTCCCTTTTGGATTCGTGATTCTTATGAAACAAGAGTGGCAGCTGCGTCTCATTCAATTGTTGTCTGTGCCCGGCATGATGCTGGCTTTTTACCTGTACCTGTTTCATGAGGGTGTGTTGGTTGTTGGCTGTAAGGTGGGGAGCTTTTGGGATTGTGGCCAGGTCAGTGGCCCTGGTGCGGCTTATGCTTCAATTGGTCCGGTTCCCGTTGCCTTTATTGGCCTTGCCGGGTATGCCGTGATCTTCATGCTGACCTGGCTCCAGGACTGGGATTTCCCGCTCATGGATTATCTGCCGGAGCTCATGGTGGCCGTTACCGGTTTTGCGCTCTTGTTTTCCTTAGGGTTGACGGGGCTGGAGTTTTTTGTGATCCGGGCGTTTTGCCAATACTGTGTGGTTTCGGCCGTTTTGGTGTTGATTTTGTTTGGCTTGTCGCTGAGTTACTTACGCAGCGCCAATGCCGAAGGGGGCGAGAATGCGACTTGAATTGGTGAAGGATTGGATGAGTCGTGAGGTAGTTACGGCCGTTCCCACCATGGGTCTTCTGGATGCAGATGCCCTGATGCGCGAAAATAAAATTCGGCGGCTGCCGGTGGTGGAAAACGGCCGTGTTGTTGGCATTGTCACCTTTGGCGATGTGCGCAGCGCACGGCCGTCTCAGGCAACATCATTAAGCACCTGGGAGATGAATTACCTGCTGGCCAACCTGAAGCTGAACGAGATTATGACCCGGCAGCCGCAAACGGTTTCGCCGGAGGCTACCATCGGTGAAGCGGCCGACCTTATGCTCACCCACCGCGTGAGCGGCCTGCCCGTGGTGGATGGCGATGGTCAGTTGGTCGGCGTCATCACTGAGTCCGACATTTTCCGCATGGTGGCTCACCAATGGCGGCAGGCGATGGAAGAAGAATCGCCCAAGCCCTACAAACATTACGACAAAGCGTAACTTTTCCAGGCCAGTGTGGTCTTAGCTGGCCTGGATAAAGTATCTTTTGCCGGGTTATTTTGGTGGTTGACGCCACCGATCAGCGAAAGTATACTAGCTCGTCGTTAACAACTGCGGGGCGTAGCTCAGCTTGGTAGAGCGCTCGGTTTGGGTCCGAGAGGTCGTCGGTTCGAATCCGGCCGCCCCGACTAGATGGTAATCGGTAATCCGTGAGCAGTAATCGGTTTATCCAACCGATTCCCAATTCCCGGCCACCGATAACGGTTTACCGATTATCGACATGCGGCAGTGGTGTAGGGGTAACACAATAGCCTTCCAAGCTCTTGTCACGGGTTCGAATCCCGTCTGCCGCTCTTTTTAGAATAGGTGCGATACACTTCCTACCAATGGCTTCATCAGGCACCATTTTGGAGAAAGTGCGTCGCACCTTTAAGTTTAGAAGTTCAGGGCTTGTAGCTCAACGGCAGAGCAGTCGGCTCATAACCGATCGGTTTCAGGTTCGAATCCTGGCAGGCCCACTTCATTTTTACTCCCCAATTTTTGCCTCACCCAATGGAATCCAGCTGCTAACGGCCGTAATCCGCTCATCCAAAATGGGCAGGGGACGGTTGGTAAACGCGTCGTACACTACCAGCAGGCCCCCGATGGTTTGGCCCGGAACGGCCGTCTCATCCACATACAAAATCGGTGCCCCAGGTGCTGGCTTTTCGCTCTGGCAAAAGCCGGTAAAGCTGGCTGGCTCGCTGCGCGGCGGGAAAACCACCGTGCGCGGCTCCCCAACCACCGAGCCTTGAATCCATTTGAGCGTGGGAATGCCCCCCATGGCCGGAATGCCATCCACCAGATCGCACCAGGCCCAGGTGAAGTTGTCTGGTTCATACCCCACCAGTCGGGTAGACACCACGTAGTCGCGCAGCAGAGGACGGCCGTTCACAAACTGCACCGTCAAATCGTAGCGGCTGCCGGGGGCAACGGCCGTTGCCCCATCGGCCAACGAGCGGCCCGTCCACACGATGCCCTGGCCCAGCGGCACGTAGTGGGCTGCGTCTGGGGCCGGGGGGATGGACCAAAACGGCCGTGGCACCCCCCACACTGCCAGTGCATTCCCCACCGTGGGTTCAGCGGGTGAATCGGCGACCGTGCTGAAGTAGCCATCAGCGGTTTGCCAATGCAGGTAGAGGCGCGTTTGGCCAGGCAGGGTAGTGTCCCAATCGTAGCCGATGAGGATTTGGCCGTGTTCGTCGTTTAAGATCGGGCGGTAGAGAGGGTTTTGCGTGGCGGGGGGCAGCTGAGCCAGCGTCACTGGCAGGGTACCAATCTCGGCCAAATCGGGGCCGCTGCCCAGGCGCAGCGCGAATTGGCCAGGCCCACGGCGCGGCGTCAGATGAAACTGGGTGAGCGTGATGCCTTCTGGTTGGGCGACGGCCGTTACATCGGCCTGGGCCACGATGCTGCCATTTGTATCCAGCAGGTGCACAAAAAGTGGGGCGGTTGTCTCACCTTGCCAGGCGACGGTGAGGCGCGCCGTCAGGCCAATTTCCACCTCACTCTGTTCCAGCCGATAGCCCAGAATTTGTACCGTCTCATTCAACGTCAGCGCCAGCGGGGTAAAGCTGGAGGGTAATTGCGTCAGCGGTTCCTGGCGGAACAGCAGCGCCTCGCCGAGTGGTTCGGCGGGGGGCAGGCTGGTGTAGGCGGCCTCTTCGCGGTAGGTGGCAATGAGGGAACGGCCGTCTTCCACCCCCGCCTCAATTTGTGCCACCCAGGTCTGGCTGTACGGCCCTTCGCCCGGCTCGATGTACTCAATCGTCACATCGGGGCGCTGGCCTTCTACCGTTTGTAAATACCAGAGCGGCGTGGCCCAATGCCAGTTGGCCAGAATGAGGCTGTTGGGCGGTGCCTCATCCAGAATGCTTTGCGCGTAGTCACGAGTATCCTCTGACTGATGCAGCCAGCGGTAGCTGGGCCAGTTGTGCCAGCCCTGGCTTACCGCAGCCACGGTCAGTACGGCCGTTCCCGTTAATGCCAGGGCCTGCCAGGGAAGCGGCCGTTTGAGTCCAAAATCTGTCAGGTAGCCGCTGGCCACGCCCAGGCAGATGGCCACGAGCAGGTAGGCGGGCAGCATGTATTCCACCGTTTGCGGCGCACGGTAGGTGGCCGTGATCAGCGTGTGAACGGCAAACGCGCCGCCCAGCAGCAGGCCAATGCGCCAACGGCGCCGCAGCAGCCAGAGCCAGCCCAGCAGCGCCCCAACCAGCAGCCAGGGCGAAAATTGAAAGGTGAGTACGTTGCCCATCACCTTCAGGCGCGGCCACAGCACGGCAGGATGCCCATAGTAGAAAAAGTCGCCCTGAAAGCCCAGCCCCAGAAAGTGGTTCAGGAAGCCGGAAATGGTGTTGAGGCCGTTGGTTGCGCCAGGTACGTCGGCCCCGGCGCGTAGGGGGAGATAGACCAGGGGCAGCAGGCCAAGCAGGGCGGCGAGCAACGGCCGTCCCCAGCGGCGGGGCATCTTAAAAAAAGTCGGATCGATCCAGAGGAGGCTGAGGCCAAACACCAGCCCCATAAACACCAGGGAGAGATGGTGGGTAAAACCAAAGCTTAGGGCGACAGCAAACAGCACCAGGTAGCGGTCGGTTTTGGCTTTTTCCTGCCCGTGGCGAATAAGAGCGTAGAGGGCCAGGGCAGCAAAAAGCCCCGTCAGGCTGCGGATATTGGCGGTGGTGGCCTGTGCCCAAAAGGTGGTGGCGCTGCCTAAGGCGAGCACGGCCGTTCCTGCTGCCATGTGCCGCTGGGTTAGCTGAAACACGGTCAGGTAGACCAGCCCCAGCGTGGCCGCGCTGGTTAAGGCGGAGAGTAGATTGATTTTGTAAGCGGCCGTTGCCGCCAGGGGCAGCCAGGTCATCAGGTGGCTGAGCAGGGTGTAGAGCGGAAAGCCGGGCGGGTGGGCTATGCCCAACGCTGCGCCGACCAGCTGGAATTCACCATTGTCGGCGGGCAGCAGACCGGGAGCCAGGGTAAAAATATAGAGCAGGACAAACGTCAGCGTGCTGCCCACAACGCCAATGAGCAGGCGTCGGTTGCG
The DNA here is from genome assembly GCA_020848035.1 of Anaerolineae bacterium. Classification (GTDB taxonomy): domain Bacteria; phylum Chloroflexota; class Anaerolineae; order Promineifilales; family Promineifilaceae; genus Leptofilum. The sequence continues at coordinate 99,633 of JADLAX010000010.1, read as the reverse complement.
TGGCAAAATTGTTTCAGGAACCGGTGTGGTTTGCCCGAGAACGGCGGTTACCAGGAGCACAGCAGCAACGGCCGTTAACGGATTTGGGTGGGGATAGAGCACATAGCTGCCCAGCAGCAGCAGCGGCCACGTCTGGCGTAATGGGTGGTGGCGCAGGCAAAACAGCGCCAGCAGGGTGATGGCCGCAGTAAGCAAAATGGTGGCGAACCAGCTCGGGCTATAGTTCAATGCCCACTGCTCGCTGAGCAAGCGGCCTGCAAATAAACCGAGGATAAGCGGAGCAGGCAGAGACAGGAGAGTGGATTTGCGCGATTGCCACATGGGTCAGGATTATAACGTGGAAGCAGCAGTCGTCACCTTTGGCCGTTGATGGTGCAAAGGGGTGTGTGAGCTGAGGCTGTTTTGATGGCTCGTTACTGTTCTGCCTGTCTTGGATAAATCTCTCGTACAACCTCTGAGGTTTCTGGTTGGTCGTAACTTTCAGACACGCCCTCTTCCTGGCTGAGTCTTGAAGATAACATCAAGGCGGCAACCACAATGATTGAGGCGAGGAGCCCCAATATGAGCCAGATGACCAATATGGTTTCCATTCACTTGTTTCCAGTTTGCTGCGAGCTCTTCCTATCTTGCAGCGAGGTAACTGAAGAAGCTGTGCCTGAATTGTACCGCATTTCGCTAAAAAAGCGGCTTTGTGGGCACTAATCCGCAAAATAGGGGCCGTTTTTGCCAGACTTATGACAAGATTGTGGACTCAATGTTATACTTGTCGCCATAAGTGCTGTATTGTTAACGGTAAAAGCTTGTCCAGGTGTGGCGTGGTTCTCTCACTGGAAACCTTTGCCAAGCAGCTCGATTTTTGAGTCGTAGGAAGTGCAACGAGTAACGGCCGTAACCTGTACCTGATTTTCTGGCACAAAATGCATCATGGCAGAAACCGCAACCCGGTCTCCAATTGAAGATCTCTCTAGCCCCGCCGCCGACCGCAAGCCGGCCAAACGGTATATTGCTGAAAGATACGAAGTGGTCAATACCCTGGAAGGCGGCATGGGGTTGGTTTACCTGTGCCGGGATCATTTCACCTCGGCTTTAGTAGCCCTCAAAACGTTCAAACCAGAATTTTTGTCACACCGGGCGGCCCGCGACCTGTTTTTGCGCGAAGGGACGATGTGGGTAGAAATCGGCCGTCATCCCAACGTGGTGCAGGCGTACCGGGTAGAGCGGGTGGGCGACGGCCGTGAGGTCTACCTGGTGCTGGAATGGATTGTCCAGCCGCAGAACAAGAAGTCGCCTTCGCTGCGCTCCTGGCTGAAGAAGGGGCAGCCGCTGCCGGTGGAGCAGGCCATTTTGTTTTCGCTGCATGTGGCGCGGGGCATGCGCTTTGCCACGCAAAAAATCCCCGGGTTGGTCCACCGTGATCTGAAACCAGAAAACATTCTCATCGGTTTTGATGGGCTGGCGCGGGTAACCGACTTTGGCCTGGCCAGCACGCTCTCCGGGCATAGTCCGGGTTCGACGGTGGGCACGTTAGACAACAGCCGGGAAAATATCGGCCGTACCCAGCTGACGCAGGGGGTGGCCGGGACGCCGCTGTACATGGCCCCGGAGCAATGGGCGCACAAGCCGCTCGATGCTCGCGCCGATATTTATGCCCTGGGCTGCATTTTGTACGAGATGGTAAGCGGCCGTTTTGCCGCTGAAGGCGATACCCGGGAAGCCTTACGTGAGGTGCATGTAAACGGCCGTATCCAACCCCTGCCCACAACCGTGCCCTTGCCCCTGCGTCAGTTCATTGAACGCTCCCTCTCCATTCCCCGCGAGCAGCGCTACCGCGATTGGGCCGAAACGGAAAAATCGCTGGCCAGCGTCTATACCCAGGTCACTGGCAATCCGTCGCCGCCGGAATGGGATGGTGCGGAAGACACCCCCGATGAGCGGCTGGCGGCGGGCAATTCCTACAACACCATGGGCCTTTCTTACCTGGACATCGGTAAGCTGGACGTGGCCGTGATGTACTTTGAACAGGCAGTTAACGTGGCCCGCGCCGAAAATTTTCGCGAGCTGGAGGGCCGAGGCCTGGGCAATTTAGGGCTGGCCTATGCCGCCCTGGGATACATCGAGCGCGCTATCGAGTTCCACGAAGAGCATCTGGCCATTGCCCGTGAGCTGGGCGACCGCGCCGAAGAAGGTCGGTCACAGGGCAACCTGGGGCTGGTTTACCGGCAAAAGGGTGAACCGGAGCGGGCGGTCCGTTTCCACGAGAAAGAGCTGCAAGTCTTTCAACGGCTGGCCAACCGATTCAAAGAGGCCGAGGCGCTGCACAACCTGGGGGAAACGTACCGGCAGCTGGGCGACAGCGCCAAGGCGGAAGATTATTACAAACAATCGCTGGCGATTGCCCGCGATATTGGTGACCGCACCCGGGTGGAGCGCATCCTGAACAGCATGGGCAAAGTGTTTTTGGATTCTGGGGAGTACAAGGAAGCGGCGCAGCTGTTTAAGCAAACGCTGACCATTGCCCGCCAGATTGGCGATCGTGTGGGTGAAGGTGAGGTGTTGGGCAATCTGGGTGAACTGTACCAGGCGTCGGGTTTTACCGACCGGGCGATTGAGTATTACAACCACGCGCTCAACATCTCTCAGGAGAGCAACGACCGGCGCAAGACGATCAAAAACATGGTGCGCCTGGGTGATCTTTACCTGCTCAACCGGGATGTGGAGCAGGCGCTGCTGCATTATGAAAATGGGTTGGTTGCCGCTCAGGAAATCTCGGACCAGCTGCAGGAGTTGGGCGCGTTTATCAAGCTGGGTGAGGCGTTTGACGCACAGAAAAATTACACTGACTCTGGCCGCATGTACAAGCGGGCTTTGCTGCTGGCGCGGGAACGCAACAATCGCCAGATCGAGCAGGTGATGTTGACCAAGCTGGCCAAAGCGTACGAATTGTGGGGCGATTTTAGCCGCGCGGTGACCTATCTGGAGCAGAGCCTGGCGATGGTGGAGGCTGAAGGAAATGTGGGCGCACAGGGGTGGCACTGGCGCGAGTTGGGCCATTTGCACCGCAAGCTGAACCAGGTGCGCCCGGCTGTGGAGGCCTATGAGACGAGCCTGACGCTGGTGCGCTCCGTAGAAAACCGCGCCGAAGAGGCGGGCACGCTGACCGATTTAGGCGATTTGTGGCGTGCGGTAGGCGATCATACACAGGCGATGGAGTTTTACAAGCAGGCACTCGATTTAGCCGGGGCGCACCATCTGGCCTTGCAAGAGGCCGGGGCGTTGAGCGGCATTGGGATGAGCTATTACGAAACCGGCAAAAAGCGTCAGGCGGCCCGGGAGCTGGAAAAAGGGCTGGAGGCGGCCAAAAAGGCGCGCAGCAGCCGCGAGGTGGCCAATTTGAGTTATCGTTTGGCGCTGGTGTTGTGTAAGCAGGGGCGCTGGGACAAGGCGGAACCGCATGCGCAGCTGGCCCAACGAGTGTACGGCCGTATCGCCGACACCGCCATGGAAGAACGCAGTACCGCCATGCTGGAACGCATCCAGCAAAACAAGGGTAAGTCGACCGGTTTTTTCCAGAATTTGTTGGAATCGTAGGGGGAAGTGAAAAGTAGAAAGTGAAAAGTGGCAAGTAGGAGCGAGGCGATTGCAAATCGCCTTCGAATAACAGGTAACCCCACCCCTCAACCGCCTCGCCCCCTAACTACGGAAAACAGAGCGCAAATTGGGGACCAGATCAGCGGCCGTATTAAATTTCTCCCGAACGTTGAACAACAAGTAAAGACCGGCTTCGCGGGGTGAGGCGTGTTTGGCACTGGCCAGGCGCAGCTGCTGTCGGTTTACCAGCGTGTAGCCACCCTTTACGTCAATGTGCCCGGTGATCAGCACTAATTGCGGTACATATTCAGCGGAGAGCGCCTGCAGCAGCGTGGTGAGCAGCACCTGGTAGCTGCTGCTGCCGTACTCTTTTTCGTTGCGGGTGAAGATGGCGGGCCAGAGCAGTTCAAAATCTTCATCGGAGGTGGCCAGGGTGCCGACGAGAAAGTCATCATAGCGGGGGTCGTCCAGGCCGGTGACGGCGAACCATTTGCGAGCCATTTCGTTGTAGGTACGGCCGTGCATTTTGCGCATGGCGCGGATGAGCTCAGGACGCTCCTCGGCCGTGATCTGGGCACGGGTACGCGCCAACACGTGCTGATGTGAGTAGTTGAACAACCGCTCCAGGGCATTCGGTTCCCCCATCGCGGTGCTTGCCCCGGCGTGGCAAATCGAGACCCCGCCCAAGGTGCGCACATAAAACGGCAGGCTGTCGAAAAAAGAGACAATCTCCTGGCGGTGGTTGTTCATGGCAAATTCGAAGCGGGGAGTGAACATGTCATCCCCTTTTTGCAGGGTGATGCTGTAGATGTGTGGCAGTTCGTGGTTGCCCAGCAGGTAGATCAGGCTATCACCCAATTCCTGCTTGAGCCGCATGATGTCCTGCACAATTTCGACTGATTGGTCCTGCTCGGCGGGTTGACTGGCGTGGATCATGTCGCCAGCAAAGATGAGGAGGTCGGCCTGGCCGAGGGCGCGCAGCTGGAAGAAGGTGTCGCGGTACCGCTGGTAGGCGTCCCAATCGCCATGCAGATCGGTAACGACCATGGCCTGACCTTCCTGTAAATTTACGACTCGCTGCCAACGGCTGGTTGCTTCGCTCAAGTTCTTCTCCCTTTGCTGGATGGCCGATTTTAGCACAATTTGGGCCGATGAGGTGCTACCGATGGCGCTTCTTCAGTTCGGCGCGAATGTCGTCCCAGCTGAGATCGCGGGAAACCAGCAGCACCATCAGATGATAGATGAGATCGGCCGTTTCTTCCACCACGCGTTGGTCGCCCTGACCTTTGGCGGCCAGGATAATTTCTACGGCCTCTTCGCCAATTTTTTTGACGATTTCATCTTCACCAGCGCTGAGCAGGCCGGCGGTGTAGCTGTTGGGGGTTGGGTTTAGTTTTCGTTCGCGCAGGGTGGCAAACAGTTCATCCATAAAGTCATTCATAACGTTACTCGCTTCGGCGGCGGGTCCAGATCCAGCCTTCTTTTTTGGCCTGCGGCCAGTCGGTTGGTGGCTCCGCCCGCCCCTGTAAAAAGTCCGCCCCGGCCAGAACGCACAAGGCGGCGTCCAGGGCATCGTCGTTGTGCTGGAGCAGCCCGGTTTCTGGCGGCAGGATCATTTCTGGTTTGATTTTGTTGAGGATGGCGCTACGGCCGTTTCCCCCACCATTGCCTTTATAACTTGGGACGCGCTCTGGAGCAAACGCCATTTTCAGCGTGCCTGCCGGGTACACCTCGATGGCGCTGAGCATGGGCAGATTTTGCGGCTGCCAGGCCAGTGGAATTGACTGCCCGGTGAGCTGGCGCAGGTCGGCCAGCAGGGCCAGGGCGGCGTGGGCGGTGCGGGCAATGCGATCCGCACCGACGTCCAGCGGCAGCTTGCCGGTGCGCTGCCAGATATGCCGGTCGGTGGCGCGGCGGAACAGCGTGTTGGGCTGCACCGGCAGCGGATCGCCCGCCTGGTGGCTGATGAGCTGCTCGCCCAAGTCGGCGGGCCAGCCCAGCGGCGCGTCGATGGCCAGCAGGGTGGGTTGGTCGGTGGGCAGCCAGCTGGCAATGATCTGGGCCAGGGTATGGCTGCGCTGGCCGAGGGTGAGGGTGTGGAGGGATACGGCCGTTCCGTCCCACATCCCCAGCGCCAGTCCGGTTTTTTGCGGCTGTGTGGCGCAGTCAATGCCGATTATCGTCATCATGAGAAGAAAAAGCGGAACACAGAGCTGCGCAGAGGAAGCACAGAGTCACACAGAGAGCAATCTCTAATCTCCAATCTCCAATCTCCTAAAAAAGCAGCTTTCTGCGCCGGTGTGGCAGGCGGGGCCAGCGGGGTCTACTTGCAGCAGCAGCGTGTCGCCGTCGCAGTCCACGCGGATTTCGGTGACGCGCTGGACGTTGCCGGAGGTGCCGCCTTTGTGCCACAGCTCCTGGCGGCTGCGGCTCCAAAAGTGGGCCTCGCCAGTTTGCCGCGTCAGTTCCAGCGCCTCGGCGTTCATCCAGGCGACCATGAGAATTTCGCGGGTGGTGTGGTGTTGGAGAACGGCCGTTATCAACCCCTTCTCATCAAATTTCAAATTGTCTACTAACATTTTTGCCTATCGTCTTACTGGAATTCCTTGGTTGGCTAAATACGCTTTCACCTCGGCGATGGTGAGCTGTTTGTAGTGGAAGAGTGACGCAGCCAGGGCGGCATCTGCGCCACCTTCGGTGAGGGCCTGGGCGAAGTGGGGCAGCGTACCCGCGCCGCCGGAGGCAATGACGGGGATGTTGACCGCGTCGGCAATGGCGCGGGTCAGTTCGATGTCGTACCCTTCTTGTGTGCCGTCGCCATCCATGCTGGTGAGCAAAATTTCGCCCGCACCGCGCCGCTCGGCCTCTTTGGCCCAGGCGACGGCGTCTAGCCCGGTGGGGGTGCGGCCGCCGCTGATATATACCTCCCATTTGGAGATTGGTGATTGGAGATTAGAGATTGAGTCGCCTTCTAATCTCCAGTCTCCAATCTCTAATCTCCGCTTCGCATCAATCGCGACCACAACTGCCTGGCTGCCAAACGCCTCGGCGCCCTGGCTGATGAGGTCGGGGTTGCGGATGGCGGCAGAGTTGATGCTGATTTTATCGGCCCCGGCGCGGAGGATGCCGCGCATATCGTCCACGGTGCGGATGCCGCCGCCGATGGTGAAGGGGATGAACACCTGCTCGGCCACGGCGCGGGCCAGCTCCATGACGGTGCTGCGCGCTTCGTGGGTAGCGGTGATGTCCAGGAAGACCAGTTCATCGGCACCGGCTTCGTCGTACAGTTTGGCCTGTTCCACGGGGTCGCCCGCGTCGCGCAGCTCGACAAAGTTGATGCCTTTGACAACACGGCCGTCTTTCACATCTAAACAGGGAATGATGCGTTTGGCTAACATAGGCGTTCCAATTGGCGCGGAAAGAATCCGCGGCTACAAAATGCGGTTCAAATCGGGCAGCGTTTTGATTTCGTAGGTGATGGGCAGGTCGGTGGTTTGGCCGTTGGGATTAAACCAGCAGGTGTCGATGCCGTAGTGGATGCCGCCGAGAATGTCCGACGAGAGGCTGTCGCCGATGATGAGTACCTCGTTTTTGGCAGGCTGGTTCATCCGGGCGAAGGCGATGTCAAAAATGCCCGCATCGGGTTTGGCCACGCCCACCTCCTCGGAGATGATGACGGTGGCAAAGTGGGGCTTCAGGCCAGAGCGTTCTAACCGGGGGTGCTGCACGTTGGCCAGGCCGTTGGTGATGATGCCGAGTTGGAAACGGCCGTTTAACCCCTCCAGCAGCTCCAGCGCCCCATCCATCAGCGGGGCCTGCTGCCCCAGCTGTGCCAGGTAGCTGTCGGCAAACAGGGATGCATCGAAGCCGACACCCAGTTCGGTGAATAAATCTTGAAAGCGCCCGGCGCGGATCACTTCTGGCGTGATTTCTTTGCGCTCCAGCCGCTGCCAGTAGCTTTGATTAATCTCGTGGTAACGCTGTTTGGCGGTGTGGGGAAAGGGCAGTCCGTGTTGGGCAAAGCTGTGCTCCAGGGCCAGCGCTTCAGTCTGGGCAAAATCGAGCAGGGTGTTGTCAACGTCGAAGAGGAGCCATTTGTAGGGCATGGGAGGGTGCTCCTTTGGTGGAGATTGGTGATTGGAGATTAAGCGAATCTCTACTCTCCAATCTCTAATTTCCTTAAGAATTTAGGATGGTGTAACCAGATTCAGCGCTTCTTCCAAATCCAGACTGCCGTCGTAGATGGCCCGCCCGGTGATGACGCCCACCAGGCCATGTTCGGCCTGAGCGTAGCAGCGTTCGATGTCTTCCATGGTGGAGACACCGCCGGAGGCAATGACTTTGAGGCCGGTGACCTGGCTCAGCTGCACGGTAGCCTGCACGTTGACACCGCCCAGCACGCCGTCGCGGCCGATGTCGGTATAGATGACGGTGCGGACACCACAGGCGCGCATCTCTTTGCCGAGATCGACGGGGTTAACGGCCGTATCTTTCATCCAGCCGCGTGTTTTGACACGGCCGTTGCGGGCATCGATGCCCACGGCGATTTTGTCCTTGCCAAACTGGGTAATGGCTTTGCTGACCAGCGCCGGATTTTCGATGGCCACCGTGCCCAAAATGACGCGGTTAACCCCGGCGTCCAGGGCGCGGGTGATGTCGGCCATGGTGCGGATGCCGCCGCCAAACTGCACTTTAGCCCCCAGTTGGGTGAGCGCGGGCAGGGCAGCCCAGTTGGCCGCGCCCGCTTCGTCAAAAGCGCCGTCCAGGTTGACCACGTGGAGCCACTCGGCCCCAGACAGCAGCCAGCGCCGGGCCATTTTGGCCGGGTCGGTGCCAAACACCGTTTCTCGATCAGGATCGCCCTGCTCCAGCCGCACCACACGGCCGTTGCGCAAATCAATGGCGGGGAAAATGGTGAACTTACTCAACAGGTACCTCTTGGAATAGGTAATTGAGTAATTGAGTAATTAGGTAATTAAGCAATTGGGCAAGCACGCAATTACTTAATTACCCAATTCCCTAATTACTTAGGTGCTCAACTACATTTTTTCAACGAAATTTTTCAGAATCTTTAGCCCGACGCTTTGGCTCTTTTCGGGGTGGAACTGCAAGCCGTAAATGTTATCTTGTGCCACGACAGATGCAAAGGGAAAACCATAATCGGTCCAGGCGAGAACGGCCGTTGCCTCCAGCGGATCACAGTAATACGAATGCACAAAATAGGCATAATCGCCCATCTGCACACCCTCCAGCAGCGGATTTTCCCAGGCCGGTTCCAGCTGGTTCCAGCCCATGTGGGGAATTTTGAGACCCCCTCCCTGGCCCTCCCTCTGCACGGGGGAGGGTTGGGTGGGGGTCGGAAATCTCACCACTTTTCCGGCCATCAAATCCAGCCCCTGGTGCACGCCCATCTCGTGGCCTTCGCTGAACATCAGCTGCATGCCCACGCAGATGCCCAGGAACGGCACGCCGCGCCGCACGGCCTCGTGAATCGCTTCGGGCAGGTTGTGGCGGCGCAGGCCCGCCATGCCGGAGCCAAACGCCCCGACGCCGGGCAGCACCAGCTTGCTGGCGCGCCGCACCACGTCCGGGTCGTCGGTCAGCTGCACCGCTGCCCCGATAAATTCAAATGCTTTCTGCGCGGAGCGAATGTTGCTTGCGCCGTAGTCGATCATGGTGATGATGTTTTGAGCCATGATTACCTCTGGAAGAGGTAATTAAGTAATTAAGTAATTGGGTAATTTAGCGATTTCAATTACCTAATTACTTAATTACCCAATTACTTCGTCAAAGTTCCTTTCGTCGAGGCCACATCCAGCCGCCGGGGGTCGAGAGTAACGGCCGTATTCAATGCCCGGGCAAACGCTTTAAACAACGCTTCGGCCTGGTGGTGGTCGTTACGGCCGTATTCCACCCGCGCGTGCAGGTTCATCCGGGCATGGATGGCCACCGACTCGAAGAAATGCTCCACCAAATCGGTGGGCATCTGGCCGATGGCGGGCGTGTGCCAGGTGCCGTGAAAGACGGTGTACGGCCGTCCACCCAAATCAATCGCCACAAAACCCAATGCCTCGTCCATCGGCACGTAGGCGTGGGCGGTGCGGACGATGCCTTTACGGTCGCCCAGCGCCTGGTTGAGCGCCTGTCCCAGCACAATGCCCACATCCTCGATGGTGTGGTGGGTGTCGATGTGCAAATCGCCCGTGGCTTGGACTGTTAAATCGAAGAGGCCGTGGACGGCCAGCGCCGTCAGCATGTGGTCAAAAAAGCCTACGCCCGTGCTGATTTCATGGCTGCCACGGCCGTCTAATTTAATCGAAAGCGAAATGTTGGTTTCTGAGGTCTTGCGGTGTACTGTGGCTGCTCTATCCATTGTGTGAGAGCTTGAAAAATGGCCAAAATGGCCAAAATCTCCAATCTCCAATCTCCCTATAAGTTTCTCAAAGTTTTTAGAAGTTTGTCTGTTTCCTCGGGCCGTCCGGCGCTGATGCGGATGCAGTTGTCTACGCCAGGCTTCTTGAAATACCGTACCAGAATGCCCGCCTGCTCTAAATCCAGCTTGAGCTGGTAAGCATCGCGGCCAACGACCCGGCACAGTATAAAATTTGATTGGCTGGGGAACGGATTCAGGTAGCTAATTGTACCCAATTCGGCAAAAAGACGCTCTCTTTCGGCGACCAAAAGCTGCACTTTTTCTTGCAGCCACGCTTGATCCTCCAGCGAAGCCAGCGCCGCCAGCGAAGCGGCGACGTTGATGTTGTACGGCTGCTTAATTTTCCACAGGTGTGGCAGCAGCCATTCGGGGAATGCGCCATACCCCACGCGCAGCCCGGCCAACCCGGCCAGCTTGCTAAACGTGCGCAGCACTGCCAGATTGTCGTATTCAAGCGTCCAATGAATCCGGCTGGAATTTTTAACCGCAGAGAGCGCGGAGAGCACAGAGTTTTTTTGTTCATTTTCTCCGCGTCCTCTGCGCTCTCCGCGGTGAGAGAAATCAAAATCGACGTACGCTTCGTCAAGCACGACGAGGATGGGCAGTTGCAGCAGGCGGCGCAGGTCGGCGTCGGGGATGGTGCTGCCGTCGGGGTTGTTGGGCGAGCAGAGGAAGAGGATTTTGGCGGTGGGGTGTTGAGCAACGGCTTGCTCAATTCCCGCCACGTCCAGACTAAAATCCTCGTTGCGCCGCACCGGCACATATTGGCCGCTGTTAACGGCCGTACTAAACGGATACATGCCAAATGACGGCGGGCAGTCGATCACCACGTCGCCCGGCGAGAGCACCACGCGCAGCACCAGGTCGATCAGCTCATCGGCCCCCATGCCGGTGAGCAGGCGCTCTTTGGGCATTTGCACGTAGCGGCTCAGTGCGTCGCGCAGCTGGTTGGATTCGGGATCGGGGTAGATGTGGAAGAAACGGCCGTTCCTTAACGCCTCTAGCGCTTTTGGCGACGGCCCGTACGGATTCTCGTTGGCATCCAGCTTTACAATTGCCTCCGGTGCCCGCCCCAACCGCGCCGACAACACCTCAAACGGCACAATCGGCACGTAAGGCTCCATCTCAGCAATCTCAGGTCGTACAAACTTGTTGGTCATCTTATTCCTCTCGTTCCCACGCTCGGCGTGGGAATGCCGTGAACGGCGCTCTGCGCCGCGTGGGGACGCAGAACGTCCTGGTCTTCATTCCACGCGGAGCGTGGAACGAGGGTCACTCAAATCCTCTTCTTTGCGGCGTTGGCGTGGCCGTCGAGGGCTTCGGCCTGGGCGATGCGGGCGGCGGCGACGCTGAGCCGGGCCGAGGTAGCATCATCCAGCTGCAAGATGCTGCTGATCTTCACAAAGTCCATCACGTTGAGCGGCGAGGCGAAGCGGGCGGTGCCGTTGGTGGGCATCACGTGGCTCGGCCCAGCGACGTAATCCCCCAGCACCTCAAAACTGCGCTCGCCGATGAACAGGCCGCCCGCGTTGGGAATCTTGTCCACGTAGGCCGCCGGATTGGCCGTGGCGAGGCAGGTGTGCTCGGCGGCAAAGTCGCTGGCCAGCTGGCACGCCTCATCCAGATCGGCCGTGAGCACAATGCCGCCCTGGTTAGCCAGCGAAATGGCAATGATCTCGCTGCGGCTGAGCGTTTCCATCTGCCGGGCAATCTCTACCTGGACCCCCTCGGCCAACTGGCGCGATGGGGTGAAGAGGATGGCGGTGGCCAGGACGTCGTGTTCGGCCTGGGCCAGCATGTCGGCAGCCACCCAGGCAGGATCGGCCGTTTCGTCTGCCACGACTACCGTTTCGGTCGGGCCATACAGCCCGTCGATGCCGACGATGCCGTACACCTGCCGCTTGGCCAGGGTGGTGAACAGGTTGCCCGGCCCCACAATTTTGTCTACGCGGGGCACGCTTTCTGTGCCAAAAGCCAGCGCGGCGACCGCCTGCGCCCCGCCCAGCGTGTAGATGGTGTCAATCCCGGCAATGGCGGCCGTGGCCAGGATGACGTCGGGGATACGGCCGTCTCCCCTCCCTGGCGGCGTCGCTACCACAATCTGCGGCACACCGGCCACCTGCGCCGGAATCACCGACATCAGCAGCGAGGAGGGCAGTGGGGCGGTGCCGCCGGGCACGTAGACACCCACGCGCTGAATCGGCGTGACGCGCTGGCCGACGAGGCCGCCCATCTCGGTAGTTTGCCAGTTGGGCAGCGGCTGCCGCTGGTGAAAGTCGCGGATGCGGCTGGCGGCCAGCTCCAGCGCCTCCTTCAAATCGGCGGGGATGCGGGAAACGGCCGCAGCAATCTCCGCCTTGCTTACCTGCAAACTTGCCATCTGCACCCCATCCAGCGTTGCCGTCCAGTGGCGCAGGGCATCATCCCCTCTCTGGCGCACGTCGCGGAGAATGGTGGTAACGGCCGTTTCCGGCGTCGCTCCCTCACCAAACAGCTGGTTCAAACTGGCTTGCAGCGCCGGAGGCACCTCTGGTTCTAAAGAATCCTCCCGCCGCAAAATGCTTTTTTTTGCTTCTTGCACATTAAAAAGTTTGATCATGGTTTATTTTCCTGGTTTCCCGCCTACGCGGGAATGACAATTCGGCCAAACTGCTTACCGAACACTGTTTACCGGTTACCGTCCAAAGCGGCCAGCATCGCCCGATACCGCTCCGGCACTTCTTCAAAAATGTATTTACACGGAGAGACCACCACGCCGCTGCCGCCAATCTGGCGCAGCTCGGCGATGGCCTGGAACAGGTTCGGCTTTTGCACCACGATGTTGACGGCAAACCAGGTGGGCTCGTCCGGGGCGGCTTGCTGGGGCACCACCGGGGCGATGGTGGGACCGCGCAGGCCGCGCAGGTGGGGCTGGTCCAACATCTTTTGGGCAATCGCTTCGGGCGAATCGCCGCGCACGTTGGTGATGACCAGGAACGAATTTTCGGCGCGCAGGTGGGCTTCGATGTATTCGATGAGCTGGCGGGCCACCGAGAGCACTTCGGGGCGGGTTTGCAGCGCCGTCTTGTTGGCAATCAGGCACGCCTGGGAATTGAGGATGAGGCCGTCGTCGAGGGGGCGCAGGTGGTTGTCGCGCAGGGTAATGCCGGAGGAGACGAGGTCGGCGATGATGTCGGCGTAGCCGATGGTCGGGGCAATTTCCAGGGTGCCCTCCACGTTGATCAGCCGGACGGGGGCAACGCCGTGCTGCTCTAAAAAGGCCCCGGTGGTTTTGGGGAACTTGGTGGCCACGCGCAGGGAACGGCCGTCTTCGCCCAATTCCTTCGCCCATGCCGCCAGCTCAACCATGGTGTGCACCGGCTTCTCGTCGGGAATGGCCAGGTTGAGGGTGCAGGGGCCAAACCCCAGCTCATCGTGCAGGACGAGGATATTTTGCGAACGGCCGTGTGCCTTTTCCGCCAAAATGTCCAGCCCCGTGATGCCAAAATCAATGCTGCCCTGCCGCACCCCGGTGACGATGTCGCCCGGCCGTTGGAACATCACCGTCAGCCCCGGCAGGCTGGGAATGGTCGCCTCGTACTGGCGCGGATTGGGCCGGTACACCTTCAGCCCGCAGGCGGCGAGAAAGTCGAAGGCGTCGTTGTACAGCGCCCCTTTGCTGGGCAGCCCCAGCCGAATATCTGTGCGAATCATAAAACCTCCTTTGTAAATGGGACACAGATGAACACAGATTTTCACAGATAAAAGAAAAAATCTGTGTTCATCTGTGAAAATCTGTGTCCTTTTAATTCATGGTGTTGAGCTTGCGCTCAGGTCGTTTCCTTGAGAAACAAAAACACCCTCCTCAGGTCTGAGGAGGGTGCTAAAAATTGCAACCCTGGTATTCTGAAATCTACCTCAACCCGAAGTGAACCGGCGCCAGTTGATGTGGTGCGCGTGATGATGGTTCACATGGGCCAAAGCAAGACGGTTGTTCATAAGGTCAAAAGTCTAGCACAACCTTTGTTGGATGCAATAGAAGATTTGAAAAAGGTGCGACGCACTTTTCGGTTTGGCGTTGCGGATTTCGACTGAAACGTGAAGCGTGAAACGTGAATTTCATCACGTTTCACGTTTCACGCCTCTTAATTCTCGACACTAAAGATAGCCACCGAACCACTCACTTCATACCCGACAATGAGCAGCGGCTGGCCCGTCGGGCTGTCGCTGGCGGGCACGAAGGTGAGGCCTTCAGGGGCCAGGTCCCCGGCGGTGCCCGCTTCGGCATCGCCGCTGAAGTCGCGGGTGTTGATGTACTGTACAAAGTGCGGGCTGCTGGCGTTGGTGACGTCATACACCATGATGCCGCCAATGCGCTCCAGACCGATGAAGGCATAGGTACGGCCGTTTACCACCCCCACCACAACCCCTTCCGGCTCCGGCCCTTTGTTGTCGCTGCGGTTGTCGAAGGTGTCATTTTCTTCGCTGTCGGCGTTGAATTCGTCCGGCAGAAGGGTGGCGATGGTTTGCTCAAACTGGTCGCCGCTGTCGAAAACCAGCTTGCCCTGGCGATTCCAGATTGAAAACGAGCGCGCGCCGTAAGACCAGAGCGCGTCGAAATCACCGTCGCCGTCAACGTCGCCCTGCGCGGTGGTCACATTGAGGCGGCCAATCGCCTCATCCTCTTGCAGATCGTTGGCATTGGGGAAGGCGGTGGGGTCCAGGTCTAAATCTTTCACCCGCGTTTCTTCGGCATAGCCGTCATAGTCACGGGCGTCGCCTTCGTTGGCGGTAATCAGGTACTGCTGGCCGCGGCTGGTGAAGGCGGCAATGGCATCGGGCATGACCATGCCATAAACCGGCCAGTTGGCAATATTGATGGCCTCATCCCGGTCGCTGGCGTCCAGACCGCTGCCTGGCTGGCTGTGGTCTTTCAGCCCCAGAGCCCGCAAGGCCACCACGTTGGCGTTGGCAATATCGATGATGGCCAGGGCGTTATTTTCTTGCAGGGTGACCCAGGCCGTCCGCGAATCAGCGGCGATGGCGATGTATTCCGGTTCCAAATCTTGGGCCACGGTGGCGTTGGGGCCAAAAATGCGGATCAGGGGGTCGATGGGACGATTGTTGAACTTAACAAAGCTGGCGGTTTGCACATGGGCCTGGGTCAGATTGGCCACGCCGCCGCTCAGGTCGATGATGCTGACGGAGCCTTCGGGGTCCACATCGTAATCATCGTTGGGTTCACCTTCATTGGCCACCAGGACGTAACGGCCGTCTGGCGTAAACGTCACCATGTCGGGCAGGGCACCCACCGTCACGGCATTCAACAAAGTGCCGTCCGTGTCTAAAAAGACTGCCTGGCCCGGCTCAGTTTTTTCTTCGTTTTCGGCCGCGACAACCACCAGGCCATCGTGTACGGCCACGCTGTTCACGCCGCCGCTAAATTCGGGCAGGTCGATGGGGCTGAGCAGGGCGGGGGTGGCCGGATCGCTCAAATCCAACACGTCCACCCGGCCTGCGTCGGCGTTAATCACAAACAGACGGGCGCTGCCCGCGTCGAAGGCGACGATTTCGGCGGTACCTTCGGCAAAAACGCCTGTTTCGTAACGGCCAATCAGGTCTAAGTGGATCGTTGGGCCAGAAACGGCCGCACTCACCGCAGCGCTGACAGCCAGGACCAGGACAATCAGCAGGCCAAGCCGGACCCTCATGTTTACTTTATTGCTATTCATATTGTTCTCCTTTGCGTTGTAGAATGTGTGGGAAGCAAGGCAAAATAACCGGATTTGATTATAGAAAAACGGTTTTGATTGGATGCTAACGGGCGTTTAAGGTCTGTTTAACAGTTTGTTATCAGGCTGGGGCAACAAGCGGATCGATAGGTATAATTGTGCAAATTTCTCACTGTTTTTTAGGTAGGTTGAACCGTGTCAAACTCACGAACGCTTGTTTACAATACGGCCGTTGAAGATTTCAAACGGGCCCGTCGTACCGGTGCAATGCAGCAAATGATGGCGCGTCTCACCGGCAAATCGGCTGATTTATTGGCTTATGATGACGTCTGCCAACACGTAAAAACGTCGGAAGGCGTCAAGCAAGGCGTCCGCGAAATTCCGCTGGATGCCATTGTGGGCAGTGTGGGGCGCTATCATGATTTTACCCGCGCCTTCTGGCCCAAAAATGATAGTGATGAAGAACGCTGGGTTCGGGTGAAAACGGCCGTCAACGACATGGTTGGCATGTCCCCGATTGATGTGTACCAGGTGGGCCAGGTCTACTTTGTCATTGATGGCAACCACCGCGTTTCGGTGGCCCGGCAGCTGGGCAGCGACACCATCACCGCCCGCGTCACGGAAGTACACCTGCGCGTCCCGCTCTCGCCGGAAGATGACCCGGACGAGCTGATTTGCAAAGCACGCTACGCCGAATTTTTGGAACAAACCAACCTGGATGTGCTGCGCCCAGAGGCCGATCTGCTGCTGACATTTTGCAGCCAGTACCAGCTGTTGCTAGACCAGATCGAGGCCCATGCTGAGCTGCTGGCGGATAGAGGCGAAGGGGTGGATGCGGCAACGGCCGTTGCCCGCTGGTACGACGAGGTGTACAAACCGGTGCAGCGCCACATTCGCGCCCAGGGCATCATGCGCCTCTTCCCCGAGCGCACCCAGGCCGACATGTACATCCTGTTCTCAGAGCGCCGGGCCGAGCTGGAATCATCGCTGGGGTGGGAGATTGAGCCGGAAACGGCCGTCTCCCAACTGCTCAGCGAGAAAAGCGCACAGACCAGAGGATTGGCCGGACGGCTGCGGCAGGCGTTGGTGCCGCCGGAGCTGATCGAAGGGCCAGCGCCGGGCCGCTGGCGCGAATTCCAGGCCACGCGCCAGATGGATCGCCTGTTTGCCGACTATCTGGTGAGCCTGCGCGGTACGGCGTCTGATTGGCAGATGCTGGACGAACTAATCCGCCTGGCCCAGCGCGACGGCGACCGCCTGTTGGGGCTGCACGTCATTGAAAAGGAAAGCCAGCGGCAAAGCCCCCACGTGGCGCAGATTCGTGAGCGCTTTTTAGAGGCGTGTGCCGATGGTGACATCGTCGGCGAATTTGCTGTAGAGGTTGGCTCGGTGCGAGAGACGGTGGTGAAACGGGCCGCCTTTGCCGATTTGGTGGTGCTAAATTTGCAGCACCCGCCCGGACCACAGCCGCTGGCCCGCTTGAGCAATCGCTTTACCCAGCTGGTGCAGCGCTGCCCGCGCCCCATTCTGGCCATTCCCAGTGGTTCGCCGGTGGTGCTGGGCAACACGCTGCTTTCTTATGATGGCAGCCCGAAGGCGGATGAAGCGCTGTTTGTGGCCACCTACCTGGCCTCACGCTGGCCCATTTCGCTGACGGTGGTGACGGTGGAGACAGAATACACGTCGCCCGCCGCACTGGACAAGGCCCGAGCTTACCTGGAAGGGCAGGGTTTGCTGGATGTAACTTACGTGCTGTGCCAGCCGCCTATTGCCGATGCCGTGTTGGCAACGGCCGTTGAAAACGATATTGATTACCTCATCATGGGCGGCTTTGGCTATCGCCCCATGATGCATTTGATGTTAGGCAGCACCGTCGATGAGATATTGCGCCGTTTTAGACGGCCGATTCTCATCTGCCGGTGAAAGTTGTAATGGTTTATGAGTTCTCAGGATAGATTTTATTATCAGTCAGCCCTGGATGATTTTCATCAGGCGCGGCGCCAGGCGGCGATGCAGCAGCTGTTGGCCCGGTTTACCGGCGAATCCACCGAGCTGCTCTCTTACGATGACATTCGCAAAAAGCTGAAGGTCACCAACCTGCGTGAACGCGGCCTGCAAGACATCCCGGTTGACAAGATTATTGGCAGCGTTGGGCGGTATAACGATTTTACCCGCAGCTTTTTGCCCAAAAGCAACACCAGCGAAGAGCGCTGGGCGCGGGTTAAAATGGCCGTTTCCGACCTGACCGGCGTGCCGCCCATCGAGGTGTACCAGCTGGGGGATGCTTATTTTGTCATCGATGGCAATCACCGCGTTTCGATTGCCCGCCAGCTGGGCATGCCAACCATTTCTGCTTTTGTGACGGAAGTCAAAACGCGTGTCCCGCTCACGGTCCACGACAATCCCAACGAGATCATTTGCAAAAGCCGGTACGCCGAGTTTTTAGAACGGACGAACCTGGACAAGCTGCGACCCGAGGCCGACCTGTTGATGACGTTTTGCGCCCAGTATTCGGTGCTGCTGGACCATATCGACGTGCATCGTTATTACATGGGGCTGGACTTTCAGCGGGATGTGGCTTACGAAGAAGCCGTGGCACATTGGTACGATGCGGTGTACATGCCGGTGGTAGAGATGGTTCGTGAACAGGGCATCATTCGCAACTTCCCGGAGCGCACGGAAGCAGACATTTACTGGCTGCTGGCGGAACATCGGGCCGAGCTGGAAGAGGCGCTGGGCTGGGAAGTGGATCCGGGTACGGCCGTTACCGACCTCGCGCGCAAAAAAAAGACCGGCACGGCTATTTCCCGTGTTTTGGATGCTGTTGTGCCCGATGAGCTGGAAAGTGGTCCGGCGCCGGGCCAGTGGCGCGAAGAGCGCATCGCCAAGCGGGCCACCGACCACCTGTTTGATGAGACGCTGGTGGCCATTTCTGGCCATCCCGACGATTGGCGCGTGGTGGATCAGGCGATTTTGCTGGTGCAGCGGGAAAACGGCCGTCTGCGCGGCATTTACGTGGCCGACCCCAAAGATACCGAATCCGAGGCGATCATTGAACCTATTCGTCAGGAGTTTAGCCGACGGACGGGCGAGGCTGGCATACCGGCCAATTTCAGCGTTGAGTGGGGTACTGTGGCGCGGCAGGTGGTGGCCCGGGCGGCCTACTCTGACCTGGTGATGTTGGCCCTGAACCGCCCGCCGGGGCTGTCCATCTTGGGGCGTCTGGCTTCGGGCCTGCAAACCATTCTCAAGCGCACGCCGCGCCCGGTGATGGTGGTGCCTACGGCCGCTTCGTCGCTGCAACATGCCCTGCTGGCTTACGACGGCAGCCCCAAAGCCGAAGAAGCGCTGTTTGTGGCTACCTATCTGGCCAGCCGCTGGCAAATTGGCCTGACGGTGGTGACGGTGAGCAACAACAGCAATGGCAAGCTGGAGATCGCCACGCGCATTCAATCCCGCGCCAAAACGTACCTGGGGTTAGCCGGGGTGACGGCAACTTATCTGCTGCCCGTTGGCCCCACGGCGCAAACGCTGCTGGAAACGGCCGAACAGGTCGCTGCTGATTTTATGATCATGGGCGGTTTTGGCCTGAGCTCGATGAAAAGCCTGGTGTTGGGCAGCACGCTCAACCGTGTTTTGCTGGAGTATAAACAACCCATCATTATTTGCCGCTAGCCATGAACCCATTTACCCGCTTTCTGACTCAATGGACAACCAACCGGTCGCTTACCCAATTCATCGAGCATTGGGACCGTCTGGAGCGGTTGACGGTGCTGGTGCATCGCAAAAAGATGCCGGTGGCGACAGCTGCCCCCGAGTTTGCCGAGGTGTGGCCGTGGCTGCGGCAGAATTATGGGGCGTGGCGGGATGGGTTACGGCCGTATTGGCAGCAAACCAAAGCCGCTGGTTTCCCCACCCAAACCGACCCGTTTGCGCTGCTCCTGGAACTGGATTCACCCCACGCCATTGTGGGCAACTGGCGGGCCATGCAGCATCTGCCCGCCGCCCGCGAAGCGCTCAACCGCTTTTTGCAAGATCAACCCTCCGCATAACCCCTCTAAATAACGCCGCCAGGTGCGCTTTTTGTGAGGTTTGGCGTGAAGCGTGAAACGTGATGTCACGCCGATCACGTTTCACGTTTCACGCTTTACGGGCTGCGCCCCTCTGAATTCCCAAAGAGCCAAGTTTTGCATATACCGCTAGAACCCATTAGAATGAGGGGCAAACCGTGTGTTATGTATACCTCATAAAGAAGGTTCCGTATGCGAGAAAAACATTCCGTCAATTTTTTGATTGGCCTGCTGATTGGTGGATTGGTGGGGCTGCTTTTTTGGTACTGGCAAAAGAGCACCTCGGCCGAGGATGGGGCTCTGGCGCTGCTGGACAAGCTGGCTGCCACGGAGAAGCGGGCGCGCCAGCTTAAAGAATCGCTGGAACACGGTGAAGAACCGGGAATTTTGCGCAATATTTCGCTGCCCGCCGTGGTCAGCGAGGTGCCTTCCTTTTTATCTCGTTCGTGGGCGGCTGAGGTAAGCGAAACGGCCGCTGCCGATGACCTGACCCAGGTGAAGGGGATAGGGGAGGTGTTTAACGGCCGTCTCCAGGCCGCCAGCATTACCACTTTTGCCAGTCTACAGGCGCTTTCCGCCGCAGCCCTGGCCGATATTTTGCAAATCCGCCTGGGACGTGCTGAGAACATCCTGGCTGAGGCCAGAGCTCTGCAGCCAAACCGTTAATGGAGTGAGGTAGGGTATGACAGTTGAAGTTATTTTGGCCGCGTTTGTTGGTCTGGTGACCGGTGCCCTGCTGGCGCTGTGGCTGGACAGCCAGACGTTGGTACGGCGGGTGCAGGATGCCAACGCGGAAAAAAGCAAAGCACACGCTGATCTACAAAAGTTTCAAATTCGGCACCGGGCGTTGGAGCAGGAGGTTCAGGCGGTGAAGATGGCGTCGCAAACGGCCGTGCAAGACACTACCCAGTTCGAAGCCACCATCGCCCGGCAGCTGGCCGAAATTGAAGCCAGCCGCGACCAGCTGCAAACCACGATTCAGACCAACGAAGCGCTCCGCGAAAATTTGTTGGAAGCCCAAGATCGGTTGGAAGAGCTGGAAGGGCTGAGTTTGATGGCCGAAGAAAAGCTGGCCGCCAGCGAAGCGGAGCATAACCGGTTGGTGGGGGATTTTCAGCTGGTGGAAGCGGAGATAGCCCTCCTGGAAGCCAAAGTGGCGCAGGCCAATGACGCTGGGCAGCAAGCACAGGATTGCCTCGCTGCGCTTGAGCAAAAAGTGGCCGCCGCTGAGGTGCAGTTTAGTGCCATTGAAGCGGAAAAGGATTTAGCCCTCACGCAACTGCAAGAGGCCGAGCTGACCGCCGCCGAGCAAAATGCCCGCATTGCTACACTGGAAAAACAACTGCAAGAAGCAGAAGCGGTGCGCCAGGAACTGACCGCCGCGCAAGAAAAATTGCATACGGCCGATAAACACATCCAGACTTTGCAAGACAACGTCGAAGATGCCCACACGATGATGCAGTACAGCGGTAAAAATGAGCTTCAGCTCATTCGCGGCATTGGCCCGGCTTATGCCCGCCGCCTCAACGAGTTTGGCATTAACTCCTTTAGCGAACTGGCTAAATGCGAGGCTCAGCAAATTGCCACCATCATTAAAAAGAAGAACTGGCAGGTGGCGGACATTCAGGATTGGATCGACGAGGCGAAGGCACTGGCCGCCCGGCTGGGGTCAGACGCGTAGTTGTCAGGGAGATGGGGCCACTCTGACGGCCGTTACCAGTTCGCGAACGCGTCGGGCCGTTATTTGCGGAACGGCGTATTCCGATGCTGCCGCATCATTCCCTAGCACCAGATTTGGATTTTGAAAGGTCATCTGGCTAGGCACCAGTTCGGTGCAGCTGGACCCGGCATGCAGCTCACGAATGCCGGTGGCCGCCAGCAGTTGTAGCGCGTTTTGGGCGTTGACGCCCCCACCGGCCATGATGGTTAAGCGCTCCCCGGCCCGCTGTTGCAGATCGCGAATGAGGGTCTGGCCCTGTACGGCCGTTCCTGCCTGTCCCGACGTCAACAACCGATCAACCCCCAACTCCAGCAAATCATCCAGCGCGGCAAACGGATCCGGCGTCATGTCGAAGGCGCGGTGGAAGGTGATGGATAACGGCAGTGCCCGCTCGATCAGTTCGCGGCAGCGCAGCTTGTCGATGGTGCCATCTGGCCGCAAAACGCCCAGCACCACGCCAGCAACGCCGATCTTTTTGGCCGCCAGCACATCGTGCTGCATCACGGCAAACTCGGCTTCGCTGTAGCAAAAATCGCCACCGCGCGGCCGGATGATCACGTGCACGGCAATGTGGAGCCGCCGCCGCACCTCGGTCATCAGGCCCAGGCTGGGCGTGGTGCCGCCCTGGGCCAGATTGTCGCACAGCTCAATGCGGTCTGCGCCGCCTGCCTGCGCCGCCAGCGCCGATTCAATGCCCGTTAAGCAAATTTCAATGTTGGTCATGCGAGGAAAATCAGTTGGACAGCAGTCGCTTGAAGCCTGCCTGTTCGAAATGCTTGTCAGTTGTTAATGCTTCTTCAAGTTGACGCTGCTGCATAATAACAAACGAGGCACAATCGGTTAACCCCCACGCTTTGTCTGGGCGAGACTGGTAAAGCGCAACGGCCGCATTGAGAAGATTTTCGTCGACCGGCACAACTTCGATATCGGCATCGGCGCGGATTTGCTGCAAGGTAACAACGCCTAACTGGCGATGGGGTGGTTTGGCCAGGGCGTTGCCCAATTCAAAAAGAACGGCATTGCTGGTTACAAATGGGGGTGTCATCTGCTCGGCCAGGTTTTTAGCGGTTTGATGATATTTGTCCCGGCTGTTGAGCAAAGCGAGAAAGTAGCTGGTATCGATAAAAATCGCGGCTTTCATGTTTTCTCGGTGCCGTAGAGGTAATGATCGTGCTGCTCTGCCAAATCATCGACGCCTAAATCCTGGGCCATTTCGGCGAGGGTGGCAAAGGTCCCCTTTTTTTCGGCGACTCTGTAAACAGGCTGTTGCTTTTGGGCCTCCAGTTGGGCAACCATTGCCTCATACTGCTCAAAATTGACCAGGACGGCTGCCGGACGGCCGTGTTGGGTAATATAAACAACCTCGTTGCCTTCGCGAACGGTGTTCACGACACGGCTCGCTTCTCGTCTTAAATCACTCACTGGAACAATATTTGTACTCATTACTGCCACCTTTTACATCATAAAAGACATCATTTATGATGCAAAAGTTTACAGGATGGACCGCTAAATGGCAACATGAACGTAACAAGGTGCATAGCGTCAGCGGTGACAGAGCGGGTAAGGCACGACCTCTACTTTGGGCTACGAATCTTGCCAGGTGAGTACGCTGCCGCCCTGGCCCATGAGGACGGTGCCGGGAAAAACGCGCAGCCGCCACGGTTCCAGCTTCAAGGCGGCAAAGGCGTCCACTGTGGGGCTGGTCCAGGCGGGTACAATGCGGGGGTCGTAGCCAACTGGCTCGGGCCCATTGAGGAACAAATCCCAGACCATCTGGCGGGTTTGGTCGTCGAAGGCCCAGGTGACGCGGCATTCGGCGGCGCACGTGTCGTGGCTGGGGGTCCAGTAGTTGACGGAGACGAAGGGGCTGTTTTGCAGGTGAGCGCGTTTTACGGCCGTTGGCCCCGTCGCAATCCAGCCCACCAACTGCGTCCCATCCCACTGCCAGATGGGGTGGAGAATGCGGGAGCGGGGACGGCCGTTGCCGTCAACCGTCGCTACCGTGGCCCACACAATCTGGTGCGCCATCGCCACGAAAGCAGGCGCGGTTTCTGGTAGAGTGTTCATGACAATCCTTTGGGAAGTAATTGGGTAATTGGGTAATGAATAACCCCTAATTACCCAATTACTCAATTACCTGCTTACTTAATTGCTCAGCCTGGCGCGTTCTTGCTCCACCAAGATGCGGCGCAAAATCTTGCCAGAGAGCGACTTGGGCACCTCGCTGACAAACTCGATGCGGCGCACCTTTTTCTGCGGCGAAACGCGCTCGGCCACCCATTCCATGATCGCTTCGGCGGTGGCTTCCTTCTTGAGCACCACAAACGCCTTGGGCACTTCGCCCGCCTCTTCGTCCGGGCTGGGGATGACGGCTACGTCGGCGATGGCCGGGTGGGAGAGCAGCAGCGCTTCCAGTTCGGCCGGGGCGACCTGGAAACCCTTGTATTTGATCAGCTCCTTGAGGCGGTCGACGATGTAGAAAAAGCCTTCGTCGTCTATGTAGCCAATGTCGCCGGTATGCAGCCAGCCTTCTTCGTCGATGGTGGCGTCGGTGGCGTCTGGGTTGTTCAGGTAACCTTTCATCACCTGCGGGCCGCGGATCCAAAGCTCGCCGCGCTCGTTGCGGCCCACGGGTTCGCCCGAGGTCGGATCGACCAACATGACTTCCGTGTTAGGTACGGCGGGACCAATCGAGGCGAGCTTTTCGGCATCGGTCATCGTCTGGTTGTAGACATGGGTGACGGGGCTGGTTTCGGTGAGGCCGTAGCCCTGGACAACGCGGCAGTGCAGGCGATTCTTGACCTCATCGGCCAGCGCCTGGCCCAGCGGCGCAGCCCCGGAGAAGAGCTCTACCAGCGAGGAAAGATCATACTGATCGACGATGGGGTGTTTGGCCAGGCCGACCAAAATGGGCGGTACCAGGTTGACGCGAGTCACTTTGTGCTTTTGCACCAGCTCCAGGAACTGCACCATGTCAAACCGGGGCATGGTGACGATGGTGGCCCCGCGTGACAGGCTCATGTTCATGATGACGACCATGCCGTAGATGTGGTAGAAGGGCAAAATGCCCATGATGATGTCGTTTTCGTTGGTGATGTCGATGCCGGTGATGCCGTCCATCTGCACCAGGTTGGCCACGATGTTGCGGTGGGTGAGCATGACGCCCTTGGGGTAGCCGGTGGTGCCGCTGGAGTAGGGCATTACCACCACGTCTTCGGCCGGATTGATGCTAATTTCAGGCAGGGAGCCGTCGCTTTGCAGCAGGGTGGCGAAGGGAGTAGCGCCCTCGACCGGGTCGAAGGTGAAGATTTCTTCGATGTTGGACTGGGCAGCGGCCGTTTTGGCATTCTCCAAAAAGAGGGAAATGGTTACCAAATATTTCGCCCCGGCATCCTTCAGCTGGTGGGCCAGTTCCTGCGCCGTGTAGAGCGGGTTGACGGTGGTGACGGTGGCTCCCAGCAGGGAAACGGCGTGGAAGGCGACGGCATATTCGGGAATGTTGGGGCTGTAGATGGCCAGCACGTCACCCTGGCCAAAACCACGTTTGGCCAGGCTGGACGCCACCAGGCGGATGGCCCCGCCCAGCTGGGCGTAAGTGATGGTACGGCCGCTGGGTCCATCAATCAGCGCCGGTTTGTCGCCAAACTGCCGGGTGCGCGACAGAACAAACTCGGTTAATGAAATGTCGGGTATGTCTACGTCGGGATAAGGGCTTTTGAAGATCATGTCTGCTCCTTTTGTGGGAAAAAATGTAGGGTCTTTCGGATTTCGTGGGGTTTTGCGTGAAACGTGAAACGTGATTCACTCTGGACACGTTTCACGTTTCACGGGCTGTCAACCCCATAAATTCCCGAAGAACCAAAATGTATTATCTATATCAACGGGCTTTCTTTTCTTTAACAAAGGCGAGCATGGCCAGGCCCACCAGCAAAAAGATGCCAATGGAGAGGATGGCCATTTTTTGACCAAGCTGTTCGGCGGTAACGGCCGTTTCTCCCTGTGCCTGGTACCAAAGCGCCGCCTCGGCGGCAATGAAGCCGTACACGGCCGGGCCGATGAAGGAAGACGAGCGCCCGGCGACGGCAAAAAAGCCGTAAAACTCGCCGCTGCGGCCGGATGGGGCAAAAAAGCTCACCATCGTCCGGCTGACCGATTCAATACCCGCCATAGCAAAGCCAGCCAGAATGCCCACCAGATAAAACCCGGTGACGCTTTGGTTCAGGTAAAGCCAGATGATGGCAATGATCATGGTGACGATGGAGAGAGCGAGGGAGCGTTTCCCGCCCAGCCTGTCTACCCAAAAGCCAAAGGCGTAAGCGCCCGCGACGTTGCTCACCTGGACGATGATGACAAAAATGATGAGCTGGGTCTGGTCCATGCCATACAGCACCGCGCCAATGATGGCGGCGAAGTTGAGGGCCATGATCACGCCATCGTTAAACACCAGGTAGGCGGCCATGAACTTGAGATATTCTTTGAACTGGCGGGCGGTTTTGATGGTTTGCCCCAGCTGTTTGAAGGCGTAGCCTACGTAGTTTTCGCCAGCGGGCAGGGGATTGGGTTTGGCGCGCTCGGGCAGCCAGAGGAAGATGGGAATGGCGGAGAGGGTGTAGAAGACGGCCGTAATCACCAACGTCGTGCGAATAATCAAATCACCGCCAATCAGCACAATGAGGGGCAAAATGAGGACCAGACAGAGGATGCCGCCCAGGGTGCCGATGGCCCAGCCATTGCCCGAAACGCGGCCCACTTCGTGCGGCTCGGCAATCTCGGGCAGCAGGGCGTTGTAAAACACCTGGGCGCTGCGGTAGCCAATTTCGGCCAGGATAAAAAAGCCCATGCCGATGGCCACATTGCCCGGCGTGGCAAAAAAAAGGCCTGCGGTAAACAGGCAGGCCATGGCGGTGTAAAAGAGCAAAAACTTCTTCTTGGAGCCGGAAAAGTCGGCGATGGTGCCCAGGATGGGGGAGGTGATGGCGACGACGAGCATGGCGATGCCCACGGCCAGCCCCCACAGCCGGGAACCTTCGGCACCGCCGACGACGCTGCCCTGAAAGTAGGCGGAATAGACGGCCAGCAGGACAACGGCGGCGTAGGCGGAGTTGCCAAAATCGTACAGGTACCAGGCCCACCGCTCACGCCGGGTGGTAAGGGACGCCTGGGTCTGCATGGGGACAGTTGTCATGGGGGATTTCCTCTTCGTGACGGGTGTTGTGTTGTTGGCAGGGGATTGTACACGGGAAACGGTCGTTGACAAAACAGCGACAGCCCCTTTTGTGAAGGCACAAAAATAAAAATATGTTGTCTGGGACCTATACATTTCTATAGGTTGCTTCCCGCTCTCATTTTTCATTCATCTGCAAACCCGAAAAAACTATAGAAAACTATAGGTTACAGGCCCCCGGTTCCATGCTATGATGGCGGCTGGGAAATTCTCATGATAGCAAAGAAATTTCACTACAGTATTGCTAGAATCTTTAGTGATGAAAAGGAGATTTGAATATGAAAAACAAATTTCAGTACATCATGGCTGGAGTAGGGATAACTTTGCTGGTTATTTTAGGTGCTCTCACCCTCTTGTTGCCACAAGTACAAGCCGGTGAAGCTACAGAAAACACCGACGGTGAAGTCGTAACTGCTGTTGAGTCAACCCAATCTGACAGCGGCGATATTGTGCCCTTGATCAATCAGAACGAGCCGGAGCAGGCAGCCAATATCACAACTGAGACAGCTCCGGCAACCATTGCAGCAGCGGAATCATTGACAGAATCACCAACGGAATTGCCCACAGAAGCGTTGCTGGACACGATAGGAACCAAAGACAATCCTCAAACAAACATGGACATCGTTATTAACATGGTTAAGGAATTCGCCCAACAGCAGGAAGAAACGCTCCTATACAAGCCCGGATGGCTTCACACCGTATCTCAACCCTATACACCGAAAGATCAACTAGGAAGCGAGAATGTAAACTCAGCCGCGACTGGTGAACTGGTACCTAGGGAAGAACTTGTTCCTGATTCTGCGCAATTCGAGAGTTGGTATCACGTTGATGAACGAGGTTCATACAGTGAAGCCATAAGCCTCGTAGTCTCCAGTGACGGCACAATTCACCAGGAGTCGGTATTGGTCGATGATCAATGGTTTAATTTAACTTTGCAGGCGAGAGGGTTTGTTCAAGCGCAATACCAAATGCGAAATTTGTCAAATCAGGTCATTCTTCCGATTTCGGATGTAGCTAATTCACTCGATTCAATGCAAACACAGGCAAACGTCAAGATGTGGGCTTACTTAGACAACGAGCAATATATTGTTACAGTGGAAGAATCATATGAACAACCTCTAGAGGACAGCATTCAACAGACCACTATCCTAAGTGGAAAGATAATATATTCCATTGATGCATCAACGGGTCAGCTGTTGTCAACCGAGGTACAACTCTTAAATGAGGATGGTAACTGGCATTTAAGGGAAAAATGGGATCATTTAGTAACAGAGTTTATGCCTGGGTTGCCTGAAGATATGGCTCAATTATATGCCAACGCTTTAAGTGCTGTCGGGAAGGAGCAATAAAATGAAGAATTTTTCCTTAGCGGTGTAACTGCTTATGGTAGAGTCAGATCTTTCCCTGGTCAGGCGCAATACAGTGGGACATGTGATATTTTGAGTTACACTAGCCCGTCCACTACTATCAACGTGATTGGTTGGACTTGGTGGCAATGTGATCGGCGAGTCAATGGTAATTACTATGATTCCGTGTACCGGGGACCCAGTGCAATAACTGCGTCCAGTAATGCTGCCTCGATATATTGGCCCTATGCATTTGTTTCACCCGTTAATGGCTTAATGGCACACGGTGTACATGACTTTAACCATAATGGATCCAGTCCTTCACCCTGGCAACCATATAACTACAACATCTACCCCTAAGTCGTACTTTAAGCTTATTCGCCAATTCTGCTAATCTATTTGCGAATGGGCAGTCTAAAAAGCAAGAAATGGTAAGGGTACCTTTTACCATTTCTTGCTTTTTTATAGACAAAGTAGGCTCCATCCCCACTGGCTTTTATAGCTGTTGAAAACATGGAAGGTTGTTGGCCATGCTAGTTGGAAGAAGAAAACAGTGTTTCAAAAATCAAGGGTAAGTAAAAATATTTCGGGGTTGCTTTGTTTGTTGTTTTGTGAGTGAAGCTACTGTAATGGCTCTGCGATAGGTTGATCTTACTTGCAATAGAAGTGGGGAATTCGTGCAACTTAAATGGAAGCTTTTAATCAGGGACATGAGTATCTTGCCAAATTGGGCGTCCAGGGAACAGCCGTCTTTTTTACCTTTCTGCTTCGATTGGCCTATGTACTCGCAAATTCCTTCACTTTGGCTTGGGATAACGATTGGTTGGTTGTTAAAAGGTTCTTTAAGGCAAAAATGAAGGTTTGCATTTAGCGGCTCCCGGAGATCTGCTTATGAACAAAAGGCTGATTGGTTTCATTTTACTTATGCTCCTCCTGATGTTACCTGGCTGTACAGCCTCGCAGCAGGTGGAATCCAGGTTTCGCGAGCGCGTTTTACCCAACACCCTTGGCAGCAGCTCTGCGCTGGATAAATTTGGCATCCGGTATTTTGATGAGGGGGCCATCGTTCTTTTTACCGGTGATGACCCCCAGCAGGCAGGCTATTCCATGATGGGCTACGCAGTTTTCCGCCAGGATTTAGGGACGTGGCACGAGGGACAAATTGGCAGCTCAACCCGCTTGGCAGAAGATTTGACGGGCAAGCTCATTGACTATGCTTTGAGCGATTTTAACTTTCAGGGAAAAGGGCGCGACCTCACGTTTGATTACCGTCTCCTTGCTGGTGAAATTCTCTCCCCAACGGCCGAATCAATCGAAGCTGTGCTAGATGATGGCACGGTTTTGCAAGATGAAGGGGAAGACGATGTTTTTGCTTTCCGCGTAGAGGTGGCCCCCAGCTTTTGCCAGCTGCGGGTCCTGGATGCGCAGGGCAATGTTTTGGAAACGTTGGTGCCAGAATATGAAGCGGGTCCTCATCCCACGCCTGGCCCAGAGTGCTGATAGAAGGATTCTAATTTTGCCAACCAAATGGTTGAAAGTTGTTGCCGTTTTGTTAATTTTGGGGGTTACGGCCGTATTTTTCTCACGCGGCTGTAAGCCATTGCCCACCACCTACTCTTATCGCGGAAACCATGCAGGAAGAGATGCTGGCTCATTGTGAAGGCCCCTATTGGTTTGTGGGGAATGTGGTTCGCCGCGTTAATTAGCGCTTAGTCAAGCAATGGAGGCAATTTTTGCCAGGACCAGGCGATAGCTTTGGCCCGGGTATTGACGCGCAGCTTGGCAAAAATCTTTGCCTTGTGATGGTTGACAGTGGCCATAGAAATATCCAATATTTCGGCAATTTCCTTGTCGGTAAGGCCTTGCGTCATCCTGTGTAAGACGTCTAGCTGCCGTGGCGAAAGCTCCGCCTCATCGAGTTCTGGCAGTGGCGTGGCGGTATCATCGCATGGCGACAAAATTATCATGCGTACGGTTCGACCACGGTAGTTCACGTGGCGGGTGGCTGCTGCGACTGAGACGGCCGTTCCTTCTTTGGTGAGGCATTGGGTATGATACGGCCGTGCCAGTCCACTCTCCATTTCTTGGAGAATTTTTGCCTGTTCTGCAGGGAGCGTCATGGTTTGAATGAGGCTTTGCACCGTTTGGCCCACGAGGTCTTCGGCTGTGTAGCCGAACGTTTGGGTGACGGCGTGGTTGATGGTGAGAATACGGCCGTTTTCATGCAAAAACACAGGCTGGGCTGAAGCCTCAAACAGTGCCGCAAAACGTTCCTCAGTTTCACTGACCTGGACTGCGAGTTGTTGGAACTCGGCCAGGAGCTTTTGCTGCTGCGCCGCCTGCTCCGCCACATAAAACTGCTGCACTGCCTGGCCATAGCCCACCGTCATGGCGACCCAAAAGGCGATCAGGCGGGGAGCCAGCCAGGCTATCTGCGTGTCATTCAGGCCAAGAAAAAGCTGCTCGGCTAGCAGGTTTTGCAGCCGCCCCAACTTCTCCAGGTGAAAACCAAACGGCCGTGCCAGGGCCAGGCCCACCTTTTGACCGGATTCAGGTTCAAACGGCGTCATGAGCAGGCAGGCGGTAATGCGGTTTTGCAGTTTTACTGCCACGTCCTCATCAATTGCCTCTTGTTGGATGGGCAGCAGCCACCACACAACTTCAAATTCTTTTTGTCTTGCGGCCCATTGGCTGGCAATCTGTTCTGGGATTTCCATACTTCAACAGTAAACCAGCATGGCGGCGGCGTCAACCGCCGATTGACCCATGTGTGCCCGGAAGAATTATTGATGCAAGTCGAGGCCTGAGCCTGTCGCAGGCCGGCCTGCGACAGGCTCAGGCCTCGTTCCGCGTTTATCGTAACAACAAACAATCCGTGCACCCATGACCTATACATTTCCATAGGTCGCTTTCCTCTCTCATTTTTCATTCATCTGCAAAACCGAAAAAACTATACAAAACTCTAGGTTACAGTGGACCTTGTTTATGCTAAGATCATCAATGATAAGCTGACAAAGCAGCATTCTTGTGCGCACCAATCCAATCCAAATGGCTACAAAAATTGAATGACAAATGGAGGTACGTGGAGCGTGAATCGAAAAAGATTTATGATTGGTATAGCTCTTGCTTTGATGCTGACATTTTCGGTGAGCCAGGTATTTGCTGCATGGTACAACTATAACATGACCGTGCCCCGGCTTGGTGGTGTAAACAGGACGGGGAATGTTACCAAGACAGCCTTTGGCAACTATCAGGTGAGCGGCTCACATGGTGCGGGGTATACCTTAAAAGTACGGTTGGAGAAAGTGGACAATTCATCGCTGTCATCTTGGGTGGACTTTCCATCTGGCTCATCCCAGTCCCTGGCTAATTCTGGAACGCCTAGCCAGACTGTGCACCTGGCGTTGAAGAACAACAACCTCGTTTCTGTGCAGTCAATTGGTCAATGGAGTCCTGACCCCTAACCTGAAGTTTTGGCTTTGACAGATAGAAAAGAGACAGAGGCATTGCTTCTGTCTCTTTTGTGTGTGGTGAATTTAAACGATGGATGGTGTTTATGCTTCGTTCAGAACTCAATCGCGCCTTTCGCAATAAAAGCTTTTTTGTTGTTGTATTGGTGAATACGGCCGTTATCGCCTATGGTTTTTTAGATAGCTGGTCCTTTTACACACAGGCACAAGCAAATCCGCAATTTGGTTATCCTCCATATTACTTTAATGCCTTTGAAGTTTTCCTGCTAGCCCTCACACTGACGCCATTTATTTATGTAGCAGTTTTAGGTGCTACTGTTCCTTACGCTGATTCGCTGGTAGCGGATCGAGAAAGCGGCTATATGCGCTATGCCATCTACAGGGCAGGGTATTGGCATTATTTATTGAGCAAGCTGATAGCCAACTGGTTAGTGGGAGCGCTGGCCGTTTCTTTGTCAATGGCGTTGGCTTTTGGTATTGCGGCTGTGTTATTTCCGCTCCACCTGCCGCCACTTTACGTGGATGGCGTTAAGGTATCCATCATAGGGATTCCCCATTCACCCAGAGGCCATGTTTTTGAAACGGCACCAGGTTTATATATTTTAGGTCGCATTGGCCTCGGGTTTTTGTTTGGCGGGGCCTACGCCACGTTAGGTTTTGCCGTGAGCTGTGTGGCAAGAAATAGGTACGTGGTACTGGCCAGCCCTTTCCTTATTTTTCTGGTGACAACGCTGTTAAGCGATATCTTAGGTTTGTACGGGTGGATTCCACCTGTAGCGATAGTGCCTGAAGTAAATACCAATAGTTCCATGCTAACGATGCTGGTTAATTATTTTCTGATTTATGGGGGTAGTTTAGGATTTATCCTGGTTGTGTTTGGTCGGAACTGGCGTGTTAATGGGCAGCGGGTAGCCTGAGGTGTTGATTCATAGAAACAGGCGATCCTGGCTAACGGCCGTTGCCGAAATCACTTTGCACAATCAAAGCCATTGGTGGGTAATTCCCGCCAGTTTGCTGTTCTTTGGGTTGGTAACGGCCGTTCAGCTGGCACCTTATCAGGGACTGCGTAGTGGCTATGGTGATGGTTCGCTTATTTTGTTTGGCAGTGCCAACTTGCGTTATTACATTGTCAACCCAATTTACTTGTTTATCGTCGCCAATATTGGCGGCCAACAGCGTTATGATGATCTGGTCATCTTTCGGTTAGGGTCTCGCGCCCGGTTGTGGTCGGCAAAGGCGGCGGTTTTTGCCCTGCTCACGCTTGTTTACTGGGCGGCCGTGATATTGTTCGTTGAAGTTGCAGTTGTTCCCTTTGTCAATAACCCTGCCCCCGGTTGGAGTGAAAAGTTACTGGCTTATTATGGTGCAGCTTTAAGTGAAACGTATCGGTCACAAGTTACAGTTTGGTTCGGCACAGTCTGGTTTGTTTTATTGAGCTGGTTGGGTCTGGGTGGGGTTGCTTTTGTGGTGGGGCAGCTGACGCATCGTGCGGGATTGGGTTTTGTTATTGCCATTGCGCTCAACCTGAGTGGGCTTCTTTCTGAGGGCCTAAGCTCTATTTGGGGTTTATGGGCCATCGCAGATATTGGGAAGCCGATGCTTTATGTTTGGAGTGGGGAGCTATCGCTTTCTTTTTTGCGGTTAACATCGTACTGGGCAGTTTGGTATTTTTTCCTATTTTTGATTGTCGTCTGGGAGGTTGACCGGGCTGGCTCTGTGACTCGTTCTATTTTGCGATCGTGGTTGCATGGGGTTTGGTTGATTATAGAAATGGTATTAGGGCGGCTCTGGTTTCTTGTGGTAGGTCTAGGGCTTGTCTCTGTCTGGATTGAAAGGCAAATGGCGGTTGGCTCGGCATTGGATTCGTTGCGCCTGGTAAAGGTGCCCGCAGCGCCGATTGCAAGTTTGGTCGGGCCAGCCCTGGAAACACCGATTTTTTCGCTCATTTTTTTGCGCTGGTTTCTGATTTTTGTGCTGTTTTTAGCCTTGTTAGGGGAAACGGCCGTTTCCATCATTTGGCAGCAGCATGTGTTTCTTTTACCCAGATTAGGCAGCCGATCGCGTTGGTGGCTGGCCAATGTGGCAGCAATTGCCGCGTTGGCTCTGGTTTATCTAGCGATTTTTCTTGGCGTTAACTGGCTGGTTGGCCAGGCTGCCATAGAAGCGAGTGGGCTGCTGTTTTATGGTCAGATTTTTGCCTTGTACTGGATGACGTTGACCATTTTAGGCTGTATGCAGCTATTACTGCTTCTGCTCACTCGTTCGCGCAGCCAGACACTTTTAATGATGGTGGTGTTCTTACTGGGTTGCTGGCTCTTAGGATCAAATTATCCAAACCTATTGCCCTATCTGCCGGTGGCGCAAACGGCCGTTCTAGCCCACTTACTGCAAAGTGGTGCGGCTCATTTAATCGGTTCCTTACTTGCTATGGGTGCCTATTTATTAATGTGTATATCTGTTGGCTTGATTGTCTTCCAACATCACGAGTTTGCTGGTCATTTAAACTATCAATAGAGGTCATCATGGATCACTGGGTTATTGAAGCCGAAGGGATTTCCAAAAAATTTCAAAACCAGTCAATTTTGGATACTGTTTCTTTAAAAGTTGCACCTGGTCAGATCGTTGGCATCAGCGGACATAATGGCAGCGGCAAAAGCGTCTTGTTACGTATCATTTGCGGCTTCATGCGGCCAGATCTGGGGCAAGTAAGAGTCTGGAATCAGGTTGTAGGGCAAGAGGTAGAGTTCCCTGGCCGAATAGGCGTTTTAATTGATGGTCCCGGATTCATCAATCATCTCAGTGGGTTTCGTAACTTAAAACTATTAGCCATGATCCAAAATAAAATTGATGATGAGCAAATTCGGAACAGCATAAAGACAGTTGGCTTAGACCCCAGCAACAAGGTAAGCGTGGGCAAATATTCAACCGGGATGCGCCAAAGACTTGGTCTAGCTCAGGCGTTGATGGAAGAGCCAAAATTGTTGATTCTGGATGAACCTACTAGCAATATTGATCGGGATGGAACGGCCGAAATTCAAGCGATCATTCGCCAATTAGCAGCAGCAGGCAACACCATCTTGTTGACCAGTCATTCAGCTCAAGAACTAGGCGACGTGTGCGACCAAGTGTACGAGCTGGAACAGGGTAAACTTTTATCCAGGCATAAGTAGTATATGGAAAACGGCCGTATCACTCAAAAGACACGGCCGTTCCTACCTCAATTACCCAATTACAAAATTACCCAATTATCCCCGCTGTCCCACCAAAGCCTCCAACCGGTCCACATACCCGGCTAACACGCCAAACGTCGTTTCCACCGGCTCCGGCGAAGTCATATCGACCCCGGCAATCTTGAGCGCCTCCAGCGGGAAGACCGAGCCGCCCGCCTTGAGGAAGCTCAGGTAATTGTCAACCGCGCCATCTTTGCCTGCCAGAATGCCCTGGGCCAAAGAGTGCGCCCCCGAAATCCCCGTGGCGTACTGGTACACGTAAAAATTGGAGTACAGGTGGGTGTGGAACTGCGCCCAGGTGATGCCCACGCGCTCCCGATCTACCTCAACCTCGCCGCCAAAACCTTCGCTGAACAGGTCGGCCAGCAGGTTGTTGAGCGTATCGGCGTTCAGCGCCTGGCCGCGCTCGACGCGTTCGTGGATTTCCAGCTCAAACCGCGCCAGCGTGGGCATGATGAAGAAGTAGCGGTGGAAGTTGGCCATCGCTTCTTCGATGACGGCAATCTGGAATTCGGGGCTGCTGTTGGCTTCCAGCAAATGCGCCCGGACCATGGCCTGGTTGAAGTTGGAAGCGACCTCGGCGACAAACAGGCCGTAGCGGCTGTAGCTCATGTTGGGCTGTGTTTGCCACGTCAGGTAAGAGTGCATCGAGTGGCCCAGTTCGTGGGCCAGGGTGCTCAGGCCAAACAGATTGTCGGTGTAGCTCATCATGATGAACGGGTGGGTGCCCTTCACACCCGACGAAAACGCGCCCATGCGCTTGCCCTGGTTGGGGTAAACATCCACCCAGCGCT
Source organism: Anaerolineae bacterium (assembly GCA_020848035.1). GTDB lineage: Bacteria > Chloroflexota > Anaerolineae > Promineifilales > Promineifilaceae > Leptofilum. The sequence continues at coordinate 64,047 of JADLAX010000010.1, read as the reverse complement.
CCTCTAGCGCACCGCTGCGCAGGGTGGCGGCGTATTCTTGCCCCAGGGGTAACATGCCGGTGGCGATCCAATCAACGGCCGTTTCATAGCTCACATGCGGCGGGTCCAGCGACAGCGGTGCCTTCACGTCGTACGGGTACAGCCTGTCGTAGCCCAGCGCCCGGCGGCGGATGTTCCAGTAGCGGTGCCAGGTGGGCAGATTGGCCTTATAGGTGTTGATCAGGTTGTGGAAAACCTCGGTGGGGATGAAGTTGCTGGCGAGCGCCGCTTCCAGCGAATTTTTGTAGCCGCGCACCCGCATGCTGAACACATCCTGCTTCACGCCAGCGGCCAGGGCGTTGGCCATCGTGTTTTTGAAGGCCAGGTGGGTGTCGGCGTAATGGGTCCAGGCGGTGCGGCGCACGGCGCGGTCGGCGTGGGTTACCAGGCCGTCGATGGTGCCCTGGGTGATGTCGTAGCTTTGGCCATCGCTGCCCACGGCCGGTTCAAACTTCAGGTCGGCATTGGCCAGCACGCCGTGGGTGGCCGCGGCGGTGCTGAATGAATCGCGCACCAAACCCAGCACCTGCTCCACTTCGGCGGAGCGCACGTGCGCCTGCTGCTGCTCCAACTGGTTCAGATAATGGCCATAGTCGGCCAGCCGCTCATCCTGGGTCAGCCAATCGCGCAGCGTAGCAAAGCCGATGGCCAGCATTTCGGGCTGGGCAAAGGCGTTGGCGGCCATCGCCATGCCAAACAGCCCGCGGGCGCGGTCGTTGCGGGCGGCGGCCGCCTGGTTGTTGGTGTCTACGCTGTAGCTCAGGCTGGCATACACGTACACTTTGCCAACGGCCGTCATCATCTCATCGGCCGCTGCAAAATAATCCGCCAGCACGGCTGGGCCTTCGCTGAGCCGCCCCTTAAAGGTGGCAATATTTTTGAGCTGTTCCTGGAGATTGGTAACGGCCGTTTCCCACGCTTCGGCCGTGGCAAAAATCGATTCAACATCCCATTGATACTGCTGGGCAATTTCACTGCGCTTTTTGGCAACACCAGACATAGTTGTGCTCTCCTTGCGGTTTGGTGGATTCTATTTGATTCTGTTTTCACCGCAGAGACGCAGAGGGCGCAGAGTTTGGAAAAAATCTTTGCATTCTCTGCGTCTCTGCGGTTTGTTTTCATATTGAAACACGAATCGGCTAAAATGGCGACTGCGATTTCTGGCGCTTCTCAGGTATAATTCCTCAACTTTTCCCGTGGAGACCCTGTTTCTGTCATGAAGCCCTCGTTTTACCAACTTTTCCGGCAGCGCCTGCGGCAGTTTGCTCGTTTGGATTACCGGGACTTGCCCCGGCCACAAATCGACGCTGCCCTGCACCGCACGCAGATGGACGGGCTGCCATTTATTTACGTTAGCTTTAGCCTGATGTTTGTGGCTTACGCGCTCATCCAGCAGTATTTTCTGAGCGAGCGTGGCCAGCTGGCGATGGTATGGGTAGCCTGGGGCAGTGCTGCTTTTCTGTTCGTGGGCTTCGTGGTGCTGCTGCAAGACCGGGTATCGCCGAAGTATGCTGAATTGGCAACGGCCGTTGTCGCCTTCGTCATCCTCTTCACCATTTTGCTCCGCTTTTACTACAACAACGAACCCAAGCAGTCGGCCAACCTGGCCCTCTTTCTGTTTGGCGCCGGGGTGATGTTTACCTCTGGCTGGTGGTACAGCGCCATGCAGGCATTTTGCTGGGTGGCCTGGGCTATTTTTATCTGGCTCAGCCCGATTGCCGGGAGCGATTGGAGCTATTTTGGCGTGATGCTGTTTGTGGCCACCTTCACCGGGCAGGTGGCCCACTGGGTGCGCCTGCACGCCCTGCAGCGCGCCGAAATTTTGCGCATTGTGGAGCAGCGGCAGCGGTCTGAACTGGTGCAGCGCGCCAGCCAGCAGCAAACCAGCTATGCCGTTGGGCAGCGCATCACCTCCATCTTGGAGCTGGAAGCGCTGCTGGATCAAATCGCTACGCTCATCTGGCAGCGCTATAACGTCTTTTACGTGGGGGTTTTCTTGCCCAACAAAAGTCGGCTGGCGATTGAGGCGGTGGCTGAAGCTGGGTCGGGCATTTTGCCGGGCGGCTTGCAGCTGCGCGCCGGTTTGAAGGGGTTGGTGGGCTGGGTGCTGGCCAACGGACGGCCGTTGTGCATCGATGACATCACCCGCGACTTCCGCTATGACCCGGCTGAAAAAGCGCCCAATGCGCTATCGGAAATTTTGCTGCCGCTCAAAATGGCCGACCGGGTGCTGGGTGTGCTCGACCTTCAAAGCGACCGCTATGGCGCGTTTTCCCCAGATGAGATTCCCAACTTCCAGCTGCTGGCCGACCAGGTGGCCATCGCCCTGGAAAACGCGCAGCTCTATACCGAAATCAAACACTTTAACCATCAGTTGGAACAAAAAGTGACGGAACGGACCCAGGCGCTGCAGGAGGCATACGGCCGTCTCGAACGCCTGGACAAAACCAAAACCGACTTCATCACCATCGCCTCGCACGAACTGCGCACGCCGCTGACCATCGTCAACTTCAACGCCCAAATGCTGCTGGACGACGACGACATCAAGGCCAACGAGTACCATTTGAAGTGGGCCGAAGGCATTGGTCGTGGCGCAACCCGCATGGAAGAGGTGGTGCAAAGCATGCTGGACGTGGCCAAAATCGACAGCAGTTCGCTGGACCTCTATCTGGCTCCGGTGGACCTGGCTTTCCTGCTGCGCCAGATTGGCAACCGCTTCAGGGAGGCGCTTGAACAGCGAAAGATTACCCTGAGCCATACCGATTTAAGCCGCCTGCCCGAGGTGGAGGGGGATGTGGAGGCGCTGCAAAAGGTGTTTTATCAGGTGCTGATTAACGCCATCAAATATACGCCAGATGGGGGCAAGATTGGCGTGTACGGCCGTTTCCTCCCCGTGGAGTCTGGTGGTCTGCCGCCAGCCGGGGCGGTGGAGTTGGTGATCAAAGACAGCGGCGTGGGCATCTCGCCCGACGTGAAAGAATTGATCTTTGAAAAGTTTTACCAGACCGGCCAGGTGATGCTGCACTCATCGGGCAAAACCAGCTTCAAGGGGGGTGGTGCGGGCCTGGGGCTGGCGATTGCGCGTGGGGTGGTGGTGGCGCACAACGGCCGTATCTGGGCCGAAAGCGATGGCTACGACGAAACTACCTGCCCCGGCAGCCGCTTCCACATTCTGCTCCCCGTTAAACAACCAGGGGGTAAATCCCCAGGCTAAAACTGAAGGCTCTTTGAGAATTCAGGCGGTTTACAGCCCGTGATGCGTGAAACGTGAAACGTGACCAGAGAGACTTCACGCTTCACGTTTCACGCGCCCTGGCTCTTGCCGCCGGGCCACTTCCTTTTTCAGCCGCTCGTTTTCGCGGGTGGCGCGGTAGGTCAGGTAGGCCAGCAGCAATCCCAGCGGACCGCCGGTGCCCAACAGCAGCAGCACGTTGTCGGCCAGGCCATCAACCAGCTGGCTCCAGCGGCTTTTGGCCACTACCTGGATATTGCGCGAAATGCTCTGTGTCAGGATGGGGAGCTCCAATTCCGACTCTGGTTCCTTGTACAAATTCAGCGTAATCACCTGCGCCTCGCCGGGCGTGGTGGCGATGATGTCCCAGGTCCACACCGCAGGCAGCGTGGTGCTGATAACGCGCGGCAGGCGCACGTTGCTGCCGCTGCTGGGAAACACCTCAAACGCCGGGGCGTTCAGCTCGGCCGACATGAGCGGGAAAAGCGCTACTGTTTGCTCGTAGAAGGCGCGTTCGCCGTCGTCGTAGCTGGCGTCAATGCGCACCACGCCGGTGATGTGCGGCTCGTGCTCGCCAATTTCAGCCAGCTCCGGGTCGGCGATGATTTCCACGGTAATGACGCCGCTCTCTTCCACCACCATTTGCAGCGGGTGGGTCAGCTCCAGACGGCCAGTGGGTTCCAGGTCTTCGGGGGGAACGGCCGTTTCTTCATCTTCGCTGCTGGTTTCCGTGGGTTCGATTTGGGGTGTGTTGGTTGGCTCCGGCGTGTCGGTAGGGGGGACTGGAGTAGGAACTTCCTGATCGGGAATGACCAGCACCTGGCCCGCAGCAATGTTGTTGGGATTGGTAATATCGTTGGCTTCAGCCAGCTCTTGCACCGACACTTCAAAGCGGTTGCTGATGGTGGCCAGGGTATCGCCGGGCTGGATGACGTAGATAACGGCCGTCTGCGTCAACGTCGCCGTAGCGGTGAGGGCGGGTGTGGCGGTGACTTCCGCCGTCGTCTCCGGGCGCCCCTCGATGGTTTCGGCCGTGGCTTGCGGTAGGGGAATGCGTGTGGTGGTGGGAGGCAGAACGGCCGTTTCGGTGGGTGGTGGTCGCAGCTGGTCACAGGCCGCCAGCCCAAGAATCACAATCAGGAAGAAAAAAATTACGGAACGCTTCAACACACCACCTCATTTTGCGAGAAATTCGCGTAGCCAGCAGCATAACTTTGCAATGCCCAAAATATTAGGCAGAAAATGAAATTATGTCAAACCGCCACGAGGTCGTTCCACAATTCTCCCCATAAACTCGTTCCACGCTTGGCGTGGAATGAAGATTGGGACGCTCCCGCGTCCCATTCGCGGCGCAGAGCGCCGTCCCTGCATTCCCACGCCGAGCGTGGGAACGAGACTTGAAGAGGCAATTTATTCCGGACTTGACGAAAAATCTGGCACAGGCCTGGCGCTTGCTTCTTCCTGGGTTTCAGCAATGTCGTTGGCCCGAATGTCCTCAATGAGCCACTCCATCTCCTTAATTTCGGTGCGCTGCGATTCGATGATCTGATCCGCCAGTTCGCGGACCCGGGGGTCTTCAATCCCGGCTCGTTCGCTGGTTAAGATGGCAATGGAATGATGCGGAACCATGCCCTCCATGTAATCCACATCATCCACAGTGGCCTGGCTGCGTACCAGCCAGAGAGACCCCAGTAGTAAAACGGCCGCTCCCACAAAAACGGCCGTATTCGCCTTCTTGTTGCGATACATGCCTAGCATGTACATCATCATCACGGCGGCCATCGCGCCGCCCATCATGCCGGTCATAAACAGCCGCGTTTCGCTAAACCAGGCGTGGTCCACAATCTGGTAAGAGTTTAAATACATCAGGCCATACATGATCACCATCGAGGTGCCGATCATCGCCGCGAATCTGCCATAGCTGCCCTGGTGGTTGTTTTGTTTGTCGTCCATAAATGGGTCTCCTCATGCAGAGATTGGGCCATTCTCCACGGATGGCCCAATCTATAAAACAGTCTATTGTGACTGTAGGAAACCGGTTGAGGGGCGTCTATCTATCCTGGTACAGGTGAACGGTACATGTTTGTTATAACTGGCGTTCTTTTTGATTTTCCCGGAAACTGCTTAACTTCCGTTCGTAGAACGCTTCCAGGCAGTTTCCGGGAAAATCCGGTTATCGGAATTTGGCGAGCCGCATCCCGTTGAGCGTTACCAGGAGCGATGCGCCCATGTCGGCCAGAACGGCCAGCCACATGGTGCCAAAGCCGAACAGCACCGCCACCAAAAAGGCCGCCTTCAGCCCCAGGCTGAGGGCCACGTTGACGCGCACGGTGCGCATCGCCGCCCGGCTGAGGCGGATGGCGAAGGGCAGCTTGCTCAAATCATCGTGCATCAGGGCGATGTCGGCCGTTTCCATGGCCTGGTCTGTGCCCGCCGCGCCCATGGCAATGCCCACGGTGGCGCTGGCCAGGGCCGGGGCGTCGTTGATGCCATCACCGAGCATGGCCACACGGCCGTATTCACCCAACAGCTCCTCAATCTTGCCCACCTTCTCTTCCGGCAGCAGGCTGGCAAACACCCGGTCGATGCCCGTCTGCCCGGCGATGGTTTGCGCCGTAGCTTCGTTGTCCCCGGTGAGCATGGCCGTTTGCAGGCCAAGATCGTGCAGGTGAGAAACAGCCGTTGCCGCATCCGCGCGCACCTGGTCGGCCACGGTCAGGTAGCCCAGATACTGCTCATCGGCCGTCACCAGCATGGCGGTCAGGCCGCTGGCCTCGGCGGCGGTGATGGCGTCGCAGTGGGCGTCGTGGGGCAGCTCGTTGAAGGCACGATGGCTGCCGATGATTACCTGACGGCCGTTGACCGTCCCGGCAATGCCCGCGCCAATCCGCGCCTGCACGTCGGTGGCGGCGGGATACCGGTTTTGCACCGCGTGTGCCCCGGCGGCCTGGGCCACCGCCTGCGCCAGGGGATGCTCGCTGGAGCGCTCCACGGCGTGCGTCAGGCCCAGTAAATCGGTGCAGGGATCACAGCCGTTGCCCTGGCAGGCCACCGATTGAAAGTGGGTCACGGCCGGTTTGCCCTGGGTGAGCGTGCCCGTTTTGTCGAAGGCCACCAGCTTCACCTGGCTGAGCGCTTCCAAATACGCGCCACCTTTAACCAACACGCCGTTTTTGGCCGCATTGCTCAAGGCGCTGACCAGGCTGACCGGGATGCTGATCACCAGGGCGCAGGGGCAGGCGACCACCAGCAGCGCCAGCGCCCGGTAGAGCCAGCCGTTGGTCGGCGTGATGGGATCGATAAATGGCTGCTGCCACAGCAGCGGCGGCACAATGGCCACCAGGATGGCCAGCACGACCACGGCGGGGGTATAGACGCGGGCAAAACGGTCGATGAAACGCTGCGCCGGGGCGCGCCGCTCTTGCGCCTCTTCCACCAGGCGGATGAGGCGGCTGATGGTGCTGTCCTCGGCCAGGTGGGTCACCTCCAGGTGCAGCACCCCCGCGCCGTTGATGCTGCTGGCAAACACGGTCTCGCCCGGCTGCCGCGCAATGGGCGCACTTTCCCCGGTGATGGTCGATTGGTCGACCGTGGAGCTGCCGCTGAGGATACGGCCGTCGACCGGCACCCTTTCCCCTGGTTTCACCACCACCGTTTCACCCAGCTTCACTTCTTCAATCGGCACCCGATGTGGCTCGATGCCGCAAACCGGGCACTCGCCTTGCGTGTAGCCATTCTGGCCCAGATGCTCCTGGCAATCCAGGCAAGGGCGCATTACCGTGGCGGTTTGGGGTGACACTTTCATCAGGCTGCGAATGCTGCTGCGGGCGCGATCGGCCGTGTACCCTTCCAGTGCCTCGCCGATGGCAAAGAGCACCATCACCAGCCCGGCTTCAGTGTAGGCACCGATGAACACCGCGCCGACGGCGGCAATGGTCATGAGGGCGTTGATGGTGAGTTCGTGGTTGATGCGCAGGGAGCGCCAGCCACTACGGGCGATGGGCCAGCCCGCCAGCACCAGCGCCGCCACGGAAGACAGGTCCAGCAGGGGGTGTTCCCAGCCGAGCATGGGCAGCAGTTCATTGAAGAGCAGGCCAGGCAAAATAAGCAGAACGCCGACCAGGGCCAGGGTGGTTTCCGGCCGCTGGCGCATAAACTGCCAGAAGTTGTGCACTTCGGCTTTCTCGATTTTTTCGTCCGGGGCGGCCACGTCGTACCCCAGCTCTTGAATGCGGCTGATGATGGTTTGGGGAACGGCCGTACCCGACACGCGCAAGGTTTCGGTAGTGAAATTAAGCTGGCAGCTTTCTACGCCCGCCAGCCGGGCCACGCCACTTTCGACGGTCTGGGCACAGCTGGCGCAGTCCATCCCGGTGACGCGAAAGGTGTGTTGAGTGTTGGTCATAAATTAATCTCCAAAATTTTTGTGGCAAGTCGCAAGTGGCAGATATGAAATCCACTTGCAACCTGCAACCTGCCACTTCATACGTTTTGGATGATACACCTTAAAGTCGAGTTGAAAGTCAAGAGGCAGTTTTCCTCAACGAGATAACTAAAAAAAGGGTCTTCAGGATTTCGTGGGGTCTGGCCTGAAACGTGATGGCCCTCTGGACACGTTTCACGTTTCACGCATCACGGCCTGTAAACCCCCTGACCCTAAAAAGAAAAAATCAGCGCCATCTGCGTTAATCCGCGTTCCATTCATTTTCTAAAATGTAGGGATTACTGAATGCTGTTTTCAGATTCCAGGGCCAGGAAGAGGCGGGCCAGGATGAAGGCGCTGTCGCCGGTGGCGATGAGGAGGAAGCCTTCGTCGTTGTGGAAAAATTGGGGCGCGGCGTTGGGGTGCAGGTCGCAGTTAGCCTCCAGCTGGGTCAGCTGGCGTAGGGCAGCGCCAATTGCCGCATCGCTGCTGACGACGAGGATGTGGTAAGCGTCGTTTTCCTGCCAGACGTGCACGTGCTGGCCGCGCAGGGTGTTGAGGAGTTGGTGGCCAACGGCCGTATTCAGCACACAGCCGCCGTAATGGCCCAACCAATCCAACAGCGTGCTGGCCGGGGTTTGCGCCGCCGGATGCGAACAAAGCCGCGCCAGCAGATCGTTGAGCTGCTCCTGGTGCAGCGGCGATTGGCGTGACTGCACATCTTGCAAAAACAGGTCCAGCTCATGGCGCATGACCAGCAGTTCGGTGAGCTGCTTTTCCAGGGCAATAAACCGGTTTTCGGCCAGGTCGCTCAGCGTGTTGCTGTCGATTTTGCCCTCGTCCCAACCGGCCAGCAGGGTGCGAATATCGGCCAGGGAGAAGCCGAGGCGCTGGGCGCGCTGGATGAGGTGGAGGCGTTCGGCCGTTGCGGGTTGGTAGAGCCGGTAGCCAGAAGGGGAACGGCCGTGTGGTGTGAGCAGCCCTTCCTTCTCGTAGTAGCGCAGGGTGGAGGGCGGCATTTGGGCCAGTTTGCCCAGCTGGCCGATGGTGAGCAGTGAATTTTGGGTCATGTGCCTATGGTAACACGATGTTTGCCGTTGCAAAATTGGCGCTGGAATGGCGAAACGCTTATACTGGCGGTTCGTGTCTGTGCCGGTAAAGAGGTACAGCGCTAATTTTGAAGTGAGCACCCAACTGAGAACCATCAACTCAGCGCTTGTAAGGAGCATTTTTCGTGAGTTTTTCGCAATTTTCGCTTGACCCGCGCCTGGAAGCGGGCATCAAAGATATGGGCTTTACGGAGCCTACGCCCATTCAAAAACAGGCCATCCCCCATGTATTGGCCGAATCAGATTTGCTGGGGTTGGCGCAAACCGGCACAGGCAAAACGGCCGCTTTCATGTTACCCATTTTGCAGCGCCTTACCCGTGGGCCGCTGCGCCAGGTACGGGCACTCATCGTGGCACCCACCCGTGAACTGGCCGAACAGATTCATCAAACGGCCGTTGAGCTGGGCAAATACACCAAAATCCGCAGCACCACCGTGTATGGCGGTGTCGGCAAAAAACCGCAGATTGATGCCTTGCGCCACGGCATAGAAATTGTGGTTGCTTGTCCGGGTCGCCTGCTCGATTTAGCTAGTGAAAAGCACATTGACCTGGCCCGGGTGGAAGTGCTGGTGCTGGATGAAGCGGACCGCATGTGCGACATGGGCTTTTTGCCCGACATTCGCCGCATCCTCAAGCTGGTGCCCAATCGGCAGCAAACCCTCTTTTTCTCCGCCACCATGCCCGACGACATTCGCGAGCTGTCCGACAGCATTCTGCACGACCCCGTCACGGTACAAATTGGGCAGATTGCGCCGGCCAAAACGGTATCTCACGCCCTCTACCCGGTGCCTAGCGGCATGAAGAAAAATTTGCTCTTCACCATGCTGGACGAAATGGCCACTGGTCGTGTGCTGGTCTTTACGCGCACCAAGCGGCGGGCGCGCTTTTTGGCCCGCGATTTGGTGAAGCAGGGCTACAAAGCCGAGGAATTGCAGGGTAACATGTCGCAGAACCGGCGGCAAAATGCCATTGATGGCTTCCGCAGCGGCAAGTACGACATTCTGGTGGCCACGGACATTGCCGCCCGGGGCATCGACGTGGCCGAAATTTCGCACGTGATCAACTTCGACATGCCCGACACGGTGGACGCGTATACTCACCGAATCGGCCGTACGGGCCGGGCGGAGGAGGAGGGCGATGCCTTCACCTTTGCCACGGACGAAGACGCGGCGATGGTGCGCGACATCGAGCGGGTGCTCAAGACCCGCCTGGAGCGGCGGCGCTGGCCGGGCTTTTCGTACGGAGGGTTTGATCCGGAAAAGCAGCCAGAACGGGTACCAGAGAATCGGCCGCAATCCAACGGCAGCCCCAAGCCCAACAGCAACTTCTCACGCCGAGCTGACGACAAGCGCGGCTCAGCGGCTAGACGGCCGCACAGCGGTCGCCCACAAAATCGGCAAAGTCCATAAAAAATTTTTGGGGTTATTGCAGCCAGCGGAACCCGCGGCGCTGGTGTAAAAGCAGCACCAGCGCCAACAGAACCAAATCCAGCAGCAGGGTGAGAAAATCAAATAGGCCAAACTGGTCCGTGAGGGTGAGGAGGATGTTGACCGCCAGCACGGTTATGATCGTGAAGCGATACCAGCTGGATCGGGCAGCTTCATGGAATGAGCCCCGCCTGCTGGCAAAAGTTGCGGATGAGGGTGTAGCCCGCTGGATGTTCGTCGGTGTAATACTCGGGGTGGAACTGGGTACCGATGATGGGCAGCTGCTGGTGGATGATGATTTGCAGGGGGGAAACGGCCGTTTCTCCATAATTTTCAAACCCCACCGGCACCTCCTTCAGCTCCCACGAATGCGCCTGCCGCATGATGGGTGCCTCGCCCAATCCCACCAGCAGTGGATGCGACCGGGTAATCTGCACCGGCCGGTAGCCCAACTCCTTTTTCATGCCAGCGGCAAAGTCGGGGTTGGGATCGGGTTCATCGTCGGGTAGGGGGCCAATGGGGGCCACGGCCGCCCCAAATGCTTCGGCCAGGGTTTCAAAGCCACCGCAGAAGCCAAAAAGGGGCCAGCGCAGGCTGGTGATCACCCGGTGCAGCCCGGCCACTTCCGCGTGGCTGTAGTCGTCGGGGTTGGCGCTGTTGCCGGAGATGAAAACGGCCGTAGCTCCCACCGCTTCTAGCCGTGTTGGAGTAACCTGGTCGTAGCGCACAATCAGGCAAGGGGTGCCCGTCATGTCTTCCAGGCGATATTTGATGCGCACCCGCGCGGCCATAATCCGTTCACCCCAGGGCTGCAAATAAGCGTCGGCACGTTCATTGTCTACTAAAATGAGCATATTGTTCCACCAACTGTGATTATAGCGCAGCCTTTTGCTGCGCCGTAGCAGCTGTTTTTTTAGGTCATATAAGTAAAGCGCATTGACACGCTGTTTCTTCAAAAGTTATACTTATCTCAAGCTCGACTCGTTTATCCTAAATTCAACAACTAACCAGAACATCACTCAATCATGGCAGTAGGACCAGAGGAGTTGCATAAATCCTAGGCGTGGCAGGAGTACATCGAGGTGCGATTGACTCACAAGCAAGCCGCTTATGTGATCAGCTATGGGATTGTGACTATTAGCGCGCTTGTTTTACTAGGCTGGGCATTTGATATCACCCTGTTCAAAAGTTTGCAGAGCGGCCTCACCAGCATGAAGGCTAATACTGCCCTGACTTTCTTACTCTTTGGTTTTTCCCTACGCTTTTCTGATCATCTGAATTCTACTTATCGTCGTCTCGCACTGCTCCTGGCTGCGGTGGGGCTGCTGATCAGTCTGCTTACGCTGTTTGAATATTGGTTTGGCTGGAACCTGGGCATTGATGAAGCTTTATTTGCGGATCCAGCAACGGCCGTAACCCACTTTCCCGGCCGCATGTCGATAGCGACTGCCCTCTGCTTTGTGCTGGCGGGGATTGCGCTCATCTTGACGATTCTCCGGCACCATCTGGCGGCCCACGTTGCCGCTGTTTTTGTTGGCTTCCTGGGGCTGTTGGTGCTGCTTGGCTACCTGTACAACGTTAGTTCTCTTTACCAGGTCTTTGTGTTTAACTCCATGGCCGCCCATGTGGCCGTTGCCTTTGCTCTCTTCTCCCTGGGTATCTTACACTTGCACCCTCGTGCAGGCCTCTCGGCCCTCATCTTTAATGACACGGCCGGTGGCCTTCTGGTGCGGCGGCTAATTCCAGCCGTGATTCTGACCCCGATTGTTTTGGGTGGTTTGGTTGTGTTCAGCCCGCAAACGGCCGCTTTCGACAGCAAATTCAATATCTCCCTGCTTGTTCTGTCCAACGTTGCCGTCCTGTTCCTGGTTTTGTTGTGGAGCGCTTCTTCGCTGCAAGCACTCGACCTGGATCGGCGGCAGAGCAACCAGCAGTTTCGTCTGGCTGTCGAGGCTTCACCTGGGGCCATTATCCTGGTGAACCAGGCCGGTAAAATCACCCTGGTGAATGCACAGGCAGAGACGCTGTTTGGCTACACGCGGGCCGAATTATTGGGCCAGACCGTGGAAATGCTGGTACCGGAGCAGTTCACCGGACCGCACGTTCATGACCGGACCGGTTTCTTTGCCGCACCGACGGCGCGCCCGATGGGTGGCGGGCGAGATTTGTTTGGGCGACGTAAAGACGGCCGTCAGGTCCCCGTTGAAATTGGCCTTAACCCCATCCAGACCAACGAGGGGCAGTTTGTCCTCGCCTCCATCATCGACATTACCGAGCGCAAGCAGGCTGAGGCAGAAATTCACACAATGAACCGGGAGCTGGAGCTGCGGGTGGCGGAACGTACCGCTCAGCTCCAGGCGGCCAATCGGGAGCTGGAGGCTTTTGCTTACTCCGTCTCTCACGATTTGCGCGCACCACTGCGCAGCATCGATGGCTTTAGCCTGGCCTTGCTAGAGGATTACGCCGACAGTCTGAATGACGAAGCACAAAATTATCTGCTGCGGGTGCGGGCCGCCAGCCAGCGCATGGCTCAGCTGATTGATGATCTGTTGTCCCTCTCCCGCCTGACCCGCAGCGAGCTGCGCCCGGTGTCGGTTAATTTAAGCGAGATGGTTGAGTCCATTGCCGAAGAACTCCAGCAGGCGGAACCGACGCGCAACGTAACCTTTGTCATTGCGCCGGGCGTCATGGTAAGGGCCGATGTGTCACTGCTGCGCGCCGCCCTGGAAAATTTGCTGAACAATGCCTGGAAGTTTACGGCCACACACGCCAGCGCCACGATTGAGTTTGGGGTGCAGCAACGGCCGTCCAACGAAACTATCTACTTTGTGCGCGACGACGGCGCTGGCTTTGATATGACCTATGTTGATAAGCTGTTTGGCGCGTTTCAGCGGCTGCACACTACGGCCGAATTTTCCGGCACGGGAATTGGCCTGGCTACCGTGCAGCGCATCATGCACCGCCACGGCGGCCACGCCTGGGCCGAGGGCGCGGTGGAGCGGGGTGCCACTTTTTACTTTACGCTGCCAGGAACGGCCGTTAACCACCCCCCAAAATAGGAGTCTTGACCCAATGGAAAAGGTTGTTTTGTTAGTTGAAGATAATCTAGACGATGTCGATTTAACCCTGCGTGCTTTTAAGAAAAACAACCTCCTAAACGACATAGTCATTGCCCGCGATGGCGTGGAGGCACTGGATTACCTCTTTGGCACCGGCCCACACGTCACTAACCCGAATCCGCTGCCTCAGCTGGTTTTGCTAGACCTGAAGCTGCCCAAAGTGGATGGTCTGGAAGTGTTGCGCCGTATTCGCGAGGATGACCGAACCCGGCTGCTGCCGGTTGTGGTGCTAACCTCATCGAAAGAGGAGCAGGACCTGGTGCAGAGCTACCGCCTTCATGCCAACAGCTACATTCGTAAACCGGTCGATTTTCTTCGCTTTAGCGAGGCGGTGCGCCAGCTGGGATTCTATTGGCTCATCCTAAACGAAGCCCCTCCCGATGCGCCAAGGGCCGAAAGCTGATGTCCGAAACGCTGCGCGTTTTAATTGTGGAGGATTCAGAAGATGATGTCCTGCTGCTGCTGCGTGAACTGCGCCGTGGTGGCTATGACCTGGATCATGTACGGGTAGAGGACGCCGGGGCCATGCAGGCGGCTCTGGAGCAACGGCCGTGGGATGTGGTGCTTAGCGATTATTCGATGCCCCGTTTTAGTGCCCCGGACGCCCTGGCCCTCCTCCAAAAAAGCGGTATCGATCTGCCATTTATCATCGTTTCTGGCACGATTGGTGAAACGGCCGCTGTGGCCGCCATGAAGTCCGGGGCACATGACTTTCTCATCAAAGGGCAGCTGGCGCGCCTGGTGCCCGCGGTGGAGCGGGAACTGCGCGAAGCGCGGGTTCGCCGCGAACGTGCCCAGGCGCGAGATGCGCTGCACCAGCGCGAGAATTACTTCAGGGCGCTGATTGAAAACGTCTCCGACATCATTACCACAATTGACACGTTTGGGCAGATTACGTATGCCAGCCCGGCAATTCAGCGAACGTTGGGCTACTCGGTGGATGAGTATGAAGGCAGCAACGCCTTCGACATCGTGCACCAGGCAGACCAGCACGAAATTGACATCATGATGACGCAGCTGCTGGCGCAGCCTGGTACCAGCAGCTCTGCCCAGTTTCGGGTGCGGCACAAAGATGGTTCGTGGTGCTGGCTGGAAGCCACAACCAGCGAACTGCCGACAGGTTCCGATGTGCCGGAGTTTGTCATCGTCTTGCGTGACATCTCCGCGCGGAAGCAGGCGGAAACAGAGCGCGAGCAGCTGTTGGCGCGCATCATGGATCAAGCCCGCGAAGTTCAGTTTATTGTGAACACCGTGCCGGAAGGCATTTTTATGGTGGGGGAAGCGGGTGAAATTCGGCTGACCAACCCGATTGCCAGGGAGCACCTGGCACTGTTGGCACCAGAGTGGAACAACGGCCGTCTCACTCACCTGGCCAACCGACCCCTGGCCGAATTGCTAACCTCACCGCCCAAGGGGTTGTGGCACGAGCTGGAGAGCAACGGCCGTTCCTTTGAACTCATCGCCCGGCCCATCGAAGATGGCCCCGGCCATCGTGGCTGGGTTTTTGTGCTGCACGATGTGACGCGCGAGCGGCAGGTGCAGCAGCAGGTGCAGAGCCAGGAGCGCCTGGCCGCCGTGGGGCAGCTGGCTGCGGGCATTGCCCACGACTTCAACAACAGCCTGGCCGTCATCAAGCTTTACACCGACCTGCTGGGGCGCTCGGCTGATCTGACAGGGCGCAACGAGGAGCGGCTGCACACCATCTCCCGGCAAACCCAGCGCGCTGCCGACCTGATCCAGCAAATCCTCGACTTCAGCCGCCAATCGCTGATGGAGCGCCAGGCATTGGACCTGCTGCCTTACCTTAAGGAGCTGACCCGCCTGCTTAAACGCACCTTGCCCGAAGATATCCGGCTTGATTTGCAGCCAGCCGAGCAAACGGCCTTCGTCATTTTTGGCGATCCTTCGCGTATTCAGCAGGCCATTTTGAACCTGGCCTTTAACGCTCGTGACGCCATGCCGGGTGGTGGTCACCTGACCTTTGGCCTGGCGGTGATGGAGGTGGAAGCGAAAACGGCCGTGCCCATTCTGGGCATGGCGCCGGGCAAGTGGATTCACCTTTCCGTGCGTGACAGCGGCGCTGGCATTGCGCCAGACGTTCGGGACCACATCTTCGAGCCGTTTTTTACCACCAAAGAGCACGGCAAGGGCACCGGCCTGGGGCTGGCGCAGGTGTATGGCATTGTGCAGCAGCATGACGCATTTATCGATGTGGCAACGGCCGTTGCCCAGGGCACTACCTTTCACCTTTACTTTCCGGCCTTGGATGAACCACCAGAGGCCAAGCGTTTGCTTGATGAATCGGTCCCCCTGGGTGCGGGGCAGCTGGTGTTGGTGGTGGAAGACGACGAAACGATTCGCCAGGCTTTAGTTGAAAGCCTGGCGATGTTAAACTACCAGGTGCTGCAGGCGGAAAACGGCCGTGAAGCAATGGCCCAAGTCGAGCAGCAACAGGACCAAATTGCCGTCGTGATCAGCGACATCATTATGCCAGAGATGGGCGGTATTGCCCTCTTCCATACCTTGCACCAACGTGAGTTTTCCATTCCTTTCATCCTCATCACGGGTTACGTGGTGGAAAAAGATATGGAAAATCTGCGAGCCCTGGGGCTGCGAGGCTGGTTGGCCAAACCGCTGGACTTGGATAAGCTGGCCCAGCTGCTTCAGCAAACCCTTTCCTGAAGGGGTCTAGTATTGCGCCCCGAAAGTTCGCCTAAGGTTATTGACGAAGGCGCAATACTTAAACAGTCCGGCAACTTGGCATAATAACGTTATGTAGATTTCCGCTGGACTGTACTAGTTTTTAATTACCAGCTGCGGTCAGACGTAGCGTTGTTCCAGGTTTAGCTGGTGTGCCGCGAAATCAAAGTACGCTTTCACTTTCTTGCTGTTGTAGAGCAGCAAAGAAATGACGCCGAGAAACAGGCCAATAGGATCCAGCACAATGACGGTCGTGAGCTGCAAAACAGACACCAGATAGGGTGCTTTGCTAAGTCGTACCGGATCGCCCAACAGCTTGATGGCATAGACAAACTCAATGATGCCAATGGCAATGGGGTAGAAGCCAATCGGGAAGCAGAAAAGCCCGATCACGCTGCTAAAAAGGCCAAAGATAATGGTAAAGCCCCAGCCAATGTTGAGAAAGCCATCGACGAGATAAATCACCGCAATCAGTTGAATACTTCCTGGTTTGGGCACGAGAGACTCTCCTTTTGCCGAAAAACGGGTGAGCTTGAAGGGCATCTTCTAGCGATGCTGGCTTCATTATTCCAGGCATTACCATCGCGCCGCTGACAAAGTGGTGACGCTGCTACAACAGGTGTGCGATAAATTTTGGCGAGATGGGGGGTGTTTAACGCTTTAAAGCCAGGTAGGCCATGCCGAGGAACATTTTTGCCACGCCCGCGCCGCTGCTGGCGCTGGTGGTGAGGTAAGGGGCCTGAATGGAGGCGGCAAACTTTTTGGCATCGCTGGGATCGTAGTCGGGCAGCAAGTCGAGCTTGTTACCCACCACCAGAAAGCGCTGCTCAGGCACAACGGCGCGGATTTCCTCATACCAGCCCTGCAAATGCGCCAGTGATTCGGGGTTGGTGACGTCGTGGACAAGAGCGGCCGTTCGGCTGCCGCGATACAGGCCGGACCGCACCGACTGGAAGTGAATTTGCCCGGCCATGTCCCAAATGGAGAGCTTGATCGTGTGCCCCTTGATTTCTACCGTCTTGGTCTGGAAATCCACGCCAATGGTGGCCACCCGTGACTGCTCAAAACGTCCTTCGCAATATTGGCGGATGAGCGAGGTTTTGCCTACGTTGCCGTCCCCGGCAACAACGATTTTAAGCAGTGGAACGGAGGTGGTCATGCCTGGTTACCGTTTCCACTTGCCGAGGAAATGTTCGTGGGGGAAGACAAGAACGCTGGCGTCTACTGGTGAACGGGCCAGCAAAGCCCGGTTGGCCTTCTCAAACAGGCGGTGCAGCTGCTCTAAAAAGTCGAGCTGGCGGTTGGCGGGTTCGGCGGTAAAGAGGGCCATCAGCGTGGTAGACTGCCCCGGCACAAAACAGAGCCAGCGCCCACCCTCAATGGCTGTGGCCTGGATGCCGCCACCAAAAATTTCGGCCGTAGCCGAGCGGAACGAGGAGAGCATTGGCACAAACAAGGCGGGGTCGACTTCGAATTTACCCAGGGTGCTCAGCGGCATGCCGGAATTGTTTTCGTAGATGGCGTACCCTTTGGCCTTGGCGGCGTGCTGCTGGCGAATCAACACGCTTTCGCCTTCGTTGAAGGCGTCGCCCCACTCACCCTGCCCCTGGTCGGTTTCAATGAGCGTTTCCACGGCACGCATTTCGCGCTGGTAGTGGGCATAGAGCTGCTGGAACTGCTGGCGATTGATATTGCCGTTGGCAAAATCGTCGGCGAGACGGCCGATTTTTTCTTGCAGCTTGTCTAAAAATTGCTGGGCGGCGGCTTTACCGGTAGGTGGGGCCGGTGCGGGCGACGGCCGTTCCACCACCACCACCTCAGCCATGGGCAGGGCCGGGACGGCCGTAGGAACCGGACTTACCACCGGGGTTACGGGTTTCTTTTGGGCTTCAGAGGGTGCGCCACCCAGGACACGTTTTAGCCAATTGAACATAGTGTTTGCTGCTCCAATAGTATCACAGTACTACAGTATAGCAGAACAGTCAAAACCGTCAGTTAAATCGGCGTAAAGGAATACGTGTGCCAGTTGACAGGATTGGTAGGCCGTAAACGCTTAGCGGTAAACGGTAATCGGTCAACATTACACCGATTACCGATCACCGTTTACCGATTACCGAACGCTAATTGTAGCCGTCGGCAAAAATGTCGATCATTAGATACGGATCACCCAGCGGATAGAGGATGGGGCAGGTGCAGCCGTTGTCGATATATTCGCGGACCTTGGCTTTTACCTCTTCCGGCGAACCGCTGGCGGTGCACATCTGCACCACGTCGTCGGGCACCAGGTGCATGGCGTTTTCGATCTCTTCCTCGGTGGCGGGCCAGGTGAGTACCTGGTGGATTTCGTCCAGCAGTTCCTGGCTGACGCCGCTGGCTTTCATCAGGTGGGGCTGCTGGCCCAGGTACTGCGTCATCATCTTGCGTGCGCCGTCCAGCGCCTTCTTGCGGTCGTTGTCCACCGAGCAAATCATCAGCTGCGGCCGGTCGATGTCGTCGATGGAGCGCCCGGCGCGTTTGGCCCCGCGTTCCAGGGCATCCAGCGCTTCCAGGTTGTACTTGGGATGCACCAGGTAGTTGAGACAGGCACCGTCGGCAATTTCGCCGGTCATCTCCATCATTTTCATGCCGGTGGCCCCGATGTAGATGGGCACGGTGCGCGGGGTTTTACGGCCGTGTACCACGTCCAGCTGAATGCCATCCACATGATGAAATTCGCCAAAGTGGGTCACGGTTTCCATGTTGAGCAGTTTGCGCATCACCTCAATCGTTTCGCGCATGGCGGCCAGCGGCTTGCGGCGGTCGATGCCTACCTTGCTGGCCAGCGGGTCCCACCACGCACCAATGCCGCAAATGATGCGGTCTTCGGCCAGGTCGTCCAGCGTCAGGAAGGTGGCCGCCAGCAGGCCAATGTTGCGCGTCCAGTTGTTGGTGACGCCGCTGGCAATCTTCAGGGTCGTGGTGTGGGCGGCAAAGGCAGCCATGGGCACGATGGCATCGCGCACCAGGCGGCTTTCCGCCTGCCAGACGGCCTCGAACCCTTTGGCTTCGGCATATTTCACCAGTTCAATGCCCTCACGAATGTCGTGGGCATCTTGCAAATAAAGTGCTACGCGGTCTTTTGACATGAGATTCTCCTGGTTTTAGTGGTTGGTGGCCGGTGACTAGCTGCTTGTACCAACAACCAGCCACGAACCACAATTAACTATTCGCTCGCATTTCCGTTGCTGCCATTCACCCGCCTGGTGAGGCCACGTTTGGGAATGCGCATGGGCAGTTTGTAGCGGCGCACGCCGTCGTATTGGTAGAGGGCGTTGGCCACGGCTCCGGCAGTGGGTACCAGGCCGATTTCGCCGACGCCTTTGGCCCCGTACGGGCCATAGGGATCGGGCACTTCGACGCCGATGATTTCCATTTCGGGCATCTCTTTGGCGCGCAGAATGCCGCAGTCGCGCAGGCGGGTGGATTTGGGACGGCCGTTTTCCAGCACCAGCTCCTCGCTAATGGCATAGCCCAGCCCCATGTGGATCGAGCCTTCCAGCTGGCCTTCAAACAAAACGGGGTTGAAGATTTTACCGGCATCGTGGGCGGCGGTGATTTTTTGGATACGGCCGTCGTCATCCAGCGTCACCAGCTGCGTGGCGTAGCTGTAGGAGTAGTGGGTGTACACCTTTTCCACCATCGCGCCCGGCTTGGTGGTCCAATCGACCCGGAAAAAGCCTTCATAGGAACGGCCGACCAGCTCTGCCAGCGAGTGTGACTTTAGGTCTTCCTTCAGCTGCTTGCAGGCGTCAATGAGCGCGTTGCCCACCAGGGAGGTGGCCCGCGAGGCGGTGGTCATGCCCGCTTCCTGCTCTGAAACGGTGTCAATCCGTACCTCAATGAAGTTGGGATCAATGCCGGTTTCGTTGCACACAACCTGCTGGGCGACGGTGTTGACGCCCTGACCCATTTCGGTCCAGCCGTGGTCCACCAGCACCTTGTCTGGGGCCAAAATTTGGACCCTGGCCTTCGATTCGTCTGGCATGCCGTTGCCGATGCCCGTGTTTTTGATGCCGCAGGCGATGCCCGCGTATTTGGCGGCGTAGTAGGCATCCTTGACGGCCAGTAGCGTGTCCCGCGCCCCCGCGCCGCCTTCGATGACCTGGCCAGTGGCGGTCATGTCGCCGTTTTGCAGGGCGTTGTCGTAGCGGAACTGCCAGCGGTCGAAGCCGCCTTGTTCGCACAGCTCGTCGATGAGCGATTCCAGGCCAAAGGCGCTTTGGTTCACACCAAAGCCACGCATCGCGCCGCAGGGCAGGTTATTCGTGTAGACAGCGATGGCTTCCACATCGGTGACGGGCACATTGTACGCACCGGTGGCGTGCCCGGCGGAGCGCTCCAGCACCTTCATGCCCACGGAGGCATACGCGCCGGTATCGCCGACAAATCTCACCTTTACGAAGGTGAGCAGGCCGTTGGCGTCGCAGCCAATTTTGTAATCCATCCAGATGGGATGGCGCTTGGGGTGCATCACAATCGATTCGTCGCGGGTGAGGCGGACCTTGACGGGCACCTGCATCAGGTAGGCGGCCAGGGCAGCGTGGCCCTGGGTGGTGAGATCTTCCTTGCCGCCAAAACCGCCACCGTTGGGCACCAGAACCACGCGCACTTTTTGCAGCGGCAGCCCCAGAACCTTGGCGATTTGAATGCGGTCGTCAAAAATGCCCTGGCCGCTGGAGAACACTTCCACGCCGTCGTCTAACGGCCGTGCTACGGTGCATTCTGGTTCCATAAAGCCATGCTCAATCATCTGCGTCTCAAAAATGCCCTGGGCGATGAAGGCAGAACGGGCTTCGGCGGCGGCCATATCGCCCCGGCTGGTGTAGCTGCGCGACAGCTTGTTGCCCTGGGGATGAAGCAGCGGGGCATCGGGCAGCAGCGCCTTGTGCATGTCGGTGAGCGGTTCCAGAACGTCGTACTCGACTTTAATCTCGGCGATGGCGTTGCGAGCGGCCGTATCCGTTGCGGCGACGACCAGGGCCAGCACGTCGCCGACGTAGCGGGTAGTTTCGCCTTCGGCAATCATCAGCGGCCAATCTTGCTTGATGAGGCCAATCTGGCGGTCGCCGGGCACATCCTGGGCGGTGAAGATGCGAATGACGCCGTGCATCTTTTCCGCAGCGCTGGTGTCGATTTTAAGGACGGTAGCCCGAGGATGGTCGCTAAATTTGAGCGCACCCACTTTCATGCCGGGCAGGCGGATGTCGTCGGTGTAGTGGTGCTGGCCGAGGACCAGTTTGGTGGCCTGGTATTTGGGCTGGAAGGTGCCAACACGGCCGTTTGTCTGCGGCAGCTTTACCTCTTCTTCCTTGCGAATCGCTTCCGCCGCCATTTCCACGGCATCGACAATCTTTTTGTAGCCGGTGCAGCGGCACAGGTTGGGGGTGAGCGCTTTTTCGATGTCGTCGCGGCTGGGTTCCGGGTTTTTGCTGATGAGGGCGTTGGACTGCATGACGATGCCGGGAATGCAGTAGCCGCACTGCACGCCACCGCAGTTGACAAATGAGTTAGCAAACACTTCTTGTCGGTATTCGCCCAGCCCTTCGGTGGTGATGACCGCTTTGCCCTCGACGCGCTCCATTTTGGTGACGCAGCCGAGCACGGCTTTGTCGTCTAGCTGCACGGTGCAGGCACCGCAGGCGGCTTGCGGGGCGCAGCCATCTTTGGCCGAGAGGATGCCCGCTTCGTCGCGCAGGTAGGTGAGCAGCGGCGTTTCGGGATCGCCGCTAAATTCAACTAGTTGGCCATTGAGTGTAAATTTCATCTGTTTACCTCCATTTTGTGGTGCCAACGGCCGTTTCGCCATCAACCATCGGCATCACAGATTCCCCAATCGAGACTAACAGCTGAGGAGATGCCGGGGAACGCCATCTCGCCTTCGCCAGTGCGTCAGTCTATCCAGTCCACACTTCTGGCTGACTATTCTTTTTCCTAGACCTGTCAGGTGGCCACCAAAGGCTGCGCAATGGCGAGTAGCGTTGTGGCCACCTGACAGGTCTTAAAACTCTTCGTGCCGCTCACCGGCCATCATCAGGCCAAGCTCCTCCGTGGTGACCTTGTCGTTGTCCACAATGCCCATGATCTCGCCGCCGTAGAGTACCACGATGCGGTCAGACAGGGCCTTCACCTCGTCCAAATCTTCAGAGATGAGCAGGGTGGCCAGGCCATCGCTGCGGTTTTGCAGCAGCTGGTTGTGGATGTACTCGGTGGCGCCAATGTCTACACCGCGCGTCGGTTGGGCGGCAATGAGCAGTCGGGGCTGTCGGGCCAGTTCGCGAGCCAAAATGAGCTTTTGAATGTTCCCCCCCGACAGATTTTTGGTAGGGGTTTCTTGCGTGGGGGTTTTGACGCGGAAATTTTTGATGAGCTGGCCAGCGTGTTTGGCGATGTACTTAAAATCGAGGAAGATGCCTTTGCTAAACGGCCGTCGCACATAATCCTGCAAGATCATATTCTCGGCCACGGAAAAATCTTTCACTACGCCGTCGTGCATGCGCTCTTCCGGGATGTAGGAGAGGCCGACTTTGTACATTTGTGCCGGGGTGAGGTGGGTAACCACTTTGCCATCGAGGGTGATTTTGCCGTTGTTCACCACGCGCAGCCCGGCGATGGAGCGGGCCAGGGAGCGCTGCCCATTGCCGGAGATGCCCGCCACGCCGACAATTTCGCCGCTGCGCACCTCGAAGGAGACGTTTTTGAGGACCTGTTTGCCGTCTTCATTAACGGCCGTTACATTCTCCAACTTCAGCCGCACGTCGCCCACTTCACGCGGCGGGCGCACCCGCTCCAGCAGCACCTCGCGCCCGACCATCATGTTGGCCAGATCTTTTTTGGTGACATCTTTGGTAAAGCGTGTGCCCACGACACGGCCGTCTCTTAACACGGTTACGCGGTCGGTCAGGGCAAAAATTTCGTTGAGCTTGTGCGAGATAAAAATGAGGGCGTGCCCATCGGCGGCCATCTGGCGGAAGATGACAAACAGGTCGTCCACTTCTTGCGGGGTGAGAACGGCCGTTGGCTCATCCAACACCAGCAGCGCCGCGCCACGATACAGCGCCTTGACAATTTCCACCCGCTGCTGCTGCCCCACCGCCAGCTTGCCCACGATGGCGTCGGGGTCCACCTGCAAGCCGTATTTGCTGGCCAGCTCGCGAATGCGGGCCGATACCACGTCCAGGTCCAGGCGCGGCGCGCGGGAAGAAGGCAGGCCCAGGGCCACGTTTTCGGCGACGGTCATGTTGTCAACCAGCATAAAATGTTGGTGGATCATGCCAATGCCGTGTTTGGTGGAGTCGGTGGGCGAGTGAATGGTGATCGGTTCACCATTCAGGAAAATCTGCCCTTCGTCTGGCTGATACAGGCCGTAGAGAATCTTCATCAGCGTGCTTTTACCCGCGCCGTTTTCGCCTAGCAGGGCGTGAATTTCGCCTGTTTTTACCTCAAAATTGACGTGGTCGCTGGCCAGCACGCCCGGAAAGCGCTTCACAATGCCGCGCATCTCCAACGATTCAATGCGGGGCAGGCCGGAGGGGAGGGTCTTTTTGATTGTGCCGTTTTCGTTCATGGCTTTTCTCTGTTTGGGGAGATTGGAGATCGGAGATTGGAGATTAAGCCAATCTCCAATCTCTAATCTCCAGTCTCCTAATGCCAGATTGTCTCTGCTTTTCGTTCTGTTAAAACACGGCCGTTCCGTATAACGGTGCGATTGGCGGGCTGTTGGCGCAGGGCTTGAACGGCCGTTTCGGCCCCCAAGATCACCAAATTTGCCGCCGCGCCGACGAATACGCCGTAATTGTCCAACCCCCACATGCGCGCCGCATGATAGCGAGGCATGTTGAAGGCGGCTTCAATTTCGTGCGGTGCGCCCAAATGAGCCAGGTGCGCGGTGATGAGGGCCACTTCCAGTGGATCCATTTTACCAAACGGGTAAAACATGTTTTGCAGATCGTCCTGCCCGCACACCACATTGACGCCCGCTTCCAGCAGCTCCTTCACCCGGGCAATGCCGCGCGGCTTCGGATAGCCACTATGGCGGCCTTCCAACATGCTGTTAATCGGCGCGTTGGTGATGATGTGAATGTCTGCCGCTTTCACCTTGTCAATGATGCGTGCCGCCATCCGGCCGTCCCAAGCGGACATGGCACAGCAGTGCCCGGCGGTCACCCGCCCCTGCCAGCCGGTCTCGATCGTTTTCTCAGCCAGCTGCTCCAGCGAATGCCAGTACGGATCATCGGTTTCGTCGATGTGCATGTCAATGTCTACGTCGTACTTTTGGGCAATCTGGAAGGCGATGTCGATATGTTTGGCGGCATCGTCCATGTTCTTTTCGCCGTGCGGCATGCCGCCGACGAGGTCGCAGCCGTTTTCCATCGCCTGCCACATCATTTCTACCGCTTCGGGATTTTGGGCCAGCCCCAGCTGAGGAAAGGCGATGAGCTGGATGTGGATGAGGTCGCGATACGCTTCCCGTGCCGCCGCCACGCCGCGCAAAATGCTGAGTTTGGCGATGTGGTCGATATCGACGTGGCTGCGCAGCCAGAGGGTACCGTTGGCTACGGCCGTTTTCACCACATACCCGGACCTCTCCACAATATCTTCCACAGTCAGGTCATGCTTCACCCTGGCGTAGATTTCAATTGCTTCCTCCAGCGTACCACTCTGGTTGATGAGGCCGTCCCACAGCAGCGCGTTTTCCAGGTGAAAGTGGGATTCGATAAACGCGGGCGAGATCATCCCGCCCTGCGCATCAATTTCCTGCGCGGCGGGGGGCAGGCTGTTGGGGGAGGAAACGGCCGTAATCACCCCCCCGGTAATGCCTACTTCAATGGGTTGGCCGTGGTCGGAACGGCCGTTGCGAATCACAAGGTCCATATGGGTTAGTGGGTGAATAGACCTGTCAGGTGCCTTTTGGCGGGCACCTGACAGGTCTAGAAAAACTAAAACCTAATTACGCGGCTCTGCCACGATCTCGATTGAGCCGTCGATGATGCCTTGCTCAGCCGCCATACCCGCTTCTACTGCTTCCGCAGGCAGACTGTCGGCATAGATCATCGTCTGGCCGCCGTTTTCCAGCGTCAGCTGCAAAACGCGCCCACCGTACTCGCCCGCTTGATTAGACGTGATCATCTCCAGCAGCGTGGGCACCCAGTCGTACAGCACGGTGACAACCACCACGTCCGGGCCAGCCGGGCTTTGGTCGGCCTGAATGCCCAGCCACGGCACGCCATTTTCAGCGGCCACGCCAATGGCACCCACCACCTGCTGCGATGAGCCGGTCAGCACATCTGCGCCCGCAGCGATTTGTGTATTGGCTGCTTCCGCTGCCAGCGCCGTGTCGCCAAAGGAACCGGTGAAGGAGACGTTCACCTGGATGTCCGGGTCCGTGTCGCGCACGCCTGCCAGGAAGCCATCGACATGCAGCTTGGCATCGCCCGCGTCCACCGGACCAACCAGGCCGATGATGCCCGCTTCGGTGAGGTAGCTGGCCACCACGCCGCTCACGTAGCCACCCTGCTCAGCGCGGGGTTCGTAGGCAAAGACGTTGCTCACGCCTTCGTCAGCGCCGGTGTTGGTGGAGGTACCCCAGGCAAAGCTGGTTTCCGGGAAGTCCGGGGCAATCTCGAAGAGCGAGGTGCCATACTGCGCCCCGTGGGCAAGCACCAGGTCGAAGCCATCGGCGGCATAGTCACGAATGGCCGCGGCCGCATCGGTGACGTTGAACATATTTTCAGTGTAAGCAATTTCGAAGTTTTCTTCACCGTAATACGCTTGCAGAATGAGCAGCGAATCGTAGATCGATTGGCTCCAGGCCAGGTCGGTGGTGGTGCTGGGCATCACCAGGGCAATACGCACCGGTTCGATTTCCGGGTAAGCCATGGCTTCTTCATCGCCAGCGTCGGCCGGGGCTGGCGGTACAGCACCCGCAATGATGTCGTTCACTTCGATGGCACCCGCGATGATGTCATTGGCGGCAACCGTGGCGGCGGCTACAGCTGCGCCATCCAGACCATCGGCGTAGTTCATCACCAGACCACCATTGCCCAGGGTAAGGGCATAGGCGGTGCCGCCGTATTCGCCAGCCTGGTGCTTGCGGATGATGTCGCTCAGCACGCCATCCCAGTTGTACAGCTGCGAGGCCACTACCACTTCAGGGTCGATCGGGCTTTGGTCGGACTGCGTGCCGAGCCACGGCACACCTTGCTCCGCAGCCACGCCAATCGCCCCAACCACCTGTTGGGCTGAACCGGTCAGCACATCGGCACCAGCGGCAATTTGCGTGTTGGCGGCTTCGGCGGCCAGGGCGGTGTCGCCAAAGGAACCGGTGTAGGAAACGTTGACCTGGATTTCAGGATTGGCGGCTTTGGCACCCGCCACAAAGCCGTCGATGTACAGCTTGGCGTCGCCAGCCTCCACCGGACCCACTACACCCAGCACACCCGAGGTGGTCAGGTTTGCGGCCAGAACGCCGTTGACGTAACCACCTTCTTCGGCGCGGGCTTCATAGGCAAAGACGTTGGTCAGCCCCAGCTCGGTCCCGATGTCGGTGGCGGTGCCCCAGGCAAAGGTGGTTTCGGGAAAATCGGGGGCAATTTCGAACATGGAGGTGCCGTACTGCGTGCCATGGGCGAGAACGATGTCGAAGCCATCGGCGGCGTAGTCACGCAGGGCGGCGGCGGCGTCGGTGACGTTAAACATGTTTTCGGTGTAGGCAATTTCCATGACATCCGGCCCACCGGCGGCGGCTTGCAGGCGCAGCAGTGAGTCGTAGATGGCCTGGCTCCAGGCCAGGTCGGTGATGGTGCTGGGCATTACCACAGCAATGCGGATCTGCTCAATCCCAGTCACATCGGCTTCGGCGGCAATGTCTTCAACGGCCGCTTCTTCGGCTGCTTCCTCTACTTCTTCTACGGCCGTATCTGCTTCGGCTTCCGTGGTATCGGCCGGGATGGGTTCTTCGGCGTCGGTTTCGGCCGCGTCTTCAGCGCCACCGCCACAGCTGGCCAGCACCAGGCCGAAAATCAGCAGCAAACTTAGTAAAAACCATCTTTTTTTCATTTCCTTCTCCTTAACAAAAATTTTTAGAACCCCCACCCCAGCCCTCTCCCGCAAAGGGAGAGGGAGCCAGTTCCCTCCCCCTGGCAGGGGGAGGGTTAGGGTGGGGGTTAGAATTTCAACTAATTTTCACCCCGCGTGAACGCTTTGGTGAGCATGGCGGGCTGCAGCGCGCGGCGGAAGGGCAGCGCCAGGGCGATAATTGTCAGCAGGTAGGGCAGCATCACAGCCACGTCGGACGGGATGTTGAGGTTGAGCACCTGCACCCATAATTGAAGGGCGTTGACGGTGCTGAACAGCAGCGCCCCGGCCAGCACACCCACCGGCTTCCAGCTGCCAAAATAGACCAGGGCCACGGCGATGAAGCCCATGCCGTTGGTCAGGTTTTCCTGGAAGATGCCCAGCAGGGAGATGGAGAGAGACGCGCCCGCGATGCCCGCCAGAACGCCGCCGAGGGTAACGGCCGTATACCTTACCTGGATCACATTCACGCCCAACGAATCGGCCGCTTCCGGGTTTTGCCCTACGGAGCGTACCTTGAGGCCCCAGGTGGTTTTGTTCAGCACCCACCACGCCAGCGGCACCAGGGCAAACGCGCCGTAAGTCATCAGGCTGTGGTGGAAGAAAATTTCGCCAATGACCGGAACATCGGCCAGGCAGAAGCTGCCGACACAAAAGCGCAGCTCAGAAAAGCCCTGGATCCCTTCGACCGTGCCCAGCATCGTCTTAAACAGCAAGCTGGATGCGCCCAGGCCAAACATAAACAGGCCAATGCCGCTGATGCCCTGTTCGGCCTGGTAGGTAATGCTGACGACGCACAAAATCAGCCCCATCAGCCCGCCAACCAGGGCCGCCGCCAGCACACCCAGAACCAGGCTGCCCGTTTTAAACACGGTAAAGAAGCCAAAAAATGCGCCCATCAGCATGATGCCGTCCACGCCCAGGTTAAGCACGCCGGAGCGCTGCGAAAACATCTCGCCGATGGCGGCGTAGAGGTACGGCGTGGCCAGGCGAATGCCGGAGTGCAAAATGCCCACAATGATGGTGAGGGTGGTCAATTCACCGTTGTTCATGGCTGCACCTCCACGGTTAGCTGAGGTTCTTCATCTCTTTCGGGGGTAGAGGGTGTGTCCGCCGAAACGCGGCGATTGGCGCGTTTGCGCACAAAGTAGTCCGTGCTGACCACAAAGAGCACCACCAGCCCCAAAATGGCGGTGATGAGCACCTGGGGAATCTGCATGGCGCGCTGCATTTTGTCGCCGCCGACCAGCAGACCGCCAAACAAAATGGAGGAGGGGATGATCCCCAGCGGGTGCAGCTTGCCAAACAGGGCGGCGACGATGCCCGAGAAGCCATAACCGGCGGAAACGGCCGTTGGCTCAAACATCCGGTGGTGTAAGCCCAAAATCTCAACGGCCCCGGCCAACCCGGCAAACATGCCGCTGAGGGTCATGGAGAGCACCATCGTGCGTTCGACCATCATGCCCGCGTAGCGCGAGGCGTGTGGGTTTAAGCCCACGGAGCGAATGCGGTAGCCGATGGTGGTGCGCCACAGCAGCACGTAGACGAGGATGGCGGCCAAAATAGCCAGCAGCAGCCCGGTATGCAGTCGGGATGGTTCAACGAGGACGCCGTATAATTCGGCCGTAAAGCCGCTTAGGCCCAGCTCTTCGGCCGATTTGGTCAGGCCAAGCGATTGGGCCAGGTCGGTAAAACGGGGCAAATCGTACAGGCGGGCCAGGCGGGCGGAGTGGGGGATATTGGTGCCTGCTTCCAGTTCGGCCGGATCAATCATTGGGCCGCGCAGCAGGTAAAAGCCAATTTGGATGGCAATCTGGTTCATCATGATGGTGCTGAGGATTTCATTCACCCCCAGCCTGGCCTTGAGAAACCCGGGAATCGCGCCCCACACGCCTCCCATAAACGCCCCGGCCAGCATACCGATGACGATGCCCCAAAAAGCGGGCAAATTTTCCCCCATCTGCACCACGATAAAGGTGGTGAGCAGGGAACCAACGATGATTTGCCCTTCGGCCCCGATGTTGATGACGCCGCCGCGAAAGGCGATGGCGATGCCCAACCCCACCAGCATCAGGGGAATGGCTTTCACCAACGTGTCTGAGAGCCCATTTTTGTTGCCAAAAGCGCCGATAAATAATTCCCGGTACGCTTCAAGCGGATTCACCCCTTGCAGCAGCAGCAGCACTGCGCCAATTAGAAACGCGGCTAAAACGGCCGCAAATGGCAACAGCGCATCGTACAGACGCTGGAAAAAGACGCTGTCGAACCTGTTTTTATGCACGCTCTCTCCTCCTCAGTCAGTAAACGGCACACTGGTTGCCCACGGTCATGGCCTGGTCGTGCGGTTTACCAACAAGCTTCTCCCCGGCTTGGCTCTATGATATTGTGATGGTGCGCTGATGAAACTTGGCGAGGCTGACAAAAAAGGCGAACCTCACCCTGGACAACTTTGATAATGAGCGGTGCGACGCACTTTGAAGTGCGTCGCACCTATTTGTTAAGATAGTGCCTGGAGCAGCCCGGTTCTTTCGTTGAATTGATCGATCAAGGCGTCGATTTCAGCTGCTTTGCCGGGGATGTTTTCCCAGTAATCGTCGTCGTACCACTGGGCCTGGATTTCGTCGAAGGTTTTGCCTTGCTGCTCGACCCAGGTGTAATACTTGAGGTTGTGGATGCGTTTACGGCCGTAATACCCCAACTCCTCCACGTAATCAATCGACTGGCCCAACAGGTGCCGCTGGAATGCGCCCGCCGCTTCCAGGGCCGTGAAGGCCCCTTCACTTTCGTGCAGTTCAACCAGGCGGCTCTTGTACATTTCCATTGAGTCCGTCGCCACGGTCATCACCACATCCTGGCCGGTGAGCTCGTAATACTTGGCAAACTTGATGGCCGACAGCATGTTGGCAATGCCCGAAATGCCCAACAGCGGCAGCTGCTCCACCAGGTCCGCCGCGACACCCTTTTCCACCAGGTATTCCTGACCCGCTGGTTCGTTAAACAGCCGGGTCAGCGCCATGCTGGATTCATCGTCGATGGCTATCACCATGTCGGTATTTTTCACGTTGTGGATCCAGGGCACGTGTTTGTCGCCGATGCCCTCGATGCGGTGCGCGCCAAAGCCGTTGTTTAGCAGGGTGGGGCACTGCAGTGCCTCACTGGCGGCAATCTTGCTCTGCGGGTACAGCTTCTTCAGGTAATCGCCCGCCGCAATGGTGCCAGCCGAACCCGTGGTAACCACAAACCCTTGATAGCGGTCTTTTGGCCCCATAATTTGCTGGAGTACCTCTTCTACGGCCGGGCCGGTCACTTCGTGATGCCACAGGTAATTTCCCATCTGGTCGAACTGGTTAAAGATCACCAAATCTTGCCCAGAGCGGCTGAGTTCCCAACATTTATCAAAAATCTCTTTTACGTTGCTTTCCGTGCCAGGGGTTTTAATCGTCTCGCCCGCCACGTTTGCCAACCATTCAAACCGCTCGC
Organism: Anaerolineae bacterium; assembly: GCA_020848035.1. Lineage (GTDB taxonomy): Bacteria > Chloroflexota > Anaerolineae > Promineifilales > Promineifilaceae > Leptofilum. Next base: position 33,406 of record JADLAX010000010.1, on the reverse strand, counting down.
GGCTCATGCCTTCCGGCAAAATGGCGATCGATTCGCAGGCCAGCAAGTTGGAGTCATAGGCACCGCCGCGGCAGTAGTTGCCCGTGGAGGGCCAGACCGCTTTTTGCGTCGTGGGGTCAAACTGACCGGTCACCAGGGTCGGGGCCAGGCAGCCAAAGGCGGCCCCCACTTTGTGCGCCCCCGTCGGGAACCATTTGCCGATGATCAGCACAATGCGCGCGGCAACGCCCGTGAGCTCCGACGGCAGTTCCAGGTAGTTGACACCGCCAAAATCGCCGCCGTGCGCCTGCGGCTCGTTGTGCCAGGTGATGCGAAATAGGTTGAGGGGGTTTAAGTCCCAAAGCCCGACGTTGTGTAAACGACGGCGCACGGGACCGGGAATAAGCTGCGGGTTCCGCATCTGGCGGAAGGTGGGAATGATTATATTACGTTCTTTGGCGCGCTCGACGGTGCGGGCCAGCGCCTCAGCATTGTGGGTTTGTAAATCTATCATTTTGGGTAATTGGGTAATCAGGTAATTGAGTAATTGGGTAAGGCTGCGCGGCCAAATTACCCAATTACTTAATTACATAGCATTTACATGGTCAGCGCCATGACGGCTTTTTGCACGTGCAGGCGGTTTTCGGCTTCGTCGTAGACCACACTGTTGGGGCCATCAATGACGCCGTCGGTGACTTCGATGTTGCGGTCGGCGGGCAGGCAGTGCATGTAGATGGCATCATCTTTGGCCATGGCCATGCGGCGCTCGTCCGTGATCCAGTCGGTGTACTGCTTGCCAATGCGGGCCGATTCCTGGTGGTCGGTGGTGGTGAGCATGGCACCCCAGCTCTTGGCGTAGATGACATCAGCATCTTTGAAGCCAGCGTTGAAGTCGTCCAGGATTTCGAAGGAGCCTTTGTGGCGGCGGGCGTTTTCTTTGGCCTGTTCCACGATGTCGGGCATGAGTTTGAATTCTGGCGGATGGGTGAGGCGCACGTTCATACCATAGCGGGTCATGAGCAGGATGAGGCTTTGCGGCACGCTGATGGGCTTCTGGTAGCTGCTGGCGTAGGCGTAGCTGACGTTAATCGTCAGGCCGCGTGGATCGCCTTTTTTCTCCATGATGGTGAGCATGTCGGCCAGGATTTGGAAGGGGTGGTAGACATCGCACTGCATGTTGAGGACGGGCACACGCGAGGCGGCAGCTACTTCACGGATGTACTGGTTGCCGAAGTCCCAGTCACACTGGCGAATGGCGATACCGTCGAAGTAACGGCCGTAAATCTCCCCAATCTCCTTCGCCGTATCCCCGTGGCTGATTTGGGTGGTGGTGCTGTCGATAAACGCCCCATGGCCGCCCAACTGGGCAATGCCCGCCTCAAAACTGGAGCGGGTGCGGGTGCTGGAGAAGAAAAAGAGCATCGCCAAAACCTTGTCCCGCAGGTAGGCGTGTGGCTGCCCCAAAGCGCGCTTCCGCTTCAGGTCCATCGCCACGTCCAGGACGGTATCGATCTCTTCTTTCGTCCATTCCTGGGTGGTAATCATATCTTTACCGCGTAAATTTGTTTGCATAGAAAATCCTCCAAAAAATTTTTGCCACACAGTTTACAGAGAGTTGAAATTAAGCGGTAGGTCCTCTGTTAAATTTGTGTGTTTGGTGGCTTTTTAAAGCTTGTTTTTCAGCATTGCGGGCAGCAGCGCATAAAATTTGGTGGCTTCCACCACATCTTTCAGCGGTACGTGCTCGTTGACGGCGTGGGCATAAATCTCGTTGCCCGGGCCAAAACCGATGCTGGGGATACCTAGCTTGCCCGTCCAGTAATTGCCGTTGGTGGAAAAATCCCACATGCCCTGACCAAACGGGTCTTTGCTGTGCCATAGGGCGTTCATCGTTTCCACACCGGCCTGCACAAAAGGATGGTCAGCTTCCAAGGCCCAGGCGGGGAAATATTGTTCGTATTCGTACACCGCGCCAGTGTGGCTGGGTTCGGTGTAGATTAGCTTACGAATTTCAAAATCTTTTTTGTTTTCTTCTGGGATGAGAGCTTCGAGCGCTTCGCGCCAATATTCTTTGGTTTCGCCAAACGTGACGCGGCGGTCGATGAAGATGGTGCATTCGTCGGGCACGGCGTTGGTGCTGGGGCTGACGCTGGAAACACGGGTCACGGTGACTCGTCCCTGGCCCAGAAACGAATGCGGCACAAAATCTTTTTCCATTTTGGAAATGGCGTCGATGACGGGCAGCATTTTGTAGACGGCGTTGTCGCCCATGTAGTTGCTGGCGGCGTGGGCGCTTTTGCCTTTGGCGGTTATCTCCATTTCGATGCGCCCTTTGTGGCCCCGGTACACCTTCATGTTGGTTGGTTCGCCGATGACGACGAAGTCGGGATGCACCCCTTCCCAGTCGTGGAAGGCGGCACAGCCGACGCCATCACACCACTCTTCGATGTTGCCCAGCACGTAGCAGGTGAACCCATCGAGCAGGCCGAGGTCGCGGGCCATAGCCAGGCCGTAAACCATGCCGGGCGTGCTGTTTTTCTCGTCCAGTGCGCCACGAGCGTAGAGCATGCCATTTTCCACCTTACCTTCGAAGGGGTCCCATTCCCATTGGGAGGGATCGCCGATGCCGACGGTGTCGATGTGGGTGTCGTACAGAAGGATTTTAGGACCGCTGCCAATCTTGCCCACGATGGAGCCGTATTTGTCTACGTACACTTCATCGTAGTTGAGCTTACGCATTTCTTCGCCAATGCGCTGGCCCACTTCTTCGATGTCGCTGTCCATGCTGGGGATGGCTACGATTTCGCGGAAGAAACGCAAAATAGACTCTTCCGCGGCGGCGACGCGTTGGTTGAGTTGGTCGATGGTTTCATTCATTGTAATGCCCTCTTTAGACTCTTTGATTTGGTTTTGGAGTGTGTCAGCGGTTTGCAGCGCTGGCTTTTAATGTCATAATGATACGGTACTGTGCTGGAAAATAACATTCGCTACAAAGGTCTGACAAATTTTCCGCGTTTTACCACACTTTACCAGTCGTGACAAGCATTTATTGCCGCAATCTGGTAAACTAATTGTGTAATCATATCCCGCAAAGGTCTGACAATTGTCATATTTTTGGGTGACGATTGTCATATGTTTTTTAGCCATGATGCAACCAAACGAAGCAAAACTAAACATTGAGCAGGTAGAGGCCACTTTGCGGCAGCGCATTGGGCAAAAGGTGTATCAACCGGGTGTGCAAATGCCGACGGAACTGGCGCTTACGGCCGAATTTGGCGTCAGTCGGGCGACGATTCGTACGGTGCTGACGCGGCTGGCCAACGAAGGGCTCATCTTCCGGCGGCAGGGGGCCGGAACGTACGTCAATCAGCGGGTGGGGGAGGTGAACACGCTGCGGGGCTTGCTGGATTACGGCCGTCTCATTGCCGAAGCGGGTTACCAGCCTGCCATCCAGCCCATCTCGATGCTGACGCGGGATGCCACTGCTGAAGAAGCGCGGGTGTTGAACGTGGTTGAAGGGGAGCCGGTAGTGGTGTTGGTCCGCCTGTTTTTGGCAGACGAACGGCCGTTTATCCTGGCCACCAACGTTATGCCGCAAAAGTTGTTTAAGGCCAATGGGGATTTTTACGACGGCCGTTTGCCCCTGCACAACTTCTTGCACCAATATTGCGCCCAGACAATTGGCTATGCCATCTACGAAATCCGTCCCCGGCTGGCTGATGATGAGAAAACTATCCAGCTGTTGGACTGCCAACCAGGCCGGCTGCTGCTGCAATTTTCCACTATTTTTTACAACCAGGAAAATCGGCCGTTGGTCTGGGGCCACAGCACCTACGATGACTCCGTCGTCAAGCTGCGCTTCATGCAAAGCTGGGTCTAAACAGTTTCGTATAGGCAGCAATAGTTCCTCAACTAACTACAACAAACTTCAGAACCGTGGCTCTCCCCACTTAAACCACCGTAACAAACTCAGACAGTGCCTTTTTCTCCAGGGCGTGCAGCGGAACCTGGGCGTTTTCGGCCGGGTAGCCGACCACCAGGTTGATGTAGGCGCGTTCATTTTTGGGGCGGTGCAAAATCTCGCTAAGGAAACCCATTGGGCTGGGGGTGTGGGTCAGGCAGGCCAGCCCGGCATTGTGCAGCGCGGCGATGAGGAACCCCGTGGCAATGCCCACCGATTCCTGCACGTAATAATGTTTCACTCGCGATCCGTCCTCTGCCAGCCCGTACGACTGGGCAAAAATCACAATCAGGCAGCTGGCCCGGTCGATGAACGATTTGTCGGCGTCGGTGCCCAGGGGGGCAAGCGCTTCCAGCCACTCTTCTGAGGCGCGGCCAGCGTAGAAGGCACGCTCTTCTTCCTCGGCGGCCAGGCGAATTTGGTGTTTGATGGCCGGATCGGTGACCACGACAAAGTGCCAGGGCTGCTGGTTCGCGCCGCTGGGGGCACGTCCGGCCGTTTCCAGGCAGCGCATGATGACGTCGAGCGGCACGGGCCTGTCGGCGAAGTCGCGGGTGCTGTGGCGCTGCTTCATGAGGTCAAAAAACGCCTGAGCGCGGCGGCGCATCTCGTCTTCGGCAAAGGTTTGCATTTCCAGCGGCACTGACGGGATGGGTTTCATACTTTCTCCTTAATTTCACCGCAAACGACACAAAGATCGCAAAAGTTTCCTGATAATCCTGTAAGCGTTCAGCTCGCTGCGCTGTAAGGGCATCGCCTCGGCGCTTCGCGCCTGGCGATGCCGATGATAAAGGGGGGTTTTTTCAGTTTTTGGGGTCAAAATGACCCCAAAAACTGAAAAAACCCCGACCATTTCTCCCGCACGGGGCGCACAGCGCCCTCGTGCGGGATACCAACTGAACGGTTACCAAAGATCGCAAAGGTTTCCTGATAATCCTTTCCAGTCTTTGCGGTTCAAATAAATTGGATGGCGACGGAGCCGAGGGTGCCAAAATCGGCGCGGATGGTGTCGCCAATTTGGGCCCAGACGGGACGGACAAACGAACCGGCCAGCAAAATTTGACCCGGTTCCAGGGCATAACCCAGGGTGGACAGCTTGTTGGCCAGCCAGGCGACGCCGTTGGCCGGGTGGCCCATCACGCCGCAGGCGAGGCCGGTTTCTTCAATTTCCGTGTTGCGGTAGAGGATGCCGGGGACCATGCGCAAATCGAGATCACGGGGGTGATACGGCCGTCCCCCCAACACCAACCCCGCGCCCGCCCCGTTATCGGCAATCGTGTCGTAAATTTGGCGCGGCTCGTCTACCCGCGTGTCAATAATTTCAATAGACGGCACGACAAATTCGGTGGCGCGCAGCACGTCCACCATGGTTACCCCCGGCCCGTGCAGCGGTTGGCCAAGAATAAACGCCAGCTCCAGCTCCACACGGGGCACGCAGTAGTTGGCGTGTGGCACTTTTGCGCCATCTTCAATCAGAAAATGATCGTACAAAAAGCCAAAATCAGGCTCGTCGATTTTGGAGGAGCGGCGCATGGCGATGGAGGTGAGTCCAACTTTGTAACCAATCAACCGGGCACCGGCAGCCTGCTGGCGGCGGGCCACCGCGGCGGAAATGGCGTAGGCATCTTCAAATTCGATGTGGGGGAATAGGGCGGACGGCCGTGTGGTTTGTACTCTGGTGCGGTTGGCTTCCAGCAAGGCTTCAACCACCTGGCTTCGTTCTGTGTCAGTCAGCATACTGCCTCCGGTCTGTAGGATGGATTGTGTACTCCAGCGAATCGTGGCCGTAGAGTATGCTATTTTTACCAATTTGCACAGAAAAAAGGCCTTGCTTTTTGCTAGCAAGGCCTCGCGAAAGGGATTAACCCTCAATTTCTACCCGCAAATCGCGGGCGCCAAAATCCAGCTTGTTGTAGACCAGCTGGCCAGCTTGCAGCAGCAGGTGAATCATGGAGCGGTTGGAGGGCAGCACGTGGGCGTCGAAGTAATGGACACCCTGGGCAATCGCCTGGTGCACCAGGGCACGCACCAGTTGTTTGCCGATGCCCATGCCCTGGAAGCTGTCTTCCACCAGGAAAGCGGTGTCGGCCGAATCACCCGTCAGAATGTAGTAAGCCATGCCCACAATTTGCGGCCGTCGGCCAGGAATGACGGCGACAAGAAGACGGCCGTTTTCCCCGTTCAGCGTACACATTCGAGCAACCTCTGCCTGCGTCGGTCGGCGCGGGGCGTGGTAGCGTTTGTACAGCGATTCATCAGAAAGACGGCCGTGCATTGCCAAAATTAAATCCACATCACCCGGCTCACCGGGGCGGATGACAATGTCGCTGGGGGCATACGGCCGTGTAATCTCCGGCACAAAACTGCGCATCACGGCCGAATCCATATTAAAAAAGTCCATCAGTGACCTCCTAAGCGCGGAAGTTTGTCCGCTTCATAGCCTATGCCTGCATGATAAGAAACGGCCGTCCCGCTGTCCTCTGCCAAAAGTTAGGCAAGGGGCTTAACTGCGGTGGGCATTTTGCTGCCAAAATAGGGCCAGGCATGGTATAAACCCTGCTGTGTGGGACGATTTGGAGTAATCAGTAAAAAGTAAAAAGTGGTGAAGTGAGGCGACTTTTCACTTATCGCTTTTCACTAATCACTTACCCGGAGGTGTTATGTACCAGACCGACATGTACGAAGGCATGATTGCTGAAACGGTGACGATGCCGGGGCACAACGGCGATTTGATCAATGCGTATCTGGCACGGCCGTTAGGCCCCGGACCCTATCCTGGCATGGTGATCATCCACCACATGCCTGGTTGGGATGAATGGTACCGCGAAGCGACCCGCAAATATGCCCACCACGGCTATGTGGCCATCTCGCCCAATCTCTACTGCCGCGCCGGGCACGGTACGCCGGAGGATGTGGCCGCCAAGGTCCGCGCCGATGGTGGCCTACCCGATGAGCAGGCCGTCGGCGACATGGCGGGAGCGCTGCACTACTTGCAGTCGCTGCCCTACGTCAGCGGCAAGATTGGCGTTTGGGGTACCTGTTCGGGTGGGCGGCACGCTTATTTGGCCGCCTGCCGTGTACCGGGATTTACGGCCGTTGTCGACTGCTGGGGCGGTCGGGTCGTCATGGAAGAGAAAGACCTCTCGCCCAACTTCCCCGTTGCCCCGCTGGATTACACCAGGGATTTAACCGCTCCGCTGCTGGGCATCTTTGGCGAAGACGATCACAGCCCCACGCCCGCCCAGGTAGCCATCCACGAAGCAGAGCTGAAAAAGTACGGCAAAGAATACGAATTCCACATGTATCCAGACGCCGGGCATGGCTTCTTCTACCACAATCGGCCCAACTACCGCCAGGCGCAGGCCGTCGACGGCTGGAACAAAATCTTTGCCTTCCTGGAGAAACATCTGATGTAGCCGCGGTTTCTTACCGCGCAATAAGAGCGCAGAAAGAATCTGCGGCTACGATGGGAGAAAAATTATGTGTACGATGATTGTGGAAAAGGTAAAAATTGAGGGCTGTGGCAAAGGAACGGGCGGCTGGTTCGACGTGGATCAGGCCAATGTCTCGTATGATCATCCGTTTCACGCGCCGCTGGAACATGCCCTGAACATTGATTTTGTCAACGAAGCGCTCGGCCCTGGGGCCCGTGTGGCCGTTGAGCTGAGCGCCGCAGCCGCCCGTGCCCTGGTGGCCACGATTGAAGCCGTCCTGGCCGAAGCCGAAGCGAACGGGCAGCTTGTTTGATCGCCATCGGTAGGGTCAAGGCGCGCCTTGACCCTACCGATGGCGAAAATTCGGAGCAGGAATGATGATAGAGGTACAGGCAGGGGATTTGCTGTGGCGGCCGTCGGCGGAGGTGGTGGAGAGCGCCAACCTGACTCGCTTCAGGCGCTGGCTGGCGGCGGAGCGAGGTCTGGATTTCGCCGACTACGATGAACTGTGGCACTGGTCGGTGATGGAGCTGGGGGCGTTCTGGCAGGCGATCTGGGATTTTTGTGGGGTGAAGGCGTCGCAGCGGGGTGTGGTAGCCCTGGCCGATGGGCAAATGCCTGGCGCGGTCTGGTTCCCCGAAGCGCGGCTGAACTATGCCGAGAACATCTTTGCTCAGATGACGGATGAACATCCGGCGCTGCTGTATGAGGATGAGGACGGACCGTTGGTGGAATGGTCTTGGGCGGCGGTATGGCGGCAAACGGCCGTTCTCCAACACCATCTCAAACGTTTGGGCATCGGTGAAGGGGACCGCGTTGTGGCCTACCTGCCCAACATCCCGGAAGCGATTATCGCCTGCCTGGCCACGGTGAGTTTGGGGGCCATCTGGTCCAGCGCCTCACCCGATTTTGGCAGCAAAGCCGTGCTGGACCGCTTTGCTCAAATCGAACCCAAGCTGCTCATTACCGTGGATGGGTACCGGTATAATGGACGGCCGTTCCCCCGCCGCGACATCGTAAGCCAATTACAAGCGGGTCTGCCCACCCTGGAACATACCATCGCCATCCCGCTGCTAGACGCTGCGCCACTGCCCAATACCCTCGCCTGGCCAGCGCTGCTGGCCAGCACCGACGAAACGGCCGAACTCACCTTTGCCCAGGTGCCGTTTGACCATCCCCTGTGGATTTTGTACTCCTCCGGCACCACCGGGCTGCCCAAGCCAATTGTGCATGGGCACGGCGGCAACCTGCTGGAGCACAAAAAAGCGATCATGCTGCACAACGACATCCGGCCGGGCGACCGCTTTTTTTGGTACACCAGCACCGGCTGGATGATGTGGAACTATCTGGTTGGCTCGCTGCTGAGTGGGAGTACGGCCATTTTGTACAACGGCAGCCCGTCGTACCCCACGTTGGATCGCCTGTGGGATTTGGCCGAGCGCAGCGGCATGACCTATTTTGGCCTGTCACCCGCCTTCGTGGCCGCCTGCATGAATGCGGATATTCAGCCCAACCAGCAGCACGATCTGGGCCAGATTCGCGGCATTGGCTCCACCGGCGCACCGCTGCCCGTGGCCGCGTTTGAATGGCTCTACCAAAACATACACGCTGATTTTGCCCTGGAATCGCTCAGCGGCGGCACCGATTTGTGCACCGCATTTGTGGGTGGCTGCCGCCTGAAGCCCGTGGTCGCAGGCGAGATTCAGGGCGCGTCACTGGGGGCGCAGGTGCAGGCGTGGAATACCAGCGGTGAACCCGTGGTGGGGGAGGTGGGTGAACTGGTGATTGCTGCGCCGATGCCCTCGATGCCGGTGAAATTTTGGAACGATCCAGGCAACGAGCGTTACCGGGAGAGCTACTTTGAGATGTTTCCTGGCGTGTGGCGGCATGGTGACTGGATCAGGTTTAACGAACGAGGGGGGTGTGTAATTTACGGCCGTTCCGACGCCACCATCAATCGCAAGGGCATCCGCATGGGCACGAGCGAAATTTACGCCTGTGTCGAAGCCATTGATGGCGTGTTAGACAGCCTGGTCGTGGATTTGGAGCTGCTAGACCGTGACTCCTTCATGCCGCTTTTTGTCATGCTGGCCGATGGGCACACGCTGAACGATGCCTTAAGGCAGGCAATCAATCAGGCGCTGCGCACGCAGCTCTCGCCACGGCATGTGCCGGACGCGATTTACCAGGTGCAGGAGCTGCCCTACACGCTCAGCGGCAAGAAGCTGGAAATCCCCGTGCGGCGCATTTTGCTCGGTCAGCCCGCAGAAAAAGTGGCCAACCTGGGCGCGATGCGCAACCCCGACTCGATTAAGTTTTTTGTTGAACTGGCCCAGACGATGTCACAATCGGGTTAGCCAGCCTCGCTTTGTATCGTGGATATATCCTGTTTGTGTACCCATGTGGATAGGAACGGCCGTTGCCGCCTGTTATCTTTAGCGTTTCGATACTTTTTCACCCGCCAATCAAACACAAAAGGAGTCAAACACGATGAGTAGTCCGCTGAGAGTAGGCATTAACGGTTTCGGTCGCATTGGTCGAGCTGCCTTTAAGGTAATTTTTGAGACGCCCGAACTGGAAGTAGTGGGCATTAATGACCTGATCAGCAATGAAAACCTGGCCTATTTGCTAAAGTACGACACGGTATACGGCCGTTACCCCCACAGCGTCAATTACACCAATGACGCCCTGCAAGTTGGCAGCCAATCCTTCCCCGTAACCCACCTGAAAGACCCGGCCGAGCTGCCCTGGGAGGAGCTGCAAGTGGATGTGGTTTTGGAATGCACCGGCGTATTTACCAAGCGGGCCGACCTGGAAAAACACCTCCAAGCGGGGGCCAAGCGGGTTATGCTGTCCGCGCCGACCAAAAGCGAGGAAATTTTGACCGTGGTGCACGGCAGCAGCCAGAACGACAGCGATGATCGCATCATTTCCTGCGCCAGCTGTACCACCAACTGCATCACCCCGGTTATTGAGATTATCGGGCGGCGCATCGGGTTGAAAAAAGCCACGCTCACCACGCTGCACGCCTACACGTCCACCCAATCCATCGTTGATGGCCCCAACAAAAAGATGCGGCGGGGGCGTGCGGCGGCGGCGAACTTCGTGCCCACCTCCACCGGAGCAGCCATCGCCACCACCAAAGCACTGCCCCAATACGAGGGCAAATTTGACGGTGTCGCCATTCGTGCCCCCATCCCGGTTGGCTCAATTGCCGATATCGTCATCCTCACCAAGCGGGCCACCAGCGCTGCGGAAGTAAACAACATCTTCCGCGAGGAAGCGGAAAGCGATCGCTACCGCGGTGTGTTGGGCGTCACCGACGAACCGCTGGTATCGTCTGATATCGTGCAAGATTCGCGCGCTTCCATCATCGATTTGGAGATGACCCAGGTGGTGGATGGTGACCTGCTCAAGGTGATGAGCTGGTACGACAACGAATGGGGCTATGCTAACCAGATGGTGCGTGAGGCCGCCAGCTGGGGCAAGTAGTTCCAGTTCAGGTTTGTCCAACCAAACACTTTCCACGAAAATCCGCGCCATCCGCGGCTAATTCTTACCAAGCCCCCGCAAACTAAGGGTTGACATAACATCGTTTTTTCTGCTAAACTATAGCTACCGATAATTTAGAGTTATTGGTATCTATACCAAACGGAGCATTTTTGTCATGGACCCAATCACCAGCCTGGAAACAGCCAACCAGCCACCACTGGACAAAAGCAAAAGTGTGGTGCATTACGCGGGCCAGGCCGCCAATCAGGCAGCGGCCAGCTTTTTGTTTACCGATTATCGCCAGCGGCGTTCAACCAAGACGATACAAACACAAACGGCCGCTCTCCAGCTGTGGGTTCTCTATCTCGACGCGCTGGGCATTGCCGATGACCTGCTCAACGATGCCGACGCCTGGGCCAACAGCTTTTTTACGGCCGCCGACCGGCAGCACATGGCCCAGCAAGCCGACGATCAGGACACCATGCTTTCAATCCTCTACGGTGGCCACTACTGCCAGCATCTGCCCGCCGCCTGGCTGGGCATTACCTGGGGCCTGGTGGAAGGGTTTGTGCGCTGGCTGCTGAACCAGGGGTACAGCCTGGCCAGCGTCAACAACCGGCTCTCGGCGGTCAAGGTTTATGCCCGGCTGGCGGCCAAGGCGGGTGTGATCCCCCCCGAAGAACATGCATTGATTCGTGAGGTGCGTGGTTACGGCCGTACCGAAGGCAAACGCGTCGACACCACCCGAGACAAACAGCGCATCGGCTACAAAAAAGAAGAGGCCATTGTGCTCACCGCCAAACAGGCCCGCCGCCTGAAAACTGAGCACCCCCCCACCCCGCAAGGCATTCGTGACCGCCTGATGATGTGCCTGCTGCTGGATTTGGGCCTGCGCGCCAGCGAGGTGGCCGCCCTGAAGGTGGAAGATCTGGCCGAAACAGGATACGCTATCGTCTATCGGCAAAAAACGGACAGTACCGACCGACTGGAGCTGACGGCCGATATTGACGCCGCCTTACGTGATTATGCCAGGTATATGCGAAAATCCGGCGTGCTGCTGCGCGGCAGCCGCAAGAACAACACGCTCACCGACGAGACCATGTCGGTGCGGGCGATTGGGGCACGGGTGAAGATTTTGGGGCGCGACATCTTAAGCATTTGGGAGCTTAGCCCGCATGATCTGCGCCATACCTGGGCCACAAGGGCCGCTAAAAACAGCAGCCCCTTTGTACTGCGTGATGCCGGTGGCTGGACCAACATGCAAACCCCCAGCCGCTACGTGGAGCGGGCCAGGGTTGTCAACGAAGGCATCAAACTCGACTATTAACGAAAAAAAACACCATGACGCACCTTACACCCCCCAGCCTGGAAAACATTTTGGGCGACGACCAATTTATTGCCGCAGCCCGCTTGCAAGGTGAAGGACCGGACGGCCGTTTACCCATTAGCGAAGAAATGCTGCGCCGTGAACCCAGCGGCAACCTGTTTGGCCTGACACAAAACGCGGGCATGGGCTGGCAACCCGCCGACGTGGGGCGGCCCCAATACCTCATCCTCAGCACCCTGGGTGGTTTGCGTGATAGTGACGGCCGTCCCGTTGCCTTAGGCTACCACACGGGCCATTGGGAGCTTGATTTGCTGGTGCGGCAAGCGGCCGAAACGCTCAAGACGCAGGGCGCACTGCCGTTTGCCGCCTATTGCAGCGATCCGTGCGACGGCCGTTCCCAGGGCACCACCGGCATGTTCGACAGCCTGCCCTACCGCAATGACGCCGCCCTGACGCTGCGCCGCCTCATTCGCTCCCTGCCTCAGCGGCAGGGGGTGCTGGGCGTGGCCACCTGCGACAAAGGATTGCCCGCCATGATGATGGCCCTGGCCGGCTGCTCCGATTTACCTGGCGTGATTGTGCCCGGCGGCGTCACCCTACCCACCGTCGATGGCGAAGACGCCGGTAAGGTGCAAACGATTGGGGCGCGTTTTGCCCATAATCTGATCGATCTGGATTACGCGGCCACGATGGGCTGCCGCGCCTGCGGCTCGCCGGGCGGCGGCTGCCAGTTTTTGGGCACCGCGGCCACTGCCCAGGTGGTGGCTGAGGCGCTGGGGCTGGCCCTGCCCCACAGTGCCCTGACCCCCTCTGGCGAAGCGGTGTGGCTGGACATGGCCCATCGGTCGGCCCTGGCCTTGCTGCGATTAAAAACGGCCGAACTGCCCCTGTCGGCCATTCTCACCGCGCAAGCTGTGGAAAATGCCATGCTGGTCCATGCCGCGTTTGGTGGCTCTACCAACTTGCTGCTGCACATCCCGGCCATTGCCCACGCCGCCGGGCTGCCCCTGCCCACCGTGCACGACTGGAACCGCGTCAACCGGCTCACGCCGCGTCTGGTGGATGCACTGCCCAACGGCCCGCGCAATCATCCGACGGTGCAGGTGTTTATGGCCGGAGGCGTGCCAGAGGTGATGCTGCACCTGCGGGCGATGGGGCTGCTCAATCTGGAGGTGCTCACGGCGACCGGCGAGAAGTTGTCGGCCGTGCTGGAGTGGTGGCAGCACAGCCCCCGGCGGGCGGCGGTACGCCAGCGGCTAGCAGCAGCGGGCATTGATGTGGCCCAGATCATCATGGATGCGGACAGCGCCCGCGCGGCCGGGCTGGCCAGCACCCTTGTCTTCCCGGTGGGCAACATCGCCCCACAAGGTTCGGTGTTAAAGGCGACGGCAATTGACCCGGCCGTAGTAGGGGCAGATGATGTCTACCGCCATCGCGGCCCGGCCAGGGTGTTTGTGTCGGAACAGGACGCGGTGAGGGCGATCAAAGGGCTGAGCCAGCCGCCCGTCAAGGCCGGGGACGTGGTGGTAATGATTGGCGGGGGACCGTCGGGCACAGGCATGGAGGAAACGTACCAGGTCACTTCGGCGTTAAAATTTATTCCTTGGGGCAAAACGGTGCCGGTTCTGACCGATGCCCGCTTTTCCGGCGTCTCGACGGGGGCGTGTATTGGGCATATCGGGCCAGAGGCACTGGCGGGCGGGCCGCTGGGCCAGCTGCAAGATGGCGACATCATCGAAATTGAGGTGGATCGGCGGCAGTTGACCGGGCGGATTGATTTTGTCGGCACCGAACAGGAAATGTTGTCACCGGCGGCAGCGGCCGTTTTGCTTCAGCAGCGGCCGTTTCATGCCCAACTCCAGCCGCACCCCGCCCTACCCGACGACACCCGGCTGTGGGCGGCGCTGCAGCGGGCCAGCGGCGGCGTCTGGTCTGGCTGCGTGTACGACGTGGCGCGCATTGTGCAGGTAATTGATGCCGGGCTGGCGGCCCTGACGACACAGAAGGAAGTGGACACCCCATGACGATTCGACAACTTTTCCCCGCAGCGGGCGAACGGCCGTTAACCAACCTCTACCTCCACCACAACCTGCGTGACCTGGCACGGCAGCAGGAACGGCCGTTTGTCTACGCCAATTTTGTGATGAGTTTAGACGGCCGTATCGCCATTTCCCATCCCAGCAAACCCGGCTTTGTTATTCCTAAAAATGTGGCCAATGAGCGCGACTGGCGGCTTTTTCAAGAGCTGGCAGCGCAGGCCGATGTGATTCTCACCACGGGGCGCTATTTGCGGGATTGGGCCGACGGGCGGGCCCAAGAAATTCTGGCAGTAGACGATCCCGAGTACGCCGATCTACGCGCCTGGCGGGCGAACCACGGATTACCCCCGCAGCCGGACCTGGCCATTTTGAGCGCCACGCTGGACTTCCCCATCCCGCCGATTTTGACGGCCAACGGCCGTCGTGTCCTGGTCTTTACCCCGGCCAACCCGGACCCCATCCGCGCCGCTGAAATTGAGGCGGAGGCAGGTGGCCTGTCTCAGACAGGCAGGCTGTTTGAAGCAGGCGAAGGCAGCATTTCGGCGGGGAAAATGGTGCACATTTTGGCGGAATTGGGTTATCAGACGGTCTATTCAGCGGCCGGGCCAAAGGTGCTGCATACGCTGCTGGCCGGGCAGGCGCTGAACCGGCTCTACCTGACGCAGGTAGGGCGGCTGCTGGGCGGGCAGCCATTTGCCTCGATCTTGGAGGGTGAGCTGCTGGCAACGGCCGTTGACGCGCAGCTTTCCACCGTTTACCACGACGCGGACGCATTGGATGGTCTCGGGCAATTGCTGCTGGCTTATGATATTGTGGCCACAAAATAAGGAACGGGAAGGGCACCCCGCTGCTAAATCGGGAATCGGTTAAACGTTACACAACCAGCAGGGGCCGGTCGGCATCACAAATTAGCTCGTGGGCCAGGTCGTCCAGCAAAAAGCGTTCCCACCCCTTGCCCTGGTGCGAGCCAATCACCACCATGTCGTAGTCGCCGCTTTGCATCTCGGCCAAAATTTCGCGCACGACCAGCCCGTGGCGGACTTTTGCCTCCAGGCGCACGTTAAGTTCGGCCAGACGCGCCAGATCGGCTTCCAGCAGATTGCCTTCAATGGTGTGTCGTTCCATTAGCTCATCGGCATTGGCGCGCAGTTCCCAACCGGGCACACCGGGCGCGGCGGCAATTTGCGACATGACGTGCAGCGCGGTCAGCTCGTTCACCTTCTTGAGCAATGGCGTCAGGTGGGTGATCAGCCGGTTAAGCAGCGAGGGGTCACGGCCGCTTTCACAGACGAGGACTTTGTGCAACGGCCGTATCTCACCGCGGGCGATCAACACCGGGCAGGGCATTTGGGCCACCACACGTTCGGCCGTAGGCGGCAGCCAGCGCCCGGCCAATCCCACATGTTTTTGCTCACCCATCACCACCAGATCATGCCGGTTTGTCACCGCTTCATGCACAATTTCTTCGGCCGTTTGCCCGGTGCGAATCTGCGTCTCCACGGGAATGTTTTTGCCAAGCATCGTCTTAGCCCGGACTAAAATCGATTCCGCCTGCGTCCGTTCAGCTTCGTGTTTGATAACGGTCAAAAGCGTGAGGGTGCCACCCACCATCTGATACACTACACCACCCAAACGAACGGCCAGGTCAGATTCGGTAGAACCGGATGTTGCAATGAGAATCCGCATTTTTGCCTCCTACAAAAACATCATGATGATTGGAATCAGCAAGATAGACCCCATAAAAATGGCCAGGTTGCGATTATTTTCGGTAATTCCGTTTACCAAATTAAGCATTTTTTCTTGATAGGGGCCATAAAACAGCGCCAGAATGATAAACGAGACAATCGCAATGCTCAACATTTCGATCAAAACAACCGTAAACGCGGCCGGATTATTAAGCAGCACCGCCGCCAGCAGCGTATCGATAAAGGTGGTAATGTTGGCACCCATGATGTAAGGGATGACGTTTTCACGCCGCACAAAACCACGCTGGCTCAAAGGCACCAGGATGCTTAAAGAAACGCTCACCGACATGGAGATGAGCGTGATGCCTGCGCCCAGCAGGAACATCACCCACGGCTGGTACACCAGCCGCGACATACGGCCCACGTGGCTCTCTTTCAGGCTCATTTGCGGCAAGCATCGATCGAACAGGTTGAAGCTGCCCATAATGATGCCAAAGCCCACCAGAAAGAGGGACCATCTGGGCAAAAATTGAAGGACAAAGTTGGTAATTGGATCAAAAATAGCGTCAGTGGCGGAGGTAAGCAGCGCACCAGATGATAGCTGCCAATGATCTAACCAGCCGCTTTGCAGCAGCAACAGCCCCACGCCCAGCGCCAATAAGTAGGTTGTTCCCGTTACAATAAGTGACAGCAGCCCCATACTAAGGCTGGTAGTGCGGTTGCGCCCGCGCAGTACGTAGATGAAGCCAATAAACAAAACGATGAAACTGGCTCCCAGGCGACTGCCGGTAATCATGGTGAAGGCACCCATCTGGTTAAGCACACCCGCATCAAAAAAGGTAAGCGCAGCGGCCGCTACAGGCGATCCGCTCATGACCAGATAGGCAAACAGCCAGCCAAAACCCAGACTATTGGCCGGGTTGGTCACGCGAAACGTATCGCGGACGAGAGGGGCCAGATCGCGCGCGCCTTCCTTCATGAGAGTGATGGCCAGGATAAACAAGAAAAGACTTACCGTAAACAGCCCCACCTTCCCCAGGCGGCGCACGGCCGTATTGGTTTTGCTGCGGTGCTGTGCTGTTTCATTGGCCACATCGGGTAGTACGACTTCAGTTTTCACAGAATCGCTCATAAGAATGTCACCGCTCCTTTTTTAGTTTGTTGCATACGGCCGTTCCCGCCGCACGTTTCGTTGAGTGAGCACAACCATACAAACGCGGTTGTTTACTCGGGCGAGTAAATGGTAGCAGGAAGAAACTTTTATCCAGTCTCAAGGCGGTAACAGGGCGGTAACAAAGTGGTAACAAACCAGCCAGGTTGGAATTGCGGTTAGGGGCTGACCGCTTCCCTGGCAATGAGGATGGGGCGGTTGATGTGGCGCAGTAACGGCCGTACCAGCTCCCCCAAAAAGCGGCGCTGCAGCCAGTGATACGGCTCTTCACTGATGACAATCAGGTCACAGTCGCTGCTGTCTGCCGCCCAGGCCATGCGCCGATCCGGTTCATTGTCCTTCAGCAGCAGCTCGCCGTGTACGCCCCACTGCTGGCACAAGGTCGCCAGGCGGCGCAGCTGCGCCCCGGAATAGGTACTGGGCGACAACACTACCTCCGCCTGAAGCGGAATCTGGCCATAGCGGTACATAGCCGGAATGGGCGGAATAATCGGCAGCACGTACACGTCGGCACGGGCGGCTGTGGCCAGCCGCTGCACCCACGCAATGGCCGCCTCATCCGAGGGATGCGCCCGCAAGATGAGCAAAATACGTTTGAGGCTCCAGGTGCGGTGCTGGTGTGCCTGGCGCATCACCAGCACCGGGGAGGCTGCCTTTTCAACCAGGCGCAAAGCGGGGCAAATGCCAAACCAACGCTGCCAACACGGCCGTTTCGGTTCCCCATACAGCAGCAGGTCGGGCGGATTTACCGTCTGAACTTCCGCTGGGGTCAGCAGGCGCGGCGGGCTGTTCAGCAACCGCCCCAGGTAACGCATGGTGTCGGCTTCTGCCTGGGCCAGGGGTGCCTGGTACAGACAATCCAGTCTCAACCGAATCTGACTTGTGGTCATGGCCAATTATCCTATCTCACGGGCTAGATAGGCCTGTGTGAGCTCTTTTTGCGGGTGAGCAAAAAAAGGTGAAGCCGGACCATCTTCCACCAATTCGCCCAACCACATAAACGCCACGTGGTCAGCCAGGCGGCGCGCCTGGTCAATGTCGTGGGTAACCATGATGATGGTGTATTTGCCGCGCAGCCTGGCCAGCAGTTCCTCAATGCCTCGTGCCGAAATGGGATCCAGCGACGCGGTAGACTCATCACACAGCAAAATTTCTGGCTCGACGGCCAGGGACCGGGCCAGGCACAGTCGCTGCTGCTGCCCCACCGACAATTCTGTTGCCGGGGCTTTAAGCCGATCCTGCACTTCGTCCCACAGCCCCACCGCTTCCAGGCGGCTCTGTACAATGGTGGGCAGATTGCCGTTGGTACGGCCGTGTATTCTTGGTCCGTACGCGACATTTTCGTAAATGGAAAGCGGCAGCGGGAATGGCTTCTGCGCCAGCAGACCAATGCGGGTGCGGATGTCAGTCACTTCCGCACGAGGATCGTAAATGTTGAGATCATCCAGCAGCACCTGCCCCTCCACGCGTACCTGCTCATTCAAGTCCAGCAGCCGGTTCAGGCACTTCAGCAGCGTCGATTTGCCGCAGCCAGACGGGCCAATGATGGCCGTAATCTGGTGCAGTGGAATATTGAGATTGATGTTTTTCAGGGCCTGTTTCTGGCCATACCAGACGTTTAAGTGGCGAATAGCTAAAGTTTGCATGGTATCCTCCGGGTTAGCGGATCACATTGCGGCCCAGGCGGGTCAGCGACAGGTGGGCCAGCAAGCTGATGCCGAGAATGATGATGGTTAATATGAGCGCCGAGGCATAGGCGCGCGCCTGCACGTCGGGAAACGGCGTGCCCAGCTGGAAAAAGATGGCCAGCGGCAGCGAGGCAACGGGCTGGAGCAATGATTCCGGCATATCGTTGGTGTAGCCAGCGGTAAACAGCACCGAGGCGGCATCACCAATGCCCCGACCAAAGGCCAGGAGTACGGCCGTTAACAACCCCGGTATCGTCTGCCGCAGCAAAATCCCCAGAAACTCCAGCCGGGTTGCGCCCAGGGCAAACGTGGTCTCGCGCAGCTGCTTCGGGGCCAGGGTCACCACTTCGTCATAGGTACGGGCCAAAATGGGCAGCACCACCAGCGCCAGGGCGATAATGCCCGCCAGCAGCGACGCCCGCAGCCCCAAAAAGATCATCAAGGCAAAGGCAAACGCACCATACACGATGCTGGGAATGCCCCACATAATGTCCAAACTAAGGCGCACCAGGCTGGCGCGACGGCCGTTGCCCAAATACCCATGTAAATAGAGCACCACCGGCACCGCCAGCAGCGCCGCGACCAAGGTTGAACCTGCTGCCAGATAAAGCGAGCCCACAATGGCGTTTAACACACCACCGCCACCCCCCAGATAAAAGGCACCCTGGGGCGGCTGCGAAACCATTTCCCAGCTCAACGCGCCCACCCCGCGCCAAAAAATGACGCCTAAGATCAGAAATAAAACGGCCGCTGCCACTGCCAACGCCGTGCGCATCATCCAGGTAAAGAATAGTTCTTCCAATTTTCGTCTGCGACTCATAAGATTTCTCCAGGTAAATAGTGGTTGCCTGCAACTTTCTGCCAATTACACAAATCAATCGCTAAGCACTAAATTTCTCTTGACCGGTCGTTTATCGCTGAACACGAACGATGACCAGCCGCGCCATAATGTTAAATACCAATACCACCGTCAGCAGCAGCAATGCTGCACCCATCAGAGCCGATTCATACAGCGGCACCGACATCATTTCGCCGTAATTGTTGGCTATCAGCGCGGGCAGCGAGTAGGCCGTGTCAAACAGCGACTGCGGTGACTGCACGGTATTACCAATGAGCATCATCACCGCCAGCGTTTCACCAAAAGCGCGGGAAAATCCCAGCACCACCGCAGCCAAGATGCCACCCAGCGCCTGCCGCCGCACAATGAGCTTGGTGGCTTCCCAGCGAGTGGCCCCCAAACACAGCGCCGCCTCGCGCATTTCACGCGGCGTCGCCCGCATCACTTCTTCGGTAACAGCCACCACCAGAGGGAAAACCATCACCCCCAGCACAAACCCGGCCGACAGCAGCCCATAGCCACTGGGATTGGTGCGGCTAAACAAGGGAATCGTCTGCCCCAGCGTGGCATTGGCCCACGGGCCAATATAGTCGCGGACCAGAGGAACAATAAACAAAACGCCCCACAGTCCATAAACTACTGAAGGGATGCCGACCAGCAAATCGAGGGTCGGTTTGAGCACGTTGCGAACGCGGTCGGACATATACTCAGCCAGGTAAATGCCGCTAAGGATGGCGGGCACGACGGCAAAGAAGATGGCCATCAGCGTTACGGCCACACTGCCTGCTATAAACGGTGCAAAGCCAAATTCGCCGCGCATGGGATGCCACGATTGTGACGTGAGAATCTCTTGCAGCGAATAGGTACTCAACAGCGGCCAGGAACGGTAAAGCAGCGCGGCACCGATGACAACAATAAACAGACAAACAGCGCTCGTGAGAGCGCTCATGCTGTATCTGGCAAGCAGTTCTTTCATCAGCCGTCTCGGACTTATGTGACGAGCAATGGGAACGAGCTGAGCCGACTTTCGTGAGGTTGTTGTTTTACTTGTAATTTCCATAAGGCACCCCTTTAGGCGGTTCTAAAGAGAAAAAGGGATGGCAATATGAGCAATCCATCCCTTTTTCATGTCAATATGAAATTGTTTATTCTTCTACCAGAGTCAACGCTTCCTGAATACGAGCTTCCGGCAGCAGAACGTAGCCAGCATCCGCTACAAAAGCTTGCCCATCAGTAAGAATCCAACGGTAAAAAGCGGCGATGGCCGGGCTGGGTTCGCCTTTGGTGACCAGGTAAAGGGCACGGGCCGGCGGGTATGGGTAAATCTCGGCGGCAATAGCGGCCGTTAATTCATCCCGCGTGCCGTAGAAATCTTCTTCGGGATCAATCTGTCCGTTATCGTTCAGATCAAAGGGGATAATTTGCAGGCCATCTAGTGGAAGGCCGGTCGCCTGGTCGTAGGAAAAGCCAATGTTATTGTAACCAACACCCAGCGGGTCTTGCCGTACAGCTTCAGCCAGGCCAGGATCGGCGTTAACGGCCGTTCCCACCAAATCCTCCTGCGCCTCGCCGAGCGAATACAATGCCCACATCTCGGCGGCCCCGGCGGAGTCGGAGCGGGTATAGACGTTGATCGATTCGGCCGCATTTGTACCCAGCAACTGCCCCCAGGTGGTAATCTCACCGGAAATCCAAATGGCATTCGCTTCGTCCGGGTTTAAGCCCTGCGTCTGCAACTCGGCCAGGTAGGGGTTGTTGGCGTTGACGGTTCCTACGACGGCATCAATGGTCACCGGTACTAGAAATGAGCCTTGATCCAGCTCTTCCTGCCGTGGATCACGGGAAAGCATAGCAATGTCGGCCGCGCCAGTGAGCATGTCGGTCATGCCTTTGCCTGCACCGCCGCCCTGCACATCGAAGGTCACATTGGGATTTAGGGCACTGTATTCTTCCGCCCATAAAGAAACGATGGGAAAAAGAGCAAATGCCCCGGAAACAGTGATCCTTACCGGTTCGGCTTCTACCTCGGCAGCAGGTTCAGTGGGGCTTGTATCTGCTGTATCGGCGCTGCTGTCGGTCGACACAGGTGAATCTGTACTGGATTCGGCAACGCTACCGCCGCAGGCTGCCAGCAGCGCCACTAGCAGTAGAAAAATGAAAACTTTTGATAATTTGGATATGGCCATTTTGTTCATTCTCCTCAATCTAATTGGTTATGAAACTGAGATGTCAAATCAGGGGGTTTTAGGACAAAAATGGGACGGCCGTTATGGGCTTGCTGTTGGTCAATGGCTGTTAGAACCTGGCTCACAAAGTCGCCTTCAGCTTCGGCGGCAATAGCCAGCAAATCGTATGGGACGGCGCTGCTGGCCAGCTCGTCAACCACCTGCTGCACTGGTTTGCCCTGGCGAAACTTGAGCTGCACAGTTACTCCCTCGGCGTGCAGGCGGTGCAGGCAGCGTTCCAAATGTTGGCCGCTGGGGGAGTTGGGGTGAAGATATGGTCCCAGGTCTGCGCCGTTGGTGAGGGGGAGCAGGGTAACGGCCGTTCCTGCCTGCCAGGCAAACGGCGTCAGCCAATCAAGCGCCCGCTCATCCGAGGCAAAGCCGCGCATCACGACCAGAATTCGCTGGATAGCTGTAGGCGCACCCCGCACAAAAAACAGCGGCTTGGCCGTTCGGTTGAGGACCATCGGCAGCCGTTTGGGCTGCGGCGCGGGCATGACCAGCAGCTCGTGCTGGCTGGTGGCCGTCAGCGCCAAAATTTCCTCCAGGTTGAATTGCGCGCCATCACAGATCGTGACCGGAGCCAGCAGGGTTTGGTTTAACAGGTTGGCGGTTTGGGTAACGGCCGTTTCCCATTCAGCGCCGTCATGCCAGGCCAAAATAGACCGCTTCGCGCCGGGCTGGGGGCAGTAAACGTGCTCCAGAACCGGCAGCAGCTGCTCCGCCGGGGTAAACACCGGCACCACGTCCGCTTGCAGCAGGTTGCTCAGCACCTGCCGCGCCTTGATGTTTTCCGGGTAGGCCATTGCCAGGCTAACCAGGCCATTTTCCTGGCCCAAAGCCAGCGCCAGGTAGTAGCGCGACAGCGCATACGGCACGCGCCGTGCCAGCGGAAAATCTATATCAACCGCGTTGAGATTTACGTAAAAAGTTGGGAGTACCATCGTATTGCCGTCCATTGCGGCAAACGATAGGGGTTGTGGGTAACAAACTGGTCAATAAAAGGGTAACAGGGCGGTAACAAATTAGGCCGACCTGGACTTTGGGGTTTCATCGGGGATGGCGTGAAACGTGATGAGCGAGTCGTCACGTTTCACATTTTTGTAACTGCCTCATTTTTCAGTGAGCGAATAGCCCACGCCAGGTATCGTTTCAATGGGCGAGGCGGAGTCGTGGGAGTGGGAGTCACCGGGCATTATTTTGCTGCGCAGGCGGTAGACCAGCTGTTTGAGCATGGTTTTGTCACCACCTTCGTTGCCCCAAACGGCCGTAATTAACGCATCACTCGTCAACACCTGGCCCACATGCAGCATCAACCGCTCCAGCAGCCTGGCCTCCAGAGGAGTCAGGCGAACCGGCTCGCCATTGTGGTGACGCACTTCATTGCGTGACCGGTCCAGCATTAGCCCGGCCACTTCAAGTATGTTGGCTGTTTCGGTAACACCCGCCCGGCGCGACACCGCCTTAATCCGTGCCACCAGCTGCGTCGGGCTGAACGGCTTCACCACGTAATCATCCGCGCCGTATTCCAACCCTTTCACCACCGCTTCATCCCCGCTGCGCACACTCAAAATGATGATGGGCGTCTGCGCCTGGCTGCGAATTTGGCGGCAGACGGCCAACCCATCCAGCTTGGGCAGGTTTAAGTCCAGCACCAGCAGGTCCGGGTTTTCGGCCTCCCACAGCTGGAGCGCCGCCAGTCCATCAAAAGCCGTTACCACCTCGTAACCCGCCCGGCGCAGCGAAAACGCCAGCACGTCCGAGAGCGACAGATCATCTTCAACGACAAGTATCTTCATCAGGCTTCGTCCTTTTGCCGCAGTGGAATTTCAAACCAGAACTGAGAGCCACCTCGCGGCCGATCGCTAACGCCCACCTGCCCGCCGTGCGCCTCCACAATCGTCTTGACCACGTACAGCCCCAGGCCGATACCGTACTGCTCCTGGTCGCCGCTGGCCAGCCGCACAAAACTGCGGAACAGGTTGCCTCGTTCTGTTGGGGGAATGCCCGGCCCCCGATCCCCCACGCCCACAAACAGTGTGTCGCCACGCTGCGCCAGTTGCAGCTCGATGGGCTGGCCGATGGGGCTGTATTTGCTGGCATTGATGATCAGGTTAACCATCACCTGGGTTAACCGGGCCGGGTCCCCCTCAATTTCCGGCAGTTGGGGCGATTCGGCCAGGGAGAGGGCCTGGTTGCGCCGGTCCAGCAGCGGCTGAGCAATATTGATCCCATTTTCGATGGCTTCATGAATGTGGAAGGTGCGCCAACGCAGGGTGAATTGGCCCGCTTCAATGCTGCTGCTTTCCAACAAATTGTCGATTAACGTCTGCAAATTTAACAAGCTGAGGTGTGTCGGCCGCAGCAGCTGCCGCACTTCCGTCAGGGTAAAGCTTTCCTGCTCGTTTAACAGTATTTCCAGCGAGGCGATGAGGGTGCTGAGCGGGGTGCGAAACTCGTGTGAGATGTTGGCCAGGAAGTAAGAGCGCAGGCGGCGCACCGCTACCTCTTCTGTCACATCGCGGAAAACCAGGGCTACCTGAACCGTGTCGCTGCCGGGCGGGATGAGCTGCGAGTCGGTCAGGGCCAGCACGACATTTTGACCACCTTTGGTTAACACCTCAATTTGCTTCTTCTGGCTGGACGGCGGCAGGTCATTCAAGAACTCTTTTTGATTTTCTTCACTGAGGGGAAAGAGCTCATTTACGTGCCGTCCCTCGGCCTCGGTGGGGGACCAGCCTAAAATGGTGTGAGCCCCCTCGCTCCAAAAGGTAATCTTACCGGTTGCATCATACGTAGCGACACCTTCCACCAGCGACTGGACCAGCGCGTTCAGCCGGTCGCCCACCTCCGATTTTTCTTCCAGGGCCCGCAGCATGCTGGCCTGGCTGCGGTGCAGTGCGGCGGCCAGGGTGCGGATTTCAACCGGGCTGGAAACAAGCGGAATCGCCGCCACCAGGTCGCCCTGGCTGATTTTTTCGGCTGTAGCCGTGAGTTTTTGCAGGGGCGCATTCACCTGCCGCACGAACCAGATGCTCAGCAGCGAACCCAGGAAAGCGACGGTAAGGGTACTGATGGCCATAATCGTAAAGGCTTGCTGTCCGGTGGCAACCAGGTCGTTAACTTGCAAAGCCACCTCGGAGATGAGCGTAGTTTGCCCGGCGCTGTTGGTGAGCGGCATGTAGGCGGTGTAGAAGACATCCTGGCGCAGTGTGAGCGTTTGGCCGTTTTCTTCGGTGGTGGGTAGGGTCGATACGGCCGTTACCGGGGCCATCGTCCCTGTGGTGGCAAAGTTGCTAGACAGCCGACGGCCGTCTGGCTGCACAATGCTCTGTCGAGTGCCGGTAGCCGCAGAAAGATATTGCAGCACCTGACTCTCCAACCAGATTCCGGCAACGGCCGTACCCAACGGCCGTTCACTTTGCTGATCAACCACCACCTGCTGAACCAGGATAGCGGGACGGCCGTCCAGCAGCTCTACACCCTGATTTTCGGCCGGAGGGCAGCTGCTAAAATCGCTGTCTCCGGCCAGCAGCGCCCCGTCAACCGTGCACAGCAGCAAAATATCCAGACCACTCTGGTTTTGAAAATCTTGCAGATAAAGTTGCAGCTCGTTGGTCGCCTGGCTGCGGGTGAGCTGCTGCAGCGTCGGGCGCTCGCTAAACAGCACCAGGTGGTTGTTCAGCCGCTCTTGCTCTGCGGTGAGCAGTGATTGGGTGGCCACCTGGGCGCTAGCCACCTGGGACCACGCCTGGCGCTCCAGCTGGTTGCGGGTAAGCCAGTAAGCCGGAACGCCCGCGCTCAACGTCGTCAGGCCAATGAGGACCATAAACCCCAACAAAAGTCGGACGGAAAAGCGATGCAGCGAGAGAAAAGCTTTCATGTTATTCATGGATGAGAATCGGTGTTGCCCGCCCCTTGCTGGCTCAGCGCCACAAACGCCTGCAAAATCTCTCGATGAACGAGCACTTTGTCCAAAAAGGAGTGGCGCGTTGCCTCGTCTGGGATGCGCGCGGCCTGTTCTTGCAGCAAGGTGTGTGCCTGGCGCAAGATGTCTGGCGCACGGCTGTCCCCGTTTACCTGCAAAGCCTGGTAACAGGTGAGGTGTATCCGCATGGGGTCGAAGGCGTCGCCTTCTCCCTGCGTCGCCAAGGCGGCCAGGGCTGGTTCTACCCAGGTCAGGGCGTCTTTATGCTCCCCCTGCGCCAGGGCTACCCGCGCCAGGCCGATCCTCGCATCGAGCGAGCGCAGCAGACCTAACTCCTGCCAGAGTTGCAGCGCCTCCTGGAAATGTCCGCTGGCATCTTGCAGGCGGCCCTCCTCCAGGGCCGTACTACCCAACCCTTGCCGCGCGCTGCCCTGTTGTCGTCGGTCACCGATAGCCTGCGCCGTGGCCAAAACCTGGGCAAAGGAGGTGCGGGCAGTGTCATATTCCGCCAAGGCCAGTGCAACCCGCGCCAGATTGAGCAAGGCCAGGTTTTCGGACGGCCGATTACCAACCAGCCGCGCCAGCCTAAGACTTTCCGCCAGGTAGGCCTGCCCCTGCGCGTACTCACCCACGGTACAGGCTGTCTCTCCCAGGTTGTTGAGGGTGCGCCCTTGCGCCGCCCGATCGCCAATGGCCCGACTGATCGCCAGGCTTTGCTCATGATACACCCGCGCCTGGTCCGGGTCGCCGATGTTGCTGGCCACCAGCCCCAGGTTGCCCAAACAGTAGCTCTCAAAGCGGCGGTGACCGATGGCCCGCGCCAGGCCCAGGCTTTGCTGGTAATACGCGGCCGACTCGATATAGTGGCCCAGATACCAGGCTACCACTCCCATGGCGCGCAAAATTTTGCTCTCTACCAGGGGGTCGGTGACGGCGCGCACCAGCGCCAGACTGTGCTCCAGCTTTTCCAGCGCCTCCGCATAGCTGGCCTGCCGTGAGGCGATCACACCCAGGTAATAAAGGGCGTCAGCGGCCATTGCCTGGTTATTGAGGGTCTGGGCAATGGTCAGAGATTGTTCTAATTGGGCGCGGGCACGTACAAAATCCCCCATATGTTCAGCGTACTGGGCCTGGCGCTGCAACACCTCAGCCCGCCGGGCATCACCCAATGTTTCGGCCAGCTTTTCCAACGAATCCAGATCGGCAGTTTGGGCGTCGCGCTGGCCCAGGAGGTTGTAAATGGCCTCCCGTGCCAGGAGCAGTTCATATCGTTCGGTTACGGCCGTATCCGGCAGCAGCGCCAGGGCCCGGCCCAGGAACACCACGGCTTCCGCGTTGGCAAAGCGGGCCTGCGCCTGCTCTCCGGCCCGTCGCAGGTACGGCACGGCTTCGGCGCTGCGCCCCGCCTGTTCCAGATGGTCGGCGATGAGCCCGGTGTATTCTTCCAGCCGGTCACCACTGCGGTTCATAAGCCACTCGGCCACCAACCCGTGGTAGACACGCCGCAGACGCTTGAGCACGCTCTCGTAGGTCACTTCGCGCAGCAGAGCGTGTTTAAAAATATACTCCTGCGTCCCGGCAAAGGCCGAAGGTTCACGCTGGAAAATCATTTCGCGGCGGCGCAGGGCATGGAAGGTGGTGTAAAGTGTCTCGGTTTGCCGCCCGACCCCGCTCTCGTCTAGCCGGGCCACGGTGTCATCCCAAAAGATGCGGCCAACAACAGACGCCCGCTGTAATTCCGTCCGTTCCAGGGGCGACAGGCTGTCCAGGCGCGCCTGCAAGATGCCGGTGAGGGTAGGCGGTACACGCCAATCGGTCAGCCGCGCCAACTCCACCCGCCAGTTGTCCCCGCCGGTGAGGATGATGCCGTCTTCGATCAACATGCGAACCAGTTCTTCGGCGTAATAGGGGTTGCCTTCGGCTTTGTCCGCTACCAGGTCACGCAGGCTTTCGGGCAGGTTGTTTACCTTTTGCAGGATAGCGGTCACCTGGCGACGGCCGTCTCGCTTGGACAACGGCCGTAAGTCGCAACGGCCGTGCCAGGGCTGCCCTTCACCCCAATGGGGCCGCCGCTGCCACAGGTCTGGCCGGGCCGCGCCAACAATGAGCAAACGCTGGCGGTCAACGGCCAGTGCCAGCCGCCCCAGCAAATCCAGCGAGCTGTCATCGGCCCAGTGAATATCTTCCAGCAAGATAACCACCGGAAAGTGCGCGGCCAGCGCCTGAAAATAGTCGGCCATATAGATGAGGGCGCGGTCGCGCAGTTCCTGGCTGTCTTGAAGCACCCCTGCCAGGTAGCTGCTGTTGTCCAGGTCGAAGCCCAACAGCTTGCCCAGGATGTGGGCCTTCATCCGGCTGGCCTCATTGGTGCCCAGGGCCGCGGCCACACCCTGCTCCATTTTTTGCTGCGCTTCCGTCGCCCGGTCGCTTTCTTGAATTTGAAAACGAGAGGCAAATAGATCACGCAGCAGGCTGTAAGCCTGGCTTTGCATCTCCTGACGGGCACGCCCTTTGAAGTAGTAAGTGGAAGTTGGCCGCAGTTCTAGCCAGGTGATGAATTCATCCAGCAGACGCGATTTGCCCACACCAGCTTCGGCGCGAATGGTGATCATTTGCCGTTCGCCTTCGTCTACGGCCGTTTCAAATGCCTCTTGCAGCTGGCGCAGCTCGGCCTCACGACCCACCATCGGTGTGGCAATGCCTTCCACGCCGCGCCGCCCCAGGCGGAAGGCGCGTGGTTTGGCCCGCATCACCCGGTAGACGGGCACAGGCTCATCTACTCCTTTGACCTGAAGTGGTTCCAGCGGCTGCACATCGAAGATACCCCGGACATGCTGGAAGGTGTGGTGAGAGATGAGCAAGCCGCCAGGCGTGGCGGCACTTTCCATGCGGGCGGCCAGATTTACGGCCGCACCCATAGCGGTATTGGCCCCTTCCACCCCTTCACCCAGCGCCACCAGACCGGTATTGATACCAACCCGCACCTGGAAGTTGTCAATGCGCCACTGGGCAGCAACTTCCTTGGCATAGGTCTGCGCCGTCTCCAGGATGGCCAGGCCAGCGCGCACGGCCCGCTCCGCATCGTCTTCACGGGCCACTGGCGCGCCAAAGATCGCCTTTAGCCCATCGCCCATAAAACGCAAAACGTGGCCGCCGTGCTGCTCAATAACGGCCGCCAGGCGACGCAGCACTCCGTTCATGATTTCCACCACATCTTCCGGGTCCAGATATTGCCCCATGTGCGTGGAGTCCACAATGTCGCTAAAGAGCAGGGTTGCCTGCTTACGCTGCATAGCCGCTGGTGCGGTTGGAGCCAATGGGGTCGGCACCGGGGACGGGAGAACGGCCGCCGGTTGCGGCTGATCCAGCGCCGCCAGCAAGGCTTCCACGCTCTGGTAACGATCGGCCGGGTTTTTGGCCAGCGCCTTCAAAATGATCGCCTCCAGCCAGGGGGGCAGCGTCGGGTTGAAGGTGAGTGGGGAGGGCGGCGGCTCATTGACCTGCTGGGTGATCAATCCCAAGAGGGTTTCGGCAATAAAGGGGGGACGGCCGGTGACCAGTTCGTAAAGGATGATGGCCAGGGCATAAAGATCGGCACGGCCGTCACCCAATTCGCCCTGACACTGCTCGGGAGCCATGTAGGCAGGTGTGCCAACAAGCGCGCCGGTATCGGTGTGGCGGCTGCCCGCCAGGATTTTTGCCAGGCCAAAGTCGGTGAGGATGGCCTGCCCTTCCTGGTTGATCATGATGTTAGCTGGTTTAACATCGCGGTGAATCATGCCCTGACGATGGGCATAGGCGAGGGCGTCGCCAACCTGGTGGACAACGGTAAAGGCTTCGTCCAGCGGTAGGTGCTTTCCCTGGTCGTGCAGGATTTGGAGGTGGTCACGCAGGTTACGGCCGTCTATAAACTCCATCACCATGTACGATTGGTTGTCTGGAGTGATGTCGAAGTCGTAAACCTGGACGATGTGCGGATGGCGTAGGGCGGCGACACTTTGCGCTTCACGTTGAAAGCGGGCCAGGAAGGTGGAATCTTCAGCCAGGAAGTTATGAATTACCTTAATGGCTATACGACGGTTGAGCTGGGGATGGATGGCCTCGTACACCTGGGCCATACCCCCGCTGCCCAGTTTGCCGATCAACTGGAATTTGCCAATCGTGCTGCTGTTCATAGACTCTACCCATACGCCAATTGGGGTGCGACGCACCTGTCTGATCAGTTGTTATCCGGCAACGTAGCTGCGCAGAAGCGTGGCGGGCGCAACGGCCGTTACCGTAAAGTCCCCCAGCGCGGCAGGCAGCAGGCAAAAGCGAACGGCCGTCAAATCCACTTCATTAATTTGCACAGCCCCCTCAATCGCCCCCCAAATTTCCAGCGTTTCCCCGGTGCAGCTGCCCTGGTAAACGGCCCCGGCAGCCAGCTCCACCCGCTCGGTGACAAAGTAGTCGGTCTGGCACAGCAGGGAACGGCGAATGCCCCCCTCGTCAGACAGCAGCTCCGGTGGACAAAGGGTTGGGGCAATTTGGTCAAAATTGATCACGTCCAGCGCTTTATCCACGTGCAGCGGGCGCGGCTTGCCGTCATTGCCCACCCGCCCCCAATCGTAGACGCGATAGGTGGTGTTGGAGTTCTGCTGGATTTCGGCAATGAGCAGCCCGCCCATGATGGCGTGCATCGACCCGGCCGGTACGCAAATGTGGTCGCCCGCCTGGACCGGAATTCGATGTAGATGGGGTTCAAGTGTGTTTCTCTCAATGGCTACGCGAAAATCTTGCGGATCCATTAAATGCGCCAGGCCTAAAATGACTTCGGCATCGGGCGTGGCGTGCAGCACCACCCACATTTCGGTTTTGCCCAGTTCGTTGCCTTCGTGAGCCAGGGCGTAGTCATCCTGGGGATGAACCTGCACCGACAGGGGCCGACTGGCGTCTAGCAGCTTGATGAGCAGCGGAAACTTGCCCCGCGCCTGCGCCCAGGCGCAGCGACGACCGATTAAATCCAGCCCCAACTCCTGGTGCAGGTCGGTGAGGAGTGTGTTGGAGAAACGGCCGTTTACCACCCGCGTTGTGCCATCTTCATGCCCGGCAATCTCCCAGCTTTCGGCAATGACGCCCTCTGGCGGCAGCACCCGGCCTAATTTCTCCAGGTTGCGCCCGCCCCAGATGTAATCTTTCAGCACAGGTTGAAATAGCAAGGGGTACAGTTTGTTATCCATTTTATCTCCCGTAGGGCAAAGGCGCGCCTTTGCCCTACGCAATCATTTCGTTGAGGCGGGCTTCGTCGATAATGGCCACGCCGAGGGATTCCGCTTTGCTCAGTTTGCTGCCCGCTTTTTCACCGGCCAGCAGGAAGTGGGTGTTTTTGCTCACCGAGCCGGTGACCTTGCCGCCGTGGGTCTCGATGAGCGCTTTGGCCTCGTCGCGGGAGAGCGTGGGCAGCGTGCCGGTGATGACAAAGGTGAGGCCATCCAGCTGGCGGCTGCCCGCGCCAACAGCGGGCTTCTCAGCGACAAATGGCAGCCCGGCGGCGCGAAACTTTTCCAGCAGGGCGCGATGGCGCTCATCGGCAAACCAGGTGGTGACGGAGACGGCCGTTCCCGGCCCAATCCCCTCCACCTCCTCCAGCCGCGCCTGGTCAGCTGCCGCCAGGGCATCAATCGAATCAAACTCGTTGATGAGCAGCCCGGCGACCACGCTGCCCACAAAGCGAATCCCCAGCGCCGTGAGAAAGCGTACGGGCGACTGTTTTTTGCTTGCTTCCAGGCCGCTGAGCAAATTGTCGACCTTTTTGTCCTTAAATCCTTCCAGGGCCAGCAGTTCCTCGCGATTCAGGTAGTAGATGTCGGCCAAATCTTTGACCAGGCCCACTTCGGCCAGCAGTGCCCCGGTTTTGCTGCCAAAACCGTCAATATCCATCGCCCCCCGGCTGACAAAATATTCCACACGCCGCACCAGCTGCTCCGGGCAGCTCGGATTGTCGCAGTAGATGGCCACCTCGCCGGGCACACGCAGCGCCGGTTCGCCACAAACGGGGCAGTGCGTTGGTGGCTCTACCACCCGCTCGGAGCCATCGCGCCGCTCGGCCACTGGACCAACGATGTAGGGAATGACGTCCCCGGCTCGCTTCACAATGACCATGTCGCCAATGCGGATGTCTTTGCGGGCAATTTCGTCGTAGTTGTGCAGCGTGGCGTTGCGCACCACCACCCCACCAATTTCCACCGGCTCTAAAACGGCCGCTGGGGCCAAAATGCCGGTGCGCCCGACGTTGACCGCCACATCCAGCAATCTGGTCGTTTTTTCCTGGGCCGGGAACTTCATGGCCACCGCGCCGCGTGGATCTTTGCCCACAAAACCCAGGCTGTCGGCCATTGGCCGATCATTGATCTTCACCACCACCCCATCCACTTCGTAGTTGATCTGGTTGCGCTTCTCTTTCCACCCCTCGTAGAGCACAGCGACCGCTTCAATGTTGTCACAATATTGACTATCCGAAGAAACCGGGAACCCAAGCTGGCGCAGATAATCCAATCGATCCCACTGCTTGTCGGGCACAGCCACGCCCTCCCAGGCCACCAAATCGTAGCAAAAGAGGGTCAACGGCCGTCCCGCCGTAATCTTGGGGTCCAGCTGGCGCAGCGAGCCAGAGGCGGCGTTGCGCGGGTTCATGTAGACCTGCTTTTCCGCCACGCGCTGCCGCTCGTTAAACTGCTCAAATTTGTCCAGCGGGAAAAAGACTTCACCGCGTACCACCAGGTACGGCGGCACGGGCAGCTCGCTTTGCGGATCAACGGGAATGCGCTGGGGTACGGCCGTTATCGTCCGTAAATTTTGGGTAATATCTTCGCCCACTTCGCCGTTGCCACGGGTAGCGCCTTGAGTGAAACGGCCGTTTTCATACGTCAGCACCACCGTCAGCCCATCCAGTTTTGGCTCGGCGACGTAATCCAGGTCCATGTTTGGATCCGGCAGGTAGCGGCCAATGCGCTGCCGCCAGGCAAACAGGTCGTCGGCGTTGAAGGCGTTGGACAGGCTCAAAATGGGGGCCGGATGGGTCACCTTGGCAAAAGCACCCAGCGGTTCTGCCCCGGCGCGCTGCGTCGGCGAATCGGGCGTAATCAGCGTGGGGTTGGCTTGCTCCAGCGCCACCAGCTCGTGGTACAGCGCGTCATACTCGGCGTCGCTGATAACCGGACTGTCTAGCACATGGTAACGATAAAGATGAAAATTGACTTCGTCGCGTAAATGGGCAATTCGTTCCTGAGGTGTCATGCCGTAAGTTTACTCGGAATCAGAACATTTGGTCAAAGAAAATAATCGATATTTTCTCGTATGCTGCTGTCTACCCAGAAAAATTGGCGACGCCTGGCGGAGCGTGTATTGTTGAGGCAGGCAGCCTTATCCACCGCACCTGTGGTGACACGACATCAAGAGGAGACGGCACCAACTGTCGTTGACCGCCATGAATGAAAATCAGCAGATTTCGCAGATTAACAAGATTTAATCCGCGTTAACGTAAGTTTTGTGCAATTAGCGGCGAAATCGTAAAAAATCGCCAAAAATAAAAGTCGAACCTTTACAAACTGCTCATTAGTGGCAGGCTCATAGCAATATTTCACAACGAGGTTGCGATGAG
>JADLAX010000009.1 GCA_020848035.1 Anaerolineae bacterium | reverse complement strand
TTATTTTTTTGAAGATGAGAACAAGATTACTTTTTTGATATGGTCAGATAGACCCAATTTTGATGCCCGTCCCTTTCCAATTCATTACGATTGGATGCTGTTAAAAGGATTGACTTGGGACTTTAAGAGCAATATGTTCACGGAACACTCAATAACAGACCAACAACCGCTTCAAACACCATATCTCGAAGATTACCCCATAGAAGTAGTGGGAGTATCGCCAAACAATGAGTGGCAACTATTACAGGTATCAGAAGCCCCTGAGGAATATCAAGGGTTTTGGTTAGTGACCCAAGAAACGGTGACCCAAATCATATCTTATGTACCTTCTTTAATCGATTGGCAATGGTCCGATGATAGTGAGATGTTATGGTTGTTTCATACGCTACATGATATCAGTGGTGATAGTTATGCAGGCCAAAGCGTGAGAATTGATTTAACGGGGGCAGATGCACCCCAAACTGTTTTTACTTCTCGGGACACTGATATGTCACCGGGTTTATTATTGCCATCTGAATCCTATCAATTGGTTTTTTCACCAGCTCGCAAAACAGTGTTGTCATATGAATTGATTAATATTGATGAAGCGCTCCTCAATCACCCTTTGCCTGTTTATATGTTTGATGTTTCCCAGAATCCACCACGGCAAATAGAGGCATTTGAAGTAACCCCACCTTTCTTTATTGATTGGAATGAGACGTTGCAGGATTTTGTGATCATTGAACTCACCGAGACAGGCGGAGAGATATACACACTGGACAGATCATTCGTTTACAAAATACCCATAGAGATCATTAAGCAAATGCCCAATTTCTTGGGAATAAATGACCAAGGGCGAACCAATGCTAACGTGGCGGCATATTTAAATGTTAATTTGATAGGTATTGGTATATCACCCGATTTACAAAATGTTGTATTGGTGATACGAAGTGAGGCTTGGGCTTTTTCTTGTGGCGAATAAGCAAGTTGCCTCCTCTGCAGCGTACTTTCCTAGCCTGTTGGGGTAGGGGGCAAACTGCCGCGTCGTGTTGAATTTGTACGGCTGACCAAACAAACCCGGCCGGGCTGTGGCAGGCGTCCCGCCTCGCCGCTTACCTGGCCTGCCATGTGGTTAGCGGGGCAAAGGTGTGTTGCTTGGTGGGTATTATTTAGCAACAGGCACGCGCGGATTGGATTCGTATTGAGCGCAACGGCAGCCGTACAATCTCAATGGGAAAGAGGATTAGACGGGTACGGCCATACCCCCTCAATACCAGGTAGATATGGCCGTACGGTGAATTATGTTAACGGGGCATTCTTGGTGTTAATTTGCAGATGGAATGGAAACGACCGTTCGCTGGTGCGGTTGTGTGAGGAAACGGCCGTTCCCCTTCGTGTCAATTCGTGCAATTCTGGGCTGAAAATGGATACGGCCGTACCTTCCCCCTCTCTCGCGCCAACGATGGCCGCAGCTGGATAATCTCAAGGGGAACGATGATTTAGATGGAAAACGGCCGTACCCACTCATTGCCAGTCAGCCACGGCCGTTCCCAATCCGCGTTAATCCGTGGCTAAAAATGAGGGGAAACGGCCGTTCCTGTTTGCGTCA
Organism: Anaerolineae bacterium; assembly: GCA_020848035.1. Lineage (GTDB taxonomy): Bacteria > Chloroflexota > Anaerolineae > Promineifilales > Promineifilaceae > Leptofilum. The sequence continues at coordinate 59,469 of JADLAX010000009.1, read as the reverse complement.
ATTCTCATAATTCGCGGCTAAAAATTGGCGGCAACGGCCATTCGCTGGTGAGGTTGTGTGGGGAAACGGCCGTTTCCCATCCGCGTTAATCCGTGCAATCCGTGGCTAAAAATTGGGGACGGCCGTTGCTGGTAAGGTTGTGTGGAGGATACGGCCGTTTCCCATCCGCGTTAATCCGTGCAATCCGTGGCTAAAAATGAGAGGAAACGGCCGTTGCTGCCAAACTTGCACTTAATTTGACCGTTAAAGATTATGTGTCAGGCGGTACGGTGGGGCACACCTGTGCCGAGGCCGGGACAAAGTGAAACATTTTCCCCCGCCCTTTGCCAAACTAATGAGAAGCCATCGCACCTTGCTGCCGCGCTCGCTGTAAACAAGTTGAAAAAATTAGCCAGCCTGCTGCCAGAAGCAACAACGTCTGCAAAGTTAATCCAGCCAATTCTGCGGAATTTAAAAACCCAGGCGAATTTGTTATTTGGCGCAGCAGTGAGATACCCCAGGTCATTGGGAAGCTATATTTCAAGACGATGAAAATCGTACCCAAACCATCCAGCGGCACTAATGCGCCAGACAGCAGCAAAGCCAGGTTGCCTATCACGCTGCTAACGCTGCTGACGCTTTTGTGGATCAGCGCCAGACCAGCGAGAGCAAAGCCAGCACCGCAGCTGCCTAATAGCAGCAGCAGCATGACAAAGGCCGTGCCTGGCGTAAACGACAGCGTTAAGCTCAAAGCCAGTGAGAGCACAGTGCCCAACAAGGCGGTTTCCAGCCCTAAACGGAGCATCATGACAACAGTTCGCAAAACAAGGGTTTTCTCGAAAGCGACGGCAGTCAGCACAACATTTTCCAGCGTACCCAGAACAGATTCTTCCTCCACCATTGTGGGCATAGCCACCATTAGCTTCATACACAGATACCAGACCAGAAAGCCAATGAGGGATTGCAGCTGCCTCACCGCACCGTAACTGCTGCCATGAAGGGAAGCCAGGCCATCAAATAGCAACATCAGCACAGGAAAGATAACCGCGTGAACCACAACCGAACTGATCGTGCTCCAGCGGTATGAGCGCCACAATGCGGCAAACCGTTGTGCTTCATTCAAAAACAAAACCATCATCGATCCCTTTGAAAGTAGAAAGCGGAACACAGAGTCTCACAGAGATGGCACCGCGTTTCGCAGAGAAAATAATCAATAATGGGCCAGCGAACCTTCCCAAACGGCTCGCTTTTGCGCCCAGCGCAGGAGTGATAAGCCAATAATCACATAGCCCGCTGTGTTGAGTAAAAACCAGCTAAACTGCGGGCGACTCAGAATTTCTGCCAGAGGCATGCTGTCAATCGCCAATGCCCGCATCAGCTCTATCCCACCGGATAGGGGCAAAAATTGGCTGAATGGATAAAGAATGGGAATACCATCAAGTGGCGCTAAAGCACCTGTCAAAAAAAGCAGTGTGGTGCCTATTGGCATGACGATAGGTGAGACATTTTTGTAAATGAGATGCAAGCCGGCCAGCCCAAAGGATACCCCCTGAACCCCAAGCATTGTGAGCAGATAAATGGGTAGAACGGCAGGGACAAAAGGCAGCGGTATTTGCAGCAAAGGCATAATAATCAAGGCCATGCCCAATGTGCGCAGGGTATAGAACAGTATCAGCGCAATGCCACGAGCAAACAGGATAATGGCTGCTGGATAGTTACTCAACCAGACCTGCTCCAAAGTCCCAAACCGGGCATCCACCGCCACAGAGCCACTTATCTCCACCATACAGCCGCCCGCCACACGCCAGGTGAGGTAGCCAATCAGGGCATAGAGTCGTGCCCACCCATCAAAGTTCCCTTCGCTAATGAGATCAAATAGACCGGCCACAATGAGAAAGCCCAGAATAAAAAAGAGCTGGTCAGCCAGCAGCGTCACCCAGTAAGAGCGGGCCATGCGCCACTGTTTGTCCCATTCGGCCTGCACAAGCTGGAGGAAATAGCTCATGCTGTCACCGAAGGCTCTTCCAGCAGGCGCAAGAATAATTCTTCTAGATTTGCTTCTCGCCGCTCGATACGATTGACTACGTAACCATTCGTATCCAGATCGTCAAAGAGCTGCAAAATATCTGACTGTGAAGCGCCCTGCCAGGTTAGAACAGTCGCTTCTTTTTGGTAGGCAACCTTGAGATTGGCATGTCCTTTCTCAAACCAGGGCACATCTTCGCCAGCCATCACCTCATCCAGCCAAACTTCAACGGCCGTTTCTTTGGGAAATTGGTGGCGCAGTGCACTGGTAGCGCCATGGGCAATCGTCATACCAGCATTCATAATCAATATACAGCTGGCCAGCCGCTCCGCCAGCGCCATCGTGTGCGTCGTCAACAGAATTGCCTTCCCCTGCTCTGCCAGTTCAAGGATGACACTTTCCATCAGCCTGGCAGCCTGCACATCCAGCCCCAGCGTCGGTTCATCCAGCAGCAAAATATCTGGCTCGTGCACAAGAGCGGCGGCAATGGCTACTTTTTGCTGCATGCCTCGACTAAAAAAGCGCACCTCTTTGTGCGCCACATCCTGTAAATCCAGGCGGCTCAGCCAGAAATCTATTCGCTGGGCCAGCTCCCGCTTGGGAACGCCCCGCAAAGTGCCAAAGTAGCGCAGATTTGCCGTGGGCGATAATCGCCAATAGATGTTTCGGGCACCTTCCAACACAGCCCCTAAATGGGACATGGCTCGCTGTCGCTGCCAGGGAACGGCCGTATCGTAACCACAAACCAGGGCCTGCCCGCTCGTGGGGGCAATCAGACCCAACAGCATTTTGATGGTGGTTGTTTTGCCAGCCCCATTTGGCCCAAGGAGCGCTATGATTTCTCCAGGCTGGAGGGCAAAGGATACATCCGACACGGCCGGTTCTGGCTTGCCTTTGTAGATTTTTGTCAGGTTGTGGAGTTCAACGATTGATGTTGTCATTTGGATCTCTTTTTGGGGTACAGATGAAAGCCGATGACGCAGATGTTAGGCTGGGAGCGGGCAGGTTAACCGAACCGCTGTGCCAGTTGGCTTGCCAGCTTCAATGTGCAGCACACCGTCAACAAGCCTGGCCCATTCATGCATGCCAACAATACCCAAATGGTGCTGGCGAATTAGCTCACTCACGGATTGCCCGTTGAGACCGGCGCCTGGTCCGTCGTCAATAACCGTGAGATTTAGTTTTTCCTGGGTTAGCGAAAGCATGATCTTGGCCTGCGCGTTTGGGGCATGTTTGACAATGTTGTGTAGGGCTTCCGTTAAAATCCGGCAAACGGCCGTTGCCAGCTCATGATCAACAACTCTAGATTGAACCTCATTGTGTATGGAAACGGCCGCTACCAGCCCGTAAGCATCATAAAAATGATTGGCAATTTCGCGGATCGCCAGCTCGATCCCCTGTTCGCGGGAAGGTGGATACAAACCGGCACAAATTTCACGCAAAATGCTGGCGGCCGTCCGCAAGTGAGTGGCTGCTTTTTGCAGAACGGCCGTTATGCCTTCCTTTTGAGCCGCTTCTGCCACCACCTGGTCGATTACGCTGGTGGCATAGGTGATGCGCTGCAAAGGCTCATCATGGATTTGCAGGGAAAGCTTTTGGCGCTCCTGTTCCTGCACGGCCAGCAACTGCCGGGACAGCTTGCGGGTGGATTCAAATAAAGTAATATTTTCACTACCCACCGCCAACACCCCTGCCGCCTGGGTGAGGAAGTTCACCTGCCGGGCGTTGAAAAAACCATCGGCTCCTGGCCGGGATAAAACAAGCACGCCGATGAACTCCTGGCGAATGCACACGGGAATGAGCAATTCTGCCCAGCTAAAGGCAGCGAGCAGTGTTCCGTATTGTTGGCTGTCCTCATGACGGGAGCGTAAGAGCGGCTTTTGGAGTTTGGCAACACTTTGGGGAACGACCGTTGGCCAGGCATTGGCATCTCCTACCGGAAATAACTTCCCAGAGTCATCCTTTAAGGCTAGAAGAACCTGAGGAATGTCTAATATCCGGGCAACGGCCGTTACCATGTTTTCAAGCGTGGTCATCTCGGGCCGAACCGAAAGCGTAAGAGCCAATTCGGCCAGAGACTCCTGGCTTAACACGACGTTGCCATAGATTACCTGCTGCACGAATCGGCTGACGGGCTCGCTGGCATACAGCGTTAGCAGCAATGTAGGAAAAAAGATTACAGTCGCTGGAGCCAAAACATTTGATCCCGGCAGCTGCAGCCAGCGCTGTACCAGATAAAGCCCACCCGTGTAAAAAACAAAAACCAGTAGTGAGAGCAATACCAGGTAGATAACCCGGCTAAAAAACAAATCCAGCCCTAAAAATCCATTGCGGTAGATGACAAACAAGTAGCCAGCAGGAATGAAAAGCATCAAGGCGATAGCCGCTGGAAAAGGCAGTAGAGTTACATCCCAAATGGCACGGGGCAGAATAGTCAGCAACATGGCAGGCAGCGTGCCAACGGTGATAAAAATAAGCAGGATGGCAAGCTGCTGCCGCAGATACGCGCCACGCGGTAGGCGAAGCAGTCGTACGGCAATAAGAAGGACACAGGTAATCAATCCCAAAGCCGAAAGGAGAAAACCAAGTGAATAGAGGCTGACATCAATCAACTCCTGAAAACTTGTTCCTTTGGGAAAGAGGACAATGACTTCATAAACGGCCGCTAACCCAAGAACTGCAGCAGCCACATACAAACTGGTAAAAAGATTGCGCACTCGGGGTGACAAGGGCCTGGACCGAGGAATCGTGCCCAGATACACCCAGGAAATGGCCTGGATAAAAACAAGAGCATGCCCAGCTGCCCAAACCCCAGGTGTACCTTCTAAAGAAGCTTGAATGCCAATGAGCACGGCTGCACTCAGCAGAAAAATCAGGCCTGTAGCCACCGCCTGTCGGTTATCATGCCGGGCCAGCAACAAGATGATTGTCCCCACCAGCCAACCGGCCAGAGACAAAAGCGTGGCGGGTAAATAATGGCTGACAGTTGCCGCGTTTAATGGGGCAGCAACGAGGACAGATACCGTGATAGTTTCACCGCCTCGCTGGAGAGCAAACTCATATTCCTCTTGTAACGGAAGGGAGTAAATTGGACGCATCCGCCGAGGAGCCGTGCCTTCGATTGAAAGAACTATATCCCCAGTCTGCAAACTGCTTTCCGTCTCAGGACTTTGGATGATGAGCTGCGAATCTGGCCGCCAGACAAATACAGGCCCACCGTAGGGCACATAGAACCAGAGGTAGATAACGCCGTACAAAACAAAAAGGAGCGTTACGGCCGTTACGATTAATCGTCCCCGGAATACCGTTTTATAAAGTTGATTCGCTATTTTGTTGAGAGACATAGGCCACCAAATGAGTTCTGTTTTTTGTAGGGAACTGGTCAAGAGCAGCAAGGGCTCGTTTTTGGTAAGCGCCAGCGACTTGTAGGCTCCAGGTTAGAGAGCCAAGCTCTTTAATTTGAGCCACAACTTCTTGTATTTGGTCAGGGTGCTGGCCTCTGGCACTACGCAAATCAGCGAGCAATGCTGATTTGCATTCATCCCCTACTTGAGCGAGCGCATAAAACACAGGCAATGTCCACTCACCTCGTACCAGGTCCTCAGCCAAATCAGTGCAGTCATCTACAATTTGGAGCATCATCCCAGTGTTCAGGCCGTAGTTGTAGAGAGCCTGGCAAGCCTTTAGATCTGATTCAGGCAAAAGAGGCTCACTCATCGCTACATATCCTCCGGCCCAGGCACCAAGGGCAAAAACTATCCCGGTTTTGGCCGCGATTACTTTGAAATAGTCTTCAATGGAGGAGGCTGCAGAATGAATCGGTTCTTGTTGGCCTTTGGCAGCCAGCGCCAGTGCTTGATTAAACTTCTGGCTAATATCTCGATAAGCCCGCTCTTTTTGGATATACGAGAGGGCTGTATTGGCAGCACCTAGAGCAAAAAGGGAGTAAGAGAGGGCTGTTGAACGGCCGTTTTGTTGCCAGATGCTTTCTTTTCCCTGATTATCGGCCAAGTCATCAAGAATCCGGCCCCCCATGATGTGTAATATCCAGGCCGCAGCAACCGGGAAGGCATCTTCAGACCCACCACCAGCTGCCTGACAAGCCAGGAGGGGCAGTGAGTCAATATAGGCCGTATAGGAATGGCATCTCCGGTTGGCGTAAGTGGCAAACAGGGCATCAAACTCCCGCCATTCTAGAGGGTTTAAAACGGTGTTCTGAATGAAGCGATAGCTATCCGCGGCAAGCTGCGAGATGAATTGTTCAGGCATTGATAGAGGCAGCAGTGTTGGTTTTGATGATGAAGTCCAAGAGGCAAAGATCCAATCTTTGCCTCTTGGAACCATGTATAACGGCTAGTCGGCCCAGGCAGATCTGCCGTCGTCACACAGCAAAATTGGCAACCTTACAGCATCTAGCGTCTGCGGAAAAGCCAGGACATGGTTTTTTACACGCTGAACCAGGTGATCTTCAATAGGCAAACCCAATAGGTGAGCAAGGCTGGCTCCTTCCAGGGCGATACTATCAATTTGCTGCTGAGATAGGCTGAAACTAATTGTGGGGAAAGACATTCTAACGTTCCTTTTTCTGCGATGATTTATTTGCGGGCTTCAACTGGGAACAATCATATGCGGTGTTGTTTATCCTGGAAACAGAACATCTAGACTGTTGTAAACAGAACTCAAGTATTGTTTGGCGTTGTCAAACCTGGCTCTCCAATACCCCAAACTCAATTTGTCCTCTTTCGTTAATGACAAACGGAATAAACCCTTGCTGCATGCAGTGGATGATACAGGCCGTTATATTGGTGACATGCAATGCCTTAAAAGCATTGTACAAATGTCCCTTGAGCGTACTCTCTGAAATGTATAGCTCGCTGGCAATCTGTGAATAAGAGGCGTCAGGTTTGCGGGCAATGGCCAAAATGATTTCTTTCTGTCGCTCCGTGAGCAGATTATGGCCACCACCGGCCGTGGTCTGCTGGAACAAGAGCTGACTGATCTCCTGAGAGAAGTAGACTCCACCACGATGAACTGCTTCTATGGCACCGGTGAGGTTTAAGGAGAGATTATCACTTTTAAGCAAATAGCCTTTGACACCAACTTCAATTGCCTCTTGAATGATCGATTTCATAGCGTATTGGGAGAGGATGATAACGGCCGTTTGGGGGAACTGCTTATTCAGCACAACCAGCGCCGGTAAAGCAGCGAACCTCTCTGGTCGCTGCCCCTCGGCAAATTGCGGCATCCCCAGGTCAAGAATTACCACATCTGGCTGATACTGTTCCATAAGGGTCAAAAAATGTTCACCAGCCCAGCCTTCTCCTACTAACTCCATATCGTTTCGGCCGGACAATAAATTGCGAATGGCTTCACGAATTAGGGGATGGTCATCAATGGTGATTACAGTGATAGGTTTGTTGTTCATCAGATCTGCAATGTCCTCTTCGATATAGAATAATTTGTCGTGGATTAAAGGGGGTGTATAAGTCGCTCCCCGCCAGTAAGCTGGCTTCCGGTGCTTACTACTGTAAAGTCTGCTTTGGGCAGCCACTTTGGCACTCGTAACACCTCGGGAATAGGGCTGCGGGGATCGTAGAAACAAGTGATGTGAGTGCCCCAAACTCGGCTCTGCCAGCGTACCGTTTCCCATAAATGTTGGGCAGCTGCCGTTTGCTCGGGGGCATACCATAACTTTGCAACAGATAGTTGACGCAATATACCGTCTTCAGGCACCATCTTCACGATTAGATTCAGTAGCGTCAGAGGCAAAGGCAGACGCTTTACCTCCATCGCCACGATCTGGCACTGCCTGGTCACGGCGAGTCCAGCCACAATCTCTTCGTCATGGTTTACCGCTACAAAATAGGTGCGCACGGGATAATCAAAGGGGGTCTGATTGAGCCAGTCGCTTAGGGATTCGGCCGTTTGTGGTTCGTAGAAGTCGTAACGTTGATAAAATCGATTTAAGCCGGTAGCAATCTCGGCATATTCACTTGGCCGCGCAGGCCGCACAGTAATACCTTCAGATTTCGGTGCCTTGTTACGAACACGCATCAAGATGCTTTGTATGCAACCGACTTGCTGCTGGCTCCATTTTTGGGTAACCGACAGAGAGGCTGAATTACCCTCTTGAATGCTCGCTAATATTAGGCCACCTTCCCCGATTCTCTCACGCGCTAAAACAATACGCTCTTGCGCCAATCGTTTGGCAATGCCTTGGTTTCGGTGACTGGGGTGAACTAATAAGGAATGGAGTGAAGCATAGGACCGCTTTTCGCCGCTCACGCAGCAATCCCCAAATTCGACCAAGCCTAAACCGACGAGACTTCCTTGAATTTCTGCTACGACGCCGATTGTGTCGGAGTACAAGGCATGAATTGCCTGATAGGGATCGATTTGATAACAGGCGTTAATGGCAAAACGGCCGTTATCTGGGCTGCTCTCAAATAATTGGAGTAGTTTCGGCCCATCACTGGGCTGCAAGAGGCGAACTATGAGGTCTGATTGTGTGTTGCTTCGTAGCGTGTCCATGATGTTATCAACCGCGTGGAAGTATATGAAAGGGAAATAGATGTTGCAACCAGAGTACTATTTCTTGGCTATTCAAGTGAATCAGGTGAGCAAAGAAACCCTTTGCGACTTCTGTGCGATACCCAATCCTCTTTACTGGTACCTGGGTACTAACCTTAACGTTTTCTTCACGGCGAGAAAACTTCACCTTGTGGTATAGTCTCGCCTCTGGGTGCGGAACATACGTTCTTTTTATTGACGATGGGCAGTTGTTGCCCCTATTTTCTTGGCTATAGAGAACTGCATGTACCCACCTAAATTCCTAGAAGGTTTCCTTAAACGCTTTGGCTATCTCCATCGCCAAAGCTGGATCGACGTAGATCCTGATCTTGTGCCCCTTATTGTCAACATTGCTGTGCGGGAGGGCCTGACTCCTAGCGAAACGGTCAATCAGCTGCTCAGCTTTGCCCTGGGGGAACACCACATGACAGACGAAAATCTTGGCCTCTGGGAATCCCTGACCGATCGCGAGAAAGAAGCAGCGGCCCTCACCTGCATTGGGTACACCAACCACGAAATTGCCCGCAAGATGGTCATCTCGCCCAACACTGTCAAAACCCACCTGCGCAACGTGCTGCAAAAGTTCAACGTCAACAGCAAGGCCGAACTGCAAGTGATGCTGGCCAATTGGGACTTCCATGCCTGGGACAAGCCAGATATGGACTCGGCGCTGCACTTTTACCCAGATAAGCGGTAAGGCTGCTCTCTCACCCCATGGGGTGACATCCCCTTTTTCACCCATTTCTCCCCTCCTCAGTGGATTGTCCCGTCTCCCGACAACCGGTATGGTGGCTGCATGTCCTTGCCAACGAATATACCCACTGCCCTGGCCACGGCGACTACTGTGGCCAGCGGCGAACTTGGTCTGGTGGTTGGCCCCCGCGCCGAGCGGTTGCATATGCTGGAGTTGTCAGCGTTGCTGGCACAGCGGGGTGCCGTCCGGGTGCTGGATGGCGGCAACAGCTACAACGCGCTGTACGTGGCCCGCTACATCCGGCATTACACAGTGCAGCTGGAAGCAACACTCAACCGCATCACGGTTGCTCGTGCCTTCACCTGCTACCAGATGGTGACGCTGCTGCAGGAAACGGCCGTTTCCCCCACCCCCACCCTTGTTCTGGATTTACTGTCCACCTTCGGTGATGAAAGTATCGGCGTGGGTGAAAGTGTGCGGCTGCTGCGCCTGGCACTGGTTCAACTACAGCGGCTCTGCTGCCTGGCCGCAGTGGTTGTCTCTCTCCAACCGGTGCGCCAACCCGAACGGGCCGTGCTAACTGAGCTGGTGATGAATGCCGCCACGCATCACTTTACCCGAGAACCGTTGGAAACGGCCGTTTCCCAACCCTCTCTTTTTTCATGGAAATAGAAAACTTGAGATTGATCACCATGATTTCCCTGACACAAAAGGAGCTGTGGCTTGTGGCTGGCCCCTGATACGAATCACCAGCCCGGAGCCACTACTACCCAGCCACTTTCACCCAGGAGCATTTATGGGCCGCACGCTGCCAACGACCAACCAACTTATCCAGCAGGAACAAACTGCCTTTGCCAACTTCCGGCGTACTCTGCGCCGGGAAGACCAGCATCACTTTGATGCGCTCTTTGCCGCCGCCCGTCTGCACACGGCCGCAATCTCTCAAGCCAATCATGCTCTGCCCTTTGAAGCAATCCTCCTGGCAATGGTGTTGGAACAGCAGAAGAAAATCGACGAACTACAGCGCCAGATCCATGGTTGAGGTAAGGGGCTGGCTGCTGGATTTGTATGCGGACGAGGCCGATGGGCTGGTGCTCTGGCTGCTGGCTGAAGACGGCCGTCGCCTCCGCCTCACGCAGCCCTTTCCCCTCACCTTCTATGTCCACGGGCCGTTCCCCCGCCTGCGCGCCCTGTGGCAATTTTTGCAGCAGCAGCCGGTTGGCGTCCAGCTGGCGCGGATGATACGCGAAGACCTGTTTGCCGGGCCGCTGGAGGTACTGGCGGTGACGGTGACCAATCCAGCCTTACAGCCCCGTCTCTTCCGCCGGGTCACCCGCTGTTTTCCCGACCTCACCTACTACGACGCAGATCTCCCGCTGGGGCTGCGCTATGCGGCCGTTTTTGACGTTTTTCCCCTGTGTCACTGCCAGGTTGAAAAGGACGAAAACGGCCATATCCAACACATTACGCCGCTGGAATCCCGCTGGGACGTTACCCCCAGCCAGCCGCCGCTGCGCCTGCTCACCATTGAGCCGGATGAGGATCCATCCCATCGGGAGCCGACGTTTTTGTGGGTCGACGACGGCCGTTCCCGCCGCCAGGTATCGCTGCAACCCCACCATTTGCTGCTGGCCAGCCTCCATGCCACCATCAGGCGGGTCGACCCCGACGTCATTCTGACCCGCTTTGGCGACACCTGGCTGCTGCCGCTGCTGCTTAAGACGGCCCAGGAACTGGGGGCAGCGTGGTTTAATTTAAACCGAGACGAGGGCAAACCAGTCATTCACCGCCAGGAAAACAGCTACTTCACCTACGGCCAGGTGGTATATCGGGGGCAGCAGGTACATCTTTACGGCCGTTATCACATCGACCAGTGCAACGCGATGATGTACGGTGAGTATGGTCTGCACGGTGCCTTTGAGCAGGCACGGGTAACAGGTCTGCCAGTGCAGGAAATCGCGCGCAAGTCGCCCGGCTCCGGGGTGACGGCGCTGCAAATGCAGGAGGCGCTGCGGCGCGGCATCCTGGTACCTTACCAGAAGCAGCAGGCCGAGGGGTTCAAAACGGCGGCACAGCTCATCCATGCCGACCGGGGTGGCCTTGTTTACCAACCGACGCTGGGGCTGCATGAGGATGTGGTGGAAATCGACTTCGTCTCAATGTACCCCAGCATCATGGTGCGCTTCAACGTCTCGCCGGAGACGGTGGGCATCGAAAGTGAGACCAGCGAGCGTATTCCCGAGCTGGACATACCAGTAGATTTGTCGCGGGCGGGACTGGTGCCGCGCACGCTGCGGCCGCTGCTGGTGAAACGCATCGCGATTAAGGAGCAGTTGGCCGGGTTGACGGCACTGGACTGCCGCACCCCGGCGCTGAAGGCGCGGGCGGCCGCGCTTAAGTGGCTGCTGGTGGTGTGTTTTGGCTACCTGGGCTACAAAAATGCCCGCTTTGGCCGGATTGAGTCCCATGAGGCGGTGACCGCTTACGGCCGTGACTGTCTGCTGCAAGCCAAGGAAACAGCCGAGGATTTGGGTTATGAAGTCCTACACATGTATGTCGACGGCTTGTGGGTAAAAAAACAGGGGGTGCAGCACAAGGAGCAGGTACGGACGCTCCTGGACGAAATCACCTTACGTACTGGCCTGCCGATTGCCCTGGAGGGTATTTACAAGTGGGTGGCGTTTCTGCCATCGCGATTGGATGCGCGGGTGCCGGTGGCCAATCGCTATTTTGGCGTTTTTCAGAATGGGGAGATTAAAACGCGCGGCATTGAGACCCGACGGCACGACACGTCGCCCTGGATTGCCCAGGTGCAGCTGGCGATGATTCAGCGGCTGGCGAAGGTCCCGAAGGATCAGCCCCTGGCCAGCGCCGTACCGGACTTGGTTGCTTTGCTGCGCAAACAAATAGATGACTTGAGAAACGGCCGTATCCCCCTGCCCCATCTGCTCATCTCGCAGCGGTTGAGCCGGGAGATTGGCGCTTACCGCGTGCCGTCACCCGCCTGCCGGGCCGCCACACAGTTGGAAGCCGTAGGCAAGTCGCGCCGACCCGGGCAGCGGATTCGTTTCTGGTATGTGCAAGGGGAGGCTGGGGTGCATGCCTGGGATTTGCCGGTGGCGGTGGAAACGGCCGTGCTCGACACCGACCGCTACACCACCCTGCTCCTGCGCGCCGCCAGTGCCGTCCTACAGCCGTTGGGTATTGCCGAAGCAGAACTACGGCAGGTAGCCCAGTCCGAGGCCTGGCAGCTGCCGCTGTGGATGGATCATAGCACCGTTTTTGGCTTTGCTTTTGAGGGGCGTTCGGCGTATCCACTCAATCTTTGAACAGTAAAATCGGTTGAGTTGGGTGGTTTACCAAAGTGATTGATCTAATCCCCAAAAAACCTTGTGTCTGACCAGTCAGAACAATTGTGCTATCATATTGGCGGAGGAGATACCTTTAATACCTGCTGGCAAATATGCTCACAGAGAAAGGAATGGCTATGAGCGAGGACAAGGCATTAGTGCAGCTCCAATTTGAGGATTACCGCATTCGGCGCACCATGGATGAAGACACGGGAGAGTGGTGGTACGCAGTTGTCGATGTGATTGAAGCGCTAACCGACAGTAATAAATCCCGTAATTACTGATATGACCTCAAACGGCGAGAGAAGGCAAAATCCGGCATTGAACTGTCTGCAATTTGCAGACAGTTCAAGCTGAAAGCAGCAAACAACCGTTTTTACGATACCGATTGTGCTGACACAGAGGGAATGTTTCGCATTAATCAATCAATTCCTTCTGCCAAAGCTGAGCCATTTAAACGGTGGCTGGCTGAAGTTGGTGCGGAGCGATTAGAGGAGATAGATAACCCTGAGCTAGCAGCTGAACGCCTGCGACAAATCTACAGGGTCAAGGGTATACCACATTTATGTTGCGGCAAGAATTCCCTCATCTCACGAGCCGACTACCCACTATGTGGACACGCGCCTATTGTGTTGGCACGGCTGGAAACATGTCGGCCCAAACGATCCAGCGTTACCTAAAGGAGCAGAAAGGTCGGTAAATGATTCATACCTACAAGTACCGTCTTTTCACCAACAAGCGTCAGCGGAAGGCACTCGACATTATCCTCTGCCAGCAGCGCATTCTGTACAATGCGGCTCTGGAACAGCGCAAGACGGTATACGAAGAAACCGGGAAAGGGGTCAGCTACACCGACCAGTGGGCGCACTTTCGCGATGTGCGCCATGCCAATCCCGACACCTTCAGACTGGTAAATGCCACCAGCCTGCAGCAGCTCCTGCGCCGCGTGGATAAGGCGTATCGCGCTTTCTTCCGCAGGCTGAAGGCAGGTGAAACACCCGGCTACCCCCGCTTCAAAGGCCGCAACCGCTTTCACAGTATGGAATTTAAACATGGCGATGGGGTGAAACTGTTCCAGAATGAACGGGGGCAGGTTCGCCTGAGAATCCAGAATGTGGGCGATGTGAAGGTCAAGTGGCATCGCGACCTGCCTGCCAAGAGCAAGATCAAGCATTTGGTTATCAAACGCAGCCTGGGCAACTGGTACGTCACCCTGATGGTCGAATTTGATCCACCACCCTTTCTCCCCCTCACGGGAGAAGCGGTCGGTATCGATGTGGGCTTGAAGTCGCTGCTGACACTCTCGAATGGGGAAACGGTTGACAACCCGCGCTGGCTGCGGGTCAGCTTGAAACGACTGCGGGTGCTGAATCGCAAGTTGGCCCGACAAAAGAAAGGTGGCACCAACTGGCGCAAGACGGCTTACCAGTTAGCCCGATTGCACGGGAAGATAGCCAACCAACGGCGGGACTTCTGGCACAAGAACACCCGTCAGTTGGTGAACCAGTACGACCTCATATGCATCGAGAATCTGACACTTGGCTTCATGACAGCCAATCGACATCTGGCACTCTCGGCCCATGACGCTGCGCTGGGTGAGTTCAGGAGTCTGCTTGCTTACAAAGCGGAAGAAGCTGGTAAGCAGGTGGTGCCTGTGCCTCCCCAGTACACCAGCCAACTGTGCAGCGAGTGCGGGACGATGGTTGCCAAGCGCCTGAGCGTGCGGGTTCACAAGTGCGATGCCTGTGGGTTAGAACTTGACCGGGATGTGAATGCAGCCCGGAATATATTAACGCTCGGACTGAGCGTTTGCGACCGAACCCTGGCGTTGGCCGGGGTGTCGCAAGAAGCTCCCCACTTTTAGTGGGGAGAGTAGTCACGCCTTTTAAATCTTTGTGCTTACGCACAGATAGGTCGAACGTTCCTTCATGAATGGTATTGGTCAAAATACCATATTCGCGTCCCTGAACACCTCGCTTCTGCCACTCATCCGTCAGCTCGTTACGGGTTGCCCCTGATGCCAGCCGCGCATGAATCCATTCCTCCGAACGACCCATCTGACGATATCTCTCCCGTTCGCGTTCAACAGGATCGAGACGCAGCCGATCGATACGGCGACTTGCTGTTTCAGCCATCCAAATTTTGAGACGTTCAACCAGTTCATTATCTGATTGTATATCTTGTACGATGCGTAGAATGCCAGCCTGACTGGCGCAATCAAATTGGTAAGTCCGGTTATTGCCTGAATGCCTAAAAGGATACTTTACGATGAAATCGTAAAGTTCTTCGCGCCCCAACCTGTTTGCTTGCCTCTGTGTGCGACGTTTAATGTCAGTCCAATAACGGGACGGGTAACGGGACGGGTTTTGTGTTTGTGTTAGTTTTTCAATAACATCTACAACAACGTAATACCAGCCGCCTCATCCTCGACATATACTTTGCGTACCGAATCAAATTCTTTTGCTGGCTCAATTTCGTTTGTCATGGATTACTCTCATCTTTGTAGATAGTACTCAAGTACCAATATTCACAGAACTGTAACGGGCGAAAATCACTCTGTCACTAGAATACCATACGGGGGCGCACAGAACATATGTTTCCATTAAAATCACCTATATCCCAAAGGCTTGTATGTCCTCACAATTCCTAGACGCACTCCTCAAGCATAACGGCCGTAAAATGTCAGAAAACCTTGCCGATTGACCCGAATCTCATTCCCCTCATCGAAGGCATTGTCAACGAAGAAGGCTTGTCCATCTCGGAAACCGTGAACCGGCTGCTCTCCTTTGCCATTAGCGATCACCATATCACCAATGGCAACCTGCTCCGCTGGGACAGCCTGATGCCCCGGCCGCAAGATGCCCCTGGATTCCAGGTGCAGCAGACTCTCATCCAGCAGCTGGCCAAAGTGCAAGGCCGCTCCCTGGCCAGCGCCGTGCCCGACCTCATTACTTTTCTAAGGCATCAGGTGGAGGATTTAAAAACGCCCGTATTCCCCCTGCCCCAGCTGCTGGTCTCGCAGCGGCTGAGCCGGGCGGCCAGGCAGCTGGCGGTCATCGGCAAGCCGCGCTGGCCTGGGTAGCGCATTCGTTTCTGGCTGGTGCGGGGTGAGCCGTGGGTGCATGCCTGGGATATGCCAGTGGCGGTGGAAACGGCCGTGCTTGACACGGACCGCTACACTACCCTGCTCCTACGCACCGCCCGCGCCGTCCTTCAGCCGCTGGGTATCGCCGAAGCAGAGCTACGGCAGGCGGTTCTGGCCGAGGCCTGGCAGCTGCCCCTGTGGATGGATCAAAGCTCCATTTTTGCCTTTGCTTCTGGGAGGCGTTCGGCCGATAAAAACGAACGAGGCAAGGTAGCGGGCGCTAGTCTTGCCTCGTTTCCCTATCTACCTGTGGCCAACGGTAAATAGCATGTTCCAGTCGCGTTTCTCTCGTGCCAGTTTGGGGGGAGGAGCGGCCACGCGAATATCATAACGCAGCACTTTCAGATTGTCCAGAGACAACTTTTGTCATCCACTACACGAAGTGCGCGGCAAAAACTTTGCTACTTTGGACTTAATCCTCTCCCGACTTCTCAATAGCCTTAAGCCAGTTATCCAGAAAGGCAAGTGCTGCGTCATATCCTTTGGGCGGTATACTTTTGTAGCTGGTAGCACGTGTTTACTTACCCACATCGCGCCGATTCCCCGTCCCCACTAAAGCGGGGAGTCCCCTCGGCGCGGTTCTATGGGACGAGTAGGCACCAGTATCTCTGCCACCCCCTGACGGTTTAGGCAGCGCCTGTGGCTTTTAGAAAGTCTCTCCCGTCAGGTTCTGATACCATTCGCTGAGCCAGGCCATACACGCTTCAAACTTAGCCACCGGCAGCATTTTGTAGCCAGTAATATCATAACGTCGATACATTTCGCCATAAACACCGCCAAACTCATTACGACCGGTCTGTTTGCCCAAAGCGATAGCCACTGCTTTCACCGCCTGGCTGATGCGGCTGGCCTGATCTTCGGTCACAGCAGCCCCCGGTGACAACCGCTCCTCCAATGTTTTGACCCGCTTGGTTAAATCCCCATAGACAACTGCCGCCTGGTCCAGGCGTGTCTCCGTGGTGGTCAATCGGCGCTCAAACTCCATCTGCTCTTCAGCCATCCGCACAATGGCCAACCCCATCTCACGCACCTGAGCCAGTGCCGACATAGTAGGGGATTCCGCCGTAACCGAGTTTCCCGTATAAGCCTGCGCCAATACCTGATAACATTCCCGTTGGTAGCGCAGCAGGCGCTCTTTTACCGCTGGATTCACCCGCGTGGCGTTGATACCAAAAAGCCAGCCGTTAAGGAAATCTATGGGCAAACAAAGCATTTGGCCACGCTGGCCGGCCTCTGTGACCGTAACGGTCACAGAGGTCGCAACTTCGGCTAAAATCGGGTCGCGGTTTACCCGCCGCAGCTGCGGCGACCAGGTAACCCCTAAAAAGTCGCAAATGGGGCGCAGAGGCACATAGGCCTGCTCTTTATTACCCTCACGGACAACAACAAGTTTTATCTCGTCATCATAAAAATGAACGGTTTTTTCCTCAATGGGAACCAATGCGTTTTCATCTGCCATAGTGCTACCAACCTCGAAATTTATTCCAGTCTGTGTCAGCCCCAAAGCCACCAGCTATCAGCCGGAGAAGGTATCAGATGGGGCACATATCGTTACAAGCCTCAACCCAACAGCCCTCCAGCAAAAAATCACTGCAGCCCTCTTTACAAACCACCTGGCCCGTGGCGCGGTTTACGCAAACCTTATCCTGGTCATTAAACGCAAAGTGACATTCCGCGCACAACAACTGGGTGATATTGGCCTTTTGGCCAGACCAATCTTCCCTGACTTACTCCATCAAAATTCATACAGAACGCCATCGCCGGTATACCAAACTGATAAGCGGCCAACCTCTAGAGCAGCACCCGATATTTCTTCTCTTTTGTCAAATAGAGCTCTCCTCATCAAGCGCAGGATGGATTTAGAGAGTGGTATGGGATTGTACCAAAGCGAAACAGGATCAGCAGATATTCAGGTTGAACAAAAAACCGGAGCTGTTGGTCATTAAGCAGCAAAACGGCATTCATAAAAATAAGACACCGGGCCGGGCAGCAATATCGGTAACCTGCTTACTTCGGCCAGCGGCAACCTGGCTTCCTCCCCGCCCTTTTTGCCAAATCGAGCCACCGCGCTACCATATCCCCATCACGCGGATACGCCAGGTGAGTGCAACAAGTCAGGTCAGCCAGCTGAGGCAATCACCGACGTGATGTTTGAGGCTGGCAAAGTCCCGTCTGGCCAGCCAGCCGTTGAGACTATGAAAATATTTTCCTACGATCACATCACCTTTCCTCTTCCCGCCGGTCATCGCTTTCCAGTGGAAAAGTATTTTCTCCTGCGCCAGCGCATCACGGCCGACAATGGGCTGCCCGGCATCGAACTGCGCCAACCCACCCCGGCGACCACCCCTTCTTTACTCAGAGCCCACTCGCCAGATTATGTGGAGCGTACCCTCAACGGCCGTCTGTCCCGTGAAGAAATCCGCCGTATCGGTCTGCCCTGGTCGCCGGAACTGGTGGAACGGGTGCTCGCTTCGGTCGGGGCGACGATGGCCGTTTGCCGTCTGGCCCTACAGGAAGGCATTGCCGTCTCTCTGGGCGGCGGCACCCATCATGCCTGCCGGGCCGAAGGGCAAGGCTTTTGTATTTTCAACGACGTCATGGTGGCGCTGCGCGTGATGCAGGCCGAGGGACGCATCCGCCGGGCGCTGGTTGTAGACTGTGATGTGCATCAGGGTAACGGCACGGCCGAAATCGCCACCGGCGATCCGTCTATTTTCACCTTTTCCATCCACGCCGATAAAAACTTTCCCTATCGCAAAATTCCCGGTGACCTGGACATTGGGCTGCCGGATAAAACGGGCGATGAAGATTACCTGGCCGCACTGCGCATCGGGCTGGAAAGCGCTCTCGCCCGGTCAAGGCCAGACCTGGTTGTCTACCTGGCAGGGGCCGATGTCTACAAGCGAGACCGCCTGGGTCGACTGGCTCTGACAAAAGTGGGCATCGGCGCGCGCGATCGGCTGGTGTTCACCCGGTGTCGCCAGGCCAACGTCCCTGTGGCCGTTACCATGGCGGGTGGATACGGCATAGACATTCACGAAACGGTTGACATCCAGTTTCAAACGGTTCAAATTGCCCTGGGGCTGTCCTTTCACACCTGATCCCCTGTTGTTTGGCCTCGTGCCCATAACTTTTTACGCTTCCTTCATGTCCCTCACTTCCGGAATTTGAGGAAGGCTTTCGTTTATCGCCTCAGAAGCGATCCGGCAAAGCGGCAACCCTAACGTCCTCATCCCCTGCCCTTGCTGGATTTGCCATCCATCCCTTTTAACCATTTAGGAGGTTACGATGAAACAGCCTACCCAGATAAATTCCTTACAAGATCTGCAGCGCCTGATGCCCCGCCTGTTAAAAGACACGGCAAACCAGACATCCCTACTGCTAGCCGCGGCGGCTAATCCGCTGCTGGCGGTGACTCGGCTGGGATACCAGGTCTCCCCCGAAGCGGCCCGCGCCATTGAACACCGAGCTCGTTTTGGTGAGGCAGGCGGCGCGGCGTTTGAACAGCTGCAAGCGCAACTCTTTGAAGTCGCTGGTCAAACCTTTGATCCCGCCGACGGCCCCACGCTGCGCCGGGTACTGGCAGCCCTCCTGCCCGACGATGCGGCGCAAACGACCCAAAAACGTCCGGTCACTCCCGCTCTCAGCCGCAAACAACGGGCCGAACTGCTGGCGGCCGCCGAGAGTCGTCCCGTCGGTGTTCCCGGCCAGCAGCCCGTGCGCGATCCCCTGGCCGACTTCGCTGAACTCCATCCCATCATTCCCCTGCTGGTAGAGTGGCGCCGCATGAACCTGCAATCCCCTCGCTTTGCTTCAGAAGAGGTGTTTAACCGGATTCTGGCTGGTGAGCTGGATCTGCCCATTACCGAACTGACCTTTACTCTGCAGGAGCGCTCCCGGCGTAAGGCGGGCAGCGCCTGATCCGCTTGCCTGAGCAGCCCCATTTGCCCGGTAGTTAATTTGTATCGGTAACCCATCCCATTTGTATTTGGAAAAAAGTTGTACTGGAGGATCCCATGATTAATACACAAGGTTTTGAAGTTGTCGCCGAAGTCAAAGAAGCCATCCTGCTGGAGATTCTGCGCCAGGCGTGGAAATCTGGCGGCGATGGCAGTGGACCCGGCGTGATTCCCGAATATCTGGAGCTGCCTGCGGGCACCCCCGTTGGCCCGTACCAGCTGCAGGACGGCACGGTGCAGGTGCTGCAAGAGCAGGCGCAGCTGGCGCTGAATCCAGCCATCAACGGCGTAGACCTGACGCTGGGCACCATTATTCATCTGGAGATTGCCAATCCCCCGGTTGAGTCGGCCACCTTCTTCGATTTAACCGCCGACATTCACGTTGCCGCTCCCATTGGCAACCCAGACACCACGCGCAACCTGGCGCTGCTGTTTACCGGGCTGCCGGCGAATGCCATCAGCGCCACGCTCACCAGCGGCGACCCTATTGCCCCCATTCTGGATACGGCCGTTCAAGGATATGTGCGCCAGCTCTTCCGCAATAACGGCGCCACCTTCCCCCACCTCATCGAAGACATTCCCGTTAACCTGCCGCCATTTAGCATGAATGCCTCCATTCAGTTCTTCGACGATGAGAGCAATCCGGCCCGGCAAATCACGGTTGTGCACCCCATCCCAACTCAGGCTCAGATTAACGTACCGTGTCAGATCCGGTTCTACAACATCACGGGAAACTTCAGCGGCTTTGGCCTGGCTTCCCCCATGGCGGTTGACGGCACCATGCGCATCACGGCCGCTTACGCCCAGGCTCCGGGGCACATCGAAGCGACCTTTAGCACCGCCACGGTAGAGCTGGTCAACGTCATGCCCGCCGCCGGGACGGAGGGGGCCAACTACACGGCCAACGCGGCCCTGGTGGACCTGGCCCGCACCTTCGACCCCACCATTCCCCGCCTGGAAGATGCCATCAAAACCGGTTTTGCCCTGGCCGCGACGCCGATGGTGCAATCTCTGCCCGACGTCGACATCGACTACCCTACTGTGCCCGAAATTGAAGCGCAAATTGCGGCCCTGGTGCGCCAGGAGCTGGAGGCACGCCAGTTCCTCATGATCTGGCAGCCGGAAACGGAAGACAGCGACTTTAACGTTGACGACGTGACGGCCAAGGTGCTGGCGGAGGTTCTGGCCATTGCCCTGAACGGCGGCGGCGGCGCCAACGCCAACGCCTTGGTTAACTTTGTGCCCAACGATGCCGACTTTGCCACCATTATCGACGGCGAGCTCCTCAAGGCGGCTTTTGCTGCCCAGCTGGCCGAGAAGTTCCCTGACGGCTTCCCGGTACGCCTGGACCCCAAGGACACCGACGGCCGTAAAGTGGACCTCAACTCGCTCAATATCACTCTGGTTGATGGCGCGATTCGCGTCACCGGCAGCGTCACCATCGTGGACGCCATTCTGGGCAGCATCGACGTGGGTGCCAGCTTCACGGCCAACTTTGGCCTACGCTGGAAAGACGGTGCCGACGGCGGTCAAACCATCGAGCCGTTCCTGCTGGGTGACCCGGACGTTGACGTCGATCTCTCCTTCCTGGGCTGGCTGCTAGCCATCCTGGTTGGTTTCCTCACCGGTGGCTTTGTGGGTGTCATCATCGCCATTGTGGTCGTGCTGGTAGCCGAAACCATTGCCAGCAATCTCGGCGGCGGCATCTTCCGCGACGCGATCAGCAGCCAAATGACGGGCATTGGTGCCTGGCCCAATCTGCTGGAAAACATTGGTGAAATCAACGCCCGCTTCCACGACCCCATCGACATTTTCCACAACGGTATCCGGGTGCGCGGCTCGATGGCTGTCACCAGCACCTTTGCCCTGACCACCATCGACTTCGCCCGGGCCAACGGGCCTTATGTGCAGCTGGCCAGCCAGCCGGTACTGCTCAACGGCGGGGCCAACCTGGCGGAAAGTGCCCCCTTCTGGCTGACCGGCGACGGCACCAGCAGCGTGCAGCGCAGCCTGTCCCACCGCTACGGGGACAGCGGTCTGTACGTGGCCAAACTACAAATTCAGGTTAACCAGCCTGGCGGGGCCACCACACGCCACTTCGCCGCCGTGCGCCTGGCCAACGTACCGCCGACGGTTAAACTTGGTCCCACCATCACCGTGAAAGAGGGCGAGGAGTTTGAGATTGTTGGCTCCTTCACCGACCCGGAATGGCTGGACACCCACACAGGCCGCTTTGATTTCGGCGACAACCGCAAGCCACAAACGGCCGTCATCCAGGAAACCAACCTGGAACCCGAAGCCCAGGGCACGGCCCGCGCCCGCCACGCCTACTGCGACAACGGTGTCTACACCGTCCGCCTGACCATCGAGGATGACGACGGGGGCATCGGAGAAGCGACCACCACCGTCATTGTGGAAAACGTGCCGCCCACCGTTGAGCTGCCGGAACAGCTGTGTGTCCTCGTGGGTCAGCCGGTCATCCTGCGCGGCACCTTCACCGACCCTGGATGGTGCGACAGCCACACGGCCACCTGGTACTTTGGCGATTGCCAGGACGGCAGCGGCATCGTCACCGAAGAACACAAACCACCCATGGGTCGTGGCCAGGTGGAAGCATGCCACGTGTACCAGCACTGTGGTACTTACCAGGTCCGCCTGCGTGTTACCGACGATGACGGTGGCGTCGGCGAAGCCACCATGATTGTCCGGGCCGTGGCCGTGGGCAATCCCCACCTGGAGGATGGCTTCCACATCCTGCCCGGCGGTGACGAGCGGCGTGAAGCGATTGTGGCCAACGAATGGCTGCCCTATGCCGTGCCTTTTGCCACCCTGGATGCCCAGGCGTTGGCAATGCCACGCGACGCCCAGTTCCGCCCCGACGAGTTTGTGGTCCGTGACGGCCAGCGCGCCCAACGCATCGACTTCCGTGGAGCTGTGCAGGCGGGCATTTTGCAGCAGATTTGTGCCAATCCAGGGTGGGATTATGAGCTCAGCGGCCGTTACCACCTGCCGGTCCGAGGACGTGGCCGGGCGCGATTGGGCATCGACCCCACGGGCGGCACCGATCCGGCGGCTCCTTCGGTTGTTTGGGTAGAGGCTCCGGTTAACACCATCTGGCAGCCGCTGGCGGTGCGCGCCACTGCCCGCGCTCGACAGATTACCCTCTTCCTCGGCGGGGTGGACCGGCACGGTGGGGCCAATACGCTTTACTGGGACAAGGTGCATCTGTGCCAGATTCAGCCCACCTGCCTGCCGGAGCCAGAGGAACCGACCTGCCGTGAGGTGTGTGTCGATTTCACTAAACTGCCGGAACAGATGGAAACCAGCGAGCCGTTTGAGGTTGGCCCGCTGCGGGTCACGCCGCTGGACCGGGTGTGGACGTCGTTTATCGGCGATCCGGCCGGACAGCAAAAACTGGCCTTTGCTCCCAAGGGGGTCCGTTTTGACCTGCCCACTGCAGTGGATGAGGTGACAGTTACCGTAAACAATTATGCGGGTCGGGTGCTAAACTTCACGGTGCTGGTTGGGGAAACGGCCGTGCAGCAGTTACCCGTGCTGGTTTACAATGAGGTAAAGACGGTGACACTCACCCAGCCTGGCCTGACGGGATTTATCGTCAGCGGTGGCGACAACGAATCTTCGGTCGTGGAGATTTGTTTCTGCCAGCCCGTCAACGGCGAACCGCCTGCAGTGGATTAAGCCACTTGCGTTGCCCGCCATCGGGTAAGAGATTGCCTGCGCCTAACAGCTGGCAGCTGTTAGGCGCAGGAATTCACAATTATCCAAACCTCAGATTACAATTATGCAAAAGCGTGTTTAGGTAGCTCCCTTTGTTTTTGCTCCATGATAATCTGTTCAGCAAGCTTCGCCTCTGTACATATTGCCGAAAAGGCGCAAGTTACGGGGCAGCCAAACGGCAATTCTTTATCGTGACAAAATCTTGCCCAATAATGGGAATTCCATCTAAAGTCGCACCTTTTATAATTCCAACCGTATCACCACAAGCAAACCCTGCAATAAGCGGACTAAAGGCACAAACTAAGTCAACCTTCCCATCCGCGTTTACATCCTGAGCTCGGCAGCTGGGACTTCCATGTCGCCACACAAGAGAGTGCTCATCACCTGTTTTACCAAAGGTGAGAGATGTATTATCTACAACGGTCGGTGCATCGAAGCCTTGCGAAGCTAATATAGCTACTTTTATAGGTTGAGTTTGCCTGGCATAAATAACGTTGGCATCATTGCCAGGCTGAATATCTATCTGAACTTCTTTTGCTTCAGCCTTAACACTTTCAAATACGAAGACCTGACCTTGACCGGTCAGGCCGTTTACCGCCTTATAAAGGGCGCTAATCAGGAAGTCTGTCAACCCATCCCCGTTCACGTCACCGGCACTGGCCACAGTATGACCAAATAAGGCTTCTGCTTGCGGGGCTGGATCATCCACAGTCATGAGAAGATGGCCATCTGCACCATCAAACACAAAGGCCTGGCCTTGATTAAAATTGCCGTTTACTTCCTGCCGGAAGGCTCCTACTAAAATGTCGGGGCCACCGTCGCCGTTGGTATCCCCCAGTCCAGAAACGGCGTACCCAAACCAGGCATAAGCCTTGGGCATTGGATCATTGAGGGTATACAAGAGTTGGCCGTCCGCACCGCTAAAGGCAAAAACCTGTCCCTGGTTCTTTCGACCGTCCACTTCTTGAATCGGAGCTCCTACCAGGAGATCCGGCACGCCATCACGATTAATATCCTCCAATCCAGATAATGAATCTCCAAACCAGGCATAGGCGTGGGGTAAAGGGTCATCAAGCGTGTATAAAAGAGTGCCAGTTGCCCCACTGAAGACAAATGCCCGGCCCTGACTTGTTTGGGTATTTACCGTTAGCGTTGGGGCTCCCACCAAAATATCAGGTACATTATCCTGATCCACATCGCCAACTCCGGCGACGGCCGCACCAAATTGCGCACCTCCTTGAGCAAAAGGGGTATTGAGTGTATAAAGAAGCTCCCCATCTGCCCCGCTGAAGACCAAGACTTGTCCCTGGAACTCATTATTGTTAACCGTTTGCCCCGGGGCGCCTATTAACAAATCGGCCAATCCATCCCCGTTGACATCACCAAGTTCAGCCGCTGCCCGCCCAAAATAAGCATATCCTTGTGGATTGGGTGTATCGAGTGTCTGTAAGAGGCTGCCATCCTGGCCGCTAAAGACAAAAACCTGGCCCTGGGCATAGTTACCGGCTACCCGCTGCGCGTAAGCCCCAACTAATAGATCCCCTACCCCATCGCCATTTATGTCCCCTGGACCAGCTACCGCAAAACCAAAATCAGCATAGGCCTGAGGTATGGGATCATTGAGGGTCAGGAGGAGGCTGCCATCCATACCACTAAAAACAAACGCCTGCCCCTGCGCTTCATACCCCCCAACATCTTGGCTACGTGCGCCTACCAGGTAATCCGGTTTCCCATCCTGATTGATATCCCCCACCTCAGCTAAAGCAAACCCAAACTGGGAATTCTCCTGATGCATGGGATCAGCTAAAGTGAATGACACGACATGAGATTGAGAACTTGTTGCTCCCATTAGCAACACCAAGACAGTTAATCCACCCATCCACTTAAACCAAGGCGATAAAAGTAGCTGGTTCATGATAAACCCCCTCTGGGCATTACCCCACTATTCTTCCCGAACCATTTTAAATGGGCTTTGGTCGCGGTCACCTTCAAGCAGAGGTGAAAAGAATGATGGAGGTTCGCCACAACATTTTCCCTAGCGGTCGCAATCTGGCAGTAATGGTGAGGAAAGCAGGAGGTTAGAGAATAGCCCAGCTAAATCCTACTACTTTAGCTTTACCGGAGAAAGTGAAAAATAGCAGCCTCCAGGATGTCAATTATCATGACGGTCGTGCTCTAAAAATCAGAGTTATGAAAATAGTTGATGCTGCAAATGTGTCGTTAAACGAGTGGCAAGTCGCCGGTTTTCTGGCAGCAGCCCGGAAGCTGTCTACCCGGGAAATTTATGAAGTGGTTCAGGCCGCTGAGCCGCTGGGGGACCCGGTGGCCTATCAATTTCCGGCCATCGTCCGCCGCCGTTATGACCGGCTGCCCACCTTTCCCGAAGGATATCTGGTCATGGGTGATGCCCCGTGCAGCTTTAACCCGATTTTTGCTCAGGGCATGACGGTGGCAGCACTGGAAGCCGAGGCGCTGGCCCAAGGCCGCTCCCGCCTGACGCCGCGCTTTTTTGCCAGAGCCTATGACGCCGCCTGGCAAACGGCCGTTGGCGCCGAGCTCGCCTTTGCCGAAATTGAGAGCCCTCGCCCACCCCTGATCCGGTTTCTCAACTGGTATATCACCCGGCTGCACCGGGCCGCCCGATGTGATGCGCAGGTCTCGATTGCTTTTCTGAAGGTGATCAACATGCTGGTGCCGCCGCCTTCAATTCTGCACCCTCGTATCCTCTGGCGCGTTTTTTAGGGGAACTGGCGCGCCAGTTGACGTACAAGCTGGGGCGCATCAGAGGCGTCCACCGCGGCACTGCCGGATCCGCCTCGTCCCCGGGAGAGCGAGTGAGGCTTCTCGCCTGCTGGCCGAGCGGTAGCTCGGCGGTGTTGGTGGTCGGATAGGCCATGGGACGGCACACCCTGGCTTTCCAGTAAGAGGGCCGATGAAAACCGGTCAAACGGCCGTTTGTGGCCCTATCTGTTCTGGCAGACCCCCCTACCCCACCGCTTTTGCCTTAATCAGGCCAGTCCCGCAGCCACTCGGCCTGGCCGAACGGAGTGGTTTGGGTGATACAAGGGTGAGATGCCCCAGCTGGTTGTTCATCACCTGGCACGACCCGTCGAGACGGCCCGCTGATCGAGGCGCCGACACCGCACGTCAACACGGCGCACCAACCCAACGAACCCACCTGAACGTCAGTGCTGCGTTTGTTGGATGAGGATGGAGAAGCGGTGCAGTGGCGCAATGGCGCAAACGGCCGTTTCACCCCCCTACCCTGCTGGAGATGGGCTTTTGGCTTAAAGATGAATAGAAATGTTCTATGCCGTCGACGCGGAACCGGTCCCACTGCTCATTGCGCATGGTCATTGCTTCACCCACCCCCGCTGGATGTCGGCCACATGCATCAGGTAATGCACTTGCGGGCGTGCACCCGATTGCGGCTGCGCCTGATGATGGGCTGGTTGGGGGAAAAGCAGCCGTTTGGAACCAGCGCCCCCTGCCCCATCGCGTTCTACCAAACGCTACTATGCGAAGCGAGTTATGCTGTGCTGTGATACCTGTGGGTAAGAAAGTGGGATTGGGGAGTGATGTGGAGGGGGTGGGAAACGGCTGTGTTTTAGGGTTTTTGAAAATGTTAGCAGCTGTTAGGTTGTTTGATTGGCCGCGCCTCCCCTACTTTAATTTGTGACCACGATCTACTTTTGTTCTTTTATAACAGCTAAATGCAGCATGACTAGAGCGGTCCGCTTAACGTCACCTTCTTCCTTAAGCACCGCAATTTTTTCGAATTCCCATGTGTACGCCTGTACACCTTTGTACACATGTACACACAACTTATTATTTATCTCCAATGTAACGCTGGCCAGGCTGGGTGGGAATATCTAGCTGCCGGTTATAAATCTGATCCAGGGCAACTCCCAGTAAGTAACGCACCAATTCATTGATGCCAACACGCTCCTGATCAGCGAGTGCTTCAATCTCCTGAACCATATCAGGGTAAAGCAGGTAGGTCTTACGCTTTAGCTTGTGGGTCTCTTCTGGCTTTGGTTCCGGCTGGGCAAAAACTGGCCGCCGGGTCTCGGTAGGCGCAGCGGGTTGTCCTGTTACTGCATCTGCCCAGCCGGGACGATTGGTACGCTCTGGAGTTAGTTTGCTTGCTAAATCTTGTTTACGCTTGGCCACGAGCAATTACCTCCTGGGCCAATGCCTGATAGGCTTTAGCACCACTGCTGCTCGGTTCATATTCACTCACGCTAATCCCGTCCAGAGTTGCCTCCGCAATCCGGACATTGATCGGTATGACTGTGGAAAACACGCTGTCAGGAAAACGCTTGCGTGCCGCATCCTCAATGGCTGATGTCAACGAATTACGCTGGTCGTACATCGTCAAGGTGATGCCTCCCAGAAACAACGAGGGATTGATTTCCTCTACTTTGGCCACAATGCTCATGAGTTGGTCCAGCGCTTTATACGCATAAGGATGAACTTGCAGAGGTATCAAAATTTCAGAAGCCGCCGCCAGGGCATTAACGGTAAAAAAGCCGAGGCTTGGGGGACCATCAATAAGGATGAAGTCAAAATGGTGAGCAATGGGAGCGAGCGCTTTGCGCAGCTTCGTATTGCGATCAATTTCATTAATGAAGGCTAACTCCGCACCTGCAAGATCTAGATTTGCGGGCATCAGGTAAAGGTTGGGTCGAATTTCCATTATGGTCTGCGTTGAATGTTTGGGATCCGACATGGCATCATAAATTGTGTACCGATCTTCACCGGGATCTAGACCCCATCCTGTTGTCAGATTGCTTTGCGGATCAAGATCGACCAGTAACGTCAACTGTCCCTGATTGGCTAATTCAGCACCGAGATTCTGTACCAGCGAGGTTTTTCCTACCCCACCTTTTTGGCTAAC
Source organism: Anaerolineae bacterium (assembly GCA_020848035.1). Taxonomy (GTDB): domain Bacteria; phylum Chloroflexota; class Anaerolineae; order Promineifilales; family Promineifilaceae; genus Leptofilum. The sequence goes on along the minus strand of JADLAX010000009.1, from coordinate 31,108 downwards.
AATCGCCATGATTCGTGTCATACGGCCTCCATGTGTGGCAGCCTGTGATTCGGAACGATGTTGAGATGGTGCAAACCGCACCCCCTACCCTACTTTTGGATTCACCCATTTTTTAAAATCAGATTCCAACATCACCGACTGTGTACATAAGTGTACATGTGTCCGTTAATGTGTGCAAGTGTACTATATGGTGCACACGTGCTTACAAATGTTTACATTAGTACACATTTGTATACCCATGTACACATCAGGAGTTTTCAAATTTTTGGTATGGGTTGGTGGGGTAGGGTAGGGGGGTCTGAAAGCCACAAAATTTCATTATAAAATCCGCAGTAAGAATTTCGCGCTGCAAAATGATCAGAGTCGTTTAGCATGAGAACGCACAAAGCATCCACAATCGGCTCTAAAGGGCAAAATTCGCGCCTTGGAGGCGACGTTTTTGACGCACCTTGGAAACAGCAACAATGTAATTTAAAAATTGACTGATTTCCTTGTTTCCGGGTGTTTTGCGTTGCTCGTTCGATTTTGACACTGCAATATCTTTCAAAAGGGATTTTCCAAGGAAGGTACACCCGTGTACACCATTGTCCGTTTATGTATACATAGGTGTACATGTGTACATGTGTTTACTTATGTACACACAAGCAAATGGCAATCTATTCTATTAAAAGTTCTTTTGCAGCAATCACGTGCGACAGAAAGCCATTTTGATGTAGGACAGGGTGAAGGCCATTAAGCATTATCTTTTCAAAATGAGGTTTAAAGCCAAAGGTATAGAAGAGCATTAACAGCTCCTCCAGCTTATTCTCCAAAACCCCCTTAAGGTGTTTGACGTTGGCATGAGAAAACCATTCGCCGCGCGTTTTGAAGTAATCCAGGTGGCGGTGGATCATTCTCTCAAAGATTGAGGCTTGCTCCTCGTTTAGGCACGCCAGTAAATGTAGTTCGTACGGCTCTTCAGGCATACCAGCAGCTAGTTGTTCGTAGCGGTTCAGAGGATTAACACTTCGGCCTACCTTTAAATACACTCGGTTGCCCGCAACAAGCCAGATAAAATACACCCAGGCTTCTGGATCCCACTGATCGTTAAAGGGCTCTTCATCCTGCTCGATATCGTCGTCTGGTGCTGTCATTATTCTCTTTTCCTTTATCATAATCAAAGTAAATATTTGGGAGAGAAAAGGTCATCGAATTAAGAGCGTTAGCGTCAAACATATTTTCAAGGCACAGCGCCTTTATGGGTTTTCATCTTCGATTGTCGCCACCATGCCAAATTCGAGTAGCCTTACAAGACACCAGGCGAAGTAGGACTCATCCTTCAAATTGAGCTCACTTTCGGGGTGCTCTGCAATCAACTCTATGCTCGCCTGAAGAATTTCCGAGAAGGACATACCGATTTCATGACGAAGCACTTCACCAACAACCCAACCATATTCATGCCAAAACTGGTAGGCCTCAGTTGAGAAGGGGTGGAAACGGCCGTCTACTTGATGAGTCGTACGAATAAACCTGATTTTTTCCATGAAGGTCACCTCCAAGTAAATTTCATGGAATAAGTCCCGTTAGGGACCGTCAAAAATCAAACCAGGCTTCGCATAGTATTCACATTTTACGTGTATCGTCGGCCATTAAATACGGAACTGCTGTACTTCTTTCATTGACCAGAGATAATGGTCTTTGCACCACCGCTGTCCTCCTTAGCCTAATCTGATAGCTTCGTAAATCTGCAAATGATTTAGAAGTCTATGCTCCATTTCCATACATAATGGTGGGGTAGGGGATAGGTTTCAATAGGCTCATTGCCGTGGACCGTAAACGCCAGTCAAAAACATCAGTAACTGAGGCAGGACCCAATACCATGCTGGCCAGAAAACTGCTCCAGGCATAGTCCATGCCGTGCTGCAAGCCTCAGATTATGCGGGTGATGGGCTGCATCTCCTCATTGCGAAAGTGGATGGCAATGATGGGCAGGGAGCGCTGGTTTCCGTCTGGTTGTCGGTCCACCAGATTGGCCACTCCTCCTGCACCTCGCTGCCGTTTTCGTCAATGTAGCTATCGCGAAACTCCTCCCCCTCCCCTTCCTCGTTCATGATGTAAATCTCGATGCGGCCACGGGTTAGCGGCTGGTCGGCAATGTAGAGGGTCATACGCTGGGTGGCCACCGCTTCTTCGGCTTGGTAGATAGTTTCAATCCAGCGCTCGCGAAGTATTTCCAACGGCTTAAGAGAGTCGTTGGCGCGATAATGGGCTTTGCCGCCGCTAATATCCTCGACACTTTGAATCACAAAATTGATAGACTTCTGATGGGAAGAAGCGAAACTTCCGTTCACAGGCGTGGTTCGAACAAATATCCCTTGGAATATTAAAAGCACCACCAGGAAAGTAGCTAAATCAGGGTACGGGATGCGTTAGCGGCTCATGCAGCTTGTAAGTTTTGCATAGCACTAAAGCATGTCATATTCTCGTATTAAGATAAATAGCAACCTCCTTCCTTTAAGCTGTTACACTGTAGAAACGGGTGTGTCCAGGGTCTACCTTTGACTCCTATTCTCGCATCGCTTAAACTTGTTCAATCAGGTCGCCAGTTCAAAAAGCAGAAAATGGCTGTACGAATATGCCAATGAAATCCACAACCAACGTTATCCCCGAGCAAGGTCAAATCGTCACCGTGCGCCAACGGCCGTTTGTGGTCACGGATGTTTTAGCCAGCAATCTGCCGCCATCGCCCCTCGCTCCCACAAGCCCAAAACAGCATCTCCTTACCCTGACGTCCATCGAAGATGACGCCCTGGGCGAAACCTTACAGGTCATCTGGGAAGTCGAACCAGGGGCCAAAGTCAGTGAAAAAGTGAGTTTGCCCGGCCCTGTCGGCTTCGATGCCCCAGAGCGGTTAGAGGCGTTTCTTCATGCTGTCCGCTGGGGCGCCATTGCTACGGCCGATTCCCGCGCCCTGCAAGCACCGTTTCGCAGCGGGATCGAAATAGAGGATTATCAGCTTGATCCCCTGGTGCGGGCTGTGCAAATGCCAAGGGTCAGCCTGCTCGTTGCCGATGACGTGGGCCTGGGTAAAACGGTGGAAGCAGGTATGGTTGTCCAGGAACTCCTGGTACGGCATCGGGCCCGAACGGTTCTTATTATCTGCCCGGCCGGATTACAAATTCATTGGCGCGACCAGATGCGGGACAAATTTGGCCTCGACTTTCGTATTGTAGACAGAGACCTGATGAAAGAGCTGCGCCGCAGTCGTGGCATCCACGTCAATCCCTGGACGCACTTCCCCCGCTTGATTACCTCCATAGATTTCATTAAGCGGGAACGACCGATGCGCCTGATGCGTGAAGCCCTGCCGACCGAAACGACCTATCCTCGCAAATTTGATTTACTCATCATCGACGAAGCCCACAACGTAGCCCCGGCAGGCAGTGGCAGGTACGCCGTAGATTCTCTACGCACCCAGGCAGTGCGTACCCTGACGCCTCACTTTGAGCACAAGCTGTTTTTGACCGCCACACCGCACAATGGCTACCAGGAAAGCTTTTCTGCCTTATTGGAGCTGCTGGATAACCAGCGCTTTGCTCGAGGCGTCATGCCCAATCGTGGCCAGCTGGAAGCCGTTATGGTACGCCGACTCAAGTCAGAGCTGATAGGGTGGGACGGTCAGCCGCGTTTTCCTCAGCGGCAGCTGGACGTTATCGAGGTGGCCTATCCGGACGAGGAGCGTCAGGTGCATGCCTGGCTCAAAGAGTATGCCAGGCTGCGTCACGAAGGCGCGGCCGATCAACCAGCAGAACAGTTCGCTACTGAATTTGTCCTGAAGCTGCTTAAAAAGCGGCTCTTCTCGTCACCGGCTGCCTTTGCCGCTACCCTGAGAAAGCATGAGAAGACGGTCAGGGGACAGAAAGAGGTCAAAGCCGGCAAGCAACGGCCGTCTCTCGGCATCCTGCGCCGCCAAATCGCCCAAATGGAGGAAGAGTACGCCGATGATGATGAGTATGAAGAAGCGGCTGAGGGGGCGACAGCGACGGCCAGTCAGCTCTTCCATGATCTGACGCCCCGCGAGCGGTGGCTACTGGACCAGATGAAAGCGTGGGCTGACCGCGCCTCAGCCCAGCGCGACGCCAAAACCCATGCCCTGATTGATTGGCTCAAGCGGGTGGTGAAACCGGATGGAAACTGGAACGACGAACGGGTCATTATCTTCACGGAGTACCGGGCAACCCAAAACTGGCTGCATGAGATTTTAGCAGCCGAAGGATTAGCGGCAGGCAATCGATTGATGGCGCTTTATGGCGGCATGGACAGCGACGACCGGGAAGCAATTAAAGCCGCATTCCAGGCCAGCCCAGACCAGAGCGATATTCGGATTCTCCTGGCCACCGATGCCGCTTCCGAAGGCATCGATCTGCAAAACTACTGCCATCGCCTGATCCATTTTGAAATTCCCTGGAACCCCAACCGGATGGAGCAGCGCAACGGCCGTATCGACCGCCACGGCCAGCAACATGATCCCCTCATTTATCACTTTGCCCCCCAGGGCTTCAAAAGCCGCCTGGCGGAAACACGTGGCACGGCCGCCAGCGAACTGGAAAACGACCTGGAGTTCTTGATGAAAGCGGCGCGCAAGGTCGAGCAGATTCGCGAAGACCTGGGGAAGGTGGGTCCGGTAATTGCCGCCCAGGTTGAAGAAGCGATGCTGGGCAAGCGGACGGTGTTGGACACCACCATGGCCGAAGCCGACGCTGGCGCCGTGCGCCAGATGCTCCGATTTGAGCGAGAACTGCAAAAGCGTGTTGAAGAAATGATGGCCCAGCTGCAAGAGACCCGCCAAACGTTACAGCTTTCCCCGGAAAACATTGAAAGCGTGGTGAAAATTGCCCTGTCTCTGGCTGGTCAGCCGCCGCTGCGTCCGGCAGAAATAGCGGGCATCCCTGACGGCAAAGCGTTTTATTTACCTGCGCTCAGCGGCAGCTGGGCCGTTTGCGCCACCGGACTGGCCCATCCCCATACGGGGGAAGTGCGGCCGATTGTTTTTGACCACAGCCTGGCCCGGCGACGGGATGATGTGGTTCTGGCCCACTTGAACCACCGGCTGGTGCAGATGTCGCTGCGTCTGCTGCGGGCTGAAGTGTGGTCGCCCGAAGGACGACGCGGCCTTTACCGGGTAACGGCCCAACAGGTATCCAACGCCGTTCTCGACACGCCTGCCGTGATTGCCCATGCCCGCTTGGTAGTCATCGGTGGCGACAGCCACCGGCTGCATGAAGAGGTGATTACCGCTGGCGGTGTGATTCGCCAGGGCCGGTTCCGCCGCTTTGAGACGATTGGGGAGATGGAGCGTGTGCTGAGCGCCGCCACCCAGCGACCCGTCTCTCCAGCCATGCACAAGCGGCTGGAAGAGATCTGGCCTGACATTCTGCCTCAACTGGAGCGGTCGCTGCAGGTACGGCAGGAGAATCTCATCAACGGCATGACACGGCAGCTGCAGCAGCGGGCCGAAAAAGAACAGCGGGACATTGAAGCGGTGTTAACCGAGCTGGCCAAGGCGATTGAGGATGAACTGGCCGAACCAACCTACAAACAGCTGGAGCTGTTCAATAACAATGAGCGTAACCAGCTCAGCCGCAACACAGCTGCGTTAGAAGCACGACTGGCGGAGATTCCCGCCGAAATTGAAGCGGAGCAGGCAGTTATTCAGTCGCGCTATGCTGATCCGCAGCCACGGCTGTTTCCGGTGGCGGTTACATTCTTAGTTCCAGAAAAATTTGCGTGATGCCATGCATAACTTATTAAAGTCTAGAGGTAAATTATCAAAAATTTTGGTTTACCGAATAGATCGGCAACGGCTGTTCTTCTTCGCATTTTTGATACTTGCGTTTGCCTTTGCAGTATTCTATCGTCCTTTAAATAACAAATTGGCGATAGCCCAAGGAGTAGATGTATCTGTTTCACTGGACGTACCTTTTTTTTCACAGACTGATCTCAAACCGGTTGATGGTGACGGAAGCCAAATAATGTCACCTATTACGCTGGGGAATTCAACCTCAAAGCTTTGGGAATATGGTTGTGGTGTTGCTTCTTTGGCCATGGTTTTTCGTTATCACGGCGTCGACACAAATCTTGTAGAACTAAATGAAACGCTTATTGAAGAAGATGGTTTTTCAGGTGCTTATCTTGCTTGGGATATTATCCAAAAACCAGAAACAATTTACGCAGTTGGCGACGGTATTCTAAAAAGCATTCAGCGAATTAACACAAGTACACCAGCCAATTTCCAAGAGCGTGTTGACCAGTCCTTGCTGGACGGCGAGCCTGTTATTGCCTACTTGAATGAACGTCACTATGTAGTCATTGTAGGTAAAGATGGCGATACATATCGAATCAATGACCCTTGGGCGGGAAAGAATACAGCAAACTCAGGGACTAACATTCCTATTGAGGATAATTTATTAGGTAACGGAGGGTTCAATAGCATCAAGCAGTTTGTCTTTATTTCGCCTCATGCCAATGCACCAACCAACAATATCGTTGTACACGAGCGTATAGTTGATAAATATATTGCAATGTTTGGCTCGCAAGGCCCCCTGGGTAACCCGACAGATAGAGCTACACGTCTTCCTGGAAGTGCTGGTTGGTGGCAACAATTTGACGGGGGATCTATTATGGCCCCAGATGGCCAACCTCCTATTGCCTTATGGGGGCCGATTTGGCAAGTTTATCAGGAAGAGGGGGGCATCGAAGCACTTGGTTTACCTAAGATTGATACATATATTTATTTTTCAACCCCGTTTGGCGGCGCCATTTGGCGAGCTGACTTTGCCGAAACGTCCATAATTTGGAATGAAACTGAAGATTCTGCCCAGATTGCATCAGCCCAGGAGAATATACGGACTGAATATTTTGCTAATCCAAATCTAGAAGGTAATCCGGCATATGTGCGGTTTGAAGAAGATTGGCTCTTTGACTGGCAGAACGGTTCACCGGCTCCCTTTGTTAGCTCAGATACCTATTCAATTAGATTTACCCAGGAAGACATCGATACGTTTGGTTTGCAGCAATTTGTGGTAGCTTCCAGTGGCAAGGTTCGGATCACAATCAATGACGATATTGTCTATGATTCTTGGACAGGGGAAGAAGATGACGTGAACTTCACCAATTTTTTTGGTCCAGGTAGTCACAAATTTGTTATTGAATATCAGGCACCTCAAAGCTCATCATATTTAAAATTAGGATGGGCCGGTTGGCCCGTCGGCGTTGTGTTTGCTGATCAAGCGGCCGTAGGTCCCTACCAAACCCCTACAGCGAATGTGACCGACCATGTCAATCTTGGAGAAGAAACATCCTCAGCCCCAAGCGGATGTGACAAAACGGCCGTAGATGTAGGACTTAATCTCGTGCTGCCAATAGAGGCCGGTGGAAACCAGTTAAAAACGTTTGGTAGTGTTTACAATTCTCCGCCCTTGCACCTAAAGCAGGATCTTTGTGCCCTAGATTTTGATAGCGAGGGATTAAATGTCGTGGCCGTTGCAGATGGCGTTGTACAGCAAGCCCGCTGGTATGAAGAAAACGTTCCATCGGAAGGTTTTGGGTATTATGTGCAAATCAAGCACGATACGACCGAAGGGGAGACCTATCATTCCTTTTATGCCCATTTAAAAGATCCTGCAACAGTACCAGAAGAATGCCGAGTAACAACGGGGCAGCCGGTACAAGCAGGTGACTGTTTGGGCGTTACTGGCGCAACCGGCTATTCTAACCCACCTGAGACTGCCCACCTGCACTTTAGCATGTTTCATGATGATTACTTAAATGGAACTCATGTACCCTACAATGGGACACCACTGGCCCCGGAGACAATGAAAGGGCTGTTTCTCTATAGCACTCTGAGCGCTTATGAACCGGTCACAACCATTGCGACTGCTAAACATATTGATACGGTTTTACCAGAAACAGAATTTGGCCAAACTGGCGTCGGTGCATTTGTTCTCCAGCCAAATGAAACGGCCGTTGTCACCTTTGTCTTTCACAACACCTCTAAACTTACCTGGGACCAGTCCAACCGATTTGAGTTGGTGCAGATAGATGGGGATGCTCCTGGGGCCTCCGACCGCATTCTCCTGCTTGAACCAGTTGCTTCAGGGGAAAATGCTTCCTTGCGACTTTCCATCACGGGGCAAATTGATACTGACTTGGCCAACGTTCCCCTGGACACCTATCAATCAACCTGGCAGTTGCACCATAACGACGTCCCATTTGGCCCACCTGTTGAACTCCGTTACGCTGTTACCCAGGAAATTGAATTGCCAACCATAGATATTATCGGATGGTTAACCTCTATGGCTGATGTATTGCTGGACAATTTATGGTCTGCTGTACTGAGTTGGCTAGATCCGGTTTTAGCCCCATTCAATCAGCTGTGGCATGAGATTCAGCAGCTGTTGGCGCTTATAGATTCTCTTTGTGCTACAGTGCCAGTGACCATATTGTTTGGCCTCGCTGTTTTTAACAAATTCAAGTTGCCAAAATTCGAACGACTGCGCAAGGCTTTGGCTGCCCGCCCCAAGGATGATGGTAAGAAAGCTTTTCGTAAGGCTGTTCAGGCCGCTTTGACCTTTCTTCTAACTGAGATATTGGTGACCACTGCGCAGGAACTGCTCTTGTGGCCAGACCCGGTGCGGGAGGCTGGTATTGTAGCCTTAATTTTGGCCGCAGCTGCCTTTGTGTTGAGCATCGTCCTTCTAGCCCGGTTCATCTTGAGTATGGGGTGGCGACGTTTATCCGTTGTAATGCTTGTTATTTTCGCTTTTTGGACTGTGTGGCATGGTCAACAATATTACGCGAATCGTCCCGTCATCACGCGGGTCATTGAATCGGTAGAAGATGTGGCTGCATTATCGGAAAACTATCTACAGGATAGGTATCGAGGTTTAGAAAGTGTTCGAGATGATATTTTCAGTAAATTACTGCCGCCCTCAACAAGCAACCTTCAAGTACCGGCCAACCAAAGCGCGTTTTCCAATCCACAGCAGAACGAAGTAAATAGGGTATTTACCTTCCAGGGATCGGAGAAGCCAATATGAAACTACAATCTGAGATTCCCTGGTACTTTGAACTGGGTGAACAGGCAATTCACGAGCTTGTTCTGCTAACATCCATTTATGATTGTCAGGGGTGTGCAGAGCAAAGAGATATTCTGAAAAACATCAGAGAGCGTCGCTATTTTCGCCAAAACACCTCTCGCTTAACCACGGACTTAGAATTCTTTTTACCGGATGCGGGTTACGTCGAACGAATAGAAAGTCAATATCAATTGACTAAAAGAGGCAAAATCCGCCTTCGCGATCTTTGCGAATTGGCCTGTGCCAGTCCATCCGCGGTGACGCAGATAAATAAAGAAGGATTTGAACGTTTTAAGGGACTACGCATAACTTTGGGCATGTACCCATTTACCCGTGGCCGCTTACTCAAAGATGGACCACGCGACCGTGAAATTTCAAATTACTGCGTGTATGCTATTCTGCTGAGCGAAACAGCGCTGCAGATTCGTTATCGCGCCTTGAACCGCAACCATAATCCGAAAATGCCTTGCGTCTACGTCGGCATGTCGCAGTACACACCGCGGGAACGGTTAGGTAATCATAGATATGGAAAGCTAGGAAGCGAATACGTTTATGACCAGGGTATCTGTTTGATTCCCCTCATTTATTCACATCTAAATCGAAACGACATGTCCAGGCAAGAGGCTCTTGAGACTGAAAGAGAACTTTCAGAATGTTTGCGACAGTACGGCTTTGCCGTTTTTGCCGGTCACCACGATATTGCCGAAACCGCACCCAAACCAAAAGCGCTTAGGAAATAACCTATGTCTATCGCCCGACACCATGCCGAATGGCTCTCACTCATGGAAATTTCCGGCCCGTTTCTCAGCATGCCGGTACTACTGGAGGCGTTCCCCCAGGGACTGGACGCGGACGACCCGGACCACGTGCAACAGCTTCGTGCCGCCTATGAAGAGTGGGCTGACAACCAGGGCGGATTAACCCCAGAACCAGCCATTCATCGAGCGTGGCTTGATTTTGTCTTGCAGCAATCCCTGGGACTGCCCACCGACGTTCTGGCCGAAGGGCAGGCCATCCCAGAAAGTATCAAGGCGACGCTGCCAGAACATGGCGAAACGATTCGGCCGGATCGCATGGTGGTGGATCCCGACAGCCACAAACCCCAACTGCTCATCCAGACATACCCCGTAGTGCAGGATTTGAACAAAGCGGTACCAGGTTTGCCCTGGAAAGCATCTCCGGCGACGCGGATGATGGAGCTGCTGCACAGCACGGAGATTCGCCTGGGGCTGGTGACCAACGGCGAGCAGTGGCTGCTGGTACAGGCCAAACGAGGTGAAACAACCGGGTACATCAGCTGGTATGCCGGGCTATGGCTGGAAGAACGGCTGACCCTGCGCGCCTTCCGCAGCTTGCTGGGCGTGAGCCGCTTTTTTGGCGTGCCGGAGGCGCAAACACTGCCGGCCATGCTGGACGCGAGCGCCAAAGACCAGCACGAAGTGACCGACCAGCTGGGGTACCAGGTGCGCCGGGCGGTGGAGATTCTGGTGCAGGCGATTGACCGGGCCGACCAGGACCGGGGGCGTACGCTGCTGATTGGCGTGACCGAGGAGCGGCTGTATGAAGCGGCCCTGACGGTGATGATGCGGCTGGTCTTTTTGCTCTCGGCCGAGGAGCGGGGCTTGCTGCTGCTGGGTGATCCTATCTACGATCAGTATTACGCCATCAGCACGCTGCGAGCGCAGCTGCGCAGCCAGGCCGACCAGCACGGTGAAGAGGTGCTGGAGCGCGGCTTTGACGCCTGGAGCCGCCTGCTGGCTACCTTCCGCGTGGTGTTTGGCGGGGTGCATCATGAGAATATGAATCTGCCTGCGTACGGCGGCTCCCTGTTCGACCCGGATCGCTTTCCCTTTTTGGAAGGACGGCGGGGCGGTCATCGGTTACCCATAAACGGTGCTCCGTCAGAAACAGGCTCACCGATGACCGGCCACCGCTCACCGATGACCGATCCCCTGCCGATTAACAACCGCACAACGCTGCACCTGCTGGAAGCGCTGCAAATTTTGCAGGTGAAGGTGCCTGGCGGCGGCTCCCGAGGCGGGAGCTTGGCGGAAGCGCGCCGTCTGAGTTTCCGGGCGCTGGATATTGAGCAGATTGGCCATGTGTATGAAGGGCTGCTTGATCACGAGGCGACGCGGGCCACCGAGCCGGTGCTGGGGCTGGCCGGGACGCAAAATAAAGAACCGGAAGTGCCGCTGGCACAGTTGGAGAATTTGGTGCACGGTAATCGGTTAGCCGTGAACGGTAATCCGTGGGCTGACGTGGCTGAGACACAGTTGGATAAGCTGCTGGACTTTTTACAGGAGGAAACCGGCCGTTCCCGCTCCGCGCTGCGCAATAGCCTGACAGCCGATAACCATACACCGATGACCGATAACCGCTTACGGATCGCCTGCGGTAACAACGATGTCCTGTACCGGCGCGTGCTGCCCTGGGCCGGGCTGGTGCGAGAGGATGATTACGCCTATCCGGTGGTGATTCCGGCGGACAGCGTGTACGTAACGGCCGGAACCACCCGCCGCGCTACCGGCACCCACTACACGCCGCGCAGCCTGACAGAGCCGATTGTGCAGCACACGCTGGAGCCGCTGGTGTACATTGGCCCGGCCGAAGGCTGGCCGCGAGAGAAATGGCAGCTGCGCACCCCTGCCGAAATTTTGGCGCTGCGGGTGTGTGATATGGCGATGGGCAGCGGTGCCTTCCTGGTGCAGGCGGACCGCTACCTGGCTGAGCGGCTGGTGGAAGCGTGGGATATGACCGGTAAGCGGTTAACGGTTAGCGGTAATCCAATGAAGACTGAGGACGGATTACCGACCACCGGTAACCGATTACAGATTACCCCCGAGGGCAAACCAGCCAGCGGCGACCCCAACGAGACGATACTGCCCGATAATGATGAAGAGCGGCTGGTGCTGGCGCGGCGGCTGGTGGCCGACCGCTGCCTGTATGGCGTGGATAAAAACCACCTGGCGGTGGAGATGGCCAAGCTGTCACTGTGGCTGGTGACGCTGGACAAAAACCGCCCCTTTACCTTTTTGGACCACGCGCTGAAGCATGGAGATTCCCTGATTGGGGCTGATGAGGAGATGTTCTTACGCTGGTCACATGGGCTGCGGGAGGCGGCAATGCCCTTGTTTGAGCAGGAGAACCGCAGGCTGGTAGAAGAAGCCAAAGAAAAGCGGCAGGCGCTGCAAAACTTTGAAGTGCGCGACGTGCGCGATGCCGAGGAGAAGGCGCGGCTGCTGGCGGATGCAGAGCGGGCCACAGCCAGAATCAAGCTGGGCTGCGACCTGCTCGTGGGGGCACGACTGCTAGATGATCTGAACCAGAGCGAACAGGATGCATTACTGGCCAATGGCCTGCTGGATTATGTGGCGGGGCGCGACTGGCAGGACCCGGTGGCCGCGCGGGCGGTAAAAGTGGCGCAGGTGCTGCCTGCTTTTCACTGGCATTTTGAATTTCCGGAGGTGTTTGCTGCTGGTGGGTTTAGTGCTTTTGTGGGGAATCCACCATTTATTGGAGGAAAAAGAATTCGGGAACAACTTGGAGATAGCTATAGGGCAACTTTATCATATTTTTATTCTGGCTCCAGTGGTAATGCAGATTTAAGCGCCTTCTTCTTTCTTCATGGGTATAGATTACTCTCGAAACATGGGACCTTGGGGTTAATTGCTACAAACACAATTGCTCAAGGTGATACTAGGCGGACAGGCTTAGATTCAATAGCTAAATCGGGAGGTACATTTTTCCGGGCAGTTAACGATCAACCGTGGCCTGGAGAAGCAGCAGTAGTGGTCAACATAGTTCACATAGCAAAAATGAACATCAAGCCGCCATTTTGGTTAGACGGTAATTTTGTTGAACGGATTACATCCTTGTTGGATACCCAAGAATTTATAGGTCAGCCCAAAAATTTGAGGCAAAATGACGATAAAAGCCATATCGGAACATATGTCTTGGGCTTGGGTTTTTTATTGGAGCCTAATGATGCTCACAAATTAATTAATAAAGACAACAAGAATTCAGAAGTTCTTTTTCCGTATTTAGTTGGGCAGGATTTGAACAGCCATCCAGAACAAAAACCGAGTCGATGGATAATTAATTTCTTTACATGGTCCTTGAATGAGGCTGAAACTTACCCAGACTGCATGGAGATCGTTAGAAAACATGTCTACCCTGAGCGAATTAAAAAGAAGGGGATATATTCAAGAAAGTGGTGGCAATATGGACGGCCTAGGGAACACCTTTACGAAACGATAAGACCGTTAAGAAGAATTCTAGTTTTAACAATCGTAAGCAAGACAGTAGCCTTTGCATTTGTCGATCCTGGATTGGTTTATGCTCATCGGCTAGTTGTATTCGCTTATGAAGATGCCGAATATTTTGCGGTACTACAGTCATCGTTCCACTACCATTGGGCATGGAAATACAGTTCTACTCTCAAACAAGATCTAAATTATTCACCAACAGATGTTTTTCAAACCTATCCATTTCCTCAAATCACATCTAGAAATAGAAATTCGCTGAATCTTGTTGGCGAAAAATATCATGAGCATCGACGTCTTCTTATGCTGGAGCGGCAAGAAGGTCTGACTGCAACTTATAACCGCTTCCACGACCAGGAAGAAATGGCAAACGACATCGCCCACCTGCGCCAGCTCCACGTGGAAATGGACAACGCTGTCGCCGTCGCCTACGGCTGGCAAGACCTGGACCTGGGCCACGGCTTCCACGAAACGGCTCAGGGCGTACGCTACACCATTAGCGAACCCGCCCGCCGCGAGGTGCTCACCCGCCTCCTCCAGCTCAACCACCAGCGCTACGAAGAAGAAGTCAAACTCGGCCTCCACGACAAAAAAAGCAAAAAGCCAAAGGCAAAAAATAAACCAAAGAAAACCCCTAAGAAAAACGATGGGCAGCTGTCGCTATTTTAGCGAGAGCGTAGACTGAATCATATTTTTAACGTTTTGGGACGTTTGTAGGTAATAAAGTAGGGTGCGACGGGAAATTTTTTAGTATGACTGTTATTACAACTGTGATTAGCAAGGTATGTACGGCTCACGCAACTGATTCATTAATTACAGTCAAGTCAAATGATGGAAAGCGCGAAGTACTGGAGAGAGAAAAATCTAAGGTAGTGTGCGTACGTCCTTGGCGTGGTGCTATGTCATGTTGGGGATTGGGAAAGATTGAAAATCAATGGACGATTGACTGGTTACATAGGAAAACAGCAAAAGCGAATCAATTCTCATCTCCAGAAGAATTTGCAGCCTATATCAAAGACCAGCTGAACAATTCTCTTTCTAGGATGAGATTCGGCAGGCCACTTGAGGCTGGCATAGGCATACATTTCACAGCATATGAGTATGTTGATGGATATTACATCCCTGAATTGTTTCAGCTCACGAATTTCAAGGATCCATCAGTTGGCTCATCAAGCAGATATCGGGAACTTTATCAGGAAGGTGTGATTGTAAGGCGAGAAGCGTATGAAAATTATGCCAACGATAATAAGAATGAACGAGATAGACCTCACCGCTCAGAGCATCGGCTTCCAAAACATCGTCATGAACTGCGTGAATTCTTAAATGCAGGTGGCATTCTTCTATTTAACAATGGAGACACGTTTATGTTCAATGCAGCGATTTCTGGAATTCTGAGCATGTTTAACATCAGCAGAGAGCGAAAAGTGTTAGACTTGCCAGAAGAACCAGCGACCTTTCGAAAAATTGCGCTGTGGCCAATCGATCAAGTATGTAAGGTCCAAGAAAATTTTGTAATAGAAGGCTACCGTCTGGTGGGAGGGAAACGTCACAACATTTCTATTACGCCGCAAGGGGAATACGAATCTGATACCGGGGACAACTGCTAAAATGAGAAAGAGAAATTATGGGCCGTTTGTGGCCCAGATGACAACTGGGCCAACCTCTTAAATCGGCTAAAAATAGGCTATAATTAGGCGATGAATTCGTTTTCTCCCGTATACAGCATCACACCTCCCTTACTGGAAATGATCAAACAGATCACGGTGTTGGTGTATGATCTCAACCAGCGAGCAGTTCCCGACATTGTTTTAATGGAAATGCAAGCCGAAGCGCGGGCGGTTTCTACTTATGCTTCGACCAGCATCGAGGGTAATCCTCTGCCGCTAACTGAAGTCAAGCGACTGCTCAAACAACAACCGGCAAAACTGCGGCAAAGCGAGCAAGAGGTCGTTAACTACAATCGTGTTCTCAGTGATCTAAACCAAAAACTCGATGTGCCGTTTACGGCCGAACTGCTGCACCAGATTCAAGCCGGGATTATGGCGGAGCTGCTGCCTGATCATCATTTGGGGCAGTGGCGTCGGGAAGCCGTGGTGGTTTATGAGCCGCGTACTCAGGAAGTGGTTTACCTTCCCCCCAATTATGAAGATGTGCCGGAACTGATGACCGCCTTAATTGCCTTTGTTCAGGCAAACCGAGGTGTTCTAGATCCCCTGCTGCTGGCGGGGCTTTTCCACAAACAAATGGTCGCGATTCACCCATTTGTGGACGGCAACGGCCGTACCACGCGCCTGGCCACCAAGCTGCTGCTAGCTGGTTTAGGTTTAAATACCTTCAACCTGTTTAGCTTTGAGAATTACTACAACAAAAACGTCACGCGCTACTTTCAGCATGTTGGGCTGTTTGGCGACTACTACGAGCTGGCGCCTGATCTGGATTTTACGCCCTGGCTGGTTTATTTTGCCGAAGGCATTTTAGATGAACTGTTGCGTGTGCAAAAACAGTTGGGCCTGACGCAGCTCACACCAGCTACGAGGCTGCACGCCTATCATCAGCAGATTCTAGACTACATCGACCAGCACGGCTTCATCACCGACAAAGATTATGCGATATTAACCGATCGGGCCAAAGCAACCCGTACCGCAGATTTCAACAAGCTGATTGAACTGGGTCTAATTGAGCGCCAGGGCAGGGGGCGCAGCACACACTATCACCGGCCAGACAACCAATAACGAAGGTGAAAACAATGTACCATGTGGATATTGAGGCAAAAGAATTAATTCCCCTTCAAGAACAGTCGTTTACCTATTTAAGATTGCGCGAGCGGTTTGATATCCAGGAATGGGTGGCCAAAACGCCTGCCATTCTGGGTGAAGATTTGCTGGTCATTGCCAAAGAACTGTTTTTACCCTCCGGTATTCGCCTGGATTTACTGGCAATCGACCGGCACGCCAATCTGGTCATTATCGAACTCAAGCGGGAAAGCTCGGGCCGGGATGTCGAGTGGCAGGCCATCAAATACGCTTCATACTGCTCCAGCTTCCTGGCCGAAGATATTTTTGCGCTCCTGGCCGATTACCGCAGCGAAGATCTGGACGACGCCCAGGAACAGATTGAGGCCTTCCTCCTAACAGATTTAGAAGAGCTAAACCAGAAGCAGCGCCTCATCCTCGTGGCGCAGCAGTTCCACTCCGACGTGGCTTCGGCCGTGCTCTGGCTGCGCGAATATGGATTGGATATCAAGTGTGTACGCCTGCAGGCATATACCGATACAGGGGGCCGCTTGTTTGTTAACCCGGAAATCATTATCCCGCTACCGGAAGCCAAAGATTACATTGAACGCAAGGAAGCAAAACAAAAGGAAGTGAAGCGTGGCATTCGCGGTACTTTCTCTATGGAAGTTGGGGAGTTCGATCAGGATGAGCTGGCCAGCAAATGGTTACACACCTTAAACAGGCAAAGCGCCCTGACACCACGTTTTATCGAATTTGTCCGCATTTTGCTCAGCGAAAGGCGCGCCTTTGACCGGGAGGAAATAAAGGGAAAGCTGTATGCCGCCGGGATCGGCAGCGATATTGGCCAAACAGGCCGGTACTTGAGCGGGATTTCTCAATTGCTGACCAAAAAGGGACGCTCTCATTTGCGCCAGGTCATTACTTTTGAGTCTGATGGAGCAGAAGGAGATCAAAAAAACCATTACCGGGTTTTGGATGAGTATCGCCCATTTGTACAGACGTTGTTGGCACAGCTGCCACCAGGCGAAGTCGTCGAAGAGCTTTAACCTTTTTACCAGGACACTTGTAGGCTAAACGGCTGACGTATAAGGGGATAAACAAGAGGAGAGGCTCAAAATGGAAAACCTGTACACCATCACTCAAGTCTTTTCTGAAAAGCTGTTTTTCGTGCCAGATTACCAGCGTGGTTATGCCTGGGAACAAACGCAGTGCCAGGAATTTATGGAAGACCTGGAACTGCTGGAGCCAAACCGGACCCATTTTTTGGGGACATTGATTCTCCATCTCCGCAGCGAAAATAAAATTATGGACCGGAACGGAACGTCTTATCTGGCCTACGACATTGTCGATGGCCAGCAGCGCCTGACCACCATCGTCATTTTGCTGCAAGTTATCAGT
This sequence comes from Anaerolineae bacterium, assembly GCA_020848035.1. Classification (GTDB taxonomy): domain Bacteria; phylum Chloroflexota; class Anaerolineae; order Promineifilales; family Promineifilaceae; genus Leptofilum. Next base: position 13,594 of record JADLAX010000009.1, on the reverse strand, counting down.
GGGTACCTGCAAACACAAGAGGAAGCTAAAGATTTAGTAAACAATTTGCAGCAGCAGTACCTGGTTGGTCGCGACCGCAACAAACGGCCGCTGCTCAAACTCACCCTGAATGAAGACAGTCAGACCTATTTTAACCAGGTCATTCTGGGGCAGGGATCACACATTGGTGGAGCAACCATTCGTTCCCATGAGCGGCTCTTACAAGCAAAAACGTACTTTACAGGTTATTTAGAAGAGCGGCAGGCAGCGCTAGGAGCAGCATTCGGCGAGTGGCTGGTGTCTTTGTATTTCAAACTGATTCAGGACCTGACACTCATGGTTTACATCGTCAAGCGAGAGGCGGATGCCGGCATTATTTTTGAAACCATGAACAACCGGGGCAAGCCCATCACAGAGCTGGAAAAGGTCAAAAATTATCTGCTTTATCTGGCCGGCAAGCTGCATTTACCCGCCGAGCACACCTTGGTCGAAAGCATCAATCATACCTGGAAACATATTTTCGAAAGCCTGATGAGCGCTGGTCTGGGAAGCCAGGAGAACGAAGACCAGCTGCTGCGGGCCCATTGGCTAATGGCCTATGATCCGCAAACCGCTAACTGGTTAGGCAGCCGCTCCATTAAAACACGGTTCAGTTTAAAACAGTACGAACAACAGCATGAACGCCTCTTGGAGCATCTGCACCACTATCTGAATACCCTCTTCGACGTGGCCACCGCCTACTGCGACATCTTACGGCCGAATCGCCCTGGCGCCTTTCACAATTTTCAGGGGCACACTGGGCAAAGACGACTTATCCAAGAGGCCGCCAAACTGGCACGTCTTGGTTCTCTGGCCAGCTTCCTGCCGCTGTTAATGGCGTTGCGGATTCAATACCCGAACGATGCCGAAAGTTATGGCGCGGTGGTGCAGCTGTGTGAAAAATATGCCTTCCGCGTTTATCGTTGGCTGCGGCTGCGTTCAAACGCAGGCCAGACGCGTCTTTTCCGGCTGGGGCACCAGGTTTTTCTGCGGCAAATAAGTCTAGAGAATGTCCAGAACAGGCTGGCTCAGCTTATCCTCAACTATGCCCCAGACAGCCAGTTTGCCGCCGCTTTTGATGAAGAAAGCGCCAACTGGTATCAGTGGGCAGGCTTGAAATATTTTTTGTATGAATATGAAAGTCACCTGGCTGAGCTTAAAGGGGTGCCGGTGAAGATGCCTTATGAAGAGGTTGCCCGCAAGACAGACAGCGTTGAGCATATTTTGCCCCAGACACCCGACCAAAAGCGCTATTGGCAGCAGCGTTTTCCCCGTAAGGAATATGCGCGCTGGCTCCACGATGTGGGCAACCTGACGTTAACCTACACCAACACCGAACTGGGCAACCGGCCGTTTTTGGGTCAGGGCAAGGTAAAGGGCAAGCGAGATTTTTATGAAGAATCGGTTTTTCTGATGGAAAGAGAGCTGGCCAAGTTAGAGGACTGGAACCTGGCAGCCCTAAATAGTCGGCGGGAACAGATTAAAACCTGGGCTCTGGCCAGATGGCATGTGGACAAGCCCGACATGCCCGCCGAAGATGAACCGGATTTAGATGGGCTGGCCAACGGCGACATCAAAGAGGTCTTTACCCGCCGCACCGTGCCCCGTGGGCAGCAGCAGCTCTTTAAGGCACTGTATGACGCCGGGGAGGGCGGTTTGACCAATGATGAGCTGGTGCAAATCATGGGGCGACGTGACCGGCAAGATTTAGTCGGCGTTTTAGGTGCTCTCGGCCGACGGGTAAACAACACGGGTGGATACGGCCAGGCCACCAAACCAGGCATCGGCATGTTGCTCTTTATTGAACCGGCACCAGGCAACCAGTGGCGCTATGCGCTGCGTCCGGAAACGCGTACAATTCTCGAAGAACTGAACCCCACCTGGCTCCACGAGATGGTCGCGTAGTTAAGACAGGAAATCAATGAACAGATTAGCAGACAACATTCCCTCGTCGCTGCAGCTGCGGGCCAGACTGGATGACCTGGTTCGCCAGGATTTACTTGGCCCGGCCGGAGGAGAACGGGAAGAAATTGAAGAACGTAACGTGCGCGGTCGGTACGTGGTGGGCATGTTGGCCCCTAAAGGGCAGAGCATCATTCCCGATGATGAAGATCCGCTTGCCGTGGATGGCGCCAGCGATGGGCAGGATGGGCAGGCGGATACGGCCGTTCCCCAAACAACCTCCATGCTGCCATCTTCCATTGGCCTGACGTTTACCGTCGATGGGGAAGCGAACGTCATTCGCGTCACGGCCAAGTGGGGACAGTACAGACGCGTTCACAGCGAAACGGCACCGCCCAATGAGAAGGGCGAACCGTCCCTGGTATGGCAGCGCTGGCCCAAAGAGGGCACCACGGAACTTGCCCTGCGTTCAGGGGAGTTAAAAATCTTCTATCCGGACCCGGCTAACCAGGAAATCTATGTGCGGGGTCTGTGCCGGCAGCGCGGCGGCGCCTGGACGGTCACGCTGTTTCTGGTCAATGCCCAGAGCGAGCCAGAGCTGCGCAAAGATGAGGCCTGGATCTTCCAGCCAGAGATCATCGTAGCCGCCGCCGCTGACGCGCCGCACGGCGGCGCTATATTTATCAAACGCCAGCTGCCAGATGGTCTCACCACTCAGGACGCGGAAGACCGGGTGATGCAAATGCTCTACCGGCGCGAGGTGGAATTCGCCGTCGGCCACGGTGTGGCCACCCATGCCGAGAAGTCGTGGTTAAGCTGGGAACGGGCTACCGAAATTCGCACTGAGGTGATCCCCAGCTACGAAGTGGAGCGTATGGAGCCGCCCACGGCCGAAGACATTCCCCTCCTGGATGAAACCGTCCTGGACATGAAAACATTGGCCGAGCGGGAAACAGGTGGTTTTACCAGCCTGCTGTCGCCGCTCACCCGCGCCTATGATGAGTGGCTGACGCAGCAGGAAACAAAAGCTCGCAGCAGCAAAGATTTAAACGGCTACCAGACCCAAGCAACCACAGCTTTGGCCAACGGCCGTGAGACGCTGCGGCGCATTGAAGCAGGCATCGCCCTGATAGACCAGGATCCTCAGGTAGCAGAGGCGTTTCGTTTTGCCAACCGGGCTATGTGGTACCAGCGCACCCGCTCCCTCTATGCGGCGCAAAACCGGCAGGGGCAGAACCCAGATTTCAAAGCCATTGACGTGCCACACAACCGCAGCTGGCGGCCGTTTCAGCTGGCCTTTGTATTGCTCAATCTGCCGGGCCTGGCGGATCCCACCCACGAAGAGCGCAGCCATCCCAGCCAGGCGCTGGCTGATCTCCTCTGGTTTCCCACGGGTGGGGGGAAGACAGAAGCCTACTTAGGCGTGGCTGCCTTTGCCATGGGCATCCGGCGTCTGCAAAAAAGCGTGGGAGGCTACTCCGGCATGGCTGGGGTGACGGTGCTGATGCGCTACACCCTGCGGCTGCTCACCTTGCAGCAGTTCCAGCGCGCCACCACGCTGATGGCCGCTTGTGAGATGATCCGGCGCAACGATCCGGCCAACTGGGGCACAGAACCATTTCGCATAGGACTATGGGTTGGCCAGAGCAGCACCCCCAACTGGACCAAGGACGCCGCTGAGGCGATCAAGCGCGATCATGGCACCGGCCAGTGGAAACATGGCAGCGGCAAGGGTACGCCTTATCAGCTCACCAACTGCCCCTGGTGCGGCGCAAAAATCGATCCGGGCAAAAACATCCGCGTGGAAGCCTATAACCAGGGCAGGGGGCGCACGTTTCAATATTGCAGCGACCCGCTGGGACGCTGCCCCTTCAGCTACAAACAGGCGCCGGACGAGGGGCTGCCCATCGTGGTGGTCGACGAAGAGATTTACCGGCTGCTGCCTACGCTGCTCATTGCCACGGTTGACAAATTTGCCCAGATGCCGTGGAAAGGGGCAACGCAGATGCTCTTTGGGCGCGTCTCGGCCCACTGCCCACGCCACGGGTATCGTTCCTCAGAGCTGGAAGACGCTGACCGACATCCCCAAAAAGGACGATTCCCGGCGGTACAGACGCAGGCCATCGATCCCCTGCGGCCACCAGACCTTATTATTCAGGATGAGCTCCACCTCATTAGTGGCCCGCTGGGTACGCTGGTGGGTCTCTACGAAACGGCCGTCGATCAGCTGTGCACCTGGCAGCTGAACGGGCAGACAGTCCGGCCCAAAGTAATCGCCTCCACAGCCACCATTCGCCGGGCCCAGACCCAGGTGCATAATTTGTTCCTGCGCCAGGTGAAAATTTTCCCGCCAGCCGGTCTGGACGCTGAGGACAACTTTTTTGCCCGCCGCCGAGATTCCAGCAATGAGTCACCGGGCCGCCTCTATTTGGGCCTGTGTGCTCCAGGCACCCGCCTGAAGGCCCTCCTGATTCGCACCTATGTCGCCTACTTATCGGCGGCCCAGTCGCTGTACGATGAGTACGGCAAAGCGATCGATCCCTGGATGACGCTCATCGGCTACTTTAATTCGATGCGTGAGCTCGGCGGCATGCGACGGGTGGTGGATGATGCCGTGCGCACCCGCCTTTACCGAATGGATAAACGCGGCCTGGCGCGACGGGCGGTGTGGGGCGTCGAAGAGTTAACATCGCGTAAAAGCGCCGCCGAAATTCCCGAGATTCTCGACCGGCTGGAGGTTTCCTTTGATCCCAACAGCGATCCCAAGAAAGGGATACGGCCGTTTGACGTTGTCCTGGCCACCAACATGATTTCCGTGGGAGTGGACGTCAGCCGTCTGGGCCTGATGGTGGTGGCCAGCCAACCCAAAGCGACCGCCGAGTATATCCAGGCGACCAGCCGCGTCGGGCGGCGTTTCCCCGGTTTGGTCTGCACCGTTTATAACTGGGCCAGACCACGGGATTTAAGCCATTACGAACGGTTTGAACATTATCACGCGACCTTTTACCAGCAGGTGGAAGCGCTATCGGTGACCCCGTTTTCGCCGCGGGCGCTGGACCGCGGGCTGACGGGCGTGATGGCCGCCTATGTGCGCCTCTTGGGCGAGGATTTCAATCCCAATGGAAATGCCGGGCAAATTGAACGCAGCCATGCCAATGTCCAGGCGGCGCTTGAGCAGATTAGCCGCAGAGCCGCCCTGGTGACCGAGAGCAACCGGGTAGAAGATTTGGTGCAGCAAATGCTGAAGCAGCGGCTGGACGCCTGGCTCAGCCAGGCGGAAGCGGTGATGGGCGGCGCGATTTTGGGCTACAGCGGTAAAAGAGATGGCCGAACCCGGGCTTTGCTGAAGCAGCCTGCCGAGGAGGCGTATAGTCTCTTTACCTGCCTGAACTCCCTGCGGGACGTAGAACCCAGTGTCGCTTTAATTCTGCAAGAACAAGGAATGGACGATTAGCCTATGAGCCAGCATCCTACCCGTGTGGGCGAAGTTCGCCCCAGCCAGTTGTTGTTCACCTACGGGGTTGGCGCTATTGTCGATCTGCCTCGCTTGTCCGTGATTGTCACCGGCCTGGAAGATTGGCCAGCCAGCCCTGAATATGCCCAGCCCGTTGTGGAAGACCGGCTGCTAACGGCCGTGCGTTACCAGCTGCCGACGGTCAAAAAGCTGCTGGCGCCGCCCATTACCGGCGATAATGGTATGCCCGTCGACCCCTTTGACACCATGGCAAAAATCGGGGTGCCGGTGGCCACCTTTCCCCGGTGGATGGTCTGCCCGATGTGCCGTTTGCTGGCGCCGCTCAAGTCCGGCCTGTTTAAGCTCAAGGAAAATCCCTACCGGCCGGACAAAACCGGTTACCAGCATGAAAATTGTAATAAGGCCAAAAGCCCTGACGTGGTGCCGGCCCGCTTCCTGGTGGCCTGTGAAAACGGCCATCTTGATGATTTCCCCTGGGTGCATTTTGTCCATGAGGGCGAGCCATGCCACAGCCCACTTTTGCGCCTGGACGAGTACGGCCCTTCTGGTGAGGCCCGTGACTTGCGCGTGCGCTGCGACACCTGCCAGAAACAGCGCAGTATGGCGGAAGCGTTTGGTCGGCAAAACCGGGAGATGATGCCTCAGTGTCAGGGGCGACGACCACATTTACGCGACTATGATCCCGAACCGTGCAAGCACAAAATGCGTACCTTGACCTTGGGGGCTTCAAACACCTGGTTTCCCGTGGTGTACAGCACTGTCGCGATTCCGGTGGAAAGCGGCAAGCTGCCCCAGCTGGTTGAGGAGAATTGGGCAACGCTTAAAGATGTGACGGCCCTGGTGATTGTGGGCTTCCTACGCAGCCAGGGCAAGCTCGGCGAACTGGCCCAATACAGCGACGCGGATATTTGGGCAGCGGTAGAAGATCGGCGCAAAGTGGATGCCGGACAAATGGCCCCGCCCAGTGATCGGCCGGACCTGAAGCTGCCGGAATGGGTAGTGTTTACCCAATACAATGCCCAGTTGAACAGTGATGATTTCCGCCTGCGACCCGTTGGGCCACCGCCCAAATATAAGGCGCTCATTGACCAGGTCATGCTGGTCGAACGGCTGCGGGAAGTGCGGGCCATGGTTGGCTTTACTCGACTGGATGCCGCCGGAGAGCTCACCGATCCTGACCTGAGCGTCTATGTGGAACCGGCACCCCTGGTGCGGCAGACGGCTGAATGGGTCCCGGCGTCGGAGGTGCGCGGGGAAGGGTTGTTCCTCCAGTTTAACGAACGAAAAATAGTTGAGTGGGCCCGGCAGACGGCCGTAGATAGTCGCGCCAGTGAATTTGTCGAGGCGCACAAAAAGTGGCGATCGGTGCGCTATATTGAGCCACCGGAAGATGGGTTTCCCGGCATGCGCTACGTCCTGATTCACAGCTTCGCCCACGCCTTAATGCGCCAGCTGGCCCTGGAAAGCGGCTATGCGGCGGCCAGCATTCGGGAACGCATTTATGCCCGCCCGGCCGAAAAGGAAGGTGGCCCGATGGCCGGGTTGCTGATTTACACCTCCGCGCCAGACAGCGAGGGCACCCTGGGCGGGCTGGTCAGTTTAGGACAGCCCGAGGTGCTGGAGCGGCACATTACCCAGGCACTGGAGGCTATGCGGCTGTGCGCCAGCGACCCGCTGTGTGCCGAACATCCCCCCAGCCGGACAGGACGCACGCTGCATGCAGCGGCCTGCCATGCGTGTTTGTTTGCTCCGGAAACTTCCTGCGAACGAGGTAATAAGTATCTGGATCGCTCCCTGCTCGTTCCTACCGTTGAACATACCGATCTTGCTTTCTTTAAGGATGCCATGTCATGATACCCCTCTCCCTGGCAGAGCAAATTCATCACCTCGTCGCCGATATGCCAGTGGAATTGGTAGCCCGACTGGCGGCTGCCTTGCAAGATAGCGAAAACGGCCGTTGGTCTCAGATTGAAACAAGGCTGGGCTGGGCCGTCAGCCAGCCCGACCTCCGGCAGAAGGTTGTGGCTTTTGTGACCTACTGGCAAAGGTATAGCCCGGAGACCACCACCGAAAGTGTGGCCCTGGCGGTGCTCACCGCTTCCCAGGTTGCTAATCATTACCGCCAAATGCAGCAGCTGGAACTGGTTTGGACCGGGCCGGACAGCCAGGTAATTCCTTTACGGCGCACCGACCAGGCGCTCCTGCAGCTTATCCGGGAAGCCAGGGAATCGCTGCACATCGTGAGCTTTGCCGTTTACAAAGCAGAAAATATTACCCAAGCGCTTGTGGCGGCGGCTGAGCGAGGGGTCTCTATTGCGATTTACCTCGAAACGCCAGATGCCAGTGAAGGGAAGATGTCTTTTGATACGGTAAAGGCCCTGGGAACGGCAATCCAGAAACGAGCCCGATTGTACATGTGGCCACGGGAAAAACGGCCGTTAACCGAGGATGGCAGGTTTGGCTCGCTACATGCCAAAATTGCCTTAGCTGATAGGCAAACGCTATTGATATCCAGCGCTAACCTGACTGATTATGCAATGACGTTGAATATGGAAATGGGGATTCTCGTCCGGGGTGGGGAGGTTCCTAAGCATGTAGAAAGTCTCTTGCTAAATCTATTAGAACGAGGGGTTTTTGTAAAAATCTAAACGCCCCCCTTAATCTGAAGCGGCTGCCACAATGAAAGGCCCGAAAGTCGTTTGATCTCTGCTAAACCCCGCTGCGTAACCTATAGGAGGCACAATGAACCTGAAGCACCTATTTTGCCCCAATTTCGACTGTCCGGCGAGAGGCCGAACCGGAGCAGGCAATCTCGGTATCCATAGCCAACAAGAAAAGCGATGCTGCTATACCGTTTGCGGTAAAACATTTGACGTCAGCAAAGGCACTTTGTTCTACCGGCTGCGTACAGACCCAAAAATCGTCATGTGCGTCATCGTCTTGCTGGCTTATGGCTGTCCACCTCAAGCTATCGTCAAAGCCTTCGGCTTGGATGAGCGCACAGTCAAGACGTGGTGGCGACGCGCCGGAGTGCATTGCCAAGCCTTGCACGGCCATCTCATTGGTCAAAGCCAACTTGACCTGGAGCAGGTACAAGCGGATGAAAGAGGGTTTTGCACCTAATAATGGCGACCACGAAAATCGTAACACCGACCACGTTTAGTGTAGCACAGGTGGTGAAAAACGTAGTAGGGTTAAAACTCCGGCCACGTTTTTCGTGACCTGAAATTTTTGAAACGTAACCCCAATCACGTATTTCGCCGTTGGCTATTTTTGCCCGTCACGTTTTCACAAGAGCAGGAATGCACGCCAGATAGGCATTTCTACTACTATTCAGTCTCCTTTTGAGGAAACCTTCCCGAAATTTTCCAAAAGAGATCAGATTTTGGCCGTATTTTCCTATCGGCAGTGGCTCTCGGCATTGAACGGCCGAAGCTAAACAACCAGCTCGTGATTGCCAACCAGAACATCTTGATCTAAATCCTCATCAATCTGCAAGCAATGCAGCGGCTTGCGGCAGGACCGACTAAAGCAGCTGCTGTTCTGCTGTTAGCTTCACTTCCTAATTGCTTGTCTACCACACGACTGATTTTGTAGCAAAAATCCTCGTTTCACATCAGAGCCAGTTTCAATGGGGGAGGGCCGTTTTCCAGAGAGAAAATAAAAACGTGGTCGCCATTATGCCTCATTTTTAATAGCAAAACCCTCTTTAGTCGTTGTTGTCACGACGAAAGCAAACACCGGAAACAACGATTTCCGCTGTTTGCTCTTCCTCCCCATCTATCTCTATCGACACCCCCAACCATTGGCGCAGCAAATCAGCATTGGTCAACGCATGGCGAGTGAGACGATGGGTTGTATATCGGGTGGTGCCCTGGGCCAATGCCGCTGGAATCATGAGCTGGTCGGCCAGGTGCTCATCCACCATCGTGTGGCTGCGCGTAAAGGCGAGCAGTTGGGCAACGACCGTTTCCGCCACCTGGTCTGCTGGCAATCCTGGACGCCCCAGACTGGTAAAACCGCCATTGGGTAGCCAGAGCATGATGCCCGCTCCCGGACCCCGCCCGCGCTCGCGCATTGGCTGAATGGTGGGCGCAAACCCAGCCTCAACAAGCAGGTTGTGCGCCCGGTTAGCCATGCGCTGGGGAATGTGCGCGGGCAGGTTGGTCACAGCGGCGATCCCTTCCACGGACTTTGTACCGGGCACGGTTAGGGTGGGGGAGCGAAGCTGAGTTGTGGGTTGGATGACGGCTGATATCTTGCCGCCTCCTGCGGGATACCAGCCCCAGTCTTTAAGTTCCAGTGTCGCCTTAATCCCAAACTGACGCAAAAGCGGCAGCACCACCTGGGCCAAATAATGATACGGCGGACTAAACGGGACGTGAGTACCGCCGCTCAGCGTGACGTGAGATTTACTTTGGGCAAATAACAGCGGCCAGAGTAGGGCTTGCCAGATAAGCGTCACCGCACCGGCCGAACCACCCTGGGCCGCATTGGCCACATCAAAGTGATATGTAGCGCCCTGTGGTGCACCCTGTGGCTGAAACACCAGGGTTTGCGAGTTGATTGTTGCCCCTTCCAGGGTGGCACCACAAACGGTGGCGACGGCGTGCACGGCCGTTAAATGCTGCGGTCGCAACCCCGGCTGCTGACGGTTCGCCCGGATATGGGTCAGGGTAAACGGCCGTCCGGTTAAGGCTGCCAGGCTCAAACTCGTCCGTAGTATTTGTCCGCCACCTTCCCCATTACGGCCGTCTATGTTCAACATGAGCGTTCCTCTGGCTGGTAGGTGCCTAAAGTGTGTTGCCCTTTTTTCTAGAGTGAATCGGTTTGTTCCGGGAATCAAGCGGCAGGAATGAAGCACACGGCTGCGCCCTCGCCCTTAGAAATTAGAAAACGGGCATCCTTGAGGAGGTAGCATACCACATCCTATCCCTATCGTGGTCCTTTACCAGCGATCTACCTCGGCTCCTGTATTGTCGTACAAAACTGCCGGATCTGACTCACTGTTGTTCCATATTGGGCTGCCAAAGTTGCAGTTGTAGCCACCGTTGCCAGCGTCCTCGGCAAGTGCATAGATGCGCAGGGTAGCCCCTGGTTGCATCATGCCGCCCAAACCGCACGCCTGATTCCCCTTCTCAGAGACCAGCACCCAACCGGCAAGATCAATGGCTGCCGCATTGTTATTGCGGATGTCCACAAATTCTTCTTGCTTGTTGACGTTGATAATCTCCACCAGCGATGATGAAGGCGGTGGTGGTTGGGTAGGTGCTGGTGGCTCAGCTGGTACGGCCGTTGGCGCTGGTGTGTTGGTTGGCAGTGGCACAGCTGTCGGTGGAACAGCCGTTGGAGGAACGGCCGTTGCTGGCGGACGCGTGTTGGTCGGCGGAACGGCCGTATTGGTTGGTTTGGGCGTATTTGTGGGCAGCGGTGTATTGGTTTCGGTTGGAACCGGCGTTTCAGTCGAGGGTTGTGTTGGTGTAGATGTGGCTGGCTCAGTTGAAACGGCCGTTTGGGTTGCGGTACTCGAAGGGGCGTCTGTGGGTTCTACTGTATCTGTTGGAACCGGGCTACTGATAGCCACTTCCTGGCTTCTGGTTTCAGTTTCTGGTGCTGTTTGGCAGGAAACTAACACAAAAAGGATGGCGAAAAGAAATAGGCAACGATGCATGGCAATATCCTCCCTGGACGATGAGACTGTTGGAACGCAGGTCAGTATATAACAGGCAAAAGTTTAAGCGCAAGCAGCAATTTCTTCGCCGCCAGCCTGTCCTGTTACCGACCTGTTACGCAGGCACTTTACCACATTGCCGAACACATTCCTCCGCCGCACCAGGCCTGGCTCTGCCTTTAGCGGTATGGCCCATGCGCTCCCACCATTTTTTTGCCCCTTGTCCTAATAAAGATGGGAATCGTATTTAGGAGGCAAGTGACCTGCTTCTCGATCAAAGGCAAGTGGTGTGGTAAACCTCGTCAGAGACAATTAGATGTACCGGAATGTCAACCGGGTCGCTGTTGTTTACCCTACGACCGTTACCACGACCCCTTGCCCGAGATAGTGGCTCCCGGCAAAGCCCAGGTCGGCGCGCTGCTGAATAGCTGCGGCGCCGTGAAAATGGATACAACAGCGATGGTTAGCCGCGCATCTTGTTCAACGTTCTTCAAAGCGGGTGAGGGCGATGTATGAAGTGGGGAGTATACGGGAGATTTTGGGGATTTATTGCTGAGTTCCCAATGTTAGATACAGCACTGTCCGCAGCAGGTTAAAAGAGAATGAAGGGCTTGGATTACACCTATGTAAAAACGAACCACCGGCTAAATCCACTTGTCGATGTCACAGGCATGGACAATTTTTACCGCGGGCCATTCTATCAACTGCCTGATGATCCGTTTTGGTGACTTGAGAATAAGGATTGGCCGGGCCCTGACTTCTTTCCACTGGCCAGCTATCTCAGGTGGCTGGAGCAAATCTTCCAACATTTTTACTATTTGCTCCTTAATCTCCCAACTCTCCAGTTCTACAATCACTTCACACAGATTGTCCTCACCAACCAGGGCAAGCTGCTTTTCTATATGCGGGTCAATAAACTGCTGCTCTATTTCCCCTGCCGAAAGAAATGTTGGAGAGAGCTCCGGAGCATCGGCCCTCGTTTCGAGCCAACAATAGGCAGCTAATGGACGAGCCAACCCTCTATTCGTACGGTGGGCCTGACGCGCATCTACACCATCACTGCTGGCATAAAGCGCCTGCCTGAGAACCCCAGCCGGTAAGGTCGGAAATGCCTCAAACAGAAGGGCTGCCAGGCCTGCCACCTGGGCCGCGGCCATGGAGGTCCCAGACCTGGTTGCCCAGGCTTCTCCAGGCACCGCTGCCAGGATGTCTACTCCCGGAGCAATAATATCAGGCTTTTGACATGCCTCTGTCCCATCAGGATGATAACTGCCGGAAAAAGTCGGCACGCGCCCATGCCCATCAGCAGCACCTACTGTCAAAACTTCTGGATAAATACCGGGGACCGAGGCTTTTCCGGCCCCACGGTTACCGATTGACCCAATGACCAACATATCTCGCTGCACCATCTCCTGAATGAGGGAACGGAAGACGGGTGAGTGGGTAAAGATACCGAGAGAAAGAAGAACAATCTTTACCTGGCAGCTGAGTAACCAGTCTAGCCCGGCGATTATCCGTGAGACAATGTGCCCTTCTTCGATAACCATACCGGAATAAATTCGGACATCTGGCGCTACGGCCGTAATCAGGCTGGCTGTGTGGGTGCCATGCCAGCCTGAATCCCAGGCTGGCATGGTTTCGGACGTAATACCCCGATAGCCAAAGCGTCTAAAGTCAGCAATGCGGCCGGAAAGCGCGGAATGGGTTGCGTCGACCCCAGTATCCAGATGTCCAACCAGCACACCTTTTCCGGTTAACCCTTTCCGATGAATCAGGTCGTCAACTTCAGACTTAAAGCAGTTCATTTCGTGCGGTACGCACCATATAGGTGATCCCTTCCCCCCAGTGGCCCAGCAGGTCAAAGAAAGCCGTCCCGATTAAAGAGAACCCATCCGAGGCTTCGACGATTTCCGGCATCGCACCGAGCTGGCCGATTTCCGGGAAGGTATCCATCACATTGCCAAACCCCTTGCTCGGAATGCCGCCGTCAGCCACGATCCGGGACCACTGCAAGTAGTTACGGGCATTGGCTACCCAGGTGATGACGGTTGTCCCTTTGTCAACCAGCTGCAGATTTTGCTGGTTTTGAATAGTCGTCAGCGTGTTCTCCGAGTAATTCCAATAGGGCACATGGCTATACTGGGCAATGGCCAGCTTTTCCAGCTCATTAAACACATACAGATTAAAAAGGGCTTTTTTGATGTTTGCCTCCGTATCGGCCGCAGTCCACGTACTTCGGTCTACATCGGCAAACACCGTCGTTAATATGTCGTTCTTCTGGGACTCATTTAAAGCCGCAAATTCTTGATTAATGGCCTCAGCCACATCCGCCGTCATCGGTTCATTTACATACTGGGCGTCCAGTTGTGTCAGCGCACTTGATTTCTCACGGTCGGCCACATCCAGCGTGGCCATCAGCCCCATATGGGCCAGTCCCCAGGCCGTATTAAAGACCGTTACAAAGTTGCCGAGATTATTAACCCACTTTTGTGGACTTTCGTTGGCCGACAAAATTGTTGTGCCGACAG
>JADLAX010000008.1 GCA_020848035.1 Anaerolineae bacterium | reverse complement strand
GGAAGTTGTAGACGTGGCTGTCATTATCACTCAGCGTCCAGCCGGTCAACACGGCCGTTACCCCACCTTTGTTCTCGATGCGCACGTATTCGCCCTGCACATCGTCGCCTGCCGGATTGTAAACGATAAGAGTAATTTGCACGTTGGCCGGGGCTACCGTCGGTGCTGGAATGGTAGCTGTGGCCGTCGCGGTAGGTGTGGCCGTAGGGAGTTCAGACCTGAGCACAAGTGGTAAGTAGTTGAGGCTATCAGGTGTCGGGTTGCCGGCAACGGCCGTTTGTGGGTGCGCTGCTGTTGGTGACATCAGCAAAACAAATGTGGTCGTTATGAACAGAGCGACAACAATCAAAATACTTTGACGAAGCTTCATCAAATCCTTCCTCAGTTGAGTTTATGCGTGGTAAAACATTTGAGACTTGGGCACCAGCTATCAAACAAGTATCCGCAAGAGCCAGAGTTTTGCCAAGTAGCACCAAGAGAGCTAAACAGATTCACTTTTGCCGAAGCTTAAATTTCAGGCAACAAATATCATTGCCCAGCACGTTCACGTTCGTTTATTTACACTTTTGGACAACATTTTATTGCTGCCCAGAAATATATTTGGTATTTTTCTGTCGTTCTGTCGTTTGGCATCCTCCTGTCTTGGCGCACGAGAGCCTGGTTTAGTTTGATGGAAACGCACACTTTCTTAACTAGAGTACAATAACAGAAACGATGACTTCGCTTTACGACAGAATCAGGCAAGGGCTTACCCTCCTGATTTTGAGTCCTTGCCCATCCTCTTTTATGCTCCAATTTCGGTAGAGTTACAAAAAAATCCCTCTCCATGCCACCGCCATAAAAACATCCCTTCAAAGAAAACCTCAAGATCAAGCGTTCTCGTTGACGCTAACGCGCACCGTGCTGTGAAGATTTGGCCGTCTGGCCGCATTGCCCGTCACGACCCGACTGGAGGAAAACCCCATGAGCATTCCCTTTACTCCCCCGCCCATGATGTCGGCCGTTGTTCAGCACCTGAAGACCACCAGGCATCTCCAAATCCCCGTTGATGCTCATCCAGATCGGGATGCGGAGTATCGCCTCATCTGCCTGACGCCGCACGTTGCCGACGCGGAGCGGCTGGCGCATTTGCTTCAGGGGGTGGACAACGACCATTATGGCTATTCCGTCTGTCTGGCCGAAACTATTACCACCCAATCTGACTCCCTGCCCTCACCAGTCTGACCTCCCCTGCTTGCCCTTCACGCTCGCCTGAAACCACCTTAACCAACACAAAGGAACTCTCTCATGACCAGACTCGCCAACATGGAAAAGGCTGGCTATTTTCCCCTGCCGCCTCTTGTCACAAGCCTTATCTCCACCTTCATCACCGCCCCCCACGGCGGCCGTATTTTTGACCCGTGTGCCGGTGAAGGCACCGCCCTGGTCTCTCTGGCCGAAGCCCTGGTCTTGTCGCCCTACGGTGTAGAACTACACGAAGAAAGAGCCCGGCTGGCGCGGGAGAAAATTCAGGCGCTTGAGGCGAGACGGCTGGTGGCCAGTCGCTCGGCCCAGCTGTCGACGCAGACCCGTTTGCTGCACGACAGCTACCAGAACGTGCAGGCCTCACGCGACGGCTTTAACCTCCTTTACCTAAACCCGCCCTATGATCAGGACGAGCAGGAGAGCGGCCGCAACACCCGACTGGAAGTTCAATTCCTGACGCGCACCCGGGTGTATTTGCAGCCAGGGGGCCTGCTGGTTTACGTCGTGCCGCAGCATCTGCTCAAGCTGCGCAAGCTGGCCGAATACCTGGTGAGCCACTTCCAACATATCCAGATTTACCGCTTTCCCGACAGCACCGAAACACCAGACCAGGACGGGTTGTATGAACGGTTTAAACAGATCGTGCTCTTTGGCGTCCGTCGGCGGCAGGCGGTGGCCCCAGACCCATCGGCCATTAACGCCCTGCGCGCCCTGGCTGAGGGGGATACCCCCCTGCTTGTGCAGCAGCAGCTGCCCCCCCTGGCTGCCCCAGCGGAACCGCCCTTTGAGCTGCCTCCTCTGACGGTGAAGGACAGCGGCTTTAAATTCCGCGCGATGTTTATCGATCCCGCCGATGCTCTGGCCGAAGCGCGGCAGCTGGGTGCCAGCAGCAAACCAGCCTGGCGGGAGCACCTGGATCCTGCCCGCACCACTGTACCTCTGCAACCCTTGACCCCTCTCAAAATGGGCCACATGAACAGCATCATTGCCTCGGGCCATCTGAACAACCAGCGGCTGGTGGAGGGTGAAGAACAGCTCCTCATCAAAGGCCGCAGCTACAAAGCAACACGGGACGAAGAGTTTCACGAGCCGCTCCCCGACGGCCGTACCCGAGTTACCCGCCTGGCGACCGAAACGGTGGTCACTGACATTACCTCGATTGATGCCGCTGGTGAGGTAATCAGCTACAAAGGGGCGGAGCTGGAACGATTCCTGCAAAAATGGATCGCCCAGCTCACCGGCATTGTGGCCAGAGAATATCCTCCGGTTTACCAATTCGACATGAATGGCTACGGCCGTTTGCTGGGCAGCCTGAGCAAGCAGCGCAAGATTCCAGGCATGGTAGACCAGCACGGTCAGGCACAGACGGGTCTGCTGCCCGCACAAAAACATGCCGCGGCCGCCATTCTGACCCGCCTGGAAACGCACTCGGAAGCTATCGCGGTCGGGGAGATGGGCGTGGGCAAGACGACGGTGGGGGCAGCCGTTGCCGCTGGCCGTAACGCGCACCGGACCATCGTTCTCTGTCCGCCTCACCTGGTCGATAAATGGCAGCGGGAGTTTAAGGCTGTCTGGCCCGGCGTGCGCACAATGCACCTGCAAACGACCAGTGACGTGAACCAGTTCTTCGGCCCTCAGCCCGATGACGCCCCATTGGTCGGTGTCCTTAAGCAGACCACAGCCCGCAGCGCTTCCGGCTGGGAACATACCTACAACTACGCTGGCCCGGCCAGCCACAGCTACGGCAGCCAGGAGTATACAGATATCGAACGGCCGTGGGGCCAGGTACTCTCGCCGCGCAAGCTGCTGGACCTGTCACTTGAGGAACGGCCGTTATCTGCCTGGCGGCTGAGCGAAGGGCAGATCAATGCCCTCCAGGAGCGCGGTATTCGCTGCCCGGTTTGTGGCGCCACCCAGTTCATTGGGGGCCGACCGCTTACGGTGCAGGAACTCAAATCCGCCACCCGCGTCTGCAGCAATGAAGCCTGTCGCTCCCCGCTCTATCAGTTCACCCGTCGCCGCAGCGATTCACAGAAACGTGGCAGCTTCAAGCGGTATGCCGAGCGCGAGCGACTCATTCGCAGCTACACCGACAAGGGACAGCCCGTGCCGTTTCATGAGCTAGAGCGATGGTATGGCAGCACCGTGGCCGACACCTTCGGCTACGGCAAGGTACCCCTGGCCAGCTACATCAAGAAAAGAGCGAGAGGCAGGCTGGATCTGCTGTTGGTGGACGAGGTTCATCAATATAAGGGGTTCGACAGCGACCAGGGGTATGCCATGCACCACCTGGCCCAGGCGGCCCGGAAAGTGGTGGCCCTCACCGGTACGATCTACGGCGGCAAAGCGTCCAGTCTTTTCCATCTCCTCTTCCGCCTTGCCCCGGAAATGGGCCGTGCCTATATCGACCCAGACGCCACTGGCCAGCGCCGTCTGCGGACCAGAGATTGGGTTTCGGCTTATGGCATCCTCCAGCAAATTGAAACCACTACGCTGGATGAAGACGGCCGCCAAACGGCCAACAGTCGCAGCAGCGTCCGTTTGAAGGAGCTGCCCGGCGGCAGTCCGGCGATGCTGCCCTGGCTGCTCAACCGTTCAGTGTTCCTATCTCTGGGCGACATGGGGTTTCCCCTGCCAGAATATACCGAAATCCCTATCGCTGTGCCCATGGCCGCCGAGCAGGCTGATCTATACGAATCCCTCAAAGAACAGCTGAAAGAAGAGCTAAAAGAGCGGCTGGTGCGGGGCGACAAATCTTTACTCGCCGGATATCTCTATGCTCTGCTCTTCTGGCCCGACTCACCGCGCCGGGCCAAGGTTGTGGCCTGTCCCCGCTCCGGCGAAGTGGTCGCTTCCGTGTCGGGGCTACCGGAGGATTTTGTTGGTCCGAAAGAAGAACAGATCATCGAGCTGTGCCAGCAGGAGAAAGCACAAGGGCGGCGTGTCCTGCTGCTGTGCCAGCAGACGGATACGCTGGACATTCAGCCGGAGTGGAAGGCGATGCTCGAAGCGGCCGGACTTAAGGCTGCTATCCTGCGCGCCGCGCCCAATAAGCGCGAGGAATGGGTAGAGAAGCAAGTGAAGGCGGGTGTGGATGTCATCATCACCCACCCGCGCAAAGTGGAGACGGGTATTGACCTGCTCGACTTCCCCGCCATCGTCTGGATGGCCATCGATTACAGCGTTTACACCGTCTTGCAGGCCAGCCGCCGCTCGTGGCGCATTGGCCAGACAAAGCCGGTGAAGGTTTATTTCTTTGCTTACGAGGAAACGATTCAGGAAGATGCGCTGCGCCTGGTAGCGGCCAAAGTCGCGGCTGCCCTGCGCGTCAATGGCGATACCGTAGAAGATGACAGCCTGGCCGAGCTAGATGATCTGTCGTCGGGTGACCTGGTGGCGATGCTGGCCCGGATCATCACCGGCGATGTGCAAATTGAGGCCCAGAGCCTGCAGCAGGCATTTGCTGAAGCTAATGCCAGCCTGCGCCAGGCCAATACCATTATTGGAGACTACCAGATGGTGGCGGAAGAGCCGGATGAAGAAGCGGCCGTTGTCTTAGGTGGCAATGGTCACCTGAATGGGGATGGTCGCCAGAATGGGAATGAGCACGTAAATGGAAATGGTCAACGGTTGTTATTGGCACCAGATCATCTGATCGTAACAAATGGGCGCAACAACCATTCCCCCCAGCAGCCATCGCTCTTCACAAATGGACACAGCCGTGGCCAGGCGAACGCCAATAGTGCCTCGGCTGTTGGCACACATCTGAATGGCAAGCAGCGGGAACCAGACAGGGGCAACCAGGCAAATAAACCTGCGCTCTTAAACAGTCCCACTCCACCACCCGTGCCGCGACCACGGGTCGTTATTTAGAGCGTCGGCATAGGTGCGCCCCCGAATAGATCCCTCTGTTCACCCATCCTTATTAGCGTTTTGAGCGTGTAATGATAATAAGAGCTTTCTTATTATCATTAGTGGAAATAACGTCGCTCGAACTAGCCTTCACGATAAGCCTCAGCTAGTTTTCTTTGTTTTCCAATATTTCAATGTCCGACATGAAGTAAACCGCACAAAGTTTTTGGAAGATAAAAGCGCCATTTTTGTGCGGTTTACTCAAGTAATTGGCAGATTCCACGCTTATTTATTTTGAAAAACTTTCTGCCAATTACAGAAAGGAGAAGGAGTCCGCAAGTGCCTTGCAGATAAACAGGCAAGCGGACGCCGCCTTTCATCGGCACACTAATAAATAAAAACAAAAGGCGGCTTGTACCTGGTACAAATCGCCAAATGGTAGAAAAAATGGGAGCCTGGAATATACCTATGAGCATTGCCATTGAGCAGATTAGCACCATATTAGGAAGGGTGCTATCAGTGGACTCTAGATCAACAGATAGGCGAAAGCCAGTTAACGAGGTAAGCCACCAGTGCGGGCCAGGCCTGTTCATCATCAATTGGAATCAAAGGAAAAGGAGATAATCATGAGCCATAAAGTCCGATTTGAAATGGAGTTCCCCTGGACGCCTGAGGAAGCAGAAGCCGCTGAGTGGCTGCTGGTGCGCCGCTATGAATTGCAGAATGTCACCTATAATCGGCTGTCAACGGCCATTTATCGGGCAACATTGGAAGCTGTTGAGTGCGAAGCCATTGACTCGGCCGCTGCCTTTACGAAAATATTAAAAAACTGTGCCGCGGACAAAAAGAAAAGTGCACCAACGTCACACTGATATCTAAGGTTGTGGCACGCCCCCTCAGCAGGCAGGGCAATGCACGTGGCTGGCTGCCAGAGCTCGCCAGGATGAAGCGCCCGCAGCTATTGCCCTCTTGAGAGATTAATATCGGTTCCAGACTTCACCAAACGATGAGGCGTTATCGATCGAGAAAGTTTCCTATGACATCATTTGCCTTCAACGACCTGGTCCATGCCCTGCAGAAACCGGCCATACCCTCAGCCTCAGAACCGTACTGGCTCTATCCGCTGCCGGAGGCGGAGATGATCCTCCGATATGGGCTGCGGCCGCTGACGCCGGCCGAGCAGGCGATATTTCCCGGTTTACCCCTGACACTCAGTATCGACAAAGTGCGGCTGATGAAGCCGCTAGCAAGCGTACCCAAAGCCCGAGTGGGCTGGATTGTCTGGCTGGCAGAAACCTACCCAGCCGCTTACCTGCTGCGGCTGCCGGGTGGGGCGACCCTGCCTGTTCCTTATAATCAAATGATTTGGGAAAGGGTGCCAAGCGAAACAGCCGTCACCACGCTTGAGGATTTTCGGGCCCAAGAGCAGCGGCAGCTAGCAGAGGCTCAAAAGTGGCGGCCGGATCAAACAATTACCACCCGAGGCACCCGCTTATCCTTCAGCAGCCTCACCGAATGGATAGGTGGCTGGCAGCAGCTCCAGGGGCGAGCCCACTCCAACGATCGTTATCAAAAAGAAGGCTGGCACCTTCAGGCGCTGCCGCCAGAAATGATTATGGCCGAAACAGATGAAATGGTTCTCTATCAATTTTTGTCTCTACTGAAAGAAGATGACGCCTTGCCGCCAAAAGGGTCAAGAACCAACCATGCCACAACACCGTTGGTTGTGGCCGCTCACAATCGCCTGACTCAATTGGGTGCAGTGCCTTACAGGCAACATCTACAGCGGAAGAGATTGCATCAGGTGCTGGCCGCACAGCTTGACAACCGTATTGGGAAACGGCCGCATATACAAGGCGTCGATCATCTGACCTTGTTTTAAACTGGCACCAAAGAACATACCAGGATAGCTGAAGGATCGGCGGGATTTAAGTGATTGCTTAAAAAGATTTCCACTTTATAGTGGATATTAAGCCAAAGCAACCAGATGGATTCGTCACCATTTTTCCCTTCTTCTCTCTTATAATATCTCCATGGCATATGCGCTGCTGAAGACCAAACTGCACATCCCGGAATTACGGCCGTCTCTCGTCCCCCGCCCGCGCCTTATTGAAAAACTCAACCAGGGGCTGCAAACCGGCAGTAAGCTAACCCTTGTCTCCGCTCCAGCCGGTTTTGGCAAGAGCACCGTAGTCACCGAATGGATCGCCGTCTGCGGAAGGCCAGCAGCATGGTTATCGCTGGATGAAAGCGAGAGCGATTGGGTGCGCTTTGTCTCATATTTAGCAGGCGCATTGCAGACGATTCAAGCGGGAATTGGGGAAAGCTTATTAGCGATACTTCTATCTCCCGAAGTGCCACCTGTGGAGGTGGTTTTGACAGCCCTGCTCAACGAAATCGCTGCCATTCAAGGGTATTTTATTTTGGTCCTTGATGATTACCACGCCATAGATTCTCCGGCGGTGGATCAAGCGCTTACCTTCCTGATTGAACACCAGCCGCAGCCGATGCACCTGGTGATCGCCACCCGCGAAGACCCTGCTCTACCCCTAGCTCGGTTACGCGCTCGTGGCTACCTGACCGAACTGCGCGCTGCCGACCTGCGGTTTACCTCAACGGAAGCCACTGAGTTCCTGAATAGGGTGATGGGGCTCACCCTCTCAGCGACCGAGATCAACTCTTTGGATACTCGCACAGAGGGCTGGATTGCTGGGCTGCAAATGGCCGCGATTTCCATGCAGGGTCATCCCGATGCATCCAGTTTCATTCAATCCTTCACCGGGAGCCATCATTTTGTCCTCGACTACCTGATTGAAGAAGTGTTTAATCAGCAACCGCCAACTGTTCAGGCTTTTTTGCTGTACACATCCGTTCTTGAGCGTATGTGTGGCTCTCTTTGTGAGGCTGTTTTGCTTGACTCCGCGGTGTCTGGGCAAACAACCCTGGAATATCTCGAACGGGCGAACCTGTTTGTTGTTCCTCTTGACAACGAGCGCCACTGGTACCGTTATCACCAGCTCTTTGCTGAGCTGCTCCAACAACGACTACAGCGCAGTGGCAATGTCGCCGTGTATCATCGTCGTGCCAGCGAATGGTATGAAAACAACGACCTGTTGCTTGAGGCTTTTCGTCACGCGGCAGCGGCCAATGACGTGGCGCGTGCTGAACACTTGATAGAAAGCACCCGGATGCCTCTGCATCTGCCTGGTGCAGCGAGAATAATCCTGAACTGGCTGGCAGCACTGCCCCAAACCTTACTAGATGTCAGACCCGCATTGCGGTGGCGACAAGCTTCGTTGCAGCTGGCGATCGGCCAGATTACAGGCGTAGAAGAGAAGCTTAAGGCAGCGGAAGCGGCTTTAGTGGGTGCTGGACGGGCGGGTGGCGCGTTGGACGACCCAACCCGGGATCTCATCGGAAAAATTGCCATCGCCCGGGCCACTCTCGCGATGCACCAGTTCGAAATAGAAAATATCCTGGTTCAGGCAAACCGTGCGCTGGAGTATCTGGCTCCTGACAGCCTTTCGGAACGCTCCACGGCACTGTTAACGTTGGGCCTTGGCTACTATCTCCAGGAGGATTCCGCTGCGGCCGAAAGGGCCTATTCTGAAGCCTTGGCCCTCGCCCGGGAGGGTGAGGATATTACCCACACGATTCTGGCTTCAGTTCGTTTGGGCCAGATTCAGATGTTCACCGGCCAGCTCTATAAGGCGGCCGAGACCCATGAGCAAGTTTTAGAGTTAGTCCATCAATACTCCCCCGCAAACGCCGTCATCGCCTATATGGGCCTGGCGGAAATTCATTATGAATGGAACAACCTGGATGCTGCAGAAAAATACTTGGAACAAAGTTTGCAGCTGGCGCAGCAGTATGACCACGTTGTTGACCGGATGATTTTGACCAATCTGTACCTGGCTCGGCTGAAATTGGCCCGTGGCGATGTGTGCGGTGCGGAACGCATTGTGGCGCAGGCAGAACAAACCGTGCAGCAAAAGAACATCCGCATTCGCCAACAGGATGTTGCCTTCTGCCGCTCCGAGATTCTTCTGCGCCAGGGAAACCTTGAGGCAGTTCTGCAACTGGCACGGCAGCATGACCTGCCCCTTATGCAGGGCCGCACACTCGTCGCCCAAGGCAACCCTCGTGCCGCGCGGGACATCTTAGAACCACTACGCGAGCAAAGGGAAGCAAAAGGGTGGGGGCAGCGACTCCTTGAGGTGATGGCAGTGCAAGCCACCGCTCTTTATGCAGAGAGTGAAAAAGCCAAAGCATTGGACCTGATAGGCGAGGTGTTGATGCTGGCTGAGCCGGGAGGCTATGTACGTCTCTTCTTAAACGAAGGGAGGTTGATGGCCGAACTCCTGTCCGCAACGGCAGTTCAGCCTGTCCTGCCAAACTATGTACACAGGTTGTTGGCCGCCTTTGAAGGAGAAAAGCGAGAGGAACGGCCGTTTCCCGCCACGCCCGGCTTTTCCTCTCTGGTCGAACCCCTCAGTCCACGTGAATTAGAAATTGTGCGCTTGATTGCCCAGGGCCTCTCGAACCAAGAAATCGGCCAAAAGCTGTTTCTGGCCCTGGACACCATCAAAGGCCACAATCGACGTATTTTTGAAAAACTACAGGTTCAGCGGCGGACCGAAGCCATCGTTCGTGCCCGTGAGTTGGGCTTACTGTAGCGGCCCCTCTCCCCCCAGACTTTTACTCAATAAAAACAACACTTCTGACCCACACCAAAGTGTCTATACGGCAACCTGTGGCCTGAGTATAGTGCCTGTACATTGGGCAGGTGGCGCAGACTAAAACGGTCAGCCACAGCGGGTACAGAGTAATGTCAGACGAACAAGAAGGGCAAACGGCCGTAAGCCAACCCATGATTTATCAGATCAGGATCAAGGGTCAACTGGACAGTCAATGGTCAGACTGGTTTAGTGGCATGACCATCTCGCTGGATAACGCCGGCACGCTGCTGACCGGTCAGGTAGCTGACCAGGCCGCGCTGCATGGTTTGCTGAAAAAAGTCCGTGACCTGGGAATGCCATTGGTTTCGGTCGTTCAAATCCAGTTTTTGGACGCTCAGCAAGACGATTCCAAAAAGGAGAAAAATGAACACGAGTAACAAACTTATTCAAGTGATGAATGATTCACAACCTTCTTTCCGGTCAATTCTGTATCGTACTATTGTTTCTCATATTGTCACTTACTTCGTTACCGGCACTGTCGCTTCGATTCTCCTTGGCTATGCAACGCGCATGATCCGGCCAGATGTGGCCCCAATCATTCGAAAATTACCGATCCGCTATTGATAGCCAGCCCCCTATTTCAGCCAATTAGGGCGGCATTATCGGCAATTGTCTTTTACCTGCTAAGAGACATTTTATTCAGCAATCGAAAAGGCTGGCTGATCATGTGGTGTATGCTGATTGTTATCGGGATTCTGACGCCATTTTCCGCCAGCTGGGGCGGTATTGAAGGTATGATCTTTTTCAATTTACCCTTGTGGGATCATGTAGTCGGTTGGCCAGAGGTGTTTATTCAAACATTGATACTATCGGTCATTCTCACCTATTGGATCGATCACCCCAAGAGTAAACGTCTCCAGGTCACCCTGTTGGTGGGTTTCATTTTGACAATGTTGCTGTCGATAGTTGCATTATTGGCGGCCTGATGACCTGATTGCGGGTCAGTTATCTGTTGCTACGCTTTTTCAACAAATACCTTGAATAAAGCCCATCTTAAATTCCGTAATTGTGAGCTGCTTTGTTCTGGTTCTTGATACTGTAAAGGAGAAAAAATGAACGTATATACCACCTCTGCCAAAAAGATCGACACGAAAGTCCTGCTCTCAACCCTCTGGATGGTGGTGATGATCAACATGCTGAAAGCGGACATCCTTTCGCTGTTCATCCCTGGCGCGGCCAATGAAGTGGTGAAAACCGCCGCCACCGCGGGCGCATCCATTCCCCAATTGATGTTGGTCGGCGCGGTGATGGGGCAACTCGGTATTGCCATGATCGTCCTGTCACGCGTGTTGAGGTATAGAATCAATCGCTGGGCAAATATCGTTGTGGCTATTGCCACCCTGGCCTATATCTGGGGCGGCATGGCGTCCTATCCCCGCTACATTTTCATTGCTATCGTTGAGTCCCTCGGTCTGCTGCTGATCGTCTGGTTTGCCTGGACCTGGCGCAACGAAGAGGCCTAAATTCTCAAGAAAAAAGGAGAGAAACATGAAAACCTTACAAAAATTTGGCGGTTTTGCCGCACTCTACATGGCAGTTGCCCATCTGATTGGCATCGTTATTTTTCTCGTCGTTTTGGATTACCTCAGCATCACCGATCCGGCAGAAAAAGTGGCCCTGACCGTTAACAATCAGATGATCGTCTTTTCGACAAACCTGCTGATGTACGTATTTTTTGGTTTTGCCCTGATTGTCCTGTCGTTGGCGCTGTACGGGGACCTGAAATTTGGTGCGCCTGCACTCATGCAAGTGGCAACGGCTGTCGGGATTACCTGGGCTGGTTCGCTGATCGCCTCCGGCATGGTTGCCAACGCCGGGCTGGCGGCGATAGCGCCACTTTATCCCCAGAACCCGGCCCAGGCGGCAGTGACATGGCAAGGTATTGAAACGGTGGCCAACGGGCTAGGCAACGCCAATGGCGAAATCCTGGGCGGCCTTTGGGCGCTGTTGGTCAGCCTGGCCGCGCTGCGGACTGGGGAGCTTTCCAAGGGCCTGAATACCCTAGGCCTGGGGGTTGGCGCGGTGGGCATCATCTCAATTATCCCTGGGTTGACCGATAGCCTGATTGGCGTTTTCGGCCTGGGCCAAATCCTCTGGCTCATCTGGCTGGGGATTGTGCTGCTGCGCAGCCGCCAGAGCGTAAGCAGACAGCCATTAAATCTGGCTGTCGAAAGCAAGGGGTTGTCATGAAAGCAATTGTCTACACACAATTTGGGCCGCCGGAAGTTTTGCAGCTCAAAGACGTGAAAACGCCTGAACCGAAAGAGCATGAAGTTCTGATCCGAATCTACGCCACAACGGTTGTAAAAGAAGACCCAGACATGAGAGCTTCACCAGGGTTTAACGGCTTTCTCAAACCCAGAAACCCCATCCTCGGGCAAGAGCTGGCCGGGGAAGTCGAAGTGATTGGCAGCGCTGTGACCCGCTTTAAACCCGGCGACCAGGTATTTGGCATCGATTCGTTTGGGGCATACGCAGAATACAAGTGCATGACGGAAAACAAAGCTCTGGCCCTGAAACCTACGAACATGAGCTATGAAGAAGCCGCTGCTGTTCCCAATGGTGCTCTGACCGCCCTACCTTTTCTGCGGGATAAGGGAAATATCCAGAGCGGGCAACAAGTGCTGATCTATGGTGCGTCGGGTTCGGTGGGCACAGCCGCCGCACAGCTGGCCAGAATCTTTGGCGCAGATGTAACCGGGGTTTGCAGCACCAGTAATGTCGAAATGATTAAATCCCTGGGCGCAAAAGAGGTCATTGATTACACCCAGGTGGATTTCAGCCAAAACGGCAAGTTGTATGACATTATTTTCGATACGGTCGGCAAGATAGGGTTTTCCCGTTGTAAAAACTCGCTCAAGCCAGCCGGACGCTATCTAACCACGACCCCGACCCTGCAAATCCTGCCTGACTTGCTTGGACTGGTCAGGCGCAGTGGCAAAAAAGCCAGATTTATGGCTGCCGGGCTGCGGTCAGCAGACGCAAAGGCAAAAGACCTGCTTTTTATCAAAGAGCTCGTCGAGGCAGGTCAGTTCAAGTCGGTGATTGATAGATGCTATCCGCTGGAGCAGGTAGCAGAAGCACACCGGTATGTCGAAACAGGGCACAAAAGGGGAAATGTGGTGATTACGATAGCGGCCAGTAAATGAGGGAAAGAATAACAAAATGAGATTGGGCATTGAATTTGTAGCCAGTTTCACCCTGGCCCTGGTGGGTATTACGCTGGTGACATTTCTATAGAGCTTAATCCGGCATGGAGAAAGCACTGTGGAGTGGGAAATCTCATTCAGTCTGGTTATCACGTTCGGCATCATCTTGACCTGGGCAAAGCCACGGGAAATCAAGAGGAAGCATATACAAAAAGAAGGAAAAAAATGAAAAAGCTCTTTATTTTCACAATCATTTTGATGACACTGGCAGCTTGCACAGTATCACAAAATCAGGCTATGCCTGATACGACAGAGACACCCCAGGCAGAGCTACCAAACCCCGCTTCGGTTTATTGTGAGCAGAATGGGAACAAACTCGAAATACGTACGGCCGTTGATGGCAGTCAATATGGCGTATGTATCTTCGCAGATGGCAGTACCTGCGATGAATGGGCCTATTATCGGGGAGAATGTAGCCCTGGAGTACAAAGCATCTCAACGCCTACCACGCTTGTTGCGGCAACCGCAACTGCTGGAAACACAGCAGAAAACACGCCAGGCAGTTCTATACCACCAGAAGCCACGGAAGAGGTTGTGAACTGGTGGGGTGTTATCAAGAGTATGGGACCTGGCGCACAGTTTGATGATTTTTTTGAACGGCAGGATTTGGGGCAGGTTATCACCTTTGGCATTGACTCACTGGACCTAGATGTAAAGTCCCAACGGGTAAGATGCACCGCCAGCGGTGCGCCTCGCTCATCAACCAGGATATGAATCTTGGCACCGCGTTTACCTCGGTCAGTGGGATTGCCTCCCGTTGCTTCTCCGCCCAGAGGGGCAGGCACCGATTTACTGTCGATAGCTTGCCATTTCCAGCCAATTCGCCGCTGTCGATTGTAAAAGCGAACCAGCGTCTGCAATACCTTGTCCCAGATACCCTGTTGTTGCCAGGTTTGGAACCGTTCGTGCAGGACACTGCTAGAAACACCGAACCAATTTCGATGGATTGCTTTCCATTGGCAGCCAGTCCACAAGATGTACCAGAGGCCATTGACGACTGCCCGATTGTCAGCTTGGGGGCGGCCTGGTCCGCGTCTTTGCGGCGGTTTGGGCAGATGTTTTTTGATACGACGCCACAACGGCCTCGGGACACGGAAATAGTCGACATTCTGGGGCTTTTGTTTATCCTTGTTTTTCAAGATGCACCTCGCTGGATGTTTGTTTTTGGTCAAACTAATTGTCCACGAGGTGCATCTTTTGTTTAGGTCATTTTATTTTTCGGACAGGTTCTAAGTTGCTGCATAGGGCAAAACCATTTTTTGAGGGACCCTATCACTCGACTCGCCTATGTGAAACAAGCGGCTGTTTCCCCCTGCCCCAAACGATATTTATACCCTAAAAACCGGGGCACTTTACGCATTCTTACTTACTCCGCGTTCTGCGTTTAGTTTTGGTAGGGGTAAGTGTCTGGCAATACCGTCTCGGTCAAAATGTGATGTATGGCGGCAAACTGCTCAAACGCCACCGAGTGCCCCGCGTTATCAAAAGTGTACAGCTGCTTGCGTGGGGCATCAAGCTGCCCATACCACGCCAACGCCAGATCGCGCCGTGCCTCAAGTTCCATCGCGCCATCCAGAATATAAACGGGCACATCCAGTTGGGTGACGTCCTGCCGGAAATCTATTTCCTGCAGCTGTGGATACATCAGGGTAAACAGGTCGATGAGACCGCGCAGTACGTTCACCTTTTCCACCAAGGTGTATTCACTGCCCATAATTCCCCAGGGACCCAGGTTAGCGGCTGTTCCCCGGTCGATATACGCTTGCGGCGGCATGTAGGGCTGTCCCAGCTGCTCGTAATAGCTCATGACCACGGCGTTAGGATAGGGGGTGTCGGCATACGGTGGTTCACCAAAGGCCAGCATTTGCTCGGCCAGGGCCGTGTTACCAGTGCGTTCCGCCAGGGCCAGGATGTCGTGGAAGAGCAGGCGATCCGTTTCCCGTTGGCTGACCATCTGGCCGCTGCCAATCCAGGCATAATACAGGTCTGGGCGCTGCTGCACGGCCAACACTCCCAGGGTGGTGCCCCAGGATTCACCCATCAGGTAGATTTTTGGCTCATCAAAGCGCTGGCGGAGGTATTCGGTCAGCTCGATGGTATCGGCGACCGCCTGTTCCAGGGTTACCGAAGTCGGAGGGTAGAGCGCCGGGTAGGATTTGCCGGTGCCGCGCTGGTCCCAACCCACGACGACAAAATCCTGAGTCAGGTCTTCAAAAAGCACCCGCGTATAAGGCAGATCGCTCTGACCCGGTCCCCCGCTGAGATAAAGCAGCACGGGCAGGTCCGCCCGGTGCGCCCGGATCATGATCGTTTGTTCCTGGCCGCCCAGGGAAACGACCGTTAACTCGGCAATGCTTCCCGGTACCGGCTGGCCCGTTTCATCCAGGATAGGCGGCGTTTGAGCCGGAATCCCATTCCAAACAGCCAAGCCGATAACCAGCAGCGTCAAAAGAAACAGCGGGGCCAATCGTCCAACGGTGTAAACCGGGCTGTCGGCATCGGCTGAACCGTTCCGCGTCAGCCAGGCACCGATACCGGCACCAAGCATCAGCGGCAGCAGCGCCACCAAACCATGAAAGCCCCGACCCATCAATAAGGCCAGGAGGCCATATGTATTGTCTAACCGAATCGCGCCAATTGTCGGCACCGCGCCGACGGGCCTGACGATTTCAAAAAGAGCGATGTAGGCCAGCGGTGCCAGCAGCATCGCCCAAGGGGAACGCAGGGCAAAGCCAGCCACCACTCCGGCCACCAGGCTGGCGGCCATTGCCAGCCAAACCTGGGTCACCGTGATGGGACCATACGGCAGAAGCAGCGCCGTCAGCAATCCGACCAATGAGGCGCTGGCCGCGGCAACGGCCGTTTGCCTCAATCGGTTGTTAGGTAAAGTTGGGGCTTGCGCTCCCTCGCGAACAAATAATTGACGAATGGTGCTCATGAGAAAACCTCCTTTCCTGAAAAGATCAAAATCGTGGGAATTACTCAGCCGGATTCCCATAGATGGATACGACTCCCGGGCTTTGGTTGGCCGTCAGAACCGCCTGGTAAGTGCCCGGCAATAGCGTGAGCTCCCGCAAGCCACCATCGCGATCGGCCCGATACACTTCGCCATGAAGCAGCAGAAAGCTGTAGTCATTCGGCCCAACGAGGCGGAGATCAAAGTAATCGGTGTTGATATCCTGCACCGAAAAAAACAGGTCCAATCGGCCGTTTTCTGTCACGGAAAAAGTGGCCAACACCTCGTTTTGGTATGCCCGGGCTGTCAGGTCTACCTGGGCCACCAGCGCCAGGTTGGACGGCGGGCTGAGACGGGGCGTGCCGTTTTGCGTCGCGGCCGTGTTGATGCCCAACGTGCTCAGGAACACGACCGCAGTGACGGCCAGCATCGTGAATGCTGCCGGACCGGTTCTCTGCATTTGTTCAAGCTGCCTGAATTGGGCCAACCCCCTGGACTTGGTCATAAACAAGACCCAGCCGAGGACAAAAAGGAGGGTGGCAACGGCCGTTACCAGTAGGGGCGGCAGTGCGCTGGCGCGCAAAAAATGGGTTACATCGTCGTTGACCGGTGCATTGCCCCACATATCCAGCAGGGGAATGACCATCCAGACCAGCAGCGTATTAACCACGCCCATGGACGCTACCAGCTTAAACAGTTCCAGATTAAAGCTGGCTTTTCGCGGCACCAGGCTCATGAAGATGGCCCAGACCAGCAGGGGCAGCGTGACCCCGGCAGCACTTTGCATTGCTTGCTGCGCGGCTGAAAGCTCACCCACCAGCTGAACGTGGGCACTCAAATCCCAGAACGTGGTGCTAAAAGCGGTAAGGGTCTGGCCAAAAGCCAGACCAACCAGCGTGTGGCCGCTTTCGTGCAGGAAGGTATAAACCGAGAAGACACACAAAACGGTCAACCCCAGTAAACCCGTGAATTTTAGATAGGTGGCGCGTGGCTGAACGGCCGTTTCTTTAAGACTACTTGTTGACATGTTGATTCTCCTGTTGTGTAACCTGGGGCTGGCGCTGTAAGGAAATCAGGTCCAGCCCTAAATCTCGTAGTTGATTCAATAGACCGTACAAAGCGGCCTGGTCCACGACTGGACCGGTGAGTATCGTCTGCCCAGCTGGAGTTAGCGAAAGAGTTAACCCCTCAAACCGGTGTAACCAGCGGGCATCCAAATGTCCCTGTACACAAATCTGGTAAATTTGTTTTTCCATCCACAACACTCCTGCTGCGGCTGCTCAAACGGCCGCTTTTGCCACTCCTCCATTTGAAGGTCAATAGCAGTATCCAAAGAGCGAAGGGCACAGATTGTTCACGAAGAGGCGGAAGACGGCGCTGTGCCCTTCTAGCTGATTCAACCGTTATTGAATCGAGGTAAGGAACGCCTGGACGGCGGCCTCATCCCAGCGGTTGCTTGGTTCGCGCAGGATAAGCAAAGTCGGTCCCGCTTTGCCCCGAAAGACGGCCGTTGCCTGGCGCATCATCTCATCTTCCCACCCCATCCCCTCACTAATGGTGACGAGCACCTCTTGACCACGTAGGGTGAACGACCATTGTTCCACCACCTCAAGCTCTCTCTCTTCATCCTGATAGCCGGGCACCATCTCGTCAAGTGCCTCCTGCAGCGCCGTGCCGTCCGCCTCGGACTCCGACTGCACCAGATACAAATGCCCCGCCTCATCGTCATGGTAAGCCACCGCCGTGTAGCCCAGAGCGTGCAGCCCATACTCCGGTTCATAACCGGGCGGCAGCGTAAAAACGGCGATCTTTTCGGCCGTTTTGGCCACAATCCGCGCCGGGTCGGTTCCCGTACCGGGGTAGCGACAAGCACCCAACATAACCAGCAAAAGCATGCCGCCAAACAAAAGAGCGTTTTTGCTAAAATGCTTCATTTTTCCAGAACCTCCATCCTGTAATTTGTTTTCACTCATGGGCTCAGTCTACTGCGGGCCAGGCAGCATGTCGCCTACCCAGAGATAGGGTTGGGGGTGGGTTTCACTGGGTACAGGATAGGGAACGGACGGTTGGAAAAGGAAGGTGTGGGTTTAACCAGTCAGGCCTAACTCGTGCGCTTTGACGATGGCTTGAGCGCGATTAGCCACACCGAGTTTTTGCAGGATATTGTGCACATGCCATTTAGCGGTGCCTACGGCAATGAACAGCTCTGCGGCAATTTCCGGATTGGAACGGCCGTCTAGCAACATACCAAGTATCCGAAGTTCCTGCTCGGTGAGGGGTTCAGGCAAGAAAAAGCTTGGTTGACGTACCACTTCACTCGGTTTTGCCCGCTGCAAAACAGCAGCAACCAGCTCTGGGGCAACAGCGTGGGAGGCTTGCAGCAGCTGCCCGGTAGGCCAACCCACGTAGGGCAAAAAAAGGGTCATATAGCTTTCTGACGCGGCCAGACGCAGGGCGCGGGCAAAGATGTCCAGGGCGTGTGACCATTGACCTTCCGCCTGCGCCAACAACGCCTGGCTGATGGCAATGCCTAGCTGCCGCCGCACGCACCCTTCTTGCTGCTCCAGCGTTTCAAGTTCTGTAAGTTGATGGCTGGCTTTACTCAGTTCACCAGTTGCCAGCCAGTAGCGTGCCTGCAAATGGGCCAGAATGCGCCGGGTCTTCGTCAGATCGGGTAGGGGGTTGGTTGCCAATTCTTCAAGGAGCAGGCGCACCTGGCTTGTGTTGCCCAGCAGCAAATGGAGTTCGGCCGTCACGACGGCCGTTTTATAGACCACAATCTGCACATTATGGCGCCGCGCCGTCTGGGCCGTTTTCGCCAGGAGGGCCAGAGCTTCGTCAGAAGAGCCCTTATGGAAGGCAATTCTGGCCAGCACAATTTCGCTGTCACCACCCAAAATTACGTTAGAAAAGAGGCGCTGGCTTAACAAAATGCTTTGGCGGGCAAAGTGCTCCGCTTCATCAAACTTGCCCTGTTCATAGCAAATGGCCGCCAGTGGGCTGTACACGATGCCCAAAACAGGCAGAGGCTGACCACGCCCATCCACATACTCAGCCAGCGCTCCCCGGCAAAGAGCCTCGGCCCGGCGGAGTTGACCCATTTCCAGCAGGTTAAACGCCCAATTGGCCAGAGCGCCTAAGGCAACAAATGCATGGCCCATCTGCTGACCTAAGGTGTAGGTCTGCTGAAATACCTGGCTGGAGGTCACCAGGTCCGTGTTCCAGGCATAATCCGAACCCAGCGCCACCAGGGCAATGGCTCTGAAAAACTGGTCTGATTCAGCCAGCTGACTGAGTGCAGCCTGGGCCAGATCGGCACAATCTGCTGCCCCACCGATCATCGCCAGCCAGGCCCGAATCGCCAGCAACCGGCCTGAGCCAGGCCTTTCACTGTGTTGGACAGAACGTTCTGTGGCCTGCTGCACAAAAAGGCGAGCATTCTCTGTCTGCCCGGTTAGCAGCAGACAGGTGGCTTTGTAGGCGGTGAGATCTGAGCTGGTGGTCACTTGTTCGGCGGGCAATGCCTCTAGCCAACCAAGCAGCGTCTGCAGTTCCCCATTTTTTAACCATTCATTGGCTTGCTCGCTGATAAGCTGCGCTGCCTGCGTCATGTCGGGTACAGCCAGCCAGTGAGGGATGGCCTGCGCCAGCAAGCCCTGCTGGGTAAACCAGACGGCGGCACGGCGCCGCACTTGCCGCTCGGCCGCAGGGTCTAGCCCGGCACGCAAGACGTCGGCAAAGAGATGGTGAAAACGATACCAGCCGCGCTGGTCATCCAGGGGAACGAGGAACAGGTTGTCGCGATCCAGGTGATGGAGGATTTCGACCGCACTGGTCCCGGTAACAGCCTGGCACAACTCGGCGCTAAACTGCGGCAGAACAGCCGTCTGCCGCAAAAAATCCTGCATCTCCAACGTTTGGAATTTGAGAACCTCGTCCATCAAGTAGTCGATGACATAGCGATGGCTGCCGCTAAAATCTATCAGGAAATCACGCCGGTTCGGTAGATTTTGCAGGGCCAGGGCAGCCAGGTATAAACCGGCGACCCAACCTTCCGTGCGGGTCTCTAAATCGGTGATTTCATCTGGCTCCAGGTCCATATGGCTGAACTGGTCGAAAAATTGGCGGGCCTCATCTCCCGTAAAACGCAATTCTTGGGCCCGGATTTCACAGAGCTGGCCGCGCACGCGCAGTCGCGCCAAAGCAAATGGCGGGTCAATGCGGGTTGTCAGGGCCAGATGAATTTGCGGCGGCTGATGATCCAGGAAATACTCAATGGCTTCGTGAATTTGGGGATTATCGATAACGTGATAATCATCGAGGAACACTATCGCCGGCTCGGTTAGCTCCGTCAAGTCGTTGATAAGCTGGTTGAAAATGGCCGGAGTTGGCGGCAGTTGGGGCAACCCGAGCAAACTCTGGGCGCTTTGGCCAATGGTGGCGTCCAATTGTTGGCAGGCGGCCAAAAAGTAGCTCATAAACCGCACCGGATCGTTATCTGCGGTATCCAGGGAAAGCCAGGTAGTGGCAACGGCCGTTTCTGCCAGATTGACAACCCACTCCGCCATCAATGTCGTTTTGCCGTAGCCGGCTGGGGCGGAAACCAGGATGACTTTTTGCTGTTCCTTCAAAGCAGTTTGCAGGCGCGCCATTAATCTAGGTCGGGAAACACCTTTTTCCCGCCAGGCTGGTTTATGGAACTTGGTTAGAAGGTGACGATCTTTCATTGGCTCGCCTCGCTGCACCTGCTGCACATGGCAGACTATAGCGTTTTTGTAAATGGCGAGCCACATTAATTATGGCAGCATAACAGGCAGGCAAACGGCCGTTTCGTCCCTAAACGGTCCAGAGGGGACCGGTTTCCCCCTTGGCCCCGGACCGCTTACCAGAGCGCGACATGGTCTTCCGCCCATCCCACCAGGTCGAGAACTGGGACATCTTCTCCTTCAGTGGTGGTGAAGTGCCCACTGTAACGGCCAAACAGCTGATGAACCTCTGAGTTCACCAACCAGACGTTGCTGGTCGCGACGCGCTCCAGGAATGGGGTAAAGGTCAGGTCCAACTGCCCGTTTGGTTCCGTGATGCGCCACGGGCGCATGAAGTTTTGCTTGTCATACTGCCAGGTCAGTTCGGTGGAAACCTTGTGCAAACGTCCGTCCAGGCAAACCCCATTTTCCGTGCTGCCGGTGTTGTCCGTCCACTGCCCGCCCAGATTCAGGCCAAGAAGACGGCCATTTTGTCGGCCCGAGGCACTGCCCCAATTCCAGCGACAGTGGCGCGGCCAGATGCCCCGGCCAAAATCCAGGCAGGCAAAGCTCTGTGTGCCAGAAAAAACAGTGCGTTGATCCCCAATCGTGACAATCCCTTCAGACGGCAAGCAGTTCTGCTTGCTGGTGAATTGGAAGGTGCGCGCGTTCCAGGGCACCACCACGTTCAGGGTTTCGTGCTCCGGGGGTGTGGTAATGGTGAACTGTGCCGTTAACGGCCGTCCTTCAAAATCCGCCACTTCCACCGTCAGGTTGACGCCCCCTTTTGTTTGCCGCATGGCCACCTGCAAACCGCGGCCCGTGTAGCTGGCGTCGGCCGCCACGACATTGTCGAGCTGACAGCCCTGGCCCAGGGGGAGCAGCCGCGTCACTTCGCTAAACTGGCCGGTGGCAAAGTCGGCGAAGTAAACAAAAACCAGCCCGGCATAATCCAGATGGCTAATGGTGGCCGAAAAGAGATGGTTTTCAGTGGTCATTGCCCAATAATTCCACCGCTTTTTGCGCGGCCAACGGCCGTTCAAGTTACAGCGGTGCAGGGGGTGGCGCGACCAGCCAACGGCTGTGGGGTTGAGACGGCCGTTTGGCAGGCATAAATCGATGGGGGAGGTTAACTCATTTTCTATGTTCATCGCCTACTCTTTTGAATGCTTGATGCCTGATTCCTGTTAATTTGGGTCACCAGGCAACCCGAAGGATTCGCCTCACCTTTATGGCGAAATGCTTACCTCTGAATCATGGGCAGGTAGACAAACCTGCCTACAAATAAAGACAGATTGGCCCGGGTGTTCAGGTTTTCAAGCACACTATCATTAGAATCGATTGCCACTTCCGCCTTCAAAGTTGTTAATTTGGGCGCTAAAGCGTCCACCTTCAGCGTCAATTTTATAGTAAACGGTGCAGTAAAGTGACCCCAAAGTCAGGCTCTTCACCAATTTTGGTGCAAAGGATTTTGTAGAATAAGCATTGTGGATAGGCTATGGCTCCTGAAATCACATCAGGAGACTAATCATGGCTTTTACACGCGCTCCCCACAAGACCTGCCAATTGCGGCTAAGATTGCCCGGCTTCAGCTGAAGGTTCGCCGCTTTCGCTGCCACCATTCAAGTTGTGCCAAATACACCTTTTCCGAGCGGCTGCCCGACCTGTTGCAGCCTTATGCGCAGAAAACAGAGCGATTTATCACCACCCTTTATCATACAGCTCAGGCTTTAGGTGGTGCAGCGGCAGCACGACTTTTGCTCCTCTTACAATTTTGGGGGTTCATAATAGTCCCTGTTGAACCCAACTCGTCCAACCATTTGTAATGCGTTGTTGTCCTTTAAAGTTTAAAACGATACGGATAATTGTCCGTATAGGGGCTGTCTGGATTTGATTATTCAGGCACAATGCGATATAGGCTACTATAAATTGTCTTCATCAACACGGCCGTGGGGTAAAATTTAATCTAAAAAACTTCTCAACTTCACTCAAAGGAAATCTTATGAGTAGTGTAATCCTTGAAAATGTCAGCAAACGGTTTGGCCAGACTCAAGCGGCCGATCATGTTAGTTTTCATGTCGAGCCGGGCGAAATATTTGGCCTGTTGGGACCCAATGGAGCGGGTAAAACGACGACAATCCGTATGATGTTGGACATCATTCGGCCCGATACGGGCCGGGTCGCCATCTTTGGCGATGCGATGACCGAAGAAAAGAAAAACCGCATTGGTTATCTGCCCGAGGAGCGGGGGTTGTATGCTGACCAAAAGCTGATCGATGTTATCCTGTACCTGGCATCGTTAAAGGGCTTAGATAAGAAAACGGCCGCAGCCAATGCCGAGACATATTTAAAGCAGCTCGACCTGTGGACCCACCGGGACAAAAAAATGAGCACCCTCAGCCGCGGCATGCACCAGAAGGCGCAGTTTATTGTCACCGTTCTGCATGATCCCGATTTGATTATTGTTGATGAACCTTTCTCTGGGCTGGATCCCGTTAACACGGAATTGATCCGGCAAATGCTGCTTGACCTGCGCGATAAAGGCAAGGCAATCATCATGTCCACTCACCAGATGCACCAGGTCGAAGCCATGTGCGATCGCATTGTTCTGATTCATCGCGGTCGGGTCGTGCTGGAGGGTGCGGTGGCGGCTGTACGCCGCCAGTTTGCCGGCAATACGGTGGAAATCGGGGGCAGCGGACCCTTCGAACAGCTGTCGCAGGTGCAGCTAGTTGAGCATCATAATAACACCTGGCAGCTTTCCCTGGCCGATGGCGTGACGCCCAATGATTTGCTGCGGGAACTGGCTAAAAACGAGGATATCTACATCGAACACTTTTCATTGGCAATGCCGAGTTTGAATGAGATTTTTATTCGTATCGTTGGCGAAAACCAGCTGGACGAGCAAAGTTAAGCGGAGATCGAAGCGAACAACAATACTCCACAGACCCTCCAATCTTCGCCCCCGTAAATCAAAATGAATAAAACAATTTTAGTGATGAAGCATGAATTCTGGCGACACTTTAAGCGACGCAGCTTTTTGTTTGCCGTTTTGGGTCTGCCGGTGATTATGATTGCGATAGGAGCCGGCGTTGTGCTCTTTTTTAACAGCAAGTCCGATGATCCGGTAGGGGTCATTGATCAGGCTGGGATTGTGATGGACCCGGCCGCGTACGCCGCAATTGAGAATAACAGTGTGCCATTTGAAGAGTTTGCTGAAGAAACGGCCGCACACAACGCCCTCATTGAAAAAGAAATACAGGCATATTTTGTCTTGCCTCAAGATTACCTGCAGTCAGGACATGTCACGCTCTACCACAATGGCGACACATTCGAAGAAATTACGGGTGATATTTCCGACTATTTGCGCACCAGCTTGCTATCGACCGGTGACCCCATCCTTTTGGAACGATTTCATGATAACAGTCTGGATATTCGCTTCCAGGCACTTTCTGAAGCGGGCCGGCACAGGTCCGAATTAAGCTTCATTCTTCCCTTTGTTGTTGGTATTATCTTTCTCATTGCCGTTTTTTCCACCTCAGGCCTTTTGCTGCAAGCGATTGTAGACGAGAAGGAAAATCGGACGATGGAGATTTTGATTACCTCGCTCACTCCAGAAGAGCTGATGATTGGCAAGGTACTTGGCCTGGTGATACTGGGTTTCATTCAAATTGGCGTCTGGCTGGGGCTGGTGTTTATTGGCCTGGCAATTGCCCGTACCAACATCGCGCAGTTCCCGACAATTTCTCTTTCGCCTGTCGGGCTTTTTGTGATTGTGGCCTGGTTTGTGCCCTTCTATATTTTGATTGCGTCAATCATCGCGTCAATTGGAATCAGCATCACGTCCGTTTCCGAAGGCCAGCAAATTGTGGGGATCACCAGCATCCTGTCGATGTTTCCCCTTTATTTTGTCTGGCTCATTATTGACAGCCCTAACAGCACCTTTAACCTGGTATTAAGCCTGATCCCATTTTCAGCGCCGCTCACGATTTTAACGCGCACCCAGGTTGCGACGGTGCCAATCTGGCAGATGATTCTAAGCTGGCTGATTTTAGCCGGTACTGCAGCACTCACCCTTTATTTAAACAGCCGTCTGCTGCGATTGGGCATGCTGCGTTACGGCAAACGGGTTTCCTGGCGGGAAATTCGGCAGCAACTAGGGGGTAAGGCATGAACAAAATTGTATTAGTCGCCAAACATGAATTTATGAGCACCTTGAAGCGGCGGTCGGCCTTGTTCACCATTTTCGGTTTGCCACTGATCATGCTGCTCCTCGTAGCGGGTATCAACTGGCTCAACCGCACGCAAGGTGGCGATAACAGCAGTCTGTTATCCCAGATTGTCTCCGATGGTGATGAGAATCTGCCAGCAGGACTGGTCGATGATACAGGGCAGTTGGACACTATTTCACCGCCAGCTGACAGCATGTTTGTCCCTTTTCCCAGCCTGGACGCTGCCAAAGCGGCTTATGATGCCGGTGAGATTAGCAGCTATTACCATATACCGGCCGATTATCTGGAACGCGGCCAAATTTCCCAGTACGCCGAAGACCAATCTGTGGGATCCAATGAAGGTCAGGTTCTCTATGGTGTGTTGGTAGAAAACTTCGTCAAAGAATCGGCCGCGGTTTCTCTGGTTATTTGGCCCATTCAGCAGTATGAAGAAATTGACTTGAGCGCCACGGAGGATCAGGGACAGCAAAACTATTTGGCTAACTTGGCTCTGGCGTTAGGGGTGGCGCTCCTTTTTTTCCTGACTGTGATGGGCGCAGCTGGTTATTTACTGCAAAGCCTGGGCAAGGAAAAAGAGAACCGGGTTATGGAGATCTTGTTGTCATCGATACGGCCGTTTCACCTACTGGCTGGCAAAGTTTTGGGGCTGGGCGGTATTGGTCTGCTGCAAATGGTGGTATGGACAGCCCTGGCTTTTTTCTTTTTCCAGGGTAGTGAGGGACCTTTCAGCAATTTGACGCTACCTTCTCTTTCAATGGACATCTGGCTGCTCATCTTTTCCCATTTTGTCATTGGTTATCTGGTGTACGCCAGCCTATTTGCCGGATTAGGGGCCATTACGCCCAGCGTAAAGGAGAGCTCCCAGTATACGTTTTTGCTGATGCTGCCTACGTTTCTGCCTATGTGGTTTAACAGCATTATGATCTCTGCCCCCAATGGCACGTTTGCCACAGCGCTGAGCCTTATTCCTTTGACGGCCCCAATTGCCATGCCGATGCGTCTGGTCATGACGACGGTACCTGCCTGGCAGTGGATGGTGAGTTTAGGTTGCAGTTTAGGAATGGCCCTGTTATTCCTCTGGGGCGCCACTAAGTTCTTTCGCAGCCGGACGCTGTTGGCGGGACAGAGCCTTACTCTGCGGGCCATTTGGGAATCGTTACAAGGCGTATAAATTTCGACAAACGTGATCAAAAAACGGTGACTTCTCAGAGATTAGCACTCAGAAAGTTGCTTTTTGGCCGGAGTCTGCAGTTATTCCATCCAGGCCTTCGGGTAACAAATGAACCATATGAGGCAACCGCACGAGAGTAGTGAGTGCGGATATTCACCGTTTTCATCTATTGCGCTCTCGTGTAGTTTCCTCGTTGCACGTATGTTACCCATAGGCCCTATTAGCGTGTTGCTCCCAAGCGGGCTCTTTCGCGTTCGGGCCTGCACGTCATCCCATCTGTATGGCATAAGGCGATTGCTTCAATAACGACTTGCCGTCGGTGTCAAAAGACAGATCGCTTTCGCGCTTGCACTTTATCGCTCGACTGGCTGGTCACCTTCCTATCTTAGAGAGGCACTTCCATTTTCATGGAATATCTATTATGATGGGCGTCTATAATTATTAGAGACCGTCCTTACCCCGTTTTTTGATATCAGATCGCTGCAAAACTTCTAAAAACCTTTTTCAACTCTCCACACATCGCAAACTAAAATTGCCGACTTACATTTGGAAAATCCGCTTAATGCTCAATTTGTGTTGAGTCATCACAAGCCTCAAGTAGGGAACCGCAAAATGTGAATTCATAAACAGATATAAACGCTCTTTGCATTGTGTTACCTTACACTGGTTAGAAGGAGATCAAAATGAAGCGCCGTGCCTATCTTTTTGTGATTATCGCCATAACTGCATTAATAACGGCAGTTGCCGCAGCATTGGTCATACCTCAGCTAACAGCTGCCGACACCGCGCAACCCCAAGCACCTAATGTGCCCATTGGTACAGGCTTTACCTACCAGGGATACCTGGATAACAACGGCAGTGCAGCTAACGGAAGCTATGACTTGGAATTCAGGCTTTACGATGCAGCTGCAGGAGGCTTACAAGTTGGCAACACGGTCGTTTTGAATAACGTGCTGGTACAGAACGGTTTGTTCACAGTAAAACTGGATTTTGGTGCAGTGACCTTCGGGCAAAATGCACGCTGGCTGGCGATTAGTGTGCGGCCATCGGGCGGCAGCACTTTCACCGCTTTAAACCCCCGGCAGGAACTGACGCCAGCGCCCTACGCCCTTGGTTTACCTAACGTGTATACCAACGAATCACAGAATTTTGTGGGCGTTGGCCGTAATTTCCGCATCTCTGGCAACGAGGTTTTTGGGATCCGGGCCCCTGGTGGCGCTAATGAA
This sequence comes from Anaerolineae bacterium, assembly GCA_020848035.1. Classification (GTDB taxonomy): domain Bacteria; phylum Chloroflexota; class Anaerolineae; order Promineifilales; family Promineifilaceae; genus Leptofilum. The sequence goes on along the minus strand of JADLAX010000008.1, from coordinate 31,297 downwards.
TATGGCGGCATGTATGTAGAAACTTCTGACACCTCTGGCTGGCCATTTTATGGATATGCCACCAATGGCTCTTTTCGCGCCTGGACTTATTACAACGGCGCAAGCGGTGACTGGCATTTATATAATGCCGGTATTCGGCTAACAGTACCCAATGAAGGGGGTTTACGAATTGGCCCAAGTGTGGATTACAGTCTGGTCATCAGTAACACCACTGGCAACGACGGCATCCGCGTACTTGACACAGGCGATGACGCTATCCAGATTGGCAGTCCTCCAGACGTGGCCAATTATGGCGTATATATTCCCAGTCCTGGTGTGTCAACGTATGGGATATGGTCTAATACGGCCAACGCCAATGGAGAGTGGGCGTTTTATAGCGTCGACAACATTCAAGCGGGCAATGTTTCTGCCAACGCCTACTCGTTGGTCGCTAGGGTGACAGGGCCGACAGCACTTGAGGTGGGAGATATGGCCGCCGTGGCTGGTATGGCCGATGCGCTGCCCGGAGCGCAAAATGCCATCCCTATGGTACGTTTGGCGGATGACGAGCAGTTCACAGGTGTTATTGGTGTGGTGACAGGACGTATGGTTTATGACGTGGCACCGGGTAAGGGGGATGAAGGGGCCATGTCTCTGCAAAGCGCCGAAGGGCCAGCAAACCCAGGTGACTACGTAGCATTGGTAATCTATGGCATAGCACAAGTGAAATTGCAGGCGGGAACGGCCGTTCAAGTAGGTGAACGCCTGACAACTTCCGCCGTGGCAGGGCAAGCTCGGACGTTAGAAACGCGGCAATTGGAGGGTATGGTTGTCACGGAAGGGGCACAAAGCATCGGCATTGCTTTGGAGACCGCAACAGCCGGGCAAGAATTGATACCTGTATTTATAACATTACGATAGGAAGGCAGCCAATGAAATTTAAAACGATTTTTTTGTTGGTTGTGGTTTTATGCCTGATGACGGCGGTAACCTTGCTGGCATTGCCTGAATCACCAACGAGTTTGAGTATAACCTGGTGGTCAACAGACGGAGGCGGAGGCACAAGCAAAGGCAGCACATTTAGTTTAAGTGGGACTGCTGGTCAGGCAGATGCCGGTCGAATGACTGGTGGCTCTTATAGCCTGACGGGTGGCTTTTGGAACGGTCAAACAGGTGGGATTGGTGGTGGTCCAACTCTAAAAGTCTATCTGCCTTTTGTGAGAAAGTAAGCCACGCAGCAGCTGCAAAAAGTATGATGAACCCCAAAAACTGTTCATCCGCAATTTTTGTGAAATGAGGCCGCAAATAGCATTTTGATGATAATTCAGGAAATCTCATAGGAACAATGGGGGTTTCTTGTGCTATTAGAATTTCTCTGGCCTACAGAATGCAACTTGAGAGTGATCGGATTACAAATTATTGAGGATTCACTTCTCGTGGAAACAGAAAGCATACAGCAGGGTGGTAAATGCCCGGCTTGTCAGACGTGGTCACAACGTCTAAATGGCCATTACATACGCCATCCGCAAGATTTGCCCTGTGTTGGCTATTGCGTTCGATTGCAACTGAGCGTTCCTCGTTTCTTTTGTGATAATGTTGCTTGTCATCGGCGCACGTTTGCTGGTCAATTCCCTGGTTTTGTCAGGAGATATGGGAGGCGTTCAGAGCGATTAACGACTCAACAATTGCAGATAGCATTGATCACCAATGGCGAAGCCGGGTCACGTTTATTGCAGACATTCTACATGAGCGCCAGTCCGGATACATTGTTGCGTTTAGTTCGTGAAGTACCAGACCTCCAACCTGAAACGCCACGAATTTTAGGGGTAGATGATTGGGCAAAATGTAAGGGGCAAACCTATGGCACAATACTGGTCGATCTAGAAGAAAACAGAGTAGTCGATTTGTTTCCAGACCGAACGGCCGAAGTATTGGCAGAATGGTTGCAGAATCACCCTGGTGTTCAAATAATCACACGTGATCGGTCAACAGAATACACGAGAGGCATTAATGACGGTGCCCCAAATGCGATGCAAATTGCCGACCGTTGGCATCTATTCTTGAATGCCAAGCAAATGCTACAGCGATACTTTGGACGAGTGTACAATCGATTGAAGAAGCTACCTGCAATAGAACAAACGGAAAGGGCACAGTCAGGGGAGCAGAATTCAAAAGAACGCGCTCAGATATTTCCTCGCACCAGACGAGATTATGTGCAAGCCTTGTCTAGCAGAGAAAGTCGTGTGGAAGTGTATGAAACAATTCAGCAATTACGTCGTGCGGGACGAAACATTAGGCAAATCTCCCGTGAGTTAGGTATTGCTCGGAATACAGCCCGTATTTACTTTTACTCTGAAACGTTTCCCGAACGTCAACGACATCAATCCAAATCAAGTATTTTGGATACATACCTTGCTTATTTGCATAACCGAGTCGAGCAGGGATGTGAGAATGCCTCTCAACTATGGCGTGATATTCAGGCTCAGGGATATCCAGGCACTCGCAGTCAGGTAAGTAAATGGCTGCAACTTAATCGAACAAAACCATCCCCAATGGGTCCCAAGAAGTATATGGCCGATTCCGAGCTCAAGAAACTACGTCAACTAAAAACGGAGAAGGCAGCTTGCGATGTTCCAACTATTTTTGAAATGGTGTGGGTGCTAATAAAAGAGCCGGCCAAGCTAACCGATGATGAAAAAGTCATTTTGAACTGGGTGCAACAAGATCCTTCAGTCAAAAAGCTGTCTACCGAATATAAGATTGTTACATTGATTGTATCACAGTCGAAAAGAAGATCGGTGAATTGAGTAATTTGGTCTGAAAAGCTTTACTGGCCAATCACAGCTTCTCGGAACGAACTGGGCATGGCAAAGTAGCCCAGGATAAAGGGACGCTGATAACCCATACGAGTATGTCACAGTGGGCTATTTTTGTGTTGTTCCCGCGACTCGCTTTTCATCTTATGTTGTTTTGAAGTTGGGAGGCCTTCCATGCCTGAGAAATGGCACACAACATAGGATGTCACCGTTACCCTACACTGGTAAAAAATGCGCTCTCTAGGCTGTGCTCACTCGAGCTATCGTCTAACGCCAGACGCGTAACAAGTGTGAGTTTGTGTCTCAGATTATTTCAAATTCAAGGGCGATTGAAATAGGTATCCGATAATTTGCCGCTTGTTCACTGGGAGGTGTAACCTATCGTGCGGGCAATCTTGATAATCTCGACCAATGTCATGGATTGTCCAGCCAGATGGGCTTCCGCCCAGGCTGAAGCCAGCACCTGCTGGCGAGCCATCTGTGCGGTTTGCTGATAGATAGCCTGTTCTGCCGCAAACAACGGCATGTTCAACGCCGCTAACAGGCCATCCGCTGCCCCCAGCAATACGGCCGCTGTTTGGGGCTGTTCCTGCTTGATGGCCAGGTAAGCCTGTCCCAGCAGGCACTCCACCATGCCCATCCGATTGCCAATCTCGCGGTGTAATTCCAGCGCCTCAGCAAAAAGCGCCTTAGCCTGGCCAAACTCTCCTTTGGCCAGCCAGGTGTGGGCGAAATTGTGGAGCACCGCCGGAATTTCGCTTTTCGCCCTGGCCTGGCGCAGCAAGCGCAGCGCCGCCTGGTAACGCTCGGCAGCGATGGCGTGGTTGCCTTGCAATCGGGCTACATCCCCTTGATAGTTGAAGGCCAACCCAATACCGTATGGTTGTCCAAGTTGGCTAAAAATTGCCAGACCCTCATCGGCATGTTGCTGAGCTGCGTCAAGATCGTTTCGTTCAAATGACAAGAGGGTCTGGGCCAGGCTGGTGACGCCAACATACCAGGCCGCCAGCGGACCCGCCTGACGTAATATCCGTGCTCCCTGAGCCAGATTGGCATAACCTTCCTCCTTTTTGTCGGAGAACACCAGCACGGTGCCAATCATAAAGAGGGCATAACCATAGGTTGTGTTGTCATTTAATTGCACCCCCAGCCTCTGAGCAAGCTCAAACTGAGGCAGTGCCGCTTCAAAATCGCCCGCAAAATAAGCCAGGATGCCTGAACCAAGTACCGCCCGGCCATAGACACTGACGCCCATTAAGGCTGTTCCACGAGACCGCTGGATCAACTCCTCAAGCCAACGACGCCCTTCACCCACCTGCCCGTTGGTCCACCAGAACCACCACAGAGCTGCTGCGGCCCGCAAACCTGGCTCGGCTTCTCCCTGATCAGAAAGGCTCCAACCAAAGGCTGCCCGCAAGTTATTCAGGTCAGCATTTAGGCGTTGCATCCAGGTTACTTGTTCCGGGCCTTGTAAACCCGCCTCGCTGTTGCTGGCCAACGACAAAAAGTAACGGCCGTGTTGTGCCTGCATTACCGCCATTTCACCCCGCTCCTCCAGGCGGGCCAGGGCAAATTCCCGAATGGTCTCCAACATAACAAAGCGCACATCACCATTGTCAAGGATGGTAGTCTGGACCAGGCTGTGATCTACCAGGGTAGCCAGCGTATCCAGGACATTTATATCGCCCTGACCCAGCGCTTCCGCCGCTTCCAAAGTCCAGCCACCCCAAAAAATACCCAGGCGGGCCAAACCTATCTTGGCCGCCTCGGGCAACAAATCGTAGCTCCAGGCAATAGCCGCCTCAAGAGTCTGCTGGCGCGCAGGGGCATCGCGGGTGCCGCCGGTAAGAAAAGGCAAACGCTGGTCTAAACGTGCCAGGAGGGCAGCGGGCGAAAAGAGCTTAATTCGGGTAGCGGCCAGTTCAATGGCCAGCGGTAGCCCATCCAACCGCTGGCATATCTCGGCAATTTGTCGGCTGTTTTCAGGGGTAAAGCCAAAACCAGGTTGGGCCGCTTTAGCTCGCGCGACAAAGAGAGCCACCGCTGGATTTGCCTCAAGCGTTGCTACCGGTATTTGTTCAAGGGAAGGCGGCAAGGCCAGGGGCGGTACCACAAATTCATGTTCGCCCAGAATGCGCAGGGGGATTCGACTGGTGCACAACAGTTTCAAACCCGGCGCGGCTGACAACAAGGCCGCCATGTGGGGTACTGCCGCAAGCAAATGTTCAAAGTTATCCAACACCAGCACCAGTTCTTCATGACGCAGCCGCTCGGCCAGGGCAATAGCAGCACTGCGCCCGCTGTCCAACAGATCAATGGCTTGAGCGATAGCTGGCAAGACACGATCTGCCTCTTGCAGTGGGGCCAAACTCACAAAACAGGCTCCTTCGCGAAAACTACCCTGAATTTGTCGGGCCACCTGCATCGCCAGCTGGGTTTTGCCCACGCCAGGAAGACCCGTGAGGGTGACCAGGCGCACATCCGGTCGTAACAGCATCTCACCAATTGCTCCTGCGGCATGCAAACGACCCAGCAAGGGGGTAACCGCGGCAGATATCACGTATCGTCGTGTTAAGGGCTTAACCCATTCACGGAGAGGTGGCTTTGCTTCGCTATCACCTATGGGCACCGGTACAAGATCGAATGAAGCGTCCAGGGGTAAGCTGTTTCGGGCAAAACGAACAAAATCTGGCCGTTTTGGCACTGGAATATCAAGCAGCTCAGCCAGGCGTTCCGCCAATTGTTTGGATGGCTGTAAATCATCCGCCTCAAGCCGTCGGATGGTGCCTTTGGCACAAGGCACACGTGCTGCCAGCTCAACCTGGGTCAGGTCGAGCGCTTTGCGTCGCCGCCGCAGCCATTTACCAAATGTAAATTCAGCGCCTGTTGTAACCATCTATTCCGTTCGCAGCTAAAGTTGATGAGCCGGGTTGAACTTTTCCGATTTGTGGTACTTTTTGTGGCCCTTTGGGCCTCGTACCCCGCCGGTAAATTCGCTGATAATAGTAGCATAACCTTTATTTAGCCCCAATTTTACAGAAAGGAAAAAGACTTATGTTACAGGAGCATTACAAAACAATTGTGCGCCGGGTGAATGAGGAGGCTTTTAGTGCCGATGGCGATTTATCGGTAATCGATGAATTTGTGGCGGCAGACCTGGTGGACCATACCGCCCCGCCGGACCTCCAACATGGCAACCAAAGCCTGAAACAGCTTGCTCTCATTTGGCGCAAGGCCTTTGCAGACCTTAAGGTCACGGTCCATGAAATCGTCGCCGAGGGGGATTTGGTCGTTATCGCCTGGTCAGGCGGTGGGACACATTCAGGTGAACTGATGGGCATTCCGCCGACGGGCAAAACCGGCTACATGACAGGCATCACCTTTAACCGGATGGAAGACGGCCGTATTGTGGAACGGTGGGGCAATAACGACCAGGCTGGATTATTCGTGCAATTAGGCCTGATACCTGCCCCAGCCACAAATTAAATTACACCTCAAAATTCAGGAGAATAAACAATGACCCTAACGGATACAAACAAAACCCTGGTAAAACGATTTTATCAGGCGGTAGATAGCGGTGATGTCGCTGCTGTTGAGGAGTTATTCGCGTTAGAGTGGGAAAACATCGATCCCGCTTTGCCACCGATGGCAGGCCTGGAGGGTGCGCGGTCCCTCGTACAAATGTTTACCGCCGGTTTCCCTGATTTCAGCAGTAAGATTGAGTTAATGGCCGCAGAAAGTGACCGGGTGGCTGTTCGGGCTTTACACACGGGTACACACCGGGGGGAATTTATGGGCATACCGGCTACTGGCAAACGAGTCTCTGTGCATGCTACAGGAATTTACACCTGTAAAGACGGGAAACTGGTGCAAAACCGCGTTGTGTTTGATGCCTTTGGGCTGCTGCAGCAGTTAGGCGTGGTATCGTTCTGAAAAATTTACCCAGATAGGGCCCTATCTGGGTAAATTTTTCAGAACGGTTACCCTGCCCGTCTTATCAATAGCAGTTGAATTTAATGGACTTCCTGTTTTGAAAAAGTATACGTATCCCGAAAGCAAGCCATAATACCTCGCTGTGAATTCAGGATCGTTGTCAGATTTTCTGACCAGCGATTATGGATTTTATACAATCGTTGAAGCGTCAGATATCAACGATAGCGTAAACGCAGGACAATATCCTGCGGATAATTTCCAAACTGCCTACCAAAAATATTGATGCCCCCCACATTTCTTGCGTCAGGTTTCACGCCAATACGGATTGACAGAGAGGTCTTGCCCGGAATCTCAATGTCACCTAACGTTATATCAGAGATTCGCTTTCCATCTACAAAGCTACCATTGTCATTGATTGTCCAGACCTTTAGTAAACCGTATTGTGAATTCCAATTTTCCCACCATTCCGGTGTTAACAGACCATGCTGGCCGCCAAAATCGCTAGGGCTTGTCCACGTGCCAATCTCAACATCATTTACCCATAAGGTTACGTCCGAGGGCCAATCTTCATGGTGTAGTGGCGCTTCGGAACATAATTCCAGGCTGATTGAAGCGCTCTCTACGACCGCTCTGGGAGGAAGTCGGTTGGGAAAGCGATATTCTACAAAGCCGTGATGAAACCAAATAAGCTGTGCATTCACGCGGTCAGGTTCAAAAAAAGATGCAGGATCGTCAAACAGCCCAATGATGCCGATACTGCTAGCCAATCCACAAGTTGGTGTTACTTGGCAATCGACAAATGCCCCAATTGGCATGGACACTTCAACACTTTGCTCTTGCGCCATATTCCCACGAGCTAATTCAATAATAATGACATCGTAAACTCTGGCACACACTTTTTGCAGGCCGCGAACTGCAGGGCGCAAATCCGTGTTTAATAAACCAGCTTCTTCAAGCGCATTGACATGAAGCGTTGCCGTGGAAGTGGGTAAGTTTAACGCTTCACCAATTTCACTGATGTTTAGAACTTGATCACTCAACAGCTCCAGTATTTTCAAACGAGTGGATGAAGACAAAGCCTTGAGAATTGGTTCAGGGGCACCATTATCATTTCCAAGATCAAGTCGTAATACGCGTCCAGTCGGCGTTAGTGATTCTGTCATCTCACCCTCTTCTTGTTATGAAAAGGGCCATTGTAACATAAAAACATATTATAGTGAATCAAGAATCGCTGAGATTTGTCAGGATGGTGAGTGCTTTGTCGCTTTTATTATTTCAAAAAGCCCAAATCCTCTTGACAAGCGGTAGTAATTAGTTATATTATGTTATATAACATATTATTATGTGACAAATACCCCCCCATTGCTGAAAATGTCCACTCTTATCTTACCTCCAAGGAGGTGATGTAAATATCTCTATGGCCATTGCAAGATAGAAGATGCTCATCTTTCTATTCATTAAGGTCGGCTTGAGACAGCACTATTCCTGGCAAAAAGCCAGCTTGTAGTTTTTGTCATGATATTTGGACAAGCATATCTAAAAAGGAGATGTAAGAGATGAAATTTAGGAAATGGATTTTCCCTGGTATAGGTATATTGTTGTTGATACTGTTAGCTGCCTGTGGTGGGGGCAGTGAAGAAACGGCCGTTTCCGAGTCTGACACCCCTGCCGAAGCCCCTTTGGTTGTTGAAGAAGTTGACGATTCTTGCGGCACGGTCGAACTGCAATATTGGAACCCCTTTACCGGCCCTGATGGCCCTTTCATGGGTGAAATAGTAGAAGCTTTTAATGCTGAAAATGACAATATCAGCGTTGTCATGACCACGCAGAGTGAATATTACACGCAATTAAGCACCGCTGCTGCATCGAACACGCTGCCAGATGTAGCCATCGTCCATGCCGATCAGGTTGCTACCCAGGCATTCCGCAATATCTTGCGTCCCATTGACGAGATTGTCACCGCAAACGGTATCAACGGTGCCGATTATCCGGCTGGTGCCTGGAATGCTGGCGAGGTCGCCGGTCGCCGTTACTCGATTCCGCTGGATATTCACCCTATGACCATGTTCTATAATGCGGACTTGCTGGCCGCCGCCGGTTTTGATACCCCACCTACGACCGGCGAAGAATTTGCCGCTATTGCCGCTGCCGTCACTGATGGAAGCAACAACGGATTTATGATTACATCTGGTTTCCCCATCCGCCAGATTTTTGATATGCTGCTGTACCAATATGGCGGCACCTCTTTTAATGCAGACGGAACTGAGGCTACCTGGAACAGCGAGGCTGGTGTCCAGGCCTTGGAATGGATGTTGGCAGCCCAAAGCGACTGGTCACAGCCGAATCTGGAAGTGGATGCCGAATTGAACGCCTTCAAAGGCGGTACGGTTGGGTTGATCTGGAACGGTATTTGGCAGACTACCAATGTAACCGGGGATGGTGTAGAGTTTGATGGTCAGGCAACGGCAGTACCTCAAATCGGCCCTCAGCCAGCTACCTGGGGCGGTTCGCACCAGTTGACGATGCCCACCCAAGCCGAGCCGGATAGCTGCAAAGATGCCGCCGCCGGCACTTTTATTAAATATTTGCTGGATAATTCTGTCACCTGGGCCCAGGCTGGTCAGTTGCCTGCCAACAACGTTGTTCGCAGCAGCGCCGAATTCCTGGCCATTGAGCCACAGGCCTCAATTGCTCCTTCTGCCGAGCATGTGTTCTTCCCGCCAGCGGTACCCGGCATTACAGATGCCTACGGTCCCCTGGATGAGGCCGTCAGCTCATTAATGGCTGGCACGGCCACCGATATACAGGCCGCCCTCGATGACGCCGCTGCCAGAGCAAACCAAATTTTGGCAGAGAACAAAGACAATTACGGCGACTCACCCTAAACCAAACCGTACCGCATAAAGAGGCAAGCCAGGTAGTTGGCTTGCCTCTTTTTCATAATCTATGTTTTAGCTGGGAGGTAAATGATGACAGCAGCCGGAAAGGCAGAAAAGAGAACCCTACTGCAGCCTCACAAGCGCACCGGAAATCCGATAATTCCTTACCTGTTTGTTGCGCCGCACTTGCTCTTTTTCATGGTTTTTGTGGGCTACCCGTTCTTCTATGGTCTTTATATCAGCTTTTTCCAGTACGATTTTTTGCGGCCGGACGCCACTAGTTTCGTCTTTCTAGAAAACTATGCAAAGTTATTTACACCAGACAGCGTGCAATTCCCAGTTTTTTGGAACGCACTAGGCAACACTGTCGAATTTGTGTTTTTGAGCGTACCTCCCCTGATTATCATCCCTCTGATACTGGCTGTACTGTTAAACACAAAAGTGCCGGGACGCAATTTCTTCCGTGGCATTTATTTTGCTCCATGGGTTCTTTCAGCTGCTGTGGTCGGATTGCTGGGGTTTTGGATGTTTCAAAGCCAGGGTGGTTTGCTCAACTACTACCTTATACAGATGGGAATTGAAGCGCCACGATGGCTCTCCTCTATGCCCTGGGCATGGGTATCTATTTTGCTTATCACTATCTGGTGGACAGTCGGCTTTAATATGATCATTATCCTCGCGGCATTGCAGGATATACCGGCACACCTTTATGAGTCGGCCGCCATAGATGGTGCCAACAGTTGGCGGCAGTTTGTTTCAATTACGATTCCCCTGCTTCGCCCGGTCATGGTGTTTGTCACTGTTATTACCATTATTGCTTCCTTTAACCTGTTTGCGCAGCCATTCTTTATGACTGGCGGTGGCCCAGCACAAGCCAGTGGCGGCGGAGCTACGGAACCGGTCATGCTGCGGATTTACCGAGAAGGATTTGAGCGTAATCAGTTAGGTACGGCCGCTTCAATGTCATTCCTTGTGGCTACGATCATGATCTTATTTTCATACACCAATTTCCGGCTGTTCCGGACGCGCGAATAAGGAGGTAGGAGAATGAATGTAAAAGCGGCGTCTCAGAAAAGTGGCAATTTGCAGCGGCAAAAGCGTATCAACAAAACGCTCCTCCTCTTGCTGCTAATCAGTATCGGCATACTTATTATTGTGCCTTTATTGTGGATGCTGTCTACCTCCTTTAAGCCCAAGTCGCAATGGTTCTTACCGGAGGTGTATTGGATTCCGAAAACCTTCACCTGGGAAAATTACGAAAAGATTCTCAATAATGACACGCTGCCAATCGCTCGTTGGTTCTTAAACAGCCTATTGCTATCGGGAACAATTACGTTTTTTATTCTGGTCGTTGATTCGCTGGCTGCCTATGCCTATGCTCGTATGGAGTTTCCGGGAAGACGGCCGTTATTTGCCTTGCTGTTGGCCACCCTGTTTTTGCCCGGCGTTATGTTTTTAGTGCCAAACTTTTTAACCATTGCCCGTCTGGGCTGGCTAAACAACTATTTAGGCGTGATAACCCCGGCGCTGGCTGGCGTATTTGGGGTTTTTTTTATGAGACAATTTTTTGAATCGCTGCCGATAGAGTTAGAAGAGGCGGCACAAATTGACGGAGCCACCCAATTTCAGATATTCACAAAGATCGCGTTGCCGCTGGCAAAACCAGCTCTGGCGACACTGGGCATCATCACCTTTTTGGGATCTTGGAATGATTTTCTCTGGCCTCTTCTTATTTTGAAAGATCGGGCCTTATTGACCTTGCCACCAGGTTTACGCACTTTGCAAGGTGCATATACCTCTGAGTATGGGCAAATGATGGCCGGGGCAGCGATCACGGCCGTTCCTGTTCTTCTTCTTTATATCATTCTACAAAAGTACATTGTAGAAAGCGTACAAACCACAGGCTTAAAAGGGTAAGGTTTGGCTTATGAAACGTTATCTGGTTGGTTTGTTCTTCATGTTTTTGGCGGTGGGCTGCCAATCTGCACCACCGCCTGAGCCAGCAACAGCAGAATCGGAAGCAGTGGTAGAACTTGAACCTGCAGTGACTGAGTTCCCTACCTTTCAAAACCCGGTTATCAAGCGCGACTTCCCTGATCCTGGGGTCATCCTCGCCGGGGATACGTATTTCGCTTACTCCACGAATGCTGCGGGACGGAACGTGCCTGTTGCAAGTTCGGCGGATCTGATCACCTGGGATTCATTAGGCGATGCGATGCCCGCACTCCCGTCCTGGGCCAAACTCGGCGGCAGCTTTATCTGGGCACCAGAGGTCATGGAAATTAACGGCCTTTACAACCTATACTTCACCGCAAGAGACGAAGAAGCCGACCGGCAATGTATCGGTGTCGCCGTGAGCGACCAGCCAGAAGGTAAATTTAGAGACGAAAGCGACACTCCCTTAATTTGCCAGGTTGAGGAAGGCGGCTCTATTGACGCCAGCCCGTTCCGCGATGCTGACGGGACGCTCTTTTTGTACTGGAAAAATGATGGCAACTGCTGTAACCAACCAACCTACATTTATGTGCAGGAAATGAGTGAGGATGGCCTGGCTCTGCTGGGTGAACCGATCCGGCTGGTGCGAAATGACCGTGCTTGGGAGCGACATGTGATTGAAGCTCCGACGATGTTGCTCCAAGACGGCCGTTACACACTCTTCTTTTCGGCCAATGATTATGCCAGTCCAGCTTATGCGGTGGGATACGCTCGCTGCGAAACGGCCGTTGGCCCTTGCGAAGACGCGGCAGAAAACCCTATTCTCAGCAGCGTTATGGATGGCCCACCGCTGGTAGTAGGCCCCGGGCATCAAACTATTATTGAGGATAAAGACGGTGAGTTGTGGATAGCCTACCATGTCTGGCAGGTAACAACTTCTGGTACACGCGGTGACGCCCGCTTTATGTGGCTGGATCGCCTGATCTGGGAAGATGGAATGCCCAAAATCATGGGACCAACAACGGAACCGCAGCCCATTCCATAAAACAACGTTGCAGTAATTGATTCCGTGTTTTCGCCGTGTTGCGTTATGCCCTTTTTTGTCAATTTATTTCAGGGCTTGGCAACCTGACACTGCGCAAAACGCATCACGCAGCCCAAGAGAAGAAAAAGGACATAATGCAGCCTGCCGCCTCAACCTATCAGCCTATTTACCACAATCCCGTCTTTGGTCGGAATTTCCCTGACCCTTTTGTCCTCAAATTCTGCGGTGAATATTGGGCTTATTGCACCGGCACCTGGCATGACGGTCGACTATTTGGCATCCTCCGTTCACGCGACCTGGTAAATTGGCAGGAAGTGGGCGGGGCGATGGAACCCCTGTCCGGTAATCACCCTTGTTACTGGGCGCCGGAAGTGACAGTCGACAACGGGCGTTTTTACCTTTACTACAGCGTAGGCAACGAAACCACTATGCACATTCGGGTTGCCGTCGCTGATCACCCAGAGGGGCCGTTTCTGGACAGCGGACGCCGCCTGACAAACGAACCGTTTGCCATTGATGCCCACGTTTTTAGGGATGACAATGGCCGTCATTACCTCTTTTATGCCACCGATTTCCTCGATCTTGAACGTGTTGGCACTGGCACGGTAATGGATCACCTGCTGGATCCCCTTACACTGACGGGGCGGCCACGCCCCGTCAGCCGCGCCCGTTACGATTGGCAAATATATGATCCTCAGCGGATGGAGAAAGGCGGCGTGTGCTGGCATACGCTGGAAGGACCTTTTGTCCTCAAGCGCAAAGGCATTTATTACCAGATGTTCAGCGGCGGCAACTGGCAAAACCCCAGCTATGGGGTCAGTTATGCCACCACCAGGAATTTGCACACCCATGACGAATGGCAGCAGGCCTGTGATGGGGAGCAGGTGCCACCGATTTTACGTACCGTTCCTGATCAGGTTATTGGTCCAGGTCACAATTCGGTCGTTCGTGGCCCAGACAACCGCCAGCTTTACTGCATCTATCATCGCTGGGGGAATGGAAACGGCCGTCAACTGGCGCTTGACCCCCTCGATTTTGCCGGGGAACGTATGTTGATCCTCGGTCCCAGCCATACGCCCCAGCCCCAGCCGCTGAGCGCCACTTTTACCGATTTCTTTGATGGTGACCAGCTGAATGAACAGTGGCAGGTCAGCGGCCAGTGGCAAGTAAATGATGGTGCGGTACTGAGTGATACGGCCGTTCTCACCTACTCTGTTCAGGCACTTCCCTTCCTGGCTGAGGTCAGCGTCCGCGCTTTGGCAAAGCAGGGTGGCAGCTATGGCCTTACCTTGACTGATGGGGGTGCAACCCTGTGCCAATTTCGGCTTATCCCCGAACAAGGCCTGGCCGTCCTGGTTTGGCCCAATGACAGTGAACAGCTACTTCCATTGCCACCCGATTTTCGTTTTGACGCTTATCAATTGCTGCGTTTGGAGGTCAACGGCCGTCACCTATCCCTCGCCATTAACGACCACACGATCGACTGGCAGGGCCACCTGGCGCACATTCCCACCCACATTGCTCTGTTTGCCAACCAGATACCGGCAGCCTTCGCCAGTTTTGCCCTAACCATCGGCTGGCAAGACTGTTTTGAGAACGAGGGGGCGCCAACCAACCTGGATTGGATCAGTGAGCACCCGGGCGATTGGGTGATTCAACAAGGGCAGCTCGCCTTTACCAATCTCAACGGCGAGAGCCTTCTTCAGAAGGGGCCATACCTACTGGCGTATGAACTGGTCGTAAATGCTCGGCTGGACAGTGGCAGCAGTTACGGCATTGCACCCGTTTTATTGCCTGGCGGTCAGGGGCCACTGCTAACGATTGAGCGAGTTAGCGACAGCTGGGCTGCCCGCTGGCAAGATGACAAGACGGCACACTTTTTCCCTCTCCCGTCCCACTTCGATCCAACTGGTTACCAGCAGTTCCGCTTCCGCAAAGAAAACGGCCGTCTCACCATCCATTGGGAGCAGGACGAAGTCGTGGTTGTGCCAATCACAAAAAAAGCAACATGCGTCGGCTTATACGGCCGCCGCGCTATTGCTGCCTTCGACATGGTCCGGGTAATAGCCCTGGCAGAGGCTGCGTAGCCATGTCGCCTATCGTTAACCCAACCACCAGCCCGTTGACTCAGTAATGAATGGAAACCCTTGCGACCAACGTAGCGCCCGGCACTACTTACAGGAGTAATATATGTACCGATCAGATACTTTCCATTGGGCCGTCGGCATAGAAAACACGTTCATCCCTCAAGAGCGGCCCGGACTCAGAGCGTTAGATGAATATGAGTTGACGCAGCATTATGAATTGTGGTGTCAAGATATGGATCGCGCCGCTGCATTAGGTATCAGCCATATTCGCTGGGGCATTCCCTGGTATCGCGTCAATCCCCAACGGGGGCAATACAATTGGGCCTGGACAGATCAAGTTCTGGATTATTTAGTGAACCAAAAAGGTATTCACCCTATTGTTGATTTAATGCACTACGGCACGCCGCTTTGGCTGGAGAAATCCTTTCTCGATGCAGATTATCCACACTATGTGGCCGAATATGCACACGCGGTGGCCGAACGGTACGGTAACTTGGTGCGCTATTACACGCCGCTGAATGAACCCACCGTCAACGCCGAGTTTTGTGGCCGACGCGGAGAATGGCCACCCTACCTGGAAGGAGAAGACGGCTACGTCAAAATCCTCCTGTCGATTGTGCGCGGCATGGTGCGAACTGCTCACGCAGTACGGGAGGCTGATCCTGATGCCATTTTTGTCCAGGTAGAGGCGTTGGGCTGGAGCTGGACGGAGGATGAGCGGCTGCAAGCTGGTGTAGACCAGCGGAATGCCCATACTTATCTGGCCTATGACCTGTTTACTGGCCAGGTAAACACCAGTCACCTCCTGTGGCCTTATCTGCTTCATCACGGCATGACAGAAAATGACCTGGCCTGGCTTCGTGATCAGGCAGCCACGGTGGATCTATTTGGCGTCAACCTCTATCCCTGGTCGGGCGGTGAAGCGGTCATGGGGCCGGACGGGAACCTGAGGATGCGGGGCGAACTCAACGGCTACCACCTGGCAGACGTGCTGCGCCAGACCTGGAATCGCTACCAGATTCCGATGATGATTACGGAAACCAGCGCCAGACGAGACGTCAACGGCCGTACCCAATGGATGGATGAAACGATAACGGCCGTTGCCACTATTCGTGCCGAAGGGGTTCCGGTTGCCGGCTACACCTGGTTCCCCATGATAACCATGATTGATTGGGAATACCGCCGTAATGAAAAACCGGTCGGCGATTATTTACTTCATCTGGGCTTGTGGGATTCAGCCTTTGACAAAAACGGGATATTACAGCGGCAAGCAACGCCGCTGGTAGAGACGTACCGCCGCTATATAGCCCAGGGCAGCCCCGAATTAGCGGAGGAATCATGAGCAAAAGAACACGGCACTCGCTCGATGGAGAATGGCAGTTTTGGGTCGATGCTGCTTCATCTTTTACTCCCTCAAATTTGCCTAAAGATCGCTGTCATCAAATTACGGTTCCTGGCCCCTGGCAGGCGCAGTTTGACGATTTGCGCACCTATTCTGGGCCGGCCTGGTATCGCCGTTCGGTAGAGATTCCGGCCGAGTGGCTGACCGATAGCCTGATAGTGGGTTTTGGCGCGGTAGATTATCGGGCTGAAGTGTGGCTGAATGGGGATAAAGTTGGTGAGCACGAGGGCGGCTACTTGCCGTTTGAATTAGATGTAACGGCCGTTGCCCGTCCTGGCGAAAATGAACTGGTGGTGCGCGTCACCGACCCGCCTGAACTTTTCCCAGAGGTTCCGCACGGCAAACAAAGTTGGTATGGGCCACTGAGCGGCATCTGGCAGCCCGTCTGGCTGGAGTGCCGCCCTATAAACCATATCCGGCGTATCAAAATCACGCCGGATGCCGCTACCGGTCAGGTATCAGTGACCGTCATGACCCATCCACCGCTCGCTGAAGCGAATCAGATTCAGGTGAGTTTCTCTTCGCCTCAAGGTGTAGAGGTGGCTGATACTGTAACCTCCGCCACTGAATTCAGCCTAACGCTGGTAAACCCGCAGTTATGGGATATTGAATCGCCGCATTTGTACACCGCCCGGGTCACGCTGCGCACGGATGCCGGAGAGGACACCGTGGTTGAGACGTTTGGTTTTCGCACGATTGAAGCCCGGGATGGACAGGTATGGTTAAACGGCCGTGTCCTTTACCTGCGCGGCGCTCTTGACCAGGATTATTATCCAGATCTCATTTATACCCCGCCATCTTACGCATACATCGAAGAGCAATTCCAGCAGGCAAAGGCGATGGGGTTGAATTGCCTGCGCGTTCACATCAAAGTGGCCGACCCGCGTTATTACGAAGCGGCCGACCGGATAGGGCTGCTCATCTGGACCGAACTGCCCAACTGGGCCCAGCTAACCGCACCGGCCAAACGGCGCGGACGTGAAACTATTGCTGGAATGATTGAACGAGATTGGAATCATCCTTCAATCATCATCTGGACGATTATCAACGAAGCGTGGGGGACAGAATTAGCGACCAATCCCGACCACCGTGTGTGGCTGGCAGAAACATTTGCCTGGGTAAAACAGCTTGACCCCACCCGGTTGGTCGTGGATAACTCACCCTGTTTCCCCAATGCTCACCTCAAAAGCGACCTGGACGACTTCCATTTTTATGCGGCCATGCCCGACGGTGCAGCGCGCTGGAACACCTGGGTGGAAGGCATAGCCAACCGTGCTTCCTGGCTGTACGCACCCGAATTCCAGGCCAACCGCGAGGATGGCGCTCCGCTCATCGTCTCTGAATTTGGCAACTGGGGGCTGCCGGACATTGCCCCGCTGCTGGCCCATTTTGGCGGTGAACCGTGGTGGTTTGAAACCGGCTGGGAGTGGGGCGGCGGTGATGTTTATCCCCATGCGGCCGGACTTCGTTTTTACGACCTGCATTTGGACAAGGTGTTCGGCGATTACGCTGGATTAACAACCGCCTCACAGTGGGCACAATTTGAGGCGCTGCGCTATGAGATTGAGACGATCCGTCTGCACCCACAGATTAGTGGCTATGTGATCACCGAATTTACCGACCTGCATTGGGAATGTAACGGCCTGCTGGATATGCTGCGTAATCCCAAAGTCTATTTTAATAGGCTGGCGGAAATTAATGCGGATACGGTGGTGCTCCCTCGTGTCGCACGGCGGGCGTGGCGCAGTGCGGAAACGGCCATAATCACCCTCCATGTATCCCACTTTGGTGCGAAGCCGCTGCGGGAAATGTCGCTGCGCTGGTCACTGGCTGGCGACGACACGCCAAAAGTTGACGGCACAATGGGCAATATAACCGCCGTTCCTGCTCAGGCAGTACCCCTGCCCCCCCTCAAACTAGAAATGCCTGCTGTGACGCAGCCAGCGCGGGTTTCACTACGGTTGACGTTGGTGGATGCGTCCGGAAGGCAAATAGCGTGTAATGAGTTGGGGATGATGGTTTTACCGCCAACGGCCGTTTCCACCCCAGTCGTAACCTGCGCCGATGAAAAGCTAACAACCGCGCTGATGAAAGCGGGTTATACTGTCACAAGAGATCCTTCACCTGGTGTCCCCCTGATCGTCACCACCTTCACGGAAGCCAACCGCCGTTTTGTGGAGCAAGGTGGGCGCGTGTTATTTCTAGCTGAAACGCCGGAAGCGTTGCAGACCATAGTGCCAAGACTCTCGCTGAATGCGCGCAAAGGAACTGGTTGGGCTGGCGATTGGGCCAGCAGCTTTGCCTGGTATCGCCGCGATTTGTGGGCCGGAGAGCTTCCAGGAGATGGTCGGTTCGATTTTACCTTCTTGGCCGTGCTGCCGGAAACGGTTATCAGCTCGGTGCGCCCGATGGACTTCCGCTACGAGGTGCTGGCTGGACTGTTTGTTGGCTGGCTGCGTCGTCCAGCCGGTTTGGTGCAAAAACTGCCGGTCGGAGATGGTATGTTGCTCGTTTCTACGCTGCGTCTACAAGATAATATCGGCAATGAACCCTTGGCCGAGAAAATATTCAGCGAGTTATTGTCCTTGTTGTTAGATGAAAGGAAACCACGGCAACGAGAACCGGGTTGATTTCTATACACCGGCAAGCGATCAAATATTTACAGTACCGTTCGCCGGTTTAGGTTAAGGGGCATTCTGACTACTACAATCAGTCATATTCTCTACTTATTTGGGCTAAATTTTTCGTGACTGGTAAGGCGAGTGAAAGTAACGTACCGTGCCCCGCTTCCGAATTCAGCCAGATACGGCCGTCCTGCGCTTCAATCGCCAGCTTGCAAAACGCCAAACCAAGCCCACTGCCCCCCGACTTTCCGCCTGTCACCTGGCCATATTTGGCAAACACCCGCTGCTGCCAGTCCGCCGGGATACCCATACCCTGGTCATGAACGGTAATAATCACGTTGGCCTCCTCGCCCAACTTTGCTTCCAGAGTAATGATCCCGCCTAAAGGACTAAACTTGATAGCGTTGTTGAGGAGATTAACCAGGACACGCAACGTAAGGGAGGTATCGGCCAGCACGACTAAATCTGGCGGCTCCACCCGCTCGGCAATCGTAACTTGTTTTATTTCCGCTGTAAGCACAATTTGGGCAACACTTTCGGCAAATAAATCGGCCACCAGCACCGCATCCTTATCAATCTTCAACCGGCCGTTTTCCAGTTTTGACCACTCCAGCAGCGAATCTACCAGATTGAGCATTCGCTGCCCTGAGGAGAGTCCTACCTTTGTTAACTCATGCCTGGCACCGTCTGCCTCATCAACTTCTCCTTGCAACATTTCCAGCGCAACCAGCACATTGCCTAATGGCGCACGCAAATCATGAACAACAAATGCCACTAAATCTTCTTGCCGCTGGCGGCTGCGGCGCAGAGTTGCTAGGCTAAATACCACAATCAGGAAAAATCCCAGCCGCACGATGGCATTCCAAAACGCAATAATCCAGAATGTCTGGTCTGGATTTGTGAAATAGTCAGTAGTGAACCACACAACAGCGCTGGTTACCGAGAAGATTAGCCCTGTCCTTTGACTGATATACCAGGTGACCAGGGAAATAGGCAGGAGATAAAAAATGGAGGTGGAAATGTCCGGACCGGCTAACCAGTCGATGGCCGCAATCAGGGCTAAAAGTACGCCGCATATCAGGATTTGATTTCGTTTCGATATTTTGGGGAAGGCAGCAAGCCAATTAAAGGTATTCATAATTTCACTTTAACTGCTGACCTGATTAGCCGCTTTGGCGGCTAATTGTCTAGGGGATTATCTAAATATGCTTCGGTTTCAAGGGGGATGGAAAAGTGTATGCTGACCTGGTTTCAGTCAATCATCTTTACACTGGATATTGTAGATCGGACACTCAACAAAAGCCATACCCACGGGCCAGGCAACAAAAAAGCCGCCAGGTGACAGCGGCTTTTCTAAACGGAAGTTACACACCTATCCAGGCTTCTGCTTCTTCTACAAATGCAAATACACCAATGTCAAACTCTGTTTTTTGAGCACGGGCCAGGTTTTGAATAAGATGCCCAACTGATCGCTGTATTGTGGTGCTGCAAAAAATGGCTGATTTTGCAAAGTTCTCCGCCCCCAACAGAATTTCGATTCCTTCAAAAGTGTAGGACGTGGGCGAGCTTTGGAACACGATGATCCGAACGGGGGTTGTGCCGTTCAGCTCATAAATAGCCGTAAGAATATCAATCGCGACATTCTCATTTATGGCCAGATCATCCTGTTTGTAAAAATAAAGGATACCGTTTTCTCGGCGCGTCAATATGCCGAAATAGGCTGAAATAGTCGTTGTCATGTATTTGCTAAGGTTGAAGGTTTTTAACACGATAGAGACAATTTTATTATAGAAAATTTTGTGGAAATTGAGAAGAAAAAAGCCGCCAGGAGGGCGGCGGCTTTTCCGGGTACATCGAGGCATTAGCAGAGGAGGTTGATTTTCCCTAAGCCTGCGGCATTTGTTCCAGTCGCGTTTCTCTCGTGCCAGTTTGGGGGAGGAGTTTTTTGCTAATACCAATGCCGCGAGGATATTAACATTGTAAAGGCTAAGTGGATAAATGCAAGTGGGTAAAGATACGCTGGCGGCGCAACGACCGCTTTCTCCTCTTCGTCTCTTTCCGAATGACATCCACCTTCTGCCTTACACTTCGTTTTCCTTAGTTGCCCTTGCCATTACGAAACAGTCCCTTTACATTGTCGCTAAAGAACTTTTCCCTTGACTCAGCCGCACAGCCGCCTTGTTCACTTCAGCCAGCTCTTCCTTCATAAGACAACCGTCAGACCGCCACAAAACAGTCAGCCGGGTGCTGTCCGTTGCGGTTAAAGGTGAGAACGTGTATGTGGAATTGAAAAGTGGGCCGGGTAAAGTGACGCCTACCGGGGCGATCACGCCGATGGCCTGGCTAAAGTGGAAGTCAATGTCACCTTCAAGCTGTACGAAGCGCGGCGGATGGCAACGGCAGTTTTGGCCTATCTCCACGCCTGGGATGTGATGCGGATGATGGCATACCAGCAATCTGTTGGACAGCCTGCTCCCTTCCAGCTGGTGGCGACAGCGAGCGAGCCAAATGGTGCGCCCAACGGAACGGCAAAACCCAAGACCGGCCCCATCCAGGACAATGGGATTCATCAGCAGCGGGCTGATGTGGCGAACGGCCGTCCCGTGACCCGCAAAAGTAGTGGTCAAGCCAACGGTAAAGTCGCCAGTCCACCTAACGGCAACTCGACGGTTAAACAGCCGCCTCAATATGGCAATGGGACACTGGTTGACGGGAAAAATCTGACGGAGGTGCAGACGTATCAACAGTATCTGGCCGAGAAACAGTCTGCGCCAGCGTCCAAAACGGCCCTCCTGGGCTCAAGCGACGCAACGTGGTGCAGTTCCGGCGACGATTGGTGGCCAATATTTCCCTTTATCAACAGGGCAATATATCTTTTGCCGAACTGGATGCTGGCGTGCAGGGGTGGATTAACCACGTGCGTTACGGGGATACCTGGCGGTTACGCCAAAAGCTGTTGGCGGCGCAGCCTATCTGAAAACTCGCTCTTTCCTCGATGCTACAAAACAGATCCAACTGACCCGGTTAAATGATAGATGTGTAGGATCCGGTAATAAATGAGAATGAATCGGTAAATAATGAGAATGGCACCAGAGAGAAGCCATTGAAGCTGAGTCCCCCTTAATCGGTAAATAATGAGAATAGCCTACCAAAACGGCCGTTTCGCCAACGCGAAATTCTACACGCCTCTTTCTCTGACGTGACCCCAAAATATGCTTCGGATGGGGCTAACTGCTTAGGGAAAGGTACATATGGGGGCATTTGAACCGAAAAAACTTGTCCCCAAAATCTGAATCACCATTTTCATTCTCATTATTTGCCGATGATTCGCATTATTTAGCGAATCCTACAAGATGGGTAAACGGCCGTTTTTCGCGTGAGGAACGACCGTTTTTTGTTGCCTCTCTCCTCTTTTGAAACTGGCACCATAAAGAGCAGCACCCCCTCTTTTCCCCTCAAGACGGCCTGCGGCCGTGGGCTTTGTGAGGGTTGAAACCGGCGGCTTTGGCGTCCGCCAATCCTCACCATTTCTACTTCCCCCTATCCCAAAAGGAGTCTACCTTTATGCTTACCTGTCTCTTTATTCGTCTGATCCTGCGGCTCGTTTCCCGTCCCTGGATGCCACGTATCTCAGCTTTCCACAGTGCCTCGACTGAGAGTTACAGTGCCCGACTTGGCCCGTTCCATCTGCATGTCATGCAGTTGCGCTCCCTGGAGTGTCTTAAACTATATCTTGGCCTGCGCGGGCTGCCCTGGCCTAACAGAAGCCACAACTTGTGGCGCTTTGGCCGACAAGAGGTTGGTTTTCACCTTTGTCACGGCACGGATTGCCTGGAACAAACGGGCCTCCATGCCTACTGGTACCCGGTTTGGGCCTCGCCAACGTTGCCGCGTTTGGTGGCTGACGGGTTTGACCTTTTACTTCTCAGCTACGTGCCACGCTGGCTGTACAGTCGTTGGGCGCGCGATCATAAAGAACAGACATCTGCGTGGGAAGAAAGTGTCTCTGCCTGGCTAGGCCCTTTCTACCTGGAAAGCAACGATGTCTTTGTATTGGACCATTCAGACGTCTACCTGGGTATCTGCCTCCCCCTGCCCTGGCGTGAAAACGGCCGTTGGCTGCGCCATACCCTTCAACTGGGTTACCGGGCCTGTCGCGGCGAAGAACAGGTACGCCAGGCTGGCTTTGAGAAGAATTGGCAACGGCCGTTTTTCAGTATCACTACTATACGAAACTGATAAACAGATTTGTCCACCTTTCATATTTTGAGGTGCAGTCGCCCAGGCTGCACCTCTTTTTATTTACCCCCCATACCTATTAAACAAGGAGCAAGAAAATGACCGTTTTACGTTTTGATGACAACCGTGGTGGCTTGACCTATCCCTTCCTGCCCGAAGCGCTGCAATGGCAGATTGCCTCCCGTCCTTTCGGCAACGAAGCAGAACTGAACAAAATTTTCCAGGCAGCCGAACCGACGCTGCGCTGGGTCAAAGATGACAAGGTTCTGGACCTGCTGGTGCCGGAGATGGACACCAACACCTTCCTGGCCCGCGCTGGCCTGCGGCTGTCTATGGACAAGGGTGGCTACGTCTTGAGCAAACGGCTCTCCCGCGTCATGCGGCCGTTCCGCTACTGGGGTTTCTTCAATGAGGATGAGATCAGCATCGACTACAACGAGCTGCTCGACGGCCGTTTGTGGGACGGCAGCGGCCAGGTCAGCCGGGGCTTCGTCCAACGGCTGGCCGACAGCCTGGACCTCCACGAACGTCACCGCCGCGAACTGCTGCACAGTAACCGCTTTGAAGTAACAACGCTGCACGCTGGTGGACAGGACAAAGGGCATGTGCTGGTCGTGGACGATCTCGCCGTAGACTTCATGTTCCCTGTAGGCAGCGCCAAGCAGGAGCTGGCGCTGGTCGACGGCCGTGTTTTCATTGGCCTACACCCTATCCACAGCGAAGACCAGATGTGCCTGGACATCCAGAGCATTATCAACTTGCACCCCTTCTTTCAACCAGAACATCTGCTGGCCTGGGCGGGCATGGAAAGCGCTTTGTTTCTAGAAGGAATTCGCAGCGGCCGTTTGCAGGCGGTCTTAAACCGGCTCTACGATGCGGAGTCAGTCGCCGACCTGGATTCCCTGGCGGATTGGCACGTCGGTGAGTACATCGCCAGCGGCGGCAGCCTGATGTGGTTCTCTGGCATGGTCAAAGCCGTTGCCAAACAGCATCTCAAAAGGCTGGGTAGTCGCGCCAGCAAGCTGCGCTGTCCTGCGCCGGGCGGCCGTTACTACATCTTCCCGGCGGCGGTGGGCAACCGTCAGGTGCAAGCAGGGCATATCGAACTGGACCCCACCTGCGCCACAGCCTGGGTCAACGACCATGATTGGCTGACCTTCATCGTCGATGTGTTGGGCGGCTGTGACGGGGATGACGCGGTGTGGGTGATGCCTTTCAGCGATGTGTCTGACGCTGGTCGCCACAAAATTCTTGTATGGCGCAGCCCCAACCAACTGGGTGAGTATGTGCTGCTGGAGCCCACAGACGACAGTCATACTATCGCCTGGGATGTGTCCGGCAGTCGTCAGCTTTCCTACCCCAAAATGCAAAGTCGCCTGCTCCCAGCCCGCATTGATAACTGCACTTATCAGTACGGCGAATTGGAAGCAGGCAACATCCATAGAACATATGTATCATACTCGGTTGCGGCCATGTCGGCAACTATCACACAGGCAGCGGCTAACCAGGGTGTGTTGGGCGGCTTCTGCAATGTGGCGATGCTGTGCAAGGCGGTTTACGGCCGTTTACCGGATCAACTCCCAGCTACCCTGGAAGCAGTCATCGACGGCTCGGTGAAAACCGGGCTGGACTTGACACCCGTGCGCCAGTGGAACCAGATGGCGATCTCCCGGATGGTTAAACATGGCCAGACCAACGCTAATCGAGCGATGCCGACCGTGCTGCTCGACCGGCTGCCGGAATGGCTGCGGTCAGAGGCAGCGGCGGCGACCCCTCGCCCCAAAACTCACTGGCTCGACAGCCTGGCCAACGCCTTGGCCATGCACCAGGCGCAATACTGGGCCGATGTTGAAGCGCTGGCCACCGAAGCGTGTCCGCCGGTGGCGCTGTTTGACCAGGGCGGCAGCTGGCTGCACGTAGGCAAGGAGCTGCGTCGGGTGTACAGCCAGGTGATGCGGCAGGCGCTGCCAGGCGAAGACAAATCTGCTGAAGCGGATGAGGCGCTGGCGCTGCAAGCTACCTTTGCCGCTGCTCGGTTGGCCAGCGAAACGTACCTCAACCAATGGCCTGTTGAAAAACGGCCGTTGGTGCTGCTGGGTGCGGCAGCCTACCTGTACGCCCAGGGGCCGCAGGCGGGCGAACCGGTGCGAGATGCTCTCATCTGGCAGCTGGGGGCAGACCGGGACGGGGCTGAGAGCGGTCGCGAACCGGGGCTGGCCCAACTGATGCTCCGAGTGCTGCGCCAGATTGGCCTGCTAGGCGAGCCGGTGTGGACGACAGTGGGGGCAGTGCTGCATTACGCCGATGAACCCAATCGACATGCCGCCGGGGTCCCGGTGCGTCTAAACGGCGTCTGGCTGAACCTGCTCAACGCAACGGGAAAACGGCCGTATGCCCGCATGGCAGATGTTCCGCCGGTGGAACGCAGCCAGGCCAAGGCCCGCATCGCCGACTATGTGCAGGATGCCTTCCGCGGCCTGCTGCTTACCACTGAAGTGATGGACAACAACCGGGTCATCACGCGCACGCCGCAGGGCAACTTGTTTGGCTATGTGCAGAAGGACCACGAGCTGGCCGCCATTCGTCATGATCAGTGGCGCATTGCTTGGGCGCATGCTATTGACGGCAACGTGTTGGCGGTGTTGGAACCATCTGTTTAGCGTTTTCGTTTCTTTCTACCAGGTCTACCAGGACGGTAGCTGGCCTTCGGGCTGGCTGCCGTCTTTTTCTTTTCCTGCCTGGGGAGGTTTTGCGTTATGCCAGGGTGATGGGTGGGTCAGCCGGGGCGCTATCGCGCCTGATGAGATGAATTTTTTTTATCAACCTTTTTGCTCAAGGAGAGTGTCACATGTTTCAAAAACTTATGATCGTTGGGAATTTAGGCAGTGAACCAGAAATGCGTTATATGCCCGATGGCCAGCCCGTCACCAATTTTTCGCTGGCTTGCAACCGGCGCTGGACTGACCGGAACACCGGTCAGCCGCAGGAAGAAGTGACCTGGTTCCGCGTTTCAGTATGGGGACGTCAGGCTGAAGCGGTTAATGAATACCTTAGCAAAGGACGCCAAGTGCTGGTTGAAGGCCGCCTGCGTCCTGATCCGAACACTGGTGGTCCGCGTCTGTGGACACGCACTGACGGTTCGATGGGCGCCTCGTTTGAGGTCGTGGCCGACCGGGTGCAGTTCCTCGGCAGCAATGGTAACGGCAATGGCAACGGCAGCAGCAACGGGGTCAATGGTCACTCGGCCAGTGTGACGCAGCCTGAATACGAAACAGACGACATCCCGTTCTGAGATCGGGAAGAGTGATTTCCAGTTACTGAGAAGAGCAGCTGCCTTTGGGGTGGCTGCTCTTTTTTTGGAGGAATGCTATGGTTGAAGGTGCCCTCATTCTGCTCCTGCTGCTTGGCCTGTTATGGTGGCTAAACCCGTGGTCTTCATCGAGCCGTCGTCGTTCCCGGAAGTTGAGCAATAAGCCGTATTGGCTGGATGGCAACGGTTATTAGGTGAACCTGAATGTGTTGGATGAGCGATTTCTCAGCTCATCTGACACATTCGCTGGATACGGCCGTATGCGGCCACGGACAGTTACAGTCGTTAGGCAAAATTGCCTTCATGCTGCGCGTATTTCCCACCCTGCCCACCCTCTTGAAGTCCAGGGACTTCAACCTGATGGCTCTGGCCATCAGGTACCGTGCCCACCCGCCACCCTTCGTTGCGGTGCGCTGTTGCTGTTCCGCATTTTTACGTCCGGTGAATCGTATTTTCGGGGATTTTGGCGCCTATACATCTGGTTAAGAACATAAAGCGGGAAAAAATGGGCCGACGTAAAAATGATGGTGGAGAATGCCCGTAACTCGAAGGCACCAGACGCACCGTTTGCGGTTCACCGACAAGGAATGAAGTCAAAACAAGAGCTCGTTAAGTCGCAAGCGCTATAAAATTCCTACTGTACGGCCGTCCCCCAAAAATTAACATCGGACAAAGAACAAGAGACGTACGGTTAGCAAGTGGAGATAAAAATAAACGTTGACAAAGCCCAATTCACTACGTAAAATGGCCCCGTAATCGCACGGATGCACTCCTTGAGTGCATTCTTTGACACAGACAAAAGCAACCACAAATCAGGCAACCCGCCTCCAAGGCTTTGGCAACGGACAAGTTGCTGTTCGGATTGTTTTCCAATTCTGGCAACGCGTAGTTGACGTTTTTGTTTGCCTGACTCCCCCTTTTTCCTACTCCTCCAATTTATGGATCGGTCTTTACCGTAAGCCGAAACCACGGCCTGGCGGTAATGGTTCAGGTTGCTTGCAGATCACTCTGGCTGGACCCATCGTCCTGCTTGATTCGGCCCGGCCTCTGCCTGGAGCAGTTTCCGCCTCTTGCCAGCCCCGCCAACGATTCATAACCCGTTTGTCTGCTGTTTCGACTGACTCAAGCCAGACGTTTGTCTTTGCTGATCTGAAAATTGCAGGTCAGCAAAATTCTTCAACCAGAAACCCATACAGGGAGAATACCGATGAGAAAAAGTAATTTTCTATATCAGCCGCCATTTTTAGGTGACCTGTTTTTTGGGGCCCTCATGACCTATGGCGTTGACTTTTACCGAACACAATCCGGCATGGCCCCCTTAACAGCCAGCACATTGCTTGTCCTCTGGCTGTTGCTGACTATCTTTTTTAACCTGGCTGGTTTGTTGATGGTGGTCTTGATAGAACGCTCACTAACCAACGAAAAGTCAACGACTACTGTTGTTGAGGTGATACCCCTTCCTGAAATAAACTCCGAGATTCTAAACCAAGAAAAGGCAGATTCTTTCTGGTCGATGACGGAGGCGGGCTATGAATGAAACGAGCCTTACCCGTCGGCCAGATAAAACCTACTCCAAACACATCATGCTGACCCCCTTTGGCTGGGAGAAGATTGATGCGTGGGCTAAAGCCAACGGCCTCAACTTCAGCGCCGCCATCGAAACACTGGCGCTGATGGGGCTGGATGATGAACGCAGTTCCTACGCTATTCCCGCCCTGCGCGCCACGACGCTTCAGGGCATCCGCCTCTCCTTTAACCGCATTGCCCGGCTGCTGTCTGACATCGCCATCGAGTCGGCTACTGCCCGCACAATGTCGGAAGGTGTCATGCTGCAACTCATCCGCGAGCTGGCGGGCAAACATCCTGACGACTTCGTGTCTAGAGTGAACATTTCCCGCGACGGTCGTAACCAGTTCCACCAGCGCATCCGCAGCCTGCATGACGACATCAAAAACAACGCCGAACAAGAGGCCATTCGCCGCATCAAGCAAAAAAAGTCGGTCACGATGGTGCAAGCTTTATTCGACGGACCGGAGGAGGAGCAAATGCATGGCTAAACAACGTCTGGCTATTGTGCGCGGCCAGCGCATCAACAATCGCTCGGCCAAAGGAAACCCGGCTTACGGGCAGCTGAAGGGACTGATGAACTATCTCGCCTACGGCCGTTACATCGATCAACCGACCTTTGCCCTGCGCCCCGGGAGTGAGCAGGCGCTGGGGCACCAGTCAACCGCAGGGTCGCAGCAGCGCGGCCTCTGGCTGGATCACAACGGCGCGGCGACCCCGCACAGCGACGCCCTGCACTGGGCGAAGGAGAAAGTTCACGCCTATGGCTATGACTACACCTACCAGCTGCTTCTCTCCACCCGCCACGGCGGTTTGCTTCCCGATGATTTTAACCACGTCCTGGCGCAGGGCAGTGTGTTGAGCGGTGTAGAGGAGTGGCGCCTGATGCTCCACGCCGATACCAACAACCAGCACGCCCACGTGATTTTGCTGCGTCAGGAGAAACTGGCCAAAGCACAGTACACCGCCTGGCAGCAAAAGATGCAGGCAGCTCTGGAGCAGCTGCAAGTGGAGCGGTATCAAGAACGACAAGAAACAGAAATAACCCACTCGACCGAGCTGGGGCAAGACCTGGCCGCTGCTTTCGAACTGGAACACCCAGAAACGACACAGCGCCGGGGATGGGAGATAGGACTATGAATCTTGAAATGGGAGAAATTAAAAACGGTACGTATTTCAAACAGTGGTGGCAGGAAATGCCGTCTGTCCCCAAGCGACGCTGGCTGTTGTTCTTGCTTGGCTTTAGCGTCTTATGGTTAGCTGGCGCGGCCTATGCACCTACGGCCGTGGCCGGGATCGCCCGGTTAACTGGCCCGGCCCGTTTGCTGGCGTCCCTGTGTATGGGCGGGTTTGGTTTCCTATGGGGCGGCTTAGAAACGCTGGGCCTCATCCAGGAAACGGCACAGGAGCCCAATCTATTTTGGATTGTCCTGGCCCTGACCCTGCCTGGGGCGCTCTTTGGTCTTATTTATATTTTAGACCAGGCCCCCAACCCCTTGTTCAACATGCAGAAAATGGTGAGCAAATTTGCCCGCTCTCAAGGTCGCCTTAAAGAGGAGGAGCTGGCCGAGGAGCTGGCAATCGAACAGGGTGTGCCTTATGCCACCCTTACCAACAAGAAAAAGAAACTGGTGAAAGTTGGTCTGGATTTCAGTTCCGGCGAGGGGCATCTGCTGGTCGCTGGACCAACACGGAGCGGCAAAGGGCTTCATCTAACCGACACCCTCCTTACCTGGACGGGCCCGGCGCTTATAGTGGATCCAAAAGGTGAGCAGATGGCGCGTACGGCCGCCTGGCGCAGCCAGTTTGGTCCCATTTATTGCCTCCCTGGGCACCAGATTAACCTGTCCGCCTACTACGACCGGCTGTTAGATCGGGACGATACGGCCGAACTGCATGCCCACCTGATGCGGCCGTGGGAAAGTCGGGAAACGGTGTTTGCCGAAAAAGCGCTGTCGCTTTTTAACGCGGCGGGTGCCTATGCGGAGGCCAAAGGGCTGGATGCGCTGCACGTTTTAATTGACGTGGCTGAAAGCGATATGGTCGAGGCGCTCACGGGTCTGGAAATGGTTCCAGCCGCCCGGCGGCACGTGCGGGTGTTCACCAATGGGGCCAAGCCAGAGGCGTGTCGAGATGACCGGTTTGTCACCTCGGCCTTTGGAAACTTCACCACCCGGCTGGCCAAGTATCAAAAGCACATCGATACCATTGCCCCGCCGGATGTCCTCAGCCATCTGGTGCTCGATCCCGACTGGGTGGGCCAGAATGGGACCGTGTATATCACCTATTCACTTCAGGATTTGCAAGGTGTGGGTGGAGTGGTAGCTGCCACAATTGCCGCCATTTTACGCCGCCAGATGCAGCAAAACCGTCGCGAACGGCTGCTGGTGGCGATTGATGAACTGCCGGCCATTGGTTTGAAAAACATTGCCGATTACCTGGCCACTTGCGGCGGGTACGGTATCACGCTCCTGCTCTACGTGCAGTCTATCGCCCAGCTAAAGGCGCTATACGGATCGGATGGTACAAGCGCCATTCTTTCCAACTGTACCCACCAGGTATGGTATCCGCCTGCGGATTACGAGACGGCCGAAAAGATGTCGCAACTATACGGCATGACGCTTAAAGCAAACCCGGCGCATAACTCATCCCGCGGTTCCCGCCAGCATAAAGACAATGAAGGGCGGGCCAATACGCAAACCAACAGTAACCAGGGTGCTTCCTGGTCCTGGCAAGAAAAGCCGGAACTCCTGCCCAGCCAGATGATGGCCTTACCGAAAGAGCAGGTGTTGGTGTCTACCCAAACCGGTGCCCAGCGGTTTGTCTTTCTGGGGCAGCGTCTGAATCCCATTCCGCTTTTCAGCAAATTGCCGCCAATTTCGCTGCTGCGTCTGCCTCGACCGAAATACGGGCCACGCATCTACACCCGCTGGGGAGAGGCCGAAACACCAACCCCAACCCCAACAGATGAGGCGGCCTTACTACCAACCGCACCAGCCACCTGTCAAACTGTCGCGCCAGACGAGCCGACAACACCTTCTGAGCCAGTAACAGGAACACTGGAGGAGCCGGGTAACGGTGAGGAGGAACGGCCGTCTGACCCTACTGATCTGGAAACAGGCAGCATCGGGCGAGACGCACTTTAATGACCCGCACCAGCCATCGCTGGCAAAGCAAGCCAGGCAGTTTCGACGCCCTGCACGCTACCCAGCTTTTCCCTGCGGATAATGCCTGGGGCATTCCGGTCCTGGCGCACACACCAGTCAGTCGGACACCCGGCTGGCTGGTGCCTTACCGGCAGCGCATCCGGGCCAATGAATCTGGCCGACAAGGCGTACCTGATGATGGCTGCGTCCATTTTTTCCTCGAGTGCGCCGTGGTATTGCGATAGTGAATTCCTTGTGCAACAAGGAGAAGTTCGGAAGGAGGCTTCTGGGTCAACTGACTAACCTGGCGGTGAAAGCCAAAGGGGACAATAGCAT
>JADLAX010000007.1 GCA_020848035.1 Anaerolineae bacterium | reverse complement strand
GAAAACCCCAGCGCGCGAGCACGTGCGCGGTAGAACGCCTCACGCGCACTGTTCACATACATCGCTGCCCGCTGTACACCGCTGGCCAAACGGCCGTTTCCCACCAGGCTGCCTAACGCCACGGAATACCCATTAGACAACTCCACCCACCCAGCAGAACGGCCGTCTCCCAATCTTGCCAAAGCTACCAGGTCCACAAACGTGCGCACCTTTATCTGACCCTCGGTCAGACCGCCCACCACATCGGCAAAGCCATCCAGATACTTGTACTGCTCCACCAGCGAACCACCAATACTGCCCCAATCCACCGAGGTCATTTGGTCTCGGCCGCCACGCCCCAGCAGGTATTGTCGAATGTACTCATGCTTCAGCTCTTCCCGCATCCCTTCGCGCCACTGCGCCGGGGTCAGAATGCCGGTCGATATCTGGCTGGCCAGCGTATTAATCTGGCTTACCGAGGCTTCTACCGACTGCTGCGAGAAAGCCAGCAGCTTCTCGCGCGTCATGCGGCTGCCGTCATCGGTGTTGATGTGGATCTTCTGTGTATCGTCCCAGGCCCAGGGCATGTTACACCTCTACATCGTGCATGGGGATACCTGCTGATTCAGGAAGCCCCAATGCATCACGCATCTCTTTCTGTAGCGCATTAAACCGCTCTACATAGCGCCGCTCCTTTGCCTGCGCTTTCTGAACCAGCAGCGTGGAGCCAATCCCCGTCGCCCGGGTAAGCGCGGCGCGATAATCCTGGCGCAGGCGCTCCAGCTGGGCATTCATAAAGTAGATGTGAATCTTGTGCTGGCATTTGGGGCAAATCAGATACATCTCAGTTACCCCGTCATACCCCTCAAGTGGCCCGGCCTTCAGGTCGCGTTTCATGTGAATATAACCATTGCACTGAGGGCAGGAGGGGATACGGATTGTTCGGCCTTTGTACGCACGGCCGTTTACGCGCTTTCGTCTTATTTCCATTGTCGTTTCCCAAATAGAATCCGCTTGTAGTCTTCAACCCAAAACGGATGGTGTTTAAGCTGCTCGTATTCCAGCTCGAAGGCGTTGGTGATGAACGGCCGTTGGTGCGTGTACCAATACCACTTCTTCACAAAGGCAATTGGGCGTGTGTCCTTGGGCGTCATGGCGTATTTGGCACGCTCGTCGCCTTCCTCCCAGCCGATCCGCTTTTGGCTGGCCAGAATGTCAGCTAACGGCCGCATCATCCACACCACAGCAACGTCTTCAGCGTCAACCTCGTGAACCCACCGGCCCATCGCCGGTGAATGAATGACTAACCCCTGGCCACTCTTTACCAGCTCCTTCCAGCCATCCACACCCTTTGTGCCGTAATCATCCTCGTCGACGTACTGCATCCCGCTTTCAGTGGCGATGATACGAGCTGCAATTGTGGTCCCTGAGCGCTGCGGCCCACTAACCACCACAACCCGGAAGCGAGAATAATCGAGCGGATTTGCCATCAGGTAAGCCTCCACACCAGCCAGGCTGGGCACCGTTCTGCCACGTACCACGCAGCTCGCTTGCCAATGACGCCTTTTAGCTTTTTGTACAGACGCCACCGGCCGAAGCTCTCTCCCAACCGGCAGATATGCGGCACAAGCACGGCCGCTGCCTCGCGGATGGCGATCACCAGCTCTTCCCACAGAGCCGCCACCTTTGCCATAATAATCTCTACGGCATCAATCAGGGGTTGCAAAACAGAGAGGTCTGGCGAGGGCGTAGACGGCCGTTCCCTTCGGTTCAGCTCATCCATGCGCAGGCTTAGCTCATCCATCATGGAATAAACCTTTGCGTTCATGAATCTCATTGCTTCTTCCCCTCATCTGCAGCGGCAATAGATCCGCTACCAACTCCCATCAACATGAAGGCTACCGCAGCTAAAAGCACCTCGCCGTCGGCGAAGCGGGTGTCATCGAGCAGCACCAGCCACACCAGAGCAACCAAGCTCAAAAACGACAGGAACGCCAAAAACAATGCGTAATGCTTCCCCTTCAGTCTCAAAATCATTTCAATCATGCGTTTAAACCTCCCCTCACAAATCGAGTGTGGCCTCAACGGCCGTTAGCGGCCATTGCATGTTCGGCCGAATAAGTTGTAAATGGTCTGCCAAAAGCGGCAGCGTCTTACGTTGAAAAAAGTAGATGATGAGCTGTCTGATCTTGGCTCGCTTCTCCTCGCCTTTCAGATGCTCAAAGTCCACACCGAACTCAAAACAAATCGCCCGGATATCATCCATATCAAGCGTTTGGTCCATGAGCAATGCCAGCTTCTTTGCCCAAAGGAGTGTCTGCTCCCGGAAAAACTGACCGGTATCACCTTTACGCTTACGAGGTTTTCCAGCCATCTCTTCGCAGCATCGCTCTACAATTTTTTCCAGGTAGGCCATGCGTTCACTTTGCTTTTCAAACCCCTGGCGTGTAAGAACCTGGCCCTTGGATACCTCCTCCCACATATTTGTCAGCTCGGCATCCAGTCGGGCCTCAAATAATGCGGTTGTGTCAAAAACCCGCTTATGCAGCGCTTCCTGTTCCTGCTGAAAAACCGAAACCACCATCGCCCGCAGCTCAGCCTTAGACATCTTCAGCTGATGCACCTCAACGGTCAGGCGCTCAACGATGGCATTCAACTCCTCAAGGGTAGGGGGCTGCGACGCATCCATTCGATCCCGTTAGGCGTCCAGTTTGGGCGCTTCTAGCAGCTGTGCGAACTCTGCCCCCAAACGGCCGTTACCGGCGGCGACGGCCGTATCCACATCCTCATCAGTAATCACCAGGTCGGCGTCCTCATTCCGATACAGAACCGCCCGCTTCTTGGTGATGAGGTGGCTGCGCTTGATAGCCTGGTCTCCGCGTTCCCACAGCACAATCTCCCGGCCGCTGGGCCACTGGTAGCGCACGATGGGCTGATCCGGATATTGGGCAATGGCACGATGCACCTGCGGCTTGGTATCCAACAACCGTTCGCGCAGCAAATTCATACGGGCCACCTCGGTGTCCGTGGCTTCAACGTCTTCTACCGCCTCAGACCATTCAGGCGGGATGACGCCGTTGGCCACCAGGTAGCTTAACGCCTGCTGGCGGGTCAGCAGTGGCCCCTCGATGTTGAGTGCCCCCGCCTGGTAGAGGGTCGAGGCGATTTTGGCGTGAATCTCGCTGATCGTTGCCTCGATGTGACGCCCGCGGTCATCCCGCTCTTCATACTCCAGCAAAACGGCCGCTGGCAGCTCTTTCTGCATCTGCTCCTGGAAGGCGCTGAAGAAATCCATGTCACCCTTACGGGTAGCTCGCTCTACACCCACCTGCGTTTCTGTTCCGCGGCCGAAACTGCCCCCGCGCACCGGCCAAAACTCCTCTGGGGGGAAACGGAAGAGCAGAGCGTAAAGGTACATGAGTAAATCGATCGCCTCTTGCCGCTTAAAGCCTTCCGGCAGGCTGGACAGCGCCATCAACTTGGCGTCGACCTGCTCCACCGAGGAACCGGCTAACACCGCTACGTCGCCAAAATATTCCCGCTCCAGGCCATCCAGCTCGGCCCGGCGAGATTTCATAGCCGTATTCCACTGGTCTTCAGTGATGTTGTTTAGGATGATCAAACCCTTCGGTGCACGTGCTCCAAGCTTTTCTTTGTCGTACTTGTAGACAGCCACCAGAATCTCGGCCAGCTCACGCGCCATGGCCACAGCGCTGTAGCCCACCGGCAGGTCCTCACGGATACTGGGGTTATCGACGATGCGCAAGAAGTCGCCGTGGCGCCAATGCTGCATCTTTCCTTGCGCCGGGTAGTAAGCAAGGGGAAATTCCGGCAAAGCATGGGTCTTGCTGCCCCTGGTACGCACCTTGAATCGGGTCGGATCAGCTGACCACATTGCCCGCAGCGGTCCAGCTGTAGTGACGCCAGCAGACATCCGTGGCGGAGCATCACGCCCCAACTCGCAGATTGCCCCAAACGAGGCAATGTAGAAAGAACGGGCCATGCGGGTGATGAATCGGCGATACCCATCACCAAAACGCGCTCCTGCCTGCCGGTCGGCATCATGAAAGATCTCTTTTGTGCGGTTCACCTGGATTTTGCCGCCCGTCATGCTCCAGCCACGGTTGCGGATAAGGCTGGTGGCCTGGCCCACCACACCGTTGAGGTGAGGCTCACGGTGCAGGAACCGTTCGTGCCACTCGTCAAACTTCCGCGTGTCTGCACCGTAGTCAGGCGGGCGCTCTTCAGCCCACCGCAGCAAGGCAGTAAAGGTCAGCGCCAACGGCTTTTCTTCGCCAGAATAAACAGGCTGCTTGCTCTCAAGTGCCCGCTCAATTGCTTTATCTACTGCTGTGGCCATACAGACCTCCCATCTTTTTGTTTAGGAATGCGGACCTTGCAGATACGTCGCCCGGTTTGAAACGGCCGTATTCTGATTCGCGTGATAGTCATAGGCTGGGTTGTGCAAATCGTGTGTGGGCCACGATATCCACCCACCTGCTTCATATTGGCCATCGCTTCCTCGAATGCCGAAGAATCAACATTTGCAATAAGCATCAAGTCATTTCGCCTACCCATTACAACCTCGCTTTAAAGGGACAAATAAGCGCCGATAAAGGCGCAACTAAAAGCCATGCAAACTTTGGCGCCGTCACCAAAATCTCTGTCACTACCGCCGACTGCAATAGCCATATCTGGCAAAAAGTAACCCAGACCGAAACATCCCACGATAAACAAAACTTGAAGTATGCTCATGCCTCACCCTTCTATCTTGCCCACCCTGTGGGCCGCATCGCCGCGATCGCGCAGTAATTTTCAGCGTGGGCAAAATGGTCATCTCCATCCCCCACATACTTCCCAACGACTGTTCCGTCAGGCTTCTCATGCACAACGCGCGTTGGCTCCAATAAATGCTTGTGATAATCCGCCACGCTCTTGATGTTAGCGGGCAGCACATTGCTCTTGTCGTAAAACCGGGAAAAGGTGATATCCAGCGTCCAGGTGCGGTCAGCGTTTACATTGCCATGCCGGGCATCCCACTGCACTGGCCCGCTTTTCTTGGCCCCACTTTCCGCGCTCACGTAATGGCACAACCACACCTTCTTATCCTTGTGTTCCGCCTGAAAAGCCCGCGCAGATCGCGTTTCCGGTAGTGCGTCCACCACGCAGGTGTTCACCTGGTATTGCTGCATAAGACGGCTAACCTCATCGAAGTTCATCACGGCTCCGGCAAACAGCTGGCGCCGCTCCCCTTTTTCGTCCGGCCGCGCCCGGATGACCACGTGCAGGAGCTTGCCCACGTCCACGCCCATAGCGGCACCGGCATCATAATCTAGCGGCCCATGCGCAAATTCGCGCTCGCACGCGCGCAGATCCTCTTCGGTCAAACGGCCGCCTTTCGGGGTGTACGGCAGCCCCAAATCCTGGTTAAACGCTTCGCGCCGGGCCGTCTCGTCGACGGTGTTGAAGTTCAGCACCACGGCAAGCAGGGGGGTGTGCCCAGACATCAGCTTGGTGGGATGGAATCCAACAATAGAACGTCCTGGATACTTGGGTACCCACTCGCCCTTGGCCAGCCGGTCCACTTCCTTACCGCACCTGGTGCAGGCAATGTAAGCCCGGTCATCTTCCTGGCCGTGCCATACAATCGGCCGTCCTAAGTCATCCCACACCTGCACAATGTTGTTGATGTCCAACTGCTGCCACTTGCCACAGTGGGGGCAGGGGACAAACCACTCCCGCTGATCGCTTAGCTCCCATTGGGCATGAATCCCAACCCCGTGATACGTTGGGGTAGATGCCTGGCGCACTTCCTTAATCGGGCTGTGACCCAGGCGCTTACGGCCGATCGGCATGGCCCGCTCATCCATCTCGTCAATCTCATCCCCAACCAAAACATCCACCGGAATGGACTTCAGCTGCCGGGCACGGCCGTCATTGCCCACCGACCCACCGCGCAAATACAGAAAGTTTTCCCGGATGCGCTTCAGCGTTACCTTGTCGGCGCCGCGCTGATTCTTGGAAGCAGAAGCCCCAACCACGATGGACGCGAGGTATGGGCTTGCTTCCAGAGCTGGCCCAAAACGCGACTGACCAAAGTCGCTCACGTCGGTGTTGGTGGGCATCAGGTAAAGAACGTCGGCACTGCGCTGGTCACAGGCGTGCAGCGCGTACGAGATGAGCAGCTCGCTAACCCCAATCTGACCCGCCTTCATGTACACAATTTCCCTGGCCACCTCGGCGAACATGTCCACCAGGTACTTGTGATTTGGCAAATCAAACCACTCGCCCGGGCGCAGCTGTTGGCGGTAGCGGCAGTTCCATGTCAGCAGATCAATCGGATTGCCGCCGCGCCGGGTTGGTAACGGCCGTTGCTGCCGCCGTGCCTTCTTCATCAAGGCGGAGGCGATTTGACGCTTATAAGCCAGGCTGTTGGCAGCTGGAGCGATTGGAACAGGTGAAACCATTTACTTAAACGCGTAGTTGATCAAAAAATGTGATAGCCAGAAAACCAGCACCACAATCAGAATGATGGTGTAAATTTCCATCCCTCTATTTTTGATTTTCGAGAACAGATTCTTCATGAGCCTCCCTCACTAATTCCCCTTCGATGACGTTCTGATCAGGCGGAGCAATCTCGACTTTGGTCAGCATGTTGGCAATGAAGTAATCAAGCTCCTCCTCACTCATATCATCAACAATTGGGTCTCCCGCTGGCTGCGCCACACTATGGTTAACATCCACACTGCCCGATGCCCGCAAGCTCACTTCTATCGGTTCATCCAGGCCGAACATGTCCCGTTCGTCCTTCAGCAGTTTCCGTACTAATTCAAGATCGCCTTCTGCCCAGGCCGTACGCCGCAGATACTCCAACTCGGCGGCCACCCTGGCCTTGCGGTCGGCCAGGCTGCGGATTGCCTCCTGCCGCCACACCTCTTCCATCAACTTGACATCCGCGTTGATGGTGCCCAGACTCCACGGCTTGCGCGTATCTGGGTTGAAAATCTTCTGTGTGGCTAACGCCCGCTCAATCTCCCGCTGCGTCAGCCCCCGCAGCAGCAGTTGGGCCACCTTCTGGCGACGTGCCGCGACAATGGCGGTATTCGGCGGTCTCCCCATTTCAGTTCTTTAGCCCTGACTGCCTCCGCTTCACTTTCACCACAATGCGGATGACCCCCTTGCCCTTAACCACATCTACCCAATTCCCCCAGCGCTGCCGGAGCAGCTCTATCTCCCGCTGGCTGCGCTCGGCGCTGCGCATGTGGGCGTTGCCGCCCTTGTGGGCAAACATCTTGTGATGCACAAAGGCAAAGCGGGTATCGACAAAGATGATGCGCTGCTCCAGCTGGGCACGAAGGCAGAAATCAATATCGGCACGCATCCGCAGCGTGGTGTCATACTCAATGTCGCGGCCCACCACGCCAATAACAGAGCCGACCCACCCCGTCATGTTGATGGGATCGGTCGGCTTATACTTGCGCACGTCTCCGCTCGTCTGGGCAAAGCCAAAGATGGGCGCGCCTATCTCACTGGCCACATACGCCGCATTCTCGCACACCTGGGCAATGGCCCGCGGGTCGCGAATAACGCGGGAGGCCGTCTCAAACCCGGCTACGACCTTCAGGTAGCGAACGTCGTCATCCACAAACAAGATCGCCTCTTCCTGGAAGCGATCCAGCACCCACTGGCGAATGGGGGCAATGCCGCCATCCTGGTCATGGGCAATGACCTCAACCCGCTCCGGCAGCGCCTGGCGGTACAAATCGTATTCATAGTCATGAACGACAACAGTGGCCTGGGGGAAAAGACGTAAAGCGTGCCTACACTCTTCGGCACGGCCGCGACTGGGGATAACAATCCGCAATGACAAATCGCTCATTCGGAAATCCCCGTCAGCAGATCCAGCAGCGCCGAGCCTTCGATAACGCGGCACAGCCCAACCTTCCGTGTTTTGCGCGAAACGGTGAAGGCCTGCTTGATGAGCCCGGCATCTTTCAGTACATCCAGCGCCCTGGACCAATCCAGGGTGCTGCGGAACATGACCATGAGGTAGTCATAGTGCTCAAAGGGCTGTATGGCCATCTCAGGCACCACATCGTCGACGACATCTTCCTGGCCCTCATCGTCATCGAAGTACCAATCATCTTCGCCAGTGAGCCGGGCAAACTCATCATCATAAAACAAGACGCTGAAATCAGCGCCTTCTTCTACCGCTTGGGCCGCCAGCTTAGCGTCCCACGCCAGGTCAAGTTCATTTGTCCGGTTATCGGCTACCGAGTATTCCCGTGCCCGCTTATCAGCTGGATCGTCGAGGTCCATGTCGCGGCGGCGGGTGGCCACCAGTACGTCGCCATCCGTCTCCACAACGATGACCTTTTTCACCCCGGCATTTTTAGCCGCCTGAACGGTTTTGTTGCCGGCCATCGCCTTGTTCTTCTTGTCGAGCGCCACGCCACGAGCTGGGCCAAACGTGTTCAGAGAGAAATCCATAACGGCCGCACCGCGCACCGTTCCCATATTCAGATTGCCATCATCTTCGGCAATCTCGTCGATGTC
Source organism: Anaerolineae bacterium (assembly GCA_020848035.1). Classification (GTDB taxonomy): domain Bacteria; phylum Chloroflexota; class Anaerolineae; order Promineifilales; family Promineifilaceae; genus Leptofilum. The sequence continues at coordinate 93,041 of JADLAX010000007.1, read as the reverse complement.
CATTTCTTCAACTACGTAACCTGCTGGGGTCTGCTTCTTTGTCATTGGCCAATATTCCTGAAACTATCTGCAACTATTTGAAACCATCTGCAACCATTATAAACAAACTTTCTTTTTTCTGTCCATAATCACGAGATTTGCGTAGAAACGGCCGTTTACCCGATCCTGTGGTCAGTAGGGGAAATAAAAGAGCCTGCCAAAGAAAACCTTTACAACTCCTTTGCAAGCGGGCTTGCGAAAGCTCGGAGGCCAGTATGAATAGATAGGTTCAGTACACCCACGCGAAATAAGCGCCTTTACAGTGCCTTTGCGAGCCAATTACCTATATTGTGGGGTGGGGGGAGTCTTGCAAATTTGTCCGGCGCACCAACAACCCGTTGGTGTGCGTGTGCAACCATGTTGAAAATTTAACTTGCGGAGGTTTGGTTGCATGGACTGCGGAATTGATTGGAACCTGGTGATTAATGTGTGGATGTTTGCCGTCGCCGTTTTGTCACTGATGGATCAGATGAACCGGAAGTAAGTCCCAAAAACCAAAAGCCCGCCAGTGGGTGCTGGCGGGCTTTCGTTTAGGAAGAGGAGTTCGAGTTGGCAAAGCTAGATACACCGCTACCGTAAACAATCGCAATCATGTTTGTCAACTACTTGTTTTGACGCCGACGGCGAGTGTACAGCTGCTGGCAGTAGTTAGTCACGCGCTCCGGCCGTGGCTCATACACTTGCTGGAAGAAGTTGGCTACGCTGCCGTACATCTCATCAAACACCTGCCATAACCGACGCTCGGCGGCTTCGGCCGTTTTGTAATTGCGCTTCAGCCGCTCTTCGCCGCCATACCAATTCACCAGGTCGGTGTGCGTAATCCAATATTGCTGCCACTTTCCAGCAGCGGGCACCTGCAGGCCGTTGGCCGCCCATTCAGTCGGTGCCATCTGGCGGATGTGCGACCGGTTTACGTTGTACATGTACTTGATTCTCGAAAAGTCTTTTGTGGTGTCCATTGGTCTAATCTCCGTTTGCTTGGTGAATATGCTTTGATCCTAACGCAGACAATTCGCCAACGGGAAGTCCTACGCAGCGCCAGTTTTCCCAAATTTCAATACCAATTTTCACCCTCGCCAAACGGCCGTTCCCCAACAAAAAAAGCGGGTAGCTCACGCCACCCGCCTACGATTGTGTTTATTTTCTGGCAGTACCTCCATTAACAGGCCTCACGCTTCACGACCACTGAAATGGTAGGGCGGTCTCTCTTAACAACCACTACAACGCCCTGGCCATTGAAGTATTCTTTAGCACATTCATCCCACACGAACATGGCCTGCTCCATGAATTTGACGAACCGGCGGAATGAAATCCGACCCATGGTGAAGTGGGCAAACCCTTCACGCACCACTTCTTTGTTTACAAAAACGTCATCCTGGAAAAATTTCACGATATCTTGCATGATGGCCACCTCCGTTTGGTTGATGTGTTTGATAAGATACTTTGATCTTAGCAGTCAGAAAACCTGACGGGAAGTCCTGTGCAGGGCCAGTTTTCCCAAGTTTCAATACCAATTTTCACCCACGCGGAACGGCCGTTCTCCAACAAAAAAGGTGGGCCGCTGGTGACAAGTTGTCACCAGCGGCCCACCAGTTGTGAATCACTCCATAACTTATCCTTCCTCGCCGAATAAAATCCGTTTAATCAGGCCGTCAATGCTCAGGTCATGACTGCTGCCAGTGTTTGGGTCGCTGTCCGAGAAGCCTCTACCATCACCCACCCGGATTTTCAGTCGGTCAATCATGTATGCCTTCACGTACTCGTCATTGGGAAAAACCTGCTCAATCAGTTCAATCACCTGCTTCAGAAGATCCCGAGCTTCTTCCAGCATATCCAACCGTTCAAACTGTCCTAACTCTTCATTCGCCATTGGTCTAACCTCCGTGTGTGGATGAATAAGATGCTTTGATCCTAGCAGATAGAAAACCTGACCGGAATACGCTTATTTCCAAAGTTGACAGGTAGAGCAGGATGGTTGACAGGTTACGGCCGTTCCCCGCAAAAAGGCGGGTGGCCGGTGACAAGTTGTCACCGGCCACCCGCCTAACTACAAATCACGGCATACTTACTCCTCCTCACCATCCTGAATCCGGTCAATCAGGCTGTCAATGTTCAGGTCGCCACTCAGGAAACCGTGATCGCAACCTACCCGAATTTTCAGATGATCAATCATGTACGCTTTCACGTACTCGTCATCCGGGAAAACCTGCTCAATCAATTCCACTGCTTGCTGAAGATGTTCCCGCGCATCTTCCAGCATATCCAACCGTTCAAACTGCTCTAACTTATAATTGGCCATTGGTCTAACCTCCATGTGTGGATGAATAAGATGCTTTGATCCTAGCAGTCAGAAAACCTGACGGGAATGCGCTTATTTCCAAAGTTGACAGGTGGGGCAGAATGGTTGACAGGTTACTGCCGTTCCCCAAACAAAAAGCGGGCAGCCTCCATCTGCCCGCTTGCCTTAATAAATGATGGTTAAATCATCCGCTCTGCCAATTCTGCAAAGCTGTACACATGCACCCGAAGCGCTTCTAACCGCACAATGGCTTTCAGCATCTCTTCGATCAAATTTGGCAGACCGTTGGGCTCAACTCGCGCCAGGATACCGTTGGTTTCAACTTCGTGTTGGACATCACTCGCCCAACGCGAGATGGAACCGGCTAAACCGCGAATCGTGTTTATCAAGGTCTCCTGGTCGCTGACCAGCATATCCGCCGTCAGGCCCAAAGCCATCACTTGCTCGCTGGAGAACAAAGTGTCTTCGTTTCCCGCTAATGCGAACACCTTACCTACGACTTCATTTGCCTTTGCCAAGAGTTCAGTAGTTACCGTAATCATGTCAACCGTCCTTGTAATGATGTGAGTTAAGATGCTTTGATCCTAGCAGTCAGAAAACCTAACAGGAATGCGCTTATTTCCAAAGTAGACAGGTTGAAACAGGTGGTTGACAGATTACGTGCCACAGTCGAAGGGGTTGACTTTTAAACACCATAGCTGGTTAATCAGAGGCGGCAGCCAGTTGGCTAAATCCTGACAATTGCGGATACTTGTTTGATAAGACTGGTGCCCAAGCTTTCCAGTGCCGTAACGAGCAAACACAACTGAGGAAGGTTTATATGCCGCTTCGCCACAACTTAATAGTTGTCATCGCCGTGTTAGCAACGGCCGTTTTTGCCTTGTTGTTCTTATCAACAGCAGCGCGCCCACAAACGGCCGTTGCTGGCAACGCTACCCCTGATAGCTTTAACTACCTGCCATTGGTGCTCCGCTCCGAGCTACCCACTGCGACCCCAACCGCAACGGCCACAGCTACCATTCCAGCCCCAACTGTAGCTCCAGCAAATGTACAGATCACCCTCATTGTCTACAACCCGGCTGGCGACGACGTGGCTGGCGAATATGTGCGCATCGAGAACAAGGGCGGCACAACGGCTGTTCTCACTGGCTGGACGCTGAGCGATAACGACAGCCACATCTACAACTTTCCTGGTGGATTCAGCTTATCACCCGGGTCGGCCGTGCTGGTCTGGGTAAAGAGCGGTGCCAACAATGCCACCAACCTCTACTGGGGCAGCGCCCAGGCGTTTTGGAATAACACTGGCGATACCGCTTACCTCCGCAATGGGGCCACGCTAGTGGATTCCTGTAGCTACTCAGGTGGAAGCTCCCAGGCGAGCTGCTAACAGTTACGGCCGTTCCTCAATGACCCCACGGAGATAATGCAGATGGCGAAATCCCCCTTCAACCAAAACACCCTCTTCTATGGTGACAACCTCGATATCCTGCGGGAGTACATTCCAGATGAATCTATCGATCTCATCTACCTGGACCCGCCTTTCAACTCCCAGCGCACCTACAATGTGCTGTTCAAGTACGAGAGTGGGGAAGAATCCGAGGCCCAGATAGCGGCCTTCGATGACACCTGGCATTGGAACGCCGCCGCTGAAGAGACATATCACGATTTGGTAACGGCCGCTCCGGACCGGGTGAGCCAGATGATCGCCGCTCTGCGTCAGTTTATTGGCCCCAGCCAGATGCTTGCCTACCTGGTCATGATGGCGGCCAGGCTGGTGGAGCTGCACCGGGTGCTGAAGCCCACCGGCAGCCTTTACCTACATTGCGACCCTACGGCGAGCCATTATCTGAAGATTATTTTGGACACAATTTTCGGGCCAGAACAATTTATTAACGAGATTGTTTGGAAGCGGACAACAACACATAGCGATGCAAAAAGATGGTCTCCAGTTACGGATATAATTCTCTTCTATTCAAAGACCAACAACTTTACTTGGAATCCACAACATACTGATCACCATGCCGAATACGTAACTACCAAGTATCGTTACAACGACAATGACGGGAGAGGTCCTTATCGGTTAGATAATATGACTAGCCCTAACCCTAGACCGAACCTGATGTATGAATGGAAAGGACATGCATCGCCCCCTAAAGGATGGCGCTATTCCAAAGAAACGATGCTGAAACTCGATCAAGAAGGAAGGATATGGTATCCCAGCAGCAAAGACAAGCGCATACAGTTAAAGCGATACTTGAACGAGATGCCAGGGCGGATTGTTGATAACCTCTGGCTAGACATTAACCCTATTAACTCACAAGCAGCCGAACGCCTTGGCTATCCTACACAAAAACCCCTTGAGCTACTGGAAAGAATTCTCCAGGCTAGCAGCAACCTTGGTGACATTGTAATTGATCCCTTCTGTGGCTGCGGTACGACAGTGGCAGCTGCTCAGAAGTTAAACCGACGCTGGATCGGTATCGACATCACCCACCTATCTATAGCCCTCATGAAGTACCGCCTGAAAGAAATGTTTCCTGATGCCAAATTCCAAATCGTGGGCGAACCAACGTCGGTGCAGTCGGCCAGGCAGCTGGCCCAGGATGACCGATTCCAGTTTGAGTGGTGGGCGCTGTCGTTAGTTAAGGCACGGCCGTCCGGCGGCGAGCAGGGCAGCAAGCAGGGCAAGAAGGGCGCAGATCGCGGCATCGATGGCGTGATCACCTTCATCGACGATGCCAGCGGCAAGCCAAAGCGCATCCTGGTCCAGGTAAAAAGCGGCAAGGTTAGCAGCTCGCAGATCCGCGACCTGGTGGGTACCGTCAAGCGAGAAGGGGCCGCGATGGGATTCTTTATCACCCTGGAGGCGCCCACCAGAGACATGACTACCGAAGCCGTTTCGGCCGGTTTTTACCAGTCGCCTGGCTGGAACCAGCGTTTCCCGACAATCCAGATTTTGACCATCGAGGAGCTGCTGCGCGGAGTAGTACCCCAGATGCCACCTACCAGCATGACGTTTAAGCAGGCGCAGCGAGTGAAGGAAGACGGGCCGCAGCAAAAGAGTTTGTTTGATTAGACCACGGCCGTTTCGCGGTCGTGCCCTATCCCAACAACGAAAGGAATCAATTATGAGCAGTGACAAGAAAAGCGAACCGAAGCAAGAACCAAAACAGGCACCCCGGCCTCAACCGGAGCCGACTAATACGATTGTCCGAGGTGGCGAATCGGACAACAAAAAACCAATCAGAAAGAATTAGCCGGCTGCGATTATTGCTATGGCAACAAAAAAGACTTGAACCAGAAGCAGCCAACCCAAACGGGTCACAAGCTCGGCCTTTTTGTGATTTAGCTCTTCGTTTGTTTTGATCGCACGCAGCAAGTCGACTAAAACTTTGTCAAAGCAAGCTACCGGTTTTGCATACAGGTAGTTGTTAAAGGTTTCGTCCCAATCCGACGAGCCTGGCACGCCATAGCCTCGTGGGGAGAGGGCATCGCGATAAAGCCAGATGGAAGCCAGGAAAAGCAAAAGCGCGATCGATATCGAGAATTGCGAGGCCAATGTGGATGTGAAACTCGAACTTCTAATTAATTGGGCAAAGCTCGGTAAACTGGTCGCCGCCACGAGCCCGACAACGACACCGCCGGTTTGAAGCAGCGCGCTCGCTTTACTGTCTAGGTTACTGTTTGCATTGACTAAATATTCGAGAAGTTTATAGCGTTGTTCTAGAACTAGGCCTTGTTGGTAATTATTAATTTCTTCCATTTTTACGCAAGGAGACCTCCTGATGAGTGATGACAAATCAAAGTCTATCCCGAAACCGGACCCGAAACCAACCCCGAAACCGCCCAGCCCATCTGATACACCAAATAAACCAAGGCCAAAGCCTGACCCGACAATCACAATAATCAAGGAAGGTGGAGATAGGCGCTACGGCAAAGGTGGTAGTTAGCATCTTTTGCCAAATGGCCGTTTCCCGCACGCCCCAATACAACCCGAACCCCGACGCGCCAAAGTCCGCGCGCGTAGAACGACTGATCAAACTTGCTGTCGATAAAAGGGGGCTTGGAAAAATGCTGCGCCATGTGGAGCGGGAACGTCCGAAACGAAACGGCTGGTTACAGCTTTTCGAGGCTTAAGGGTCACCGCACCCAGCAGCCTGGGCATGCGCCTCAACACGATTATCGAGCGACCAATAATCGTGTTGTTTCTTGTAACGCATTTGTTATCTAAATCCTTATGGGAGAAAGATGGATTGCCTTTCAATTGATCTAAGCCAGCGCCGCCTCTTTGATGACGGCCACGGCTACCTTTGCTTCTACATGCCCAAACACCCTTTGGCCCGGCAGAATGGCACGGTAGCCCTTCAGCGGCATATTTTGTCGGTACATCTCGGCCGTTGGCTGGATGACAACGAAATGATTTGGTTTATCAACAAAGATCGGCACGATGTTCGTGTTGAAAACCTCCAGCTGGTAACCCAAAAAGAGTTTCTAGAGCTATTTGCTCCTGACGGAAATCCCATCGAGCTAACGTGTAAGGTATGTGGAAAACCGTTTACCGTAGTAGAGTCTCAAGTGCACCGACGCTGGCACTGCTCAAGGAAGTGCCAGGCCGAGGCATCACGCCGGTTTGAAATTGACCCCAAAGAGTTGGAGAAACTGGTATGGGAAATGCCAACCGTTCATGCCGCCGCGCTTCTGGGGGTGTCTGATAAAGCCATCGAGAAGCGGTGCAAAAAATACGGCATCCGCAAGCCACCGCGGGGCTACTGGCGCAAGATAGAAACTGGCCACTGGGAAGAAGAAGACGTGGAACGGCCGTATCAATCGGGCAACTCACCTATAACCAGGGGTTAGATTTAGCCATACGCTTCAATACATTGTTGAGCGTAGCCAGCCACCAGAAACTAAGACGGTTGCCAGAACGAGCGGCGTAGCTGCTTTTTTTGTAGCTTATCAGATGGGAATACGTTTAATCGCTTCCCGTGCAATCCGCTCTACTGCTTTGCCCATTGTAACGGCCATGTTATTTTGCCCAAATACAATGGCAACAACAGCCACGATTAGCAGGCAAACGATTATGCCAAATACAACTAGGATACTGATGACAAAATTGGGATCCATTGTGCGATTCTCCTTGTGAGATATAAGGCACAATGTTAGGTGGAGAGCTTGACCGCAGGCGAGCAATTTCGTATGATACAGTTGCACGTGCACAAACGAAGGGACCCACCTTTTACATTGTGCTTAAGGCCTTGTGACCGCAAATCACAAGGCCTTTTTTTGTAATTAGTTTAATTATCTATATTTGTGTACTTTCCTCAATAGAATAAAACTACTATCTTTTTAGTACTCCAATCCTAGATATAGGATAAAGTTTTTTGTCTCGGAAGTCGAGATGACCAACGTGCCACTTTGATGGCATCTTAAGGACACCTTATTTAATCTTCACAATTTGATTTTTCCCTTACAGGTTGCCAAACAAGCTTTCTCCTGGCTCCTTACTGGATGGCTAAATCAACAGAATTAACCCAACTACAACCTCACAAAATCACTGGCTGTCACTTCTAGGTTCAGGTCCAGGTTCAGATACCGTCGCGTTGTATCTATCGAGCTGTGGCCCAGGAGCTTACTCATCTGGGTCAGTGGCACGCCGTTCTCGTAACCAATCTGCGCGTAGGTGCGTCGCAGGTCATGCGGGTCCAACTCTGGGTGGCCAATTAAGCCGCCATACTGCCGCACGATCCCAAACAGCCCAATATCCGACAGGGATTCCCCAACCGCATCGTTCTTCCGCACCGACCGCAGAATACGGCCGTTGCCACACTTTTCCCGCCACGTCTCCAACATCCCGGCCAGCTGTTCAGAGATGGGCACCACGCGATCTTTCGCGCCCTTGCCATGCACTTCCAGGACAGACCGCACTTTCCCCCGAACCGGCTGGCGCCGCACGTTGCCAAACTCCATCTCTACTGCCTCGGCGCGCCGCAGGCCCGCGCCCACCAGCAGCGCCAGGCTTACCCGGTCCCGCCAATTGCGGTTACTGCCGCCGGTGACCCCGCTCATCAGCGCCGAGACCTCCGCCTGAGACAACCACGTGTGAGCTTTCTCACCTTTGGCCGTCTTGACCGTAACGGCCGTTTGCAGCGCCTGGAAGCGGTAGATAGACGCATTCACCGTGTCGATATTATCCGGCGTGGCCATGCTCTTGGCCTGCGTAATCATCGCGTTAGACCAGAGCTTTACAGCCGCTTTCAGTTGGGCACGTCGGGAATTGGAAAGTGAGGTGGCGAATCGCGCCAGCTGGGCGGAGTCGGTGAGTGGGTGGCCTTCGTCCAAATAACATTCCAGCACGCGCCGGTACTTCAACTTTGTGCTGTCGGCCAAATCGGCCGCATCGATGATGGCCAGGGCCTGGTGATAACTGTCACTGCGAGAAGAAACTGCTAATCCGTTCATAAATCTCCCCTGATTATTACTTACGGAAATACCTGTTTTCGTAAGTATACAGCAAAAGGGACCAGAGTGCGATTATGAGTTGTGCATAGCATGGTCTTAGGCCGAGAGGTTTCTGAATGCGTTCTCGTGGTCACACACAAAAATAATCGTATCCGCATGGTTGGTTGACAGCATAGAAAATTTGTCCTAAAATTTCGGCGGAGACTTACGCATTGGAGGCTCGCTCTGTTCCTCACAGAGCATGTCACAGAAAAGTTGAAGCAGCTCACCCCCATGTCAGATAGAGCTGCCGCCTGAGCACAAGCAGGCAAGTAATGAAGTTACAACTAAATAATTTGCTCATACCCTGAGAAACAATGCTGTGTGATATCTTGTGTCTTTGGTCACACAGAACAGAATTGTATCTTTGGGCTTGTTCTATGTGCTTATTTTATGCGCAGTCCACGATGGCAATTTTACCAAAGTGACTGCGCATTTTTGTTTTAGGCAGCTAGTGGCTGCAAAGGACGGTCATGGATGTAAATTCGACTTCCATTGTTCAGGCGATAGGGGCAGCATTGCACCTGATTCGTCTCCTGCTTTACACGCTAAAGCAGAAACGCCCAGAGAAGCCATGGTCTAAATGGCAATTCTCTGGACGCTTGCAGGTTGCTAGCCTAACTTTCTCGGTATCTGTCCGGATCCAAAGGGGTTAGAAGCTAGACTTAGAGGGGCAGCACTCTGGAAAAGTGTTGCTCCTTTTTCAGTTTGCAATGCTATAAATGGTACATTAACGCATACCTATTATTGATCCAAACACAATTTTCTGTCAAATTCCCTAACATCACGCCACATGGTCAACCGAAAGCGCTATGGAAAAAATAATAAAAACCCTCGATCAGTTAGCGGTGCAAATCGAAAAAGGTCTGGTAATGTGTGCTACATCAAAGCACATTCATCGGCTATATAAGGAAAACGACATTACCAGTGCCTACTATCTCTTTTCAGCCACTTACCTAGCTGCAACTGAATCAGCGATTATGGCGTTTGCCAGAATAACTATTCCACACGATGATTCCATCACTTTTCAATATTTGTTTAATCTCATCTTGCAGAAAGCTAGAAGTTTTCCACATGCACCCAAAGCTAAAGTGGTTAGTACAGTGCGAAGGCACAAAGACCAATGCGTCATGCTTGAGCCATTAATAGAAAAGGTCCGAACACAACGCGATAAAATGGGGGCGCATCTAGACCGCATATTCGTGAATAATCCAGAGAAGGTTTTTACGATAGAACCAATAGATATGACTAAAGTTGAAGAAGGCTTTCGTCTGCTTTTGCAAATAATTGATACATACAAAGACTATGCTCAAAAAGTCGAACTTCAAATGACTCCTATCGAAGAGGGGCTAGCCGACGATATTGACTACATACTGAGATTAATCGAAAAAGATAATAACGAAGATTAGAACGACTAGAAGAACGGCCGTTTACGCCACCTCCTCATCTTCCTCACAAGCTGCTTTCCAGAAAACCGGCCAGGCCACCGTCAGCGTTTTGCGCATGAGCTTTTCGTGCAGCTCAGCCAACTTAGCCCACTCATCTTCCTCAATCCAGGTGTCATCCGGGTGCGCTTCGCATGGGTCAACCCCATAGGCTCTATCAATAACGGCCGTCATCACTGTCTCGATGGGCTTTAACAGCATCTCCAGCTGTGGGGAGAAAGCCGTCACACTGTCACGCTCAGCCGCCATATCCTCCCAGCTGCTGGCCTCGTTTTCGTGGAAATCTCGGTAAAGTCGATATACAGCGATGAAGGGTCGCAATTCCTGGTAAGTAATCCGGCCTGGCTCCACATTGCCCAACACCGATACAACCTGTTCATATTTGAACTGAGCTAACTTTGTCGTGTTCGTTCCATTGAATAACATTTGGTCTAACCTCCAATGAGTAAGTTAATTACAGAATCAATCCGGCTGCCTGCGAGGGAGAAAAGATGCGGTTTTCTACGGCCAGCTGTGGGTCGCGCAGATCAGCCGGGCGCAGGTAAGATTCAAACGTGCCCTCACGCTCCCAAAAATGATTTGTGGTCACAATCCACAGTTGGCCAGCGGTGTCCATGAAGAAGGCCCGGCCGGTGGTTTCGCTGAAAACAACACGGCCGTTGGCTACCAGGGAGAAGTCCTCATTGACATTGGTCCCACACAAGGCCACCTCGTGCTGCTCACCGTAAGTGAAGACTGTGACGGATTCGGAAAATAATTTTTTAGCCATGATTACCTCCAGCAATGTGAGTTAAAAGATGCTTAAATCCTATCAGTCAGAAAACCTGACAGGAAGGCGCTTATATCCAAGGTGGACAGGTTGCACATGATGGTTGACAGGCAATGAGGCGCTCTTAGGTGAGCCTGAGAACGGCCGTTTCGCCACAAAGGTAGTCTGTAGTGGCCAGCAAGGCCCGCGCGAAATAGATGTCTTTACAGCGCCTTTGCGAGCCGACTTGCGAAAGCCTTAGGGCTGGTAGGTTGATATAGGCACTGGGGACCAGACACGAAATAAAAGCCTTTACGGTGCCTTTGCGAGCCAATAAAAAAGCCCCCATGTAAGGGGGCTTTTCCAACAATCTTTATGCTTAAAATGTTACTTCGCTGATCGGCTTCAATACATCTTCACAGAATGGGTCATAGTGGATGGTGGCCACCGACATTTGCACCGCGCCGCCCTTGAAGTAGCAGCACCACAAATCATGTGCCTCCTCACCGTCTCCCCAAAGCGTCATCACCACGTCTGGGTGCCTGGCGCTCAACTGGGCAATTTGGGGAATGATGTTCTGAGCCGTCCCTAACTCACCGTTTCCAGTGAGGTCGAACACCTCGCCCAGGCGACCATCAATTTCAAACAGTTCCCCCATGAGTGCAGCAATCTGGTCCGCCTCATCATTTGGCCAGGTGAATTCCAGGCAATAGCGAATCAGATAACTGTTCATACGGCCGTTTCTTCCCATGCCCCATGCTCTTCCAATGGGTAATTGTCTAAATCCACAATCTCCACATCCACCCAGGCCGGACACTCGTCCACAGTTGCGCCACCATCCTTGACCACAATCCGCACCTTTGGTATCTGCTGCGCCAACACCTTCTGGGCCAGCTCTACAACGGCCGTTTCTGGCACCCAGATAAAGCCGTTCGTAATCATGCCCCGTGAGTTCTCGACAAATATTTCCGCATATCGATCAGACACCCCTGGTTGATCATACTGGCGAAAGGCCACGCCAACGGCCGTTACCTGGCTGAATCCGTTGCGCAGGTATGCTTCACCTGCTGCCTCTACTTTTACTGATTCCATTGGTCTAACCTCCATTGAAACCATGACAATGTCATGGTTTTGAGGCCAAACAACCGTTCCAACAATGGCTGTTTGGCCCATAAAACAAGAAATCGGCTTCTCAGAGCCGATTTCTCAAGAATTAGGATTAAACTGCGGGTTTTCCCGGAAGTTTTTCACCTTCCGAAATTGCAGCATCACCTGCATGAGGTTTCCCACCGCAGCGGCGGCGTCCTGGTGGCCAGCTTCAGCCAAATCCCACATGTAGCGCACCATGATATCCCCTGCCGTATCCTTCCGGTCCGCGCGCACCGGCGGCAGCGCCTCGCTGGTAACCAGCTCCGCCGAGCCACCACGCATGGCCGCCTGCTGCTCAGCACCCTGCTGCACCAGGTCGGCCCACATGCTCGTCAGGTCAATCTGCTGAAACTGCTCAGATTGCAGCTGCACCAGATACTGCTTAAACTGCACGAACGTGGGGTTGGCACGCCCCAGCAGTTTAAGCGCTTCGCGCTGCATATCCTCCCGCAAATCCGTCATGGCGTCGGCGTGCGTGACTGGCAGTTGGTTGCGAGCCACCATTTCGCGCGCCTCGGGGATGAGCTTGAGGAGCCTCAGCCGGGAAACTACATTGGCCAGCGTCGTGCCGCATCGTGCCGCCGTTTCGGCGGTGGTCAGCTTGTGAACCGTGGTGAACTCCTCAAAAACCAACGCTTCTTCAATCGGGTTCAAATCCACTCGGCCGATGTTTTCATGCGCCATCACCGATCGCTGCTGCACGTGGTCCATCTCACGCACAAAGGCGGGGATGGTGGCCCAGTTCAAAAACTTGGTGATGGCCCGGTAGCGCCGCTCACCGGCGATGAGCAGGTAAGAGATGCCCATTTCCGTTTGGCAGTTGACACACCGGCCGCCGCCATCATCCTCTGGCTCATCACACGCGCAGGTAGGAACGGCCGTTACCGTGATGGGATTGGTCAGCCCATCCTCGCCAATGCTGTCGGCCAGCGCCTTCAAGCTCTGGTCCGTGAAGCCCGTATTGCCCTCCAGGCGCTGGTTGTTACCCACCACAATCAGGTGGGCGGGCACTTCGTAAACAACATTCCCAACATTACTAACTGCTAAATCGCTCACTGGTCTAACCTCCATTTTAAAAAACTAATCAACATCATCATCGCCCGCGTTCATGAAGTTGAACAAGGTCGGCGGGCCGCTGGTCTTCAGGCTGGAGATACTGCGCTGCCCCCACTCTGCTGCCTTATCACGGCCGTTCAGCCAATGTTCCTGGGCAGTTTGAGCATACGGATCGGGCACATCACCCTCGGGGATGAGCAGGCAGCCTTCGTCCAACCAATGCTGCACGCCGCGTTTCATCGTTCGGCCGCGACTGGTGTGCTTGTCCAGGGCATAATCTGGGATCTCGCGCTTACGGCCGTTTTGCCACTCTTCCATCATGAAGCGCTGGAAGTGGTCGGAGATCCGCGACTTCTTGGCCCGGCACATGGTCAAAATGGCGTTGGCCAGGATGAGCCGTGCCGTGCCGTTACGGCCGTCTTTGCGGAACTCAAAGAACTGATCCCGCAGCACCGCAATCGTCATGAAGATGGTCGGTTCAGCAATGCCAATGTCCTCATTGGCAATCACTACCAACCGGCGCCACAAATAGAACTCAAACTGCGGAATCAACTCATACGCCCAGTACATGGCGTTTTCCTCATTGCCCCGACGAATGTCCTTCTGCAAAGCCGAAATCACGTCACTTAGTTCATAGCTGTTCTGGGTCAGCCGCCGATAACTTGCCATACTCAATAACCTCCGGTTTCAATTGGTTGCAAATAGTTCCAGAAATCCTAGCGCAGTCAAAACCTGTTGTCCAACGCGAGTTTTAGCAATCATCAGCACCAATAATACTTTGAGCTAAAACGGCCGTTACCGTGTGCCCCAGCGCCTCAATCATTTCCTGAGCAGCTTCTTCCGCTGCGGCTTCCATATAAGCCAGGTGGACATCGCGCCCGATGGCTATCTCTACACGCTGCCACGTACCGTTGTCACCGTCATCACCGTTCAGGCAAACAATTACCTGAACAAGATACAGGCAGTGTGGGCAGCCAACGCCATCCTTGAACTGGCTCATTTGATAGGGCGAAAAGCCCGCCACTTCTCCGGTAGACCAGTCCATCTGGCAGCACTGGCAGGTCATTCCGACAGGTTCAATAACTTTTTGCATCATGTTCATTCCCCTGCCCCACTGTTCAGCCTATGTGTTCAGTGAAATGGAGGCAGTTTAATTATCTTATAAATGTCTACACGAAGCAGCCAGTGGGAGCGGAAAAACTACCCCTACTGGCCACAAACTTACGCCAAATAACCAGGTGCCGCTGAACGGGTGGCGGCAACCAGCTGCTCACGTTCAGCCATCGGCAGGCTGATACCCTTGCGGGTCGGCTGCCACTGGCCACGATCATCATAGTAGTGGCGCACGTCCAGCCGCAGAACGCCGCGATACATCGAGCGAGAAACAAAGATGGGATTGCGCACATCTGTGTCTACCGGGACAGGATCGCCCGATACGGCCGTTTCAATGGCTTCAATCGCTTCCAGGAGCGCCAACGTGTCCTCTGCCGGCAGATTCACGCCCTTCTGCGTAGGTGCCGGAACGCCACTGGCATCCGGGTAGAAATAGTGGCGCACATCCAGCCGGGGCACCTTGCGGTACTCACCCACCGAGACAAAGATCGGGGAACCTGCCTCATTCTGCGCAACTTGCACTGCATCTTTCACAACGTCCATTTGGTCTAACCTCCATTGAAAAGAGTGGATAAAAAACTACATCCAATCGCCGGTCACGTTCTGCTCAAAGTAGTAACTGGCGCCACAGGCCGCACACTTGCAGGTGTAAATGGTTATTCGAGAAGAAATCCAGTCTTCATCCCTGAACAGCGAGCGGAACTGGCTGGCCATACGGTCATTCGTTTTCACAGTGATGAAGTCCACGTTCCACCATTCCGCCTGGTCCGGGTGACACTCCACCGTGATATCCGTCAGGCTTTCCGCCCCACACCGGGGGCAAACGTTCTCGAAAACTGTCATTACTTCTTCTACCGTGCTCATTTCATCGTCCATCGCGCACACCTCCATGTCGCTTCCTGTAATTAGGAAAATCCTATCGCTGACAATACGCCCACGGGAAGTCCTACAAATCGCCAGTTTTACAGTGGTAGACAGGTGGCCGACCGGTTGACAGGTTGCCAGACACAGGCCGCGAAAATGCGCCTAAAAACGGCCGTTTGTGCGATCCTGTGTCTAATAGGGAGAAAAACAAAAGCACCTCCAAATTGCCTTGAAGGTGCCTTTGCAAGCCCGCTTGCGAAAACTCAGGGGCCAGTATGAATAGATAGGTGCAGTACGCCCGCTCGAAATAGATGCCTTTACAGTGCCTTTGCGGAGATTCAGAAACTATTGAGATAGTTTATTGGGGCCTGATTACTGAAGAATCACTTTAGGTCTTGTAAGCACAAAACAACTTAATTATAGTTAGTATTATAGCGTTTCATTTGGGAAAACTACATCTTATGAAAAATGATCCAAAGAAATCAGAAATAGAAAGACTTAAATCACCAGATACCACATCATCTGATACTGCATACCTTGTTACCACGGGCATACTTTCAATTATTCCAGGCGCATCCGAGCTATTTCAATATTTTGTAACTCCTCCATTAGAAAAACGGCGTCGAGATTGGATGGACGAGGTTGGCAAAGTCCTGTACGAATTACAAACAAATCGAGGGGTAAATTTGGAGGAACTGCAAACTAATGATGCTTTTATTGATACAGTTTTGCAGGCAACGCAGATTGCTTCACGGAGCAGTCAACAGGAAAAAAGAGACGCCTTGCGAAACGCGATCTTAAATGCAGCACTTCCATCAGCTCCTGAACAATCGCTGCAACAAATATTCCTTACCTTTATAGACACTTTTACAGTTTGGCACATCCGTATCTTAGACTTCTTCCACGAGCCTGCTATTAATCCTAAAGTGAAAGATTATGCACACAGAAAGCAATTAGCTAGCGGTTTATCTACTATCTTAGAAAAAGCTTATCCCGAATTAACTGGTAATCGCGCACTATATGATCAAATTTGGCAAGATTTAAGTGTTAGGGGCCTTGTGAATACTGATAGCTTGCATGCCATGATGAGTAGTGGAGGACTTCTTACAAGTAGGACCACAAAAATCGGGAAGGATTTTATCAAGTATATAAAAGACTCTATTTAGTTTTTAGTGGTAAGGGACAATTGTGGAATGACAGACATAAACAAACCATCCCTTCTGGAGCCAGAATCGCGAGGTGGCGATAATGCGGGCAGAGGTTTTGATTTTCAGGATTTCTATCTAGTTTCCCAAATCCCATGTTGGCTAGAGTGGGACGGCTTTATCAGTTTTCTTCGTGAAGGAATAAGTGATATAGAAATAAAGCTGTTTTCTCCAAAATTTGGTGAACGCATTGAGATGGTCGAGGTTAAAAACCATCGTCTAACCCCTTCAGTATTTTGGGCTGAGATTGATCGTTTTTACGAGTCGGATCAGGGAAGCCCCAATACCTTTGGTTGGTTTCGTTTGGTCGCCCCAGACATTTCCGATGATATCGCCTCCCTTCAACATAGCTTGCGGCGACTTAGTTCTCCATACGATTTTTATCCAAGTGAATCTGGCGTTACAGAAAACTCATTTGCCGATTTTGTGACTCAATGTAAGCGTGCAAACAAACCAAAAGAATATGCCCTTTTTCTGTTTCACCGAGTACTAATAGATCCAGGATACAGTTCTTTGCAAGAACATGGTGAAGCTCTTTTTCGACAGAATTTTGGGGAGTGTTTACCAGAGTATCGTCAAGTGCCATATTCTTCGGTTTCAGATATTTATTACAAGCTACTCAATCTAACGGCACCACGCAACACGCCAATTACACGAAAGTCAATAGAAGAGGTAATACGTGCATGTATTCCCTCAGATCGGCAGATCCCCCTCGCATTTACTCGTTTACACACCTCGATCAAACAAGATGATGCAAGGAAAAAAGAAATTGTTCTCGAATTTGTTGATTTTTTTGGAGGACACAACCGATCTTATCCATCAACAGAAGAATGGAATGCACGGGTGGTTGGACAACTTAATATAACGAAGGATTTCATTCTTAAGTACCGAAGCAATCGACTGATTAGATTAACTGGAAATCGCAAACTTTCAACGGCCTTTGCAATTGGAAATATTTTCTCGGCAACTAGTGGATTTACAGTCATGATGCAGCATCGCGAGGGTTCATGGTGGCAAACGAACGATCATAGTAAGACGGAACTTGATGTCTCTTTAAACGTCGAGTTTCCCCAGACACAAGGTGACGATCTCATCATTTCTATCGGGATTCCGAATGACATCCGTCAGGCTGTAGAAAGTTTCGTTAGGACCAGCTGGGGAAAACATGTTCCGCTATTGAACATTTCTTGCTCATTCTCTATACAAAACGCTCAACAAGCCAACTCAATTGTGGCTCAAACAAAAAAAGCTATTCTTCAATCGCTTTCGGAAACAAACGCCAGCTATATACATCTTTTTTGTGCTGTCCCATCCTTTGTTGCTTTGCTATTGGGCCATCGACTGAACGCAACAACAACAATTCAATGTTACGAATTTACAGGACCAAACAATTACGTTCAAACGTGCAGACTTCATACATAACTTATAAATAACGCCAGTCTAGCATGGCAAAGGAAAATCCATGGAGTTACCTAGTTATTTTGCCAAATACCTTCAGAAAATACAGCCTACTCGTGCGAGCCGCGAACGAGCCATCCAACTACACAAAACCTTAAGAACACGGCTTGGCCAATCCAATGATGCTTTGTTTTCCTCATGGTTCTCTGGCAGCTTTCTATATGGATCATATATTCGCAACACGGCAATTCAACCGATAAAGGATGTTGATATTTGTATTCTCCTTGAGATAGATATTGAAAATTATACACCGGAACAAGTAGTAAGAAGGCTGAAAGATGTCCTTCAAAATCTTGGGTACAAAGGTAAGACAGCCTATCAACGCCGCTCAGTTCGCATCGACATGTCAAGCACCACAATAGATGCTGTTCCAGTAGTTCCTATTGATGATGAAGAAGAAAAACTCCATATTCCAGACCGCAAGCAAAAAGAATGGATATTTACTTATCCAAAAGCCCATATGAAAGCAGCAACGCGAATCAATAAGGAGTGCGCAGGTCGTTATATTCCACTCGTAAAAATAGTAAAAGCCTGGTACAGGTACCAAGCCAAACAAAAACGTAACATTGAACGACCTAAACCTAAAGGGTTCACGCTTGAAGCATTGGTAGCAACTTATCAAGATCCTGATTCGCCCTCATACGCTGAGGCATTCACCAACTTCCTTCAAAACCTTATGGATACATGTGGACCCTTGCTAAAAAAAGGTGTTTTTCCGCAGGTTCCTAATCCTGGTTTACCTAAAGAATATCTAAAGTTGACATTTGAAACTGATGAAGTAGCTCTTTTCAGGGAAATTGTTGAAGAGTCATTGGAACTTTCTAAACAAGCTTTAGAAGCAAAGACTATTGGAGAAAGCTCGACTATATGGCGAAAAGTATTCGGTAGTGATTTTCCTGAGGCTCCATCATCTGTAAAGTCTTTACACCTATCTGAGGTGTTGACAGAAGCTGAAGAAGATGCTTTTGACCCTCTTATGGAAGCAGAGATATCAGAAATAGATTTGCCAAACTTACCTGACCTAACAGACACGGTAAGAATTGTAGCAAAGTTATCTAAACAAAAGGGCGGAGAGTTAACAAGAAAGCATCTTAGTGGAGGGCAACCTGTTCCAAAATATACTTGGATACGTTTTTCAGTAGTTAATACGACTGTCTCCCCACCATATGATATTAAATGGACGGTAGAAAATCACGGAAAAGAAGCCCGTGAAGCAAGTGATTTGGGTCATTATCAAATGTCCTCTTGGCAAGAGCCTCATAAGTGGGAGCAAACGGGGTATAGGGGTTCTCATTATATGATTTGCGAAATTATTAAATCTAATACTATTGTTGCTCGCACCAAACATGTAGTGAGCATCAAATGATTCACTTCTTTAAGTAAGGTTAGAGGGCTTATCACCAAATTATTTCGTTTCCAAGTTTTGTTAAAAAACGAGATCTAAGGGAGAGCTAAACACAGTTAAATATTTAATTTACCTGCGTTTAGAATATCTACGCCGCAACTTTATCTTTCGACAACAGCCTCTACAAGCCAGCTCTGGTTTTGGACGTTCCTGACCAACATGCGGCAGAATTTCAATACGTCATCAACCGTTTCCCAAATTGGCCGACGCTGCTCATCAACGGGGTACACGTACCCACTTTAGTCCTTTAGGTGCGATTAATTTTGGTTACTGAATCGAGACAGTTTCAGTCTAATAAATCCACTTAGTCAGGTATAGAATTAATGTGTCTAGAAGGCTTGTAGGTGCTAAACTGTAGAATATAAGTGTGGGGAGGAATTGTTCTTTTACCTATTCTATAAACTCCACCAGACAGCGAAAGTAACTGGTGTGAAGATAGTGCAGAGAAAATGCATGAGTGAAGAAATAAGAATTACTCGTCGTGGAATAATTATAGATTCAAAAGAGGACAGAGCGGTAACCAGACAATTTGTTGAAGTGGAACTAAAAGAGGCTCTGGCAACATTCCGCTCTCAGTTTACTCTCTTAGTTCAAGTTCTGGCCGCTCTCTTAGCCGCCAATGTGGCCTACCTTGGCTACGCCCTTCAGTTGGAAAAAGCGGCTATCATTGCTATTGGGGCCGTTTTCCCATTGGCTGTACTGGTAGTTTTCTTCCGTGCCAAGAAACTAATGTCTCCCATTTTGTTCTCGGCCGTAAATCTAGAAGAGCTGATTTTTGATCCTGGTATAGGATTGGTCTCTAATTTCCTAGTGCATATACACGGTCAGAGCTATGTTGATCAGTTATTGTCATTAAGTAACGAAAAAGATATAGAAAAACGGAGACGCATTCTAAAGAAACTCCCCATTCCTATGAGCAGTCGAGGGCTTGTTCGAACTGCTTGCGTCCTAGCTGCGGTTGGGCAAATTGCCTTGAGTTTAGTCCTTTGGCTATATTTCAAATGGCCGCTAGTTTAAGAATAGTAACTTGTACCCACCCATCATTTTTATAGCCATCACAAACTGAATTGGCGTAATTTCTTCCGGCATCAAACCCGACAAACCAAACAGAATATCAGACCTGACGTATTTCCTCCGCGCCTTTCACAGGGACGGCCGTGCTGCCGTTGGCCATCTGAGCAGCTTGTTCCCTCTTTACCTTTTCCTGGTACGCTGCCTGCCCTTTCTTTGCCTCATCCGTCTCGGCCGCCAACGCCTCTTTGTAACGGTTCTCAATCGTAACCTCGATCTCCCGCAGCCGCATTTCCAGCCTGTCAATCTGCTCTACATGTTCAAACGGCATGGCCACCCGCTGCTCATACTGTGGCAGCTGCCGTTCCAGCTGCTCCAGCTGCAGCCGCTTGTTGTCCAGGGTGAGGGGCATTCCCTTGAGCGCATTCATCAGCTTGGCCACGTTGCCCACCGGCGACTCGCCCAGCTCAACTTCCACCTGCAACCGCTCACCAATCTCCAGCCAGGCCAGATGCTTGCTCAGCGTTCGTTCTGCATGGATGGGGAAGCCCCACAGCTGACCCACGTGCCGCAGCTGATCACCAGGATTAAGCGGCGTAACGGCCGTTGCCATGAACGCATTGCCCGCCTTCGCGCGGTCGGTGTAAAGACGGCCGTTTATCTGGATGCCAAACTCACCCCCCTGCTCTGCTGCCATCTGCGCGCAGGCCCGCTCGTACCCTTTAACCACCTGGTGCAGGTGAGTAATCCGGGCCGGGAGCTGGCTCAGCTCATACTTCAACCGGCCGCGTTCCGTGTTGTACTGCGTGCGCAAAGCGTAGAAGCGGCTCAGGTTCGATTCAATCTCCACCTTCTCAATCAGCAGGCCGTCGCCCGTGGCCAGCGCCTTCATTTCTGCGAAGCCGATCACTACCTGGTCAATGTCTTCAATCGACCGCTGCGATATCCGGCCTTCCATAATCTGCCGGATGAACTTCGCCTTCAACTCCAGCAAGTGCCACTTGTAGAAGTCCAGCGATTCAGACGTGATATACCGATACAGCTCAACCTCATCATTGAGATTGCCCTGGCGCTGGGTACGGCCAATGCGCTGCTCGACGTCGGCGGGCCGCCACGGTGCATCCAGGTCATGCTGCGCTTTCAGCAGGCGCTGCATGTTGGCGCCGGTGCCCATCTTCGTTGTACTGCCAATCAGAATGCGCAGCTTACCCTCATTCATCGCCTCAAAGAGCTTCAGCCGTGCCGCGTCGGATTTCGCATCGTGGATAAAGGCAATCTCGCGCTTGGGGACACCCATGGCCACCAGCTTCTCTTTCAGGTAATCGTACAGATTGAACCCTGTTTTGGGCGTGCCCGTATCCAGGAAAACAATCTGGGTCAAATTGACCTTCTCGCCGGGCAGTGCTGGCAGTTCAACGGCCGTTGTCTCCTGCCAGATGCGGTGAATCTCACGGGCACACAGAACGAGCTTGTTGTTTGGGTCTTCATCCACGTCCGGATCCACCAGCCACATGTGCAGCGCCGCCTTCGATGCGTCGCCCATGATCTTGAGAATGTTATCTTCCCACGGCTCCACGTTGGGCAGATTGTCAGCCCGGGCGGCACATTCCTGCATGTACACTGCGAAGTCGCCAGACGGTTCCGCCTCGATGCCAATGGGCCGACCACCCTTCACCGACGGCCGTTTGAGGCCCAATGCCTCCGGATCTGCCTGCGTATCGGCCACCAGGTCGAAGATGCGCAGCAGTTCAGGCACGTTGTTGAACTTGGCAAAGCGCGTGTTCTGCCGCCAGCCGGACCCGCTCGGCTTCATTTCCAGCAAGGTCACCGTATCGCCGAACTGCTTAGCCCAGGCGTCAAAGTGGCTGATGCCCAGCTCGATCAGCGTATCATATTGGAGATACCGCTGCATCGTGTACAGTTCCGACACAGAGTTGGCCAGCGCCGTACCCGTGGCAAAAACCACGCTGCCACCCTCAACCCGCTTCGAGCGAACACAGCCGCACTGCTGGCGTAGACCGAACAGCCGACCACAGACACAGCGCCGGGTTAACCATTGGGTCTTGATGAACATGTCCATCGCCCGGCCGCTTTCAGAACCGCCAATGCCGGGTAAGTGGTTCATCTTCGTGGGAAACCACAGATTCTTAAACTCGTGCGCCTCATCAACGAAGAGCATATCCACACCCAGCTGCTCCCACGTCAGCCCCAATGAGTCCTGCCGACGCTTCACTTTGGCCTCGCGCTCTTCTAGCTTGGCCAGGAACCGTTCCTTATGCTTTTGGATTTCCTTAATGCTCAGCCGCTCGTCAGGGTCATTTTTGTCCAGCGTCCACAGAAAGTCATCGAGGACCTCGATCTGCCGATTGATGAAATCGCCAAAAGTCTCATCGTCAACAGGTATTCGGCCGAACGCACTATGCGTGATGATGACCGCATCCCAATCCCCGGTAGCAATCCGGGCCAGTGTCTCGGCACGGCGCTGCTTGGACAATCCTTTGCTGTTCACCAGCAGCAGTTTCGCGCCCGGGTAAGCCCGGTAAAAGGCAGTCGCGTACTGCTCCAGCAGGTGATTGGGCACTGCATGCATAATCTTGCTGCGCAGGCCCAGCCGCCGCATCTCCATGCTGGCCACAATCATCATGAACGTTTTACCAGAACCTACAATATGCCAGGTCAGCACATTACCGCCCTGCATGATGCGCCAGGCGGTGTTTTTCTGGTGAGCTCGCAGCTCCGGCATGTCCACGCCAATCCCCGGAAACGTCAGGTGGCTGCCATCGTAGGTGCGCGGCACGTAGCTGTTGAACCGTTCGTTATAAATGCGGGCCAGGTACTCGGTGCGCCCAGCATCCAGCCACAGCCACCGACTAAACGCCTTCTGAATCTTGTCCAGCTTCTCGCGGGCGGCCAGCGTTTCTTGATGGTTCAGAATGCGCTTCTCGACCTGGCCATCGTAGAACGTGTCATACACTGTCGGAACGCTGCCGTTGAGCGCATGAGTAGCCAGGCCAATTGCCCCTGCCCTACTGGTCCCCCACGTGGCAGTCGCAAGTACACCATATTCCTTGCCGCCATCCACACGCCAATCCGCCATGCTTTCGATGTAGGAAACCTTCACCCGCTCCCAATCCCGAGGCGCATATTCGTACACATGACCGGGCACATCCAGGTTGTTGACCGTGCTGTGCTCATCGAGCATTTCGGTGAGGAACTGCGAAACATATTCGGGCGGAATCCAGCCCGCGCCCAGATTAACGATGATGGCCTCTGCGGGCACCTCGTCAGGTAGCACCTGGCGCAGCGCCTGGACGTTCATTTCGTAGAAGGCGTCCGCCTGCGCCGCCGCTTCAGCCTCGGCCAGCTTCTCGCGGATGTTGCCGGAGAGGTATTCGGAGGCGGTCACCCAACGGCCGTCTGGAGCCTGGTACACATCCCCTTCAAGCTCATCGAAAAGCTCGTCGAAGGAACGTCCGGTCAGCCCTTCCATGTAGCCCCAGTTGATGTGGCCGTATAGGTTCAGAGAGAGGGCCAACGCTTCCTGGGCGGTATCTACGCTCTCCGGTGGCTGAGCATCGTTGATCGTGCGTTTGAAGAAGATGCTGGCCGGTTTGCCGACGGCCGTTTCCTCATCGTACAGTTCCATCGCTCGCAGGAACGGCGCGTCCGGATCGTCGTTGAACGCTGCCCGGTTGGCATTGTTGTTGAGGAAGCCATGCCGGGCCACAAATAGCTGATACTCCCACATGAGCGCCTGTTGGTAGGGTTTCAGGTCAACGTCTGGCCCTTCCAGGTTCTTTTCTAACAGAATGCGGGCGGCGTCACGCACTTTCACCATACCGGCAATCCGGGCAATAGTGGTTTTGGCCCCCTGCACCACCGTCTCGACGCCATTCTGGTTTTGCAGCAAACGGCCGTCGCTGCCAAAGAAGTAAGCGCCTTCCTGGATACCTTCATCAACCTGCGCCGGCGGCTGGTAGACAATGGGCTCACCACTGTAAACGGGGTTGGCTGGCAAGATTTGACGAAGCGTATCAGGCAGTCGGCGGTGCAGCGGTTGCTTGTCATCGCTGTGGAGATCAAAGGTCGGCCCGTGGGCGCTGCTGGTGATGAGCGGGATGCCCAACATCAGCGCGGGATTGGTGGCAAAACGGCCGTTTAGCCGGACCTGGTGAGCCTCGTCTTTAATGGGGTCATTCAGCTCCACCAGCTGCGTCTCAATCCAATCGGGATTGTTGTCTGGCTCGCCCGTTCGTTGGAAGATGAGCAAGTCGGCTAGCGCCTCGGTGCCTGCCAGCGCCTTAAACGTATCGTTGGGCAGCCGCACGGCCGCCAGCAGCTTTGCCGTTTGGGCCAGCCGTTCGCGCGCCTGGCTGCCTTTGCTGTCCATGAAGTAGCGGCTTACCAACACGGCCACCAACCCGCCCGGCCGGACCAGCCGCAGCGCCTTGGCCACGAAATAGGTATGAATGCTGTCGGTCAGGTAGCCGGGTAAGCTGCTATCATTCACTGGAGCCTGGCCAAAGGGCACGTTGCCAATCACCACGTCAAAGGATTCTTCTGGCAAATTCGCCCGCTGCAGGCGCTTGATAATGATGTCACTGGCGGGGTACAGCAGCTTGGCAATGCGAGCGCTGATGCCGTCCATCTCTACGCCGGTCAGCATCGAGCCAAGAGCCAGATCCAGGGGCATCGCGCCCCAGAAGATGCCTGTTCCCATCGCAGGCTCAAGCACGTGGCCACCCTCAAAGCCCAGATAGGCCAGAGCGTCCCACATGGCGCGGACCACATACGGGGGTGTAAAAAAGGCGTAGGGGGTTGAAGAGCGGACGCTCTCCAAATCATCAGGGGTGAGCAGTTCCTGTATCTTTTCCCACGGCTTGCTCCACTTGCTATCCCGTGGGTCGAGCGCCTGGGCGGCACCGCCAAAAGCGGCGTAGCGCGTCAGCGCCCATTTCTCTTCGGGCTTTGCTTCTCGCCCTTCCCGCTCCAGCTGATACAGAAGCTGGATGCAGCGGATGTTGTGGTCTACCCGATCTTTGGCCGACCCGATGACGAGATCGTCCGTGAGCGGAATACGGTAGTTGGCCGCCCTGTCTACCTGGTTCACTTCCACCGGAGCCTCCGGCGCAGGCGCGAAAAGATCAAACAGGGTGGCTGGTTGTTTCTGGGACATTTGGTCTAACCTCCGTTGAAACAAATCAGCTTATAGAATTGTGGCGGGTGATAATGCACCCAAACTTTGATCCTAGCGCAGACAAAAACCGATGTAAAGGCGAATTTCAACAGGGTCCACCTCTAGCAATTTTCACCAGCTCCCGGCTGGACACTTCCTTTGCTCCCAGCTGCATTGCCAGCTTTTTCTTACTCTGGCACACATCGTAGTGAGGGATATCCTTGTCCTGAAAATGCTGTCGCTGAATGCCGATCTTCGTAGCCATTCGGTGCAACTCATCCAGCGAGTCGGCGATCATATGAGACATCTTCATACGGCCGTACGGGTTCTTTGCATCGTCCACGTAAACCGTCATTTCGCCGCCGCCTCGTTTTTCACCTGATCTTCAGTGAAATACTCCATCGCTGTTCCAAAGCTACCACCGGTTACCAACACGGAATCATGAAGGAAAAAATTGTACCAATGCCGCTTCGGGCAAACCCAGTGCTTGTTGTACAAAGGCTTACCATTGCTCCTGTCATGATGGCTGAACACAAAACGCGCCTCAAGCTTTTCGCCACATCCTTCACAATACACATGCTTCATTGTGTCGCCGCCTTTACCTGCACCAAGACTTTGCGCGCTTCTGTCACCAGGCAATCCCGCAGATGATTCTTATCTCCAACCACCCCGCAAAACGGGCATTCGATGTCGGTGTCACCAGCATCTTCTGCCCGCTCTGCAATTCTTATCAAAGGTTGCAAATGTGGAGTAGCCTTAATTGCCTTCAAAATCAGCTCAACAGAATAACCAGAGCGTGACAAGCATTCGCCAACCAACTCCAGTATCTGCTTCGCTTCGCGTGGAGCCATGTTGGAAAATACTACTGGGTTAGCAACTACGTTTTCCCACCCTTCGCGGGTTTCCAAAGGTTCAGACACTACATGGTAACTAATTGGCCCATTTGCCAGTTCTAGCGGGCCGTCCACCAATCCCGCCTGGTAACGGCCGCATCTTTCACAAGGATGTGTCACATGATGGGCACATCCAGGTTCACATGGCTGCCCAGGCTGCAAGTTTCGCCGGACCTCCGCCTGCCGCTCAGCCCAAAAGACCGGATCGTGCTTCAAGCTTTTCAGCTCACCGCTAGCAATGCGCTCCTCAAGCCGCCCGAGCGACTCATTGCCCGCAACATTCCACCCTTCTGCCGCTGTTTGCTGCTGGCGCGTTTGCGGGGCAAGGGGAAGATCGTCTGGCTCATCTTCAGCATACCAATCTTTGTAATGCGCTTCAGCCGCATCAATGATCACCTCTGCCCGCGTCAGATGTTTGGAGAACTTACCGCCGGTCACAGCATCGTACACCTTTGGCACTTCCTGAATCATCACGTGGAAGTCAAACAGCTCCTTCTTAACCTGCTCAAAATCAAGCACGCCGCCGGGCTCAACAATGCGCTTCCAATACTCATCATAAACCTTCTGTACTTCTGCATCTTCGTTTTTCATCATGCCTCCTTCGCTAATCTTTCATAAGCTCTAACAACAAGGTCCAGCGCACGGCCGTCCTCAATCATCCCACCCGTTACCCCAACCACCGTCCACCCGTAGATCGCCGCCTCCGCCCACTTCTCACGGTCGGCCTCAAACCCAGACCCAGTGTTGTGCCGTCCGCCTTCGCGGACCACAACCATACGGCCGTCCTTCAACTGCCGCTTCACCGTCTGGTGGCAGTTGTGGCACACAACCGGACGGCCGTGAATGCCCCCATCCACCTCTACCGCCAGGCCAACCGGTACCCAAACGTAATCCAGGCGCCAGCGCCGCTGGGGATGAAAAAGATACTCCGGCTCTGGCTCTGGTAGCCCGGCGCCGCGCAACTGGATCAGCAGCTCCCCCGCCCAATCGCGCCCTTTGCTGCGCCCACGCTTCTTCCCGGCCGAAACGGCCGTCTGCTTCTGCTTCTCCAACACCGCTAAATAATCTTCCAAATCCATATGTTCCTGAAAATCATCTAACCGCATTACTTGCTCCATTGCGACTCGTCAAACGTGGCCTTTATCTGTATCTGGCGAACGCCATCCACGGCTTTCCCCGCTTCGCACAGCGTCAACTCCGTTGCGCGATGCCGCTCTTCGAGGGGTATCTGATAAACAGCACTTGCAAAACCATGATAAGTTTCGTAGTCCCAATCCTCCGGTATCTCAACCGTAAAGATTCTTGTCTTGATCTCTTGCTTTTCAGCCACCAATCCCACCTCTGCTGCTGGCGTTCATCCCTTGCAACGCTGGGGGAAATTCAATCAAGTGGGCATTGACCACACACGGGCCTTTGCGGCCCCTACCACAAAACGGGCAAGGTATCTTGATGCGCACGGGTACCACTACCATGTCATCCCCAAACAGCAGCTTTGGATACAGTGTTCCACTAATCTCAACAAGCTGTTTGCACCCCAGGCAGTAGATGGCGACTACCGAATCGCGCCCAAATGGAACATTCTCGGCGACACTTCTCAATATCTTCCAGGTAGCCCATTTGCCGAACTGATAAGCAGGTAGCTTCCCCTCATAAATGTAAAAGTAAATGAGGTGTGGGCTTACACAACGTATCCTTGCCGCCTCTGTGACCGGTATCCACTCATCACCCCACTCCCGGCTCACCTTTTTTATGATTGACGCCAGACGAGGGTCGGTTACCGTCTCAACCGGGAAGTAAACCCAATTCATCGGATCCGTAAGCCACATTTGCAGCTGTTGAATATGAATCATCCGCCTGGCATCGTTTTTCTGATACAGGGTTATCCAAGGGAATGCCGTCTTGTTCATCAACTTCCTGAGGCTATTCCAGGAAATCCCCAACATCTTGGCCACGTTCGCCATTGACAAATAATTCGGACTCTGCAAAGGGTGCGCGACTTTCAGTTCTGCGGCTTTGTGCCGCACGGCAGATTCCGAACGCCCTAAGTGTTCCGCAATCTTCTTGTTAGATTTGTATCCCAGATGAGATTGCAAATAAGTTAAGCTCTCAACATCCCAGGGAATACAAATTCTCTTTACCTTATCCATCGTTCTAAAAACCTCACTCTCTCCTGGAGCTGGCCTACCGTGCATTTCTCCTGGCCATTCACCTTCTGCAAGCTGTTCAAACGGCCGTAAATCTCCCGAAACGACACACCAGCATTGTGATGATAGAGTCCGGCCAGCCGCTTAATTTCCTTCCGCAGCTCCTCCTTATCCTCGCTCAACGTCGTCACCGGCTCCGGCGCGGCAAAACGGCCGTTTACCTCCGCTTCCACTGCCGCCTGGAGCTGGCCCACAGACACCGCCTCCCCCACCCCACCAAAGAGCGAGAGTTGACGGCCGTTCACAATCACCCCGTCCAACTGATTCGCCCCACCCACCGGCTTCAACTCTGTGCGCACCATCTCAAATTCGCCCGTTGACGGCAGCTTTTCCACCGGCCCCAACCCCGTCACATAATGCAACTGCTCCTGCTCCACCTCCCTGGCCAAGTGCGTAATGCGCAGATCCGCAGGCATGTAGCAATACCCCACTTGCGCCCCACCCGGCCGAGGCGTCCGCCGCGTAATCCGCCCCAGGAACTGCCGGAAGTACAGCTTCGTCGTTACCGTCGTCGCATACACACCCACGCGCAGCCGGGGAATGTCAACCCCCTCACTCACCATATTGCAGGCCACAATCCATTCATCACTGCTGCTGGTAAATGCCTGAATCCGCTTCGATGCCCCCGCGTCATCAGACAACGCCACCACTGGCGTCCGGCCGGTCAGCTCTTGCAGTGCCGCCGCCAGCGCCTGGGCATTCTCTTGATTGTGGGCCACCAGCAGAGCCCCCGCGTCAGGGTGCTGCCGCCGCACGTCCATCAACATTTCGTGAGCATCGAGGAGCATCTTCTGAATCCACCCACTGCCCGGGTGCAGCGCCACGCGCAGCCGCCGCGCTGGGTAGTCAAAGGCGTAATCGTTGAAGCTGGTCTGGATCGTGTCGTCTTCCTGCTCCCAAACCACGTGTCCGCCATAGGTGCAAAACGCCGCCGGGCGGCAAATCCCATCCGCCAAAGCCTGGCTGTAGGAGTAGCGGTAATCGGGCACGCTGGCCCCATCCTTGTACTGGAGGAACGGAATCTGGCAATCATCCGTGCGGAAGGCCGTGCCCGTCAGAGCCAGCACAAACGCCGCATCCTGGGCCACCTGGTTCACGGCCGTTCCCCATTGCAGCCCATCACCCGCGTGGTGCACCTCGTCCAGGATGAGCGTCGCGCCACGGCAAAAATCCTCAAAGAAGTCCGGATCGCTGGCCAGTTGCTGGTACGTCAAAGCCACCCCATTGAAATCGCGTGTGAGGGCACCGCCAAACTCGCTGTCCAGCTGCACCCCCAGTCGCGTCGCCGAGCTGGCCCACTGACGCTTAAGATGGCGTGTGGGCACCACAACAACAATCCGACGACAGCCGCGCCCGAGCTGATCCACTGCCACTGTCACGGCCGCCGTCGTCTTGCCAGCGCCAGGGGTCGCCTCCCAAAGCAAAGACCGTCTCCCCTCGGCCAATGCCTGGTGATAAACTCCCAAAGCCTCTTCCTGCCACTTACGCAGCCTCAAAGTGCATCCTCCACGAAACTGTCCGAAACCGTCATTCTCAAAAAAACTCACATCCACCCGTAAGACATCTGAGGAGCATCGAGCTTCTCCAACTCAGCCTCTACCTGCGCCCATATAGCCGGGTGAATGACGATATGGCCGTTTACCAGGAAGCAACTCGCACTTGGCACCTGGTACGACTTCGCCAACACGTAAACCTTGGTCAACTGTCCAGCCCGTTTCCCCTTGCGCACACCAGGGCGAAAAGTCCGCTTAACAGTTATCGCGTCCACCGTGTCCGTTAGCTCACAAAAAACAACTTGATAACCATTCAACTCAAGCATCACGTCGCCCGCTCATGATCGCCCGCTCCAGCGGCGTCAAATCCCATTCAGCCTCAACCACATACAGGTCACCGGCGAGGTGCGTCAATAAGTATGGGTCCTTATCCGGCTCAACGCGTATCCGGTTATCTGCCCACTGCTCTACTTCCCACAGAATGAAGTAGTCACGCATCTGCCCCCGGTTGGGCCGGACATCCGCCGGTACCATCGGGACGATTGCATATCCCGTTCTCATTTCGATTTCTGGTGCGCGCCAGCGGATCGAGATAACCAAACTGCCCATATAACTCCACTGGTGGAAGTTCCTCGCGGTAGCATCAAAAAGTACCTGGCCACGGGAAGCACCCCAACTCCGAGCCTCCACTTTCACCTGCCGTCTGTCCGCTCGCGCAATGGCCAGTCGGGGACGGCCGTCATCGCCCAGGCCCGCGTGGTTAATGGCGTCGGTCAAGTTCAGTAGTTGCTTGCCATCAGCCAAAGCACGGTATCCCGCCACGGCCGCTGAATACTCCTCATCTGCCCGGCGGCGCAGCTGAGCCGCGTAAGCATCAATCTTGGCGAGGGCCTCCTCGCGGTTCATTTCAATCAACGGTACGTCCATGATTTTCCTCCATAAATTCACCTTTTAAATTGTCACATCAGAGATTAGCTCGTGAGCATGAGCATGCGCCGAGCGAAAGTCCCATGGGCGGCCCCACTGTGCTTCAAAGCGCAACATCCTACGCTTCCACCGGAAGTAGAGCTTGATAGTCAACCGGTGAGCAGGAAAAAGCACGCAAAATACGTAGAACCAGACGTAAGCCTCAAAAAGCAGCCTGTGATCTCTTTCCCACATGTTCTGATATTGCTGGCTCATATTTACCCCTAATACCACTCAACAATCTCGAACCCACCTGGCTTAACCCCCAGCTTCTCGCCACAAGGCAGATAAACAGAGAGTGCCCCATGAGAGTTGGTATAAACCTCATACACTTCCCCCTGCACGGCCGTTTCTGCCAAAGTCATGTAAGGCAAGTCGCTTTGAACAGTTGCCAACATCCGCACCTTGTACGGCTGCCGATCGCCATAGGGGTAACTGTCCGATTTGTAATAACAAGCCGGGCTCTCGTGCATCCGGGCCGTGGCCCAACCTGTGCTGTAAAAGTTGGCCAACGATGAGCCTGGCTCGAATTGGCTTGCTGCATAGTCTGGGTAATCGTCATACCCCATATTGAATGCCGTTTCTTTTTCCATCATGGATCTCCTTGCAAAATCTTCTGTTTGCGCTTGGCCCGCAGCTGCTGGCGCCGTTTTTTGCTAGCCCGGCCCACATGCCACCCAGAACAAAAATCACACTTGTACCAGGTGCATAGGTAGCCACTACGCTTCAAAGCCCGCGCATGCACCTTGGCCGCTTCCTCATCAGCGTGGCGCATCTTATTGGTGCATTGCCGCCGACGAAGACGTCGCTTACTCGCCATCGCTAGACGGCCGTTTCTCAGCTTCCAGCTCATCTATCCAATCCGCAATCATCTCGCGCGCATATTCGATTTGCGTAGGATCGCGGCGCTCAACCCCAGCCGTTAGGCGCTCCTGAATCTCGCGGAAAAACCCCAGGTCATCCAACTGGATCGTTTGCTTCTGCACCGGCTTGTCATGCACACTGCGCACAACGGCCGTTTGCCAGCACCGCAAAGCATCTTCCACCGTGTCGAAATAGCAATGCTGATATTTGTCCCACGTCATGAAGTCTGAATAAGCAAAGTCCAAAACACCGCGAGTCTCCCATTCCCCCTTTTTGTTAAGGATGACATCGACCGACACTACCGCCCATTTGGTTTGGTCTCCTTTTCCGCGTCGCCGTAATATGCGTACGTCAACCACATCAGCAGGGCCGCCGCCCATCAGCTGGTATTCGTTAACCTCCAGCACCCCAGATTCCCCGCCACCGGCCACGCTCAACCCGTCCAAAATCTCGCGGGCCAGCTTCTCGGCCGCAGCCTCATCATCCCCAAATACATGAGCCACCGCGCCGTCCATGCCGTCAGCCGGGTCATGGCTGCCAATCAACACGTACGGGCAATCTCCGTCTGGGCTTTCATCTTTTTCAATAAACAAGTTATATGCTTTCATTCCATCTCTCCTGTAAGCAGTTGAATTAATGTTGTAGCCGGGACGGTCTCCCGTTGTTGAGTAAACACTTCGCCCCAACTAACCTCTATCCAATCATCTGTATGCGTAGGGTTAATAAAGAGGTTGCCAAAGCTAGTCTGCGCGTTGCTCACCTGCACCACTATCCCACGATATCTTGAGAGGCGAGCGAACACGGCCGTTGGACCTTTCCTCGTCTCTTCGATTGCTATTTTTATGGACCTGACGCTACTAAACTCCACCATCATCAACCACGCCTTGCTGCACTGTTTCCAGAAACTCATGCCAACGGCCGTTATCCCGCATCTCCACCGGAATAAACGGCAACCCCAACTCATTGAAGAAATCCACTTCCTCTGGCGTGTTTATCTGCTCACCATTCCGCCAAAGGAACCCGTCCTTACTCTGCATACCGGGTGGCATCGCCCCACCCCACCCTTTCAACGTCACACACCACTTCCCAAACGGCTCGCTGCCCGTGCGCAGCCAATAAATCAGCCCCCAGTTCTCAGGCACCGCCAGGAACAAGTCAACCTGGTAACCGCGATACCGAAACCGCTTCTGCCGCTCCCGCTGCCCTTTCTTGTACATCTTCCCACCGATGATCAGCGGGACTTCATGCCCCTCAAAGAACAGGTCCAGGGCGCTGGGCTGCTTATAATCTGGCCCCAATAGCCCAACCTGATACTTGGGGATGGCCACGATCTCAAGGTCTCCAACCTCCGGCCGCTGCCGCCGCAGGCTGCCCGCAATTTCGATGCGGTGACAGTACGGCCGTAACTTGCCCACAACCTCCTGGGCCAACGGCAGCGCCTGAGCATACGGCCGTTTCACATCCTTACTCATTGCCACCCTCAAACGGCACCACAACCAGGTCAACCCAATCCACAGGCACCCTGCTAATCTTATGCTTCACAAAGACCCCGCTGGGCTTGTACAGCTCCACCGTCTCCAGGGTGAGGCCACGATAAGACCCCACAACCTTCATAATGAGACCTGCAGGAAAAACCGTTCCATTACCGTTCTCAACCTTCCGCTTGAGCTGCACATGATTCCCCACCCAATCCCGCTGGCGCGACGGCCGTTTCGCCAACGTAGCATATTCGGCCGTGCGCATGTGCCGCAGCCCCAACGCCAGCAGCTCTTCGGCAAAGGGCGTCAACGGCTGCACATACAGAGCAACTGGCCCATCATCTGTATCCCACATTCCCGCTAAAACAAATTCGTTTTTTGTTTCTGGTAAATGCCACTCGCGAAAGAAATCCGAGTTGACTTGATATGCCTCAAACTCTTCATCACTAAATTCAGGGGTAATCAATACATGCTTGAAACCCATCCGCTCAACGATGTCAACATCGCAATCTTCATCCAAATGTTCAAAAATAGGGTTCAAAAATGGCTTTTTCATGCGTCAATTCCTTTTCCCGCTTGCGAGAATGTGCCCCAGGCTTGCCAAAACGCCAGGGCGTTTATGATGTGATATTGGCCAGCGCTGGCGTGAAATAAGGCGCGTTACGGTGCCTTTGCAAGCCTTTTTCATCGAAAGCATCCCCAAGATGAGCAAGTGTCATCACCATGGCGCTCACCTTCGTCAAAATCAAAGCCCATTTGGACTGTCATAAACTTGTCGCCTACCCAATACTCAAGCGGCTTATTACCATACAAATAGGCAGGCGCTTTTCCTTCCGACACCCGTCTAGCATTCTGCCGATCTTCCATCTCGACAGCGGCAGCAAACAGGTCTGGGTGCTGCTGGTACAAGGCGGTCCAGCTGCGCGGCGTAGGCTCCAGTGTTACCGGGTCAATGGTGCCCCGGCGCTGAAAAGGACAAAACCAGCATCCTGAGCGTTCAGGCAGGCCCACGGCCTGGGCCACGTCGGGCAGATGGTAGGCAAAGCGGGCGACGGTCTCCTCGCGGCCCCATCCCCATTCGATCAGCGGGAACCAGGGCCGGATGTACGGCCGTCCGGTGTCAAACTTCTTGACACGATCCTCCTCGCCCACTGAATAGCCAATGACCTGCCGAAACTGTAGATAGATGCCATGCTCCCTCATGACGTGAGCGTGCAGCCAGTCCAGAGATTTCAGTTGTGGCTGAATCTTGAAATTGTCTGTACAGCCGCGAAACATCCGAAAAGGCATAGTTTCCCGCTCCAGGAAGATGTCGAACAACCCGCCATCGTTTGGCAGGCTTGTGTTCCAGAGGCTTGGCGAGACTTTCACCATCGCAATCGGGCTGGCGTACAGAATGCGTTCCATGTAATCAATGGTTTCGGGATACTCGCACGGGGTCCCATCGTCGCCGACGTTGGCGAACATGCAGAAGTCCACCGGAAGGTGGCCGGGCTGGCCTGGCTCGAACTTGTGAGCGTAAGCCGCCAGGGCCAACAGCACGTTGGTCTGGGTTCCAGCGCCGTAAGACATCAGGGTGGCTTCCACGCGGTCGATGCCCCATCTGGCTGCCGTTCGGATCATGTGGTCAAAACCGCCGTGCCCGCTGTGCAGGCACCACTCGTCAATCTCCCGCAGATCCCGCATGGCGATGCGGGGAACGAAGGCTTTTATCTGCTCGTCGGTGAACGGCCGTATCGTCTGCTGCACCTTATTTCCCCCCAAACTTAATGTTCAACCGCAAATCAACCTCACCCTCAATCGTTACCCGCTCATCATTCAGCAGGCGGATGAGATTGCCCAGCGTATCCCCCACCCTGGGCACCGGCCGATACTCCCGGTCCAGAAAATCCGGTAAATTATCTGGACGTCGTGGCACAAAGGGTTCAACTGACTGAACAGGCATCGCTGCATCGTCCCCCGCCGCGTCATCCAGCGGCAGAACATCCGCAACGGCCGTATCCTCCACCATCGGCGGCTCAACCGCAGCGGCTTCCTCAACCTCATCTGCAACGGCCGTTTCTTCCACCACCGCAACCGGCTCAGCCTTCGGCGCAACGCTAGGCACGGCCGTCTCCTGGCTCTTCTTCTGGCTGCGCAATGCAGCAGCCTCCTGCTTGTGCTTAAACATATAGGTATGCACCACGGTTTCCGGCACTTCTAGCAGCCCGTTGTTTTTGCCAATCCAGGCCGTAGAACGGCCGTCCGTATCCTTCCACGCCTGCCAGACTGCGACCACTTCTGGTGTGAACACATCGCCGTATCGACGAGCGCGCTTGTCCGGCTTGGCTGCCTCAACCTTAGCTGCCGCGACAACCTCATCTGGATAAATTGATAAATCAACTTGACCTGCTTCGCTTTTCATGTTTGCTCCTTTAACTGTCCGCGCCGAGGCGGTTTCCTTTTCCGCTAAAATCCTCTTGAACCTTTCAAAAGCTTCCGGCTCCACATCGTAAAGCTTGCCGCTATCTGGGTTACTGATCCGCAAATCGCGCGGCATAGCATCCTTACGGGCAGCGTAAGAGTGAGCGTTCATTGCAGCTTCGCCTTTATCTGGAGGCGGTTCCACTCCATTACCGGGATTCGATACTGAGGGCCGCTAGAGTTTCGTAGAATCGCCCACTCGCCCACCACGTCAATCGCATAAGCCAGATGGCGCATCTCCACCTTGCCATCCGGGCGAAGTCGAACGAACCGCTCTCCAAATTCCGCCCAGTCGCGCCCGCCTGCAGGTATCTCCACCTGCACCCGAATGCCTGCCAGGCGCTGCTTTGTTTTGGGTGCATCAAGCAACTCGCCTGGAGTAAACGCCCGGCGTGCCGTCTTGACCTTCCACCCACCGCGGCCACCTCGCGTCTCGTAGGGCACCACAACTTGCGGCCTGTCCGAGCCCACCAGGTGCCCGTGCTGCTGCCACAATTCCCGGCCGATACGCTTGCATTTGTTCAGCTGCCCCTTCCCACCAGGAACCAGGCCGCCGCGATGCCAAATGTCGGTGACAACGGCCGTTGCCGCTCCAACTGCTTCCATCACCGTCAAAAACCATCCCGACTGCACCCGCGCCACCAGCGCGGCGTTCCCCTCTACAAACTTCATCGAGTGCTGAAAACCGTAGGTGACAGTGGTCCCCTCCCCTTCCCGCCAATCCTCACGCATCGTTGCATCCAGCGTCCGATCCTCCAGACGGTAACCGGCTCCCTCCATTTGCTGGACCAGCTCTTCCGCAGCAGGCACACTCTCAACATCAATGACGGCCCGGTAAGTAGTGGTAGTCTGGCGGCTGCGGCCGTTTACATTCTGGCCAGCATAGCCGCTCCACAACCACTGCAATCCATAATCACCCCGGCCGTCTGCCGGATCTGCCTCACCTCTTGCCGTTTCTTCAATCATCGCATCGCCTTCCTTCGGCCACGCCGCCAGCATGAGCAGCATCGCCGCCGCATTTCGTCCACCTTCACAGTTCAGCGGGCATTCAGCCCCATCAACGCACAGCACAGTTGGTTCACCCGGATCCAGCTTCTTAACCACCACGCTGGCCGGTGACCATTCATCAATGTGCAGCACAAACTTGAAAGAAAATGTTGCCCACCCATACCGCAGCGCCTGGGTAGTGGCCGCCTTATATAGCCGGTCCACCAAATCTAATGCCGCCCGTGAAATTACGTGTAGCTCCAACACCCACCCCCTTGCTGTACAATGCGTTTTACTTTCAGGGCATCGCTTTTTAGAACGTGCCAGTTGTTGTGGCGCTTTGCGGGAAGTGCTCCCCCATGAATAAGCTTGTTGATACCTTGTTGGGAATACCCCATCAGCTCGGCAATCTGCCCAACGGTCAGCCACTCGTCATTCCACTGTCGGCGCGCCAGGCGCACGACAGACTGGTAACGAGGGTCCACAATCCGATCTACATCCAGGCAGTACCAGTTGTTTGGGTCTCCCAACCATTGCTGCATCCGCTTGATGTTCACCGCAGGCACCCGAGTGTTGCCCAAATAAACATAGTGAACCGGAAAGACCCCCTTGCACATCAGGTTTCTCACCGACTTTTCGCAGCCAAAACCCAGTGCGTAAGTCAGCACAGTGGACAGCATGATGTGCTGCCAAGTGCGTGGAGAGGGAACGCGCAGCACCCGGGCGCGCATCTTAATCGCGACCTCGCTGCGACCAAGCTTTTCTGCAAGCTGCCGCCGCGGGATACGGCCGTATTCCTGCCTCAGTAAAGCCTCCTGCTCTGGCGTCCACAGATCCTCCGTGCGTGTGCTCATTTCTTCGTCTTCCAATTGGGCAAGATGATTCCGTGGATAACTGCCAGAAAGATGACCAAAGCCAAAAGCATGGCCCACATCGGCGGAATTCCGAACAGCTTCAGGGCATTGGCCAATGCCCTGAACCCTATTAGCAACACGTACAGCAGCACAAACGACAAAGCTATTTCAACTATCACAAACCATTTTGGTTTCATCGGTTTTTCATCTGTTTGGTTCATGTTCGTTCCTTTCAATAAAGCCTGGGCCGAGGCGCTCGCCCCGACCGCAGGCTGTGCTGCACCGCTCCCCCAGAGATGGACCCCAAAAGTCGGCGCCAGCGGTGCAGCTGCAAAATGCTTAAATAACAAACGCCTCCCAATCAGGAAATAGTGCCCCAAAGACACGACTGCCCCGATGAGACCGGAAGCCCGCGCGCTTCTTGGAGTCAGACCAGAAGAAGCCGCCCAGATCAGAGAAGATCGCAACGGGGTCCAGCGGTTCACCGACCTCAATCGGCCCCAATGCCTCTTTCAGGTACGTCTCAAGCTCATCCATCTGGATAGCGAATCTGGTGAGCTGCCGGGCCAGCAGCAGTTGAACGTTGCTCAACGTCAGCGCCTTGCCCTGACGAGTAACACGACTGGCCAACAGCATCGCCTCGTAATGCTTCTGGCAGACATTTACGCCGGTCATGTCAGTAATAAATGGTTCGTCGCAAAATTGACATTTCATGGTTAAACACTCTCAATCCACGCTTCAACATCACCAATAGGCGTGCCCACTGGCCACACCAAAAATGAGCGGGTCAGCTTCCCTTCCTCATCCACGTCCAAATCCGCCGCCAGGCGAGAAACGGCCGTTACCCGGCCCTCATCCTCAGCAATGCGCGCCAGCCACATATCCCGGATCACCTGTGGCACCCCAGACGGACTGCCGGTGGTGGCCAACGAAATCGTCAGCTGCACAGGCAGTTTCCCCGCCCCCACCGCAGTGGCCAGCTCGCCAATCAAACTCGCACCGACCATCGCCACATAATCCTGGGGCAAAAGCAGATTCATGCTGATGGACACATTGGCATATCGTTCAAAGTCAAAATCATCGTTCATGGTTTGGTCTAACCTCCGTAAAAAGTAAAAAGAGCGAGACGGCGCTGCCGGGCTGGCAGCACCGTCCCGCTACTGGACTAACGTTTCAAATGGAGCGGCATAATGATGCACTGCCACGTCGCATCATTAACCGACCGAATAACAATTGGCTCTACCGGATTGGTGGTACGGATTTGGATATCACCATCAGGCGCATGAGTTAGCGCATCCAGCAGATACCCCCCATTCACCCCCATCGTTGAAAACTGGTTGCCCTCAGCCGAAATGAGCGTGGCGCGGGCCTCGTTTGCCCCCACCGACGCAATCACCGAAGACATGGCCAACCACCCCGCCTCCCCATCCACCGGCTCATGCTCCAGCGTGATCGCCTCGGGACCGTCGTTGTGATGAGCAATCACCATCGCCAACCGCGCCGCACTGATGGCCCGCGCACGCTCCAAAGTAAACATGGTCAGCACACGCGTTGGAATGATGGGGCTGAAATCAGGGTAGTCATAGTCAGGCACTTGCAGCACGGCCGTGGCCGTCGCCGTCTCAAACTTCACCCGCTTGCAGTTAACGGTTACCGTTACATCGCCTTCGAGCATCTGCAAGATTCCCGCCATTTGCGCTGCGGGGAAGATCACTTCAAAGTTGGGAACGGCCGTTTCACCAAAGGCTTCTGGGGCATCAATCAGCGTAAGGCGGAATCCATCGGTAGCCGCCATTGTTAACTTGCCACCAACCACCCGGAACAGCACCGTACACAGAACCGGTCGCGTATCGTCACCGGCCGCACTAAACAGAACCTGGTTGAAGCGCTGCTTCAGCCATGCCGCCGTCACAGGGAAGGAAAATGAAGCGTCGGTAATCACGAAATCCGTCTTGGGGAACTCCGCTGCGGGAAGGCCCGCCAGAGAGCTTTCAGACAAATCAGACTGGATCAGGGTGCGCTCACCCTCGTCAGGCGAAAACGACACCTGCTCCCCCATCATTTCGCCCAGCACGCTCACCAGGAGCGTGTAAGGCAGCGTGGTGGCCCCAGGTGCGTCCACCGTTGCACCAGCCATTGCGGCCCCTATCACTTCCAGGTTGGTGACCGTCAGATTCACCCGGCCGTCTTCAAATGCTTCCACCCGCACATTCTGCAAAACAGGCAGCAGGCTGCGCGTGGACACAAACGGCCGTAACTTCTTCAAAACATCAATCAGGGATTCGCGATTCGTACTAAATTTCATGACAAGCCTCCAGTTTTTTTAGACAAGTCCGCCCACAGCTGGGCCATCTCACCCATAAGAAAACATGTCATCAATATCAGCCGATGTCATAGGTGCCCACGCGGGCGCTTGATCGGCTCCTTTAACTGGCACAGGCAGAGAGACGGGCGCTGATTGCACCGGCGGCGCTGCCTCAATAACAAACGCCTGAATACTGGTCCCGAAAGCCCGTGACATGGCATCCTTACCCGCCCGGCGCAGCCCCACCGACGCCCAGGTGCGGGCAATGGGCGGCTTTTTATTCGCCATTTCGTCAGCGGTCACAACGGCCGTTCCCACGTATTTCGCGTTGTCAATCACGTCTGCTGCGGGAATACCCAAACTGGTCAACCATCGCATATCCTTGGCCCGGATCAGACCGCAGATATAACCAACATCCTCCCCAAGCACCTTGTTCTGAATGCGCTCGGCGGCGGTCATTTCGCGTGGCGTTGGCCACCACATCCCACCGCCCTGGCTGTCCATCACCCGCTGGTGATAAGCATAGCCAAGCATGAAGACGAGCTTGCCACCTTCATCCAGCCACACCTGGATTTCGCCCAGTTCGGCCGGGAGCGCATACGCCCCGGTGGCCAGAGACATCTGGGCCATATACAGACAGCCATCCTCCTGCATGATGTCGGCCTGCGGATGAACTTCCAAAATCCGCAAAGCCAGACGGTTCAGCTCATTATCGCTGCCGTATATCTGCTCTACCGTTCGTTTCACTTGATTCATGGTTTGGTCTAACCTCCGTTGCCGGGGCGGCGCCCCGCTTTGATTAAGTGTATATTAATTGTAACATTTTGCAACCGTGTTGTAAAGCGCCAATTTTCACATAAATCCCAACCCTCTTTCCTTGAGAGAAACGAATCGGCCAGCGCCAATGATGATGTGATCCAACACATCAACACCCAGTGTTTTGCCGGCCGCAACCATAGTCCGCGTAATGCCAATATCTTCTGGGCTTGGCGAGGCATCCCCACTGGGATGGTTGTGCGCCACAATAATGGCGGGAGCGTTTTCCGCAATCGCCGGGCGGAACACCTCAGCCATCCGAACAATGGATGTGTTCACATTCCCAATGTAAAGCGTACGGACCCCAATCACCCGGTTCCGCGTGTCCAACAAAATCACGCGCAGGTGCTCCTGCTCCAGGTGTTGCATTTCCGCCATCAGCAAATTTGCCGCGTCGGCCGGGCTGGCAATCCTTGTCACATCCCCCGTCGTCTGGGCAAACAGCCGCTTGCCCAATGCAAACGCTGCCTTCAGCCGCATTGCCTGTGCCTCCCCCACCCCATCGAATTGGCGCAGCTGGGGAACAGTGGCCCTGGCCAGCGAAGGCAAGTCCCCAAAGGCGGCCAGCATATCAATAGCCAGGTCGAGCGCATCGTGCGTCTGCAAAACGTTGGCGAGCAGCTCGGCCGTAGAAAGCGCATCGCCGCCATATTGCTGCTGCCGCACCATTGGCTGATCCGCCACGGCCATGTCGCGTACATGGCGACGATTATCGCGCTGCTTGTAGTTAGTCATGGCCCACCCCCTGCGCCAGGTGATAGGCTTCTGGATTGCAAAATGGGCAAAGACGGGGATTCTCGGACCGGCAGCGCAGGCGCCACTCATCATCTTTTGTACCGTCTTCCCAGATGCGGGAAACAACTAGGTCCAGGCCGCTGTCGACGGCCGCCCGGGTCAGCGCTGCGCCGTAGCCAGCCCGATGTTCGCGCAGACGCGCTTCGACGCTGGCCTGGGGCGTCTCGCCGCGATCGGCGAAGCCGATGTAGTGACCGGCATGTTTATAGTGGGCCTTCTCGCCATCAGGCGCGCGGAAACAAATCAAGTAAACTGACATTTGGTCTAACCTCCGTTTACAGGTGAAAAGTTATTTACTTGAGTTGATCCTAACGCGAGCAATACGCCAACGGGAAGGCGAGAATATCCAAAGTTGACAGGTTGAACGGGTTGGTAGACAGGTTGAAGAAGCAGGCTGCGAGAATGCGCCCAGAAACGGCCGTTTGCTCTAACCTGTGTGCCATAGGGGAAAAGAAAAAGGCACTTCCAAATTGCTTTGGGAGTGCCTTTGCAAGCCCGCTTGCGAAAGCTCGGGGGCCAGTATGTTTGGTTATGGGCAGAACGCCCGCGCG
The DNA here is from genome assembly GCA_020848035.1 of Anaerolineae bacterium. GTDB lineage: Bacteria > Chloroflexota > Anaerolineae > Promineifilales > Promineifilaceae > Leptofilum. Next base: position 50,906 of record JADLAX010000007.1, on the reverse strand, counting down.
AAATACGTGCCTTTACGGTGCCTTTGCGGCAAAAGAATCCTCTTGCAACGCCACCAAGTCCACTTGCCGACGCATCGCCGTGAAGATAACCCGCCGCGCCCCGGCCGTTCGGTTGCCATCCCCCAGGCGCACGGCCGTGGCCAGGTCCTCATCACGCAGCGCGTAGCGCCGCCCCAGCTGTTCATCGCCTGTACCTGGATCATGCAGCAAATCAGGCTCTGGCAGCGCCGCCGCCCATGCCAACAGGTTGCGCAAGTTGGCCGCCCGATCTCGCTCGCCGGTGCTGTCTAAAAAGACAATCATTTCCGCAGGCAGCCGCAGGATATACTTATCCATTGTGTCCCCGTACAGCGGCGGCCGTTGGGCATTCTCCCGATGCCCACCACGCTTGCTCATAACAACTGCTCCTATCTACATCTGATTAAGTGCATCTATGATACCGAATCGCTTTAGGCTTAGTCAAGCACCAAACTCAACTCGCCAACCAACCTATCCGGTACATCCCACCACCACAACTGCTGCGCGCCCCTGGCTGGCACAGGCTCCGGTAGCCGTCGCACACTAGTCAACTCCCAGGCGTAACGGCCGTTACTGTAATTGCCAAACGCCAGCTCCTGTTCACCCAGGCTTGCCCGCATATCCTCCGTCCGGTAAACGGCCGTTAGATTAACTACCGCCACCACGCAGCCCAAAGGGAAATCATCACGCTTAGAAAACCCATGCTTTGCCAGAACCGATCGGAACGGTTCACATCGCAAAAGCTCGAACTGATCAATCTTCCACCGCCGGGCTACATGAATCGCTAGCGGACCGCGGTAATTCGTTGCCCAACTGCGCGTCTCATACAGCTTTTCCTCCAGGGCGACCAACGTCCCCCACGGGTCCCACAGAGTGGCGGCCTTAATGCGCATTCGCTTCCTCCTGCCCCAACCAGAAATGATACGGCAGCACCGTGGTGCTCCCCTTCACCTTCACCTTCACTCCGGCAACGGCCGTTTCCGCCGCCACAGCCGAACTATTCACCAGGCAGGTAGTGGGCACGGTGCCATACTTCTGCTGGTAATACTCAACCGCTCGCTGCACCTTCTCAGCCAACGGCCGTTGCTTGTCATCATCTAACCACAACATTCCTACATTCATGGGTCTGGTCTAACCTCCAAGTCGGCCAAGCGGCCTTCTTTACTTACATCTCTTTTAATAAAAAGAGAAAAATATAAATCTGTTTTTTTCTCCCTATGGTCTTTAGTTCTTTATACCAGAGGTATATCCTGGCGTTCCGCCTACTTAAACCCCCCTCTATCCTGGCGCTCCGCCTACTTAGAATTTCTATCCTGGCGCTCCGCCACCATAGAAATCAACCTCTATCCCGGCGCTCCGCCACCATAGAACACTTCTATCCTGGCGCTCCGCCGGGATAGATTATCGTATAGTGATTAGGGGTGTTCTCGCAAAGGCAATTCTGGAATGCGTGATTCACGCCCGTCCTGGCTCCATTCGTCGTAATCAACGGCCGTATGCAGCCGGAGCCATTCCTCGTGTTCTGCCTGGTCTTCAGGGGATAATCGTGCTACCTGTTTGGGGGTTAGTAGTGGGAGGTCGCTCACTTTGGTCAAGTGGTCGAAATAATTCTTAGCCCAACGGCCGTACCCATCTTGCCAATAGTCGCACAGCCGATGATCCCGCAGCTCGTTCAGCCAACCATAAGACCCCTCGCGGTAGCTATCGCCCTTGCCGCTGCCTGTTCTGCCGGTGAGCTTCCTGGTGTCCTTCCCCCGCCCCATCTTGTTAATGAGGGCTGTCAGGGTTGGCCCATCCTTGCGTAACACCTCAAATTCATAAGCATAACTGCTAATGATTTGCAGCAAATCAAACACATCTGGCCCCAGGTACGGCCGCCAGAACCGAATGGCATAATGGCTGGTTTTCACAAAAGACCCCAGCGGATCCGTTGGGGGCCGAATGTTCCTATACTGCACCGGTCCATCCCCGTCATCGCTGCCCTTGCGCTTGGTTTGCTGCTTCTGGCTAGCCTGGCTAGCTTGCCCATTGGCACGGCCATTACTGCTCGGCTCCTGGTGCAATGACACATCCACCAGCAGGCCCGCCACACGAAACTGCGCTTGCAGGGCCTCCAGCCAGTTGGCGATTCTATTCAAATTTTCAATAGCTTTGGGGTCAGAAGAAAAAATCTTGAGGTTTGTACCGTCAATCAAAAAATCCAATTTATTCAGCAGCTTCAGGCAGGATGATGGCTGCAAACTGTCTTGGGCTTCCGCATACGCCTTTAGCACAGCATACCATTGGGCGTTGATGTCAGGCCGCGAGTAAAACGGCCGTTCCCCATCTTCACCCTCGTCGTCCTGGGCCAGCTCACTCTCAACTACGTCCACCACCACAAAACGCACATCAACGGCCGTATCAGCAATCGCTGCCAATGTGCGCCGGATCGTGTCCCCCAGCCGATTTGTGAGCCAGTCAACTGCATGGCTGTTCCGTACGCCAATCACGTAGACGCCCTTTTCGACCCGCAAAAACACCGCATCTTTCAGCCACGTGTTAAATGTGGCCTTCGTCATCTGCAACTCAAGCTCGCTGAGGGTCGCTCTCCAGGTTGTTTCTGCCGAACTCTTGACCGCTGCTGCCATTTTTGCTATCCTCTATGCAACAAAGCCGCTGGGAGATACAAATCCCCCCTCCCCACTAAAGGGGCGCTTTTCCAGAAGCGTAATGCGGCTAACACTGAAAGTTTGCGGCGACCAAATGTTTTCCAGGACATTTGGTCGTTTTGTTTTTCCCGTTTCCAGTCGGGAAAAGTTGCCCAATTCTACCATCCCCACGTATGTTTCACCACATCACCTAGAACAGGTGATCCATAAAAAATATAGGCTTGTGGCGTCACAGGGGAATATGATATAATGCGGCTGAATCCACTGCCACTCTGTGGCGCCCGCCCGGTATGCTCGCCAAAGCACCGGGCTTTTTTTTGCCTTGTATAGATTTTGAAACCTACTGCAACCAGCAGGCCTCCACTATAACAAATCCTCAATTTTTACACAAGATCAAAACGGCCCCACGTAAACCCCACCCCCTTCTGATCCGTAATCACCTCGCGCCCCACCAACGGGTCCAGCACCTTCCGCCGCAATCGCGATATCTGCGGGCGTAGGTAGCGTGTGGCGGTTATTCGGTCAATTCCCCCAACGGCATTAACCTTTTTGGCTATGTAAGCCCTGGTGTCGCTTTCAAAATAATCCGGGTACTCTTTCACCATCTGCGTCACCAGCTCCTGATGCGTAAAGTACCGGCCGGGATATTTCACAAAAATCGAAAAAATGTAAAACAGCCCTGCCGTCATCCCTTCGATGAGCTCGCCCTTATAGAAGGCGCGCTGTGACTGAATATTGACTTTGAAATCCTTGTAGCTGTGCCAAACAATATAAGATTCCACCATCTCCACCAGCCGAGCCAGCTCAACCGGCTTCTCCAAGTAATCAGACACCTGTGTGCGCAGCGCCTTCACTGCTGAGCTGGTCGAACTGTGCGCCGTCAAAATGATAACGGCCGTTTCCGCATACTCCTCACGATGATCCAAAACCTGCTCGCCGGTCATGCCGGGCATCACCAGGTCAAGTATCATCGCATCATAAAAGGATTGTCGCAGCAATTCCAGAGCCTGCCGCCCATTGTGCGCCACATCCACGTCATGCCCTTTTCTATAAAAGGCATCCCGGATAAGGCGGCAAATATCGTCCTCATCATCAACCACCAAAATGTGGGCCATCGGAACCTCTCTTACACTGCTGGGAGTGTTATTGTAAAAATAGAACCTTTCCCCAAAGCACTCTGGGCGCTTATTGTCCCGCGATTTCGTTCAATAATACTACGCGTAATCCACAATCCCAAACCGAGCCCGTTTTTTGTCGTGAACAACGGCTCAAATACCCGCTCAATGTCACCGTCAGCAATCCCCGCTCCCTCATCGCGCACCCGCAGCACAACAGTGCCATTGCGTTGGCTCACCTCAATATGGATGCAGCCCCCTTCTTGTGCGTCGCTGGCATTCTCCAACAAGTTCAGAACTGCCTGCGTCAGCTCAGACGCCCCCATCATCACAAAACACGGTTCGCCATCTTCCAGAGCTAGCGTAATCCCCTGTTCTTTCAACCGGTGCTCAATGAGCAGCATCGCCTCTTTAACCGCCTCCTGCACATCAATCCGCTGCGCCGCTTCGTTTCCTGGGTCATTAATCGTGGCAAACCGTTGAATAGAACGAACTACGTCAGACAGCCGCTCCGCCCGCTGGTAGGCCAATGCCAGCCACTCGTTTTCCGGCTTTTGGTAATCATTGTCCGCTTCCAGCGCCCCCATAATAACTTGCAGCGGATTGCGGAACTGGTGGGCCACAGAGGTGACTACCCGCCCCAACGCCGCCTCCTTTTCCTTCACCAGTAACGTGGCCACCTGCCGCTCAATCTCGCGCTGCTGCCGCCGCATTTCCACCACCGCTGCTACCTGGTTGCCCAGCGCTTGCAGCTGCTGGATGTGCCCGGCTGCATAAAAATCATCGTTCTCCCGTGGCCCCAATAACCATACCCCCACCAGGTCTTTCTCTACCAACAGAGGAACGCACAGCCTGGCCCAGGGCAGGCTGCTGCCCGCCACATACGGCCGATACTTCCCCAACCCCGCCACAATGTCGTTATTAGGACTGATCGTCTCTGGGGCTTTTGTCGCGCCCTCTGCCGCGCCCACCACATATTTCAACACCAGCTCTGGGCTGGCCAGGTACAGCGCCGAGGCTGTCACGCCCAGCTGGGCATGCGTTTCGGCTGCCAGAAATGCTTCCAAGTCGCCCGGAGCCGTCAGCTCCGTCATCTGCGTCGAAAAACGAACCGAAGCCAGGTTAATGCGCGATTCAAAATCGCCGTAGGTAAAGCGCTTCATCCAGCTCTGCGCACTGTTTGTTCCCAGCGCCACGGCCACCCCAATAATCGTCGAGGTAATCAGGCTCAAGTTGATCGCCTGATCGTTTATAGACAGCGACCGCCCGGCCACGGTGATTGCCGCTGTAATCGCCACCAGAATTAGGGAGATATAAACCAACAACACCAACACCCGCCATGACCGCTGCTCCATTTTGGCCGAAAAATACTGGCGGTAATTGGCATATACGTAAAGCAGCGGAAACACCGGCAGCGCCAGCAGCGCCGACCCCCCCACCAGCATCAGATTTACCGACGAGGCGCTGCTGCTGGTTTCTGTATTGAAAGAAATCAGCAGCCAGGCAACCAGGGGCACCGTCAATGTAACCACCCCCATCAACATCATGCGGCGTGCGTTCAGGCGCGCCTTATCCCGGTGTAGTGGCAGCAGCACAAATGGAGCCAGCACCATCAAAACCGTGCCAATGCTGAACAGCTGGCGAGGCACCATCTGAAACAGCTCCGCTACTACCAGCACAGCAAACACCCCGTAGAAACCCACGGCCGTCCATCGAGGCACCCGCCAGTGCAGTGGGCTGGGCGATACCCAATGCACCTGTACCGTCAGTGGCACCAGCATCCAGGTAGCCACGTGCACTACTACCGAAGCGGCCGACACAAACGCCGACGACACCAGCCCGGCCACCACCCAGACGGCATACACCGAAAACATAGCCGCCATCGTAATGGCCCGCTTGTCCAACGGCGCAAAATACGCCAGCCAGGCAGCGCTCAGCCAAAACGGCATCCAGAATACAAAGACCAGCAGCTTTACAAACACCTCAGACCCGTCAGACGCAGGGATGCGCAGCTGCGCCTCCACCCGCTCCCCGCCCCGCAGCACCGACATGTTCACCACGTCACCATTTGTAAAGCCCGCAAATGGAGCCAGAAAAACACCCGGCTCATATTCTACCCCCTCAATTGCCACCACGATATCGCCTATTTCAAGGCTGCACACATCACACTCGGGCTGATCGTAAATCACCAACCCCTTGTCCGTGGCGGTCATCATAACCGCTGGCGTAATGATGTAGCGCGCCGAAAAATAGGCGGCAACCACAAAAGACAAAAGGACTAAGGCAATTAAAAGGCGTCTTATGCTATAATGCAGCATCATTCTATCCAGTTCGTAGCTTAGATTCGTAGCTCAGAGAGGTAAACAGTGAATAGCAACATCTTGTCGATTACTGATTTCGCCAAAAGTAAGCCTGAAAAACCAAGGTTAACCGTTGCAGAACTTCGTGCCCAGTTAAACGAGGCGAATGCTGTCTGGCCCTTTGGTTGGTACTAAGACGGCGCTCAAGTGGCTGTCAAATAATTTCCGCAACGGACTATCTTCAATCTTCAAAATAGCCAGAAGCTCCATCGCCCTTTCATACTTCCCCTTCACAACGTGCTCACAGTAAGTCACTGCCCCACAGTCGATTAAATACTGCTGGGCTGTTTCGGGGTCGGCACCGCCCTGAACTGCCGTTTTTAGCTCTGCGAAACGGCCGTGCTCATCGGTCAATTCTGCAAACAGAATGAGTAGATTGTTGCTGCGATGCCAATCGCCGGTCGCCGGTGTAGCCATTACATCCACCATGTCGTCAATCACCTGCACCATCTCGCCAAAAATCGTCCCCAGTGACCGAATCAACTGCACATCGACAGTGGCCCCATGATGCCGCGCCAGCAGCGCGCCCAAGGCAAAAGCGTGCCTGTAGAATGGCGTAGATTTCCACTGCACGGTCACCCAATATTCTTCCTCTGTAAACGCCTCAGATGAGTCTAGCTTTTGGCCAAAGGCCGTCTCATGCAGTAGCCGGGCAATGATAGCTGCAGCAGGCTTACCAAAAGGTGTATTTGGATGAAACGACGTAAGCGCCAGGTCGGAAGAAAAAGCCTGAAAGGCACAGGCAATGTTGGCCACCTCCCCAGCGCTGGCCTGTTCCTGTACCCCACCTGGCTCAGCATCAAGCAAGTCGTCGATTAACTTGATTGCCAATTGAGCCATCCCCAGCGCTGCGGCCAACTTGGCCGACACTTCCTCGTCGCACTGGTCCACAAAGCACATGGTCACCAGCTCCGGCAAGTACCAGCTGGGGCGCGGCTTACTGGTCGCCTCTTCCCACAATCGCCGCAGTAACGGCCAATCATAATTGGCCATTGCCGATTCACCACACAAACGGGTTTTCTCTATATGCATAAAGCACCTCTCCCAAGGTTTCCCAAATTATAGTTTCAAACGGTTTCATAGCAACCGTGCAGCGCCGCTATTCAACAATTTGATGGACTCAGGCGCATCGGTACGGTAGCCACAAGATGAGCAGGTCAACTTGTCTTCGTTTTGACCACCGACCACTAACAGAGACTTCGGCCCACAGCGCGGGCACCATCGTGCCGTGGGGTCGCCTGCCTGCACCTGCTTGCTCGGTGAAAAGAGTGCCTGAACAAAACAGAAATCAAAGCCAACTGACTGGGCCGCCACAAAATGAAGTTGAGAGTTGCCCAGAAGCAGGCTGGGGCCGTTGCCATAAAGACGTTGGCACAGGCGCAGCACAGCCGGGTCCGGCCACCGGCCGAGCAGCGACCTGGCTCCATCGATGGGCAACCGGCGTGTCAGTCTGGATGCAAGCGGCGTGTACCTGGATCCCACGGCAATGGGCAGGTATTCAACCACTGCAATGAACGGCGTCTGATCCGGAGCGCGCATTGGCTGCTGTGCCAGCCACTCTTGCGCGGAGGGCATCAGGTGAAAATGGCCGTTGTCTCGATGCAAAACAGAAGCCAGATCCAGGACGATCAACCGGTAGCGACCCAACTCTATCGACATACCAGCCTCCACAGCCAGTAAATAGTCGCGACCCAAAACAGGAGGCCACCCACAAAGCCCAAGATGACTCCCCAATCCTCCCAGAAAGCATACTGCGGCTTCGGACCAAAATTGGGCATATCCCCCGCAGGTTTGGCAGACTTCGGTCGGCTGCCCATCGGTGGCGACAAAATAAAGGTGTACTTTTCTACCCGGCCAGTGAAAGGGTTTGGGGCAATTGCCACGCCCTCCCGCTCCATTTGGTAATGAATGCGGCCAGAACCGTCCTGAGTGTGATAAACCTTGAATACGGCAAAGTTGGCCATCTCGCCCGTACGGCCGTTTTGCCACACGTCTGCACCACTTTCTTGTGGAATTTGAATAGCTGATTCATCCATTTGAAACATTACGGCAGCTCCTCCTCGCCTTCCATTTCCATGTCCAGCAACCACTGTTCAAAATCCTCTTCGTCGTCAAACTCCTCTGGGTCCATGTCCTTGGGGTCGTACTTTGCGGGCACTTCCTTCACTTCGCCATACCGCTCAAGCGTGCGGCGGGTGACAGGCACGGCCGTTGTGCTGGGCGGCCGGAAGCTGGTATGAATCGCCATGTAATCCAACTCCCGCTTGATGATCAGGTCGTAAACCACCTGCGCCGCATACGTGGCCATCAACCGATTGATGTTGATGCTCTGCTCATCGCGTAAGATGCGTAAGGCACAATCCTCGAACTCCAGCGTTGGTTTGTCCTCTTCTTCAAGCAGCTCCGGCATCTGTTTGTCTGGAGCGGGTAACCCGTTCATCAGGGCCAGGTCCTCGGCTACCTCAATCCCACCCTGCGGATAATTGCCGAGTAGAACCTGGCCCTTGAATTCGCCGTTGCCCGCATCCACCCACCATGCGCCAGATTTCTGCGCATGTTTGGCAATGGCCCGGCGCGCCTTATGGTTGTCTACTGCACCCACAATGATTCGCAGCGGCTTCATACGGCCGTCGTTGAAGATGAGTTTCGTTTTTTCTGTTAGCATCTTGGGGGTGCCCGTTATATCCAGCCCAAGCCAGAGGTTCAGCCGCCGCGCCATGGACGTCGCCTTGTTTTCACCGACCTCGTACATCGAGAACTGCTGGCGTCCGACATTTTTTGGTTCCACCTTGTCGCCGTCAACCAGCTGCATCATCACCGGTAGTCCATTCTCCTGGCAGTGATATGCCAGGCGTGCCAGATCGATGGCTACGGCTGAGCCAGTTCCCCCCACCCCGGCAACCACAAGCTGCACAAATTGAAAATCGGGAACCATCACCCGATATCGTTTTTCAATATCTATCTTGAGCATGACCCACCTCGTCCCATTCAATGTTTACGTTGCTAAAGTCAAACAAAACCGATAGCGGTAGCGGGATGTGATACCCATACACCCCCAGCCGGAAGGCCACCTGCGGACGGTCGTGCAGATTGCCCACCACCATATAGAATCGAAACCGCTGTTCATACTTGTTGTCTACTGAGGAAAATCCTGCAGGCATTGTGTTATGCGAATGAGCCTCCAGGATAACCCCTTCATCAGGCACATTCTCAAACTCAACAGACGCCTTGGTGCCCGTGGCGATGGCGCGAATCCGCATGTCAGCTGTCACGTGGTAAACCACCTCGATGTCCAGGCGCTGTCTGGCGTGTTCGATGATCACCGGCAGCGTACGGCCGTTTAGCCGGGGGTGCTTCAACCTGATCTGCTGCTGAAGCGCTGGCAGCCCTTTAATTTGCTTTCGGGCGATTTGCACAACCACGCGTCGCAGTGGGCTATCTGCCTGGATGAAGATGCCATTGCCCGCCATGATGTACTGATACCCTGGCGGGTTTGGTTCTGGCAGGGTGCCATCGTAGATGTAGTGTTGGAGTAAGTTGTGAATACTGAGCATTGTTAGACTCCTCTGAGCAGCTCTTCCAGCGTGCGCGGCTTGTCCATCGGCACTAGCTCGTCATAGGGAAAAGCGTCCACCGCTTCCAGGAACTCCCAGAACTCAATGACTGATTTGTGGCTTTTGCTGCGATGCTCAATGGCATGAGGCGTGAAATACGCGCCCATCAGCGCAGCCCAGGCGTCCCAAATGGTGTCCGGTGCGCAGCTGGGCACCTTCACCGTTCCGGTGCACATAGACCCACCATCCTGAATGTTGGTCATGGGCGGCCAGTACAGCCTGGTGCGCTGCCCCGGCCAATCCGTCTCAGCCACGGCATATAGGCTGTAACGCTGCGCCTGGCCCACAAACACAAAGCCCGGCATAGGCAGCTTGTATTCCCGATCTGGCGTGCGGAAGGTGTATCGATCAGGTTCAATGTAGATGCCGATGCGCTGTTCCCCGTTCTGCTTTTCATAAAACAGAATGTTGCGCGGCAGCAGCCCCGTCCCCACGGGGACATTGGCGAACACCGGACCCAGGCTATCAAGCGCGACCTGCTTTTCGAGCAAGCCTTCCGGGTGATCCATCTCCACATATGCGTGATCCCGGTAGAGAGAGATGCGCGCCGCCCATTTTCCTCTAACTAGCTTCGGTTTCTTTTTCGTTTTCTGGTTTGTCATTTTCGTCCCATTCCATTGCGTTCAAACGTTGCTGAATTGTCAGGAGGTCTTTGTGATCTTCAGTGTGTACTTCATTCAAGCTGACATTGGCCATCTGCTCGTCAGCAGCCACTTCGTCACACACCAGGCGCACCACGGCAATTGCCAGGTCGAAGTTACCTGGGCTTTCTATCACCCAATTTACAAATGCCCATGTGGAATCCAGGTATGGCTCCGCTTCTGCCCATTGCTCTGTCAGGGCATCAATCCATTCCTTTTCCCAGGGTATCTGACCAGAGTAACTCTGCGTTTCGATGTCTCGATCGAGAAACTGGTGCTCCGTATTGGCCGTCAAATAGCGGAAGCGTCGCGCCATGTTGCGCCATTGCACCCTGTACTGCTGGAGCCGCTCATCACCTTCGATGAGCATCATTTCCAGCTTGAGGAAAATCTTCCAGATGGGCGCTGGCTGGCGAATATCAAACTGGCAAGCGAGTTCTTCGCCGGCCTCTTCTTCTTCCCCTCCCCCAAACCCGCCATCAAAGGCAAATAGATATGCCTCCAGGTCATGCCATATATGGCTACCCATCATGTCTGAAATATATTCATCGTCGACGCCAAATACGGTGATAGGGATATACTGTGAAAAATCCTCGGCCATTGCGTAATCGTCATCCCACATTTCCCAAAGAGGAAACAGAGTGCCCACGTGTCCAAGTATCTTGGAAGCCGCCTTTGCGGTGCTTTTTTCATCGACGGGCTTCCATTTCAGATCAGGCAGCGCATCGCTGAAGAAATTCTGATGGATTCGTGCTAGCCGTAGGCTGGTGAGGGCACAGCGGGCCAGGTCTCGTGGGTCAAGTTTTTTGGTTTTCATAGCCCCACCACATACCCTTTCAGCGGTACAGCTGGCGTAATAAGCAGCCTGGTTAGCAGTTCGCTGGCAGCGCGTCCTTCCCACGCTACGCTGTTTAGCTCCACCTCATAAAGCCCTACCCTGTCTACAATATGTGCTGCATCCAGCTGGTTGCCAATCAAGTCGTTCAGAAAGTTGAAAACGTCATCCACATCAATGTATGGCACTTCATCGTCGTCGTTCAGAATTTCTAGTAAGTAATCTATGATTGCTTGCATGGTCGCTGAAACCTTTTGAAACAGTGGGGGCTAAAAAAACACCCCCACCCTCTCAGCTATTCAATCATGGCTGCGGGCAATTGGAACACCCGGCCGAACAGCACCAGCACATCGTTGACCAGGTCCTGACGGCACAACCGGGCGAACTCTTCCAGCCCATCGCGATTAGCCCTTGCCCACTCCGCCAACATTGCGTCGTCGATCATCTGCTCGTAGCAGCCGCACTCACCTTCCTCAAAGCAGCCACCGCAAATGGCGCACACTGGTCCACCACAGGCCCCGCACGTTTTTTGGCGAGATACGGCCGTTCCTGCCTTGCGCTCAGGCCGCGGCTTCAGGTGCACCACAATCCGGCTATCCTGCTCAGTCGTCTCAATAATGCCGCCCGCCAGCGCGCCGAAGGTGCGCGCTAGAATGTCTCGCACATCCTCGTTGCTCAAGTGCTGGCCGGGGTCTTCATACTCATGCCCTTCATAAACAAATACTCTGGGCTTCTTCGCGTCGGCTATTGCCTCGGCAATGGTGACATACTCTTTGTCATCTTGGCTCATCATCTTCCTCCTAGAAATCGTCGTCGCTGTAATAACTGCTGGATTGGCTGACCGTGGCTTCCGGCGCGGCCGAGCCAATCTCTTCTGGCTCCGTAGTCGCAACGGCCGTTTGGTTTGCCGTCACAATCTCACCATACTCGCTCCAGGCCACATCAATCAGATGGTGCAGCTGGCCAAACTTGCCTGCCTTAATCACCACGCGCTCGTCGGGGATTCCCACTGTGACCACTACATCGCGGCTGTCGCGGGGGGTGTTTTCATCACCCTGCCGAATAACGGCCGTTACCACCACTTTCTTGTCTGCCAAAGCGTCCCGTATTGCAATCATTATTCTTTCCCCCATTTTTCGGCCGTTACGATGGCCATCTGGGCAAAGGTCGCGTCGACGGGCAGTTCAAACTTCTTGTCACCGTTCCATCGTTCGGCCTGCTTCCACTCGCCGGAGACCAGCAAGAAAAGCGTGAATATTTGCCCGCTGGACAGTTCCCCTTTCTGTGTTTTGAACTGCTCCAGGAACCAATCGTCCCAGCGCTCGCCGGAAGACATCGGGCGGCCGGTCAACCATTGGAACGGCTTGTAATCCCCGCTCTTGCGATCATTGACCCACATCGTGATTTGCCGTTCCATCCAACCGCGCTCCAGCGCTGGCGCTGCGGGATATTCCGGCACAATCTCCCGCCACGGCCGGTCTGGCGCATACTGGTGACAAACCACCATCTGCTCAAACCCTGCCCCGCTAATTGCCTTAAACGTCACGCTGCGGGTGTGGCTGGCCCAGGCGCAGTGCGGCACCGCCGGATCGGACGTGGGGCTGGCCGCCAATTTGTGCTGGCAGGTGCTGCACGGCGTAGCCATGAAGTGCTTACGGCCGTCCTGCTCGCTGTGGGCCATGTACATGCCAATCCGGGCACGCATCAGCTCAATCGGCGACGGATCGCCCGGCTTGTTTTGTATCTCCGGCGCAGGCGTGGGCGCAGCAGCGGCCGTAGTTACTTTCGCTTCATCCTTCTTTTTCGGCTTCTCAGGCGCTTTCTCTTTGGCTTCCGCCTTGGCCTCTTTTGCCTCTTTTTTCTGCTGCGCCGTCCAGGCGGCTTGCAGATCGTCAAAGCTGTCCACAAAGTAGACGTTGCCTTCCCGCTTAACCGGCTTCAAGCTGGACCATGCCATTGGCACACGCACGTGGAAGGGGTCGCTTTCGGCCAACCCGTGCATACACTTTTCCGTAGCAATCCCCTGGCGGCAGGGCAGCCCCGGCGCTACCAAATCAACCTTCAGAATCTCTTTGGGCAATTGGGCAATTGGGCACGTGGCGCAAGCCACTTCGCGCAGATACGGCTCAACGGCGGCCATCCAGTGCCCGGAGAACTCAACACCCAGGGCACGCAGCCACTTCCCCGCATACTCCGGATCATCCCACGGGTAGATGAGGTCGCCGTTGTACAGCACCACCGCTGCGCCTAACCAGGCGCGCGCGGGATTGGCGCTGTAAACCTCATGCCACAGATTGCAGAACGCCCGGGCGACGTTGCGCCGGGTGCTGTTGGGGAAACTGAGGGGCAGCGTAAAGGAAACTTTGCCGAAGAGCTTTGTCAGCTTCTTGATACCGGCCAGGGTAATCAGATGCGCTGGATTCATGAGAATGAACTGGGTCAGCGCTTCGCGCACTTCTTCGGCCTGGGCCATGAGCAGCGGGGCTACCGACATGCTCATCTCTTTGCGCACAATGCGCTGCGCGATATCGGCATCCACCTGCCCCAGGGCCAGATGGTTTTCAACGAAGTAGCGCGACTGCCCCATGTGGCTGGCCACCTCATTCACATTGATTCCCTGCTGCGCCGCTACCTGCAGAGCGTGGGCAATCCCCAGCGGGTCTGGGTCTTCGTCGCCGAAGTTGTCGGAGATGAGGCTCAGCGTCGCCTGCTTTTCATCACCCTGGAAGATGACGGCCGGTACCAGCTCATCGCGGTATGCTTCTGCCAGTGATTCGGCTGCGGCTTCCACGTATTCGGCCGAAACCACCTCCTCGCTCACATCTCCACCGAACTGCACTACCAAATCCTTCCAGACGGTGCGCAGGGCTTCGATCTCCCATTCGCCACCACCCTTGCAGTCCAGGGCCATCAGCATGGCCATCCGGCGGCGGTGGCCACGGATGTTCTCATACTGGTAGGTCATCGCTGTGCTACCTTCTGGCTTGTCAAGCTTGCGGATCAGCAGTGGCTTATCACCATCGAAGCCGCGCTGGATCATTTGCAGGGTTAGCTCGGCCAGCTTGGTCAAATCGTAAGTCGTGCGCATCTGCGCCCGGTTCTTACGGATTGGGCCAATCGGCACCATTTCTATTCTTTCGTTCATGAATGCTCCTTTTTCTCATGCCGCCATTGCGGTGTGCGCGCCGAATGCGGCGGCTTTTTTTTGATAGTTTTTTTCTGAGTGCGACCGTGTGGCCCACGTGCCACGTGTTATTGCACTCCGTACATTGATAGATTTCTGGGCGCACCCCGGTCTCGGCTTCCAGGCGATCTGCATGCCCTTCTGCCGACTCCTTCGTCAGGTGAACAACCTTGCCACACGTCATGACAACCCCAACGCAGCCTTATGCTCACTGGCCAAATGCTTCGAGGCGTCTTTGCCATCAGGGCCAAGAAACGCGACCGTCTTTACCTGAATGCCCGGCGTGCTGTACACATCCCCACCAGGTAGAGCTTCAACGATTCGCGCATCCTCCCCACCCTCCCAGTAAATGGCCATCAACGCCTTTACCTCGTCGAGGTCCTGCGTGAGGAACGACGTGATCGCTGGGTGCACGGTCCGCGAACGGCCGTTGCTCGGCGGCACAACCACTACCTGGTGTAAAACAAAACTGTTGACTTCCACTGCTTCGACTACCATGTTGCCTCCTATTGTGAAACTATCTGAAACCATCGGACTTAAAAAAAATCATTCAAAAACAGAGTGAATACCCTTCTGGTTGGCAGCTGGGGAACTTACCGTACCCTGCGGCACCTGCTCCAGCACCGCTTGCAGCTCCGGTATTAGAGACTTGGCTGTTTGCCCCGTCAGCGTCAGCGCCAAAACCTGCTGGCAAAGCGCATACAGCTTGGGGCTGACAGCAAACAGGCACGCATCCCGCATGCTGGCCGGGTCGCCCGATGGCCCACAGGTGGCCACCAGCCCCTGTGTCTGAGCATCCATAACGGCCGTGTGCTCTTGCATCTTCAAGAACTCACTGGTAGGCACGTAATAACCCACCATCCAGTCCTGACCGCCATTTTGGTGTGTCACACCATCCAGTGAGCCGACCATCTCTTCGGGGTCTGCAATCGTGCATTTGATATGACCGTAATCGTTTGCCCGCTGCAAAACGAGGGGACGCTTATCCCCATCGCTTAACCTGCGCAGCACACGAAGCTCACTCACCAATGCTTCCAGCAAACCCGTGATGGGCGTGGTGTCATTGTGGGGCGTTAACCCAGATATCTGAACAGTAAGCATTTCCTGCTCCTTTTGGGGCTGAGCTTTGCAGCACCTCAATTGCGGGAGATGAAGCATTCCATCTCCACTTACCACAACAAAAAATGTCGTACCAGTAAATCTCAACGCTGCCTCCGCCATTGATATCGTGTTGGGTTGCCGCAATGGCCGCTTCATTCAGGCTCAGGCAAACGCGCAGTTCATAAACCGCATTTTTCTTGTCTACGAAATCGACACACGAGACTGCCTGGTACATCCAATCGCCCGCCCGAGGGGAACGGCCGTGGACTTCTTCAAAACTTACTTTGGGGATTCGATGTATCATGCTTCGATGTCCGTTTCCTCTACCCGCTTACCGCCATCCGCCCACGCGCTGAACTCCTGCCGCTGGGTTTCATGCGCCCGGCGGTTAGTGAGCAGCGCTTCAATCTGATCTTGCGCCAGCGCGGGCGAGTATGCGTAAACAAGGTATTTTTTCTGGTCGCCGATGACGGCTAAATAACGATTCATGGTTTGGTCTAACCTCTTTTGAAACCTTTTGCAACCACCAGCGCTAAAAAAAGCGGCCGTTGTTGCGACGGCGCTTGTTGGCAATCCGGTTCATTACATTCATAGAGCCGCGCTTGCGCGAGGCGTATAGGTCAGCACCGGGGTTAGCCTCGTGCCACATACTGACGATGGTCGCAAATAACCGCTGCCGCTCGTCAGTATTCAAATATTTGCCTAAATCATTTGGGAATAAAAACCAGATGGTGGCGGTAGGGTCTTCATCATACCCTTCGTGGCTTTCCTCATACTGGCTCATCTCAGCCTTGATGCGGTCGGCCGTTTCCGGGCTAATTGTCAAAACCTCCGCACCACCAAAGCGGTTGATGACAATCTTGGCACACGCTGCATCTTCATAGAAGCAGTTGATGTGCAAATCTGGGTTGTGTAATGCGTGAAGCATTTGGTCTAACCTCCAGTAATGTTTGATTAAGTGCATATAGATTGTAACATTTTGCAACTGTGTTGTAAAGCACTAATTTGGAGATTTACGCGACCAAAAAATATGAGGAAAGTCCTACCCCCCAACGGCCGTTAGATTGATAAACTCTGGCACCTTTACCCAAAACAGTTTCACCCAGCAGAACGCAACGCCCGCGCCAACTGCCGCCCCCTCATCCTCCGGCTGGTCGCCCACAAATAAAACGCGCCGAGGATCGGCTACGCCGTAATCAACCATTGCCTGTTGAATCATGCCCGGGTTTGGCTTGCGCCAGGCGCGGCTCCACTCCGGCCGCCCCACATACTCCATCGGCACCGGCGACCATTCCCGCGTTTTTTGCGACTGGTACGCATAGGCCGTGTAGAGCATGGTCGGCAGCGGGATCTGCTGCTGAATCGCACGCAGGCGCTCCTCCACGCTCTTCAGCGTTGGCAGCTCATCTGGATTACCCCATCCACTGTCAATCATCCACCACCGCAAGCCCACCCCACCCTGGTTGGTGGCCAGCGCCAGTTTTGGCAAGGTGGCCACGGCCGACCACTGATACAGCAGCTTGAAGAAATCCCGCGCTTCCGGCAGCAGCCGATCTTCATCCCGGTTGGCAATCGTACCGTCCACATCGAAGATCATGAGTTGGTAATCTTTTATTTCCATCTTATTCCTTCCTGCCTGGTTGGTGAGCTGCGTCATCCAGCAGCCACCGCATAAAGCTGGCCCTCTCATAGCGCCATCTCTCAGATGCATCTTTCTCAGCTACGAAACGGCCGTTCCGCGCCGCATACCGAATCGCATCCTTGCCCGGGCCGCCGTACCGCTGGCTCAGCGCCAGCGCATCGCCGGTTGATAACCAGGCTGCGGGCTTCCCCTCCCCTACCTTCTCGCCGTACAGCAAAAAACGGTTTAACACGATTGCCAGTTCGCGCAGTTCCTCAATGTTTCCTTGAAAAACAGGCTGACCCTCATGATTGACGGTGATCTGCCCCTCTTCCTCGTCTAATTGGTAACGACCGTTTCTCGATGTTTCTTGCATAATGTTCCTTTCTATGTTCGCGGATGCGTAAATATTATGCACATAAGCGCGAAAATAGCAAGGCGCACGAAATACGCCAAATTGAGCCGGGAAACGGCCGTTTACCGAATCCTGTGTGCGGTAGGGGTAAAAACAAAAGCGCCCCCAAATAGCCTTGGGTGCGCCTTTGCGAGCGGACGGGCGGGAGTGCGGGGGCTAGTATGAATAGATAGGTTCAATGCGCCCGCGCGAAATAGGTGCCTTTACGGTGCCATTGCGGGCAATCTGGCCTTTTTGCCCAAACAGGCAAACAAAAAGCACCGCTGTCGCACAGCGGTGCTTTCGTCATTTGCAGGATCCGACCCCTGCACATGAAAGAGTCTGCCAAAATATATCACAGTTGAAACGGTGCGCAACCTATTGCAACAACTTGCAACCACGCCAGAGAAAAGTAAGGGCACCCTCGCGGATGCCCCTACCCAACTTCCACTTTTCAGCGGAGGTTAGACCGTCCACAGTGTAGCACAACCGCAAACGGTGATCAATGATCTTAAGACAGATCCGGCAGAACTGGCTTCGCCTTTGGCTCGATTTCCACCTTCGGTGGGTTATCCTCCAGCGAATTCAGTCCACGCATAAGGCAGAGCAACTGCACATCATTCTGGGCCATGTTCAGCTCGTCAGCGTAGCGTTTGATTTTCTCCAGTATTTCCCCAGACAGTTCAATAGGAAGACGGGTTGTTAGTGGATACTGGCGACGTCCCTTCTGCGCCTTCTCCCGGCCAGTGGCGCTGCGAACAGTTTCGGGTGTCAATCCATCGGTAACTGATCGGAACTGGGGCTTTTTGTCCTTGCCGCCTTTCTTGCCCCCGCTTTGAGTAATGCTATCCCAGTCTACGCTCATCTTATCTTCCTCCTACGGCCAACACCCGTTCGGACAAAACATCGTATGCTTTTGCTGCGTCACTGTCTGGCTCATGATCGAAAATCACTAGCCCACCCAGAGACGGCCCCTGCTGAATGGCCGTCCGGCGCGGGATGTATGTTACCAATGCCCGCTGCGGCTCATAAACCTTCCGTATCTGGCTTAACATGGCGGTGTGTAGATTAAGTTGCGGCTGGACATTGGTGGGCAAAACCGCCAACAGCTTCATCTTGGCACCATGTTTTAAGTCCTCGGCGATTTCCGTCGTGTGCTGAACAGTCATGGCTAAGTCCTGATCGCCTGGCTCAACAGGAACAATCGCGTAATCAGCAAATTTGTGGATTGCCATTTGCATTGGCCCAAGCGATGGTGGGCAGTCGATAAAAATGTACTTGGGGCCATTTTTAGTTGACTTGAGTGGTTGCAGGATGTTGAGTACCCGGGCAGTTAGGTCGTCAATTTCGTCTAACCCTTTTCGCTTGCGTTCCTGCGGGGTCATCTTGTTAGCGATCTCCCGCATGGCCACCACATCTTCCTGAATCGTGGTCAGCGCAGCAAAGAGCCTATTCGATGCCGGCAAGTAGTACAGATTCGGCCGAGATGGCCCGCCGTTCGCCGCCAGATCCGCCGACATGATAACATCACCATATGATGCTTCTTCGCGCAGCAGCTGGGACAAACAGCGTCCGCCCGGGTCCAGCCCCAACGCGCGAGCCGCATCGCCTTGGGGGTCCACACAAATAAGCAGCACCTTTTCCGGTGCAATCTTTTGGGCAGTGCGAACTGCTAACGTGACGGCCGTGGTTGTCTTGCCTACCCCACCCTTTCGGTTTTCCACACTAATTACAGTTGTCATTGGTCTAACCTCCTCATAAAAACGGGTGAAAAATTGTAATTGTGTGCCATTGTACACAACAGTACACGCCATGTCAACGCGCGTACACAATGGAACACAAAACAAGGCCGCCCGCGAGAATGGGGGAAATTTCGCCGTAGCGGCGAAGAATGGGAAGTCCGTCGCAAAAAGGGTGTCGCCTCGCACAGCGCGAATTTTCGGCCTTTTGGGCGACGCGTGAAAGCGGTACGGCACGAGGCTGCGCTCAATCGCTTGGAATAAAAAAAGAGAAGTGAGTGACGGGCGTCGATCTCACTTCTCTTTACCCTCTGCTTGTGGCCACGGCATCAGGCTTGTTCCAGTCGCGTTTCTCTCGTGCCAGTTTGGGGGAGGAGTGCCACGTAGAAATTATGCCGTACTTGCTGCTAGTTGTCTACCCCTTTCCAAAGCAAGATGTCTGCTTTTTTGATCAGGATTGTTTTCATGTGCAACACCCTAAAATGGCTCATTCCCTATGTGGCTTTGCAGCCACTCATTGAGGAAGTCCATCACCGCCTCAAACCTTCGCTGCGGAATCGCCTTATAGCTGGCCACATTAAAGCGGCGATACAGTTCCCCATACACCGCCCCAAATTCGTTGCGCTTGGTTTTCGTCCCGATGGCCAAGGCCACCGCCTTCACTGCCTGGCTGATCTGTGCCGCCTGCGCCTCGGTCACATGCTCCCCGCCGACGGCCGCTTCTAGCTGGTCCAGGCGCTCAGCGTGTTCGCCCAGCTGGGCACCGTGCTCATCCAGCTTCGCTTCCATCAACAGTTGCTGCCGAGCCATGCGCACTACGGCCATGGCCATCTGATACGCCTGAGCGGCCGGTGAATCCTGCTGCAGCAGCGACTCGATGTCCATGTCTGGGGCAGTTGTCAAACGGCCGTCCTGAAACGCCTGCCACAACACCTTGGCTGCCTCACGTTGGAAGCGGACCAGCTTTGGCTGTATCTCATCTCGTACAGCGCTCACGCGCACACCCGAAAGCCACAGGGGGATCAAGTCAACGCGCAGCACGTATGTATCTTGCTGGCCGCCAGGGGTAGCCAAATTGGCTACCCCTATACCATCCGCCATAATCTCGTGCCGCTCCATGCGGCGGCGCTGGGCCTGCGTGTCCAGGCCGAGGGAGCCGCACATCTGCGGGATGCTGACGTAGACATCTCCGTCGGCGCGCACGGCGGTTAGCTCATCGTCATAAAACAACACCACTTTTTGCTCAACAGGTTGTAGGGCTTTGTCACTCATGTAAGTTCTCTCCTTATCGAAATGTTACCATCTATCCTGTGGCCTACCAAAATAAATCGCCGGGTCGAGAGACTGACCGTTCACCTCAACGGCCAGATGCGTGTGACAGCCGGTTGAGTTTCCAATGCTATCCTCATAGCCAACCAGTTGCCCTTTTGTGACCAGCTGGTCCCGCTCGACGATGTAACGGCCGTGCATGTACATCACACGAGCGCCGTTACCATTACTGAACCAAACGTAGGAATTGTTGCTTCCATAGGGGCCGATATAACCATCAAAGCCAGTGCTGTGTACATAGCCAGTAAACGGGGCATACAGAGGCGAGCCGCATGCAGCTGCGTAATCACGTCCTAATGGACCTTCGTGCAGCCCTTGCGTCATCTTAAATGGCGTGTCTGGTCCGTAAGGCATTCGCGCGCCCGGTGTATCGTCCACAATGCGGCGCTGCTCTAAAAGAACACTAATCCAACGGGGCCAATCAAACTTCACCTCTACTGGCGGCAGCCAATACCCATCAGGGCCAGGCGCGTTTGCTGCCGCCGTGCACAACGAATGCCCCCCAGCACCCTTCCATTCGTTTAATCTAGAGCTGACAGACTTTCCTGCTTTTGCATCCTCGTAAATACCTTCAGCCCAATACACATATCGCTGCGTTTCCGCCACCCGGTTTGCCGGGCTGGCCGCACGAGGTCCTCCATTGTATTGAGCGAAAGCAGAAACATAGTCTCCGCCGGTGGCCGCAAGGCGCTCAGCAAAGTAAGCAGTGCCCACTGGGCCATTCACTATAGGGTCCATACCATCTTCATCCGCCCCAAAGTGAAACGGCATCACCTGCATCAATGACATGGCTCCCACAATGTTCCCTTGTAAATCCCGCGAGACGGCCGTTGGGTCACCGCAGCTTTCTATCTGCATAATGGTGGCAATTGCGTTAGGGTCTACACCCTCGTCGTTGGCCCACATCATAATGTAAGGTTCCCAACGTTGCACTGAGGGATCGAAAAATGGGGCTATCCGCCCACCTGGTAGCAGACGTGTTAAAGCAATCGACGGTATCTCGATGCTGCCGCCACCGACCAGGAAGAGCGCCAGCAGGCCGCCAAAAAACAGGAGATCAAAAAAAGCCAGGCGCACACCTCTCCAAAAAGGGCGCGCCCAGCTTTTAGAAAAAGAATACACGTTGAACCTCTAGTCGGCTGCGCCGATCGCATTTTCCAGGCGCAACATCAATTCCTTGAGCTTGGCATGGCGAGTTGGATTCTTGCCGCCCAACACAACGTCCATCGTTAGATTCTGCGAATAGCCATACAGCATAAGCATGGCCATGGACTGCGCCATGCCAACAGTGAGGCCGTCTACGGGACTGTCGGTCGTGTCCGTCAATAACTCGCTTACCCGGGTTGCCAACGCTTCATAGACTGGTGATCCGGCTGGTGATCCTTCGTTTTCCTGCACCGGTGCAATGGGAATTGTCACCGAAGCCCCTGGTGATCGCACCGATTCAGCCAGAATGCGGCTTCGATTTGCCGTCTGAACAACTGGTGATCCAGCTGGTGATCGGGGTGGGGGCACAGGATTTGCGTTGTTTTGGTTAAAAACGGCCGTGTCCGCTTCGCTGGTGACAGCGGTGCGGCCGGTGAGGCCCAGGCGATCTTCCAATGTCGAGCCATCATCGGCTTGATCATCGGCACGTATGATGTATTTTCTTGGGTCGGGGAGCCGAGGCGTGATCACTGTAAACTGCGTGCTGCGATCATTGCCCTCTGTGATTGTCAAAAAGCGCCGACCTTCTTTGCGACTGTATGTAGCTTCGACGGTGAATGTGAAGTTTTCTAACAGCGAGCTGGCACCTTCAAAGCCCAGGGTTTTTACCTGCTTATCTGTCACACCCAAGATCAAATGGATGTTGAGCTTTCGGCCGACGCGCAAGATATCCTCGATCTTCTGGCGTGTCTCCGGCAAAGCATCGGCAATCATCTTGTACTCCTCCAGGATGACATAGATGTCACGGAATTCCATGTGGCCCCTGGCCAGGAGCTTGATTCGGCGATCAAACTCTTCTTTGATCTTGTCCAGCACACGTTGTATTTGCTGGAAGTTCAGCCCTACACCTACAACCTTGCAGCCTGGCCACAAACCGTTGGCGGCCTGCGGGTCGCAAACAATTACAACCTGGCCCTGTCGGTTCCATTCCGTTGCCAAATAGTGCATCAATGTGGTTTTGCCGCCACCGGAGTGACCGATAACCAGGATGTGCAAGGGGTCTCGCATTAAGTAATGGAGCGGGTCCACCACGTGAGCAGGCACCGCCGGCGCCTCCTCAACAACAGGAGCTGGTACATTTCCCTGGTGAATTACACGACTGCTCTGGCGCATATCACTCCAGGCGTTTGCAAATCGCTCGACAGGATTGTGCCAACCGCGGCGAGAAATTCCGTAAATTACCCCAGCTCCAATGGCTAGTGGCGAACAGCATACAGCAGCTGTGCCCGTTGCCATGATGGGTATCACATCCTCTGGTCCAAAAACGCCCTGAACCCAGTTCGCGGTAAGCCACATGCAGCCACCGCCCAGAAACAGCGCTGTGCCTCCAGCTGTTACAATGCGGCTGCCATGATTGCTAATTGCGTCATACAACCCAGCTAATTCTCCCCTGGCCATCTTATCGTCCTCCCGGTGCAGTAAACGTATCACCTGTCATCGTTGCACCATATATCGACAGGTAGCAGCGAGGTACCTCAAATGTGTCACCAAACGTCCAGCCCTGTGTGATGTCGCGTACCTGAGCAGTTTCGCCGCACATGCTGTTGAATGTCTTTGCCCCATCATCAATGATGGCGAACTGACCACCACCCAACGCTGTGTACACCAAATCTCGACCCTGCTGCGTGGGTTGGAGCGACGATGTGATACGAGCAGTCAGGTTATTGCGTAGCCCGATCAGGTATTCAGCAACTTCCAGCTCGCCTCTGGCCGTTTCTGCAATAATGTCACCGGGAGACAGTTGCTCTAACTCGCTTACTATCATGCTCCCTCCCGGCCGGTCACCGTTGACTTTTGCTGTCACCAGCAGTTCGTAAAGCTCCTCGATTCGGGCCAGTCGAGTGGACTGGGGAGTAGGCGTAGTGGTTGGTTCAGGAGCTTGCGCAACCGCAGTGCCTGTAGACTCCGGTTGTGATGGCGCTGTCGGTGCAGCTTCCCCGCCTTCCACTTGAGGTGTAGGTGTCACTTCAATTGCTGCCACAGTTTCAGGTGGGAGAACCGGTGTGGGCAGCAACGATGTATCTAGCGGGATGCCATCACCGTCGCGTCCTGAAGCAGGCAGGCCATACTCTTGCCAGAACTGGCTCGCCTCCTCTTTGGCTCCTCCCAGGCCAGTTGTCACCTGGTTCCAGTCACCCATATTGCCGCTCGTATTCACGATTGTGCGTGGCACAATCGTGACCATAAATGTAAGTGCCGCATAGAACACGATATACCGGCCACCAATCTCGCTGATCGCGCCACGAATACCTTTTGCCCGTGAACGCACCATGATGTAAATCGCGAAGGCTACGATTAAAGCAGCGCCCAAATAATTCAGTGTCGTATCGTTCATGGTCTAACCTCCGTTACTGGAAATCTCCAATGCTTGGCCAATCCCAGATTAGGATTAGCAGCCAATCAACAATTCTCTTCCAAGCGCTGGCGGGCCGTGGCTGCCAGCCATATAAATCATCCGACTTGCGCATATTGCACGTGCGGCAAGCTACTACTAGGTTGTTCCAGTTCGGCCCACCCCATATCCACGGATGCACGTGGTCTAGATGGTGCATCCACCAGCCACCCCACATGCCGCAGTATTGGCAGTAGCCCATATCGCGCAGCCACACGCGCATACGCGTGCGCTTGGCAATGGGTGCCCGCTCCTCGCCCGGCTCGCGCCGCCGAATGGGCAACCCGGTGTACCAATGTGCCTGAATTTCTGAAACCTTTTGAAACATTCTGCAACATCCTGAAACCTGAGAAAACAAAAAAAAGAGCCCGCATCGCGAGCCCTTTTTTGATCAACAATATGAATGCAGGTAACATTAAAAGCTGGTAGAGGGTTGGTGATGTCCTGGGCTCTCAATCCGGCATCACCTCCTCTACCTCTGCATATCCAATTTGGCTAACCAACTATTCAGTAACACCTTCTTCCGGATACATTAACTGTTTTAACTCCTGGGGGTCTATTTCAAGCAATTTACGCATGAACGGGGCTTTCTTTGAGTCGCGCTGCCCAGCTTCTTCATCAGGCACAACGAAATCAAACAGCTTGAGAAGATCAGACACTACTGTCCCTGCATTATCCCCAAACCAAATGTCCAACCGCTCTTTTGCCATAACACCCTCATATCTCTACGTAGAGTATCACAACTCTACGTAGAGTGTCAACAATCTGACACAAATTCACAGGATTTAGTGATTAACAACAAAAAAGGCGTCAGCCCGTATGAGCTGACGCCTTAGAGTGAAGCGACGATTCCGGGCTGCCTTCGGGAAGAAGTTTGTGCCCAATCATCGCAAAACCCCCAAACTAACTAACTGTTACACAGCCGTTTCCATTCCTCAATCCGGGCCAGTGCTTCATCAACATCCAACGTGCCAATTGCCGTCAACAGCCTGGCCAGGTCGCGCACACACAAAACCCGTTCGGCCACAATGGTGGAAATGCCCCACATCCCATCACTCCCCGGATCATCCTCCATCTGCCGCAGCGTCATGCGGTGCAGCGACCGCTTCCTTCTTTCCTTCACACCGGCTTCCGATCGGGGGTGGGGGAGGTTGGCTTCGACGCACGCAGGTACAAATCTCGGTAGTTGGCCGCCTGCTTCTCCCAATACTCCACCAGGTAACGCAGCTGCTGCACGTCATCAACCGATTCCGTCATCAGCCGCCGCACCCCAGGTGAGGTAAGCAGTTGCTCCAGAAACGGCCGTGGGTCAACGATATTCGACTTCCAACCAGGTTGACCAGTCGGAAACCGCTTCAACGTCACATGCAGGTGCGAATCCCCACTCTTGATGTTGCCAGTGTTGTCTGCCAGGCCAATCAGCTGGCCACCCAGCACCCACTCACCAACCACAACCAACGGCCGTTCCAGGTGAGCATACGTCGTCTGGTAGCCGTCCTCATGGTCAATGCGCACAAACACCCCATAAGCGTGAGTGGCGCCGCTGGGCAGCAGGCCGGTGTGGTTGATATCCCGCACTGTGCCCTTCGCCAGCGCAAAGACAGGGCTGCCAGACGGTGCGTGAAAGTCAATGCCCTCGTGGCCCGGCAGCTTGAACTTGCCATAGTAAGCGGGATTCGCCCCAAACGTCTGGGTAATGTACGCGCGGCCCGGGAACTCCGTTGGCCAATGCGTGAACTCAAAAGCCATCAGTTATTTGCCCTTATAGGCGACGGTCGCAGGAGCTGGCTCGATGGCGCTCGATGCCGATTTCTTTTCCCGGTTGAACAGCCAGTACACGGCCGATTCCACCAGTGTAGACAAGAACTCATCGTCTACCCCCATGCCGATCACGTCATTGGCGGCCCAGCGCAGCACCTTCATCACGTAAGCCTTCTTGCTCGCACCGCTGCCATCCTGGGGGAAAAGCCCCTCAGCGGCCAGCACCGTCTCCTGAACAATAGCCAGCAGCTTACTAAGCTTTTCACCGCCCACCTTTGTGCGCAGCCATACCGTCAGGAAGCCCAGCGCAAACGGCGCAGCAATGAGGGTCAATGCCCCAGCGATAGGCAAAACAACATCTAAAATCACTTCAGCGTTCATGGATAACCTCCTTTAGTTGAACCCATAAAACAAACCTTTAGTAAACTCAAAATAATTCCTGAACAGCGTCTCGCTAGACGTGCTGTTCATTAACGCCACCATTGCAATATTGCCGTTGCCGAAACTTGCCCCCCCGTGAAGCGCTCCGATTGTCAAATCGGTTGTTGTGGCTGGATTGATAGAGGCAGGAATGCTAGATGTGTCGCTAACAGGCTCAGACCACCCATCTTGCGAGCCCACAAACACGGTGCCGGATACACCAGCTTCAAAGCTGACGGCTCCGTAATACCAGGCTCCAGTGGGAGCGGGCGATGTAATGGCTTTAATTGTTGTTCCATTACAGATAGAAAGATTCAGATTGCCGCCTGAGCCGTGAAGCATCCAGTAGGCGAAGTTGGCGCTGCCGGTTAATGAAGTCGTTTTGGCCAATATAGGATGTTGAATGCCACTCACCGCCCTGTAGGTCCATCCCATGATGGACAAGTTTCCCGTTATTTGCAGAGCCGCTTCACTGGCCCTGTTGGCGTAAGATGTAGAACCATCTAATTGGCCGTTGCGAATCAGCCCCAGTTGTGGGAAGCCCCAGGTGCCATTCCGCGTAAGGTGTCGCCCTTGCGAACCGGCATCCCACAGCTGGTTGCTGGCGACCTCGTTCATGTACCATACGCCAACCAAATTTGGGAAGAGCAGGGGAACGGCATGATAGACCGCCCAGGCCAATGCAGCTGGTGACATCTGCGCCAACTGTGTTTCGGCCGCCCCAATACGGCCGTCCTGCGCCAGCAAAAACGCATTCGCCAACGACACAACCGGCGTCTCTTGCTGCTTGAGCTGGTCAACGTCCATGCGCAGCTTCTTGATTTCCCGCGCCTGCATTTCCAGAATTTCGCCGACGTCCACTACACGTCCTCCGTTGCTACCTTAATCACCACAGGCCCGCCACTGTCTGGCACGTTCACCGAGACATGCACATTCGTTATCATGCGCACTAGCTCTACATCACGATGCTCAGCGGCCACCAGGTCGCCTACCTGGTAGGTGCGTTTCCCATCCACGGGCGGGCCGTAAAACGTCGTCGGCGTTTGCCGCACATCGAAGCTCAGATCCTTAACCGCCCTGTCGTTGTAAAGCGCTGCCCACCCGGCCTGGATCAATCCCTCATCCGTCTCGTTGCGCGCATCAATGAACATCTCCAGGTCATTCCCAAAGGCGTAATCATCGGAATAAGCTACCTGGTACGCGCGGTTCTCACCTTCGTTCTGCCCGCCTACAATGGCCACCGTCGCAGAGGTGGCGCGCCGGATGAGATACCGCACATTGATCATGTTGCCCCGGCTCTTTGAGAAAACTACCTTGTTCTCTCCTACACTTTTGTTCTGTCCCAGCTGCCCTGGATGGAAATCAAATTCCCACACCGATGGTGCAATCCGGGTCAGACTAAAATCGCCCCCAGCTGTTGGCAGCAGAGTTTCGTGCAGCACGCGCCCCAAATTTCCATTTGCAAACGCCCGGGTAATCGGGTTACCGTCTCCATTGTCTGGTGCCACCTGGATGGTGATGCCCATGCTGGTGGCCAGGTCGCCCTCGCGCAAACGGCCGTTTGCTACACTGGCCGCAGTGGTGCAGTTGTAAGTAACCAGGGTCTTCATGGCGGTTTCGGCCGGAACATCGGTGAACTTGCTGCGCCCCTCGATGCCAGACTTCCACGCGATTTGCCGCCAGCCCAGGATGCTCTTATCGCCCAGGCACACCGTCTCAAAAAGCGATTGGTCCTCCTCGTCGTCTCGCCAATCTGGCTCACGGTAGATGCCGATAAAGTCCATGTGCCAATCCACGCCCAATTCAACGTTTCGCCACCACACCTCAAACTGGTCAAAATCTTCCAACGCCTCAAGAGCTGGATGGTCTCCGTTCAGCCCAAACGACAAAGACCCGACAGCTCTTGCCTGCTTGGAATATTGCAGCCATCTGAAATCGGTGATCGACTGGCGTTTAATGGCTCCAGACAGCGAGCGGTGGGTGAGGCGAAACTGATACGCCATTAATCGTCATCCGCCTCGCCGCCAAAAATAATTGGCAGCCAGCTAAAAAACGTTTGTGGGGTCGCCGTGGGGGATGGGGTAGGGGAGGGGGTGGCCGTAGCTGTCGGTGTGGCCGTCGCCGTAGGTGTACTGGTGGCGGTTGGCGTCATGCTGGCCGTTGGCGTAACCGAAGGTGTAGGCGTCATGCTGGCGGTCGGTGTTGCCGATGCCGTATCGGTTGGCGTCGGCGTCGGGAAGACCATTCCCGGCGCAATGCTCCAAGGAATCGCCCACGGCACTTCCCAGCCCGTCTCAACTTGCGCCTCCGCTACAACCGCCCGGCTTGCAGGCCTGCACAACAGCGACGGCAGCACAAAACGCGCCCCCAAAAACGTCAACCCCGCACCCCCCAGCTGCAAAAACGTCCGTCTGTTCATTACTCAGGCCCGACTGCTTGCCAACTAATTGATATAAAAACAGTCAGAGTCGGGTGGTTGTTTTTAACTTCAACACTAAATCCGGCTTCGCTTGAGGAAACTATTCTGTAGGGAATCGCCCAAGACTCACCATATCCAGGATTAAAAGTAAAGGTCAATATGGGCACTCCACCAAACGGAAACTCGTACACAATAGAGCGAGTAGCTGTCGCCCCGACGGCAATTGCAGTATCCTTCATCCATGCAACGCCAGTCTGCATGATGCTGGCCCCTATGAGGTAATTACTTAGGCCGGCAGTGCCCCAATTAACAGCATTGCCCCCCTGTCGGCTGACAAGCTGGATGATGCCATTTCCAGCCTTGGTGTAGTCAACAGCATCTTCAGCGATTTTTTCTGTTGTAACGTTAAGGTTAGCCAGCTTGGCGGTTGTCACCGCCAAGTTCTCAATCGCCGCCGTGTCCACCAGGAAGGTCGCTTTGCGGAAGCTCCGGTCATCCGTCAGGGTAATGGCCCCACCCGTCGTGATGGTGAACGTCGCCAGCGAGATTTCCCATGTCGTGCCAAATGTTTGCGTCAGGGTGGGGGGAGTGGCAATGCCATTGGCCGACATCTTCACCGCCAGCCGGACCTGGCGCGTGGCCCACGTACAGCGCAGCACCACCCGGCCGCCCGTGGTGCCCACCCCCGGCGTAGACACCGCCAGGCTCACCACGCTGTCATTCCAATAACGGCCGTAACATACCGCCGCGCCTGTGGCCACGCTCAACGGCGACGCCGAGCCAGACACGGCCAGTTCGTTCAGAACGCCAAGCGCCACCCCTTCAGATGCGGGGTTTCGCACATCAAAGAAGCGGAAGAAATTATTGCTTTGCTCTTGAGTGTACGGTGTTGCTCCGTCGCCTGCGGCTCCGGTTGTCCATGGCAGCATGGAAAATTGTGTCATTGGTTTCCTCCCGAAAACAAAAAAGCCGACCCCTGCCACATCTGGCAGAAGTCGGCTCAACGGCTCTTATACTTAAATATTATAGGCTGGTTTCAGAATGTTTCAATAGGTTGCGTGAAGTTTCTTTAGAGCCCCAAATACCGATTGTAGTAAAACATCGTCACTTCCGTGCTTAGCGTCGCCCCCACGCCCGTCACTCGAATAACATTGTTCCCATCACAGCGGCTGCCATCACTCAGCAGCTCCGTGTTGTAAGCCAGGTGCCAGGTCGCCAGGTCATTGCCATCACTCAAATACTGCTCTACCGACGCTCCCAGCTGGTTAACGGCCGTTTTGAAGCCATACCCCAGGTTAATGTCCACATAGTCACCCGGCTCCAGCAGCAGCCCGCCTTCAGCCGTGAACGCCAGCTGCTCACCCGTGGTCAAGTTCTCTACTACCGGCGCATAAATCGGCCCGGCAATGCGAATAATCGGGTACTCTTCTGCCGCGCTCTTGTCTCCATTGGCATAGTAAACCGTCTGCGTTACATCCAGGATGGATTCACCAATGGACCACGGAATCGGCCAGGGAATGCTCCAGCCAGCCAACGCCGTCACAATGTTGAACGACACAGTCCGCAGCCGCGGGTCATACAGTCGTGGATCCCCGGCTTTGATCGTCAGTGCCATTACCTCATCGGCGTAACCTACCCAGTCACGCATCGGCACGTCCATCAACCCTTCCAGGTTGCCATCGAGCTGCAGCAAACGGCCGTTTGTCGTCAATGTCAACGCTACCGGGTCGCCTACCCGTGGTCGGAAAACCGTCATCAAGCGCTGGCGTAGATTTTCCAGGTCCAACAACGGGTCGCGCCCCCGGCCGGTTAATCCCAGCTTCAGCATCACCACGCGCGAATCCTGCCGGTAATCTAGATCAGTTTCGCCCAGCTGAAACGGCCCAACCTCAGACAATCGCCGCACGTTCGCCATTCCTAACCCGGAATAATCCAGCAGCGTAATCCCACTGCCGGTGAGCAGAAGCCGTTCATCGGCGACCTTAGCCACAATCCTTAAATCGCTCATGCTCTGGACAGCTCCATCAATCTGAATGCCTGGCGTATGCCCAGCTGGCTACCCCCAGAATGGTTGGTCAGGTAATAATTGTGGTTCGTCTCACCGCCACCCAGTCCGCGCAGCGACGACGGATCCAGCTGCACCACGGACGGCCGTGCTGCCGCCACCCCCGCATTTGAACTGCCCCGTGCCAGGTTGCTGGCACTCACATTCAGGTCCACCCCCGGCAGAGAACCTACCACGTTCCGCATCGCCGCCGTGGCGGCCGACCGCATGAAGAGCACGCCGTTGATTAAGCCGCGAATGACGTTCACCCCAAACGAGTAGAAAAGCTTCGAGGGCGAGGCAATCCCCAACAAGTCTTTAACCGCTTGCGGCAGCATGGCGACAAGTCCCTCTACTGCCGTCATCAAGCTGGCCACTTGGGACATGATGCCGTCTTTGATGCCAATGATGAGGTTGGAGCCGATTGATTTGAATGCCTCAACCTTGTTCATCAAAGACGTCTTTAGCTCTTCAAACTTGGCTACCACGCTGTCTTTAATCTCCAGCGCCTTGGCCACCGCATCGTTCTTCAGCTCGGTCAGTTTGTCCACAACTGCCGTTTTGATCAGGTTGAACTTATTCGTCGCCGCAATTTTCAGCAGCTCGATCTTGTTGGAAACGGCCGTTTTCAGCGCGTCAAACAGAGAAACGGCCGAATCCCGCAGCGCCTGGATTCGCTCAATGGCCCCATCTTTCAGCTCGATAAACTTGTTAACGACGTTGGTCACCAGCGTGATGATCAGCTGGACAAACTTGTCCTTCAGCCCGGTAATCCACTCAACAATGGCATTGACCAAATCTGGAATGATGCTGTGGCCAACCAGCGTGTCATACAGGTTCCTAAAGAAACCGATCACTCCTTCAACTAATCCACTGACCAATGCTGATAGCGTGGTCCACAGCCCCGTTACCAGGCCCACAACCGCTTCTACCAGGCCCAGCACGACGTTTGTGATACCCGCGCCCATGGTGGCCCAGGCCTCTTTCATTTTCTCCGTATTGCCGGTGAACAAACCCACCACAAAGGAGAACAGGCCGGTAAAGAATTCAATGACCCCGTCCACAAACACAACCACGCCGTTCAACACAAAGCCCAGCGTGGTGATGAGAGGGTTGATAGCGGCAATAATGCCGTTGAACACACCCACCACAACGCCCACCAGGGCCAGCAGCGCTGCACCAATGACCGCCGCCACGGTTGTGATAACTGGCTGGAGGGTTTGCCAGAGGTTTTTGAAGGACTCGCCTAACGGGGCGAACGAATTAAACGCATCCGTAAACCCGGCAAATAGGTTTTGCACAGTCGGTTGGATGATTGAGATTGCCGAGGTGATGACGCCAGAAATAACAGTCCAGGCAGTTTGAAGCACTGCGCGAACATTGTTGAAAATACCAACCAGGTCTACGCCGAACTTTGCCCCCAGAAACGACAGCACTTTGGTAATTGTTGCCGTGATTACTGTTTGGATTGCGGGCCACAAGTTCACAAATTCTTGGATCGCTGCCTTAACCCCACCTCCGCGAAATGCCTCAACGATCTGACTGGCAAACTGGCCCAATATCTTCACGCCCGGCTTGATCTCGCCCCATAGCGCGTTCAGCACGCTCATGAATGCATCGAACGTAGGCTTTATCGCTGCCCAGGCAGAGAGAATGGCTGCCTGAATCGTGTCCCAGTTTTCCGCAACCACGGCCCCTAATAGCCCAACAAGCAGAAGTATGGGTCCGATCCCTGTAGCAAATGAACCAATGGCCGCCACGATACCAGTAATTGCCGCCGCGATCGCGGCGGCCGCCAGCACCGCGCCAATCGCCAGCAGCGCCCCCTTAAACGCCTCGGCGTGATTGGTAACAAACTCGCGCACCACATCAATGAGTTCGCGAGCACGATTGACAAAATCGCCAATTTGGGTCACCAGGCCGTCAGATACACCAACAGCGGACAGTGCCGATAGGAATGCCTCTATTGGTCCGGAACCTGACTGGAGAGAGCCGACCAGCGTCTCGATGAATGTGACAATTCCTTGGAAAAACCCAACAATCTTTTCTTGATTGGCCTCTACAAATTTGGACAGGCTCTCAACAACCTGGCGGATGAGCGGAATGAAAGCGTCTCCCACCTGGATCTTCAGCGCTTCAATAATGCCTGCGAAGATATCCATCGCCCCAGCCAGCGTATCAACCCGGATACGCGCCTGGTCCAGGGCGCTGGTGTCACCCATCGTCGCCTGTAGAGCGGCAAACTCTTCCTCGGTGAATTCGGCCAACCCAGCTGCGGCCCGCATGGCGTCAGCCCCAAAGATGGTAGTCAGATATTGGAGCCGCTCCGCCTCGGTCAGTTGGCGGGTTGTGGCCACCATCTCACCTTGGATGGACAACAGCGGCTGCATGGCTGCTTCTGTGTTCCCAAGCTGTAGGCGGAGATCTTCTAGTCTGTCCGCGCGTGCTGCCTCAGACAGCCCGGCCCCTTTGATCCCAGCCTCGTAGTCTGCGATAGTTTGGAGGGTCGAATCGTAGATTCGGCCCAGGCGCTGCAGCTCTGCATTCTGCTCAGCGGTACGGCCGCCCACCTCTGTCATGGCAGTGGACGTGCCATACATAGCCTGGTTCAACTGGCCAGAAATATCTGCCATGCTGCGCATGTTGCCGTTGGCGTCGAAGAACTCCAGACCAAGTGCTTCTATGGCTTCTGCTGCTTGAGCGCTTTGGGGAACGGTTCGCTGAAGGAAGGTTTTGAAAGAAGTGCCCGCGTCTGACCCCGCCTTGAACAGAGGGCTCATGGCGGCTATGGCCGCATTGAAATCGTTGAATTCCACACCCGCAACCGATGCGGCACCGCCACCTTGAGCCAGGGCGTTGGCGTAATCTTCTATATCAAATTTGGAGCTGACGGTGACTGAGGAGATCCCATCAACCGCCGCCAGCATGTCGCCGGCGCCGATGTTGAAGATTGCCATCGCGTCGGTCGCGATATTGGCCGCATTGGAAAATTCTGCACCGGTGGCGTTGGCCAGCAAGATGGTGGATTCGGCCGCGCCGTCCAAAATCTCCTGCATGCTCAGGCCATTTTTGGCCAGCATTTCAATTGCGCCAGCCGCTTCAACGGCCGAAACCTTCAAGTTGGGATTTAGACCCAAGTCGATTGTTTTCTGTCGGATTAGCTCCAGGTCATCAGCGGTAATGCCCAGGACGGCTCGCACCCCTGCCATCTGCGCTTCAAGGTCTGTGGCCAGCTTGACCCCGCTGCCCACAAAAGCAGTGATCGCTCCCATGGCCGCAGTGGCTCCGGCCACCATCGCCGTGCCCAGCCCTTTGGCGATGCCCAGGACCGAGTTGCCCATCGACTGGAATTTTCCAGTGATGCCAGATGCGGCCGTTTCCGTGTTGGTGTTCATCTGTACAACAGAGGAGTTGTACTCTTTGAATGCCGCACGGAAGGCACCCATATTGATGAATGCCTCTAGACCAATCGTTTCCATAGCAAAAAAAGAGCCTTTCCGAGTTTTCGGAAAGGCTCAACGGCTCACTTGTGTATATGCGGTTTACTTAGCTGCCGCGAAGATTCTTAAAATGACGCTTGGCGGTTGCGTCCTCCAGCTTGCGGGCTTGTTCCTTGTCCTGAACAAGCTCTATGTTTCGTTTCGTTTTCATGAATGCCATCATTAGCGGCAAGTCCTCGCCCGGCTCACACAAGCCGAAATCCGACGGCCGTCCGGCGCGCCACTGATAAACAGCATTCATCTTGTTAAACAGAAGCCCGGCATAACTGCGCTCAAACTCAAACGCCTTATCATCCGGCGGCAGCGCCCGTTCGATTGGCTTGCGCTTGTATTGAATCGCGAAACAACTTTTCAGCTGCCGCCATCTCCTCATCCGGCACGCCCGCCAGGCGCATGGGGATGGACATACAGGCCACCACATCTTCATTGCTGCCAATGAACTCTGTTTCGATCCAGTGCAGATGGCGCTGATACTTGCCTTCAGGAATGGGCACCCCCAAAAAGGCCTGCTTTTCCATCCAGTCGGTATCGTCTGGATCAGCTGGCTTGATGCATTCAACCTGAATCGCCCGTAGCACGCGGCGACTCAGCTCACTTTCCCAGACGCCTAGCTCCTCTTCATAGGCCGCCCAGGCTGCCCGGTCTTCGGGCGTGTCCAACGTCTCTTTCGTGTGCGTACGGACCTCATCTTCGCCCACGGCCGTTTTGATGGTGTAGGTCGGTGGCTCCGGGCGCGGGCCAAATTCAGCCTCCACACCCACCTCAATCTTCTCCATCAACATAGGGGGCATGGGGTAAAAGTGAACGGCCGTTCCCCGGCTGGAGACATATCGTTCATAAACAGCGCCGCCGCCGTGCAAACCCGGCTTTGGTTGTTTGCGCTGTTGTGCTGCGGCAGCACGTCGGTTTCTGCGGTTTGGCTTAACTTTTGTAGACATTCAATGTTTTCTCCCCTTGAGAAAGGTGGTCAGCCAGACTGGAGCGTTTGGGGTGGCGGGGGAGAGGCGCCCGCTGCCAGCCCGGCTTGACCATGACAATATGTCTCCCAGAAAAGCGGAACGGCCGTTGGCCGAGCCAACGCAGTTGGCCAACGGCCGTGTCCCGCTTAAACCTCAATCTTGGCAATAAAGCCGGTACCGCCCTGGGCTTCGCCCACCACATAAATCTTGCGGGTGCTGCAAATCCAGATGTCGTTGATGCCTGCGTTGGCCGGCAGGGCAATTTTCTGCCAGGTGTAGCCGCCGTTGACGGTCACAAAGACGCTGCCCAGCGGCGCGGCGGTGTTGTGAGCCATCACACCAAAAAACTCATTGGCAAACTTCACTGCAGCCACATTACCCGTGCCCGAACCGTTGAACGTGCGAGCGTTCCAGGTCAACCCGTCATCGCCCGAGTACCACAGCTGGCCACCGCTGTCGGCCGCCCACCAGAAGCCTCCTGAATTGGCAATGGTAGTGATGTTGTCCCCGCCACCCGTAGCCGTCACAGCCGCCCAGGTAAGCCCACCATCCGTGGTGCGCATCAACACATCACCATCACCGCCAGCCATGCCGTTCAGCGGATCCTTGAAGTACACGGCGTTTATCTCGTTAGAGGTGATGACACCTTCTTCCTGGGCAGTCCAGCTCAGGCCGCCGTCTTCGGACTTGTAGATAAAGCCGTCATTGGTGGCAAACCAGATGTTGAACTGGTCCAGAGCAAACAGCGCGGCCGAATCATTCGCGATCTGGGTGTTGGTTGAACCGACGTTGACACTTGTCCACGTCGTGCCGCCATTGTCCGAATAGGCTACTGTAGCTGGGGCAGCTGCGGAGGTGCCGCGGGCTACCAGCCAACGTGTGGTATTTTTGTCGATAGGGAAGCAAACGGCACCGACGATGTTCTGGTTTACAGCGAAGGGATCAGCGGTTACGGCCGTAAAGCCCGGAATGCCTAACACGTTGGCCGCCGCCACACCGCCGTCAGCCGCGATAAAGCCTTCACTGCAAGCTGCATCACAGAAGACGATGTTGTTAAGCGCCAGCGTTTCGCTCGTGGAAATGCGCAGCGAGGCACCGGCGAGGTCAAAGAAGGTGTACACCGGCGGCGCGCCGGAGAGGTCGATCACTTGCTCGGCCCGCTCGTTGGTGCCGCTGTCCGTGGCGCGCCCCATGGCCAGGTTGCTGCGCTTGCGATTGGTGGCCAGGAAGCGGGCGGCAAAAGCCCGGTCATAGCTGTCAAACACATCGGGCTTAACGTTTTCTGGCATCAGGTTGATGTAGATGGGTGAATTGTTTGGCAGAGTTTCCATGTAATCCGCCACCTTGCGCACATCTGTGGTGATGCTGGTAGTTACCAGCCCGGGCGAGCCCACAACCACGCGGCTGGTCTCCCACTGACCCACCAGGTTAGGGTCTTTACACTGCCATAGTGCCGGATCACCCAGCGGTTCATCCAGATCCCCGATATCGTGACAGCCCAGATACAGGGGCTTTGTGTTGGGGCCGTCTGGCTGGACAAAAATACTCCCCTCGTTGGAACCGTATTGACGACTGCTCATTAGCTACCTCCACTTTCATATTCTTTGGCTGCCC
Source organism: Anaerolineae bacterium (assembly GCA_020848035.1). Classification (GTDB taxonomy): domain Bacteria; phylum Chloroflexota; class Anaerolineae; order Promineifilales; family Promineifilaceae; genus Leptofilum. The sequence continues at coordinate 13,992 of JADLAX010000007.1, read as the reverse complement.
GCATCAACGCGGCCAGATCCGTACCGTAAACACGCTGTAAGGCACCCAGCGCCAACTGGGGGTTTCGCCTCAAATCATCCACTGTCCACACGCCCACCCGGTAAAGCTCAGCCTGCACCGCATCCGGTGTAGCCGTCAGCTGCACCAGCTCGCCCCACGTCACGCCGTAGGGAATACCAGCGGCCAACACATCCTCAGCCACCAGGTCATCAACAACGGCAGTTGCCGGAATCATGGCCCGGCTCTGCCGCTCGCCGTCCAGCCACTCCACCAGTGCGCTTTCGCCGCGCCGCTGCACCACACGAACCTTTATCTGTGGGGTTGCCTTTGTCGGCTCATCATCATCCATAGATCGCTCCTTTACTTTCCGTGACCGGACTTCTTTGCCGCCCGCTTATTAGCGGCCTTCATACGTCTTTCAATCGGCCGTTTCCACTTGCGCTCAATAACCCGGCGAAAGCCACGAGGCTTAATGCCTGGCCGAGGCCGTTGCTTGTTTACATAGGCCAGCCCGCCGCGCCCGGGGAAACTGCCGATAAAACCAACCTTCGTTTTGCCTTGAAAATTTGGGGTCATGGTCGCGTAGCGCACCCGTGTCCCCTTATCCAGCCAGTTCCACTTGTCGGCACCCTTACCTGTGCCAATAAGAATCTGCAAGGTAGGATTACCCTCATTCAGGAAAGCTTTGTGCGAGAATTTAGGCTTCTCGCCCTCCCACGTGGCTGTCGTTGCAGCAAAGTCCCGCTTAATTTCAGGGGCCATCCTCTGAAATTCATTCAGGAATTCCAGCCTAAAAACCCCTTCTTTAAGCGTTTTTGCCCTCTTGGCCTTGACCTGAATAACCACTGAAACCTCGCGAAACCGCACCGGGCAAAAAAACTACCGTAGGCGGCGCATAATCTCTTGCACCGTTTCCACATAGCCGATGTCGCTCAGCGCCTGGTAGACTGAGCTCAACGTCTCTTGGTGAAGATCGAATTTGGGCACATTTTCCACCAGCCAGTTGTGCATATCCCACGACTTGCCGTAGGAACGCTCAGCTGCCCACCAGTCCGCTACCATCTCCCGCGCATAGCTGCGCGGCATTGGCAACGGCCGTCCTGAATATCGGCCTACTCTGGCAATCCAGTGCCCCCAGTGATGGCCATTCCGGTTTTCATGGTGCAGCCACGCCAGCCCAAAAGCAACCTCGATCTCTGGCGTGCTGTCCGCCAAAAACTTGCGGGCATATGGCCCAAACTCGGCGCGAGAAAACTTGCTCATATCGTGGAAGAGCAGACGCCAAAACGGGATGCCGCCCACGCGCACCCCCGCCACAATCACAAACCATTTATGCTGAAGCACCTTGAGAAAATGAATCCAGTAAATCATCAAAACGCTCCCATTGTTACTACCCGCCGCGCCTGCACCACGCGCCAGGCAAACCATGCCCCATCCGATGTCCCAAAGGGGCAGTTCAGTCGTTCTCTATCAAACATGGGGGGCATATTCCGATCACGTTTCCACAGGCGCTGCACCACATCGCAGCTGCAAGGCTCAGTGGGCATCAGCACGTGGGCCAGCCGCACCAAGGCTTCCTTCAACGCTGGCTGGATTGTCCCCACGCCCGCCCGGTAATTCAGCCGCACCTTATACGGCCGTCCTGGATAGGCCGGAGAGGCGGTGGTCCACACGCCATCCACGTGGGTCGCCGGGCGCACCGTCACATTGCCAATGTCCCCATCCAGCACATACAGGCAGGCCGTCTGAGTGTTTTCCGTGCAGCCCGTTTCAGCACAGCGCTGGCTGTGAGCGTGTGGCCAAATCAAGGTGGCCTGCACCGTGGGATCGTTGTAGATGCGCACCACGTCCACCGCGTCAACGAAGTTGCTCAACGTCTCATACGCTACCGGTCCATTCTGCAGGCCCAGCTTCACCAGGCGGCAGCGTGGTATCCAGATGGTCAGTTGGCCGCTCTCTATCCGCATCTGCTGTGGCACGATCTGAATGGTTGTGCCCGGGTAATACACCACTACCTCAGAAACGGCCGTTACCGTCGTGGCAATCGGCCCAATCATCGCCGGGTCGCTGGTGTGGTCCACCGCCGCGCCCGCCTCGATACTGGCCGTGGCCATCACACCTGGCTCGATGACGTGCTTGCGCCTTGTCTCCATGTTTACCTGGTACGGCTGCTCTTCGTTGGCCACCCAACTGGGACACAGCGCAAAGCGCAGCTCATCCTCCAACATGCTTTGGGCCACGCTCAAATAGTGCTGCAACGTGGCCCGCTGCGCTTTTGTCCAATACTCCCTGCAGCCGTAATCAAAGTCGTCCCGATGCACGCCAAAGAAGCGGTGCTCATCGTACTCGATGATCTGCGCATACTCCGGCAGCGTCAGGCAACCGCCGGTCGGCACTGCGCCGCTCAGCAGGGTGGGGGGAGTATTCCCCGAAACAGGTGTCCCTACGCCGCTGCCACTATCAGCCATCTACCACCTCAATGTCAGGGTCCGCAAACGTGAATCCCTGCCGGGTTCGGAAAATGTAATAGGTGCCTGGGTCTAACCGAGGCAAATTACCAGATGCATCCCGCGCTACGCCAAAGGCATCTGTGTAGCCAGTCCAGACCACGCCGCTGCCGTCACTGCTTACACAAATCTGCACCTTCACCGCCTCGATGGGCAGCAGCGTCGCCGTGCTGGTCATGGTGTAGGTAAACGGAACGGCCGTTACCGTCCGCTCCTGCACCACATACTCCAAATTCTGCTGCTTCACCCCCGGTCCTGTGGCGCTTATGCTCACTGGCCCAGGCGTGTCCGCTTCCGCCTGCGTAGACAGGTACGAGTACCAGCCGCTGCCCATCTCCGCCTTGTCGCCAACTCCAGCCACCAACGCGCCGCCAGACTTGGCAATCACAAGCGTGAATGTGTCGTCCAAGCCTTCAGCCTCATCCCCATTCGCATCTGCCAGGATGAAGGTGATCAAATTGCGTTGGTTGGGAATCCAGGAAGCTATCATCGTTACTCGCTTACCAATATGGACATGTCACGGCCGTCGGCTGAGCCATCGTCGTTTTCCAGGACCTCGGACGCGCTGAAATCCATCTTGCAGCCGTCGTTGTGGATCGTGACGATGACCGTCACTTCAATCGTGGAGTCCGACTGCGGAATCGTGCCCCGCATCAGTCGACTCGCCAGGCGCTTGGCCGCTGTCTGCACTTGCTGTCCAGCGTTCATACCTAGACTCCATTCATCGTGTGGTTAACAAAAACCTTCAACGTGTCCGACGAAGTTTTGCCAAACGCGGCGGCAAACAAGAAGTGTGTCAGGGCCACAGTGGGCGTCACGATGTTGTTGACAATGGCCCCTTCAATGATGTCAGCCGCGTTACCCTGGGCCGTGGTGTAGCTGTAACGATAGGAAACTACATCAGTCCCCGCGTCGCCGTTGTCACCGTCATCATCGTCGGTCTTGGGGTAGGTGGCATCAATCGCATGCCCCGTACCGGCCAGGAATGCGGTCACATCGTTGTCACCCTTGGTCGGCGCGGTATTATCGTCGCCCAGCCGCAGACCACCGGTGGCGAAGTTGTTGGTAACCGCCTCACCAGCGCCCAGTTGGGCATAGTAAACATCCCCAGCATTGGTCACAATGTTGAGGCCGGGAATGATCAGCTCGCGTTCCAGCAGCGGATCCCGCAGCACGGCAAACACTTTGCCGCCGATGGCCACCTCGCGTTCACGGCGCCTCATTACCTGAGCAATGATCTCGTCCAGCCAGTAGCGCGATACGTTTACCTGAAAGCGCTGAATACATTGGGATGTCAGTTTCAAAAACATGGTGCCTCCTAACGAATGACGGTTTTGCCCCTGGCGTTAACCAGCACGGCCGATACCTCTTCGCCGCTGGTCACTGGCTCTGTAGATCCGCGCCGGTATTGAGCCATCTTGTAGTTAACCAACGCCCGGAATTTCTTGCTGAAGGCGTAGGAAAAAACAAAGATGATTAACTTGAGCAAAAAACCAAAAAACGAAAATACGTGTTTCATCTCATCCCCCTGAACATGCCGCGCCACATGGCCCGGAACTTCACAACGGCCGTTCCTATCACCCCAAATAGCCAGGAGACGGCTTCGCTAACCTCGACATCTTCCGCCACGCTGCGGATAAGACCGCGGACCCGGCTGGCGTCTTCGGCGATCGTCACAATCTCAACCGCGCTGCGTACAAAGCTCGCCAGGCGCAGAATACCTTCGGGCACCTGAACGCTTTCGGAAATCACGCGAATCAGGGCCATGCGCCACACGGCCGTTTCTGTCACAGTTTCGGTTTCACCAATCACCCGGAGCAGGGCACGCCAGCGGGCGAGTGTCTCGTTAAGCCCCACACCCTCCAGGATAAGCCGCACAAAACCCATGTTGCGACCAGTTACCTCACTCAACTGCACTGTGTCATTCACCATGCGCAAAAAGCCACGAGCCTGCCCGGCTATTTCGGATAGTCCTACAACATCCGAGACCATCCGCACGAATCCCAGCACACGGCCGTTGCCCTCGCCAATTTGAACAGCGTCACTTTGGCCACGCACCATCGTCTTCAGTCGCCCAACAATCTCCGGCGTCGTGACAGTTTCGCCAATCAGGCGGTTGAGAATGCGCGGGTTGGCCACCAGCTCAACAACGGCCGTAACCTCGTTGAGCAGGCGGGTGAGGGCGCGCCGGTAAACGGCCGTTTCCTCCACGCTCACCGTCTCGCTTGCCCGGCGCACAAATCCTGCCAGGCGGGACACTGCCTCGATGTTCTGCACCGACTCCAGGGCCTGCCGCACAAAGCCCACCACGCGGCTGTTTGTCTCGCTCGCCGCCACAGTTTCCTGACGGATTCTCACCATGGCCATCAGGCGAACGGCCGTTTCGGGGAGCTGCACACCTTCAATGACCCTGCGCACCAGTGCACGCAGGCGCGCGCCTGCCTCCTGGGCCTGGACAGTTTCATTAATCAATCGCCGCAGATGCATTGGCCGGGCCGAACCTTCACCAATTGAAAGTGTGTTTGCGATGGCACGAACCAGACCAGCCAGCCTGGCCACAACCTCCGCTACCTGCACATTTTCGTTTGAGCGTCGGGTTAAGCCTCGACGATACAGTGAGCCATCCCCAACCGCGATGACCTCATCACCCCAGCGGGTAAGAGCCATAGGTCGAAGAATGCCTTCAACCACTGCTACTGCCTCACCTGGTGCGCGCACCAGCCCCAGCAGACGGGCGAGCATTTCTACTATCTGCACGGTCTCAGTAACGACCCGGCTCATTGCCAGCCGTCGTGCAGCCTCATCCACCAGCTGTACCCCTTCGGTAATCACCTCAACTAGATCGCTGCCTGCGGCAACAATCGACTTTATTTCGACCGCCAAAATGCCCATGTTGTTTGCCGTGGCCACGGTGGCGTTAATTGTGTCAGTTCCGCCCGTAGCCGCCTTGGTGAGCAAGCTGTAAATGAAGTCGAAGGTCGAACTTGTACCGGTGGCGCTGTCAACCCATTTGGTTGAACCGCTTCCTGGGGTCCATAGCGGCGGCGTCCCGCCACCGCGCCGCACAGGCATGGCCACAATTAGCCCATCCACATCATCTGTATCAAAACTGACAGTGGCGTTTGTTGCGCTGCCGTTATCGGCCAGGGCGGGGCTGGTTGCCCCGATATCCCCAGCGTCTTGGAGGGGCACCGCAATTACCGCTATATCCGTAGGTGTCGAACCAGGTGAATACACCGCATTATGCGGGCTGCCGGTGGCAGGCATGTCCAGCGCAAACACCTCAATGATGACCGAGCGTGTCCCCGCCGCGATTTCAATGCCTCCCAGGCCGGTCATCGCCACGCTGTTGTATGTGGCCGATCCGGGCGCAGCGCCTGTGCTGACGTAAAAGTAGGCACCAAAGACCAACAGCTTGTTTACGGCAGCCGCCAACGTAACGGAAATCGTGTTGGTGCTGTTAACGTACTGCGGAGTGCCGTTAATACTGGGTCGAGTTGCCATCTAACGCCCCGACATTCCTTCCAGGAAAGCCTGACCACCCGCGATCCCCAGCCATATTAGTGGAATCCACAACGGCCGTTGCCAAAACAGAGCTGCTGCCAGCGCCAGCGCAATCCACATGCCTGTGCAATACGGGCATGCAAACAGCTTGCCCAGGGTGCCCTGGGGTTCACCGTTTGGGCCGTAGTCGTATCGACCAGCCCAGATGCGGATATTCAACATGAAGCCAAACGGACCGTCTTCATGTACCGCAAACCGGGCCAGTCGGTAACACGCCAGGATGGCAAGCGCCAGCAGCAGCCAGTCATTCATGATGAAATTAGCCCCCAGCGGCAGCAATCGCCGCTTCAATCGCACTCACTGCGCCAGAACGGGGCGAATCGGCATTTTCCACCGCCAGAACCGCACTCAGCTGGGCCACGCTGTAAGGCTGGCTGCCCAACTGCTTCTTCAGGTCCGTGATGTTCAGCGCCTTCGGGTCAAACGGTGCCGCAACCACGGCCGTCTCCACAACCTCTACCGGCGCATCGGGAACGGCCGTTTCCGCAGCAGGCGGATTCAAATCGGCATCACCGATTACAGGGCCACCAGGGGCAGGGGGATTAACTACGCCAGCTTCGCCGGGGTCAACCACCAGCTCGGCCGCGGATGGCTGTTGTGGAGCTTTGCGGAAGAGAGGCTTATTACCTTCCCAGAACGTCGTGGTAATCCACTGCAAATCGCGATTGTCCACGAAGCCCACCTTGCGCTTACCGCCAAAAACGTAGCGGGCATTAGTGATTGGGCTGTGCCATGTCTGGGTGCCCGCATTACTGCCGTGGTACTCAACAAGGGTCATGCCCTTCTGCCCAACCAGGTTGTTAATACTGTTCATGTCGATTCCTTTTGCCCCGCTGCCTGCTGGCAGAGAGACGCTTCGCTGACCACAACAAGCCATAGGTCTTTCTCCTGCATAAATCCTGGGGAACAAACGACGCATCTGCTCCGCAAAGCGGCTCATCCACGAGGGGTTTGTGTTCCGCGTCGAGCGCCCTTGCTCCTCTCTTCGATACAAATAGCCTGGATAATCCAGGTGGACGCCACAATACCCATGGACGCCCAGGGCGACGTTGAACGCCCAATCCTCACGGCCGTACCGCATAGCAACGGGGTAGCCGCCGGTGTCTACATATGCCTGGCGCGGGAACATGATGCCCGCGTGAATATGATTGCGCTGCAGCAGGTCATCGAAGCTGTAATCCCGCATCTGCATGACCTGGCCCAGACGGCCGTGCGCAAACATCTGCATGTCGTCGTAAATTACTGAGTGGGGGTTAGCCTCCAGCGCCTGCACCATCCGCCCCAGCCGCGTGTGCTCCATCATGTCATCCCCACCGAGGATGCTGATGTAACGGCCGTAACTGGCTTCAATCCCTGCGTTGTTGGCCAACGGCGTGCCGTTGTTCGGCATGCCATCTGGGTGAACAGCCGCAGGTAGCCGAATGGACCGGATACCTTTCCACGGGTCTATCAATGAGCGGATAATGGCGGGCGTCTCGTCCTGGCTCGCATCGTCGACGATAACCACCTCAAACGACTGGAAGGTCTGAGGTTTCATTGTGCCCAGGCTGCTCTCCCCACCAATGAGCGAGGCGATCAGGTCTGGCAGGTAACGGCCGTAGTTGTAGCAGCTCACAATCACGCTCACCGTTGGCGGCGTCTGGATGAGCCACTCCCGCTTTTCTGGCTCCATCTGCAGCAGCTGGCGAATGCCGCTGCCGTATGGCTGCTGGCCACGCTTGTGCGTGAAGCCGGGGATTTCCTTCATGGGGTAGGCATAAAATCCCTGGCGGCATGCCCGCAGCTGCCATTCACAGGTAGCCCCCCACAGCGGATACTGCTCCGCATTCAGCAGTCCAACCTGCTCAAGCGCATCCCGGCGCATGAACATGAATGTCCCCTGCACGTACCCTTCAGGCCAGGCCGGGTGCCCAAAAACACCATCGCCCATCAGGGAAAATTGGTGCTTTTCAGAAAGCACGTTTAGCCAGGCGGTGCCCTCTAGCGTCACATCCTGGTTCAACACCAGCACGTCCGTCCGGCACGCCAAAATGCCGAAATTGACTGCGCCGGAGAAATAGCCTTTCTCATCAAGCCGAATGATGCGCACATCAGACGGCCGTTTCTTGGGCAAATCGTCAGGGGTTAACGGCCGTTCGCTTAAATCGTCCACAATGATCACCGGGAGCTGCTGCGGCAGCCCGGCCAACAAAGGGCCGATCGTGTCATGGCCGTTGAAAAATGGAATAATGATAGTCAGATCGTTCACGGTTTCTCCCCAATAGCCGGGGGCCTCGTCCAGAAGCCCCCGGCCATCAAACATCAGCAAAAATTAGCTAACTAATCGTCGCTGGCGTGAACGAGCTGTTGTAGAAGAAGCTGGTGTCGTTGGGGTCGCCGCTCAGCGGGCCACCCGGCTGGCTGCATACCACATCCATGAAGCGAACCTGAGCCCACGGGGCACGACAGAAGAGGCGCGGGTGCATCCACGCTTTCAGATGGAAGCATTCGTTCTCAGTCTCGGTCAGCGTCAGGATACGGCCACCATCCACCGAGGTGTACCCGTGGTCGCCAAACTCAGAGGCTGCCACAGCTGCGGACAGGTGTTCACCTTCCCACAACCGCACACCGCCAACAGAGCCAAAGAGCATGTAGATGTCGCCACGCGTTGGGCCTTTGATCAGCCCTGGGTCGTAGGCCATCAACGGGAATGTCGTGTTGTCGAGCGTGATGTACCCATACCCAAACAGGTTGTTGGGGTTGTCAGCGCGAACCAGTTCGTTGCGGAACTTGCGGGCTTCCATCTGCTGCAAGTTGACGGGGCTGTATTCACCGCCCGGGCATACGCTCCAGCAAGTGAAATGATCCAGCAGGCACTGCGCGTGCATTGTGGGCAGCAAGATGATTGCATCACCCAAACGCATCCGCTGGTTTTGCAGCTGACGGGTCCACATCATGCGCTGATGAATGCGGCGCCACGCGGGCAGCAGCACGTCAATCAGGTTGTAGTAGCCCCCGCCCGGCTTCGAGGCAATAGCCGTGCCATTCCAGGTCACGCCCGCGCCACCAGCCATCGGGTTACCATTCCAGTCAATGACGGTGGATTTCAGCACGTCGGCGTTGGGGCCGGTGTAGCTGGTCTTCACCCAGGCTTCCAAACCATCGAACTGACCGGAAACGGAAGCATTGCCGGTGATCAGGTCGCGGCGGATGTCGCCAATCATGGCGTCAACGGCAAAGCGCAAATCCCACTCGCTCTCAGAGGTAACAACCTCACCATCAAGGCGGCGAATGGGGTCCGTGGCACAATACCGCTTCGGCTTCATGATTTCCCGGTCCGGCCCCTTACGGCCGTATCGGCCGAAGTTCTCAACGGTGAGCTTGGCCGTGCCGTATTCGATGCCGTTGGGATCAGCACAGGGGTCACTCAGGTGGCCAGCGGTGGGATTGCCGCCACTCAGGGCGGCGCGATTGTAGGCAATGAATTCCAGGACGCGATACGCCGTATCGGAAACCTCAAAACCCATCCAGTCCAACAGGTCCAACTGCTGGCCATAGTGCAGCGACATGATTTCGTCGCCGCAGCGGTCAAAGAAGTTGGTCCCGATTGGCGTGGCCAGATTGGACACACTCATCGCGCGCTGCACGGCTTGCGCTTCGTACGTTTGGGGGGCCTGCTGGTGAATAGACGGCCGTGCAATGGGTTGTTGCGCGCGTTGCACGGCGCGCTTGGTCGCGGTGGCCTTCGAGCGCACGCGCGTACGGGTGTTAATTGGGGCAATCATAACTGTCATAGGGGAGTTCTCCTGCTTTTTAATGGCAAATATTTGTCAAACGCGACTAATAAGCCGGCAGCTTTTCCAGCCCGGCAGGCTGAGAGGCTGGAGCCTCGTCACCTTCGGTGCCTTGGTTGCTGGGCCGGTAAACAATGGTGCGCTGGGCCGTCTCGGGCATGTCCGCCAGCCGCTCTGCTTCAACATCAAGGGCATCTTCCACCGCCTCAATGCGCCCGCTGAGCGCGGCGAAGTTGTCATTGATTTGCTGCGCGAGCTGGCCCAACTGGGCGTCCAGGCCTTCACTCACACGCGCCACAATGGCATCCACGTCAGGAAGTTCAACCTTAGCTGTAGCCGGCGGCACCAGGCGGCCACTGCGCTCCAGCTGCGCCACGATGGCCTCAATCACGGTTTCATCAACAACGATCTCCCCTTCGTCGTTGGGTTTTTCCGCATCTTCTTCGGCAACGGCCGTTGCCGGTGCGGCGGCCGTGCTGCGGGCGATGACGCCAGGTTGCTGCGCGTGGGTGTTCACACGATCCACCGCGCCCTCAAAGTGACCGAGCAGGGCGGTGGCGTCCTCATCCGTAACCCCGGCGTCAGCCATCAACTGCTGTAAGCCTTTCTTGACACCTTCATTCATTCGATTGACCTCCATCGTCATTGGGGTTGTGAACCAACTGGCCGCCATCACCTCGGGGCAGGTGGAAATCTCACGATTGATCCCCTGTGTATAAACCGGAACATTTACATCATCAGCCACCCGCAGCAGCGACGGCAGCGCGGTTGGCTCGAAACCAATACTTTCTCCCCAGCCAGTGGGGCTGTTTTGCAGTGCGGCAATCTCAATCAGGGCCAGTTCGTTGTCTTCTTCATACAGACCGGAGGTGATGTAACAGAAACCATCACGCGCCAGGAAGTCCGCCTGCCCGGTGCGCATCACTTCGCCCTGATGCCAGAATGTGCGGTAGGGGTATTCACCAGTCTCATTGGCATGAGCAATGAAACTGTCAAACAGCGCGGTGCTGTCCAGCTCACCCACCCGATTCATGATGGCCACGTTGGAGATACTCAACCACCGGAAACGGCCGTCTTCCGTCTCGAAGACGCGAGTCACCACGCGGTTCTCTGCGGTCGGTACATGCATCTCTGTCACAGTAACCGGCGTACCCATTGAAACACTGTCACCGCTCACGGTAAGGCTTGCCCGCAGCAGACGGCCGGTGCTGGTGTAGATCAGCACATACAGAGACCCAGAATCGAAATAGACATCTGACAGCCAATGCCATAAACCACGCTCCGGGATATCCAACGCGTCGATCAGCGGCCACACCTGGTCCCGCAGCCGCGAAAAGCCGATAGCCCGTTCAACGGCAGCGGCTGATTCAAACTGCTGGGGCTTGGAACGCTGCGTCAATGCTTTTAGTCGGGAAACAATCCCTTTCGACATACTCACCTCCAAAAACAAAAAAGCCCTCCCGAAATTCGGGAGGGCTCAGCGGCTCACTCGTACAATATTTTGAAACCTTTTGCAACCATTCTAGACAAAAGAAAAATAACTGTCAATTACATGGGCAAAACCTCCATTCCTACAGCCTCCAAATGCGCTGATTTTCGCCTGGAAACGGCCGCTGTCACACAAAAGGGTAGGGTAGGGGGAAACAAAAAGCATACCATTGAGCACATTTGCAAAACCTTTGCGGGCGGACTGGCTAAAGCACAGGGGCCAGTATGAATAGATAGGTTCAGTGCGCCCGCGCGAATAAGTGCCTTTACGGTGCCTTTGCAGCCATTTCTTCCTTTTGCGCCCCTTCCCGCTTTGACAACTTTTGCTCAAGCTCGTCGATGTAAAACGACTGCTTGGCAATAATCAGAAGCAGCTCCGTAGGCTCCAAAGATTCTGGCTGCGCTTCAGCCAGGACACGGCCAACCCCCACCACATATTGCTGATCATCGGTCAACTTCAGCATGATGATGCTTTCCCCTCAATCCACTCAATTGCGTGAGGGATGCAGCCACGGCCGTGTATCGGGCATTCAGGAATAGCATTCAGCACGCGCACCCGCTCGTTGTGCACGGTCTCAGAATTTTGGATAAACGTTACCAGTGCCTCCCTCGATGCATTAGCTAAAAAGAAATCAAGGTTCACATCGTACGCAGCTACCATCAGCTTGAGTTTGTGCAAGGCAACGCGCAAAACATGCTGGCCCGCTGGTGGGTCACCAAAGAACGCATTGTGACCATTCACCAGCCGCGAATATTCGGCAATCATCTCATCAATCTGGAGGTGATCGGCCCCTTTTCCCGCCAGGTGCAGCAGCTCATCAGCCTGCGCTATTAGTTTGGCAATAATAATCATCAAATCGTGCCCCGGCAGCCCGGCCGGATCACCTTCCGCATATGCGCAGCAGTTGGCCACCAACCGCTGCTCCCGTTCATCAAGTTGACTGTTCACAAATCCTCCTATCGCATGGGCAGCTTCAGCAAAAAGCGCGAACCCTGACCCACTTCACTCCATTCCAAAATCGCTTTACCACCATGGCGCTCGGCAATAATTCGCAGCGTTTCCAATCCATTGCCGGATCCTTCCTTCTTCCGCTGCATGTGATGCTCCAACTGCTTGCCGGGCACCCAGATGACGTTCCAATGTTCAGGCGCAATCCCGTGGCCATCATCCTCTACAGTGATATAGCAATGCGTCTTGTCGCTGCGCACGGACACCCACACGTGGCCACCTACCTCAACGGCCCGCAGCCCGTTCCGCACCATTTCCATAACGGCCGCTTCTATCATCCGTGCATCTACCGTGGGGAATGTCCGCTCGCAGTCTATATCAATCGTTACGTCTTCCGGTTTGCGATGAGTGGCTGCGTACAAATCCTCATTCTGAACGGCCGTATAAACCACCTGGCAAATATCCACCGGCGCAAATAACGGATCGTGCGTCTGGGCATCATACATCTTCAGCATCACGCGAAACCGAGCGCCTCCATCTACGGCCAATGCTGCCAGTTCCCGAACGTGCTCAATGTCACGCCGCATAGAGTCAAAGCTAGTAATGTCTGTCCCTTTCAGGATTTCCAACAAAACCCCTGTAAGTCCCTCCATCACGGCCCAAGGGGTCCGAATCTCGTGCCCCAAAATGGTCAGTGCGTTAGCCCTCTCTTCGAGGAATTTCTCTTTTTCCCGAATTCGCTCTTTTTCCGATGAAAGAAGGCGTTCGTATAGCTCTGACCGCTCAGTGAACAGGCGCAGCGCCAAAAACACAGTAGGAGGAACAGACAAGGCCCCGGCGCCCATGAGCATGAAGTAGAACCGCGCCTCGCCGCTTTGAATTGGATAGCCAGGAAACCAGGGTATTGTCAACTGTGAGTAGCTAACAGAAAAAACAACAGCTGATATGCCATATAAAACCAGCGGGAACATCACAATCGGATGAAACTGGTTGTTGCGCCAGCCATAGTAGCTAACCGCAAACGATAGAGGCCCTGTAAAGAAGAAAAGTAGAACCGTGATGTACAAAATCAGGCTCGGCGGTGAAACTTGTTGCAAGAAAAACATATTCGCTCCAAACGGCCGTTCGTTGGCCAAACCTCCCCACAATAAAACTTCATTGACTGGCGTGCTTACGCAGCGCCTCGATCATCTCTTCGGCAGTTACTACAACATCCGATGTGCCGCGCTTACGGCTGCGCATCTTGTCTTTGTCAAAGGCCACTACGTTACATCCCTCTATCCTGAACAGCTTCACCGGGCCAGCCCAGAAAAAGCCGTCCCCATCAACATGCACGCTGTTTACCACTACTCGCCCGTTAACTTGTTTCATAAGACTCCCTAGAACCGTATTCTGAATGGCGCTGATTCATTGGCCCGAATCAAGCAGTCAGCACAATGCTTCTCACTGGCTCCCAGCCGCCAGTAACAATCCCACCCAATCAGCTGGTCATCTTCTTGAACTGGCACATACTCCCAATCGCAGTTGCAGCGTGTCAGGCATGCCGTACCGCCATCAGCTGGTTGATAGGGCAGCTGATCCGGCGAAAACCCCAGCGCGCGAGCACGTGCGCGGTAGAACGCCTCACGCGCACTGTTCACATACATCGCTGCCCGCTGTACACCGCTGGCCAAACGGCCGTTTCCCACCAGGCTGCCTAACGCCACGGAAT
>JADLAX010000006.1 GCA_020848035.1 Anaerolineae bacterium | reverse complement strand
TTGGGTCATACCTGGCCAAAGCAGCTTGCTCCCGTTGGAGGATTTTTCATGAACTCAACCAAGATGACCCGATGGTTTGTCTCCTTACTCATTGGTGTTGCCATTCTGGCCATTGTGTGGAGCTACAGCGTCAGTACCACCCCAACCAGTCAGATTTCCATCAGCCAGCTGGCCCGGCAAATCCAAGAGAATGAAATCGATGAAATTCTGGTAGATGGCGACGGCCGTACTGTCCATATCACTTACCTGGACGGCGAAACGCCACCAGCCACCTCCCAAATCAGCGGCGTCAGCGCCCTGGAAGAGGTGTTGGCCTCTTACGGCATCAACGAGGAGGATTACCGAGACGGCCGTCCCAACATCAGCTACGAAACGGCCAGTAGTTGGGGCAATTGGCTTAACGTCATCGGCATTTTCCTGCCAGCCGTGCTCATCATCGCCTTCATCTTCCTCATCTTTCGTCAGGCGCAGGGCAGCAACAATCAGGCCCTCTCCTTCGGTAAAAGCCGCGCCCGCATGTTCACCGGCGACCATCCCACCGTCACCTTCGGCGATGTGGCCGGAGCCGATGAGGCCAAAGAAGAGCTGGAAGAAGTAGTCGATTTCCTCAAGGAACCGGAAAAATTTGTTAGCTTTGGCGCGCGCATTCCTAAAGGGGTGCTGCTGGTAGGCAGCCCCGGCACCGGCAAAACGCTGCTGGCCAAAGCCGTCTCCGGCGAAGCAGGTGTGCCCTTCTTTTCCATCGCCGGTTCGGAATTTGTCGAAATGTTTGTGGGCGTGGGGGCCAGCCGCGTGCGCGACCTGTTTGAGCAGGCCAAACGGCACAGCCCTTGCATCATCTTCATTGACGAAATTGACGCAGTGGGCCGCCAGCGCGGCGCTGGTCTGGGCGGATCACACGATGAGCGGGAGCAAACCCTCAACCAGATTTTGGTGGAGATGGATGGCTTTGGCACCGACACCCACGTCATCATCCTGGCAGCCACTAACCGGCCCGACATTCTCGACCCGGCGCTGATGCGTCCCGGCCGCTTTGACCGCCGCGTGGTCATCGACCGACCCGATTACAAAGGGCGTGAAGCCATTTTCAAAGTCCATATTCGCGGCAAACCGATTGCCTCCGACGTGAACATTGCCGTGTTGGCCCGCGCCACCCCCGGTTTTGTGGGTGCAGACATCGAAAACACGGTCAACGAAGCGGCGCTGCTGTCGGCGCGGCGCAACCGTAAGAGCATCAGCATGGATGAGTTCCATGAGGCCATCGAGCGGGTACAGCTGGGGCCAGAGCGCAAAAGCCGGGTCATCACGCCAGCCGAAAAAGAGATTATTGCCTACCATGAAGCAGGTCACGCCCTGGTGAGCCATTTCCAACCGGCAGCGATGCCGCTGCGCAAGGTCACCATCGTGCCGCGCGGCATGGGGCTGGGGTTGACCTGGTACCTGGAAGACGACACCTCGCTGCCCAACAAAACGCAGCTCCAGGCGCAAATTGCCAGCCTGCTGGGCGGCCGTGTGGCCGAAGAGATCGTCTTTGGTGAGATCACTTCGGGTGCCAGCAACGATTTGCAGCGGGTGACGCAAATGGCGCGCACCATGGTGACGCAGCTGGGCATGAGTGAAGAGCTGGGGCCACGGGTTTATGGCCAGAAGCAGGAAATGGTTTTTTTGGGGCGGGAAATTTCCGAACAGCGGGATTATTCAGACGCCATTGCCGAAAAAATTGATGTGGAAGTGCGGCAGATTATTGATGAGCAATACGGCCGTGCTACCGACATCTTAACCACCCACCGGCCTGAACTGGACCTGATTGCCCGCATGCTGCTGGAACGGGAAACGCTGGACGCGGAAGAGTTTCTGGCGTTGGTCGAAGGCAAAGGGCTGCCGCCCTCCTCGTCCAACAACCCATCCCCGCCAACCCCGGAAACATCCATAAGAAGTAAGAGTAAATCGGAGTCAGACTGGAAGAAACCGCCAAAGTTAGATTTGCCACCGTCGCCCACTCCGGCCTGATCGCGGATTGGCGAGAAATTTTACCGTTTTTTCCAGGCGCCTTTCATCTGTTTGTATGTTAGAACAGCTCCCTGATTTTTTAGCGCTCCTAAACGACATTTTAGAAGCGGTGATTGTCATTTTTGGATCGGCCGTGGTGCTGTACAACCTGGGCCGCAGCCTGACCGACACCGTGATGCGCGCCTTTTGCGCCCTCGTCACGTTTGTGGTGGTCGCCTACCTGGCCGAACTCATGGTCAGCCGGGCGATTGTGCCCGCTTCGGTGGAGGGATTCCTGCGGTTTCAATGGCTGGGCATCGCCCTGGTTCCAGCAGCACACTTTCACCTTTCCAGCGCGCTGCTTTCAACTACTGGTGCCCTACCCAACCGGCGGCGCTTTCTGGTGCCGCTGAATTACCTGATCGGGCTGGCGGCACTGGGCATGGCGTTGTTCAGCGATTTATTGGTCACCAATCCAGTGGCCAACCCGCTGTCGCGCATCCCCCATCTTGACTCAGGCCCGCTTTTCCCCATTTTTGCTGCCTATTTTTGGATCGTTGCGGCCGCCAGCATTTACAACGTGTGGCGGGCGCGGCAGCGCTGCATTACGCGCACCACCCGCCAGCGCATGACCTCGACGCTGCTCACCTACCTGGCCGCGCCGCTGGGTGTTTTCCCCTACCTGCTCATCACCGGCACGGAGGGGCAAGACATTATTCCGCTGTGGCTGTGGCCCATCGTCATTTTGGGCAACCTGGTGGTGGGGCTGATGTTTGGCGTGTTGACTGCCCACCTGGCCTATTTTGGCACCACGTCACCCGACCGGGTAGTGCGGGTACGCTTGTTTAAATTTATGGCCCGGGTGCCGCTGGCGGGCAGCATCGTGCTGCTGGTGTATGTGCTGGTCAGCCGGGGCAGCCCTGTATTGGGCCTGCCAGCCGAGACGGCGCTGGGGTTTACCCTGGTGGCCACGGTGATGCTGGTCGAGTGGGCGATTCACGCGTACAAAAAACCCCTGGAGCGCCTCTTCCAGCTCAATAACGACCCTGATGTGCGCACGATCCAGCGGCTGAGCGAGCGACTGCTGACCACACGCGACCTGCAGCAGTTTTTGGAAAGCATCCTGGCGGCCACCTGCGAGGCACTGCGGACGCCCACTTCGTTTGTGGCGGCGATCACTCCAGAGGGACCGCAGGTGGAAGCGGTAGTTGGCCCGCTGGCCGAATCGGATGAGATTTTGCAGGATGCGGATTGGTGGCAGCTGGCCCACACGGCCGAATCCAGTAACGGTGGCGAAGCGTTGGAAACGGTGGGCGAATTTTTTGTGTGGCGCAATTATTGGATACGGCCGTTGCACAGCCGCCAGCATGATTTTGTATTGGGTATCCTGGGCATTCACGCCCGCAGCGCCGAACCTGACCTGAGCGACGCCGAAGAAGAAATTTTTAGACGCCTGCTAAACCAAGCCGCCGAAGCGCTGGAAGACCGGATTTTGCAGCAAGAAATTTTTGCCACCGTTGAGGGGCTGCTGCCACAAATAACCGCATTCCAGCAGCGGCGCAGTGAAGCGACCTTTGGCGGCCTACCCGCGCTGGCCCAAGACTCGCCGCGCACCAGTGCCGTGGTCAACGACCCCGAATTTAACACAATGGTGCGTGACGCCCTGACGCACTATTGGGGTGGGCCAAAACTCACCAGCAGCCCACTGATGCGGCTGCAAATTGTGCAAGAAGCGATGGCCGAGCATGAAAACAACCCCACCAAAGCGCTGCGGGCCATTTTGAACAACGCCATCGAGCTGCAAAAGCCGGAAGGCGAACGCAACATGACCACGGCCGAATGGATTCTCTACAACATTTTGGAGCTAAAATTTGTCCAGGGGCAGCGGGTGCGCGACGTAGCCCGGCGGCTGGCCATGAGCGAATCGGATTTGTATCGCAAGCAGCGTGTGGCCATTGAAAACGTGGCCCGCGCCATCGGCACCATGGAGCTGGCCAGCCAGGACGGGGAAGCAGCCGATGACGCCGAGGAAGCGCCGAAAGCCGTGGTCGGAGAGCCGGTAAGCGGTAATCGGTGACCTGTAGTCAGTGATCAATGCGCAGTTTGTCACCCCTGTCACCTTGTCACCCCTTCACCCTTTCACCCCCTCACCACCTCTCTTCCCGGATCACTGCTCCACTCACTCCACGAGCCAACGTAGAGACGGCCGTCGCCCAGCCCCACATGCGCCATTGCCAGTAAATTCACACAGGCACTGACCCCCGATCCACAGTAAAACGTTGCGGCCGAAGGGGCAATTTTGCCCAAAACGGCCTGGAGTTCCGCTTTAATCTCATTGCTGGGGCGGAAACGGCCGTCCACCGTCAGATGATTCCCGTAAGGCAAATTGACGGCACCAGGGATGTGCCCCGGCTGAGGGTCTATCGGCTCAATTTCGCCCCGGTACCGCTCTGGGGCGCGTGAATCAATCAGCAGCGGTTGGGCATCAACCTCGTCGAGGGTGACGAGCCACCGGGGCTGGGGCCGACCGGTGAACTGGGCCGGGTCGTTGTACTCGATGCCGGACGTGGTGGGCAAACCGGCCAATTTCCAGGCGGGCCAGCCGCCATCGAGCACGGCCACGGCGTCGTGACACATGTAGCGCAGCATCCACCACAGCCGGGAAGCCACCATGCCGCCCGCATCATCGTAAACAACCACCTGGCTCATCTCGTCGATGCCCAGGCGGCTGAACAGTTGGACCAGCCGCTGCGGCGTAGGCAGGGGGTGCCGCCCGTGGTCGGTGACCGGCGGGCCACTCAGGTCGTCGTCCAGGTGGGCATAGACCGCGCCGGGGATGTGGGCTGTCTGGTAGTTTTGGTAACCAACGGCCGTATCCGCCAAACTAAAGCGGCAGTCCACGATAATCCAGTCGGGTCTCTCATAATTTTGGGCAAGGGTTGGCACGTCGATGAGGGTTTTGTACATGGTTTCCTTCTTTAGTGATAAGTAAAAAGTGAAAAGTTAAAAGTGGGGAAAACTTTTCACTTTTCACTTATCACTTTTCACTTCCTAGGGTTCCGGCGTGGCCGTAATCAGCGGTGGCGGTGACGTGGGTGTGGGTGGCAGCGGCGTGGTTTCGGGCGGAACGGCCGTTGGCGTCAACGTGGGTGTGGGGGATGGCGTGGGGGAAACGGCCGTGGTGGTGGGCGTGGGGGTTGGTGTCGGCGCGTTGGGATCGGCGATGAAACTGATGCGGCGCGGTTCACTTTGGACGGCCGTACTGCCATTTTCCAGGCGCACCAACCAGCTGTAGTTGCCCGGATTCACCTGCAAACGGGCAGCCCCGCTGGTGAGCGCGTTGGCCGCCAGCTGCACCGCGTAGCGCGTACCCAACGTCGGCTCGGTGACGGTGGCCACGGGAAAATCGCCCCGGTTGGTTTGCAGGTAAAGCACAAATTGTTCACCGGGGGCCAGCGGCGCGGGCCAGTTCCAGCTGTAGGTCACCAGGCTGGTCACCAGGCCTTCAAAGGCGGCGGCCGGTTCCTGGACGCGCAAAATCGGGGCATCGGCAGCGGCAAACTGGTTGCCAAATTCGGCCGTCCAGTACCAGACGCTGGGCGCGTTAAAGTCGGAGGCAAAGCCAACGCCCACATCGGTGGCGGCGCTGTTCAAAATAATGCGGCGATGGGCCGGGCTGTTGACCCAAAACTCGACGGCCTGGTGCGGATGCTCAAAACCCCAGGCGGTGGCTTCCCCGGCGTAGCCGCGTGAATAGCCAACTTGCAGCAGCCGCTCGGCGGGCGTGGAACCATCGGACCCGGTGTGGCCGGTATAGGCAAAACGGACCATGTCCTGAACGTGCTCCTGGGCGGCGCTGCTCAGCTGCGGCACCAGGGTCAGTGGAGCCAGCTCAAACTGGCGGCGCGCCTCGTTGATGTAGAGCAAGAGCTGCTCGGCGGCGCTGCTGCCGGGCGGCACGGCCATCGGGCGCAGCAGGAACGGCTCATCCAGGGGCACCGCAGGCAGATCAATGCCAACCTCGTTTTGGGGCGGCGTCTGGCCGTCAGATTGGCCCAACAGGTTGGTGATGAGCGGCAGGTAAAGGTGCAAAACGCCTGGCTCGACGGTGATCCAACGGCCGACTTGCGTGCTGCCAAAGTCGTTGCTGGCGACCAGGGTGACGTAGAGGTCGCCCGTGCGGTTGTAGGTGTGCGCCACGACGGAGCCTTCGTAGGAACGGCCGTCGCCCATGCTCCACTCAAAGCGGCGGATCGACGCATCGCCAAAACCCTGCACCTGGAACGACTGTCCGGCGGGAATGCGCTCGGGCACAAGCAAATCGGCCGTCGGCGGCAGGCCGACGGTGACGGGCCAATATGCTTCGGATTGGCCAAAGCTGTTTTGCACGGTCAGGTGCACCAGGTAGGTGCCCGGCGTGGTGTAGGTGTGGTTGGGCGTGGCGTCAACGGCCGTATTGCCATCGCCAAAATCCCAGGTATAGGTCAACGGCCCAGCGCCGCCGCTCTGGTTGATAAAGGTGATGGTCTGGCCCACGCCAGCGGTGGCGTCGCTAACGGCAAATTGGGCGGCGGGATGGGGCACCACGGAAATGGTATGGTGGAATACGGCCGTACCCAGCGGATTGCTCACTTCGACCTGCACGTCATAAATCCCAGCGGCGGAAAAAAGCACCACGGGGTCATTGGTCTGGACCAGACGGCCGTCGCCCAGATGCCACGCCTGGGTAAACGGCCCCGACCCGGCGGCCACGGCGCGCAGCTGGAACGGCTGGCCCACGGCCACCTGCGGCGGGCTGATGACGTTGGTTACCTGGGGTGGCAAGCCGACCCACAGGGAAGCTGAGGCGCTTTCGGTGAGATCGTTGTGGCGCAGGACGGCCGTAATCTGGCGGGTGGGGTTGGGAATATCGGCCGTTTCGAGGCGCAGCGGCAGGGTGAAGGTATTGCTGCCGCCGTTGGCCAGGGAAACGGGCAGCCATTCCAGGGTGCCTGCTTGCAGGTTTAAGGACAACCCGGCGGGAAAAATCATCGAGGCGGGGCGGATGCCGGGTGGCAGCTGGAGTTCAATTTCGGGGGAAGCGGTGGCTTGCAGGTGGTTGGTGAGGGTGACGGTGAGATCGAGCGTGTCGCCCGGCTGGCCGACGGTGCGGGAGAGCAGCAAATCGAGCTGCAAACTGCCGTTGATGTGGGCTTCCCCTTCACCGGAGATGGTTTGGCTGTAAACGGCCGTTGGCTGTCCGGAGCCAAACACCCCAATCAATAAACCTCCCACCAGCAGTAAAAGAACCCAACGCCACCGTTTCATCATGATGGCAGGCAGTGTATCAAACTTGCCATAACTGAACAAGTAGCAAGCGAGACTATGCCACCGTTCTGGCAATGTAAAATCCATAGCTGTAATAGGCTTTGTACTTCTCGTAAAGCGCAATTTCTCGGCGTTCCGCCGCCACAATCTCTTCTGCGGCTTTACTATTCTTATGACGGTGTAGAAACGCATCAAAGTTATGCTGCATTGGTCGATAATAATTCTCCAACCAACACTGCTCCGGCAAAACAAAATAACCAATCGGCGCGTAGCCATTCTGCTCCAGGACAGCCATTTTGGCAGAGGCGGTATCTATCTCTCGGTATTCACCCTGCCAATAGGCCTGTAGCTCTGCCGGACGAGATTCCGTGAGCCAGGTAATCTCCGAAACCGCCAGAACCCCACCCACTTTCAGAAAACGACGCCAATCCGTGACGCCACTAGCAAAGCCGATGTTGTATATCGCGCCCTCAGACCAGATGAGATCGTACGCTTCATCGGCAAAGGGCAGGTTGTCCATCGAGCAACAAAGGGGGGTGATTTTTTCGGAAAGCCCCAGACTCTCACCTTTGGCTTCAAGCTGGTCAAGAAAATCCTGAAGGAAATCTACGGCCGTAATTTCCGCATTTAACAATCGGGCCAACAACAGGGTAGACGCGCCCGTACCACAGCCAATATCGGCAATTTTTATGGGTGAAGAGCGATCTATCTGCGCCACGTTAAGTGCCATTTCCAACTCTACCTCTCCGCCCGGCCCCTGCCGGTTTGCCGGTTTGTGCAGATCGATCAGCAGTTGAAGATCATCCATTCAAAGCTCCTTTCGTTAACTCACATTCGCGAATAACGGAACATAGAGCAGGCCCAGAGTTACACAGAGGCATTTGGAGTGGCATTGTGAACCTTTGGGGTCGCCCCCGCAAAAATTTTATCTAATTTTTGACGATGGGCTTCTTTGATATCGGCCGTTTTCAGCACCGCCAGCAAGTCATCCAGTGTTACGTGAATTTTCTCCCCTGCCCAGACGCAGTGAACCAGGGGCAGCCCTTTGTTCTCGCACAAGGAAGCTGGAGCAGCTTCTCAGGGCGCACGCAGCATAAAATCGATGAAATCGAAGGTTATTTCTTCGCCGGCGGTGTACCCTTCAATAGCCAACCCCACAAAGCCGCGACCAAAATGCTCGCTTTCCACTTCGCCGACAATTTGGCCGTTGATCTTGAAAGTGAAGTGCGTTTCATGGGCGATCACGTCCAGCTGGTTGACGCCAAATGGTTTGATGGCATCGGTTCGTTTCCAATCTACCAGGCTCTGCCACTGACCATTTTTGACCACGGAAACCGCAAAAAACTGATTATCGGTGATGCGGAACCAGTAGAAATTATAGTTGTCCTGGATGCGGAAAATGACGCCATAGCTGCTGCCCGCTTTGCTGCCGCTGATATGTTTGCCGTTGGCCGTCAGGTGGAAGTCGGAAGCAGGGTAGTTGGCCAACCAGGCAGTTGTCAGCGTTGAGGGGATGGTAACCTGGGCCTGCCAACGGTAACGGCCGTCCGCAATAAATTGATCCAGCTTAGCAAAATATTCGCTGGGAAAGCTGCCTACCAACCACCGGTTTTCGTTGGAAACAAAACTGTCATAAACGTGGGTGGCCCAGCCTGCGGCACCCGGAGTTTGGCGCAGCTCTTCCGGCACAATCACCGACGTATGGCAGTAAGCGCAGCTAACAATCAGGGCAGACCCTTTGGGATTTAAGGGGGCGTTACAGGCGGGACATTGAAATTGCTGGATATTCATACCTTTTCCATTTTGTGAGACAGAGCAGATGGATAATTGGGCCATTATAGCGGGGGGTAACTTTTATCGTCTGTCTACAATTTGACAACCGGACTACGCTTAATCAGGCAGATTTAAGCAGATAAGCTGGCTTTTAAAACGGCCGTTAATCTCCCCCGCGTCCCCTCTTTCATATCGGCCGTTTGCAGCGCCCCCAGCAAGTCATCTAATGTCACGTGGGGTTTCTCACCCGCCCAGACGCGGTGGGCCAGCGGCAGCCAGACGTCGAGGAAAGCACCCCGATCGGTGCGATAAATGTCACTGAGATCCACTTTGGGCAGGAAAGCTAAATCGGGGGCGAGGATGGAACGGCCGTAAACCACAAAATTCTCTGCAAAGCTGGCGTCAATATCCGTTTGGGGCGTGTACGGCCGTTCCGACTCCGCTAAATTGACGTGGCTGATGTGAAAACGGCTTGCATTGAGCCCATCGAATTTGCCGTCCCGCAGCACAAACAGCAGCGCCACCGTCTGGATCATCTGCTGCTCATACGGGTTGCCCGAGGCAATCGCCCCGGCATTCACCGCCACAATGCCGTCCTGGGCAAACACCAGCGGCAAATGCCAGTGCCCAAAATGCACCACCTTTGCCCCGGCCGCTTTGGCCCGGGCAATATTACGCAGCAGCCCCTCACGCAAATTACCACTGCGGCGGGAATGCAGCTCATCGACCCGGTTGGGGTAATGGCTGTGCCAGAGCAGCAGGCGCTGCCCGGCAATCGTCACCACCTGCTGGTAGGGCAGCTCGCGCTCGGCGTCGGCGGAATCGTCGTTGCCGTGCACAGCAATGACCGGGGCAATCTGGCTCAGCTCGTCCAGCACCCACAGTTCACCCACGTCCCCAGCGTGAAAAATCATGTCCACGTTGGCAAAAATTTGAGCCAGGACAGGCGGCAATTTGGCCCAGCGCTGCGGCATGTGCGTGTCGGAAATCAGGCCAATCGTGGCCACCACATCCTGCGGATCAATTGTTGGGGGTAAATAAGCATTCATAACCAGGCCCCGTAGGGGCGAGGCGTTTGGCCAACGCCTTACCTAAAACTATCCAACACCCCACCAAACGCCTCGCCCTCTTGGAACACACATCCGCTGATTTCACCAAAGGGGGCGAGGCAGGTGGAGGAAAGTTGGGGGTAGAAGGCCAAGATCGAGGCCACCTGCCTCGCCCCTACGGGTACGGGACGCATAATGCGGGGCGTTTTATTGCACCACATCCAAAACGGCCGTTAACAAATGCCCATTGGTGGCAATCGCTTCGTTGTGGTGAATGGTGGCCTCGCCGCGCCAATCGGTAAGTGTACCGCCCGCCTCTTCCAGGATCACCTGCAGCGGGGCAATGTCCCACAGGGCCATCATGGGGTCCACCATCACGTCGGCGCGGCCAGTGGCCACCAGCGAATAGCCGTAGGCGTCGCCCCAGGTGCGCTGCACGTAGCTGGCATCGACCAACTTTTGCCAGGCGTCCTGACGGCCGTACTTCGCCTGGTTCTCCAATTCGCTGCGCAAAACCACGGCATCGGCCAGCTTTTTCGTGTCGGACACGTGGGCGGGACGGCCGTTCCAGAAGCAGCCACCGCCCTTCACCGCATACACCATTTCGTTCAGCGCGGGCAGGTTGATGACGCCCACAATCGGTTCATCTTCATGCAGCAGCGCCAGCAAATTGGCGTACAGCGGCACGCCGCACATAAACGATTTAGTGCCGTCAATCGGGTCGCAGACCCAGGTGTAGGGGGAGTTGTGGTTGGTACGGCCGTACTCCTCCCCCACAATGTTGTGCTCTGGCCAATACTGCTCGATAAGCTGGCGCAGCTTTTGCTCGGCCTGCTGGTCGGCAATGGTGAGCGGGGTGTTATCGGCTTTGCGCCGCACGGCCACGCCAGTTTGGAAGTGGCCCAGCGTCACGCGCCCGGCCTGCCAGGCCGCGTCGAGGGCGAAATTGAGGAAGTCTGCGTAGTTGGGGGAACTGTTCATAATTTTAGGTTGCAGGTTGCAAGTGGCAAGTGGCAGGTTGCAGGTTGCAAGTAAACTTTTCACCTGCCACTTTCAACTATTCATAACGAAAACGCCAGACGCCAACGGCCAGGAACACCGCCGCAAAAGCGAGCAAGACACCCGCTTCAGGCAGAACGGCCGTTACGCCCAGGCCGCGCGTAATAATATCGTGGAAGCCATCCATTGCCCACGAGATAGGCGAAAAGCGGCCGACCACCTGCATCCAGCCTGGCACAATGTCCAGCGGCCACCATGCCCCGCCCAGCGCCGCAATCGACAGCACCACAATGGTGCTCAGGGCGTTGGCCTGGGCCAGCGTTTTGGTCAGGGCGGCAAACATCAGCCCCAGGGCGGTGATGGCCAGGGCGAAGGCCAGCACCATCACGGCCAGCGCCAGCGGATTGCTGCCCCAGGGTACGGCAAAAGCCAACGCACCAAACAAAATCAGGATGACAATCTGCACCAGGCCAGTGAGCAGGATGCCCAGCAGCTTACCAAACAGGATGGTACTTTTGCGGATGGGCATCACCAGCAAGCGGCGCAGCGTACCCGCCTGGCGCTCTTCCAACAGCACCACCGCCCCGCCCACCATGGTGAAGGTGGCAAACATGGCCATCATGCCCGGCGAGGATTGGCTGATGCCCTGCGGGATCACGTTTTCAGCGGTGACCACAATTTCATCTTCGTTGATTTGTACGGCCGTTGGCGGATTTTGCCACGCCGTTTGGGCCTCAGCGACGGCCGCTGTGAAATAATCGGCCTCCGTCACGTCCTGGGCAAACAGCCCCAGTTCGGCGGCCACATCGCGGGAGAGCGACGCGGCGGTGACGGCCCCGCCCAGCTGGCTGGCCGCGCTCAGCACGGCTTGCTCGACGGGCTGCACTTGCTGCACGTCGGCCGGATCGCTGTAAAAGTCCAGGGCAGGCTGACGGCCGTTGGCCAGCTGCTGGCTAAAATCGGCAGGAATGATTAGAGCGGCGACGGCTTCATCGGTGGTGACGGCCGTTTCCGCTTCACTCGCGTCAATGGTTGTCACCTCCAGGTTAGGATCGGCCGACAGCGTTTCCACCAGGGCCGCACCCAGGCGGCCGCTGTCTTCGTTGGCTACAGCCAGCGGCCAGGTAACCGTGGTGCTGCTGGGGCCATCGAAGCCGCCCGTGCCCTGCCCCACCATAAAGGTGAACAGAACCGGCAGCAGCAGTTGAAAGATCAAAATCGAGCGGCTGCTGTACGTCATTTTGAGATAGAGCCAGGTAATGTCTAGCGCTTTTTTGAACATGAGATTACTCCGAAAATGTTTGCGAGTTTGCCAGTTTGCGAGTGGACATAGCTGAGTAGATTTGCACTTGCCACCTGCCACTTGCCCACTTACCACTTACTTTGCCAACCGCCGCTGGAACTGCCACAGGGCCAGGGCCACAAAAAGAATGCTGAGACCGGTGAGAACGGCCGTTTCCAACACCACATCCGCCGCGCCCAACCCGTAAATTGTCAGGTCGGTAAAACCATCAAGCGCCCAGCGGGTGACCGTAATTTTGCTCAGCTCCTGCAAGAAGGGCGGGAAGTTCTGCGCCGGGACAAAGGTGCCGCCGAGGGCGGCAAACACCAGCGTCACCACCGTGCCCAGGATGCCCGCCTGGCTGGGATTGCGGGCAAAAGCGGCAATCAGCGCCCCCAGGCTGGTAAGCGAGAGCACCACCGCCAGCGTCAGCATGGCCAACCCCAGGAGGGAGTTGCCCCAATTGAGCTGGAAAATAAGCGCCGAGGCGACCACAAACACCACAAATTGCAGCCCGCCAGTCAGAAACACGCCGCCAATCTTGCCCAGAATTATTTCCAGGTGGCTGGTTGGTGTAGACACCAGGCGGCTCAGCGTGCCTTCCTGCTCCTCTTCCAAGATGGAGCGGGTGCCGTCCATCATCGAAAACATGAGGAAGAGAATGCCCATGCTCGGTGCAAAAAAGGCGAAGGGGCTGATATCGGCCGTTTCTTCCGTTTCACCCACGGGCACATCGTTCAGAGCAATGACCAACGGCTGTCCTTCGTTGAAGCGGCTTTGCATTTCTGCTTGCAGCACCGTGCCCAGGTTGGCCAGGGCTGGCCCCAGGGTGGCGGCTTCGGCGGTGAGCTGCGCCACGGTCACTTCGGAGCTGATGGCGGCGCTGTTAAAACCGTTCACAATTTGCGTCACCACGCCGCGCACGATGTTGGGCGTGACGGTGGCACTGGGATCGGCATAAAACTGCACCAGGGCGGGCGATTCGGCCGTTTCTGAATCACCGCTCACCGCCTCGCTAAAACCGTCGGGAATCACAATGGCGGCCCGGGCTTCACCGCGCTGCACCTGCTGGCGTGCGGCCGTTTCGTCAGCCATCTCGGTCACGACCAGCAAATCACCCAGAGCATCGCTGGTCAAAATGGTAGCAAACTGCTGCCCCATCTCACCGTCATCCTGGTTAACGAGCAGCACCGGAATGGCGCTAATCGGGGCCGGATCGCTGCCATTCAAAAAGCTGCCAAAGGCCGAACCAATGATGGCCGACAGCACCAGCGGCGCAGCAACCATCAAAATCAGCGCATTGCGGTCACGAAAACGAATCGTTGTGTCTTTCCAGGCTATGTTCCAAATCTTCATGGTCAACCTCTTGGGGTGGCATGTTGCAAGTGGCAAGTGGCAAGTGAGCGTTTCACCTGCGACCTGCAACCTGCAACCGCGTTAGTCTCTCAGCGCCCGACCTGTCAGGTGCAAAAATACGGCTTCCAGGTTGGGTTCTTGAATGTCGATACGGCGGATGGAACGGCCGTGTTCGGCCACCGTCTGCAAAATGCGCGGCAGCACGGCGTTGGCGTCTTCGGCCTGCACCGTCACGTGGTTGGCTTCACCATCAGCCTGATGCACCCCTTCAAGCTGCCCCAGGTGCGACACGATAGTGCCATTGGCTTCGGCCGTTTCGCCGATGTCCAGCTGCACCGTATCGTACTGGCCCACCATGGCGGTCAGTTCATCTTGCGTGCCCACCGCAATCAATTTGCCGTGGTCAATGATGCCAATCCGGTCGCTCAGCTCTTCGGCTTCTTCCATGTAGTGGGTGGTGTACAGCACCGTCAGTCCCTGATCGTTAAGCTCTTTCACCGTGTCCAAAATGCGGCGGCGGCTTTGCGGATCAATGCCCACCGTTGGCTCGTCCATGTACAGCACTTTGGGATTGTGCAGCAGCCCCACGGCGATATTGATGCGCCGCTTCATGCCGCCCGAGAAGGTAGCCACCTTCTCATTGGCCCGCTCGATCAGCCCGGCAATGTTGAGCACCTCGGTCACCCGCTCCTTCAACGTAGCGCCAGACAGGCCGTACATCTTGCCCCAAAATTCCAGGTTTTCACGGGCGCTGATAGTGTCGTAAAGGGCAATTTCCTGGGGCACCACGCCAATGACCTGCTTCACCTGCTTCGGATCCTGGCGGATCGAATGGCCATCGATGATGGCGTCACCGCTGGTGGGACTCAGCAGGCAGCTGAGCATGGAGATGGTGGTGCTTTTGCCTGCGCCGTTTGGCCCCAACAGGCTAAAAATTTCCCCCTGCCGGATAGCAAAAGAGACGCCGCGAACGGCCGTTACGCCGTCGGGCGGGTTGTACTGCTTGCGTAAATCTTTCACTTCAACAATGGTTGACATCGTTTTACTCCTACATCAAGCGTGATTTGAATCTGGGGACAGTTTAGCGGGAAACGGCCGTTAACCGATGTGCCGGAAGTCATACGCCGGGTCATGGGTTGGCTGTGACCTGGTCCGATTGTAAAGGACAGGCGCAACCAACTGGTCAACCACTCAGTTGATTCTTAAACACCAACCGACCAATAAAAAACCTCCAAGGCTGCCTAAAATCAAGGCAGCCTTGGAGATTTGTCGCTTTTCGGCAGTGGACGCCGCCCACTGCGGTTCATCAAACCAAATCCGCGTAAATCCGCGCCATCCGCGGCCAAAAATTACCGGATGATCATCGGCAGGTAAACGGAACTGGCGGGGCGGTACAGCGCATCGGACAGTTTGCTGGTGGTGCCCGCGCCAAAGTTGAAGATGACGCTGCTGCCGTTGGTCATGCTTTGCGTACGCAGCCCTTCGCTGTCGGTCAACGGCCGTGACAACGTCGCCGTCCAACTGCCGCTGGCGTTGGCGGTGGCCTGGCCCAGGAACTCTTTGGCTTCGATACGGCCGTCTAAATCATCGGCGTACAGGTAAATGGTGCAGTTAGGGCAGGCAGCCGAAATGATCGTACCACCCGCAATCACCGCATTATCACCCTGCGTACCAGAAACGGCCGTGCCGTTGATGCTCGTCACCTTGGCCGGGTTAAACTGGCGCAGCTCCACCGGCACCCCCGGCGAGGCAAAACGGTAGACGTGGTCTGGATGGGTCGCCTGGCCCGCATCAATCACCGTATTTTTCCGCACCGTGATCCATTTGCCGCTGCCTGTTTCAAAACTCTGGGTCAGGATGGCCGTGTCAAAATCCGTGCCGTCATCGGTCGGCTCAAAGCCGTTGCGGCTGTGCACGATAGTGTTTAGCTCCACCAGATGATTGGTGCCCTGCAGCAGAATCCCCTGGCCACAGACCCCCACGTTGTGGTTGGCCACGTCACGCCCAATGACGTTGCCCGTTACCGTGTGGCCGCTGCCGGAAATTTCCAGGGCAATCGGCGGCGTGTCATTGGTCGATTGGGGCATGTGCAGCCCGGCCAGCCGGTTATTGGTGACGGTGTTGTTGCTGCCCGTCACCTGGATGCCCTGCCCGCCGTACCAAAAGCTGCCGTTGTAATCCAGTTCCCGCGTGCAGTTCACCCCGCTGCTGTGCGGCGACGGCACCAACCCGTCGGCATTGAGGCCAATGTAGTTTCCGGTAATCTGGTTGCTGTCACCCCCGCTGGTTATGCGAATGGCACGCTCAAACGCACCGATGATGACGTTGTTGACAATCACATTGTTGTCCGACGCCTCGTTGGGCATGATGATGCCGCCCCGAGCCATCGAGCGCATTGCCTGGGTGGTGGCATCAGACGCCAGGGAGAGGCCGCTGCCATCGGCCGTAAGACCCATCCAGACGTTTTCTACCCGGTTGCCGCCCTCGTACAAAATAATCTGCCCCCCGCCAATAAAGCCAAGATTGCGGATGATGTTGTCGGAAGTACGCACTTCTAAAGAACGGCCGAATGTCGCCAAATTATCCCGGTTGGTATTGACCATGATTTTGGGGCCGTCGCTGCGACCACCGGGTTGGGTGTTCCCGTCAACCGTCACCTGCCCCCCATCGTCGGTGATGAAGCGGCGATCCAGTTCCCATTCGTAAGACTCATCAATTTGGACCTCCCACACCTGCAAACTGGCGTTGTAATTGGGATCGCTGGTAGGAATATTGAACTGGATGGAAATGGGCCGGTCGCCATCGGGCCGCACGCCCGCTTCCAAAATGGCCCGGCGCAGCGTACATTTGCCGTCGCCAGCCGGGAAGTAGATCGCCCCGCTGGTGTAGCCGCAGGTGTGGTTGTCGTAGTTGGTGCTGTTGGCCAGATCTTCCGTGGAATTGACGATGATGACTGTACCCGCGCCCGAAACATCGGCCCGCACCTGGGACACAATGGCCCAACTGGCTAGCAAAATGAGCAAGAGACCCGCACCGATGGCTTTGAGTGGCTTTGCAAAATTCATAGTGAGCAGTTTCCCTCCGATTTAGAGAAAAGTTGCCAGGCTCAGGCTGCATTTCAGACCTCTGGGGTCGGTTCGCAAGTGACCGGGCGGCGCAAAACAGGACCAGACACAGGCAGAGATGCAGTGAGTTCCAGCGAGTTGGGTAATAAACAGGCTGCGCCAACCCATGCTAGGCAGGATAAAAGCCAAACGATCCCAGAACGATCGGAAATTTACGGCCGTTCCCGCCTTCACACTATTTACTTTTCACTTTTTACTGGGGAATTACACCCTCACGGGCAATGGGTACACCAGCAGCAAATTCTCCAAAACCAGCCGGGTGTTGGCGTTGCGCTCCAGCTGCCACAGCGCCACGTTGGTCTGGTTCAGACTGTCGGTGATTTGCGCCTCGCGCCAGCTTGCCGCCAGCGGCTCCATGCGCGGCACTTCGTCCACGTTGGTCAGCATCAGGCTGATGGGCTGGCCGCGCCGCTGGCTCAGCAGGGTCAGGTCGCGCCACCAGCTGAGCCACGTTTTGAGCAAATCGGGCAGTGCCTCTGGCTTGCGCGACAATTTGTCGGCCAGGTCAAAGCGATCGACGCGCCGCCCGGCCAGCGCCTGGTGCAGCTGCCCCAGCTGGTCTGAGCGCTCCTTCAGAATCGTGTCATCCTGCGCCGCCTGGACCGCCCAACCCAAACGGCCGTCAGCCAAATGCGCCAGCAGGGTGGCTTTTTCCGCCGGGACGTGCCAGCGGGTCGCCAGGCTTTGCTCAATGAGGTCGGGGGGTAACGGCCGTAAATTCAGCGTGCGGCAGCGCGAGGCAATCGTCGGCAGCAGCATATCGGCGTCAGTGGCGGTAAGCAGCAGCACCACCTTGCCCGGCGGCTCCTCCAGCGTCTTCAAAAAAGCGTTGGCCGCGCCGATCGTAGCCGCGTCGAACCGCTTCAGGATGGCCACCTTGTAGCGTGCTTCGTAGGCGGACAGGTTCAAATCCTGCTGCAATTGGCGAATGGCCTCAATTTTGAGCGTCAGCTTACCCCGGCCGCTCGTCTCGGGCAGCACCAGCTTCACGTCGGGATGTCGGTCGGCGGCGATCAGTTTGCAGGGGCGGCAGTGGCCACACGGCCGTTCCGCCTCCGGCGCGGTGCAGTTCAGCGCCTGGGCAAAGGTGCGCGCCAGCGTCGTTTTGCCCACCTGGTCTGGCCCGGTGATGAGGTAGGCGTGGCCCAATCGATCATTGGCCAGCCCCTGGGCCAGCATTTCCACGGCCCAGCTGTGTCCGACAATATATTCCCAATTGCTCATGGGCCAATTTTAGGTCGAAACGGCCGAATCTCCAACGCCAGCCATTCGAGATTTTGTAGGGGCGGGACAGGCGGGGATCAACCTGGCTTATCTCCAACGCCTATTCTCCCGCCTGTCTCGCCCTATTTACCCGACGCGTTGGGCGAGACGGCACGGTGGCAAGGTTATCTGTCATACCTGAAGTTGCCCCGCGCCGTCCCGCCCCTACGAAAATTGTCAATGTTTCTCCAACGCAATTCGTCTTACCAAAAACAGGTGATGGGCTATAATTGGTAGCCAATCGCAGTGGAGCAACAACCATACGGAGAAAATTGCATGAACGAAGTTGTCATTGCCAGTGCCGTGCGCACCCCGATTGGCCGCCATGCTGGAGCGCTGGCGTCCGTTCGTCCCGACGACATGGCCGCACTGGTCATTCGCGAAGTGGTGCAGCGCAGCGGCATCGATCCGCACGAAATTGAAGAAGTGTATTTTGGCTGCGCCAACCAGGCTGGTGAAGACAATCGCAACGTAGCCCGGATGGGCACCCTGCTAGCCGGGCTGCCCGACACGGTCGCGGCCGTTACCTTTAACCGTCTCTGCGCCAGCGGGCTGAACGCCATCAACCAGGCGGCGCGGGCCATCAAATGTGGCGAAGGGGACGTCTACATCGCGGGCGGCGTGGAAAGCATGAGCCGGGCACCGTACTCCTTCCCCAAAAATTCGCAGGCCTGGGGGCCGTCCGGCAACATCACCGGCTATGACACCACCCTGGGCTGGCGCTACCCCAACCCGAAAATGGAAGCGCTGTTCCCCCTGGAAGCAATGGGCGAAACGGCCGAAAATATCTACCAGATGAGCTGTGCCGGGCAAATTCAGGGCGGCGAAATCAGCCGCGAAGCGCAAGATGCCTTTGCCTATGAAAGCCAGCGGCGGGCGTGTGAGGCGATTAATAACGGCCGTTTCCAATCGGAAATTGTGCCCGTACCCATCCCCCAACGGCGCGGCGATCCCCTTCTGGTGGACACCGACGAACACCCACGCATTAAAAAAACGGCCGCTGGCTACGAGCTAGACACCACCCCAGAAACCCTGGCCAGCCTGCGCCCGGCCTTCCGCAAAGGCGGCACCGTCACCGCCGGAAATTCCAGCGGCCTCAACGATGGTGCCTGCGCCGTGCTGCTGATGTCCGCCCGCAAAGCCGAGGCGCTGGGCCTCCAACCGATGGCCCGCTGGGTGGCCTCGGCCGCCGCCGGGGTAGATCCCCGCGTCATGGGGTTGGGGCCGGTCAACGCCACGCGCAAAGCGCTGCAGCGCGCCGGCATCACCCTGGCCGAGCTGAACCTGGCCGAGCTAAACGAAGCGTTTGCCGTACAGGCGCTGGCCGTGCTCAATGAGCTGGGGCTGAGCCAGGCAATTACCAACGTGAACGGCGGGGCCATTGCCCTGGGCCATCCGCTGGGCTGCTCTGGGGCGCGCATCCTGACCACCCTGCTGCATGAAATGCAGCGCCGCACTCAGGCAGGCGAACCCATGCGCTACGGCTTAGCCACCCTCTGCGTGGGCGTAGGACAGGGCGAAGCGACTATTGTTGAGTATCTGGCATAGCGACTAAAATTTAGCTGCTCAAGTGGCGCGTCCTTATGCGACACTTGGACAACCTTTTCTAAGTTTCTGACACAAATTTGTTGGTGATGTATTGACTAAGCGCAGTTCATCACTTAAAGTTCACCAATCAATTTTTAGGACATCAGGAATAATTATGTCAAGAATGAATCTCAACTTACAGGTGGAACGGCCGTTGGTTTTGGCCTGGGGCGTGCATCTTTTTACCGCGACCGGTGCCTTGTGGGGGCTGCTGGCCATCATGGCCACGGTGCAGCACCAATGGCAAGCTGCCTTTTTCTGGCTAGCTCTGGCCGCCCTCGTTGACAGCCTCGACGGCACGCTGGCCCGACGCTTCAAAGTCAAAGGGCTGCTGCCCGGCTTCGATGGTGCCCTGCTGGACAACATCATCGATTACCAGACCTACGTCATTGTGCCCGCTCTTTTCCTCTATGAAGCCAATTTGCTGCCCGCTGCCACGTCAATTGCCGGGGTGGCGATGGTGGTTCTGGCCTCCGCCTTCCAGTTTTGCCAATCCGATGCCAAAACGGAGGACCACACCTTTAAGGGATTCCCATCTTACTGGAACGTGGTGGTGTTTTACCTCTTCATGTTTGACGCCAACCCCTGGACCAACTTCTGGGTCATTACCACGCTGACCATCCTGGTGTTTGTCCCGATTAAATATCTTTATCCCTCGCGCATGATTCGCTACCAAAAAATCACCCTGGCGCTGACCGGAGTTTGGGGGCTGTTGTGTCTCGTCGTCTGGCTGCAATATCCGGCCTTCCAGCCGTGGATGCTGTGGGCGTCTACGCTGTACATTGTGTATTATGTGGGGCTGAGCCTGTACATGATGGTACGTTGAGGGGGAAACGGCCGTTGCTCTGCAAAATCTAAGACCCGGTATACCCTCGTCGGGTCTTTTTTTATGCAATGGCCGCGTTTTAAGGCCATTTGCCAATAAGCGGAGCATCGTTTCGGCGAAACCTGACAAAAAGCATTGCGAAAGCTGCGCAGATATGATAAAAATTGTGGCAAGGATTGAGAGAGAATACCCCAAAAATATGTAGAAAAGTTTATAGACTGAGTGGAATTAGCCATTCTAATCCCAGTTGTGGCTGTGCCCGCCTGTAGATTGGCCATTCTAGCCAGTAATGTCTTAACAAAAACAGAGGAGGCATTTGATGACGGACACTATTCTCCACAGGCTGCATGAAAACGGCCGTAAACGCCCCAACGCACCCGCCTATTACGAAAAGATCGGCAGCACCTGGGTGCCCACTTCATGGAAAGAGTACACCAACCAGGTACGGCAGGCAGCACGAGCCCTCGTTGCTTTGGGTGTACAACCTAATCAAAATGTCACAATCTTGGGGTTCAATCGTCCCGAATGGGTCATTTTCGATCTGGCCAGCATGTTGATTGGCGGCGCGCCCGCTGGCATCTACACCACCAACTCCCCCCACGAATGTAAATACATCATCGAAAACGCCGAAGCCCCCGTTATTTTGGTGGAAAATCAAAGCCAATGGAAAAAGATCCGCGAAGTGCGTGATGACATCGACTGTCTGAAGCACATCGTCCTCATGAAAGGCACCCAGATTGATGACGAGATGACCCTGTCCTGGGAAGCCTTCATGGCCAAGGGGGACGAAGTTGATGAAAGCGTGGTTGACGCCCGCATGAACGCCCTGCAAGAAGATCAGCTGGCCACCCTGATTTACACCTCTGGCACCACTGGCCCGCCCAAAGGCGTGATGCTGTCCCACAAAAACCTGGCCAGCACTGCCCGCAATGCGCAGAACCTCATCGAGCTGGTACCCTCGGACCGAACCATTTCGTACCTGCCGCTGTCGCACATTGCTGAGCAGATGTTCACCATTCATGCCGCCATTACGGCCGCTTACCAGGTTTATTACGCCGAGTTTTCGCCGCAGGATCATCTCAACCGCAACATGAAAGAGATGAAACCCACCGTCTTTTTTGGCGTGCCGCGTATCTTCGAGCGGTTCCAGGCCGGTGTCTCAGCCCAATTGGGCCACGCGACGGGTGCCAAAGCCAAAATTGCCGAATGGGCACGGGGCGTCGGCACCAAGGTCAATGCCTTGCACAACCGGGGGCAAGAACCCTCTGGATTGCTCGCTCTGCAATACAAGCTGGCCAAAAAGCTCGTTTTTGACAAAGTGAAGGACGGGCTGGGGCTGTCTGAAGCGCGCATCATGATTGTGTCTGCAGCCCCGATTTCACCCGAAATTCTGCAATACCTGGCCAGCCTGGACATGTCGATCCTGGAGCTGTACGGCCAGTCGGAAGATTGCGGCCCCACCACCACCAACCGGCCTGGGGCTATCAAAATTGGCAGCGTGGGTCAGGCGTGGCCCGGTTCGGAAGTTAAGCTGGGACCCGATGGCGAAATCCTGGTGAAAGGCCCCAACGTCTTCCTGGGCTACTTCAAAAGCGAGGAGGCGACCGCCAGCGACCTGGTGGACGGCTGGCTGCACTCTGGCGACCTGGGCGCGTTTGATGAAGAAGGGTTCTTGAGTATTGTCGGGCGCAAGAAGGAAATCATCATCACCTCCGGTGGCAAGAACATTGCGCCGAAAAACATCGAAGCGGCCCTCAAGAACGTGAGTATGGTGTCGCAAGCGGTGGTGATTGGTGAAAAGCGGCGCTACCTGACTGCCCTGCTGACCCTGGACCCGGAAGCGGCCCGGGCATTTGCCCAGGAACACGGGCTGGAAGGCCAGGTGCTGCACGAGCACCCCACGCTGCGCGCCCATCTGCAAAAAGAGATTGACGAGAAGGTCAATTCGCTGTTTGCTCGGGTGGAGCATGTACGGGACTTCCGCGTACTGCCGCGTGACTTCACGGTGGAAGATGGCGAGCTAACGCCTACGCTGAAGATCAAGCGCCGCATCATCAACGACAACTTCGCCGACGCCATCGAATCGATGTACACGGAGTAAGTTTTTAGATTGGGCCACTCTTTGAGCTTGGACCAATCTGGGCAGGAGAGCCTCTGGGATAACCGGGGGCTCTTTTTTTATGGGTGGGGTGAGGATTCGGTTAATTTTGCCACGGCCGTTTCCCCCATATATTTGGTTACGGCCGTTTCCGTTGATATAGTTCCGTCATGAACAAAAAATGGATACTTGGCATACTCCTGTGCCTTTTGCTGGTCGTGGGGGAGACAACGGCCGTAAACGCCCAATCTGCCTCCGCTATCTTTCAAGAAGTGAACCAGTTCCGTAGCAATAACGGCTTGACCCCCTTTCAGTACAGCGCCGCGCTGGCCGCCGCCGCACAAAACCAGGCCAACTACATGGCTGCCTACACCGTTTTCTCCAGCCATGTCGGCGCGGGTGGTTCTACCCCGCAAAGTCGGGCTGCGGCCGCCGGATACATTGGCCGCGTCACGGAGAACATTGTGGGCGGCACCGGCATGACCGCGGCCCGGGGCCTTACCTGGTGGGTAAGCAGCCCGGTGCATTACAACACACTGATCACCAGCCGCTACCAGGAGGCAGGCACCGGCTTTGCCACCAACGGCACCGACAACTTCTACGTGCTGGTGGTGGGCCAGCCATCGGATGCGCCGCCGCAAAACGTGGTCGACGACAGCCCGGAACCGCTCTACATTACGCCCATCACCCTGGCCCAACCGGCCGAAGATGGCTCCATTGTGCATGTGGTGCAGGAAGGCCAGGCGCTGTGGTCGCTGGCGGCCCATTACGAGGTGACGCTGTCTGACCTGCTGCTGTTCAACAGCCTGCCGCCCAATGCCATTGTCCAACCAGGCGATCGCATCACCATCCGGCTGGCGGATGGTGCGGCCCCGCCGCCCACGCCCACGCCGCCCACCATGCACACCGTTCTGGAGGGGCAGTCGCTCTGGTCGATTGCTGTGCAGTACAACGTGAAGCTGGGCGATATTTTGTGGCTCAACAACATGGCGGAAGATGTGGTGCTGCAGCCCGGTGCCTTGGTGCGAGTACGCCTGGCCCCGGATGAAGCGCCGCCGCCCACGCCGACACCTATCCTCTACCACGCGGTGCGCAGCGGCCAGACGCTGTGGGAAATTGCCCTGACCTACGGCCTGTCGCTAGAGCAGCTGCTGGCGTTGAACAGCATGGACCAAAATGCCCTGATCCAGCCGGGCGAACTGCTGCTGGTACGGCAGGCAGAACCCACGCCGCTGCCCACGCTGCCCCCAACAGAAACGCCGCTGCCCCCCACCCCCAGCCCGACCCAAACGCCGACGACAGCCAGTACGGCCGTTTCCGCCAGTCTCAGCCAGGCAAGCAATTTTGTCGCTACCCCAGACGCGCCGGTGGCAACGGCCGTTCCCGCCGCACCTGAAGAGGCAGGGCCAACCGTAGTCCGTATCGTCACCGTGGTGCTGGTGGCGCTGCTGGTGGTAGGGGC
Source organism: Anaerolineae bacterium (assembly GCA_020848035.1). GTDB lineage: Bacteria > Chloroflexota > Anaerolineae > Promineifilales > Promineifilaceae > Leptofilum. The sequence goes on along the minus strand of JADLAX010000006.1, from coordinate 66,128 downwards.
TGTGGCCGTAGCCATCCTGCGCAGCGAACTGCTTTAAGGGACCGGCGACCAGGCCGGTTCAAAATCTTTGGCAGGATGGTTGGTCAGGTTAACCGGGTTGGCGCTGCTGGCAAACGGCTCCAGAATGACATCCATCACGTAAATCTCGTCGTTGCCGTCGCGGTCAGAAACAAAGGCAATCTGGCGGTCATCGGGTGACCAGGTGGGGTGCGAATCTTTGAAGTCCGGGTTGTTGGTCAGGTTGGCCAGGGCATCGGTTTCCAGGTCCAGCACAAAAATGTCCGCGCCGCTGGCCCCGGGACGAACAGATTGGTATGCCAGGTAACGGCCGTCGTGCGAATAGGCCGGTGATGCGTTGATGTAGCCATCGTTGGTCAGCCGGGTCACCTCGTCGGTGTCTATGTCCCACTCGTACAGCTCCACCACCGTGCCCTGCCCCGTGTTGCAGTGCGAACTAAAGGCCAGATGACGGCCGTCGGGCGACCAGCCCAACGTTTCTTGGGCCGCCTTCGGGTTTTGCAGCACCCGGATCTCATCGCCATCACCAGCCAGCGGCATGAGGGCCAACCGGTGCACGGCACAGCCCGAATCTGGCCCCAGAAAGCGGTCGGTGTACAGGGCAATCAGCTCCCGCTGCGGATTCCATTCCGGGTAAAACTCATCAAAAATCGAATCTGCCGGGTCGTTGACCAGGTTGCGCCAGTTCTGGCCGTTGGCGTCCATCACAAAAATGTCGGCGCTGCCCTCCACGCGAGAACGAAAGGTGATCTGACGGCCGTCGGGCGACCAGGACGGACTGGTATCTACCCGATCGTTTTCGGTTAACCGGGTGAGGCCGGTGCCATCGGGCTGCACCAGGTACAGCTCCCAATTCTGGTGCAGGCTGTTGTTGGGCACCACGTGGCGCGTTGTTACAAACACAATGCCGGGGGTGGGATCGGCCGTGGATGGTTTGCTGCCATCGATGATGGCAATTCCACCGCCAGGCGCACACGCCACCAGCAACAGCAAAACCGTCAGCCAGCTGCTCAAGCCTAAACGCCAAAACACCACTTTTTTCATAGCTGCACCTCAATATGTGGCCAATGATGCGGTATGGATTGTCATTCTATTTCACTTTTTTAACACAAGCCACACCCCGGCAGCGGCAACCCAATGCCCTGTTCGCTCGTATCGTTTGGGCAGATTGAGTTGGTGAGAAACGGCCGTAGCTGTGAAACTAATCACAAACAATATGGTAAAATCCACCCAGGTAGCCAACACCCAGAGGTAAAAATGCAAGAAGAAAGTTATCACGATTTATGGCTTCAGCTGAAACGGCCGCTTACCCTCCTTGGCGGTTTTGTTATTCTTTTGTGGTTGATCGAAGGAGTAGACCAGCTTATTTTCCGCCAATCCCTGGATAACTTCGGCGTCCATCCGCGGTCATTGGTGGGGTTGTGGGGGATTTTGTGGGCACCGTTTTTGCACCGTGGCTTCCAGCATCTTATCGCCAATACCGGCCCCATCCTCATTTTGGGCAGCATCATCATGCTGTCGCGCCCGCTGCGCGACTTTTTCACCGTGACGATCATTGTGGTGGTGGTGGGTGGCCTGGGCACGTGGCTCATTGGCCCAGCCGATTCAGTCCATCTGGGGGCCAGCGGTCTGATTTTTGGCTACTTTGGCTTTTTGCTCCTGGCCGCCTACTTCGAACGCAGCTGCCGCTCGATAGCCATCGCGCTGGTGGTGCTGCTGCTTTACAGTGGCATCATTTGGGGCGTTTTACCACAGGGGAACGGAATCTCGTGGCAAACCCATCTGTTTGGGTTTATCGGGGGTTGGATTGCCGCTTACGTGTTGAACGTTAATCAATAGCCACAGAGCGCTCAAACTGGCGCTGGCCAATCACGGCCAGGCCAATGCTCAAAATATAAAGCACGATGAGCGGGGCCATGGTTAGCATCATCGTTACGGGGTCAATGGAGGGTGTGATGATGGCCGCCAGCACGGCAATGCCTACGATGGCAAAACGCCACTGCTCGCGCAGCGTTTTCGCCGTGACCACACCGACCCGCGCCACAAAATAGACAATCACGGGCATCTCAAAAGCCAGACCAATCCAAAACAACATGCGCAGCACAAAGCCGATGTAGCCGTTGGGCGTCCAGTCCGTCTTGAAAATAGTGCCCAAGAAGTTTGCCAGGAAAAAAACGGCCGCAGGAATCAACACAAACCAGGCAAACAAAATGCCCAAAGCAAACAGAAGCAGCGTGCTGGGCAGAAAAATATAGACGTAGCGCCGTTCATCGTGGGTGAGGCCCGGCACCACAAACTGCCAGAACTGGTACAGAATCATGGGCATGGACAGGATTGCCCCGGTCAGTAAAGAGACCTTAAAAAAGGTCTCGATGCCTTCGGTTGGTTCCAGGGTTTGCAGTTCCACCTCGCCGTTAATGCTTTCGGCGTAAGGCTCCAGCAAATAGAGCAGCATCGGTTCGGCAAAGGCAAAGCTGAGGAGTGTTGTCACCAGCAACGCTACGACGACATAGGTCAACCGAATGCGCAGTTCGTTGAGGTGCCCAAGCAGAGTGAGGTTGCCGGCGGCCAGCGTTTCATCCTCAGTTTCCAGTGATTTAGCAGGGGGAGTTGCTTTAGCCATTATTCGGGGTCATCCGGCACATCAACCAGATCTGGGAGGGGCGGAACGGCCGTATTCTTCACCGCACCACCAGGCACAGCACCGTTTTTATCGCCAACAGGGGGGGCATCCGCCTGTGACGGCAAAACCGACTTTCCTGGTTTCAAATCCGGGGGTCGGATACTGTTCTCAACCTCTTGCAACGCTTGCCGCCCAGCCTGAGCCGCGCCACGCGTCGTCTGGTTTACTTCGCCACGTAAATCGGTTAGTTCACGGCGCAGCTGCTTCAGCTCTTGCATCGTATCCCGCAGCGCCTGGCCATCACTGGAGTTGTCCAGCTCATGGTTGAGCTGGCGGATGAAACCGCGCGAAATTTTTTGCAGCTGAGCTGTCGTGCGGCCCAGCCAGCGAGCCGTCTGCCCAATGCGCTCGGGTCCCATTACAATGCCAGCCACAATTAAAATGAGAATAAGCTCCGGGAAGCCAATGCCAAAAAAGCTGTCCATAGAAAACCAAATTCAAAAGCTACGCTTCGATATCTTTCTTGTCGTCATCCTCTTTCTGGCCATCACGCACCCCTTCGCGGAAGGCGCTGATGCCTTTACCCAACTCGGAACCGATGCGGCTGATTCGGCCGACGCCAAAAACCAGAAGCACCACTGCCAGAATAATCAACAGTTCTGGAACGCCTAAACCTGCCATTTCAAAATTCTCCTTGATAACAGAGCCAGTCACAAAAGATTAAAACGTAATTGATTTACGCTGACTCGCTCTAACAAAAGCCAGATTTCAGTTCAATTGGTAACGAAATCTCTGGTTAAACAGCTGCCAATTCCAGTTACGGTCTAGCAACCTCGCTATTAAACCACCTGCATCTTATCACAAACGGTGACAATCATCACAAGATACCAGGATGAATAGTAACAACCCGCATTATACCAAAGGGCAACAAACATCCGCAGTCTCGATGTGTTGTCTCATGCATGGCTAAACGAGCACAATTGGCCGAAATAGGATTTCTCTGTTTTAATTACAGGGGGGAGCGCAAAAAGTTTACTTTTCTGTCTATACTTTTCGGAAGGGGATTTTCCACATGCAAATGCAAGACGTACTCGGGCTAATCCTAGGTGGTGGCGCAGGCACGCGCCTTTATCCATTGACCAAAGAACGGGCAAAACCGGCCGTACCACTCGCAGGGAAGTATCGCCTCATCGACATTCCCATGAGCAACTGTCTGCACGCCGGCATCGACAAGATTGCCATTCTGACCCAATTTAACTCGGTATCCCTGCACCGGCACATTCACCGCACTTACAACCGGGATGTATTCTCGCCGGGCTGGGTGCAAATTCTGGCGGCCGAACAAAAACCGACCAGTGTGGATTGGTACCAGGGAACGGCCGATGCCGTGCGCAAACAGTCCATTGAAATCCGGCAAGCTGGCGCGAAATATACCCTTATCCTGGCCGGAGACCATTTGTACCGCATGGATTACCGCAAATTTTTGCAGCAGCACGTGGACTCCGGTGCCCACGTGACGGTGGCGGTGCAGCCGGTAGGCCGCGATGTGGCCTCTGGCCTGGGCATTCTCAAGTTGGATGACAAACGCAACATTATCGAGTTTCATGAGAAGCCCAAGACGGATGAAGATTTGAACAAGATGGAGAGCTGGCCGGGGGCGGAACGGCCGTTTATGGCTTCGATGGGTATTTACGTCTTCAACACCGACGTGCTGTTTGAGCTGCTAGAGGGCAAAGGCAACGACTTTGGCCGGGACATCATTCCCCAGGCGATGAACACCCACCGGTTGCAAGGCTTTATTTTTGAAGGGTACTGGGAAGACATCGGAACAATCCAGCGCTTCTACCAGGTGAACCTGGAAATGGCCCAGCCCGACGCCCCGTTTGATTTTTACAGCGCGCTGACGCCCATTTACACCCGCCCGCGCTTTATGCCCGCCTCCGAATTAGACGGCACGACCCTGGACAAAGTGCTGCTCACGGACGGCTGCCGCATCTCCAAATCGATTATCAACAACTCGGTGCTTGGGCTGCGCAGCATTGTCAAGGCAGATACACGCATCAACTCGTCTATTATCATGGGGGCCGACTATTACGAATCGGAGGAGATGCTGGCGGAGAATCGGCAGAAGGGCATCCCAGACATTGGCATTGGCGAAGGCTCAACGATTGCCCGGGCGATCATCGACAAAAATACGCGAATCGGCCGTAACGTGGTGATTCAAGACAACCCCGAGCGGCCCGATGGCGAAGGCCCGAACTGGGTTGCCCGCGAGGGCATCATCATCATTCCCAAAAACGCGATCATTCCCAACGGAACGATTATTTAACTCCAGGGGCTGCCACCGGCTTGAATCATTTTTTGCAACGAATTTCCGCGAATTTGCACGAATTACACTTCTAATTCGCGGAAATTCGGGCAAATTCGTTGCCAATAATTTTTAGGCAGCAACTTGGGTTATTTAGGAATCTACTCAGGGGAACGGCCGTTGGCACTTAAATAGTCGGCAGCTAACTCCGGCGAGGCAAATGTTTCAGACAGGTGGCCATACACATAGGCCACCTGTTTTTCGATCTGAATGGTAGCGGGAATCCAGCCATGATTTTCCAGTGGGGGATGTACGGCGCCAATCAAACCGTGGTCGGCCTTTTTGGGAAACTGCCACACCACCCAATCGTGCAGCAGTTTGAAGCTTAAGCGAGTGGGTTTGGTGCCATCAAATTTCAGCGTGGCGATCTCTCTTTTTTCCACCGGTCAATCCCTCCAATACGTAAACCACAACGCCAGAGCCCGTTACGGCCGTTCCGGCGCAGGCAGCAAAACATCTATCACCTGGCTCGTGTCGCCAAAATTTTCAAACAGGAAATCCGGGCGATACTCAGCCAGGGTCGCGGCCGCATGCCAACCGCTGGCCACGGCAACGGCCGTTGCCTTCCCGGCTCTGGCACACAAAATATCGGCCGGGGTATCGCCAATGATAACGGTATTGTTACCATCGAAAAGTTCACCCGTCAACTGATTGGCGCGCGCCATGCCGATGGCGGGCAGCTCATTGCGATCCAGCGCGTCGGAGCCATAAGCGCCGACCTTAAACTGGAGCGGATCGATGCTGGCCGCCGCCAGCTTAAGCGGGGCGGTGAGCTGGGCGTTGCCCGTGAGCAGCCCCAGCAGCACATCGTCGCGGGCGTTAAGCACCGCCAGCAGTTCGGGCACCCCCACGCAGGCAGTGATGCCCCGCTGGGCGAAGATGTCCTGCGCATGTTCGGCCATCAGCTCATAAATGGCGGGTAAACTCTTTTGGATTTCTTTGGGGGCAATACCGACGGCCGTTAACAAATCCGTAATGATGCGCGGGTCGGTTTTGCCACTCATGTTGTAATGTTCCAGCGGCCCGGCCGTACCAAAACGCTTCTCCAGGGCGTAGGCCAGCGTCAGCCGCCCCGCCCCGTTGCTGCGGATCAGTGTGCCATCGATATCAAAAAGCAGCAGTTTTTTCATCGTCAGGCCTGGTGGATCTGGGCCAGCAGCGGCCGTATTGCCGGCCACACGTCCACTTCGGGCATGGGTCGGGGCGGTACGGCCGTTCCCATCTCAATGCCCCGTCCCGTCAGAATTTGCTTGATGGCCCCAATACGCGCCCCGTTCGGCAGATGGCCCAACAGCGCATTGATCCATCGCTGCTGCTTTTGCGCCTCAGCCATATCGCCCCGGAAAAAGGCAGCGGTCATCGCCACGTATGGTTCAGGAACGGCCGTGCTCAGCCCGCTAATCAGGCCATCAGCCCCCAATCCCAGCAGCCCCAAGGCCACCGCCTCGTTGCCCACCAGGAAGACAATTCGTTCTGGGGCCGCGTCGATGAGCTGGCGTACGATTTGGGCATCGGCCCGGCTGGACTTGATGCCCGCCAACGACGGGATTTCGCGCCCCAGGCGAGCCAGCAGCGCGGGCGAAATGCCGTTTACGGCCATCTGTGGAATGTCGTAGAGCAGCAGGGGCATGGTGGGCACGGCCGCAGCCACGGTGTGGTAGTAAGCCGCCAGGCCGTCATCGTGCATGCCGTAGAAAAACGGGGTGACGACGGCAATGGCGTCCGCACCCACCTCAACAGCGTGCTGGGCCAGAGCGATGGTACTGGCCAGGTTGTTGGTGCCCACATGCAAAATGACCGGGGCACGGCCGTTGCTGGCGGTAACGGCCGTTTCATGCAGCCGCAGCCGTTCGCCATCACTTAGCAGCACCCCTTCGCCGGTGGTGCCGCCCACAAACAAGCCGCTGGAACCGGCATTCAGCAAAAAGTCGACCAGGGAGGGAACAACGGCCGTGTTCACCGTCATCCCATCCGCCAGCACCGGCGTGGCCATTGCCGGAGCTACACCCCCACGCAATTTTTCCTTCAACCAGGCAATCTTTTCGTTTATGTCCATCGTAATCCTGTTCATAACTGTCATTCTCGCGAAGACGGGAATCCACTCGGCAAAACAAGATGGATGCCCGCCTCCGCGAGCATGACACCTCTTCTAAAGATATTTCGCCTCAGCATCGGTGAGAGCGGCTTCGAAGATGTGCAGCCCTTCTTCCACCAAATGATGCGGCACGTTTAGCGGCGGGGTGATGCGAATGGAGTTGGTACCGCACGGGATCACCAGCAAGCCATGCTCAAAAGCATGCTGAATCACGTGATCCCGCAGGTCAACCGCCCGCTCCTTGGTCTGCCGATCCTTGACAAACTCCATGCCAACCATCAAACCACGGCCACGCACGTCGCCCAGGCTGGGGTGACGCCCTTCCATTTCCACCAGAGCATCCATAATAAACCGTCCGGTTTCGGCAGCGCGGGCCAACAAATTTTCTTCTTCGATAACTTGCAGCGTGGTGAGGGCCGAAACGGCCGCAATTGGATTACCGCCAAACGTGCTGCCGTGTGAACCCGGCTTCCAATCCATGATCGACTCGGGGGCTAAAATGCCCCCAATCGGCATACCGCTGCCCACCCCTTTGGCAAAACAAACGATGTCGGGCTGCACCTCTTCGTGCTCGATGGCCCACCACTTGCCGGTGCGCCCCGCCCCACTCTGAATCTCATCCACGATGAGCAAAATGCCATAGCGGTCACACACCTCGCGCAGGCGGGTGAAAAAGCCGGGCGCAGGCACGATGTAGCCGCCTTCGCCCTGGATTGGCTCGACCATAATGGCAGCCACGTCTTCGGGGGCTAACGTGGTGCGGAACACCATCTCCTCCAGGTAATCAATGACGGTATCGCCGTAACTCTCACCTTCTTGCTGCACCAAAATGGGGCGGTAGGCATTGGGGTACGGCAGGTGATACACCTTCACCCCGGCCAGGTAGTTGGCCCGCTGCACCGACTTGCTGGCGGTAAACGAAAGCGATCCCAGCGTACGGCCGTGGAACGCCCCAAAGAAGCCAATAAAGCGGGAACGGCCTGTTTTGTACATTGCCAGTTTGATGGCCGCCTCTACAGCTTCAGTGCCGGAATTGCCAAAGTAGACGCGGGCACGGCCGTTGAGCGGGGCAATCTCGCGCAGTTTTTCGGCCAGTTCTACCGCCTGGGGGTAATAAAAATCGGCCAGGCAGATGTGCCAGAATTTGTCGAGCTGTTCTCGAACGGCCTCCACCACGCGGGGATGGCGGTGACCGACGTTGAGAACGGCTACCCCGGCCATAAAATCAATGTAGCGACGGCCGTCTACATCCCACACTTCCGAACCTTCTGCTTTGTCGACGACCAGCGCGTATTCGCGGGCGTACGAGGGTGAGAGAATATCAATATCTCGTTGGATCAATGCCTGGCCCATCGGACCAGCGCCAGCCATGCTGAACTTCATAATGCCTCCAAAATTGGTGTGTCTGCAATGGGATGCGGCCAGTGGCCGCAGCGTATGTGGCAGACGCAAAAATGTGACTTGTGGAAATGAAGAACCGGGGAAACGGCCGTTTACGCCCAACCGTTAAACCGGCTCAATGGTAAACAATAGGGGATATCCCTCTAGCTGGGCGGCAAAATGGGCTTTTCCCACACGAGTTTTGGCTTCGCTGAGGGGCAGCATGGCCACCAGGGCCTGCCCGTTAAAGTGGGCGGTAACCATCACGTGCTCTGCCTCCAGCGGGGAAAGCTGGAAAATCCGCTGTAGGATGATGACCACAAAATCCATGGGCGTCACGTCATCATTGTGGATGATCACCCGCGCCAGGCTTTCCCGGTCATCTTCCGTTTCCTGGTCAAGGGAAGTGTCAATATCCCACTCTGTTTCCGCCACCACGACGGGAGCAGGACCGCTACTTTCCCAGGGCCAAATCGTCTTCTCAAAATCCATACTGCGGCCCATTTTACCCGCAAAAAAGCTTCTCAGCCATGAGATTTTAGGTGCAGGCATCCCTCCACTGGCACTTCTTCTGCCAAACTGCCAAACAAAAAAGCTGGCCCACCACGGAGCCAGCTTCATTAACCAATGACCATTGACCATTGACCATTAACCATTCACACGGCCGTAGTCCCCCGGCACCCCCTGCACCCCCACCTCATCCAACAGGTCGTAAATCTCATGTACTTCTGGCGCATGGAACCGGGCCACCATACCCGATGGCGGCAGCGGCTCATCGTAGAAAAAGTCCGGCAAATTATCATCTGCCTCGGCAAAACCGGCCGCCAGGTTAAATGTGCGCTCCAGGCGCAGCGTGGCCCGGCCGATGCGCTGAAAGAAGCCGGGATCAAGCTCAGTACCGACGGCCGCATTCACCGCATTGGCCAGAAAAGCGACGTTGGGGTTGGTCACCGTGCGCCCAAAAATGCAGATCCCCAGCGAATCGACCGCCGCGCAGCCAATTTGCGCTTCCAGGCTCAGCTTCTTCAGTTCATCCACGTTCTTGCTGCGTGAGTCCAGCCGGGGCACGTTGCCTGCGGTGTGGTCCGCCCCCTGCGCCGTGGTCATCATGGAGATGCCGGTCACCTCGATGACACGCGGGTCGTAGGCGGAGATGGCCTGCTTTTTGATGCACGGCACGCGGTGGATGCCGTAATGCTCACCTACCCGCGCCGTGCCCTGAGCCCAGAGACGGCCGTCTACCGACCCATCCTTCAGCTCCAAAAAGACCCGCCGCATAAAATCCAGATCGCCAAACTCAGCCAGACCGGCATCCATCAGCACGGCGATCATCGCCCCGGTTTCGATGGTGTCGATGCCCAGCTCGTTGCAATATTGGTTCATCTCCGCCAGGTGATCGGGATCGCGCAGGCCGCAGTTGGTGCCCAGCAGCGCCAGCGTCTCGTACTCCACCGGGGAGGTGATTTCCTTACCCTCGGCATCCACATACACATTGCTGCACTGGATGGTGCAGCCAGGCATACAGGCATGGGTGTGGTTGCCGCCGCGCGAATTGTTCAGCTCGGTGATGTAGGTGCCGCCCATCTTAAACGTCTCTTCCGAATCATTCACCTGGGCGCCGAGGGTGAAATTGTTCACCGGAATGCCGCCGATGTGGTTGGTGTAATCGGCCATCGCCATCGTGCCGATGGGCGCGTAGCTGTTCTGAATCGCCGGGTCTTCCTGGATCCATTTGGCGTAAGTACGCACCGACTCCAGCGTCTTTTTGCGGTCGTGCAAATTGGGCATTTTGTGCAGCTCGATGACGATGGCCTTCACCTTTTTGCTGCCCATGACCGCCCCCACCCCGCCGCGCGCCGCCAGGCGAGACGGCCGTCCATCACTGTCGCTAATCGTAATGCCCGCCAGTAAACCCTGGTATTCGCCCACCGGACCGCACAGGGCAAAGGCGATCTTCTTGCCGTATGTTTCGTAGAGCAGTTCGGCCGTTTCCGTGTTGTTTTTGCCCAGGTACGGTGTGGCATCTTCAAACGTGAGCTGCCCTTCTTTGTCGAAGTGCAAAACCACCCACTCGTCCGATTGGCCGTGCAGGGTAAATCCGGCTACCTCGATGCGCCCCATGCCGTAGGCCAGCGTGCCGCCCGCGTTGGCCTCTTTGATACCGCCGGTGAGCGGGCTTTTGCAGCCGACGCTGAGTCGATTGGCGTTGGAAAAGGTGGTCCCGGCAAACGGCCCCGCCGAAAAAATGAGCGGGTTGTCCGGCCCCAGCGGGTCCACGGCGGCCGCGCCGCTCTCCACCAGCGTCTTGGCGATAAGATACCGCCCGGCCATCACCAGCTCTTCACCGGCCATCGGCTGGCGGGTCACGGTTTGGTCATTCAGATGAATGTGTAAATAGTTGCGCATGGGCTGCCTCTCTAGAAACCGGACAGGTTTTTTAAGTCGTGGTTAATCGCGATGTCGGTTTAAAAACCTGTCAGGATTGGGTAAACGAGTTGTTTACAAGGGTAACACAAAACGGCCGTTCCGCCCCCGCAACACCCCGTCATTTTCTGATCCTTTCATGTGGAAAACCGCAGGTTTGCCGCCCGATTTGTGATAAGATTCCGGCATGAACAAAAAACCACAACTTTCCCTGGAAACGGCCGTTGCCCATATCAAAAACGGCGACACCATCCTCGTTGGCGGCTTCGGCATGACCGGCAACCCCGTCCACCTGCTGCACGCGCTGGCCGAAACGGCCGTGCGCGACCTGACCTACGTGGCCAACAACGTCGGCGAACCGGGCCTGGGCGGCGGACGCCTGCTGCGCAACGGGCAAATCAAAAAAGCGATCGGCTCCTTCTTCACCAGCAACAAAGAGGCGGTGGCTGCGGCCCAATCCGGCGCGATGGAGGTGGAGCTGATTCCCCAAGGCTCACTGGCCGAGGCGATGCGCGCCGCCGGGGCGGGCATTGGCGGCTTTTACACGCCCACCGCCGCCGGAACCGTCCTGGCCGAGGGCAAAGAGACCAAAATGATTAACGGTGTGCTGCACGTTTTCCAGCCCGCTCTGCGGGGCAACGTGGCTCTCATTCGTGCCTGGCGCGCCGACGAGGCGGGCAACCTCGTCTACCGCATGACTGAGCAAAACTTCAACAAAGCCATGGCCACCGCCGCCGACCTGGTGATTGCCGAAGTGGAAGAGATCGTGCCGCTGGGCGCACTCGATCCCAACGAAATTCACACCCCGGGCTGCTATGTGGACTTCCTGGTGCAGGCCCACACCACGCTGGACGATTTAGGCAGCTCCGCCTCCATTGACGGCGGGGCCAAGAAGGCGGGCGATGTGCGCATGGTGATGGCCGAACGTGCCCTGCGCGAGCTGAAACCCGGCGATGTGGTCAACCTGGGCGTGGGCATCCCCACCCTGGTGGCCGATCTCATCACGCCGGAGCATGGCATTATTTTGCATACGGAAAATGGGATGCTGGGCGTGGGTCCCGCGCCGGAAGCGGGCGGGGCGATGGAGTATCCGGTGAACGCAGGCAAAATTCCGGTGACGGCGCTGCCCGGCAGCAGCTATTTCGACAGCGCCGACTCGTTTGCCATGATTCGCGGCGGGCACGTGGACGTGGCCATCATGGGCGGTTTGCAGGTGGATGAGGCGGGCAACCTGGCCAATTGGGCCGTGCCGGGCAAGCCGCTGCTGGGCGTCGGTGGGGCGATGGATTTAGCCTCTGGGGCCAAAAAGCTGATCATCACCATGACCCACGCCAGCCGCGAAGGCGAGGCCAAAATCGTGCCAGAATGCACCCTGCCGCTGACCGCCTTGGGTGCGGTGGACATGATCATCACCGATCTGGCGGTGTTTGCCTTTGTGGACGGGCAGCTGACGCTGCTGGAGCTGATGCCGGGGGTGACGCTGGCCGAGGTGGAGGGGCAGACTACGGCCGTATTCACCAACGCCCTCGCCTAAGATTTAGAATCCACAGATTTCACAGATGGCACAGATTTTTGCTGGGCATTTGGGGACGCTGCGCGATCTTTTTTCAATAAAGCCAATGTAACAATTCAGGTAGTGCGACTCGTTCCCGCGCTCTGCGTGGGAATGATGACCAGGACGCTCCGCGTCCCGTGCGACGCGGAGCGTCGCCAACAGCATTCCACGCAGAGCGTGGAACGAGACCTGTACAGTTACAAGCCAACCATCAAAACGGATTACCATGGCACCAACCATTCAAATTATCAACCGGGTGCTGCCCATTGTGCTGCTGCTGGCCCTGGGCTACGTCATTCGCACCCGCCGCTTTTTGAGCCACCTCACCATTGACGAGCTGCGCAAATTTGTCATCAACGTGACCCTTCCGGCCGTGCTCTTCATTTCTTTTCTGGAAATTGAGCTGAAATCGGCCTATCTGATCATTTTTGGGCTGATCTTTGGCTTGTGTGTGCTGCTCTTTTTGCTGGGCCAGCTGCTCAAAAAGCAGCTGAAGATTGCCTACGACTATTTTCCATTTCTCACCACCGGGTTTGAATATGGCTTGCTGGGTGTCAGTTTGTTTGGCAGCGGCTACGGCCTGGAGCAAATTGGCACAATTGCCATCGTGGACCTGGGGCACGAGATTTTTATCTGGTTTATCTTTTTGCCGCTGCTGCTGCTGAAACGCGACGGCCGTCAGAGCCTGGGCGGAATCGGCCGTTCGTTTGTGACCTCGCCGGTGGTCCTGGCCATCCTGACCAGCCTGGCGCTGAACCTGCTGGGGGTTGCCGACGCACTGCCCGCGCTGCCCGTCACCGGCGCGATCATAACCACGCTCAACTTCCTGGGCAGCCTCACCATCCCCCTGATTTTGCTGATTGTGGGCTACGGCATTGAGATTGATCGCCGCGGCCTGCGCACGGCGTTATCGCTGGTAGCCCTGCGCCTGGCGCTGCTGATTCCCCTGGCCATGCTCATCAACGTGTTTATTATTCGCGGATTGTTGCAGCTGGATGGGTATTTTGAAGCGGCCGTTTTCACCCTGCTCATTTTGCCGCCACCGTTTATCGTGCCGCTGTACACCCGCCCCACGCTGCCGCTTGCCGAAAAACAAACGATCAACAACGTGCTGATCGTGCATACGCTGGTCACCATTGCCCTGTACATTGTCTATGTTGCCCTGAATCCGTTAAGCGGTTGAGCCTGGAGCTCAATACAGGCGCAAATCGAGGAAAAAGAGCACGATGTAACCCAGCAGCAGGAGCAGCCAACCCACCAGCTGTACCATGTCTAAAAAGACAGCCCAGGAGACGGAAAAGTTGTCCTGCACCACCTGCAAAATCGATTCCAGGCTTTCCAGCTTGGTTTTAACCGTTTGCTTCCACTCGTCCATGTACAGCTCATCAATGACGGCGCGGTAAAGCTGGGCGGTGTACCAATCGCCAATCATCAACAGCTCCTGGTCAATGCGTTCAAAATCAAGCAGCAGCGTCAGCCGCTCCTGGATGATTTGCTGCAGGGCGCGACGGGAGGCGCTGGGAAAGAGGCTGCGGCGACGGCGGCGGTGCAGATCGGTGCGCAGCGTTTCCAGCCGCTTCTCGATGCGCTGGTCGATCATGCGGTAACGCAGCAGCTGGTAGTTGGCAATTTTGATCACCTCGATATCCGACTGGAAATCGCCATCCAGGGCCATCACGATACCACCTTCCCAATCCAAAATGGTCATGTCGCGCTCGGAGTAGCGCACCCGCGTCGCCAGGGTGGTCACCACATCATCGCGGCTGATGATTTCGCGCTGCGAGCGCAAAAAGCGGGCCAGCTGCTGCGCCTTGTCCGTCACAAATTGGTCGATATTCACTTGCTCGCTAGACACCAGCAAAAGCACGTACTCTTCGTAGAGGCCGCTGTCGTAAACGGCCGTTGGCACCAACGTCTGCACCATCCCCGCCTCCAGCCGATCTTTGAGCTGCAACGATTGGCTGCTCAGCACGTCCTTGAGCTGAAAGCGGCATTCCAGCACCTGAATTTCCCGCTCGTACAGGTACGCCTGCACCAAAATTTGGATGCCTTCGATTTGTACGGCCGTTGCTTCCAGCAGTTGCATATCCATATCGACTGGCTTAAAGTAAGGGGCATCTTTGAGCTTTTGCAGCGGGGCGGTGGGTTGGTTTACGGCCGTTCCCAGGTGGGGAAAGGTAAACAAGTAACACAGTTGGGCATCAAGTGAGTTGGACATTTTTCGTTCCTGAGTGGTGTGTAGGTGACCGGGTGACAGGGTGACAGGGTGACAGGGTGATGAGACGTAGTCTAACACTGTCAGGTCAGGTTTAGCCAATGATAACAGCAATGGAGTCAAAACAGGCGGTGGATGTGTTGGTGGTGGGGGCAGGTCTGGCCGGGCTGCTGGCCGCCAGCCAATTGCAAACTGCCGGGCATGTGGTACAGGTGGTGGAAAAAGGGCGCGGCGTGGGCGGTCGGTTAGCTACCTGGCGGCTGGGGCCGGGCCGCGGTGACTATGGCGCACAATTCTTCACCGTGCGCGAGCCGCAATTTCAAGCCATCGTCGATGAGTGGCTGGAGCTTGGGCTGGCGTTTGAGTGGTCACGCGGCTGGGCGGCAGGCTCAGCTGCCGACGATCCGGCTAACGATGGCAAGGATGATGGCTTTCCGCGTTATGCCATTACGGGCGGCATGACGGCCGTTGCCAAACACCTCGCCGCCCATCTCACCGTGCACACCCAGACCAAACTCACCCAGATTCAGGTGGCGGGGGATGGCTGGGAGGTGGTGGCGGAAGACGGCCGTACTTTCACTGCCCGCGCTTTACTGCTCACGCCGCCCGTACCCCAATCGCTGGCCCTGCTGGACGCGGGCGAGGTGCCGCTCACAGCGAGCGATCGTGCCGCTTTGGAACGCATCGAGTATGCACCGTGTTTGTCCGGGCTGTTTTGGGTAGCGGGTGGCGTGGCGCTGCCTGCGCCTGGCGCCGTGCAGCAGCCGGAGCAGGCCATCAGCTGGCTGGCCGATAATCAACAGAAGGGAATTTCGCCGGAGGTTGCGATTGTTACGGCCCACGCCAATCCGGTGCAGAGCAAACTGTGGTATGAAGCGCCTAAAGGGGAATTGGTGGGGTTGTTTATGGGGGGATTACGGCCGTATCTATCCAAAACCAGCGTCATCAAAGGCCACCACATCCACCGCTGGCGCTACGCCCTGCCCCTGGTCACCCACCCCGAGCGCACCCTGCTGGCCGACGGCCTGCCCCCGCTCACCTTTGCTGGGGACGCCTTCAACGGCCCACGCGTCGAAGGCGCGGCCCTCTCCGGCCTCGCCGCTGCCGATGCGCTTCTAAACCATCTCTAACAACGATTCTAGAGTTGACCTGACAGGGCAACTACCTCACGCAAAGGCGCGAAGGCAGGGATTGGCGTCTTGGCGACTTTGCGTGAAATTCAATAACAATCTGCGCCGAGGAATGAATTCCTCGGCTAAAACTAGAAGTACGCTAAAGCGCACTGGGTAGAGCAGGATAACGCCAGTCTGCTTGAGCAGACTTCCTTTCTTAGACGCCGAATTCATTCGGTGGCGATCTATGCAGTGGTATCTTCATCCTCATCCCCTTCATCGAACAGGGGCGGGTTGGCGAGGTAGCTGAGCAGGTACTGCTTGAGGAACAGCTCCTGCTGCGGATCGTCGATTTCCAGCAGCAGGTATTGGGCCCATTCGGGAAATTGGGTCGTGTCGATGTCGCCGTTTTCCAGCTTGTCCAGGTAGCTCCAGTCAACGGCCGTTTTCCAACTCACCTCATCCGGCAACCCCGCCAGCACCTCTTCCACACGAGCAATCAGCTCCGCCTGCACCGGCGGGGGCAAAACAAAATCGTCCGGCAACTTGTCCATGTCGGGCGGAATGTGTTCGAGGAATGCATCATCGTCCTCGGAATCGGTGGCAAAGGTGGGATCAACCTGGGCCATCATCTGGCGGTAGCGACGGCCGTTTGCGCCAGAACGCCCGCCCGTCCGTGGCGGTATCCACGGAATGCGCTCCTGGTATTCGCGCCACCAGCGCACCTCGGCCCACAGGCGACGGCCGTTTACCGATTCAGGCAACCGCGCCAACAGCATCTCCAGCACATCTACCGCCTCGGCAAAGTAGCCCTGGTCGGCGTAGAGATGCCCCACCCACAGCATGGCGAGTTCAGGTTCGGCGGTACGCTTGATCGCTTCGAGGAAAATTGGCCAGGCCATTTCGCTGCCGCGCCGCTGCCCCAGCAAATAATCTTGCAGCAGCTGGCTGCGCCCTTCATCCAGCATGGCGTGTACGTCGGCGGGCATCACCTCATCCATCTCTACGCGCTCGGTGCCCTCGTGGAACTCACCCTCCCACTGGCTGGTATAGCGAAACGAAAGCGCCAATCGCCGCCGGTGCTGCCAGGCGCGGTCGTCCCATTCATCCACCAGCCGCCCGATGGCCTTGCGATTGTCGCGAATCAGCCAGGGATCGCTAAACGCTTCCAAAACGAGCTCTGCGGCTTCGGTCAGGTCAGGGAAGCGGGCCAGCACCGCAAAACAGAGAGCGGCGGCGTCTAGCTGTCCATAATCATCTTCTTGCAATAAAGCACGCGCCTGCCCCAGCAGCCGCGACACGTCATCGGGATATGGCTCATTCATCTTTTTCTCCGGGTGGCATAGATTGGATGGGATTATAACAAGGATCGGCTAGAATAAAATTCAAGTCCTTGAAGTGAACCCCCACCCTAACCCTCCCCCTGCGAGGGGGAGGGGATTTGGCTCCCTCTCCCTGCGAGGGAGAGGGCTGGGGTGAGGGTGATAATCAGCAGATTTGCGCCCATTGCGCCCAGATTTCATCCGCATTCATCCGCGCAATCCGCGGCCTA
The DNA here is from genome assembly GCA_020848035.1 of Anaerolineae bacterium. Taxonomy (GTDB): domain Bacteria; phylum Chloroflexota; class Anaerolineae; order Promineifilales; family Promineifilaceae; genus Leptofilum. The sequence continues at coordinate 48,786 of JADLAX010000006.1, read as the reverse complement.
ATTTTGAAGGAGAAATTATGACCGAGCACATCATGCAACGGCCGTTTATCAAAGGTTTGGATTTGTGCCAGGCATTTTTTACCGAGGCGGTACGGCCGTTGCTCAGCCACCACTTCCCCCACCTGCCCTACGCCGCCGGACGGCTGGGCGAAGGATCCGATGTGCTCGGCTGCGACACGCCGCAGTCGCGCGACCATGACTGGGGACCGCGCCTGACGCTGTTCCTGGCCGAAGAAGATCTGCCCAGCCAGGCCCCAGCCATCGACGCCATGCTGCGCCAGGAGATGCCGCTGACGATTTTGGGTTATCCAACCCATTACGGCCGTCACCCCGACGGCACCACCCACCTGGAATTTACCGACCAGCCGCCAGTCAACCACCAGGTTGAGTTCACCACGGCCCAACGCTTTTTTCGCGACTACCTGGCGCTGGACATCAGCCAACCCATGCAGGCGGTCGATTGGCTGCTGCGGCCGTCGCAGCTGTTGGCCACGGTGCGCTACGGCCGTCTTTTCCACGATGAGCTGGGTGAGGTAACGGCCGTGCGCCAGCGGCTGCACTTCTACCCGCACGACGTCTGGCTCTACCTGCTGGCCGGGCAGTGGACCCGCCTGGCCCAGGAAGAACCGTTTGTCGGGCGCACCGGGGATGTGGGCGATGATCTCGGCTCGCGCCTGATTGCCGCCCGGCAGGTGCACAACCTGATGCGGCTGGCCTTTTTGCTGGAAAAGGCGTATGCGCCGTACAGCAAATGGTTTGGCACCGCCTTTGCCCGGCTGCCCTGCGCCGCCGACCTGCGGCCGCTGTTTGACCAGGTGTGGCTGGCCGCCAGCTGGCAGCCGCGCGAGCAGGCGCTGAACCAGGCCACGCGCTACCTGGCGCGCTGGCACAACCGCTTGCAGCTCACCGAGCCATTGCCCGAAGCAGAGCGGTGGTTTTATGAACGGCCGTACCGCATCAGCCACGCCGATCAATATGCCGACGCCCTCTACGACCAGATTCAAGACCCCCAGGTGCGCACCCTGCCGCGCGGCCTGGGCAGCCTGGACCAGCTCTGCGATGCCACAGACGTTCTCTCCAATCCGCAGCGGTTCCCCCCGTTTGCCGACCTCTTTACCACCGGAAAGCCGAAGGCGTAAACCAGCGGCACCGCCAGCCAATAATGCCGGGGACGCCGCTTCAACGGCGCTTGTGGCGCGTGATGGGCCGCGCAGGCTGGCTACCCGAATTGACAAAAACAGCGTAAAATTACGGCCGTATTGCTTACCAATCCAAAATAAGAGTGGGCCGACCCATCCGTTTTTCCTCTCTGCACCTCTGCCCCTCTGCGTCAAACTTCTGAAAGGAGCATCATGCGTACCCCAATTATTGCTGGCAACTGGAAAATGAATAAAACGGCCGAAGAAGCCGTTGCTTTTGTGCGTGAAATTCGTAATGGCCTGAGCCAGATTAAAGGCATAGACAAAGTTGTCTGTCCCCCCTTCATCGCCATCCCCGCCGTCGCCGACGCCCTGCAAGCTACTGAAATCGGTGTTGGCGCGCAAAACATGCACTTTGCCGAAAACGGTGCCTACACCGGCGAGTTGGCTGCCAACATGCTCACCCCCTACTGCCAATACGTCATCATCGGCCACTCCGAGCGGCGCGAATATTTCAACGAAACCGACGAAGGCGTCAACAAAAAAGCCAAAGCCGCCCTGGCTCACGGCCTCACCCCCATCATCTGCGTGGGCGAGAGCCTGGCGCAAAACGAAGCAGGCGAAACCCAGGCGTTTGTCAGCGGGCAGGTTCGTGCCGCCCTGGCTGGCTTAACCGCCGAACAGGTCGCCAGCCTCGTCATCGCCTATGAGCCGATTTGGGCCATCGGCACGGGCAAATCGGCCAGTGCCGCCCAGGCGGGCAGCATCATCGGCCTCAGCGTGCGCGGCCCCATCGCCGAAATGTTTGGCGAAGACACCGCGCAAAAAGTGCGCATCCAGTACGGCGGCAGCGCCAACGAAAAGAACATCGCCGAGTACATGGCTCAGCCAGACATCGACGGTGCGCTGGTTGGCGGCGCCAGCCTGAAGGCCAGCTTTGTCGAGCTGGTGAAAAACGCAGTCTAATCATTTGTAGCCGCGGATTCTTTCCGCGTTTCTAGAGCGCGGAAAGAATCCGCGGCTACATCGGAACGGAGCGCTTTATGAGCAATGCCATCATGCCCTTTTTCTGGGTTGCTTTTGCCCTGATCATTCTGCTGGTGATGCAGCGCTGGATTCACACCCACCTGCATGGCCTCTCCTTGCTGCTGATGGGCAAACCCGAACGGGCCGTCATCCTGTACGCCATCGTCCTGCTGCCGGGCGTCTTTTTGCACGAAGTCAGCCACTGGCTGGCAGCAACCTTTTTGGGCGTACGCACCGGCAGTTTCTCCGTCATTCCGCGGATGCAGCCGGATGGCACGGTGCAGCTGGGCTACGTGGAATATTTCAAAGGGCGCACCCTGGGACCCATTCGCGAGAGCATCATTGGCGGTGCCCCGTTGATTTCGGGAACGGCCGTTATCCTCCTCATCGGTTTTCGTGTCTTTGGCGTCACGGAGCTGGCCGCCGCGGTGCAGTCCGGGCAGATCGAAACGCTGTCCGTCGCCCTGGGCCAGGTGTTCCAGACGCCCGACTTCTTGCTCTGGCTTTACCTGCTTTTTGCCATCGCCAACGGCATGATGCCCAGCCGCTCGGATCGCCGCGCCTGGCCCGCCTTCATCTGGACGATGGTGGTGGTGGGCATTGTCCTGTCGCTGCTGGGCTGGATGGGGCTGCTGATCAACAGCCTGGCCGGACCAGCCGCGACCGTCTTTGGCTACCTGGGCCTGGCCCTGTCGATGGCCATTGGCGTCAACCTGCTCTTCATGGCGATTATTGCCGCCTTTGAAGGTATCGTCGGGCGCATCAAGGGGGTCTCGGTGGTGTACAGCTCGGTGGAAGCGCCCAAAGGCACCAAAAACGTCACCATTTAAGAGATTGGAGATTAGAGACTAGAGATTAAAAATTCTCCAATCTCCAATCTCCAATCTCCAATCTCCCCATGATTTCTGTCCTCATTACCGCCTACCGCGAAGCCGCCACGATTGGCCGGGCGATTGAGGCGTTTTTGCCCCAGCTGCCGCCCGGCAGCGAACTGCTGGTCGTCTGCCCCGATGCAGAAACAACGGCCGTTGTCCACCACTACGCCCACAATCATCCCCTCATTCGCCACATCCCAGAGCCAGAACGGCGCGGCAAACCCGCCGCGCTCAACCTCGGCTTGCAGGCCGCCCAGGGCGACATCGTTGTGTTTAGCGACGGCGATGTGATGATTGGCGCAAACGCGCTGGCCCCGCTGCTGGCCCCATTTGCCGCTGAACGGGTGGGCGCGGTGACGGGACGGCCGTTGTCCAGCAGCCCCCGCACCACCCAACTCGGTTACTGGTCCCACGTGCTGGTGGAAGGGGCGCACCAAACCCGGCTGGCGCGGCATGCCGCCGGGGCGTTCCTGCTCTGTTCCGGCTACCTTTTTGCCGCCCGCCGCCACCTCATCCCCCCCATCCCCGAAGATGCCCTGGCCGAGGACGCCGTCATCTCCCACCGCATTGCCGAGCAAGGCTACCAGATTTGTTACGCGCCAGCGGCAGAGGTGTTTGTAAAATACCCCACCACCTACGCCGACTGGCTGCGGCAAAAGGTGCGCTCCGCTGGTGGCTACGCGCAAACATACGTGCGCCAATCGCCCTACTCCATGCGCTCGGCCAGCCTGGAGGCGCGGCAGGGGCCAAAGCTGGCGCTGCAGTTTGCCCAATCGCCGCGCGAGCTGTGGTGGACACTGCTGCTGTTTGCCGCCCGGCTGCATTTGTGGGGGCTGGTTTTTTGGCAGGTGCGGGTGAGGCAACGGCCGTTAACCACCCTCTGGCAGCGCGTTGAAAGCACCAAATAGAGGTGAGCATGTTTACCAAACTGTTGGCCGAACTGATTGAGCAAAAAGCCGCCGCCGAAGAATTTTCCGGCGTGGTAGCGCTGTGGCGGCAGGACGAGCTTTGGTTCAGCCACACCTGCGGCCTGGCGCACCGGGGGTTTGGCATCGCCAACACCCTGGACACCCGCTTCCGGCTGGCGTCGATTGGCAAGCTGTTTACGGCCGTATCCACCCTCCAGCTCATCGACCAACACAAATTCCAGCTAAACACCCCCATCCATGACCTGCTGGACCTGCGCCAGTCGGCCATACCGGCCAACGTCACTATTTTCCACCTGCTCACCATGAGTTCCGGCATCGCCGACTGGTTTGAGGAAAGCGAGGATTGGGAGGCCGAATGGGCGGTGCTGTGCCGGGAAAATCCCATCTACCTGCTGCGCCAAAACGCCGACTACCTGCCGCTGTTCAGCCAAAAGCCGTCCCATTTTGCCGCAGGTGAACGATACCAGTACAACAACGCAGGCTTCATTTTGCTGGGGCTGGCCATCGAGGCGGTGAGCGGGGTGAGCTACTTCGACTACGTGCGGCAGCACGTGTTTGCCCGGGCGGGCATGGCCGGGGCCGATTTCATCGCCCTGGACGCCGTTGCGCCCAATCTCGCCGAGGGGTACGTGGCCGAGAAAAGCCTATCCGGGACAACCCCCTGGCGCAAAAACATCTACAGCACCACCGCAGAAGCGGCGGCCGATGGCGGGGCGGTGGCCACGGCCGTTGATCTACACCACTTTAGCACGGCGCTGCGGTACGGCCGTCTGCTATCCCCTGCCAGCACCCAGGCCATGCTCACCCCGCACGTTTCGGAATCGAATGAGCTGATGCGCGGCTGCTTCTGGGAATACGGCTTCGGCAACGAATTTGTGTTTGACTCCAACAAACGGCTGCTGCGCTGGGGGCACACGGGGGAGGAAGATGGCGTGAGCGGCCGTTTTTACCATTACCCGGAGCACCTGCTCGACGTGGTCATTTTGGGCAACCAGAGCGGGTGCGCCGGGGCACTTGGCTGGGAAATCCACGACCTGATCCACACATCGTTCCCGGCGGCTCGTTGATAGAGATTGGGCCACTCTTAAAGAGTGGCCCAATCTGTAACTACGGCCGTATCACCACCGGCAGGTAAACCAGATAATCCGGATCTTCTGGCGGGTCGGGCGGCTCCGGCGTGGCCGGTTCGTTGTCCACAATCGTGCCAATCCCCTGGCTTCGGCCAAGCGTCGCATTTTGCGGACTGCTCAACAGCACCGAAAACGTTTCATTCTGCTCCGGCAGCAAATCGCCCAACACAGGCACAGAGATTGTGCCGCTGGTCTGACCCGGCGCCAAAGTAAGCACGCCAGAAACGGCCGTATAATCCACCCCGGCAACGGCCGTACCATCCGCCGTGGCATAACTCACCTGCACGGTCTGGCCGCTTGGCGCGTCCAGCGTCACCGTAAAGAGGAGCGGCTGGCTGTTGCGGTCGCCTTCCACCAGGCTGGCATCTTGAATCGCGAGCGTCGGCGCGGCGTCGTTGTCGTCAATCGTGCCTACGCCAACGGCTTTAGCCAAAAAGGCGTTAACCGGGTCACTCAACGTCAGGACAAACGTTTCGGCCGCTTCGTCCAGCCCATCGTCAAGAATGGGCACGGCCACCGTCTGGCTGGTCTGGCCCGGCGCAAAAGTGAGCGTACCGGCAACGGCCGTATAATCCAACCCCGCCACGGCCGTCTGATCCCCGCTGGCAAAGGCCACCGTGATAGTCACCGGCGCGGCAAAATCAAGCGTCACCGGGAAGCTGGCCAGCACCGGACCATTCGCACTTTCTGCCACCGTCACGTCGCCGACACGCAGGGGGAAGCCATACTCAAACGCGCCGATGTCGCAAACGGCCGTGCCGTCTGAATTGCCATCCATTGGCCGCAGCCGGTTGTGCTGGTCACCGCCAGGGCAGACGGCCGGATCACCCGCGTCTACCGCCGGGCTGGTGGCGCTGAGCGGATGAAGATAGGTGGCCGCACCAGCCAGCGTGAGCGCTTCAAGCTGCGGATCTTCGCCCAAAATGTCCCCGGCGGCGCTGCCCGTGAGGGTACATTCGGTGGCATCCTGGATCAGGTTGTAGCCGCCGCTGGTGTAGCTGCTGCCACCGCAGTCCGGGCCAGCAGCGGCCGTATTGCCCGCCACCAGCGTGTTGTGCAGGATCACCGCCGCACTTTCGTTGTACAGACCGCCACCGTTGGCCGCCTCATTTTCGGCAAGGGTAACATTTTCCAGAGCCACAGAACCGCTCGACAACCACAAGCCGCCGCCGTTGGCCTGGGCCTGGTTGCCGCTCACTGTGGTGTTGGTAAGGGTGGTGCTGCCCAAAAGCATCAGGCCGCCGCCGCTGGCCGAAGCGGTATTGCTATAAACGGCCGTATTGGTCATGTCCAGGTTTGCCGTTGCCGCCAGATAAAGACCCGCGCCATCTACGGCCGTATTGCGGCCCAACTGCAAATCGGTCACCGAAAGCGTGGCAAAATCGGCAAAAATGCCGCCGCCATAGCGGCCCGCGACGTTGTCGTGCACGGTGCCGCCCGTGACGGTTAACCCACCAAACCGCATGTTAATGCCCGCGCCGTCGGCAACGGCCGTGTTGCCGTTGATTACGCCGCCCGTCAGGGCCATGCTGCCCTGAAAACCATAGACACCGCCGCCACCAAATTCGGTGCTGGTGGACACATTCGCACTAATCTGCCCGCCGTTTTGGGTGAGAAAAGATTCAGGGAAAGTGAGGTAAACCCCGCCGCCGTAAAGCGCCGTGTTTTCCTTGATGATGCCACCATTGACGACCACCTGCCCATTGGCCGACTGGATACCGCCACCGCGATCGCCGCTGTTCTGAGACAGCTCGCCGCCATCCACCGCCACGGTTCCAGCAGCCACATACACTGCCCCGCCACCGGCCTCAGCAGAAGTGGCCGTGTTAAACCGCACCACGCCATCACTGATCCGGTACACCGCGTTCTCCAGATTGACAAATACGCCACCACCGGCAAGTGCGGTATTGTGTTCGATGACCCCACCTGATTGCAGGAACAGGCCATTCATGTTGTAGACGCCACCGCCGTTATTTTCGGCCTTGTTTTGGCTGATGCTGCCGCTAATCAGGTGAATCGTGCCCTGGTTGCCCAGGTAAACGCCGCCGCCGTTGCCGCTGGCGTTGTTGCCCCGCAGCTCACTATCGATCAAAGTGAGCTGGCCGCCGCCCAAAATGGCTACGCCAGCGCCGTCCAGATCGCGCCCGTTGGTGAGCACCACATTTTTGAGGGTGAGCGGAACTATGCCGGAGATTTCCAATACGCGAGACGATGCATTGGCATCGATAACCGGCGCTGGGGTCGCGCCTTCCAGGGTTAACTCCCGGTCAACCAACAGTTGGCCCAGGGTCAACACGTAGTCGCCAGAAGGAATGAGGATATTGTCGCCGGAAACGGCCGTTGCCAACGCATCGCGCAGTGAACAGTCGTCGTCCAAACAGCTGCCATCGTTCTCATCCAATGTCGTGGTCACGGCAATCGTTGCCGCCTGGGATGGGGCAATAAAACCGACCAGCCCAATCACGCCACTCAGAAAGAGGAACACCCAACCAACCCGCTTAGGCATATTCAATTGTGTATTCATTTTTAACAGCTCCGCAACTCCCGTGGTAAAATGGCACGCTTATGGCCAAAGTTTCACCTGTCCAAATTAGCCCAGGCGTCTCGGTTTAGAGAGTCACTTTTGCCATTTTTAATACTGGAACAACTACCCGCGCCATCATGACCTATTTCCCATTATTGTCCTGAAAAAGGCTTAAGGAACACGTTAAGCACCCGCAAAAACAGACCCATGATCCCAGAGAATCGCTCTGCACTGCATCAACAGGTAGACACCCTGCCAGAAATGGTGGAAACGATGATGGATGAGCTGGTTACGGCCGTTCGTCACACCCTCACCCCCGCCCTCAGCCAAAAAATCAGCCGCGTCTTCACCACCGGCTGCGGCGACAGCTACTTTGCCCCGCTCAACGCCGAACTGGCCTTTGAACAGCTGGCCGGGCTGCCCTGCGAACCCATGACCGCCATGCAGTTTGCCCGCTACGCCGTCGGCTTTTTGCCAGAGACGGGGCGCGGCCGCAACCTGGTGCTGGCCGCGTCGGTGAGCGGCGGGGTGAGCCGCACGGTGGAGGCACTAACGCTGGCCAGGCAGGCGGGCGCAACGGCCGTTGCCCTCACCGGCAATCCCACCAGCCCACTGGGGCAAGCGGCAGAATTTGTGTTGGAAACGGCCGTACCGCCCCTCCCCGCCGAGCTGCAAGGCTTGATTGTGCCCGGCACGCGCAGTTACGTTGCGTCGCAGCTGGCACTTTACCTGTGCGCCATCCAGCTGGGCGAACATCGCAGCCACCTGAGCAAAACCACGGCCAACCAGCTGCGCCGCGAACTGGCCCACACGGCCGATCTCATGGCCCACACCATCGCCCGCAGCGACAAAACCACCCGGCAGGCCGCCGAGGCGTGGCACGACGCCGACCACTTTGTCTTTTGCGGCGCGGGGCCAAACGTCGGCACGGCGCTCTTTAGCGCGGCCAAAATTTTGGAGGCAAGTGGAGATACGGCCGTGGCCCAAGACAGCGAAGAATGGGCCCATCTGCAATATTTTGGGCGGCAGGTGGCCACGCCCACCGTGTTCATCGGCGCGGGCGGCTGGGACGAGGGGCGGGCGCTGGAGCTGGTAACAGCGGCCAAAGCCATCGGGCGACGTGTGGCGGTGATTGCGCCACAAGATAGCCAATTGGCCAATCATCCTGGAGCAGATTTCAGGTGGGAAACGGCCGTGCCGACTCGCGAATGTTTCTCGCCGCTGCTCACCTGCCTGCCGGGCACCCTGTTTGCCGCCACTCGCGCCCAGCTGCTGGGCGAACCCTACTTTCGCGGCTTCGGCGGCGGCCGCAGCATAGAGGGCGGCGGCGGCATCTCCCGCATCCGCAGCAGCGCACAAATCACGGAAGTCAGGCGATAATTGGGGTAATTGATGTTTGTCACCGCAGGCGGCATGCGCATGGATTATTTGATCACCCACGACGGCGCGGCGCGGGTGGAAATGGTGGGCGGCAATGGGCTGTATGCGGCCGTTGGCGCGGCGCTGTGGGGCGAACCGGTGCACCTCTGGGCGCGCCTTGGCCGCAACTACCCGCAGGCGTGGCTGGAGCCGCTCACCGGCCACCAGATCGGCATCGATGGGCTGGTGCGGCTGGAAACGCCGCAGGATCACCGCACTTTTTTTGCCTATCTGCCAGACGGCCGTCGTGAGGACACCAATCCCGCCGCCCACTTTGCCCGCATCGGCCAACCGCTGCCCGCCGCCCTGCGCGATTACGCGCATTCCACCCCCGGCCAGGACGACCCGCACAACTACGAACCGCTGGCACTGCGCCCAGAAGATTGGCCAGAAAGATGGCGTGAGGTGACGGCCGTTCACCTCTCCCCCGCCGCCCTGGCCACCCACCTGAACGTGCCTGCCTGGCTGCGCAAAAATGGCATCCGGCAAATCACCCTCGACCCCGGCGAGCGGTACATGGTGCCCGAACGCACCGCCTACATTCAGCAAATTTTGCCGCAGATTGACGTCTTTTTGCCCAGCGCGATGGAGATTCGCTCGTTGTTTGGCGATGACGTGGATTTAGGCGAGGCGGCGCTGACGCTCACAAAGTGGGGAGCACAGTGGGTAGTGGTGAAAAATGGCGCGGCGGGGGTGTTGTTGGTGAACGGCCGTACCCAAACCATCACCCCCTTCCCCGCCTTTCACCCCGCCAACGACCCGCGCCTGGTGGATGTAACTGGCGCGGGCGACAGCTTCTGCGGCGGTTTCATGGTGGGGCTGGCCCACACAGGCGACCCGGCCCAGGCCATCCCCTACGGCCTCGTCGCCGCCTCACTGGTCATTGAAGGCTACGGTGCTCTGTATGCCCTCAGCCGCAAAGAGGAAGCTCACACTCGTCTAGCACTGCTGAAAAATTAACCGCGGAGAGCGCGGAGGACGCAGAGTTTTTTTCTTTCTCTGCGCTCTCTGCGCTCTCCGCGGTAAAAACTACAGAGCAATGGTGTGTAATTATTCCAGGTGCGATTTGATGAAGGTGTGTACGTCTTGGAGGGTACGGCCGTTTGGCACCGGCAGTTCAGCAGGCAGCGGGGCTCCGTCCAGCGACAGCCAGAAGGTTTGTAGGCCCACGCTGTGGGCGGGCAAAATGTCGGCTTCCCAATCGTTGCCCACCATGAGCGCCTCTTCTGGGGCGCAGCCAATTTTGTCCAGGATTTCGCTGTAGTAGGCAGGCTGTGGCTTGGCAGCGTGCATGTTTTCGTAGGCGGTTACCAGGGCAAAGTTGAACTGGTCCACCGGCAGCCCGCCCCACGTCAGCCGCGCCTCGATGGCGATGAGGGGGAAAAGCGGATTGGTGGCCACCACCACCTCCAGGTTTTGATCCAGACAAAATTGCACGAGCTCGGCGGCAAACGGCCGTTTCTCCGTCCGGTCGCGCAGTTGGTGAAACTGGTGGCGGTAGAACTGCTCAAAAAACGCTTCCAGCTCATCCACATCCAGCCCGGTGCGCCGGGCAAAATGTTGCCAAAAAACATCCCGATTGCTCAATGTCGGGTCCACATCGCGAATCATCGCTTCGGTGCAGGTCATCAACTCCTGCAAAAAACGGTCGCGGGGCAGGTAACGCTCCGCATGTTGGCCCAACAGGGCAAAATAAGCGGGCAAAAAACGATCCATGTCGTTGCCCAGCAGGGTATCGTCTAAATCAAACAGAACAGCTTTTAACATACGCTCCCTTAAAAATTGGCCGCGGATTAACGCTGATAAACGCGGATAAAAATCGGGTAAATCTGCGAAATCTGCTGATTTTTATTCGTGGGGGTGCGCCCACTCGTGAAGTCTCTTGTGAAGGCAAGTCAGCAGTTCAGCAAGTGATACGCCGCACTCAATCACTTATCACTTTCAACTTTTCACTTCCCACTCTTCTAAAGATTGTTAAACAAATCGGGCAAACCTGGCTTCTCTTTGGCACATTCCGGGCAGCCCACGTGCGGTTTGGGCACATCGATCAGGTGTTTGCTGCAAAACGCCTTCACCGCCACCCGCCGGTTAAAGCCCAGGAAACCTTTCTCGATGCTGGCTTCCAGCACCAGGTTGGGATTGCTGTTGGCCAGCAAAATATCGGGCACGGGGCAGTTGTGGCAGTCGTTGGGCCGCCACGCCTCAGAGCGGGGATTGGCCATGATGAGGCGGCATTCCTGGTCTGATTTTCCGCGATGAAAATTTTGGTAATAAAAACGGCACTCTTTTCCGGCGGGTGTCTTCATAAACTATTCCCTGTGGCTAACAAAAAATCGCTGCCAATTATCGTTGTTTCGTCGGAATGTTCAACCATTAATCATAGACGCCTCATTGATTGTTACATTCTTCCATAAGATTTACTTACTGAAGTCAATACTTTTTTCTTATGCATGGCGGTATCCTTTCACCCATTCGGGTCAGAAATGCAGCATCAGCTGATCCCAAACCTTTTCAAATTTATTGGAGGACCACCCATGAGATACAGTTTGCGCATCATCCTGCTGCTGCTGTTGGCGGCCCTGGCAGCATGCAGTGCCGAAGCAGAAGCAGACCCCCTGGCGATTGTCGCTGAGCCAGGCGTGGTGACTGTTTTTAAGTCACCTTCCTGAGGCTGCTGTGGCGATTGGAGCGCCCACCTGGAAGAAAACGGATTCACCGTGGTGGAAAAAGGGATTAACAACCTGGTTGAAGTCAAGAATCGTTACCAGGTACCCATGTCGCTCTATTCATGCCATACGGCCGTCGTTGATGGCTATATCATTGAAGGACACGTACCGGCGGCGGAAATCAGCCGGTTATTAGCAGAAAAACCAGATGTGCTGGGCATTGGCGTGCCCGGCATGCCCGTCGGCTCCCCTGGCATGGAAGACCCCAGCCGGGCGCCCGAAGCGTACGACGTATTTACGTTTAACGACGCGGGTGAAACGGCCGTTTACGCCTCTTACCCTTAGTTTTTCCCCCGTTCAACAACTCCCCCCTGGCATAGGCGGTTCGACAGCGAACCGCCTTTTTCTTATGCCACCGTACCCCAAAGTTAGACAAAACCACCAACTCTCCCTTCACTTTCTTGACAAAGTTGCCCAACGGCAGTAATCTTATGTTACCGGTCACGTGACCGGTAACATGGAGCAAGCAGGAGAAAGCCTCATGGCGCGAGCGTCAATTACCATTCGGGATGTGGCTGCCGAAGCGGGTGTGTCTCACCAAACCGTGTCACGCGTGATCAACGACAATGAGCGTGTGAGCCCCGAAACACGCGCCAAAGTGGAAGCCGCCATTGAGAGCCTGGGCTACAGCCCCAGCGCCATCGCCCGCTCCATGGCCAAGGGACGCACCGGCATCCTCGCCTGCATTGCCCCCAACCTCACCGACTACACCTTCGCCCGCATCATCCAGGGTGCCGAACAAGAAGCACGGCAGCATGGCTTCTTTTTGCTCTCCGCCTCGGCCCCTGACGAACAGATTTTTACGGCTCTCATCGAGCAGCTGGTGCCCAGCCGCCAGACCGAGGGCATCATGGTGATCAATCCGTATGCGGACGGCCGTTTTAACCACCTGCCCGACCAATTCCCCGTGGTGTTTGCCGGGGCGCGCCCTCGCGAAGATGCGGTGAACTCTGTGGCGCTGGATGACGTAGCCGTGGCCGTGACGGCCACCAACCATTTGCTGCAGCAGGGCCATCGCCACATTGCCACCATCACCGGGCGCATGGTGGAAGATTGCGCTCAGGACCGTCTGGCAGGTTACCAGCAGGCGCTCCAAAGTGCCGGACTGCCCCAGCCGCCCCAGTTTGTGGTGGAAGGGGATTGGCAAGCCGCCTCCGGCTTTGCCGCCCTGCACCAGCTGATGCAGGCAGAAACGCCGCCGACAGCCATCTTTGTGCAAAACGACCAGATGGCCGCTGGTGTGCTGCGCGCCGCCGCCGAGCTGAACCTGGTCGTGCCGGATCAGCTGTCGCTCATCGGCGTAGACGACATTCCGATGGCGTCTTACTTGTCGCCGCCGCTGACCACCTTGCGGCAGGATTTTGCGGAAATCGGCCGTCTGGCGGCCCAGCTGCTCATCGAAGCGGTGAGCAATCCCAACACGCAAAAGCAGCATTTAACGTTACCGGCCACCCTGGTTTCCCGTCATTCTACGACGCCAATTTTGTAGGGGAACGGCCGTTTTCCAACACACCAGACATCATTCAAACAACACAAACCCAATTTTTGAAGGAGGTGATGAAAACACCGGAAGATTCCAACACCCAATTTCTAAAAACCTTTTCTATCTAAAATATCTACGAGGAGAGAGATTTAAATGAATCTGAAAAGATTTTGGCTTATCCTGATTGCCCTTTTGGCAATGGCTTTACTGGTAGCTTGTGGCGGCAGCGATACCGCTGAAGAACCCGCCGAAGAAGCTGCCGACACAACCGAAGCGGCCGATACCGCTGAAGAACCCGCCGATACCGCCGAAGAACCCGCTGCCGAAGAAGAAATGGCGGAGGTGGAACTGCGTTGGCGTACCCGCCCCGACAACCAGGCTGAAATTGACGTTTACCAATCCGTGAGCAACGACCTGGACGCCAGCCTGGACAATATCACCCTGGTTTATGAACCGGGTGGCAGCGAAAGCTCCAGCTACCAGGACGTGTTGAAGACCGAATTGGCCGCTGGCACCGCCCCCGATGTCTTCTGGATTCCCGGAACCGACATTGCCGACTTTGCCACCCGTGGCCTGATTCTGGACATGCGTGACCTGGCCGACGCGACCGACGGCTACAGCGACGCCGATTTCTACCCTGGCCCAATGTTCCACCTGACCTTCAACCCGGAAACCGGCAACACCGGCGAAACGCTGTGGGGTCTGCCGCGTGACGTGTCTACCTTTGCCCTCTACCTGAACCTGGACCTGCTGGCCGAATCTGGCGCGCCGGATCCGCGTGAACTGGCGGCCAACGGCGAATGGAACTGGGACACCTTTATTGAGGTGGCTTCCGCCATCAACGCCCTGGGCGACGACATTTACGGCTACGGCCAAAATGCGTGGTGGGGTCCGTATGGCTACTGGATCAACGCCGCTGGCGGCAGCTTCTACAATGAAGATCGCACCGCTTGTGGTCTGGACACGGCCGAAGCTTTGGCCGGTCTGGAGTTTGAGCAGCGCATCTACCAGGAGTTCAACGTAGCCGTGCCTTACGGTGAAGACAGCGAACCGCCGTTCCTGGCTGGTAAAGTGGGTATGTTCCAGAACGGCCGTTGGGCCACCCCCGGCGCTCGTGCATCGGCCAACTTCAACTGGGACGTGGTTGAACTGCCCGATGGTCCCGCTGGCCCGAGCAACTGGCTGTTCTGGGGTGCTTACGTGGTGAACGCCAACACCGAGCATCCCGAAGAAGCGTGGGCGCTGGTGCAGGCGCTGACCACCGCCGAAACCCAGGGCAAGATTGCCGAGTTGGGCGCCAACGTGCCCAGCCGCGTCAGCCAGGAAGCGCTGGATGCCTTCCTGACCTTCTCCCCCCCGGCCAACAACCAGGCGTTCCTGAACGGCCTGGCGCGCAACCCCGCCACCGAAGGCCCCCTGTGGGCTGGCAGCTGGCCGGAGTTTGACGCGGTGATGGGCCCGGCGGTTACGGCCGTTCTCAATGGCGAAACCAGCATCGACGACTTCGCCGCCACCATCTGCAACGAAGCCAACCGTACCTTTAACCAGTAAGTCTTGATTGGGTAGTGGTCGTGGCAAGCGTGCTGCGACCACTACCTGAAAATAGGACACAGATGAACACGGATAGACACAGATTGAAGAATTATCTGTGAAAATCTGTGTGAATCTGTGTCCCATTCCCAACAACTAACCACTACCCCCCTAGCAACTAGATTTTTTGGAGTTTTGATATGACAACAGCGACTGTTGATCCACGAAAGGCACAATCCCCGGAAGATCGGGCGGCGCTCTGGATTCGCCTGGCGACGATCTGGCACGCGATTTTGGTCGTGGCGGGGCTGGCGGGCGCGTTTTTGGTGTGGCAGGGGGAAGAAACGGCCGTCTGGCAAAAAATCATCTTTGTTGTGCTGCTGCTGTTGATGAGCGGGTTGAGTGGTGCGGCCGTTTACAACATCAACCAGCGCCGCTCACGCGGGCGCAACCTGTCGCTGGCCGTCAACTACCTCGGCTTTCTGTTTGCCCTGGTGGGCAGCATGCACCAGCTCAACATGTTTGTCGGGCTGGATTCCCTGGCCGATACCTTTACCCGCGGACTGCCTTTTTTGGCGCTGATTTTTATTGGCCTGTGGCTTGGCTCTCAAACCGACCGGTTTGAGGGCGATTTGGTGCGACAGCAGCAGGTGCGGCAGGTGGGCCGGGCGATTGCCATTTTGGCGGGCATCCTCTTTTTGTTTGCGGTGGGGCTGTTGGATGGATTGGCGACGATTCCGGGGGCGCTGGTGGGGGGGTGGGAAACGGCCGTTTTCCTCACCGCCACCGTCCTTTTTGGCCTCATGGTCTGGGGCATGTGGCAGCAGCCCATCGCCCACGCCTTCCAGGCCACCAACGCCGACACCGAAATGCTCAACGGCTACCTCTTCCTCTCCCCCAACCTGCTCGGCTTCCTCATCTTTTTTGCCGGGCCGCTGATCCTCTCGCTCTACGTCAGCTTCACCGACTCCGACGCCTTCAGCACGCCCAACTTCATCGGCCTGGAAAATTACGCCGAGATTTTTAACCTGGACATCGAGCCATTGGCCAATGCCGACCAACTGGCCAGCGACGTGCTGGACGTGACCCAGTACGACGAGCTCAACCGCTTCACCATTTTCGGCCAGAGCTACGTCATCGGCGCGCAGGACCGGCTGTTTTGGACCGCCCTGGGCAACACCCTGCAATTTGTGCTGCTGGCCGTGCCGCTCAGCGTGGTTCCGGCCCTGTTCCTGGCCAATTTGCTCAACAGCAAAGTGCCCGGCATGCGCTTTTTCCGCGCCGTTTATTTTTTGCCGAGTGTAGCGGCCGTAGTCGGTATCGCCCTGGTGTGGCAATGGCTGTACAACGCCACCATCGGCTACATCAACTACGGAATAACGCTGCTTATCGACCTGTTCAACACCGTCGGCCTGCCCCTCACCGATCCGCAAATTCGCTGGCTGTCCGAAAGCAACACCGCCCTGCTGGCCGTCATCATCATGGCCGCCTGGCAGTGGATCGGCTTCAACACGGTGCTCTTTTTGGCCGGGCTGCAAAACATCCCTCGCTCACTCTACGAAGCCGCCACGGTCGATGGGGCCACGCCGCGCCAGCAGTTCTGGAAAGTTACCCTACCCCTGCTTGGCCCCACCACCTTTTTTGTGGTCACCACCACGGTCATTCAGGCAATGCAGGTATTTGAGCAGGTGTTTATCATCATGGGGCAAAATCCGGCTGGCCCCAGCAACTCCACACTGACGATTGTGCTCTACCTGTACCAAAAAGGATTCCAACGCTTTGAACAAGGCTACGCCTCGGCCATTGCCTGGGTGCTGTTCCTACTTATTTTTGCCGCCACCCTGGTTCAATTCCAACGCCAGCGCACCAGCGGCAGTTCCTACGAAAGTTAAGAATGTAATGGCCACAGAGAACACAGAGACAAATGGGTGATGCGTGAAACGTGAAGCGCAAAACGTGATGTATTCCTGGTCACGTTTCACGTTTCACGAGCTGTCAAAGAGCTCGCAAATCTCTAAACACTCTATCCCCTCTGTGGCAAAAAAAAACGGTGATCTGATGTTACGTTCATACAAAGCCATTCAATATACGCGCAACGGGTTGATCTATTTGGTGCTGACCGTCTTCGCCTTTTTCATGATCTTCCCGTTCCTGTACATGCTCACCACCTCCTTCAAGGAGCCCAAAGACACGTTCCGCTATCCGCCGCGATTGCTGCCGCGCGAAACGCTCACCACCGAGATGCCCGGCTTCGACGAGCCGCTGCCGCTCTACTACGGCGAGGTGAACGGTGAGCAGCGTGAATTGGCCCTGGTGGAGAGCAATATTCGCATTGGCGTCTTTGTCGATCCGGCCAATCCGGGGGAACAGTTTGAGCTGCCCCTGGACGACGCCGAACCCAAAGGCGGCTTCACCAACACGGAGCAGGTACTGGTAAATGGCGAAGAGGTGCCTGTTTACCTGGTAACCACCGATGGGCAAACCCAGGAACTCGCCCTGATAAACCAAACCGCCCTGGGCCGCTTCGTGGATCCCAATGATCCCAGCGTGGAAATTTTGCAAAACGTGCGCCTCAGCCAGCCGGTGGAAGAGCTTACCGCCCGGCCGGAAAATTACAGCGACGTGATTGCCCTGCAAAACATGGATCGCAGCCTGAGCAACACCATTCTGGTCACCGTGTTGGTGGTGCTGGGCACACTTTCGACCTCCGTACTGGGCGGTTATGCCTTTGCCCGGCTCAACTTCCCGGGGCGCAACAACTTGTTTGTTTTTTACCTGGGCACCATCATGATTCCGTTTGTGGTGCTGGTAACGCCGATGTACCAGCTCATGGTCACGATTGGCTGGGTGGATAAAGTGGCGTCACTGGTCATCCCCTGGATTTTTAGCGCCTACGGCACCTTTTTGATGCGCCAATTTTTCATCACCATCCCCAAGGAAATTGAAGAGGCAGCGCTGATTGACGGAGCCAACCGGCTGCAAATCTTGATGCGCATTTTCCTGCCCGCCAGCACCCCTGCCCTGGCCACCCTGACCACCTTCACCTTTTTGTACGCCTGGAACAGCTTCTTTTGGCCGCTGGTGGTCATCAACACCGGAAACGTGGACAATCACGTGCTGACGCTGTCGTTAAACGTACTGCGCGGGCGCGCTTCGGACAGCCCCAACCTGATTTTGGCCGGCGCGGCGATTGCCATTTTGCCGCCGATGGTCATTTACATTTTGGGGCAGCGCTTTTTTGTGGAGAGTGCGACGAGCAGCGGCGTTAAAGGCTAGACAATGGTTAATTGTGAATGGTGAATGGTTAATTTTTAATGATGAGAGAGTTTGACGCTTACATTTTTGATTTGGATGGGACGGTTTATTTGGGGGAGGCACTGCTGCCAAACGCGGGGGAGACGATTACGCAACTGCGGGCCATGGGGAAGCGGACGGTTTTTTTGTCGAACAACCCCACCAAAACGCGGGAAGAATATGCGCAAAAGCTGACGCGGCTGGGGCTGCCGACGCCGGACAACGACGTGATCAATTCATCCTACGTGATGGTGGATTTTTTGCAGCGGCGCATGCCGGAAGCCAAGCTGTTTGTGGTGGGGGAGCAGTCGTTGTGCGATGAGCTGACAAAGGCAGGCTTCACCCTCACCGATGAGGCCAGCGAAGTAGAGGCGGTGATTGCCAGCTTTGACCGGACGTTTGAATACCGCAAGCTGCAAATTGCGTTTGACGCCATCCGGCACGGGGCGCGCTTTTTTGCCACCAATGCGGACCGATACTGCCCGGTGCCAGGCGGCGGCGAGCCAGACGCGGCGGCCGTTATTGCCGCCATCGAGGCGTGTACGGATACGAAAATTGAGGCGGTGGTGGGCAAACCATCGGCATACATGGCGGAGGCGATTTTGGGGCTGCTAAATTTGCCCGCTGAACGCTGCATCATGACGGGGGACCGGCTGGAGACGGACGTGCTGATGGGGCTAAACGCGGGCATGGCCGGGGCGCTGACATTGACGGGCGCGACCAGTGAAGCAATGGCGGCCCAATCGGATATAATCCCCACCTACATCATCCACCATTTGGGGGAATTGTTACCAATTTAGTAGGCAAACTTACCAGAGCTAGTGTCATACCCGCGAAGGCGGGTATCCATCTTGCGTACCAGAGTGGATTCCCGCCTTCGCGGGAATGACAGTCAAAATGAGCGCAGGTAGAGATAAGCTTTTCACTAGAGCAAAAAGCAGGAATTTTGCATGTCGAAATCATTTTTGTTAGGGGTGGATCAGGGCAGCAGCGGCAGCCGGGCGCTGATCCTTGACGGGGCGGGCACGGTGCATGGCTATGCGTACCGGCCGCTGGCGCGGCTGCATCCCCGGCCGGATTGGGTGGAACAGGATCCGGCGGAGGTGGCGGCGGGGGTAACGGCCGTTATCACCGAAGCCATCACCCAGGCAAAAATCCACCCCAACCAGATTGCCGCCTGTGGCCTCACCTGCCAGCGCAATACGGATTTTGTGTGGGACGGCCGTAACGGCCGTTCCCTCAGCAGCGCCATCACCTGGCAAGATTTACGCACCAAAGGGTATGTGAAGGAAGTTGAGCACTCCCCCTTTGCCAGCGAAGCCAAGCGGCGGCTGGGCTACGCCCCCGGCACCTACATGACCGCCCTGCACCTGAAATGGCGCATGACACACGATACGGCCGTTCGCGAAGCCGCTCAAGCGGGCCATTTGCGCATTGGGCAGTCGGCGCTTTGGTTGGTGACGGCGCTGGGCAAAGCCAACGGGCACGCCATGGACAGCTCGCTGGTGCAGGCGACCGGGCTGTACGATTTCCGCGCCCGGCAATATTGGGCCGAGTGGCTCGATTGGCTGGGCGTGCCGCTGACGGCACTGCCGGAAGCAACGCCGACGCTGCATCCGTTTGGCGAGATTGAGATAGCGGGACCGGGCGGCGAAACGGCCGTCATTCCCGTCACAGCCATGATTGGCGACCAGCAGGCGGCCCTGTTTGGCCACGGCTGCCGCATTCCCGGCGACGCCGAATCGACCCACGGTACGGCCGCTTACGTCAAGCTGTTTTTGGGCGACAACATGCCCTACCAGGAAAATATCAACGTCTACAACGCCTGGCATTTGGGCGACCGGCAGACGTACTGCCTGGAAGCGCCCACCACGGTCATCGGCGCGGCGATTCGTTGGATGCGGGACAACGCCCGGTTTATTGATGATTACGAGGACGTGGAGCGGTTGGCCACGGCCGTTCCCGACTCCGGCGGGGTGATGTTTGTGCCCGCCTTTACCGGCCTGGACGCCCCGTACAACGATCCCGACGCCCGCGCCGCCCTGCTGGGCATGACCCTGGGCACAACGCGCGGCCACATCGTGCGCGCCTTTTTGGAGGCTCTGGGCTATCAACTTCGGGCCATCAAAGAGACGATTGCCCGCGACGCCGGGGTGACGATGGGGCAAATGCTGGTCGGCGGCGGCGTGTCCGCCAGCGACATCGCCTGCCAGATTCAGGCCGACATGCTCAACATCCCCATCCTGCGCCCCACCTTCACCGAGACGACGGCGTGGGCGGCGGCGCTGCTGGCGGGCCTGCAAATTGGCACCTGGCCGGACGTGGCCAGCCTGCCCCCCCTGCCCGGCAGCCACCACCGCTTCGAGCCGTGCCCCATCCCGCCGCGCGATTTGGAGGAAGGATACGGCCGTTGGCAGCAAGCCATCCGTCTCATCCAATCCTGGCAGTAGCCTCTTCTCGTTCCCACGCAGAGCGTGGGAATGCCGACCGCAGCGCTCCGCGCTGCAAGAGGGACGCGGAGCGTCCAAAACTTCATTCCACGCAGAGCGTGGAACGAGGGAGATAGAGCATGAAATTTGGCGTCTGTTACTACCCTGAACATTGGCCCGAAGCCCGCTGGGCCGAAGATGCCCGGCTGATGGGCGAGTTGGGCTTGAAGATCATTCGGCTGGCGGAGTTTGCCTGGGCCAGGATGGAGCCAGAACCGGGCGTGTACGAGTGGGATTGGCTGGATCGGGCGATTGCCCTCTTTGCGGATTCCGGCATGGAAATTATTTTAGGCACGCCGACCTGTACGCCGCCAGGCTGGCTCACCCGGCAGCATCCGGAAATTTTGCGCGTGGATGGGAACGGCCGTTCCCGCAACCACGGCACCCGCCGCCAATACTGCCCCAACAGCCTCACTTACCGGGAATTCAGCCGCCAGATCGTCACGCAGATGGCGCAGCGATATGGTCAGGATGCCCGCGTCGTGGGCTGGCAAATCGACAACGAGCTTGGCGGCGGCAAAACCGCCCGCTGCTACTGCCCGGACTGCGCCGCCGAGTTCCAAAGCTGGCTGCAAGCCCGCTACGGCACCATCGAAGCGCTCAACGAAGCGTGGGGCACCATTTTTTGGTCGCAAACGTACGGCAACTGGTGGCAAATATTGCCGCCCGGCGACGACGTGAACTACAAAAACCCCAGCCACGTCCTCGACTTTTACCGCTTCTCGTCCGACTCTTACGTGAGCTACCAGCAGGAGCAGATTGACCTGCTGCGCCAGCTCGCGCCGGGGCGGTTTGTGACCCACAACTTCATGGGGCTGTACCAGGATTTGGACCAGTTTGACCTGGCCGAGTCTCTCGACTTTATCACCTGGGACAACTACCCCACGGGCAACCCGGACCGCTGGCGGCAGATTTTGTACCCGCCGGGCAGCGACACGCGCCACAACGACCCCGTCTACGCCTACGACGTGGGCGAGCCCATCGTGCAGAGCATGGCTCATGCGTTGATGCGCGGGTTGAAGCAACGGCCGTTCTGGATCATGGAGCAGCAGTGTGGGCACATCAACTGGGGCGACGTCAACCCTGGCATTCGCCCCGGCACGCCCCGGCTGTGGGTGTGGCACGCCGTCGCCGAAGGGGCGGACCACATCGTCTACTTCCGCTGGCGGGCCACGCTGCTGGCGCAGGAGCAGTACCATTCCGGCCTGCTGGGGCACGACGGCCGTCCCGACGTCGGTTTTGGCGACCAGCAAACGCTGCTGGGCGAACTGGACCAGCTCAGCCAGCTCAGCGCCGCACCGCTAGACGCCCCTGTCGCCATCCTGTTCAGCTTCGACGATTTGTGGGCGCTTCAGCTCCAGCCCCACCGCCAGGACTTCCACTACCTGCGCCACCTGTACGCCTATTACCACGCCTGCCTGCGCCTGGGCATCGGCGTCGATTTGGTGCCAAATGCGTTGGGGACCAACGGGGCCGATCTCAGCCGCTACAAGCTGGTCGTCGCCCCGACAGTCCACCTGGCGGACGAGGCACTGGCCCAACGGCTGCGAGATTATGCCAGCAACGGCGGCACGCTGCTGCTGGGCATCCGCTCCGGCTTCAAAACCCCGTCCAACCGGGTCACCGACCAGCCGCTGCCCGGCGCACTGCGCGAATTGGCGGGAGTGACGGTGACCAACTGGCAGTCGCTGCCGCCGGGCCAGGCGGTGCCGTTCACCAGTGAGATTGAGAACTTTGCCGGGGAAGCGAGTTATTGGGTTGAGACGTTGGGGGTGGAAACGGCCGTGCCGCTGGCAAGCTACGAGTTTGCAAGACCTGACAGGTTTGCGGCAAACCTGTCAGGTCTAGAACAACCAACCGCGCTGGCGGAAAACAGGGTAGACCAGGGCCGTGTCCTCACCCTCGGCTTTTACCCCACCCCGGCACAGGCGCGTGCCCTGCTGCAGCACCTGGCCAGCCAGCTCGCCATCCCCAGCCTGCCCGATTTGCCCGCTGGCGTCCTCGCCTACCAGCGCGGCGACGTGCACCTGCTGCTCAACTTCACCGAGGCACCGCAAACCGTCACCGTGGGCACAACCAGCCACACCCTCCCGCCCCGCGACTTGATTTTTTACCGCTGAGGTCGCAGAGAGCGCGGAGTTTTACATTGAGTTTTTGATTAGATTGCAGGGGAGCGATCTAAACAACGAGGCTACCCGATAAGCTCAATAACATCTTTTTTGCTGCTTACTCTCAAGTTACCAACCTGTTTTGACCACTGGTTAAGCTTTGCGGCATTTAGGCGAAAAATCTCCGCGTGCTCTGCGGTGGATCGTTAAATTTCCTGGCGCTCGAAGAGGGCAACGGCCGTTACCAAAAACACCAAAATCAGCACCCCATTCGCCGCCAAAGACCCACCGCTAAACGGTACATCGCCCGGCAGACCAAGCTGCGCCGCCCAGCTCACCAATGCGCCAGGGAAAAACTGGGCCACCTGGGGAATGCCGCCCAAAATGAGCAGCAGCACCGCCCCCAGCAGCGCCAATCCCGCCCCACTGCCGATGCTTTTGGCCATCGTGCTGCCCAGGAGGGTAACGGCCGTATACACCAACGTCCACAGCCAGAGCAAAAAACCGCCAAACAAAAACGGCCCCAGCGCCAGCGGCTCGAACAGCACCAGCGTGTAGTAGTACGTCGCCAGCGTGCCCAGCAGCAGCGCCACAAAATAAACCACCCCCTGCGCGGCAAACTTGCTCAGCAAAAAGGCCCAGCGCGGCAGCGGCTTGCTCAAAATAATCGCCGCCGTGCCCTTGTCCTTCTCGCCCGCCACGGCCCCCATGCCCAGCAAAATGACCAGGACAAAACCAAACTGGGTCAGGTTTTTGATGTACTGCGCCACCGCGTCCACCGCCGTCGGTTCGGGGATGAGCCCGGCAAACTGCTCCGCGCCGGGCACGCTTTTGAGCAGCTCCGGGGTGAACTTGGCCAGCATGGGCGAGGCCAGTCCAAACAGCACAAACACGGCCACCATCACCAGGGCGCGACGGGTGCGCCACTGCTGGTTGAGTTCGTGGGTAACGGCCGTACCCAACAACCTCAGCTCCTTTTGCCAGCCCAAACCGGGCTGCGTTTTGCTCGCGGCCGGCCAACTGCGCCACAGCCAGATCGCGCCGGGCAGGGCAATTGCCAGCAAAATCAGCTCCACCCAGATGGCATCGAGGAATTGAATGGCGTAAACGGCCGTGCCATCCAACAGCGCATGGGTGGCCACCGCCAGCAGCACCGGCCACACCTGCCGCTTCTTAAACGCCCGCCACACCAGCACCGACAGCGTCACGTGCAGCGTGAGGGCGATCAGCCGCTCAAAGACGGCTAAAAAGATGAGCCAGGGGGTTTCTTGCAGGGCGGTAAGTTGAGTGGAAACGGCCGTTAACTGCGCCGCCGTCAGGCCCAGGGTGCTCAAATCCACGTCCCGCATCGCCCACAGCGCGCTAACCGAGCCAGCGGTAAACACGCCGCCGATGATCATCGCCTCGATGCCGCCGTGCCCCAGACCGACCAGCACACCGTCCTCCAACCGCTCCGCCAGCCTGCCCCGGAAGAGGAACCAGTACCCCAGCACGCGGGCGATGGTTTCGCTGAGTCCGGCGGAGAGACCGAGAATGACGGCCGTTCGCCACAAATTCGGCGCGTCTGGCCCAATCTCGCCAATCACGCCCAGATCGGTCAGCCAGTT
This sequence comes from Anaerolineae bacterium, assembly GCA_020848035.1. GTDB lineage: Bacteria > Chloroflexota > Anaerolineae > Promineifilales > Promineifilaceae > Leptofilum. The sequence goes on along the minus strand of JADLAX010000006.1, from coordinate 24,507 downwards.
GTTGAGCGGAATGTGGTAAGTCTGCGAGCCGATAAAGGTGAGAATGCCCAGGCAGAACAAAACCCACGGCACCGCAAACCGCCGCCGCAGCCAAACCGCCAGCCCCAGCGGGATGAAAATCATGAGTAAAACTGCAAGTGTGGAGAATAAGAGTGTCATTGTTTGCTTCCAGAAATAATGGGACGCAGATTAACGCGGATAACGCGGATTTTATTCTTTTTATCCGCGTCATCCGCGTTCATCCGCGTCCTATTTTCAAAGGTTCGATTACACGTTACTCGCTGTGGCCGGTCTCCTGACCGAGCCACCTAGAATTGTCATGCCCGCGTAGGCGGGCATCCATCTCTGTGGATTCCCGCCCCACGCCTACGCGGGGGCAGGCACTTCGCGGGAATGACAGTTGCGACGGAGTCTCGCTACCTGAGCGCCGATTACTTATCGCTGATCGAGAGGAAGATTTCCTCCAGAGACGGCCGTACCCATTCAAACTTGTTCAGCTGCACCCGGCTTTCGGCGATGAGTGGCAGGATGGCCTGTTGGGCGGCGCTCACATCGTTGACGTGCAGGTGGAGACGGCCGTTTTCCTGGTCAAGCTGTTGCAGCCACGGCTGGTTTTGCAGGATGGGCAGGAGGGTGGAAACGGCCGTCGGCGATCCCTTAGCCACCTCCAGCAAAATGGAGTCCGTCGCGTACTGCTCCATCAGCTCGTCGCGGCCCGCCACCAGCACCAATTCACCGTCGCGGATAATGCCAATCGTGTCGCAGATGCGCTCCACGTCGGCCAAAATGTGGCTGGAGAGGAAGATGGTCACCTGCCCGCGCAGGCTGGCCAGCAGCGCCAGCAGCTCGTGCCGCCCCGCCGGGTCCAGCGCACTCGTCGGCTCATCCAAAAAGAGCACCGGCGGCTCGTGCAGCAAGGCCTGGGCAATGCCCATGCGCTGCATCATGCCGCCGGAAAAGCCGCGAATCGGCCGTTTGGCCGCGTCCGTCAGCTTCACCAGCGTCAGCATCTCGTCGCTGCGGCGCTGGCGGGTCGGCTTGTCCATCTGGAACAATTTGCCCACGTAATCCAGGTACTCCAACGGCGTCATCCAGCCGTAAAAGGCCGGTTCCTGCGGCAGGTAGCCAAAGCTGGATCGGGCGGCGCTGTCGGCGGTGGTGGTTTCCACGCCCGCCACCCAGGCACGGCCGCTGCTGGGCACCGCCAGCCCGGTCAGCAGGCGGATGGTGGTCGTTTTGCCCGCGCCGTTGCGCCCCAAAAAGCCAAAAATCGCGCCCTGGGGCACGGTTAAATTCAGCGGCTGGAGGGCGTGCACGTCACCGTACTGCTTGCTCAACCCCTCGCAGCGAATTGCCAAGGTGTCCATTTACGCCTCGTCTCGCCCCAACAAAAAGTAGATGATGGGGCCAATCATATTGACAAACACAATCACCAGCACCCAGACCCATTTTGGCCCGCGTGTGCTGTCTCGCCGGGCCAAATCGGCCAGAGCAAAGGCAATCAGCGCCAGCTGAATGAGGAAGATGGGGATGAACAGAGGGAGGTTGTTGGTTATGAATTCCATAGTTGTTTACTCCAATTTTTTAGACCAAAGCTTTTTATCAGCAGATTTCGCAGATTAAACAGATTTTTCCCTAAAAATCTGCGAAATCTTTTTAATCTTTGATTGATTCTTTCTCCCCACCCTCAGGCAGTGGTTGGGAGACAATAGCCAGTTTGCGGCGGGAACGGCCGTTGCCCGGCCCATTGCCCAGTAATTTTAGTACGGCCGTATTCAGCGCCACCCCGAACTCGTCCAATTCGGCCGTGGTCGCGTAAAAAGCGATCTCGCTGTAGCCCGTGCGATCGGCCAGCATGTCGACCGGCGCACTTTTGCTGACGTACTCCGAAAAATCCTGCACCAGCGTCAGGGCATACGTTGTGAAAAAGCGAATATGGTCATCCGCCGACAAATTGGCCATATCCTCAACGCCCAACCGGGCCGGTTGGTCCAGGCGGTACGTCTTTTCCTGGATGCCGTTCACCAGCCGGGTATCGGCCAGCATAATCAAGCTGTGCTCCAGCAGCAGCTTCAGGTGTCGGTAAATCGACGATTTAGGCGTGTCGGGCAGCCGGTCGGCAATCTCCTGCGTGGTGAGCGCTTCACTGCCGATGGCCCGTAAAATTTGGAAACGAACGGGATGAATAACAAGCTCAATTTTCCGCAAAACAAACCTCGTTATTAAAATTGATAATGTTACCAAACATGATAATTAGGAAGACGGCCGTTGTCAAGCAAGTCGTTTTGGACCAATGACACCGGTTATTTTTCCCCATTTCGCGTAAACTAGAGACCAGCTCAACCCACACAAAACCGTAGGGGCGAGGCGATTGGGCATCATGGAACAACACAAAACCTTCCCCACCAATCGCCTCGCCCCCTCTTAAAAGTGAAAAGTGAAACGTGAAACGTGAATTTGACCCCACCGAACACCCCCACCGGCGATTTAACCCCCTGATTGATGAATGGGTCCAGGTTTCGCCGCACCGGATGAAACGGCCGTGGCAGGGCCAGGTCGAAAAAGCCCCGCCCGACAACCGTCCCGCCTACGATCCCAACTGCTATTTGTGCCCGGGAAACGGCCGTGCCAGCGGCGACACTAATCCGGCCTACACCACCACCTACGTCTTCCCCAACGACTTTGCCGCCCTGCTCAGCGACGTGCCGTCGGCGGGCGAACCCGCCCACCCGCTGCTGCGCTCCCAGGCCGTGGCGGGCGTCTGCCGCGTCATGTGCTTCTCGCCGCGCCACGACCTGACGCTGCCGGAGATGAGCCTGCCCGACATTCGCGGCGTGGTAGACACCTGGGCCGACCAGGCGGTCGAGCTGGGCCAGACGTACCGCTGGGTGCAAATCTTTGAAAACAAGGGGGCGGTGATGGGCTGCTCCAACCCGCACCCGCACGGCCAGATTTGGGCGCTGGACACGCTGCCCAACGAGCCAGCGGCGGAGGATGTGGCCCAGAAGCGGTATTGGGTGGAAAACGGCCGTCCTCTCCTGATAGATTATGTCAATCTAGAATTAGAACAGCAGGAACGCATTGTCGTGCAAAATGAGCATTGGGTTGCTGTGGTGCCCTACTGGGCCGTCTGGCCGTTTGAGCTGCTGCTGCTGCCGCGCCGCCACGTCCTCCGCCTGCCCGACCTGGCTAACGAAGAGCGCGATACCCTGGCCGACATCCTCAAAAAGATGCTCACCAAATACGACAATCTTTTTGAAACGGCGTTCCCCTACTCGATGGGCTGGCATGGTGCGCCGTTTGCCTCCGAGACCTGTCAGGTTTCACAGAGCGATCCCGCCGAAGCAGAGATCGATAATAAACCTGACAGGTCTAATTCCCATTCCCACTGGCAGCTGCACGCCCACTTCTACCCGCCGCTGCTGCGCTCCGCCACCGTGAAAAAGTTCCTGGTGGGCTACGAAATGCTCGGCGAAGCCCAGCGTGACCTCACGGCCGAACAGGCCGCCGACCGCCTGCGCACATTGTCTGACATCCACTACAAATCCAGGTAAACAAACTGGCACTCAGGAGAATGAAAAGATGGAGTTGCAACAAACAGTAACCGCTGCTTATTCCGAAAAATTCAACACCCCCCCACCCCTGATTGTGCAGGCCCCGGGCCGGGTCAACCTCATTGGTGAGCACACCGACTACAACGACGGCTTTGTCCTGCCGATGGCCATCGACCGGGGCATCTGGCTGGCATTACGCCCGCGCGACGATGATCAGGTGGTGGTGCATTCACTCGATTTTGAGGAAACGGCCGTTTTCTCCCTCACCGCCCTACAAAACAGCAAATCCGGCTGGGCCGAATACCTCAAAGGCGTCGCCTGGGCCTTACAGGAAGCGGGCTACCCCCTGCGCGGCTGGGAAGGCGTGATGGCGGGCAACGTGCCCAAAGGGGCCGGGCTTTCCTCCTCGGCGGCGCTGGAGCTGGCCACGGCGCGGGCTTTCCAGCAGGTCTCTGGCTTTGCCTGGGACGCGGCGCAAATGGCCAAACTGAGCCAGCGAGCGGAAAACAAGTGGGTGGGCGTGAACTGTGGCATTATGGACCAGATGATTTCGGCGGCGGGCGAAGCGGGCCATGCCCTGCTCATCGACTGCCGCAGCCTGGAAAGTGAGTTGGTCCCGCTGCCGCCCGCGCTGGATGGGTCAGGCACGGCCGTTGTCATTCTAGACACCACCACGCGGCGCGGCCTGGTTGATTCCGCCTACAACGAACGCCGCCAGCAGTGCGAAGAAGCCGCCGCCTATTTTGGCGTGCCCGCCCTGCGCGACGTGTCGATTAGCACCTTTCTGGCCGAAGCCGACGGCCTGGCAGAGCTGCCGCGCCGTCGTGCCCAACACATCATCACCGAAAATTTGCGCACGCTCAACGCCGCCAAGGCGATGCAAAACGCCGACGCCGCCCTGCTGGGCCAGCTGATGAACGAGAGCCACGCCAGCCTGCGCGACGATTTTGAGGTGACCAACGAGGCCCTGAATATCATTGTGGAGATTGCCCAGGGACAGGACGGCTGTTTTGGCGCACGGATGACGGGCGCGGGTTTTGGCGGCTGCGCCGTGGCCCTGGTGCATGAAGCAAAGGTGGATGGTTTTGTAACGGCCGTTACCCATCAATATCACCAACAAACCAGCCTCACCCCCAACGTTTACGTCTGCCAGCCCAGCGCAGGCGCCTCGGTGATTCCCCAAAATTGACAGCGTGTCTGCAAGATTCGCTGTGTACAACCAGTTGTCGGTAATCGGTAATACGTCCTGATCACCGTTTACCGAATACCGTTTACCGATAACCGAAACAAGGAGATTGACTACATGAAAATTTTAGTAACCGGCGGTGCGGGCTACATTGGCAGCATCACCGTCGAGCGCCTCATCAAAGCGGGCGCGGAAGTAGTTGTTTTTGACAATTTATACCAGGGCCACCGCGATGCGGTGCATCCCGATGCCGTGTTTGTCCAGGGCGACCTGGCCGACAAGACGGCCATCGAAGCCGCGATTGCCACCCACAAACCGGATGGCATCATGCATTTTGCGTCTTACACCCTGGTCGGCGAATCGGTGGAAAAACCGTTTATGTACCTGCGTGACAACATCGTCAACGGGCTGAATTTAATTGAAGCGGCCGTAACCCACAACGTCAAAGGGTTCATCCTCTCCTCCACCGCCAACCTGTTCGACGACCCGGAACGTATGCCCATCGACGAAGATGAGCGCATTGTGCCGGGCAGCCCGTACGGCGAATCCAAATTCATTTTGGAGCGCTATCTGCACTGGATGGACCGGCTGTACGGCATGCGCTACACCTGCCTGCGCTACTTCAACGCCTGCGGCGCTACCGAAACGCGGGGTGAAGACCACACCCCGGAAACCCACCTCATCCCGCTCGTTTTGCAGGTGGCCCTGGGCCAGCGCGAAAAAATCACCATCTTCGGCGACGATTACGGCACGCCAGACGGCACCTGCGTGCGTGACTACATTCACGTGGTGGACCTGGCCGAAGCGCACATTTTGGCCATGAAGGAGATTTTGAACGGGGGACACAGCCGCAAGTACAATTTGGGAAACGGCCGTGGCTTTAGCGTCAAGCAGGTCATCGACACCGCCCGCGAAATAACCGGCCACCCCATCCCCGCCGAAATTGGCCCCCGCCGCGCCGGCGACCCCGCCATTCTCATCGCCAGCAGCGAAACGATCAACCACGACCTCGGCTGGCGGCCCATCTACCCCAACCTGCGCCAGATCATCGAGATGGCCTGGCAGTGGCACGTGGCCAACCCGCACGGGTATCAGAAGTAGTTTTTGAGTAAAAAGTAGAAAGTGAAAAGTGAAAAGTGGTAGCTTTCTTACTTTTCACTTTTCACTTTTCACTTATCACTCCCCGGCTTGAAATCCCGCCCAAACGCAGTATGATCCCATCAAAAAAGGATTGTCTACGTATGGCAAAAAGTAAAAAATGGATCATGGGTGCCGGACTGCTCGGTTCGGCTTTGTTTCTCCACAAAAATCAGCTCAACCACATTGCGCGCCAAACGGACCGACTGACGGCCAAAGCCGTAGATGAACTCAACGCGGCCCATCCGGGGCTGAACGCCGACTGCCACTTTATCGACACGGGCGACGTGATTTTGCACACGCTGGTTGCCGGGCCGCCGGACGGACCGCTGGCGGTGCTGCTGCACGGCTTCCCTGAGCATTGGGTCTCCTGGCGCAAGCAGATTCCAGCGCTGGCCCAGGCGGGCTACCGCGTCGTCGTGCCCGATCAGCGGGGGTATAACCGCAGCAGCAAGCCATGGGGGATACGGCCGTATCGCCTGGACACACTCACGCAGGATGTGGCTAATTTAATTCAGAAGCTGGGTGGGGAAACGGCCGTCATCATCGCCCACGACTGGGGTGGCGGGGTTGGCTGGCAGTTTGCCGCCGACTTCCCGCACATGACCGACCGGCTTATCATCCTCAATGCGCCGCATCCCAAAGCAATGGGCCGGGAACTGCGCCGAGGGTGGGAACAGCGGCGCAAATCGTGGTACATGCTCTTTTTTCAGCTGCCACTGCTGCCAGAGCTAATCTTCACCCTCAACCCGCACCAGACCGCCCGGCAGTCGTTCCAGCAAATGACCAGCCAGCCCGGTGCCTTTAGCAACGACGAAGTCGACATGATGGCCGTAGCCATGAGCCAACCCGGGGCCATGACCGCCATGATCAACTGGTACCGCGCCCTGCGCTACCCGCCAGCCAGCAAAGCCAGCCTCATCACCGCCCCCACCCTGCTCATCTGGGGCGAGCAAGATTTTGCCCTCAGCCGCGCTCTTACTGAGGATTTGGAACGCTGGGTGCCCAACATTCAGCGGCATTACGTGCCTACCAGCAACCATTGGGTCCAAAACGAAGCCCCCGCAGAAGTCAACGCGGCGATGCTCAGCTTTCTAAAGCAAATTTGACGCAAAGTTGCCAAAAGGCAAAGAAATGGAAGAAATCCGGCTCTTTGGGAATTTATGGGGTTGACAGCCCGTGAAACGTGAAACGTGATGCGTGACCAGAGGTAAATCACGTTTTATGTTTCACGCAAAACCCACGAAATCCGAAAGACCCCACTTTTGTCACTTTGCTTCTTTGCGTCAGAAAATTTTAACCCTTCAACGCCCCCGCCATCAAGCCGCGCAGGAAGTAGCGCCCCAGGAAGATGTAAACCAGCAGCGTCGGCACGGCGGCCAGAAAGGCCCCGGCCATCTGCACGTTCCACTCGATGATCTGGCTGCCTGCCATGTTGTTCAGCGCCACGGTGATGGGCCAGTTGCTCGGGCTGGTCAGCACCACGGCAAAGAGGAAGTCGTTCCAGGCGGCCGTAAACTGCCAGATCAGCACCACCACAAAGCTGGGCACCGACAGCGGCAGCAAAATGTACCAGTATGTTTCCAGCAGCCCCGCGCCATCAATGCGCGATGATTCGACCAGCTCTTTGGGCACGGTGGCGTAGTAGTTGCGGAAGGTCAGCGTGGTAATGGGAATGCCGTAAATGACGTGTGTCAGCACCAGCCCCGGCACACCGCCATACAGGTTAATTTCGCGCATGAACTCCACCAGGGGAATCAAAATGCTCTGGTAGGGAATGAACATGCCAAACAGCAAAAACGGAAAGATGAAGTCAGCGCCGCGAAACTTCCAGCGGGCCAGCACAAAGCCATTCACCGATCCCAAAATAGATGAGATAAACGCCGCCGGGATCACCAGGCGGATGCTGTTCCACAAGGCGGGGGCGAGCTGTTCGAAAGCGGCCGTAAAATTATCAATGTGCAGGCCAGACGGCAGCTGCCACATGCGCTGCAAATCCACCTCAGAAAAGCTCTTAAACCCGGTGCTGAGCATCAAATACAGTGGAATGAGGTAAAAAACGGCCGCTAGCAGCAGCGGCACATACAGCAGCAACCGACGCGAAACCAGCTTCCCACCGCGGGGGGGTGTAATCGTTGTCATACCTCAGCCTCCGTGCGTAGGGTGTACCACAGGTACGGAATCACCAGTACCGCCACGCTCAGCAGCAGCATCATGCCAATGGCCGCGCCACGGTTGTAAAAATTGCCGTCAAAAGTCGTCGTCCACATGTAGATGGCCGGTACATCCAGCGCCACCTGCTTACCCGCCACGGCTACAATCAAATCAAACACCTTCAGCGAGATGTGGCCCAAAATAATCATGGCGCTAAGGGTAATCGGCCGTAACAGCGGCAAAATGTGGTAACGGTAAATTTGCAGCTCGGTCGCGCCATCTACCCGTGCCGCCTCGCGCAGCGAATCGGGAATAGCCCGCAAACCACCCAGGTAGAGCGCCATGGTGTACCCAGACATCTGCCAGATGGCCGGGATGGCGATAGCGGCAATGCCCCATTGTGGCGTGGTGTGCCACCGACTGATCAGAAAGTCCAACCCCATCTGGTCGAATAGCAGATTAAGGCCGCTAATGCGGCTGCCCTGCGCCGGATTCATCAGCCAGCGCCAGACAACGCCGGTCACAATAAAAGAAATGGCCATCGGAAACAGGAACAGACTGCGGAAAAACGCCTCACCGCGCAGTCCCTGGTCCAGCAAAACGGCCAGCCCCAGCCCCAGCAGCAGCGATCCGCCGACAAACAGCGCCGTAAAAACAATCGTGTTGCGAATATCGATCTGGAAGCGGGGGTCTTTTAGCAGGTTGGCGTAGTTGGCAAATCCGGCCCACTCATAGTTAGGCAGCAGCCCCACCCATTGGCTCAGCGACACCCGGCCCGACCAGGCAATGAAGCCGTACACAAAGATGAAAACCGCCAGAATGGAGGGGGAAACCAGGGCCGCAGCAAGCACGCGGTCTTTGTTGTAACGCATCGCAACTCCTTACATTCTTCTCTCACAATACCGTAGCCGCGGTTTCTTACCGCGCATTCTTCGCGGTAAGAAATCGCGGCTACCACCTGACAAGTTTGGCGATTTTACTTCTTCCCAGGTAAGTCTCAAACCTGCCAGGTAACACAAACCGAGGAGGGAGCATCCTCAGATGTCGGTCGCATCTGAGGATACCTGCTCCTCCATTTTAAGTTTCAACAAAAAGGGGCAGGCGCAACGGCTGCACCTGCCCCTCTCGCAAATCAAGTTAGCTTATTGGCAGGGGCCAGAAGCGGAGCAGGCCGCCACCAGGGCAGATTGGAACCCTTCGATGTTGCCATCGGCCAGGAAGAGACCCAGAGCGGTGTCAATTTCGGACTTGAAGGCGTCGTTGGCCACCACGCCGTGGGTCAGGCTGCCGACCACGCGGTCGCTGGCCCAGTCGTCCATGGCGGAGAGCAGATACTCGCCGTACAGGCTGCGGTCAGCATCGCTGCGGGCGGGGATGGAGCCTTTCACCGGGTTGAAGGCGTCTTGTCCTTCGATGGAGCCAGCCACGGTCAGCCAGGCAATGGCGGCGTCGCGGTGCGGCGCGCCCTTGGGCAGCACGAAGCTGTCGGACAGGAACTGGAAGTTGCCATCGGTGCCGGGCACTGCCGCCCAACCGTAGCCCGTGTTCGGCTCAAAGCCGATTTCGCGGAAGTAGCCTTCAGCCCAGTCGCCCATCACATTGAAGGCGGCGTCGCCGTTGACCACCAGCTGGGAAGCATCCTGCCAGGTGAGGGCCGAGGCGTCGCTGTTGACATAGGTCAGCACTTTAGCGTAATCGTTAAGAGCGGCCGTTACCTCAGCACTACCCCAATCACCAGAACCATCCCACAAGGCTTCGTAGGCATCTGGGCCTAGGGAAGCGAGCAAAACGGTTTCAAAGAGGTGCATGGCGGTCCACTGCTCGCCCATTGCCAGCGGGGCATCCATGCCCGCCGCTTGCAGAGCGTCCATAGCGGTAAACCACTCAGCCAGGCTGGTGGGCACGTCCACGCCATTCTCAGACAGGACGGTGGGGTTGTACCAGAGCACGTTGGCCCGATGGATGTTGACCGGCACGGAGTAGATGTTGCCATCCTGGGAGATCAGGGGGATAAGGGTTTCGGGCATCACTTCCAGCCAGCCATTTTCTTCGAAGAGGAAGTTGACCGGTTCCAGCTGGTCAGCGGCGACGTAGGTACCGATGAGTTCCTGGCCAGCGTGGCCTTGCCAGCTGTCGGGAGCGTCATTGGCCTGGAGGCGGGTGGCCAGCACGGCGCGGGCATTGGTACCAGCACCACCAGCAACGGCCGCATTCACAAATTCGATGTCGGGGTATTTTTCGGCAAATACACCAATCATCGCTTCCAGACCGGCGGCTTCCCCACCACCAGTCCACCAGGAGAAGACTTCGACCATACTGGCCATCTCTTCTTCGGTCATTTCCTCGTCGGTTGCCTCATCGGCGGTGTCTGTGGTATCAGCGGCCGTATCCGTCGTGTCCGTGGTTTCCGGTTCATCGGCCGAACCACCGCAGGCGGCGAGCAGCATGGCCAGCAGGAGCAACAAAATAAAGGGGGTAAGTTTACGTGACATATTCTCTCCTCGTTTTGCGCAAAAGCGGGGGTGAAGGTATTGGGATGGTGCCGGTCACCGCGGCTTTTGCATGTGGGTAAATAATGAATCGTTACGGCGTTGGGCGTGGGAAGCAAGGCGCCCAAATGCATGAAGTTCAGCGACTATAGCAAAAGTGGCGGGGGCAATTCAAGGGGGTTTGGGCCAAGTGTATGACATCAGTGTGACATTTTTGGGCAGTTTGCCCAAAAAGTCTGCCATTCAGGGGTGTTCAACAACGGCCGTTTCTCTCTCGTAAAAGGAAACACCAACGCGCTGAATATGATCAATAACATCGCGATCCGCAATATCGTGGAAGATAGAGAGATCAATGGTGTAGGGCAGCAGCAGATCGTCCAGGTCGTCCAGGATGCGGTAGACGACGCTCAAGGTCAAGTCTGAATCGCCATGCAACGTCAGGTCAATGTCGGAACCCGTTTTGTAATTGCCCTTGGCGCGTGAGCCATAGAGGGTGGCACTTTCAACTTGGGGATATCGGGCGAGAACGGCCGTAATCTTACACACAGCCTCTGTAGGAAGACCATGTTTTATTCGTTTCACGCGTCTGTCTCCCCTAGCGCTGCCAACTTGTCATGCAGGGCCTCAAACTGTGGAAAGTAATCACCGAGGATGGCAGTGGCAATTTGAGCGGCCGTTGCCTCATTGTAAGTATGTGAAGTCAGGTTACGACTCTGGATCATGTCCATCCAAACCTGACCGTTTTCAATTAAGCCGACACTAAAAGCATGGCGAATCACGTCTTTAGAACCGTAGAGGTCTAAAACACCGCGATTTTCGAGAAAATCTTTTAACGTTTTCCAGGCCAGCTCATGGGTGAATTCGAAACCCTGAATCAGCCCTTGCCCTTCCAGTTTTGTCAGCGGACGTTGCTGTGCCAGGACAACTGCCTCTCGCAGTTGGGCCAGCGCCTTGCTATAGTTGTTGAAGCGTTGCTGCCAGCGAATATCTTCGCTCATGAGTCGCCTCCGCACATTGTCGGTTTCCCGCACTTTTTGATTCTGCTGGTATTTTAGCAGATTTTGCCTTTACAGGAGTTGCACAGCGCAAATCGAGTTCAAACCACGTTCAATTGGCGCAGCGCCGTTAAGATTTGGTCGCGGCTGACGGGTTTGGAGATGAAGTGGGACGCCCCCAGGGCATAGGCCAGCTCCGGGTCGTTGAAGACGGAGCAAATGATGACCGGCGTGTCGGCCGTTTCCACCCGCGTTCGTATCGTTTGCAGCACGTCCCAACCGCTCACATCCGGCATCATGGCGTCCAGAATGATGGCGTCGGGCGTGGTGCGGTTGAGCACTTCCAACCCTTCCCTGCCGCTGTTGGCGGCAATGACGCGGCAGTTGTGCCCCGTCAGGTAGCGCTCCAGCAGCTCCACCAGCCCCTGGTTGTCATCCACCACCAGCACGACGGGGCCATGCAGCGGTATTTGCAGTTGGAGCTGGTAACGGCCGTTATCCACCCCACTTTCCACCGCAATTAACCAACCCAACCGCGCGGCCAGCGGCGCAATCACCGTGTCTGCCACAAAATTCAGCGCCAGGGGCTGGGGCGCGGGAAAGGTCAGCGTCAGCCGGGCCATCTCCTCACTGAGCGCCCCCTGAATGGTGATGGTTTGCTGCTGCGTCGCCTGGATAAGGCGGCTGAGCACACTGACCAGGAGCTGACGGGAAACGGCCGTATCCACCGAAACCACCAACCTGGGCCACGGCTCCTGCCGCTGGAACATCACCCCCCGGGCCTGCGCCAGCGGGGCCACCGCTTTTTGCGCCTCGTGCAGCAGCTGGCCCAAATCGGTAGGCTGGAGCGACGTTTCCAGCTGGGCAAACTCGGCCTGGACGGATGAGAGCTGCGCAGCAGAGAGATCGGTCGGCGGAACGGCCGCTGCCGCCGACGGCATCCGCGCCCACAAAACCGTGGCCACACTCTCCTCGGCCTTGCGCAGGCTGCGGTGTGTTTGCCGCGTGGAAAGACCCAGGCGCTGCCCCACTTCCTGCACCGTCAGCCCTTCCACGTAGTGCAGCTGAAGCAAATGGTATTGGCGCATGTCGGGCGTGTGGGCCGCTGCGCCCGGCTCTGGGCTGAGCGCCTCAATCGCCTCAATCAGCTCCCGCCGCAAATGATGCCCCAGCGTCTGGCCCGACTGCTTATGGCTGTCCGCCAGCTGCGCCTGGTTCAGCCGCTGCGCCAGCTCCAGCTTTTGCAAAAAGGCAAAGTCGTACAGATGCTCCAGGGCAACTTTCACATCGTCGATGAATTGGGCAGAGGGCTGTGGCGTCATGGCTCAATCATCCCAACTTTTCCGGCGTTTGTCCATTCAGCGCCGCATCGGCCAGCCAGTTGCCGTAGCGCGGCTGGAGCGCCTTCACGATGGGCTGGATGCAGCGCAGCAGTTCAACCGGCTGGAGCATGGCCGATCGCTGCACGGTGAGCTGGCTCGTCTGCCCGGCAAACTGCTCGCTGATGAAGTCGGTGGCCGTGAGCAGCACCACGGGAACCTGGGCCAGCGCCGCGTCTTGCTGCATGAGGTCAAAGACGTCACGGCCGTTTAGCCCCGGCATGATCAAATCGAGCAGCAGCAAATCGGGCGGCTGCTGGCGCATGGCGCTGAGGCCGCTCTCGCCATCGTAAGCCACGCGAATGATGAGCGGGTCGGGCCGGGCCGAGAGACCGCGCTCGACCAGCTGGCAGATGCCGCTGTTGTCGTCCACCACCAGCAGGTTGTGCACGCCGCCCAGCTCGTCGATGATCCGGTTGAGCTGCTCAAAGTTGATCGGCTTGTTCAGGCAGGCCAGCGCCCCAAAGGCGTCGGCCATCCAGGTGCGGCTGGGCAGCGAGCAGCAAATCAGCGGCACGGGCAGATCGGGCGGCAGGGGGGGAACGGCCGTACCCGGGGCCACGTTCCACACCACCGCCGCCGGGTGCCGTTCAGCCACCTGCTCGGGCAGGCGTGTGCCGTCGGCCAGGGGCACAATTTCGTAGTCGGTGAGGTGGCGCTGCACCAGGCTGATGACCGTCGGGTCAGAATCAACCATCAGGACAGGCGGCAGCTTGCCGCTGGGCGTGGCCTCCAGGGCGCGGGTGCGGTAGAGCAGGCCACCGGGCGACAGCTCCTCGATGGGCAGGCCGATGGTAAAGGTAGAGCCTTCGCCCAGGATGCTGTCGACCCAGATACGGCCGTCGTGCGCCTGCACAAAGCGGTGGCAAATGGCCAGCCCCAGCCCCGCGCCGCCATGCTTGCGGCTGAGCGAATAATCCACCTGGTAAAACTCGGTAAAGATGCGCGCCAGCTGCTCCTGGGGGATGCCGGGACCGGTGTCCGTCACCTGGATGTGTACCTCACCCTCCTGCCGAAAAGCGCGCAGGCAGACGGTGCCCGCCTCAGTGAAGCGGCAGGCGTTGTTGAGCAAATTGAGGAACACCTGGCGCATCCGGGTGCGGTCCAGCTCCAGCAGCGGCAGACCTGGCTCGATTTCGGCCGTCAGCGTCACGGCATCGTTGCGGAACAAATCGGCCACCATGCTGAGCGACTCGTGCAGCAGCGGTTCCAGGTCGGTGGGCTCTTTGTTGAGGGTAAAGCCGGTCATTTCAAAGTGAGATAGGTCCAAAATGTCATCGATCATGCTCATGAGGTGGCGGCTGTTGCGGTAAATCTGGCTGACGTCGCGGTACAGCTTGGGCGGCCAGGCCAGGCTGCCGTACACCTCGGGCGAGAGGTACATCACCTCGCTGAAGCCCAAAATAATGCTGAGCGGGGTGCGGAATTCGTGGCTGATGTTGGCGGCAAACTGCTCCTTCAAGCGCTGGCTTTCGCGGGCCTGCTTGTTGGCGATGAGCAGCTCCCGCTCGGCCTGGAGGCGCGCCTCGTTGGTGATTTGCAGCGATTTAACGGCGCTGCGCAGCTCGGCCTGCTGACTGCGGGTCACGTCCAGCAGCTGCTCGGCGCGGCGCTGCGTTTTGCTCAGCCAATCCAGCGCGGTGTACAGGGCGCGAATGGTCAGCCAGGCAATGATGACGGCCAGGAAGAGGTTAGTGAGGATGCCGGCCAGGGGGAAGGGATAATTTTGGGTGACGGTGAGGTAAACGGCCGTTCCCGCCATCGCCGTCCCGGTAATAAATTCACTGCCCTGCACCAGCATCGCCTGGCAAAAAATGAGCAGGATGCCGACAAACGGCAGCCAGGGCTTGGGCAAAAAAAACATGGCGTAGAGGAGAACGGCCGTTAATCCCCACACCAGCAAATGGCGCGCCAGCCGGGGTTTTCGTCCAGAGAGAGAAAGTGCGCCGAGGCTAACGGCCGTTAGCAGCAGCCAAAAGCCAATGGCGGGCAGGGGAAACGGTTCAGCCGATTCGTAAAACAGGATGAAAAATTGGGCCACGGTCAGCGCCAGAAAAGCCAGCCGCTGCGCCAGCCGCCCGCGCAAATCGTCCATGTTGAGCTGCACCGTTTCATCCTGCAGCGGGGAAAATCGGTGGAGAAGGTTCAAATTTGCCATGATTTATTGTATTGCGGAATGAGTTGGGGGAAAAACGGAGATTGGAGACTGGAGATTAGAGATTGAAGGCGACACAATCTCCAATCTCTAATCTCCAATCTCCTCACGAACGCGCCAGCGACGGTGCAGCCAGTACAGCACCCCGGCCAGCAGCAGCCAGCCAAACGCCAGGAAACCCAGCTCGGCCACACCGCTGCCGTAAAACACCACGGCCGATTCATCAGGCTGCGGCAGCGTGCCCGACAAGGCCCACTTCAGGCTAAATTCGTACCAAAACCAGAGCCAGAACAGACCCACAATGAGGCAAAGAACGGCCGTTACCGGCAAGATCACACGTCGTAAAGAGGCAAACATGGGGGCATTATGGCGAGATTGGGCGCTTTTCGTCAATGGTTATCTTGGGGTTGCCAATCACGTTTCACGCCAACTCCCACGAAATCGCAGCTCTAAAATCCCTGTGGCCAAAACTCAGTTCGGCCGTTTGCCCACATACCGCGCCCGCGGCCGAATGAGTTGGTCTTGCTGGTACTGCTCGATAGCCTGGCCCAGCCAGCCCGCCGTGCGCCCCAGGGCAAACAGCGCCAGCGGCGCAGCCACCGGCAGTTTGGCCGCCAACGCCAGCGCCGCCAGGCCAAAATCAATGGTGGGCGATTGGCCTGTGGCTTCCACCATCGTTTGCCTGAATTCCTGGAGGATGGCAACGGCCGTTTCCCCCACAAATTCCGCCTCGATCAAATCGAGCAGCAGCTTGCCGCGCGGGTCGCCGTGGGGGTACAGCGGATGGCCAAAACCTGGGATCGATTCACCACGCCGCAGCCGCGCCGCCACCGCTGGACGCACCTCAGCCACCGAGTGCACCTCATGCAGCAGCGCACCGATCCGCTCGGTGTGGCCACCATGCCGCGCGCCTTGCAGCGCCGCCAGCCCCGCCTGCACCACCGCGTACGGGTTCGCCTGTGCCGAAGCCACCACCCGCGCCGCAAACGCCGACACGTTCAGCTCGTGGTCGGCACACAGAATGAGGGTGGTGTTGAGCAGCGGCCGTACGGCCAACTTTTGCGGCGTCCACGCCTGCTGGAGGGCGGCGGCCAGGTCAGCGTGCGGCTGTTGCCCGGTTGCCGCCCAGGTAAGCAAATGCAAAAGACGGGCACCGGTTTGGGCAGCGGCCGTTTCTGCCAGATCAAATGCCGCCAGGTCCTGCCCGGCCAGCAGGGGCAGCAGCACCTGGAAGCGCTCGAACAGCGGCAGTGGCTGCAAAATTGGCTGCACCTCCGCCATACGCTGCTGCAAGCTGGCGGGTAGTTCCGGCGGGAAAAGGTCAGCTTCTGCCAGCACGTCGCGCCACAGCAGCGAGGCCACAGCTTCAAACGAGGCAGTTTGGGCCAACTGCGCCACATCGTGGCCCCGGTAGAAGAAACGGCCGTCCTCGATCAACGTCACGGCCGAGGCCAGCACTGGGCTGCCCCAATGCAGCGCCGCTTCGGTCACCTGGGTCGGATTTTGCCGCAGCGCCTTACGCGCCAGCAAGGCGTCTACATCCGCCCGCCGGTAGCGCCGCGCCCGGCTCTGCCCCGCGCCCGGCTCCGATTGAACCAGCCCCCGGCTGACATAGGCATACAGCGTCGGCAGCGAAATCCCCAACGCCGCCGCCGCTTCTTTGGCTGAAAAATAGTCACCCTCTGCCATTTCATTTACCCAATTACTCAATTACTCAATTACTGTAATTTAGTAATTGGGTCATTGCGTAATTATTTCGCGCAACAAACTCATGGCTAAATTGCCGCCGGTCAGGATGCACACGGCCGTTTTCCCCTTCACATCCACCGCCCCAGACAGCAGCGGGGCAACGGCCGTTGCCGCCGATGGCTCAATCACCAACTGCTGCTCGGCCAGCAGGGCCACAATCGCCTGGCGGATTTGCGCCTCGCTGACCAGCACAATTTCTGGCGGATTTTGGCGCAGCAGTTCAAACGGCCGTACGCCAAAACCACCGGCCAGCCCATCGGCGATGGTTGGGGCATGATCGTACGGGTCAATGGCCTGGTCCTGGGCAAAACTAAGCTGGGCCGCCGGACTGGCCTCGGGCTGCACGCCAATGATGTGGCAGGCAGGATTGAGGTGACAAACGGCCGTAGCGACCCCGCTCACCAACCCACCCCCACCTACCGGCAGCAAAATCAGCTCGGCCGTGGGCAGGTCGGCCATTATTTCCACGCCAGCGGTGCCCTGCCCGGCAATCACGTCCAGATCGTCGTAGGCCGAGATTTCCAGTGCGCCGGTTTGGGCGGCAAAATCGGCCGCCGCCTGGTGGGCGTCCTCGTAGGTTTGCCCGGCCAGGTGCAGCCGAATCGGGAAGCGGCGCAGCTTATTGAGCTTGGCGTCGGGAGCGGTTTGCGGGACAAAGATATCCACCTGCGGCAGCCCCAGCGCTGCCGCTGCATGGGCCACCCCCAGCGCATGGTTGCCCGCCGAAGCCGTCACAATCCCCTGCTCTCTCTCCGCCGGGCTGAGCTGGCTGAGCTTGTTCAGCGCCCCGCGCACCTTAAACGAGCCAGTGGGCTGCTGGTTCTCCAGCTTCAGCCAGACGTCGCCGCCGGTCCATTCGCTTAAAAAGTCGCTGCGCATGAGGGGGGTGTGATGGATAAACGGCCGTATCCGCCGCGCCGCCTGTAAAAAATGTACAAATTCCATGGGCAAAAACCACCTTACATTGATTAATAAATCAATATTGACACAAGTTAATCAACTATTAAAATGAAGCATACTGATTTTGGCTTGTGGAGTCAACTATCAGGGGAAAGTAAGAAGTGAAAAGTGAGAAGTGGCAGGTGGCTGGTGGCTGGTGATTGGCTTGCCGCTGGCCAAACGCAATTTGCCACCAATTTAAGGAGTCAACATGACAACCAACAATGGATTTACCCCCGGTTTGGAGGGGGTTGTGGCCGCTGAAACAGCGCTAAGCCACGTAGATGGCCTGAAGGGCGAGCTGATCATTGCCGGGTTTCCGCTGGCAGAGCTGGCGGCCAAGGCGACGTTTGAGGAGGCCACCTATTTGCTGTGGCACGGCCGTTTACCCACTCAGACCGAACTCGACGACCTCAAACAGGAACTGGCGGCGTTACGGCCGTTGCCCAGCGCCACCCTCAACCTGCTGCGCGAAGCCGCCCAGGTACACACCACGCCGATGGATGCCCTGCGCATGGCCGCCGCGACGCTCGATTTGGGCAGCAGCCACACCGATCCGCTCACCACGGGCAAGATGGTTGTAGCCCGGGTGGGCACCATTGTGGCCAGCTACCACCGGCTGCGGCAGGGCCAGCCGCTGATTACGCCCGATGCCACGCTGGGTCACGCCGCCAACTACCTCTACCTGCTCACTGGCGAACGGCCCAGCGAGGCGCGAGTGCGCGGCCTGGAAACCTACTTCAACACGGTCATCGACCACAGCCTGAACGCCTCCACGTTTGCGGCGCGGGTCATCGTGGCCACACAGACGGATTTGGTATCGGCCATCACCGGGGCGATTGGGGCGCTGAAGGGGCCGCTGCACGGCGGCGCACCCGGCCCGGCGCTGGAAACGGTCTTCGAAATTGGCACGGCCGATCGCGCCGAGGCGGTGCTGCAAGCCAAGCTAGACGCCGGTGAGCGGCTGATGGGCTTTGGCCATCGTGTCTACAAAGTGCGCGATCCCCGCGCCGAGGTGCTGGGCGCGGCGGCGGAAAAGATGTACCAGGCCGACGGCGATATGGCCCTGTATGAATTGGCGAAAGCAGTGGAGGCAACGGCCGTTCGCCTCCTGGCCAGTCACAAACCGGGGCGTAACCTGCAAACCAACGTGGAGTTTTACACCGCTCTGCTGCTGCATGGCCTGGGTCTGGACACCGATCTCTTCACCCCCACCTTTGCCGTAGGGCGCACGGCAGGTTGGCTGGCCCACTGTTTTGAGCAGATGAAAAACGGCCGTCTCATGCGCCCCCAATCTCGCTACACCGGCGAAATGGACCGGGAGTGGGTGCCCATCGCGGCACGGTAGCCGCTCCAGGTAGTCAAAATTATCCCTCTCGCGCCCGGACCCAGGTCTGGGCGCGAGAGCCACACCTTGCGCCAGGCACCCCCTCATTAAAGGACCCCTTTGGAAGAACCCCTATCGGGTGGCTTTCAGCCTGACAACTCGATTACCCGACTAAATTGTAACTCCACAACAGCACCCTCGTTCAGCAAAAGGGTGGGCGTCATCATTCGGCTGCCCAAACAGCGGCTAGCATTTTTCATGACGTCTGGCACCTTGAGGCAGCTATGGTTCGATCATATAATGTAGCAGTGGGGATCAGCTTCCTCTCGTAGTAGATGTTTTTAATGCCTGCCAAGCTGACTGGGATGCTACATGCATGAACAACCTGCCTCGAACCAATCGTGATGCGCTTCTTCAAGCGCTATTTGATGACGCCACCGAAGGCATGATCATCGCCAACCAGGATGGGGCCATCGTTGAATTTAATGCGGCTTGCGGGCCGCAAACGGGTTACAGCCACGCCAGCCTTGCCTCTCTCAATTTGTCCGATTTGTTTCCCGAAACGGTGCCCACCCCCAACGTGCAGTTCCAAACCTACACGCTGCGGCAGATGGACGGCCGTTTAACCCCTGTCACTGTGGAAACGCGCCGCCTGGCAGACGGCCGTTTCTTGCTCATCCTGCACCACCCCAGCGAAAGCTCCGAAGCAAAACAAAAAATCACGCAGCTCACCGAAACAATCCAAACCATCAACCACCTGACCATAAAGCTCAATAATCTGCTCATCGCGCCCACGCCCATACAGCAAATTGCCGCCATTATCCGCGAAATCCCCGGAGTGTTTGCGGTAAGCGTCTCCACGTACCAACCGGAAACCAAGCAGCTGGTGGTTGAACAGGTGGCGCTGCCCCCCAACGAAAGTGGCATTTTGGCCCGCGTCAACAGCCTGATCAACCGCTCACTCATCGGTATGCGCATCCCGGTCAATGATGAAACCTATCAGCGTATGTTTAACGACATGATCGCCGCCGTGGGCACGCTGCATGAAATTACCTTTGGTGAAGTCCCCAAACCAGCATCGGCGCTGTTTCACCACACCTTCCGGGTAGATAAGCTGTACGGCCTGGCCCTGATTGAAAGCGACGAGCTGCTGGGCACCGTTGTCATTGCCATGCGGCGCGACGCCGAACCGCTCACCCACGATCTGCGGATTATGCTCAGCCGGATTTGCGCGATTTCGCTGCGCCGTGCCCGCCATGATCTGGAACTGAAGACCAGCGAGGCCAAGTTCCGCTCCTATGTTGAACATGCGCCTGTGGGGATATTTGTGGTGGATCAAAACGGCCGTTACCGCGAAACCAACCACGTCGCTTCACAAATGCTTGGCTACACCGAAGCAGAGTTCACCCAGCTAAGGTTCAATGACATCGTCCATCCAGACTACATTGACCAAAGCATGGCGCACTTTCAAACCGTGCGTCAAACAGGCCATGCCAGCGGGGAAAATTGTTTGGTGGCCAAAGATGGCACCCTGGTTTGGGCCAACTTCGAAGCGGCCAGGCTGGATGATGACACCGTAATTACCTTTATTCAAGACATCACCGCCCGGAAAATGGCTGAAGAAAGCAGCAACATCAAGGATGAACTGCTGCATCTAACCGGAGAAATGGCCAAAGTGGGCGGCTGGCAGTTCGACACAGCCACGGGTGAAGGCACCTGGACGCCAGAAGTTGCTCGCATCCACGGTCTTGACCCCATGGACAGCACCAATGTTTCGCATGGACTGAGCTTTTACCAGGCCGAAGATCGCCAAAAAATTGAGAATGCCATCGCCGCAGCGGTGCAGCACGGCACACCCTATGATTTAGAACTGCCGCTGATCACGGCCAAAGGTGCCCACAAGTGGATTCGCACCATGGCCTTACCCATCTGGGAAAATGGTAAAGTTGTAAAGCTGCGGGGCATTTTTCAGGATATCACCGAAAGCAAAAAGGCGGAACAAGCCCTTTTGGCGCAGGTTTCTTTGCAAAATCAGCTGGCGCAAGTGGCCGCCACCGTGCCTGGCATGATCTGCTCGTTTAAGTTGGATACCGACGGCAGCATCAGCATGCCCTATACCAGCCCTGCTTTAGATGACGTGTATGGGCTGTCGGCCGACGTTGTGGCCAAAGATGCCACCGTCCTTTTTGCCAACATCCATCCCGACGACATCGAAAATGTGAACCTGACCATCATGGAATCTGGCGAAAAGATGAAGCCGTGGCGCGCCGAGTTTCGCTACCAACATCCGCACAAAGGGGAACGGTGGATGGAAGGGCAATCTATGCCGCAAAAGCAGGCGGATGGATCGATGTTGTGGCACGGTTTTATTCAGGACATTACGGAGCGCAAGGAAGCTGAGAGAGAACAAGTGCAGCTAGAGAGCAATCTGCGCCAGATGCAAAAAATGGACAGCATCGGCCGTTTGGCGGGTGGGGTAGCCCACGATTTTAACAACCTGCTGACTGTGATCCAGATGTATGCCGATTTGATTCAGGCGCAGTTAAAGCCAGATGATCCGCTGCAAGCCAAGCTGGCGCAAATCCAGCACGCCAATCAGCGGGCCAGCGAGTTAACCCGGCAGCTGTTAGCTTTTAGCCGCAAGCAGATATTGACAACGGCCGTTATCAACCTCAACGAACTCATTCTGCACCTGCAAAAAATGTTGGGCCGCCTCATTGGGGAAGACATCGACCTCTCCGTCGCCCTCGAACCTGAGCTGTGGACCATCAAAGCCGATCCGGGCCAGATTGAGCAGGTCATCATGAACCTGGTTGTCAACGCCCGCGATGCCATGCCCACGGGCGGTTTGCTCACCATCGAAACGCACAATGTGTATTTGGATGAAAGCTTCCTCACCAGCCAGCTCAAGTCACCCACTGGCCCATGCATCATGTTGGTCATTTCAGACACCGGGCATGGCATGGATGAAGCAACCAGGCAGCGGGTTTTTGAGCCATTTTTTACCACCAAAGAGCCAGGCGGCGGCACCGGGTTGGGCCTGGCCACCGTGCACGGCATTGTCCGGCAGAGCGGCGGCAGCATTTTTGTCTACAGCGAACCAAGCCACGGCAGCACCTTCAAAATTTACCTGCCAGCCAGTCAGGATGTGGCTGCGCAGCTGGTGACCAGGCCCGTTGAAGCCAGCGCCGCTTTTGGCACTGAAACGATTCTGGTTGTGGAGGATGAAGCAGCGGTGCGCAACCTGGTTTGCACAACGTTGGCAGAGCGTGGCTACACCATCCTGACCGCAACCGATGGCTTCGATGCGCTCCGCCTGATGGCCAGCCAGCCGCAGCCGGTTCATTTACTGCTAACCGATGTGGTCATGCCCAAAATGAGCGGGCGCGAGCTAGCCGAAAAACTGCAAGCAAACTGGCCAGACCTTAAGGTCTTGTTTACCTCGGGTTACATGGACGACGCCGTGGTGCGCCACGGCATTCTGACGGCGCAGGTGGCCTTTTTACCCAAACCGTTCTCCAGCAAAATGCTGGCCAACAAAGTCCGTGAAGTGCTGGACGGCCCGTAAGGTTGTTGGCACGGCCTATCCGGCGGCGGCTTCATTTACCTGCCAAAAGCAGGACAATTTTTGATTGTCTCTATTGATTCAGCCACATTGTCTCTTTGCAAATCACAATTGTCTCTGTAAAGTTGGCCAACTCAACCCGATTGGAGACAATTATGAAAGGCCAATTTGCCACGCGCATGGCGCGCACGCAGAAATCATTTATTCGCGAAATCCTCAAAGTCACCCAAAACCCGGCGGTCATTTCCTTTGCCGGGGGGCTGCCCAACCCCAACTACTTCCCCATCGAGCCGCTGCGGGCGGCGGCTGATCGCGTTTTGGCCGAGCAGGGCAAACTCGCCCTGCAATACGCCCCCACCCTCGGCCACGAACCGCTGCGCGCCTTTATCGCCCAGCGCTACGCCGAACGCACCGGCCTGGCAGTAGAGCCCGACGAGATTCTGATTACCAACGGTTCGCAGCAGGGGCTGGATTTGGTGGCCAAGATTCTGATCGACCCCGGCGACCACGTGCTGGTGGAGTCGCCCAGTTATTTGGGCGGCATTCAGGCGTTTACCATGTACGAGCCGGAATTTAAGGCGGTGCCGTTGGGGGAGAAGGGGGTGGATACGGCCGTACTTTCCCGCCTTGCCGCTCATCCCCTCAGCAAACTATTTTATGCCCTGCCCAACTTCCAAAACCCCAGCGGCATCACCTATTCGCTAGCCACACGCCAGGCCGTCAGCCAAATTCTGGCCGACAACCAAACATTTCTCATTGAAGACGATCCGTACCGCGAGCTGCGCTTTTTGGGCGAAGATTTGCCGCCTATTGCCAGCTTCAATCGCGAACGCGCTTTTTTGCTCGGTTCCTTCTCCAAAATTGTCGCTCCCGGCTTCCGCATGGGCTGGATTTGCGCCCCCGCCCCGCTGATGGACAAGCTGGTGACGGCCAAACAGGGCACCGACCTGCACTCCAACTACGTCTCGCAGCTCATCATCCACCGCTACCTGCAAGACAACGACCTGGATGCCCACATTGCCACCATTCGCGCCGCCTACAAGCAGCAGCGCGAAACGATGATCGGCATGATCGAAGAATGCTTTCCGCCAGAAGTCGCCTACACCCTGCCCGAAGGCGGCATGTTCCTCTGGATCAGCCTTCCGCCGCAGCTGTCGGCGATGGCTTTGTTTGAGATTGCCGCCAAAGAAAACGTGGTTTTTGTGCCCGGCGCGCCGTTCCATGTCGACGGCACCGGCCAAAACACGATGCGCCTCAGCTTCTCCAACACCCCGGCGGAGCAAATTGAGCAAGGCATGGCCCGGTTGGCAACGGCCGTTAAGCAGATGATGGTAAAGGAATAAATAATAATCAGCAGATTTCGCAGATTAAAAGATTTAGGGTCTTCAGGATTTCGTGGGGTCTGGCGTGAAACGTGAAACGTGACGGCCCTCTGGTCACGTTTCACGTTTCACGCATCACGGGCTGTAAACCCCCTGAATTCCCAAAGAGCCAAGATTTAGAAATCTGGAAAATCTGCGAAATCTGTTGATAAAAATGAAAAAATGCTCGATCTTACCGTAAACCGCACCAGCAAACCGCCGCTTTACCGGCAGATTGCCGAGCAGATCAAGACGCAGATTAGCAACGGCCGTCTCCCCGCCAACAGCCGCCTGCCCACCGTGCGCGGGCTGGCCCACTCGCTGGGGGTAACGCGGCTGACGGTGCAAAATGCGTACGCCGAGCTGCAAGCCGATGGTTGGATCGAGGCTACCGTAGGACGCGGCACTTTTGTGAGTACGGCCGTACAACACCTCAGCCTGCAACCTACCGTCGGCCAATTCCTCACCCCAGACAGCGCCATCAACGATATGCTGGCCATCAACCAGGTCATCGGCG
>JADLAX010000005.1 GCA_020848035.1 Anaerolineae bacterium | reverse complement strand
TGAAAATGGAATGGGTACATCATGTGGTCTACGAAACCCGAGCACAGGCCCGCACGGACATTTTCTTTTACATCGAAGCCTTCTACAATCGACAGCGTCGCCATTCGACGTTGGGCTATGTCAGCCCGGCCGCTCACGAAGCAGCCTATTATCAACATCAATTAGCCTTAACTTAATTTCCACTAAATTGGGGGAAGATCAGATTTTCCTTATGGCACCTTTATCGTCAACATTGTTGGCAGCTTTGTCCTGGGGTTTCTTTTAACCCTGGGTACGGAACGACTGCAACTATCGCCGGAGGCCAGGCTGCTGCTGGCGGTGGGCTTTTTAGGCTCGTTCACCACCTTTTCTTCGTATGCGGTGGAGAGTATGAACTTGTGGCGGGACGCCAGCCTTTGGCGCGGCCTGGTGAACATTATCGGCAATAATCTGGTGGGCTTGTTTGCGGCCGTCTTAGGGGCGCCGCTGGCCCGCTGGCTACAAAGTGGAGGTATAATCGCGCTATGATACATGGCCCTACGTTGGCGCAAATTGTTCAGCAAATCAAACAGATCACGCTATTTGCAGAGATGGACGAGCCTTCTTTGCAAGAGCTGGCGCAGGCATCACGCTGGCACGAATATGAAACAGGCGAGATAGTCGTACTCGAAGGCGAAGCGCAACCTGGTCTACATTATCTGCAACATGGCTGGCTCAAGGTCGTAAAAACATCCCCTTCCGGGCGTGAACAAATCTTGCGCTTTCTGGAACCAGGCGACACCTTCAACGAAATTGGTGTTTTTACCAACCAGCCCAATCCGGCGACGGCCGTAGCTCT
Source organism: Anaerolineae bacterium (assembly GCA_020848035.1). Classification (GTDB taxonomy): domain Bacteria; phylum Chloroflexota; class Anaerolineae; order Promineifilales; family Promineifilaceae; genus Leptofilum. The sequence goes on along the minus strand of JADLAX010000005.1, from coordinate 57,317 downwards.
TGAGCCGGCCGGCGTCTGGCTGATACCTCGCGCGGCGCTGCTGCGCTTGCTGCAGGAACGACCCGACTTTGCCCAGCACAACATCACGAAAATGGCGGAACGCATGTTATATTTGGTCTCGTTGGTAACAGACCTCTCTTTACGCCCGGTGACAGGTCGCCTGGCCCGGTTACTGTTGGAAGATGCCGTCGAGAATGTATTGGAACGGCCGCGTTGGTACACTCAGGCCGAACTGGCCGCCCGCCTGGGTACCGTGCCGGATGTTGTCCAGCGCGCCCTGCGTACTCTGGAGAGTGATAGTTTGATTGCTGTGGATCGTCACCAAATTCATATTCTGGATCGGCCGGCCCTGACAAAAATCGCCCTATAACCCATCAATCGAACCAACCTCGCAAAACCCGACAAAAGTCGGCGACTCCCAACTGCTCACCCAATATACTGCTGTAATTAGTCGTGTCAGGCATAGAGCTAACGACTGCGGTCATTTGCAAACTCGCGTCCTGTGACCGACACCTCATACCTGACACTGCCATTCAACAAATAAAGGAGTAGACGAGATGACGACGATAAATGTGCCAACAAGCACGGAGCTTAACCGGAATCAATGGGTGCGAATGGGAGCGGTAACGGCCGTTGCCAGCATCATATCCGTTCTGATTATACAGGCGGCAGCGATTGCCATCTGGCCCGATATCGCCCTGTTTAAGCCGCTGGACAGCTTCACCCGCACGGCGCTCTTCACGCTGATACCGGCAGTGGGGGCAACGGCCGTGTTTGCCTGGCTGACTCGTCGCAAAACCGACCCCGTGTCCAGCTTCCTCAAAATCTCGGCGGTGGTGCTGGTACTCAGCATCATTCCCGACTATTTGCTGCCGGTAGAACATAAAACCTTCCTGGCCAGCAGTATCACCGCCTTTTTGCACGTGGCGGCTGCGGCCGTCACCATATCTACCCTGGTTGTCGGCTACCGGCGGCAGGCCGCCGCGTAACGGACCGGGCAGGGGATGCCATGACAAAATCAACCCTGGAAACGATACACCAACAGCGTCTGTTGGTGTGCGGCTGGATTGACCAGGTGAAAGGCGAGGTAGCCCGCGGAATGCCGGTACTGGCCCAGGATGGCAGCATGGTCGGCGTGGTAGCAGCCGTGATACAGAGTGGGGCAGCTCAGACCATCAACCATATTTTGCTGGGACAAACGCCGCCAACGGCCGTTTACCGCCTCATTCCTATTGCTTTGCTGGATAGGCTGGCCGATGAGGGCATTTGGCTGCGGGTAACACATGGGCAGGTTGCCGCGCTGCCCGTCCACCAGCCAGATTGTTAACCTTCTAACACCTCCGAAGTTATGGAAACCTGGGAGGTTTGATAAATGGAAATACAAATGACAAAATTTTTCAACAAATGGACACGCATATTTCATCGCTGGATAGCTATACCAACGATCATCATCATTCCCATTGCCGTTATTACCAAATTCACCGGAGACAGTGCCGGACATCTACCCCCGCAATTAGAGCAGTTTCAATCCATCTTAATGCTGCTGCTGGTTATAAGTGGGACTTACCTCTATCTGATCCCCTACATTGCCAAATGGCAGCGTGGCCGTCGTAAAAAAGCTACAGTGACCGTGCGGCCTGCTGCTTTCAAGAAAGAAATATAAAAATGGGCGTGCAGAATATGAAACAAACAACTTTACTAATACTGGCGCTCATTTTACTGCTGACAGCATGTAGCGTATCAACACCAGCGAGCGAAGAGTTAGGAGAGGCAACCAGCATGGAGCCAGGCATGGGCATGAGGCCGCAAAGCGGTATGATGGTCCGCCATAACGCGCCTATTCCTGAAGCGTATGCCGGGTTGTCTAACCCGGTGGCAGCGAGTGAGGACTCGCTGGAACGCGGCGCAGAGTTGTTCGTCACACATTGCGCTTCCTGTCATGGGGATGGCGGCATGGGAGATGGTCCGGCCAGTGCTGGTTTAGACCCGGCCCCATCCCCCATTGCCCACACCAGCCAGATGGTGAGCGACAGCTACCTTTTCTGGCGCATTAGCGAAGGTGGGATGATGACTCCCTTTAATTCAACAATGCCGGCCTGGCAGGGCACGCTAGATGAACAGGCGCGCTGGGACGCGATCAACTACATACGGGCCTTAGGCAGCGGTTCGGTAATGCCGCGTCAGGGGATGGGCGGTGAGGTTTTTGACCCTGCTGTGCAAGCCGCGCGCCAGGCTGAGATGTTGGCCACGGCCGTTACCCAGAGCGTCCTGACTCAAGCCGAAGCCGACGTTTTTGCCGAAGTTCACGCGGCCGTCGAAACGCTGCAAGCACAAGGTAAGGTGGGAATGGAAGATAATGCAGCTAACATGCAAGAGGCGCTGCTGGCCGAACTTGTCCAGGCAGAAACGATCACCCAGGAACAGGCGGATGCTTTCAACGACATGCACAACCGGCTGCTGGACGCGGGGCTGATGGAGTAATGTGATGAGTCTCAAAAAGAACCCTTAGCATGTCCGGCACAACCCGCTACCCAATTTGACAAACCCGACATAAGTCGGCGACGGCCGTTCCCCAGAGGCCTATACTACAACCAAACACACCCATAAGGATGCGTTCACAAATAACTTTAGACAAGAAAACGCATCCGCAAGGTTTGCCCGTTCTCCAAAATCTAAAGTTGAAAACGGGCAAACCCGAAGGAGCAGCAAAATGACACAAGCAACCCTCTACGCCGATTGGCGTGAAAAAGTGATTTACGCCGCCGAAGGCCCCCAGCCACAGCCGTTGATGGCCGACGAAAAGGTCAAAATTATCGTCGCCGGTTTGGAGCCGGGGCAAAAGATACCGCCGCACCCGGAAGCGGCAGCTATGTATCACATTCTGGAAGGCAGCGGCTGGATGCTGGTTGACGACCAACGACTGCCCGTGAACCAGGGAGCTACCATCGTCATGCCCGCCGGTACAGTGCGCGGCATGGAAGCCGAAACGCGCCTGGCCTTCCTGGCCGCGCGCATATCGTAAGAAGACGGTTCTTACAAAGGAAGTACACCATGAACAATAAATCAACCATTGGTAAATGGAATATTGGTATCGGGCTGTGGGTGATGGCCGGTTTCATGATTTACGGCTTCATTCTGATTTACTTGCGCGATTTTGCTCCCGACAAGGAAGCCTGGATCGCCGCCTACAACGTCAGTCCCCACTTTGAAGCGCGTTTGGCGCATGTCCACGGCAATCTCTTTTCCTTCCTCAACATCGTCTTTGGCTTCCTGCTGGTGAAGCTGCCAGTGAAGGCATCTCAGGCCAAATGGATTTCCTGGCTGGCGCTGGCGGGGTTGCTCATGCCATTAGGCATCTTGAGCGAAATCTATCTGGCGTTGCCGCCTGTTTTAGTTCTTATCGGCGGTTTGTCCATCCTGGCAGCGACCATCTTATTGGGGATCGCCGTGACGCAAATGAAATTCCAACCAGCTTAAACAATTAAGGCTTTTTCGGAAATTTAATGATCCAATTCGCCCCGAAAAAGCCTCTAGCCAATTCCAGAAATACGTCTGATTTTTGGATCATTATTTTCTGGAATTGGCCTAAATGGAGAAACTATGATGAACAAACAAACGTTAATCGACAACTTAAATGAAGACCTCGCCGCCGAATTCGGCGCTATCATTCAATATTTGACTTATGCTGCCAAGGTGACCGGCCCCTACCGGCCGCAGTTGGCCCAGTTCTTCCTCACCGAAGTAGCCGATGAGCAGCTTCATGCCCAATTCCTGGCCAATAAAATTGTGGCTCTGGGCGGCGAACCGGTCACTACGCCTGGTCCCGTGCCCGCTGCCAACAACAACCGGGAAATGCTGGAAGCCGTATTGGCCGCCGAGCGCAAAGCCGCGGCCGACTACACTCAGCGTGCCCGCGAAGCCGAAGAATTTAGCGATAAGGGGCTGATGGTGCAGTTGGAAGACATGGTACGCGATGAAAGTGGCCATTCCGAAGAAACAGAACGCATGCTGCGCGATTGGCCGCTGTAGGCAATTGTGTGACAGGGGAGCGGGCGAGGTGGCATTGCGGCACTGCCCGCTCCTTTTTACGCCACACATAAGATGAAGGAGAAGGATAAATGGTAAACCTCTACTTTTTGATGACTGCCTTGTTTATGGGGATGGCGGCCCTGATTGCTGCCGACGCTGCATTGACCAGCTTCACCTTGCTGCCCTGGTTTAATGGACTGCGCTGGCTGCGGGTTCATTTCATTACCCTGGGCGCCGTGACAGAGGCATTATTCGGGCTGCTTCCGGCCATTGTCGCTATTCGCGCCGGGCTGCCGCGCCCCAAGTTTCGCTGGGACATCTGGCTGACCTTGAATCTTGGCTTGCTGGCGCTGCTGGTGAGTATTCCCATCATCAACCGGGCACTCATTTTTAGCGGCGGTACGCTCATCTTCATTGCTGCCACGCTGCTGCTGGTGCAGCTGCAAGGAATGCGCGGTACAGCCATGACACAATCTGCCTCTGGTGGTGGCGCAGGCCGTAAATTCTACATCGCCGGCCTGAGCTATTTTCTGGTAGGCATCCTCGTCGGAACAGGGCTGTGGCTGGGCTGGAGCGACTGGCTGCGGATTCAGGTGCCCGTGGAAGTGCATATTCACGCCAACAACTGGGGCCTGCTGTCGCTGGTCTTTGCCGGGCTGTTAGTCGATCTGTACCCGACGTGGGCGAAACGGCCGTTAGCCTGGCCACGCTCCATTACCCCCATCTTCTGGATGTTGACCATCGGCGCGTTGGGGCTGGTGTTAGGTCCATGGGTCAAATCTAACTGGTTTTCCGTGCCGGGCATCATCCTCTTTTTGGCGGCTACCTTCTGGCTGCTGCTGAATGTCATCAAGCCCCTCTGGGGGGATAAAGTCGCCTGGTCCCAGCCGGGCCTCTGGCACCTGGTCACCGCCTATTTCTGGATTTTGGCCCCGGTGCTGGTGGCGCCGTTGATTATTCTGAATGTGCCTGGTTTTCCTGGCACAGGCATTGAGCAAAACGCGCCGCAAGCCCTCATTTACGGCTGGGTCCTGCAATTTAGCTACGCCTTTATCGGCTACTTCTTTTATCGCATCTTCCTGCCAGATGAGCCGGTCAGGCTGGGGGGCAGTTGGTTCAGCCTGATCACCGGTCACCTGGGCGGCTTTTTCCTCTGGGCCAGCATTTTCCTGGCCGATTATCAAAGCTTCCTACACGGCATGGCTTATCTCTTCTGGACCATTTCGATGATCCCTGTTGTCTGGGCATTGTGGCAGATTATGCGTCGGGGATTGGCGTCTCTGAGCGACCGCGACATCTTGCCCGAAGGAACGCTCACGTGAACACAAAACGCACGCGATTTGCCGCCGTTCTGGCTTTTATAATCGGAGCGATGGCCGTCTTTGCCGGTGGGCGGGTTTTGCTCGGAGCAGACCCCGGCTATTACGTAATTGATTGGCTGCCGCGAAGGTAACGGCCGTTGCCTCCGTCCTGCTGAAACATGGCATTGGGCATACCAAACACATTTTGGCCGAACTGACCCAATGGCTGGAGGATCAGGGCGAAGAAAGCGTGTCAGCCATCCTGGGAACGATGAGCCAACAGCGCGTGGCCGATCCGGCAGCATTTGAACGAGCCAACCACATGAATGTACTTAAATCCTTGGAGGAGGAAAGTCCGGACTAGTGCTGAAGCAAATTTCTTTTGACGGACAGTCAGCTAGCACATTTGCTTCAGCTTAAGTGTTTCGTCTCGGTGTTGCCAACAGTCAAACTTATTTGACGAAACACTAGAGGTTATCGATCTGCTCACGACGTTGGGCATCAGCCAGCATTTCTATTTCTGCTAGCAGCTCGGGGGTATTAATACTTTTCAGGCGATAGTCGCTAGCGCCAGCTTGCAAAACCATCTCCCGGGCTAAATCATCAATGTAAGAAGTCAGGGCCAATACGGCCGTTCCCCGTGCCACCAACCGTTTTACCAGATCAACTACAAACATCAGTTCATCGTTGTGACGAGTTAAACCCAACAACGCCACATCTGGCCGCAGATCTGATTGTGCCAGCTCCCAGGCTTCTTTAGCATCAACGGTGCCAACAATTGCAATGTTAGGCGTTGAGCGCAACCTAACCCTTAACGCATTGCGCACACCTTTGTGTTGATCGATAATGATAAGGTGAATTTGTTCCATTAAACCAACCATTTTATCAATAAGGCCTACTTGTCCATAGTAGGCAAAAGGATAAGATTCTACAATCGTAGCAACCAGTGACGTTTGTCACCCAAATAGGAACAATGCGTCATTTAGTAAACATAACTTTGGTTCTTTGGGAATACAAGGGGTACACCCATATGTGGGGGTGATGTAGAATGGAAGTCATTTTCAAAAACGGAGTGAAAACAATGCCCATATCTACCCCTGCCAAAATCAGCTTTCCCCTGGATATTCCTCAGGTTAATGTGCTTGCCACCAAGCAAACACGGGATAATAAATTCATCATTACGGTTGAAAGTCGCCGCGACACAACGCAGTGCGGCGTCTGCCAACAAGAAATAGCCTGCAATTACGGTCACGGTCAGGTCGTGCGCTTGCGCCATTTGCCTATCTTGGGGCAAGAAACCACTATCGAGATTCGACCGCGACGAGCCCAATGCCCCACCTGTTTGCACCATCCGACCACGACCCAGACATTGAAGTGGTATGACCAGCGCAGCCCGCACACCAAAGCGTATGACCGTTACTTGATGAAACAGCTCATCGGCAGCACGGTGGCCGATGTCAGCCTCAAGGAAAATCTGGGCTACGATGCTGTCCTGGGTGCCTTGGAGCGACAAGTGGACGATGAAGTCAACTGGGATGAAGTCCAAAACCTGGGCAGCATCGGCATTGACGAAGTGGCCCACCACAAAGGGCGCAAAAGCTACCGGGCGGTGGTCACGGCACGCCAGGATGATGGGTCGGTCATTATCCTGACCGTGCTGAAGAATCGAAAAAAAAAGCGGTGAGCGACTTTCTCATGACGATTCCTCGGCGATTGCACCCGACCATCCACACCTTCTGCACCGATATGTGGGATGGCTATCTAGGCGCGGTCGCCGATTTCCTGGCGGCTCATCCCGAAGTCGAAGCCAAAGCGGTCGTTGACCGTTTCCATGTAGCCCAGAACTATCGGGCAGATTTCGACAAGCTGCGTAAGCAGGAGCTGCGCTGCTTACGCCAGGAATTACCCGAAGCCAGCTACAAGGAGATTTGCCACGGCATGCACTGGGTGCTGCGCCACAACTATGCCAATCTTGATGATGATGATAAGGTACGATTGCGCCGCCTGTTCCACTATGCGCCACGCCTGCACCAGGCTTACACCTTGCGTGAAGAGCTAACAGCTATCTTCAACATGGCGTTGAGCCTGGCTCAAGGACGGCGTCGTTTGAAAAAATGGGCGGCCAAAGTGAAGCGCAGTGCGCTCACCTGCTTCGACAAGTTTCTCAAGACCCTGCGCATCCACCTGGACGAAATTGCCAACTATTTTGAGCGGCGAGCCAGCAGTGGCTTTGTCGAAGGGTTCAACAACAAATTGAAAACGATCACCAAGCGTTCTTATGGTCTCAAACGGGTGGACAGTCTATTTCGTCGGCTGTGGCTTGACCTGAATGGATATCGGCATTTCATTGCCTGACCCCCATATCTGCTGTCAACCCTATGAGATCCCAAAGAACCAAAAAGTTCAACTTCTCCATTGGAACTGGACGCTTCCCTCCAATCGTAACTACGAGGGCTGTCATACTCGTGAAGGCAGGAATCCACGATGGATAGCCGCCCACGCAGGCATGACAGACAGAGAGGCTTAGTCGTTACCAGGTCTTTAGGATTTCAGGGGGAGTGGAGGTTTTAGCCGGACCGGTTCCGGCTAAAGCCTCCACTCCGTTCCATATTTGGGGGACAGCTCCACTAAGGCACGAGAGGATACGATGATGACCAATCTGTGTGTTCTACTAATTGAACCCGATTCTGCCGGCGCGGCGCGGCTTTCACGCCACCTGGCAGAAGCAGACTACGAGGTAACAGCGCAGCGGGTGGACACGGCCGCTGCCCTGCAAGCGGTGCTGTCCGACTCCCGGTGGCAGGTTGTCATTGCCTGGGCACAGCTACCGGCACTGCCGCCCACGGCCGTTTTAGATATTTTGCACACAGTTGGACGTGATCTGCCTCTGCTGGTCGTGGATGATCATCCCCGCATAGAAACGGCCGTTTCCCTCCTCAAGGCCGGGGCCAGCGACTATCTAACTCAGGATGATCTGCCGCGGCTGGGTACGGCCGTGCGGCAGGCAATCGCCGCCGCCCAAGCCAGGGCCGCACGGACCCAGCAGTGCATAGACACCGCTATCCGCGCCTATGAACTATGGACACACACTCTGCTGGCGGCCATGCACGACCTGGTGATGATTGTGGATGAAAACGGCCGTTTCCTGGAAATCATCCCCACCACCCCAGAAACGCTGTATGTTCCCCGCGAAGAAGCGCTGGGCAAAAAGATGGCCGATATCTTCCCGCCCGATAAAGCCAACTTCTTTAACGAACAGCTGCGGCTGGCTCTGGCCAACCAGTTGCCGGTTGAAACAGAGTACAGCCTGCCCATGCACGGCCGTGAAGCCTGGTTTAAGGCCCGGTTCTCCCCTCTGCCCGACAAGACCGTCCTGGTTATCATCAGCGACATTACCACCGCCAAACAGGCCGAAGCCGACATCCAGCATGAAAAGGCCTTGTCCGACTCCCTGATCAACAGCCTGCCCGGCATCTTTTACCTGTTCAACGAAGAGGGTCAATTCCTGCGCTGGAATGAAAACTTTGAAAAAATCGGAGGCTATTCAGCGGCCGAATTTAATCATCTACATCCACTCGATCTCTTTACCGATCAGGACAAGGCGCTGATTGCGGAGCGCATCGGCGAAGTTTTCCAAACCGGCCGAGCAGATGCCGAGGCCAGCCTCATCACCAAAGACGGCCGTCGCCTGCCTTACTACTTTACCGGCGCGCGCATCCAGTACAACAACACCCCCTGTCTCATCGGCATGGGCATCGATATCGGCGAACGCCTGCGGACGGAAAAATCGCTGCTGGAACTGAAGCAGGCCGTGGACACTTCCGGCGACGTGATTTTCCTGACAGATCGGGATGGTATCATCACCACCATCAACGCCCAATTCACCAACCTGTACGGCTACACCGCCGCCGAGGTGGTCGGCAAAACCACGCCGCGCATTCTCAAAAGCGGCCAACAAGACCTGGCCGTCTATGAACGCTTCTGGCAGCTAATTGTAGTACGTCAGAACATCGTGTAACAGAAATTGAACATTAACAACCACATAACCGTCAGAACATCGTGTGAAAAACACGGCGCGTGAGACGCGCTGTGTGGTAAACAGTGGATAAGAATAATCGTTCCCCGACCTGCACCAAGCGTTGCGACGATGACACAAGTGTGGGTCTTTGTACTGGAGAAAGTGGCGGCCAAGCTGCTGGTAACTTTGGCTGAGACGCCTCAACTGGAGTTGGTTGTTTCTCCAGGTGAACCGATTTTTGAGGCGGAGGTACCACTGGCTCATTGAGCGGAAAAGGATAGACCACCAAGCAGATTCGGTCGGTCGCATCGGGTGCGGCATCAAAGATGGACAAGGTAGCGCCACTCACCTGAAACTCAAGCGTCACCCAAACACCCTGGTCTGGTTCACGGTGTGGCACCAACCAGTTGACGTTCAAGACACGAACAGACCTGTCAGGTTGAACGCGACGTATAAAGTGAACGCGACCTACCCGTAACGGCTGCTTTTCTGAGGGCAAAGTAAAATCAAGGGCAAGTTTTCGCGGGGTTGATAACCCATGAAGCTCACCAGGCGATTTTCCTTGAAGCCGTTTATGGTCTTGGCGTTGCCGGTATAGGCCAAAGAAGCAAACCGCTTGTTTGTCTACATCTGCCAGATCGCTCAGATAAGTGTCTTCCCAGACATGCCGGTCATAATCCTGATGAAAACGCTCGACAAAGCCGTTGCTTTCTGGATGCCGGACTGGTGAAAAAACCAATTCCGTACCGACGGCCAAAGCCAAGCGAACGACCTTACCCAACACATATGGATGGGTTGCGCCCCCACTAAAACATGCTTCGTTATCCACTTGAGTGTAACGGGCAATGCCCATTTCTTCCCAGACATGAACCAGGAATCCAGCAGCATCTTGGGAGCGTCGCCTCGCAAAAGGTTTCCCCGTTGGATAGCGTGAAACGACATCCAGGGCATTGAAGCAGGCGACCCGTTGCCCACCTTGTAAGAAGTGGGGCACAATATCAACCTGGCACAATTGGTGAGGCTGGGTTGGCTGTAAGCGTGGGTAGGCTATCTCGGATTTGCTGGAGATTGCTTTGGGTCTGGTCAAACCAGCCTCCCTCAGAGTACGTTCGATACTGGAAACGCTGGGCAGCGGCTTGACCCGTTTCTGTTTCAGTCTGGTGCGCACCGCCCGACCCCCAATGTACTTGAGCCCTTCACCTAAAGCGGCTTCAGCCTCCAGTTCCAGGCGTGTTTGGCAGATAGCTGCCCGCACCTCTGGTAGCAATTGATGTTTGGGTTTCTTGGGGGCGCGGGTCCTCTCTTTGAGACCAGACCAACCTTCTGTCTCAAACCGCTTTTGCCATTTTCGCACCCAATTAGGATGACGACTTAGGCTCTGGGCCACTTCGGTCACTGTTTTTCCTTGCCTTAACTGCATCACCGCCAACTTGCGTTCCGCCAAGTACTTGTCTTTCATTTGCTTCATCCTCCTGTTGGGATGAAGCAAACTTACCCGTTTTTACACGATGTTCTGATGGTTTGGTTGTTAAAGTGCTACACGATGTTCTGATGGTTGTTAAGTTATGTTTTCACACGATGTTCTGACGTATGACAGCTAATCACAAGCGGACATCTATTCCGCGGTGAAGTCATCAACAAAACCAAAGACGGCCGTTTCGTCACCATCGAGGAAACAGTCAATCCTTTTCAGGATCAAGAGGGCAATATCACCGGCTTTCTGGCCATCCAGCGCGACGTGACAGCCCAGAGAGAGACAGAACAGGCGCTGCAGGAGACGCGGGACTTCCTGGAAATGGCGCTGATCCAATCTCCTTCCGGCATTCTCATCGCCAGCGCCCCCGATGTCACCATCCAGATGGCTAACCCGGCTGCTTTCCATATTCGCGGCGGTGACCCCCAATCATTGACCAACATTGATGTGACCCAGCTTACCGAACGTTGGCAAACCTACCAGCCCAATGGTGAACCTTATCCTTCGCACGAGTTGCCCCTCTCGCGGGCTATCCTGGGCGGGGAACGAGTGCAGGACGAAATAGCCATCATCCGTGACGAAGCGGGAAATGATCATTGGGTCTCGGTCAACGCGGCGCCGATCCGCAACCCCCAGGGCGAGATTTTCGCCGGCATCGTCATCTTCCATGACATCACCGAACGCAAGCAGGCCGAAGATGAGCTGCGTCGGCAGAGTGCAGCACTGGCTTCGGCCGCCAACGCCATCATCATCACTAATATAGATGGCATCATCGAATGGGCCAATCCCGCCTATACCCGGCTCACCGGCTACGAGATGGAAGAGATGATCGGGCAGCATACCCGTATTCTGAAATCCGGTAGGCAAACGCCTGCTTTTTACCAGCAGCTGTGGGACACCGTTTTGGCAGGTGAGATGTGGCAGGGCGAGCTGGTCAACCGGCGCAAGGACGGCACACTCTACAGTGAAGAGCAGACGATCACCCCCTTGCGGGACGAGAACGGCGTCATTACCCATTTCATCGCCATCAAGCAAGACATCACCGAACGCAAACAGCATCAGCGGGAACAGGAAGCAATCGTGGCTGTCAGCACCGCCCTGCGGGCCGCCGCCACCCGCGCCGAGATGCTGCCTCTCATTCTGGTGCAGCTAGACGCTTTGCTGACGGCTGATGGCACCGCCCTGGTGATGGTCAGCCCGGTCGATGGCAGCACCACGGTTGAAGCCGCTCATGGGGCATTTGCGCCAGCGCTGGGCAGCCACAGGCCGGCGGGGGAAGGCATGCCGCATCGGGTCATCGTCAGCGGCCAACCATTCATAACCGCCGATATTCACCAGGAAAGGGATGTGCTGCGCCCCGAGTTGTTCCGGCAGGTGCGGGCAGTGGCCTGTGTGCCCTTGTTGGCACAGGCGCAGGTGATTGGCGCCATTTGGATTGGTCGGCAGCAGGCGTTTACGGCGACCGAGATACGGTTGTTAACGGCCGTTGCCGACATAACCGCTAACGCCATCCAACGCGCCACCCTTTACGAGCAAACACGCAAACAGGCCGAGCAAATCACCCAAATCATGCACAGCGTACCAGACGGGGTTCTGCTGCTGGATGCCGATCATCGGATTGTGCTCGCTAATCCACCGGCACGGGAATATTTGATCCTGCTGGCCGGGGTCAGGCCAGGCGATACGCTGTCTCACCTGGCTGGACGGCCGCTCAACGACCTGCTCACCTCACCGCCGACCGGGCGCTGGCACGATCTGGTTCGGACAGACCGAACGTTTGAGATGATTGCCAGTCCGTTACCCGATGTCCCTACCGGCTGGGTACTGGTGTTGCGCGATGTAAGCGAGCAGCGGCTGGTGCAGCGACAGCTTTATGAACAAGAGCGCCTGGCCGCTATCGGCCGGCTGGCGGCCGGCATCGCCCATGATTTCAACAATCTCCTGGCCATCATCATCCTCTATACAGAGTTGGTAGCCCATTCAGACCAGTTGGACGAACGCAACCGGGAACGTCTAACCACTATCAGGGAGCAGGCGAATCGGGCCGCCCACATGGTCAAGCAGATTCTGGATTTCAGCCGCCGTTCTACGCTGGAGCGGCAGCCGCTTGACCTGGTGCAGTTGGTTAACGAACAAATCGAACTTCTTGAGCGTACCTTGCCAGTGTACATTGAGCTGGCCTTCGTGTGCGAATTAGATGAGCTGCTGGTGCTGGCCGATGCCACGCGTCTGCAGCAAGTGATTATGAATCTGGCCGTCAACGCGCGTGATGTCTTGCCTCAGGGGGGGCGGCTCACGCTTGAACTGAGCCGGTTGACACTGCGCAGTCGGCAGGAAGCCCCGGTCGTTGATATGTCGCCCGGCCGTTGGGCATGTCTGCGCGTCACGGACACGGGCGAAGGCATCCCCGCTGAACATCTGGACCGTATTTTTGAACCGTTCTTTACCACCAAGACGCACGGCAAAGGGACGGGGTTGGGACTGGCGCAGGTGTATGGCATTGTGGTCCAGCATGGCGGCCATATCACAATCACCAGCCACCTAAACGAAGGAAGTACATTTACCATTTTCCTGCCAGAGTTGATGCTGGCGACCGATCTGCCCCTCACCGAAAGCGATGACGTAAAACGGCCATTGGGGAACGGCGAATTGGTGTTAGTGGTGGAAGACAACGAGACGCTGCGGGCCTCGCTGGTGGAGTATTTGCATTTGTGGCATTATCGGGTTCTGGAGGCGGTCAACGGAGAGGACGCCCTGACGCAACTAGCCGGGCAGGCAACCGAGATAGACTTGATTCTTTGCGACGTGGTGATGCCCCAGCTGGGTGGGGTAGAACTGTTCCGGGCGCTAAATCGGCAGGAGAAGCCCATGCCGGTGATATTGATGAGCGGCCATTCGTTGGATGAAGAACAGGTGGCTGGCCTGCAAAATGAGGGGTTGTCCGGCTGGCTGCCCAAACCATTGGATATGGACCGGCTGGCCCAAATGATGGCTGCTGTCATCGCCAGGTGACATGGATCATCACCCCATTGGTGGCGTTGGTCATCAGCCAGATTGAAGACCAGGATAGCCGTTTGCCATTTCCAGGTTTTCGTCTGACAGCAAACGACCAGTTGGCGTGTGGGTTGGTCATAAGCGAAGGGGTGTTTTACCCAGCCAGCTTGCCTTTTGGCTCCTTGGGGTCGGTTTCCCAGACGGTCACCGTCCGCGCCCGCTGCTTTTTGCAGCGGTGAATGAGTGCCGCCGCGTGTGGAGGATGGTCTGAGAGAAACGGTCGTTTTCCTGGTGAAACTCCGCCAGTCAGACCAGGGCTTGTTGGTGCAACTGTTCGCGCCGGGCGGCGGCCCAGTCGTCGAAGGGGGGCGGCGTCTTCCAGGGCAAAAATTGGCGCGTGATTCTAAATAAACAAAGCAGTAGTGGCATCCATGTTGGATGGCGAACGTTTTGGGTCGCTGAACAAGGATGCCACTGTTTATACTCGCGGCGGGCACTTTCTAACTGCGTCACCTCTGGCAAAAAAAATGTCAGATTATGCCCTTTGCGAGTATAAACTATATTGTTACTCGCTAAGGATAAAGGTGTTGAAGATTGTATCCAGTGCATCTAGATCGGCATCGGTAACAACCTGAACAGTGATAAGGGCCAGGTAACTTTGATCGGCCGGTTCGGCTGCCAGGACAACCAGCAGGGTGTCGGTGCCGCCACAGTTCGACCAAACATCATATTTGCCAGCATAAACCGCATCGCTGTATTCGGTGCGCGCGGTGGGCGTGCAGTCGCTGCTGAAATCAAACGCATCCAGGAGTTCATCAACCGTAAAATCAAGCTGATCGGTTGCGTTGAAGGTGACACCGGGGGTAGTCCAGGTGCCATAGTAATCATTGAGGTTTGGCGCAGCGGTTACGGACAGACCAATCACTTCTCCATCGGATTCCCAGGCGCTGCCATCGACATCGCGCCATTCTGCGGGGACATCGAGGGTGAGCAGACCAGAATCATCGGTGATGGAAACGTAGTTTGTGTAGGTACCGCCGCCAGTACCACTGGTGGTACTATTGCTTGCTTCTTCTTCAAGTGCCTGGGCAAAGGAGAAGGTTTGTTCCATGACACGGCCGTTTAATTGACCTTCCAACACTTCCTGTGTGCTGAAGCGCAAGACTTCGATGGCCAGCTTATCTTCTGGATTGTGGCTGCGCAAAATATCGCAGTAATCGGCCATCGTGCCATCAACAGCCAGCACCAGGTTCTCGATCCGGGTGATGATGTCGCCGCCCTTAACGCCAGCTTCATCGGCTGGTGAGCCCGATTTCACCGAGGAAACCCAGATGCCAGACAGCCCTTCGCCATTGTTGACTGCTTCGCCGTTCACGCCAATGGAGAGGTAATCATTCCCCTGCCGCAGCTGTTCGATGACGGGCAGGGCCTGCGCCTGGGCGATGGCGAAATACTGGTTGGTTTGAGACTGTCCAGCATAGTTCACGGCCACGATTTGCCCATCGGCGGTTACCAGAGGCCCACCAGAGTTGCCGGGATTGATTGTTGCATCATGCTCAATGACGGCATCGACTGATGCCCAGCTTGATTCACCATTGGCACTTGCTTTAGAAACAATACCCCGTGTGAGCGTGTATTCCGGATCACCAAGAGGGAATCCGGCGGCGTAGACATCGAGACCAACATCGACACTGCCGCTGTACCAGTCAAGGTAAGGAAATCCTTCCCCTTCAATGTCAATGACGGCTAAATCGCCACATTCGGAGGCACCTAACACCCGGGCATTGCGCGGCTCACTTTCGCCACCGACCCACACCTTGAGCAAGGCAGCGCCGGTAACCACATGGTTGTTGGTAACAGCAATACCGCTGGGGTCGATGATAAAGCCGGAGCCACGCCCGCCAGCGTTGTAGATGGTGCCGATTTCGGGGTCTACAAAGGTACCCTGGGCTTCAATTTGGATAACGGCCGTTTTCACTTCTTCTACTCGGTTAATTGAGGCAGAACCCGTCGTTTCTTCCGGCGTTTCTGCCGGAGAATCTTCTGGCTGTGCCCCAGACAGGCCACTACTGACTTTGAAAGTGAGGGTTTGCTCCAGCTCGTCATTCAAATAAAGATCAACTTTGTAATCTCCGGCAGGCCAGGGATTGTCATTCTGCAAGTCGAAGGTAAGCGTACCGCTGCCGCCGGTGAGTTCGACGTCATCCAGCACGGTGTTGGAGTCGGCACCTTCTGCAGAAACGGCCGTCCACTCCACTTTTACTGTTGTGTCGTCTGGGGCGTTGGCCAGGTCTACTAGCAGATAAAAGGTATCGGTGGGCGAGAAGGTGCTGGTAGACCGCGTACCATCCTCGTCTTTGGTTAAGCGGGCGTCGCTAATGTTTGCACTGCTTAGGCTGACCTCACTGCCACTGCAAGCTGCCAATAGAAATAGTAATGTCAAACTAATGATACGAAAAAGCTGCTTGTGACTCATTAAAATTCTCCTTAAAGGAAATGTTTTTTACTCTTACCGGTAACGATCCACCTGGAACCGGGCAAGGGTCAGAATTAGCAGCTGCTGATTTAGCAGCTGCTCAGGCACTCAAAGATGCACACAGGGAGCAGCTTTGCAAATTTGCAATAGATTGCCTATTTAGTTTTGTTAGACATGCTTAAGGTTTTGCTTTTTTGACATCCCATCCAACATGGCTTATGGAGGACTTAAGCCGGACATTGAAATAATATCAAGCGGAATTGTCCACATTTGGTAGTTTTAAGCAATACCCCAAATGGGGGGGAGTAGTAAAAACCCGTTCGGGAAAAAATGGACAAAGAGAGCCTCATATAAATTTGTTGCTCATTCTGCCCGGTTAAGCAACCAGTAGCACGATGTTCTTCACCATTATTTCTTTCCTAAACTTTGGCCGCTTAACGAGTTTTCACTGTTCTCTATGGCACGCTAGCGACAGATAAAACTTCTATAGCGTATAACCCAGTCTGTAATGCTACAAGGAGAAACCCGTGTCCGAGAAAATTTTGCAGATCAATTTTAAGTACCATGTGTCCCGTGCCGAGTATGAAACGGCCGTTGCCCCCGTAGCTGAATCTTGTAGCCAGACGGCTTGCCGCCTCCGGCGCTGTTCGGTAGCGTAATCAATGATGCAATCTGCCATGGACGCCGCGTTCGCCGCCTTGCAGATCACCCTGCTGGGATCGCCGCAGATCGCCTGTCGCGACAAGCCGTCCGACCTGGCGGGCCGCCAGGCGCGGGATACTGCTCTTCTACCTAGCCTACGCGCCCGAGCCAGGCGGTCGCGCGACCACCTGGCCTTCCTCTTCTGGCCCGACCTGCCCAACCCGGATGATGGCAATAACAGAGCCAATTCGGCTTTGGGGCTGTTCTGGTTAACCCGGGTGACGTTCCATTTGTTAAAGAAGGAGGGGATGAAAATACCATCTGCCAAAGACCCAAAGGCAAACGTTTTGCACCAACCTACATATTCATATACTGTTGCAATAAATTGCATCAAAACAAACTGGCTACTCAAAAACGTTTAAAAATCGCACAACAGAGTTAAAGTAAGCATATGATAAAGTCATCTTTCATGCTGCCGCAGTTTGACACAAATCTGTATGCCATCATTGGATGGAAACCGTTCACTTCTATAAAAAAGGAAAAATGCGCTTGTCGATCGTCATTGAAAATAACTGGCTTGTCGAATTTCAACTTACCAACATTGGCTTCTACGGAAAGAGGGTGGCTTAAATGAGCGACTTTTCCGTACGTTCCATGCTGCAACAAGTGCCTTATTTTGCCCATGTAGCAGAATCTACTTTAAACAAATTTGCAAAGCAGGCAGCACACCGTACATTTGCATCCAATGAGATGATATTTCTGGAAGGTGAGCCGTCTGCGGGATTATGGATTGTAGAAAACGGCCGCGTCAAAGCCTTTAAACTCTCCCCCGATGGACAGGAATATATCCTGCACATTTTGGGTCCTGGAGATACCTTCAACGACATTGCCGCTCTCGACGGCGCTCCCAACCCTGTCAGCACGATGGCCGTGACCGATGTCTCTGCCTGGGTCATTGCTACGGATGTTTTTTCCCAGGCGCTTCAAGCAGATCATGAAATGGCCCTGGCTATCATACAGGGGTTGACAGAACGAATTCGCTTTGCAGCCGGACGGATGGAAGACCTGGCTCTGCATTCCGTTACGGCTCGCCTGGCTCATTTTTTGCTGGAGCAGAGTGAAAATCGCTCCCTGAAACATCCAGCCATCACCCGTGCCCTGATTGCCAATCACCTGGCGACAACGCCAGAATCCATCAGCCGTTCCCTTCGTATCCTGGAAAAAGCCGGTGCCATCCGCTTTGATCGCCACCGTATCATCATTACCAAGCCAGATATCCTTCACGAGCAGGCACAACTTTAAACCAACTTGATTTAGATCAAGGCCAACTGATCCCCCCTGGTCTATCCTACGCTTAAGCCAGGCGCTCTCTCCATGCCTGGTTGCATCGATCAGCAGTCTATTTAATACGAAATGAGGCGAAAGCATGAGCATACAAACGAATCAAACTTCTGAATTACCTTGGGACAGACGGCCGGTTACAAGTCGTGATCTGGCAATTTTTGTGGGCGTAATGATATTGCTATGTATCGGCGGCGCAGCCCTGATTGGGTTTTCCCTCCGAGACCAGACAGGAACGGCAGACGTGGGGACAGCTGATACGGCCGTTTCTGCTGTAAACCAACCAACAGAGGCAGGCTCAGCGGCCCTGGGAGAGGAAATATTCATAGCCAAATGCACGGCCTGCCACTCTATCGGCGAAGGCGTGAGAGTGGGGCCAGACTTACAGGGGGTGACCCAGCAGCGCGATCCTGACTGGCTGGCGCGCTGGATTATCGAGCCAGACGTGATGCTGGCCGAAGGCGACCCGATTGCAACTGAACTGTTAGCCGAACACAACAACGTGCCCATGCCCAATTTGCAGTTAACTTCTGAGGAAGTAGACAATGTTATTGCCTACCTGGCCAATCCAGACGGTACCTCAGCGCCCGCCGTGGTTGAATACAGTCTGCGGGCATCGTCAGATGAGGCGGGCTTTGTTGGTGTTGGTGGCAGCATTGATGGTGTTTTGAACCCGGAACTGTCTGCCCGCCTGGGTGACACGGTGCGCCTCACCCTCATCAACGAAAGTTCGAATTCCCACGATATAAAAATCGACGCGTTTGACGTTTCGTCGGGCGAACTGACAGCAGCAGAAGAACCTGTCACGGTTGAGTTCATGGCGGATCAGCTGGGGATGTTTCATTATTACGCTTCGCTGCCGGGGCAGCGCGATGCTGGCCTGGAAGGGGTGCTGCGGGTAGAAGGGGCAGTTAGCGCCGGTGATGAAGCAGCGATGGACCAATCGCTGGCCGATGGTGGTATGGATCATGCCATGAACACTGTTTCTGCGGCGCCAGCTGTAGCCGACGCTGTCTCTATTATTCGTAATCCGGCTGATATGCCGCCGCCAATTACGGCTACAGAATCCCAACATCATGTCGTTGAATTGACCACAATGGAAGTAGACGGCCAGCTGGATGACGGTACCACTTTTCGCTACATGACCTTTAATGGTCAGGTGCCGGGGCCAATGCTGCGCATGCGCATCGGCGACACGATGGAAGTGCGCATTAATAATCAAATTGAGAGTATCTTGCCCCACTCCATCGATCTGCATGCAGTGACCGGTCCCGGCGGGGGGGCAGAGTTCACCCAGACGATGGCGGGGGAAGTGTCTACCTTCAACTTCCGGGCGCTTCAGCCAGGTCTCTATGTGTATCATTGTGCAACTCCCAGTATCGCTCACCACATCTCCAGTGGTATGTATGGTCTGATTTTGGTGGAACCGGAAGAGGGCTTGCCGGAAGTGGATCACGAATTTTATGTGATGCAGGGTGAAATTTACACCGAACAGCCATTTGGCACGGAAGGGCATCTCACCTTCAGCCACCAGCAAATGCTCAACGAGACCCCTCAATATTATGTGTTTAATGGGGCGGCCAATGCCCTCACGCTGGATGAGTATGCCATGCGCACAGCGGTTGGCGACAGCGTACGCATTTATTTTGGCGTGGGCGGGCCTAACAAAATTTCCTCCTTCCACATGATTGGTGAGATTTTTGACCGGGTTTATCCAATGGCGTCTTTAAGTTCGCCGCCACTAGAAGATGTGCAAACGACAATGGTACCCCCTGGTGGGGCCACCGTGGTTGAGTTTACCATGGATGTGCCGGGCCGGTACATTATGGTTGATCACGCTTTGAGCCGTTTGGAGCGGGGGCTGGTTGGCTTCCTCTATGCCGAGGGTGAAGAAAACCCTGACATTTTTGGGGCTGAAGGTTTTCCGGAGGAGTCTGGCCATTAAACGGCCGTTCCGCCCCAAAAGTCAAAACGAACCAAAAACAGATAAACTTTTATCCACAGGTGGTGCAGGTTAAGCCAGATCATCTGCCTCACCTGGGGATTCGTCCTACCAGGAAGAACGAAATATGCCAAAAAAGCTGGTGCTGAGTTTCCTCTTTTTGCTGCTGATGACGGCCGTTTTCGCAGCCTGTGCACCGACACAAACAGAAGCAGAAGCATTGCAGGTGAGCGGTGCCTGGGTGCGCCCGGCAGATGTCATGAGCGCCGCCTACCTGCAAATTACGAATAACGGCCGTTCCCCACAGCAATTGGTTGGCGTAGAGACGGCCGTTGCCGAAAGTGCCGAAATACATGAAACACAGATGGATGGGGATTTGATGAAAATGCGTCCGGTAGAGGCAGTTCAAATCCCGGCGGGGGAGACGGTGCAGCTAAAGCCGGGCGGTGAGCATATCATGCTGATGGGCTTAAGCGCACCGCTGGTGGCCAGCGACACCATCATGTTGACCTTGACGTTTGACTCAGGCGCCACGCTGGAGGTTGAGGCAGTTGTCTCACTTGAGCCAGTGGAGGGGACCGATGCGTTGACAACAGCATCATTATTGGCGGCTGCTGATGGTGTTTTCGTAGGGCAAGTTACCAACCCACCGGTAAGAGTGCAGGACTTTAGCGCACCCAGCACCCGTCCGGATGTAGCTGCGCTGAGTGACTTAAACGGCCGTTGGCGTCTCATCTTCTTTGGTTACATGCATTGCCCTGACTTTTGCCCGCTGACGTTGGTCGATTACAAAAATGCCAAGGCTGTGATGGGGGAAGCGGCCGAAGAAGTAAACTTTGTCTTTATCAGCGTTGATGCTGACCGGGACACCGTTGCGTTGATGCAGCCTTATCTGGCTAATTTCGATCTGGATTTTGTGGGGTTTGCCGCTGATGATGCTACGCTGGCTCGCATTCAGCCGGACTACGGTTTTTATTACGAACGCCGCCTGGGCAGCGGGCCTGAGGCTGTTTATACCATTGACCATTCAACACGATCTTATTTACTGGATCGGGAAGGGGTACTGCGAGCCACGTTTGCCTACGATACGGATCCAGAATTGATGGCAGCGGCTCTGCAATGGTATCTGGCCCACGAGTAGGATACGGCCGTTGCTCACACTTTCCTCGCGGCTCCTACAATTCCAACCTCATGAACGAATCACATCCCAAAAGAGCTACTCCTTCGTGAGCCGAACAACCTAAAAATCACTCTTTTTTCATCCTTTGTGCCACTTGTGACGGATAGATAATTCTGTTTTCCTTCGCTACCCTTCAGGGTATGGAAGAAGAGAGGTGTCGTATTTTTTTGGTTGGGCATACGTTGTTCACCGAATCATTGGGCCAAATCCTGGCTGACACGGAGAACATACAGGTGGTGGGCACGGCCGTATCACCCACTCAGGCGGTTACGGCCGTTTCCCAAACCCTCCCTCACATCATCATCGTTGCCAACATTAGTGAACAGACCCAAACCAACCTACAACCACTTCTTGCTTTACTTCCAGCAATTCCCATCATCCATGCCGATATGAATCAGGACTACGTCCAGATCATCACCAGCCGACGTGTTAGCGCGCGTCGTACCGATTTGCTGGCGGCGATTAACGAATTGTCAACGCGCACAGGAGATTAGAGATTGGAGATTAAACTCACCTCATCGCCAATCTCCCGAATATACGGAGTACGCTTATGAACTTATCCCGTCGAGACTTTCTCAAAATGAGTGGCGCTGTCAGCGGCGTTGCTATGGCCAGATATTTGCATTTGCAGCTGCTGGAGCCGGTCAATGTGCTGAACCCTCTGGCCGATTACCCTGACCGGGGCTGGGAAGAAATCTACCGCAACCAGTATGCCTACGATTCTTCTTTTACCTACGTCTGTTCCCCCAACGACACCCACGCCTGCCGCCTGCGTGCCTTCGTGCGTAACGGCGTTATCCTGCGTTCAGAGACGAACTATGACGTAGACAAATACAGCGACCTCTACGGCAACACCGCCACCGCCCATTGGCATCCACGCGGCTGCAAAAAAGGGCAAACCTTCCACCGCCGCGTCTACGGGCCGCACCGCCTTAAAGGCCCCATCATGCGCCAGGGCTGGAAGAATTGGGCCGATGATGGCTACCCGTACCTGGATGCGGCCAACCGCGATAAATACAAATTCACCGCTCGTGGCGAGGACGTGATGGTCCCCACCTCCTGGGACGAAGCGTACCGCTACATCGCCCGTGGCATGATCGCCATTGCCACCCACTACTCAGGACGAGAAGGAGTAGTCCGCCTGCAGGCCGACGGTTATCCTGACGAGATGATCGCGGCCATGCAGGGGGCGGGTACACGCACCATGAAATGCCGCGGCGGCATGGGGCTGTTAGGCGTCATCGGCAAATATGGCATGTATCGCTTTTCGAACACGCTGGCGCTGCTGGATACCCACGTGCGCGGCACCGATGAGGAAACAGCATTGGGCGGCCGCCGCTGGTCTAATTACACCTGGCACGGGGACCAGGCTCCCGGCCACCCATTCACCACCGGCTTGCAAGCCTCAGACTGCGACTTTAACGACTTGCGCAATACGCGACTGCACATCCAATGTGGCAAAAATCTGGTGGAAAACAAGATGGCGGAGTCCCACTTTTTCATCGAAACGATGGAACGGGGCGGCAAAATTTACACCATCACCCCGGAATACTCACCGCCCGCCACCAAAGCCGACACCTGGATTCCGATACGGCCGTCTACCGACACCGCCCTCTTCCTGGGTGTAAGCAAATGGATTATGGACAACGAACGGTACAACGAACCCTTCGTCAAACAATTCACCGACTTCCCCCTGGTGGTACGGCTGGACACCCTCAAACGGCTGCACCCTCACGAAATATTCCCGGATTACCAACCCGGTTTGAGCGAAGACGGCCCCAGCTTCAAGCTGCACGGCCTCAGCCAGGAACAGTACGACACCCTGGGCGACTACGTGGTCTTCGATGACAACGTCGGTGAACTCATCCCCCTCACCCGCGACGACGTGGGCGAACAGATGGATGGCAAAGGGATCAACCCCCGCCTTACCTGGTCGGGCAAAGTGACTTTACTGCCCACCGAAGAAGGCGGCGAAGGGGAAGAGATTGAGGTGATGACCTTGTGGGCCATGTACGAGGAGCATTTGCAAGAATACGATCTAGACACCGTAGCCGACATCACCCACGCACCCAAAAATCTCATCGAGCAGATGGCCGAAGATATTGTGACGATGAGTCCGGTCGCCATTCACATCGGTGAAGGCATCAACCACTGGTTCCATGCTACCTTAGCCAACCGCGCCCAATTCCTGCCCGTCATGCTCACCGGCGACATCGGCAAACCGGGCGCAGGCTGCTACACCTGGGCGGGCAACTACAAGGCTGCCCTCTTCCAGGGGTCACCCTGGACGGGGCCGGGCTTTAAGGGCTGGATTGCCGAAGACCCCTTTAACCCCGACCTGAGTGATACGCTGGACGGCAAGGACGTACACGCGCACAGCTATGCTCAGGATGAGGAACCGGCCTACTGGAATCATGGCGACCGGCCGCTGATTGTGGAGACGCCGAAATACGGCCGTCGCAATTTCACCGGCGCTACCCACATGCCCACCCCCAGCAAGGTGTTGTTCCACTCCAACGTCAACCTGCTCAACAACGCCAAGCACCATTACGACATGATCAAAAACGTCAACCCGCTCATTGACCTGATCATCGCCGTAGACATTGAGATGACCGCCAGCGTGGAATACGCTGACTTTGGCCTGGCGGCCAACTCCTGGGCCGAATTCACCGTGCCCGAAATCACCGGTTCTTGCTCCAACCCGTTCCTGCAAATCTGGAAAGGCGGCATTCCGCCGCTCTATGACACCAAAGACGATGTGGTGATCTTGGGTGAGTTGGCGGCGGCCATTGGCGACGAACTGGACGACCAGCGGTTCCGCGATTATTGGAAATTTGTCCTGGAAGGACGGCCGGAAGTATACATTCAGCGCCTGCTGGATATGTCTGTGCCTACCCGCGGCTACACCTACGACGACATTATGGACGGCAAATATGGCGAGCCGGGCGCGGCGCTGATGCTCTTCCGCACCTACCCGCGCATCCCCTTCTGGGAGCAGGTCAACGACTCGGAACCATTCTTCACCGACTGCGGCCGCCTGGCTGCCTACTGCGACATCCCCGAAGCCATCGAATACGGCGAAAACATCATCAGCCACCGCGAAGGACCAGAAGGCACACCCTACCTGCCCAACGTCATCGTCAGCAGCAGCCGCTTTATTCGCCCCGACGACTACGGCATTCCCGAAGAAGAGATGGGCTGGGAAGAGCGCACCGTGCGTAATATTGCCAAGCCATGGACGCAGGTAAAGGTCAGCAAAAATCCGCTGTGGGAACAAGGCTACCATTTCTACTGCCTGACGCCCAAAACACGCCACCGCGTCCACTCCTCCTGGAGTACGGTGGACTGGACGATTATCCTGGACAGCAACTTCGGCGACCCGTACCGGGTGGACAAGCGGCTGCCGGGCGTGGGCGACCATCAACTGCATATGCACCCGCAGGCGGCCAAAGATTTAGGCATTGAAGATGGGGATTACGTCTACGTGGACGCCAACCCGGCGGACCGGCCGTATCGCGGCTGGAAACCGGATGATCCCTTCTACAAAGTAGCCCGGCTGATGCTGCGCGTGAAGTACAACCCGGCTTACCCGTACCATATCATCATGCTCAAGCACGGGCCGTTTATGGCCACGGAAAAGTCGGTACGCGCCCATGAGACACGCCCCGACGGGCTGGCCAAATCCGAAGGGACTGGCTACCAGGCCAACCTGCGTTACGGCTCCCAGCAGTCCATCACCCGCGACTGGTCCATGCCCATGCACCAGACGGATACGCTGTTTCACAAGCAGAAGGTGTTTACCGGCTTCATGTTTGGCGGCGAGGCGGATAACCACGCCCTGAATACCGTGCCCAAAGAAACGCTGGTGAAAGTGGAAAAGGCCGAAAATGGCGGCTTGAATGGCATCGGGGTCTGGGAGCCGGTGAAATCTGGCTTTACGCCCGGCCATGAGAACAGCTTTATGGAGAAATACATGGCGGGCGATGTAACGACCGTCTCAGGAAAGGATGAGGAATAAAAAATATGACCGTACAGAAAACGCCCCAAAGTTGTTTTAACTGCAGCCGGACAGAGCATGAGGTTCCGATGATGATGTGGTCGTATAAGGAACGGCCGTTATCCGTTTGCTCTGCCTGTATCCCCACCCTCATCCATAAATGGCAACAGGTGGTTACCATGCTCGATACACAACCCACAGGAGAGCATGATGAATAGCATCCCCTTAACCATGATTGGCCAGCCGGTAGACCTGGGCATCCCCCTGCCCGCCCACGAAGAAGACCCCTACGAACTGATAGGCATGGTCATTCCCGGTGAGCCAGGGCAAACCGAAGCCATGGCCCAGGCTGTTATTGAGGAGTTCATTCTCCTTGGCTGGCACGAAAAGCAGCTCATGACCCTCTTCACCAGCCCGCTGTACCTGGGAACGCACCGCATCTACCAGGAAAAAGGGGAAGTGTGGGTGCAGAATTTAGTTGCTGAGACATGCGCTCAATGGAAATTATAGGCGTTCGAGGAACTCTTCCGGCGTCATGTGCGCCTGGCGCAAAATGGAGCGCAAAACAGCTTGTGGTAAATCGCCTGGATGGATGGGTACAGTAACAGAAAGATTGCCACGCTTCAGGCGCAAATGGCTCCCCCGTTGGCGTACCTGCACAAATCCGGCTTTTTCTAAAACGGTGATGACCTGGCGTGGCTTAACAAGAGGAAGTTTAGGCATAAGCGTGAACAGCGATGTCTACTTTGAAATGAAAAACTGCAACGATAGCCTCAGGCGCTGTTTGCCGGGGATCTTCTGCCTCAGGAACAGGGCGCAAATAGGGCAAACCATCTTCAATGGTTCCCTCAAGATGCAGGGTAGCGGCCTCTAACAGCATCGCCTTCGCCGCTTCGGGGGTGTCTCCCACCGATGCGACATCTAATTCCGGGCAAAGTGAGCAAAAGACCTCATTTTCTTTGAAGATGATACCGGTAAATAAAAACATAGCACCTTTCCTTCATGATTGTGAGTAAGGCTTTTTCGGGACAAATTGGATCATTGAATTTCCGAAAAAGCCTCTAGCCAATTCCAGAAATACGCCTGATTTTGGGATCATTACTTTCTGGAATTGGCCTAAAGTATAGCATGGTTACAATCCAGCGAACAAGGAGCAACCAATGGCAGAAGTTTACAATTGGCAGCTAGGCCGGCCGATGGAATATGTATATGAAGAAGCGCACCCCAACAGGCAGTTTGCCGCGATTTTTAACATCAATCGCTGCATTGGCTGCCAGACCTGCACCGGGGCTTGTAAAGCCACCTGGACTTTCTCCAAAGGACAGGAGTACATGTGGTGGAACAATGTGGAAAGCAAGCCCTATGGCAGCTACCCCAAGTATTGGGATGTGAAAATTTTGCAGCAGTTGGACGAGGCGCACCAGACGGCAGGGCGGTCGGCGGAATGGGATCCGGCACAAACGGGTGAGCAGTCTCCTTATGGCATCTACAATGGCATGACGGTTACCGAAGCGGCAACGGAGCTAAACACCGGCAATCAGGCGCTTGGCTACCTCCCCCCCGACAACGAGTGGAGCGCCCCCAATTTCTACGAAGACACCGCCACCAAATACCAGGGCGACCGGCTGGGCATTTCCACTGAAGGAGCGGCGCTGCCCGTTCACCAGACCTGGTTCTTCTACTTGCAGCGCATCTGCAACCACTGCACCTATCCCGCCTGTGCCGCCGCCTGCCCGCGCAAAGCGATCTACAAACGGGAAGAAGACGGCATTGTGCTGATTGACCAGAGCCGCTGCCGGGGTTACCGCAAATGCGTGGAGCAGTGTCCCTACAAAAAATCCATGTATCGCGGCACCACCCACACCAGCGAAAAATGCGTCGGCTGCTACCCACGGGTTGAAGGTAATGACCCTTTGAGCGACGGCGTACCCATGGAAACGCGCTGCATGGCGGTTTGCCCCGGCAAGATTCGGCTGAACGGGCTGGTAGAAATTGCGGAAGATGGCACCTGGGTGGAAGATTTGCAAAACCCGCTCTACTACCTGATTCGTGGGGAGCAGCTTGCCCTGCCACTTTACCCGCAGTTCGGCACGGAGCCGAATATTTACTACATTCCGCCGCGTTGGGCACCACGGCCGTATCTGCGGCAGATGTTTGGTCCCGGCGTGGACCAGGCCATCGAGCGTTACAGTGCTCCCTCGCGCACCACGCTGGCCTTGATGCAGTTGTTCCGCGCCACCCAAACGATGGTCTTCAAGTTTGAGATTGAAGAAGGACCATTGGTACGGGAAATTGAGCGCAACGGGCAGGCGTGGCAGATGTACGATGACACCGTTATCGGCTTCGACGCCAAAGGGCGGGAAGTAGCTCGTTTAAGCGTGGTGGAACCGCTGCACGAACGGCCGAAAGAGCGGCTGAACTCGATTTAGAGATTGGAGATTGAGATGAACAATGAAAACGCAATCCGTCGGGCGCAAGTCTATGGCTTTTTAGCCGAAGCCTTCCTGTACCCACGTGAAAACTGGACAGAGGACGCTGCCTTAATACCCCCTATTGTGCGGACGTTGGGCTGGCTCGCTGTCAGACCGAACCTCCCCACTGCCAGCCTGTCCGATTTGCAGGCTGCCCACCGCCACACCTTTGGTATTGCCGGTTCGTTGTGCTACGAAACGGAGTACGGCATGCCGCACGAATACCGCCAGAGCCAGGAAATGGCCGACATCGCCGGATTTTACCGCGCCTTTGGCTTTAATCTAGGCGGCCGAAAACGGGAACGGCCGGATCACGTGGCAGTGGAGCTAGAATTTATGCACATTCTGGCGCTGAAGGAAGCCTATGCCCTGGAAACAAGTATTCCTGAACACCTGGAGATATGCCAGGCGGCGCAAGGTAAATTTTTGCTAGACCATCTGGGGCGTTGGATTGGCCTGTTTGCTCAAGGCGTGGCGCATAATGCGCCCGATTCGCTTTATACAGTGCTGGCTCAATTTGCCTCCGACTTTGTACAGGCTGACGCTGAGCGGCTGGGTGTGTCGCTGGACACGCCTCAGTTGACCGATGTGCAGCATACGCCTTTTGATCCGGATTTTTCCTGCGCCGACTGCGCCGTGGCCGGACTGGGCGAACAGGGATTTATCCGGGCGGCGGATGTTGGTTAGAGATTGGGGATTAGAGACTTGCGGTTGGGGAGTGAGGCAAAATCTCCAATCTCTTAATCTCCTCTGATGGAGTAGATTATGATCACACGATCTCGACTTTTTTTGCTTACTCTGTTGGCACTAGCCGGGATGTTGACGTTTTTCAAGATCCCGCTGGCAGGCAGCCAGGGCGTTACGATTGCAGCGGCGCAAGTGGCTGGTGCGTTACCGCTGGATGATGTGGCATCGGCGGTGTGGGAGGAGGCAACGGCCGTTTCCATCCCCCTCAGCGCCCAAATCGTAGCCCGACCGATGTTCCCGGACGCCAATGTGAAAGCAGTGGATGTGCGTGCTTTGTACAACGACGAGCAAATCGCCTTCTTGGTGACGTGGGAAGATGAGACTATGGATGATACGGCCGTGCGCGTGCAGGATTTTGCCGATGCCGTTGCGATCCAGTTTCCCCTCGTAGAAGGGCAGCCCTTCTTTTGTATGGGGCAGCAGGGCGGCAACGTGAACATCTGGCACTGGAAGGCGGATTGGCAGGCAGGACTGGCCACCCGGCAAGACGTGGACGACGTCTACCCGGATATGTACGTAGACGGCTATACCTTTGCCGACACCGAAGCGGGCGCAACTGCGCCAGTTTCATCCTATGAAGATATCAACTATGTGCCGGCCATGGCCGCTGATAACCTGTTTGCCAGCGCTTCCTATGCCTCACCGGTGGAAGATTTGATTGCGGGCAGTTTTGGCTCGCTGACCTCACAGCCAGCCGAGATGCAAAATGTGTTGGGGCATGGTGAATTTACCGACGGCAAATGGCGTGTCATCTTTGCCCGTGATTTGCAGTCACCCGCGGCCGAAGACGCTCAATTTGAAAATAATCAGGTTTACCAGCTAGCGTTTGCGGCCTGGGATGGCGCTAATGAAGAGCGCAACGGGCAAAAATCAACCTCACAGTGGATTTCGCTGCAGCTTGGGGAGCCATCTGCTGCCAGCGGCGCAACCGGTGCCGCGGCGGCCGATGGTACCGACGGCAGCGGGGGACAATCCTCCGCCAACACGCTAGAGGGGCTGCCTTACATCTTTGTCCCCATGCTGCTCGTTTTTGGCGCAATTGTTGCGGTAGCTGCTGGCATCTGGGTGTTTTCTAGGCTGCCAGATCCTAAGAAGTGAGAATCATGATGAATCAGCAAATGGTTTACAAATGGTTGGCTGTAGCCGCATTGGTTGAATGGCTGCTGGTGCGCACTTTGACGCGGGCGGCGATTCATGTGCCCAAGTCGCCGCTGGTGATTGCGGTGTATACGGCCGTTAACCGAATTGGCCTGGTGTCGGCAGCATTTGTGGCTTTGCTGGCAGTTGTCCTGTTACTTTGGTTGGCCTGGCGAACCCGCCAGGCGATTATTCTACCGATAGCCTTGGTAGGGCTGGTGGGATTAAGTACGCTGTTTTTATTCATTGTCCCGCCAATGTGGGTAGCCTTGACCTATCAACTTTTTGCGATAGTTGCTGTTATCCTCCTGATTGTTGGCCACCGTTATGGGCAGGAGGTGGCGGAACCGGAGAAGAAGAGGAAATGGCAGGGAACGGCCGTCGTGCTGTTCCCTGCCTGCGCCCTGCTAGCCGGTCTTTGTGTACAGCTGCTGCCTAACTTATATAGGTTGCTTAGCTGGCCAGGGCCACCATCATTTAGCACATTCTTGTTTAATGTAGGCGAGAGCTTTGTGGTTGGTAGTGTAATGGTCTGGTGGTGGGCATACGGCCGTAGCCGCTCCCGGCGGCATTGGCTGATAGCCACTGTACCAGCCTTGTTTTTTGCCCTCAGCTTCTGGCGTGACCCAGCGATGACCGGCATCCTCACTATCTGGTCAACCGGGCTAACGCTCTTTCTGCCCTGGCCGGTTTACGTATTGACGCTGTGGCTGGTGGGGGTCACCGTCCTGGCAAACTGGCAGATGCAACCTACGCTGGCTTGGGCCATCTTGCTTCTCGCTGCGGCAGGCTATGCACCGCAGCTAAGTTCACAGCTTTTTTGCGCCCTGATTGCGTTATGGCTACTAGGACAGCCATTTGCGATGACGCAAATCCACGCCGTTCATCACCGTCAGCCGGACAGTTTCCGCACCGAACCTCAATTGATTACCGATAACTGATGACTGATTACCTTAACTCACTTTTGGAACAATCCGCGGCCTTACACCGTCACCCCTGTCCTCGGCAGGTGCTGGGGGCACGTATGGGAATACTGGCGGGCCAACTATTGGCGATAGAACTACCGCAAACAAACAAGCGACTGCTGAGTATTGTTGAAACAGATGGGTGCTTTGCTGATGGCGTGTCTGTGGCGACAAACTGCTGGGTAGGGCGACGCACACTGCGGATCGTTGATTTTGGCAAGACGGCCGTTACGTTTGTGGATACACAGACGGAAACGGCAGTTCGTCTCTATCCGCTGCCATCCATTCGTGAACTCGCACCGACATTTGCCTCCGAAGCCCGGAATCGCTGGGAAGGATATTTGCTTGGTTACCAGAGAATGCCAGATGATTTAATGTTTGGTATTCAATCGGTTGCCCTGACGCAATCCATCAAAGAAATTATCAGCCGGGCCGGGATGCGCGTGACTTGCGACGTATGCGGCGAAGAGATTATCAATGAACGCGAAGTCAGGCGGGAAACGGCCGTGTTATGTCGGTCATGCGCTGGGGAAAGTTATTATGCGGTGGGGAACACGCCTCTGTTTGTTACACTTGCTTTGCCAGCCAGTTGTGCATGGTAACGGCTGTTTCCCGCCAGCTTTTCTCCATCATCACATTATGCCCCGCCCCCGGCACAACCACATAGTCCGCCCCATAATGCTGGGCTGATTTTGCTTCCGCCTTCTCGTCGATCAGTGTATCGGCCGCGCCTGCCAGCCAGAGCAGCGGCGTTTTTAGCCGCACCGCTGGCCGCCACAGCGGTGGGTTGTATTGCAGCAGCACCCACAATGATTCTGGCCCCAGCCGCTCATACAGTTCTTGCGGCGACAGCACTGCACCTTCGCTAATGAACATTTGCGCGGCCCGGAATGGGTTGCGCACCAGCGGTGCGGTTGTCAGGTTCAGCGTACACAGGCCAAACCCGGCCGGATCGCGGACGATAGTGCGTAAAATGGGGATCATCATGCTGTGCGACTGCCAGGGAGCGACCAAAACAGCCGCCGGTAAATCATCCCGCTCCTTCAAATATTGCTGGCTCAACGCCCCGCCCATGCTGTGCCCCATCAAAATCGGCCTGCGCGGCTGCCGGTCAATTTCCGCTTTCAGAAAGTCCAGGTAATAGCCCAGCGTACACCAGCGGATCGGCCGTTGCGTCGGCGAACTAGCGTGACCGGGCAAGCTGTGGGCATGGCTCTCCCAGCCCCATTCCGCCAATAGCTCTTGCCACCCCTGCCAGCACCAGGCGCCATGCCACATGCCATGCTGCATCACAATCGGCGTGTTAAAGCGGCGGTTATGGGGCCGATACACCACGCGCTCAATCCCACCTTCCACAGAGCGGTCTATGTCAAACATCTTCCAATAAGCTCCTTGTGTGGATTCTCCTCATCCGTGACACCAGAACCCTGTTGGGCCAAAAAGATGGTGCTATGCACCGCCAAAGTGCATAGCACCAGACTCCAAGCTATTCTACCAGCGCACTCAAATAAGCATACAGCGCCGCCAGGTCATCATCCGCCATTTTGCTGGCGTTTTGCCAGGGCATCGTCTCCGGGAAGGGTTGGCCGTCCGGCTTGACACCACTGCGCATTACGGCCGTAAACTGCTCCAGGGTAAGCTCGCTGACAAACGGCCGTGGGTTGGGAATAGCTGGGCTGACCGATGTGGCTGGCGCGCCGGTGGCATCTGGCCCATGGCAGCCGCGACATTCGCCAAAGGTGGCTACATACTTACCGTATTCGGCATTCACACCCTGCGGCGGCGCGGTGACGACGGCTGGCGCGGGCGGCGGTGCTTCGCCAAACAAACCTGCACCAGACATCACCGCACCCAGGAAATTCATCTTGTCGCCGGTAACACCGGTGGTGGGCACAGGTGGCAGCGAGCGCAGGTAAGCGATGATGGCCTCGGTATCCTCGTTGCTCAACTCGCGGTAAGGTAAGAAGGCCATCATGCCCAGTTCGTGACCCTGCTGATCAATGCTGTAGCGCAGTACCCGGAACAGTTCGCCGTCGCTGTAGTTGGCCAGTTTGCCGCCTGGGGTCAAGTTTTCCGTCACCATGTCGCCAATGAAGCCAAAGCCCTCGGCTTCGGCGATGTTCCAGCCACCGCTGAGCGGATGTTGGCCCGTGGGGTTACCATCCGACCCTACCTGGCTGTGGCAGCCCACGCAGGCAATGTCCACCAGGTATTCGCCGCGGGCGATCTGTTCTGGCGTGTTGACCACTGCCAGGTCAGGCGCATCTGGCGCATCGGGGAAGTAGGTGGCCGCAATGCCTTTGCCGCCCATGAAAACCATCGCCGCGAGGATCAGGGTCATGACGCCTCCCAGCAGCCCACCCACGATCTTCAGCCATAATTTTTTGGCCCGCACCGCCCGGTAGGTGAGCCAGCCAAACAATATCACCAACGCAAGTACCAAAATTAAAACCAAAATATTGCCAATCATTGTTTTCCTCCACGCAGTCGTTTTGTCGCCTTTCTAAAGTTGGACATTTGGCGATCGTTTATTTTTGTCGCCAAAGGTTTTGCTAGGGCAGTACAGTAATCGACCCGACCATGCCAGCGGCTTCATGCCCCGGTGAGCCGCAGTAGAAAGTAAATGTGCCACTTTGCGTCGGGATAAAGCTCACTTCGGCAGTTTCTTTGGCCGCCAGCTGCAAATGAATATCAAAGTCATCCAGGTCAAAGGCGTGGGCGTAGTCGTCCCGGTTGACCAGGCGCAGGGTGACGGGCTGCCCGGCGGTGACAGCGATTTCATCTTGCTGAAAGCGCATCGCTTCCATCTTGATGGTGGTTTCGTTGGGAGCCGTGTGACCACAGGCGGTCGGCAGGCAGGCCAAGATGAGCAGGAGCGAAAGGAGAAACGGCCGTTTTTTCATCATCTACCTCGTGTACAGGTTGGTTCAATCTTCGAAGATTGAACCAATCTCTCGCGTTCAATCACCCATCGCCAACTGGGGCGAAACGGCCGTTTCCGCTTTCGCCTGCCGCATGAACAGGATACCGGTGACGATGATGATCAGGTGAATAACGATGAAGGGGATGTAACTGCCGACGTCATAGCCGCGCATAATCCAAATGCCATCAGCCAAAACACCGCGAAACAGCTCGGCCCAGATGATGACCCAGGCCATGATTTTATTTTGCAACGGCGACCTTGAAGCAACCAGCGCCATGGCGCCAAGAACGCCGAATTCAAGCACGAACACCAGCCAGGCGTCCATAAAGGCACGTACCGCCAGCGGCTCGGTGTTCATTGGTGCGGGCAGGGTGTCGGCCAACATTTGACTGCCGTCAGCAAGAAACAGGAAATACACGTTCATCAGAGTCAAGAGCAGGTAAAACGCGCCCACAATACGGAACCACCACGTTAACTTTTTCATTGAAAAATCTCCCTGATTGTCAGAAGTTCAACTTCTTTGGAGAAGTTGAACTTCTCGACTTGACGAAGCTACGCAATTTGGGCAACGGCCGTTTTACCCCGCAAAAAATGAACCCCCAGCCACACCAGCCAGACCAGGTAAGGCACAGTCACCACCAGGTTCAACATGCCCACCAGTTCCGCTGACGCGCCACCGACGATGAACGGTACCATCACCAGGCTTGCCGCACCGGTGAGCAGGGCGGCGGCGCCGATGCCCTTGCTCATTTTAGGACTGCGATAGGCCAGCCAGCCCAAAATCAGCCCGCCCATCCCGTAGGCAATGGTCAGGAAAGTAACGATGGGGTTGCTGGTATCCGTGGGATCAATGAACAAACTGGCGAGGATGCTGAGGGCCAGTACCAGCGCCCCAACAACCACGAGTACGGGTGATTCATCCCGATGAACGATGTACAGGGCATACAGGGTAACAAAAAAGATGAGTTGGCTGGCAACATAGAGGGCTTGCGCCAGCGGCGATGGGCCGCTTGTGCCCGCCCCCATCCACAAAACCAGGGACACCACGTATAACACGGCGCCGACGATGGCGGCAATGCCGCCGTAACGAATAATAGATTGATTGTTCATGTTTTCTCCTTATGTAAAATAAAATGAGTTTTGGTAAACGATAGATTTCACAGCCGCTTTTGCTATCCATCCATTGGCGATTCATCTGGCGGATCGGCCGTCCACCCCTCCAAAAACCGCACCAACTCCGCCAAATCCTTGAAGCCGCGCCGTTCAGATGTGTGCGGGTCTTGCAGGCTGATGCGCCAGACGGGTGGGGCATTGGGCAGCGCGCCGCCTTCTGTCCACAAAGTGAGGATGAAGCTGTGATAGCGCAACGGCCGTTTCCCCAATTCCCTGTCCATGCTTTCTTTCCATCAACCTACGTTTGTGTTAATCTTTGTCTATCTTAAAAAGCGATCATTTAGAGATCATTTATTAGAGTGGGGTATGACGGCCGTTTTAGAAATCTGTTTGTTCGGCGGGGCAGAAATACGCCGGGGGGATACTCCAATCAGCGGTTTTGTCTCTAGCAAAGCGCCCGCCTTGTTGGCCTATTTGTCTGTCACTGCCCGGCCGCACCAGCGGGACGCGCTGGCCGCCTTGCTCTGGGGCGAAATGACCGACGCCGACGCCAAAAATAACCTGCGCCAGACCCTCTCCAACCTGCACAAGCTGCTGGAACCTTATTTACTCATCACCCGTGATGCCGTGCAGTTTGATACGGCCGTGCCCCACAGCCTCGACATCGCCCAGTTTGAAAACTACCTGCACCGCGCCCGCAGCGCTGCCCCACCTGCCCGCAGCGCTGCCTTACAGCAGGCCGCCGCCCTCTATCGGGGCGACTTCCTCGCTGGTTTTTATGTGCGCGACGCTCCTGAATTTGAAGAATGGATGCTGGCTCAGCGCGCTCGTTACCGTGAACTGGCACTGCACACCCTGCACGCCCTGGCCGAACACCACCTCAGCCGAGGGGAATACGGCCGGGCGATTGATAACGCTACGCGTTTGCTGGCGCTCGACGCCTGGCGCGAAGAAGCCCACCGCCAGCTCATGATCGCCCTGGCCCGCAGCGGCCAGCGCCGCGCCGCCCTGGCCCAATATGAAACGTGCCGCCGTTTGTTGGAAACGGAACTGGGCAGCCAACCTTCTGCCGAAACAACCACCCTGTTTACGCGTATCCAGGCAGCTGGCAATACACCTCCACACAATTTACCACCCCAGCCCACGCCGTTTGTGGGGCGTACTGAAGAGCTGGCGCAGATCAGCGCCTGCCTACAAAACCCCGACCGCCGCCTGCTGACCATCGTTGGCGCTGGTGGCATGGGCAAGACGCGGCTGGCGCTGCAAGGGGCGGAGCAGGCGCACCGGCGTCAG
Organism: Anaerolineae bacterium; assembly: GCA_020848035.1. Lineage (GTDB taxonomy): Bacteria > Chloroflexota > Anaerolineae > Promineifilales > Promineifilaceae > Leptofilum. The sequence goes on along the minus strand of JADLAX010000005.1, from coordinate 21,274 downwards.
CTCTTTTTACACGGCGCTTTTTTTGTGCCGCTGGTCGGAGTGGATTCACGGACGCTGTTGGTGACGGCCGTTGCCGCCGCCTGCGGCCTGCAATTTTCCGGCAGCCAGAACCCCGCCGCGCAGCTGTTCGCCTTTTTACGCGACCGGGAACTGCTTCTGGTTTTGGACAACTTTGAGCATCTGCTGGATGAGGCGATCTGGCTGGTGCAGCTGTTGCAGCAAGCGCCGGGCATCAAGCTGCTGCTCACTTCACGGGAACCATTGCATGTGCAGTGGGAAACAACCCTGGTTTTGGATGGTTTAGCCCTGCCGCCACCTGCCATCAGCCCTGCGGCCGCCGCCCAATACAGCGCTGTGCAGTTGTTTGCCAGCCGCGCCCGCGCCGCACAGCCCGCCTTCGCCCTAACGGCGGAAACCCTGACCCCTGTGGCCCACCTGTGCCGCCTGGTGGACGGGATGCCGTTAGCCTTGGAACTGGCTGCCGCCAGCCTGCGCCATTACACCTGCGCTGAGCTGGCCGCCGCCATCAGCCACAATGTAGACGTGTTGGCCGCCAACTATCGTGACATACCGCCGCGCCACCGCAGCCTGCGCGCCGTGTTTGAACACGCCTGGGGGCTGCTTAACCCGGCCGAACAGGTGTTGTTTGCCGCGCTCTCTGTCTTCACGGGCAGTTTTGACCTGGCGGCGGCGGAAAAGGTGTGCGATGCGTCACGTCCGCTGCTGGCGGCGTTGGTGGATAAATCGCTGCTGCGGCAGGCCGGGAACAGCCGTTTCCAGCTGCACAACGTACTGCGCCAATATGCTGCCCAGGCGGTTCCAGAATCCCAGCAGCAAGCCCTGGGCCAGCGCCACGCCGCCTTTTACACCGATCGGCTGTGTCAGCAAGAAATCGACCTCTTTACCCCAGCCGAAAGCCACACTTTTCAAACGATTCAAAGCGATCTGGAAAACGTACGTACCGCCTGGGCCTGGGCCCTGGTTCATGAAGATATTTTCCTCATGCAGGCGGGGTTGAAAACACTGCGGGCTTTTTACAACGTGCAGAGCCGCTTTGTTGAAGGGGCGGAATGGTTAGCGGAAACGGCCGTCACTCTCCAACTCCTCGCCACCCCGGCCAACCTACCCGCGCAAACGCTCTACGCCCGCGTCCTGGCGCGTTGGGCCTCATTTGCCGCCTGGCAAGGCGATAACGAGCAAGCGCAGCGGCTGTTCCAAGAAGCATTGCCCTTAACCCACACCTTCAATGACCCGGAGGAAATAGGTTTTGTGTTGCTCAACAAAGGCTACCTCACCATGCTCGCTGGCGATTATGACACGGCCGGGCGTGAATATCAGGAAAGCCTGGCCTATTACCGGCTCAGCGAGGAAACGCGCGGCATTGCCGACGCCCTCAGCGCCCTCGGCGGCTGGCATAACGTCACCGGGGATTGGGCGCAGGCGCGGCAATGCCTGCAAGAAAGTGTGGCCCTTGCCCGCGAATTAAAGGATGAACACGGCCTGCGATCTTCGCTAACCAACCTGGGCAACGTTTTTTACCTGCTGGGCGATTACCCCCAGGCCAGGGCGCATTATGAAGAAGTGCTGTCCCTGTGCCAAAAAGTACAAGACCGGGCGTCTGAGGCAATCATCCAATGTAACCTGGGTGCGTTGGCCGAGAAAGCTGGCGACTTTGCCGAGGCAGAGCAGCGACTGCACCAGGGCATCTTTTTGTTTACCCAGGCAAACCATTTTCAGGCCATTGTCCACGCCTCAACCATGCTGGGGTCGGTCTATCGGGAGATGAAGGCATTTGCCCGCGCCCGCCAGACGCTGCTGACGGCTCTGCGGCAGGCAGTGGAGAAAAAGGTGGATTATTTGATACCGGTGGCGGTTTTTGAGATCGGCCGTCTGTACCAGGCAGAGGGGCGACCGTTGGCAGCATTGCCACTGCTGCTCTGGGTAGTTGCCCATCCGGCGGTCCAGGCGGAAAATGGGATTGTAGCGAAAGAAATGATTGCTGATCTGGAGCAGTCATTAACGTTGGCGCAAGTAACGGCCGTTCACGCACAAGCAGAAACTTTAGAGGCAACGGCCGTTCTCAGCCAACTTCAGCGCGAGACGTTACCTTTGAGATGAAACAGCTTTCATTACGCTATCAGTTAGGCGCGATTTTTCTCGGTTTTTTGCTGCTGGTGCTCAGTTCAGTAGCCGTCACCTTTTGGCTGGTGCAAACGCAGCAAAACGACGCAGCCATCATTAACCTGGCCGGTCGCCAGCGCATGTTGGCCCAGCAAATGACCCGGCTGGCACTGTCGGATCCAGTAAGCCCAGAACTGGCAGAAAGCGCCGCTCGTTTTGAACAAACGTTGACGGCGCTGAGGGCCGGGGGAGAATTGGTGGATGGCAACGGCCGTTCTTACCTCCTCCCCCCCACAACCGATCCGGCAATCCGCGCCCAATTGGACGACATCGCCGCCCGCTGGCTCATCTTTCAAAGAACCCTACAGTCGCCGGTAAACAGCGTTATTTTGCAGGCGGAACTTGCCACCTTGCTCGGCAAACTGGATAAAGTGGTCAGTGCATATGAGGCCCTGGCCCGCGCCAAGATTAACCGGCTGCGCGGGGTGCAGGTTGCCTTTCTGGCTGCCGCCTTCCTGCTGCTCGGCTGGGGCTACCGCACTGTCCATCACCAACTGTTACGACCGTTGGCGGCTTTGGGAGCGGCAGCGAGGGAGATCGGCGCGGGCAACCTGGCCGTGCTCGTGCCCGGCCTGCCCAGGCATGAATTGGGCCACTTGGGGCAAACGATGGAAAGGATGCGTGAAGAAATTGCCGCCCACCAACAATCTCTGGAACAGCAGGTAGCCCAGCGCACCCAAGAATTAACCACGGCGTTTACATTCAGCCAGGAAATTGTCCAGGAGTTAGATTCGTCTCAATTATTGCGGTCGGTGGTCAACCACACGCGAGAACTGATGCAGGGGGAAGCAGTCTCGGTTTGTGTGCTGGATGAGGACGAACGTTTTCTGGAACTGGTGGCAAACAGCGGGGCGGGGGAGCAGTTTGTTGGTTTGCGCCAATCTGCTGCCTGTGGCATTGTGCGCCCCGTTATCCGGGAACATAAAACAGTTGTTGCTGAGGGCAGCTGCGCCACCTGCGGTTTTTTGAATCACTTTCCTGGTGCCGCCTGCACCACAGCGCCGCTGCAAGTATGCGGACGTTCCCTGGGCGCGGTGTGTGTGGTCCGTTTGCAACGGCCGTTTAGTGATGACGAAATCCGGGCTTTGACGCTGTTGGCCAACGCTGCCGCTGTGGCCCTGGAGAACACGCGACTAATCGAAGCCAGCCAACAGCAGGCCAAAGAAAACGCAACGCTGGTTGAGCGGGAGCGGCTGGCCGCCACGCTGCATGACAATCTGGCCCAAAATCTGGGCGCCATGCATTTGAGCGTAGACCTGCTCGCCAACGATCTTGCCGCCGGAGAGGATGGAGCTGCCTACCAACGTGTTGCCGAGCTTCAAGGTAATTTGCAGCAAGCGTATGCGCAGGTGCGTATGGCGCTCACCGGCTTGCGCGAACCAGAGCCGGACAATGATGAATTTTTGACGGCCTTACAAACCGCGCTGGCTGACTTTGAGGGACGCACCCTCATTCCGGTCCAATTGGATTTGGATGACAAAGGGGTGATTGGGTTAACGGCCGTTGCCCAAAAACAGGCCCTGCACATCATCCGTGAAGCGTTAACCAACACCCGTCGCCATGCACAGGCAGCCTGCGTTCAGCTTACCGTTCAGCAAGACCAGGAAACAATCACCATAGACATCGTAGATGATGGCATTGGTTTTGATCCGACTCAGGTAAATAACCGAAATCATTTGGGGTTGGCCATCATGCGGACTCGGGCCGAGCGCTGCGAGGGGCAGCTTGCTGTTCACTCAAGCCCGGCGCAAGGCACCCATATTTCAGCCAGCTTCCCCGTTAGAGCAACAGAAACACCTGAACTGGAAATTGAATAATGCCTACACTCCCTGCTCGAATCTTGCTTGTTGATGATCATGAACTTTTCCGTGAAGGGCTGGCTGGATTGATTAAAGCTCAGCCTGACCTGACGATTGTAGGACAGGCTGGCGACGGCTTAGAAGCGTTGACCATGGCCCGAGATTTGCGGCCAGACTTGATCATCATGGACATTAACATGCCCATTTGCGATGGCCTGGAAGCGACGCGCCTGATTCGAGAAGCTTTGCCCGAAGTGCGTGTTGTCATGCTTACGGTGCATGACAAAGACGAGAAACTGTTTGCCGCCATCAAGGCCGGGGCAAATGGCTACATGCTTAAAGACACAAACTCAGCCGATTTTTTGCAGGGCGTGCGCGGTGCATTAGGGGGTGAAGCCACGCTGCCGCCTAAACTTGCCGCCAGCCTTTTAGATGATTACGCACGATTAGCCGCTCAATCTGCCCAGTATCCCTCGCCAGATGAAGACCCCGACTTAACACCTCGTGAACTGGAAGTATTAAATCTGGTTGCTACAGGTGCATCAAACCAGGAAATTGCCGATCAGCTGGCGATTACCATTCACACTACAAAGAGCCATGTCCGCAACATTTTAGCGAAGATGCACGCGGTTAACCGGCGACACGCGGCTCGCCTCGCTGCTAAAAGTGGTTTGTTGGGAGATTTAGAGTAAAAGAAACCTTTTACTTGACATGGATCAAGGCCAAAAAGCACATCCTCAACTATATTGCAATCAAGATAAACATTACAGCTGTGATCGGTGTGGCCGGATAAACGGCCGTTACCATCACAACTAGAGGAAAGTGCCTATGACCCATATTATCACTCGGCTATGTTTGCGAGACACAGCTTGCGTGGACGTGTGCCCGGTTGAGTGCATGGTGCTGGGGCGGCCGGAGCCGGAATGGCCCTGGTTGTACATTGACCCCGATACCTGCATTGACTGCGGTGCCTGTGTGCCGGAATGCCCCTATGAAGCGATCTTCCCCGAGGAAGAGGTGCCTTATGACTATGAGGTGCCGCCGGGCGTCTGGATTAATAATTCGAGAGAATTACTCCCAGATGGCCAGCCGTTTGAAGGTGAAGTTGATGGCCACCCCGTGAAGTTGTTAAACGCTAAACAGCTCCAGGGCGGCGAAATTTTGGACCTGACGGAAGACATTCCACCTAACTATGAATTCTTTGCCGAAGGGCCTGGATACGACGCGCTGGATATGTAGCCAAAATTAGGGCTGTCGAATTGACGGAAGTTCGGCAGCCCATCCCTCTCAGCAATCGTTACGCATGGGGTTCCTTTTAGCAGATTATCATCGTACTTTAGAATCTACTTTGTTCAGATGGTAACGAACCTTTTATCGAGAAGCATACAAACCAATAATGACAACACGCCGTAAGACACCAGTACAAGTTGAAACAGTCGAACCAGCTACCTGTTCGGTAGGTTTACGCCTGTCCATCTTACAAAAGGTGCCGTTCTTCCATGTGCTTACAGCCGATGAGATTGGCATTGTCAATGAGCAGTTTCGTGAATTCAGCTTCCAACCCGGGGAGGCCATTTACTTCAGCGGTGAACAGGCGGCGAAGCTGTATGTCGTTGCCGCCGGCCAGGTAAAATTACTGCGCCATTCGCTGAGCGGGCAGGATGTGCTGCTGGATGTTCTCCAGCCGGGCGATTATTTTGGAAGTTTCTCGCCTTTAGCAGATGAACGCTATCCAGATACAGCCCAGGCACACACGGCCGTTTGCGTGCTCAGCATCAATGCCAAAGCGTTCCACACATTGTTGAACCAATATCCTTCGGTGGCATTAAGGGTCTTAGACATCACGGCTAGACGCTTGCGTGAAACCCAAGAAATTGTGCGACAGCTCAGTACCGATTCTGTTGGGCAACGCATCGCTGCCGTGCTGCTTAAACTAGCCGAAAAACTGGGAGAAGTCTCTAATGAGATTGTCCTCATTCAAATGCCGCTCTCCCGGGTTGATCTGGCCCAAATGACTGGCACAACCACAGAATCAGCCAGTCGCATCGTCAGCCAATTTCAGAAAGAGGGCCTTATTCGCACCGGCCGGCAATGGATTGCCATTACCGACAGGACGAGACTGGAGAAGATTGCCGGTATAGATACTGGGGGCTGATTTAAAGCAACAACCCCCTCAACAACCAGAAGGCCCAAAAAGCATGCTTTTTGGGCCTTCAACTTTTTCTCCAGCTGCGGTTATTTGAGCCAGATCATGTAACTGTCGTCTCCTTTTCGCTACGCTAACTGTAAAGAAACATTTTATTCAAAAAAGGAGATGAACCATGAAAACCTTACTTAGAAGTCAAGACCTTTCCTGCCCTTCCTGCGTGACTAAGATCGAAAAGGCGCTGCAGGGCTTGGATGGGGTGACCACCGCTAAAGTTCATTTTAATACGGGTCGTATTGAAATTGAACATGATCCAGACACAACGCCAGCAGATGTCCTGGTACAAACCGTACGCCAGGTTGGTTACGAAGCAGCAGTCGCTGCCTTTTAAGAGGCCAATGATCAGATGCTTCTTGTAGTTGAGGGCATCTGATCATGAGGAGGGTTTGAACATGAGACAATTACAATTATCGTTGCGGTCACCTAAACAACGACGCCAACTGTTAACGACAGTCTCTGGTTTACTCATCATATTGGCATTGACCAGCAACTATCTGCTCAATCAGGCAAATTGGCATAATGGCCTGATGACTGGAGCTGCCCTGATAGCAGGCTTTGACATTGCTCAACGCGCCTGGCGCAGCCTGCGCCAGCGTCACATTAGTATCGAACTTCTGGTCACAATTGCCGCTGCTGGTGCCCTCGTTATTGGTGAGTATTGGGAAGCGGCGGCCGTCACTTTCCTTTTCCTCTTCGGTGCTTACCTGGAGGCTCGCACGCTAGGCCAGACGCGCCAGGTTTTGCAGGGGTTGTTGGAACTGGCTCCTACTACAGCGATTGTGCTGCGCAATGATCGGCAATTAGAAGTCATGCCCTACGAAGTGGTGCTGGGTGAGACAGTATTGATAAAACCAGGGGCTAAAATTCCGGTAGATGGTGACGTGATCGACGGCCGTTCTGCCGTCGATGAAAGCGCTATCACTGGGGAATCCATGCCGGTGGAAAAAGGTGCGGGTACGGTCGTTTATGCCGGGACAGTCAACCAGGCAGGTTTACTCAAAGTGAAAGCCATCGGGGTGGGTTCAGATACGACCCTGGCCCGCATTATCCGGCGTGTTGAAGAGGCACAAGAAGAAAAGGCACCCACCGAACGCTTCATTGAGCGCTTTGCCCGCTGGTATACCCCGTTTATCATCCTGCTTAGTGGCGCTGCCTATCTCATAACACGCGAGCTGGAACTGGCACTAACGCTGCTTGTTATCGGCTGTCCGGGCGCACTGGTTATTTCAACCCCCGTGTCCATTGTGGCCGGGATTGGCCGTGCTGCCAAGCGGGGCATTCTTATCAAAGGCGGTGAATACCTGGAAAACGCAGGCAAAATCTCGGCTCTAGCGCTGGATAAAACCGGCACGCTTACCGTTGGTCGGCCTCTGGTTACTGATGTCATCGCCTTACAAACCGCTGTTGCAGCAGGTGGTTATGGGGGAACTCCAGCTATAGAAGAGAACGGTCAACAGGTGCTTTATTGGGCCGCCATTGCCGAGGCTGGATCGGAGCATCCTTTAGCCGAGGCGATTGTTACGGCGGTAGATTCAACTGATCCCATTCCCCACGCTGACGAGTTTGAGACCTTTACCGGTCAGGGTGTTCAGGCCGCCTACTTGGGACATCAGATTGGTGTGGGCACAACCCACTTGATGACTAATTTAGGCGTCTCTATACCGGCCATGGCCCAAATGAAGCTGGATAAATTGCAAAGAGAAGGGAAAACGGCCGTATTTGTTGCCCTTGATGGTTTGTTAATCGGTGTACTGGGTATTGCCGACCAAATCCGACCCACCGCTCTAGAGATGGTGCACAGGCTTAAAGCCGCCGGATTAAAGAAAGTTATCATGCTGACTGGCGATAATGAGCGCACCGCCCAGGCCATCGCTGCCGCCGCAGGTATACACAATGTCCATGCCAATCTCTTGCCAGAGGACAAGCTAAACCTTATCCGCCAGTTACAGAGCGATGGGCATGTAGTGGCCATGGTTGGCGATGGTATTAATGACGCCCCGGCTCTGGCCACAGCCGATATCGGCATTGCTATGGGTGCTGCTGGCACCGATGTGGCTATCGAAACGGCCGATATTGCCCTAATGACCGATGATCTGCTTAAGATCCCGGAAGCGTTACAACTCTCTAAGGCAACGCTAAATAACATACGGCAAAACGTTATCATTGCCCTGGTAACGGTTTCTCTACTGCTGGCAGGGGTCCTTCTAGGCAAAGTCCACATGGCCGGCGGCATGTTGGTTCATGAAGCTTCTGTGATGATTGTTATTCTAAACGGGATGCGTCTGCTAAAAGCATAAATAGGACTTACGCAGTTGCTCTGGCCGTATCTCAGACCAAAGGGCTGCTCTCCTGACCGAGCCAGTGGCGGCACGGTTGCGCATACATGCGCCGACACCGGCCGCAGCCCTTCAAGTGCGTAACTCCTAATAAAGTTGACGTTGACATCACCCTCTGATGTATTCGGTAAAATGTTTTTGTGAAAAACCTGAGGCGGTTGGGCCGATTACTTAATCCGACAAAAGTCGTCGAACATCCATCACTTCTCCATTATGCTTCTTGTATTGGAGAAGTGATTTGTTTTTGTGACAACTATAACGCGAATGGAGGATGTGAAATGACAATGATTAATTCCCAGATCACAACGCAGCCCGACAGGAATCAATGGATACGAATTGGATTGGTTGCGGCCGTAACCAGCATTCTCGCTGTATTAATGACACAGTGGCTAGCGATTGCTATATGGCCGGACATTGTCTTATTCAAACCTCTGGATAGTTACCCACGCACTGCCATTTTCACCGCCATACCAACGGCTGTGGCTACGGCTCTTTTTGCCTGGTTAGCTGCGCACAAGCCACAGCCGGTGCAAACGTTTCTAAAAATTTCTGTGGTAGTTTTGCTGTTGAGCTTCATTCCAGACTATCTGCTTCCTGTTCCCCACAAAACAGTTTTAGCCAGCAGCATGGCCGCCTTTATGCATTTGGTTGCGGCTGCTGTCATCGTAACGGTGCTGGTCGTTGGCTATCGACAAAAGATAGAGTAGCAGAGTGATTGATATGAATACAAAACTTTTGAAAGCTGCTGCCATCATTGCCTGGATTATTGGGGGGATGGCTGTCTTTGCCGGGGGGCAGGTGCTGCTGGGCACGCTGCCAGATTATTATGTGATTGACTGGCTGCCCATCTATAACTTCATCGTTGGGTTGGTTACTGTGTTGGTAACGGCCGTTCTCATCTGGCGCAACAGCCGTTATGCGTTACCAGCGGCCGTTGTCACCTTCATAGCCCACATTCTGGTCCTGCTGGTGCTGCTCATCGCATTTCGGGATATGGTGGCGCGGGACAGCCTCGTCGCCATGGTCGTGCGCAGCGTGACCTGGACCATCATTCTGGCGTTAATGTTCAGGGCTGCAAATAAGGCAAAAGGTATGAAAAACAGCGTTTTGTAGATATTCTTTTTGCCGCCATGCTTTTGTTCACCAGCAAGATGCTCAAATTAGGCAGAATCGGCGTCTTGTCCTCTCAACTGTATAAGTCCGGATTTATCGTTCAAGACAAATTCGGTACGTGTAATGTGGATAAGTTCTTGATCGGAAAAACGGTAGAGTAGGCGGCAAACCATTTCCCGCGTGGTGCCGATATGGGCGGCCATCTGATCCAATGTCAGGCTGCGGGGAACGGGTTGACCGGCAGCATCCTGGTAATGGTCCAGCAGCAAGCCGGCCAGGCGACTGGCTACTGGTTTGAAAGCTAATTCTTCAACAATAGTGCTGGCCCGCATCATGCGCCGGACCATAAGCCGCGACAGCTCCCAAGAGAATCGGCCGTTTGCCAACAACCAGGGCAGTAACTGGTCCCTTGACCATAAATAGACCATGCTTTCGCTTTGCGCCTGCAGCAGCACGGGCAGGGGAGCCTTATCCTCAAAAAATGCCAAACCCCAAAAAAGTTCGCCCGGCTCAAGGGTTAGTACAATCAAGCTGCGCCCCTCGCTCGATTCCTTGATCGCCTGAATAGAGCCGGCTGTCACCAGAAACAAGTACGGCCACACATCACCATAAAAAGCCAGGCTTTCTCCCTCAGCATACTTCCGCGACATAGCTGTCCGGGCTATTTCCAGTCGTTCTCTCTCCGGCAAAGAGGAGAATATGGGGTTTTTTGCCAGCCACTCTGATAAAGAAACCATACGCGCTCCTGCATAACAATCTGTCACCGTCTACCTGTGATTGTATCTGAATTATGAAAGCGCCAAAGTGTTCGCACTTTGGGCGCTTCATTTTCTTCCGTATAGTGGTTATTTGCCTAAAGATAAATCTTTGACGCAGCTTTTGTGATAGATTTCACATAGAGATCATTTTAAGATAAATAAGCCCTTTATATGCCTACGTGCAGGAGGTACGAGATGTGTGAAACAGCAGAAAAAAACCGAAAATTAATGTCTGGAATTGCAATCGTGGTGGGGCTGCTGATGGCCACGATTGTGCCTTTTCTTGTGCAGACTTCTCTGGCCCGGGTGCTGACGGGCTTGATGGCCCATGTGGAGGCGGGCAACCCAGCATTTGCCAGCGGTATTCCCCTTTTTGACTTCTTTTATCCAGTGTGGCGGGCCGTCATTTTTGTGGCCGGCATCACCCTTATCGTTATTTCTCAGGAGATTATGAGAGGGGAGGATTGGACGTATCCGGTGGCAATAACGCTGTTGGCGCTGCCTGCCATTGGCGGCATGTTTATGTTTTTGCCCTATGTGAGTTGGGTAGATGGCTTTCCCCTACCGTTAATCATTGCGCTGATTGGGTTGGCCGGTTTCTGGAGCTTTATCTTCCTTTATCAAGGAGAAAAGAGGCAAAAATGGTCACGTTTTGGTGCATTGACGTTCGTTGGCATGTTAACGACCCATGCCTTTACCATTGGCGTTGGTGCGCAGCGCACGATGGCCACCCGCCCTGGCTACCCGCTGTATCCCGACTTTACTTGGTGGCTTTTTAACTGGGCTGGGGAGGTAAATTGGGCAGCGGCCATTTTGCTTTTTAGCGCCGTCCCGCTGCTGGCTGTTGGCAGACGGCGCGGCTGGTGGCTAGCATTCATCGGCACGGTAGCGATTCTGGCTATTGATATTCCCACCCAATTTTTCCGCACAAAGACGCTGGATTATTTGTACGGTTCCCTTCTGGGTTTGGGGGTGCTGGTATTCCTGGTTGTTCCCTTTTTCAAGCAGCATCTGTTGGCTGTGGGTGTGAGAGAGGAGGATAGGAAAACGGCCGTTACCAATAAACCAGCTATTCATAAAGTTTAGTCAGAGGGATTCGATCATGAAAAAGCTCAAAGATAATCACAACCTGGGGGCATTATTAGCCGTTGTCGGTATCGTTGCCGGACTGTTGACCTTGTACTTCCTGGCAGATACCTACAATACGGTAATCTCCACTCATTTCAGCGCCGGCGAATGGGAAGAGGCCAATACGGTGCGTTTCGTTTATGCGGTATTAGGCTGGCTCGGCATCGCGGCCGGTGCTTTAAGCGCCTCGGTGCTTTACGGCTTTCTCACAAAACGGCCCTGGGCCTGGTTCTGGGGTGCAGTGGCCGCCACGATTCTGTTGTTGGCCGGTTTCTTTCCCATGATTCCGGCGGCGGACAGCGGCCTGCCCGTGCCTACCCTGATCGTGTTTGCTCTAGGCGGCATTATGTGGTTTGGCATGCTTATCATTGGTGGCATCGATAATAAGTTAATTGCCTTGACCTTCGTAGCCGGATTGGCCTATGTACTGACCTTTATTGACGGTGTGGCCCCCATTTCTAAATTCCAGGCAACCTTCCAATCGCCGGCAGATGTTTCCTCCGCGACGGATGCTTTTTGGAACGGCATGTACGTGATGTTGCAGCAGGTCAACTGGTGGGGCGCAGCAGCCTGGGCCGCTTTCATCTTTGCTGCCCTGAAGCGAAAGTCCTGGGCCGTTCCGCTTGGTATTTTCGCCGCCATTATGTCCATCGTGGGTGGGTATCCGCTTGGGATTTACAACGTGACGGAAGTGGGGCGTTTTTCCATGTTTTTGCCCGCGCCGATCATCAGCACGCTGTTGCTCGTCATCCTCCTGCTGCCGGGCACGCAGCGGCTTATTGTTGGGCAGCACGATGTTTAGACGCTGATTTGTTACTTCTGTTTGACAGCATTGGAGCCGTCTTATGGATGCATTAGCCAGACGATTTGATTATTTGTTTCGCTCAACTAGAGGGCTGACGCTAGTGGCGATTGCGGTGGTTTCGCTGATAACAGCTGTTTTTGGCATGTTGTCCGGGCCGATGGTTGAGTGGGGCGTCAAAGAGAACACCGTTAATCTCCTGGGTATACAACTGGTCGCCACCGAACGCGAAGGGCGGATCATCATGCTCTATCACACCATTGCCATGACGGTGGTGGCCATCGAGGTCTACTTTATCACCGAGATTCTGCCCATGAAGCGGCACGAACAGACGATCATCAACGGCACGATCACAGTCGGTTACTTAACGGCTGCTATCTTCGGCCTGCTCTTTGCTTACTGGGGGCATAACTTCATCTATCATGGGCTCTTTTTACTGGGTCAATCGCTGGTCTTCTTCGCCGGCATGCTCCTGGCGGTTGCCCTTTGGCCCTGGAAAAAAGAGTACCGGTTGGCGGCCGATTCCCCTTTTGCCCACACCAGAAACGGCCTGGACCTGGAGCGCCTGGCTTTCTTCGTAATGGCCGTGGCGACCCTGGTTTCGGCCGCTTTTGGTGCCGTCACCGGTTCCTATTGGGGTAATGGGCATGAAACATTTCTGGCCGAAGATCTGATCAGGATGCCCAATAAAACCGCCTTGCAAAGCGCCATCATCGGCCACCTGCACATTATGCTGACGCTGGTCGCGATTGGCATCACTTTGATTGTGGGTCGCTGGCTCAGGTTCAAAGGGATCTTGCATCGCATCGCCATGCCATTGATGATTGGCGGCACCATTGTCATCACGTTTGGCGCGCTGTCCGTTGTTTGGGTGGAATGGGCCCATACAACCATCTACGTTGGTTCGGTCGGGGTCATGCTGGCTGCGCTCATGTTTGTCATTTTCTCCTGGCGTCAATTAATCGATGAGCGCCTGACGGAACAGGGAATCGAATCACCATCCTTTGGACAAAAGATAAAGGCGCTCCTGCACGATCCGCTGAAATTTGGCCCCGGCTGGCAGATGGTGTTTATGAACTTCACCGTCAGTGGTGTGGGTATCTTCATGGCTGTCAAGCTGGATGAAATCTTCCGCGTCTGGCCCCATCGGGAAGAACGTATCACGCTGACCGGGCATTGGCATATTTTGGCCGGACTGATTGCCACCATTATTCTCTTTTACTATGCAGATCTTTCCGGCCTGAAGGGTAAAGCTCGCCGCTGGTTCGGCTGGACTCTCATCGTGATGTCTGATCTGGCTTTTGGCGCCGTCACGGTCTTCTCCATGAAGCGCCTGTTTGTGACGGAAGCGGCGCAGCAGGGGCTGGTGAACTGGACGATGCTGCTCGCCGATCTTGGTCTGGCGCTGGTGCTGGTGGCGCTGGCCGTCTTCATGCTGTGGCGTCTGTATGATCTATTCCTCAAGAACGGGGTTTGGGCAGCAGAGCTGAAGCAGGAGCGTAAAAGCGCGGCCGAATTGGAACTGGCAGAACAACAACAGCGGCGGGAAGCGTTAACGGCCGTTCTCCAGGAGACATCCTCATGAAACGAATGCTCCTTTTCCTGTTTCTGCTTGGGTTGCTGTTGGCCGCTTGCGGGCCAACGCCCGATATCAGCGCCGTGACGCCGCCCTATCTGGATACTGGCATCGACCCGGAGGCATGGGCCGAGGTGCCGGCCGGAGAATTTCCTTACGGCCAGCACGATCACATGACGATGGTAGAAGCGTATGAGATGATGATTACCAATGTGACCAATGAGCAGTACGGCCGTTTTCTCAATGAAGCGCTGGCAGCCGAGGTCATCCGAATAGGAGATGTGGAAGTGGTCGCCGGAGAAACGGTGCAGGTGCTATATGGCGTTGCCGGATATTATCCAGGCGATCCGTTTGACGGGTACGAACATGAAGAAGAAATCACGGCAGGCAATAAGCTGTATATGCCGCTGGCAGAGGCGGGACTGCGCCTGCGCTTCGACGGCGACCAGTTTGAGCCGATTCCTGAATATGCCAACCATCCCATGACGATGGTTTCCTGGTTCGGGGCAAACGCCTACTGTGAATTCTACGGCTACCGCCTGCCCACGGAAGTAGAGTGGGAAAAAGCAGCACGGGGTACGGAACTGGTTGATGGGCATGGTCTGCCTTTCCCCTGGGGCACGGAGATAGAGGGCAACCAGGCCAATTACTACTCTTCATTTGACCTGTTTGAGAAGCTGTTTGGCAAGCTGGGGAATACCACGCCGGTGGGATTGTATAACGGCCAGACCTATGACGGCTATGAAACATTGGACGCGGCCAGCCCTTATGGTTTGTATGACATGGCCGGCAACGTGTGGCAGTGGACTGGGGATGATTACCCCAATCAACATTATCGCTATTTGCGCGGCGGCAGCCTTTACTCCTACGAAGTGGATTTACGCGTCTGGAAAAACAATAGCGCCAGCCCGACCTATTACAGCCCGGCGGTCGGTTTTCGCTGTGCCAGGTAGGTGGGCACCTTTTGGAGCCAAAGATGAAAAGCATCACGAACATCCATACAAAAGTTAAGTTCTATTGGCCGCTGTTCAAAAGTTTGCAAACCGGGCTACTGCTGCTGACGGGACTGGCTGGATTTATGGGTACACGCTGTCCTGTATCCAACTGGCAAACGGTGCTGGCGTTGACGAGTAGCCTGTTTCTGGCAATCAGCGGCAGCACTATTTTGAACATGTGGTATGACCGGGATATTGACGCCGCTATGGAACGGACGCGGAAACGGCCGTTGCCATCAGGCCAAGTCAGCCCCCGCGAAGCGTTACGGTTGGGATTATTGTTCGCTACAGTGGGCGTTGTGTGGGCGGTAACTCTGGATGCGCTTTATGGCTTGATTGTTTTTTCCGGGCTGTTCTTCGATGTGGTGATCTATACGATCTGGCTCAAGCGCCGCACGCCTTGGAGTATTATCTGGGGCGGCGTCTCCGGCGGCATGCCTGCCCTGGCTGGTCGTGCCCTGGGCACGGGGCAGATTGAATGGGTGGGAGTGGCACTGGCGCTGGCCGTCCTCTTCTGGATTCCCACCCACATCATGACCTTCAGCCTGCGCTACCGGGAGGATTACCGGCAGGCGGGCGTACCAACCTTTCCAGCCGCGTATGGAGAACGAGCCACCCGTTTGATTATTGCCATTTCCAGCGTGCTGGCGGCGCTGATGGTGGCCGCTGCCGCTTTCGGCATTGGGCTGACCATTGGTTATTTGCGCCTGATGGCAGTCTTGTCGGTGGGCTTGTTGCTGCTGGCGATTCGCAGTTCAACAACGCCGTCAGAAAAGCTCAACTTTGGCCTGTTCAAATATGCCTCGCTCTATATGCTCAGCGTGATGCTGTTGTTTATATTTGTCTGATCTATCGTGAAAAAAATGACCTTCATACACCGCATTCTGCTTTTGCTCACCGGACTTCTGGCCGCATACCAAATCGTCATCGGCATAGAGGGCGCGCCACCGACGGCCGTTTGGGCCTATACGACCGGCTTTGGTGTGCTGCTCCTGGCCGGGCTACTCCTGATCATTTTTGGTTTTGAGGCGCTGGACAGCCCCTTTGTGGTTATCGTTTCCACGATTATGCCGCTGAGCTTGTCGTTGGGTCTGGTTTGGGAATTTGTGGCTGCCTGGCGTGTGATTTATTTTGTATTTATGGTGACGGGATTAACGGTCGTTGCCCTGACGCGTTTGCTGTGGCCGGGAAAAGTGGCAACCTTGATTTTAGCTTTTGTCCACGGCATCGCCGGTTTGATCATCTTCATTTTGCCAATTGTGCTAGGCGCAAACCAGGCCGTTCCGTGGGGATTTGCCCTGGTCGGGGTGGGCGGTGCCCTGATTGGCTTAGGCGGACTGCTGCTTTCGTTTTTGAAAGCGGGCAGGCCTGTTCTGCCGCAGGAAACAATTTTGATCGTTTTACCGGGACTGTTATTTTTGATGACGGCCGCATTTGTGGCCGGGTTCTCATTTATTTAGCTGGAGGGTAGTCATGTTTGGAAAAATTGCGCGAATTATCGGGATAGTTCTGTTGGGTTTAACGGCCGTCATTACCCTTTTAGGTGGGATTGGTACGACCTGTGTTGCCCTAAACGCCGCTAACTATGAGGGCATGGAAGCGATTGCCCAATATCAGTGGTTGTATATTTTTTACGTGTTGTCTGGTATTGGGCTGGGTGTGTTTGGTATCTGGGTAGCGGTGGCCCTGGTGCGAGGCAAACCACATGCTTATCGCAACGCGCTCATCGTGTTGGCTGGGGGACTGCTGATCGGCGGGCTGCATATGGTGACCTCGCGCGCCTTACGCGGCTCATCCATGCCCAAAGATTTCATCGTCTACGCCACAGCGTTGACTCTGATTATCTTCCTGCTGTTCCGCATTCCCGGCATCTGGAAGCGAATCAACCTGGAAGGGCATGATGATCACGTCACCGGTTTAGGTGCCAGCGCTGCGTTGATCGTAGGTGGCATCGCTACACTTACTGTGCAATTTTGGGCCGGCCCGACGCATATGATTAACAGCATTAATTATGCCAACGTATTGCACACACAGCTCACCATATTGGGTTGGCTAACTGTCCTGGCGGGCGGTGCTATTTTGGGGTGGTTCGTATTAAGGGAAGGGGAACGGCCGTTGCTGGTAGAAACCTTCCAAATCTCACCAGATAAAATTTAAGCGAGGGTCAGGGGGCAAAGCAGCACTGTGTCCCCCTGACTATTGAGGATTATGATTGCCAATAATTATTGGCTGCGGCGATTGTTTGGAAATTGTTGGCAATCACCTGGGATGCGGCCGTGAGCGAATCTGCCGATTCAGCGTAATCAGGGCGCAGCCGCTTCAACACTTCAACATCGGGCTGAGCGTATTTAACGCCTCGACGGCTCAGCGTGATTGTCAGCTCGAATCCTTCTTGTGGCGTATCTGTCTTCAGAGAAGGCAGCCATAAATCATCAGTCATAGTAAAGTATCTCCTTGATCTGCTTAATTGCTACGTATCGTTTCTTCCAATTCAATTGTTTTAGGAAAGAGAATGTTGTTTTCTAAATGGATATGCTTCTTTGTTGCCGCATCAAATTCTCTTAGGAGCGCATAAAGGGTTTGGAAGGTAGGACAGGCATCTTCTGGAGGCGTGTAGTTATTGCTTAGAACTGCAATTTTGCGCAATGCATCGCCGGTTTCATCATGCTCCGCTTCCATAGCTTCAACCAGATCTCGTGCTGAACCAAAGGGGGGCACAGGTGGCATACTGCCTTCTGCTCGAACGCGGGCCAAGCGCTTGATGTAGGGAAATAGCAGCAGTTCCTCTTTTTGCATATGTTGGGCCAATTCTCCCTGAACCTCTGGCCATAAGACGGCAATAGCACGCGTTTCAGGATGGCTCTCGCCGTGAACCTGAGCTACAGTTTCGATGGTTTCACTCAGTTGGGGCAGCATCTTTTTGGTATAGAGATGGAACTGGTTAACGATATAGTCGGCCAGAAATTCCAAAGCCCACTGATCATATCGTTCACCACCGCCTGGCATTTCAGTGACTCGTGTTACTTCTTGCAAAATTATTTCGGGGCTAATACCTTGCTCTGTGCATGCCTTGCTCACCGGCTTTTGCCCACCACAGCAGTAATCGATGCCATATTTTTCAAATACGGCCGCTAACCGCTAATCGGCCGTAACCCAGGCACCCACAGATTGTTCAGCATTCAGTTGAGATGGAGTATCTATTATCATTTAATTATCCTCGTTTTATTAGCGTTATTTTTACATAGGGGAAGAGTCGCAAGACTGTTTCCCGGCTGCATCTTTTTCGTGCATAGCTGCATTTAGTTTAAGTATCAGTTCATCCCAATCAACCACGTGACAACGTTCTGGCGTATCCTTGAGGCGTATTTGTGTGGTGAAGAAGGTGCACTTTCCGGTTGGATTAACGCCGTGCTGCTGGAAAAGGTCAATCGCTCCAGGAACCTGGTCTAGCACATCGAAAACAGTCATTTCGCTGGTAATTGCAGGTTGGATCATATCTATTTCTCCTGCAAATAAGCTGGCAATTCAATAACTTACATTAAGTTAGATCCAGAGGGCACTCCAGGTGGTATGATCCGGTAGGAATCGGCCTAGATTCTACCCAAATTCATATCACCTGGAGGTGCTACCATGTTAGCTGAAATTGCCCGTTTCCAACAGTGGCTCCGCCGCCGGAGTCCCCACGCTTCCACCCCTGTTCATTACGCCAACGACGTCGAACTGTTTTTCAACTGTTGTGACAAAGCTGTCGCTGAAGTCACTGCAACCGACATCGACGCCTTTATCGAACAGTGCCAGGCACAAGGCCATGCCACGGCTACCGTCAATCGGCGGCTGGCCGCATTGCGAACTTTTTACCGCTTCCTTGACCTGACAACAGTCGACGCCCCGCGCAATCCGGTGCTGCCGCAGCGCCACTACATTCGCCAGGGTCGCCGCCTGCCCCGCGATGTCGAGGATGAGGCTCTGGAAGCGTTGTTTGCCGTCATCCAATCCCCCCGTGATAAAGCCATGTTCTCCCTCATGCTCAGATGCGGACTGCGGGTGGGGGAAGTGCGAAGCTTGAATATGAATGACCTGTACCTGCAACCGGCTTCGGGACAATTGCCCCGCTTGTGGCTGCACGGTAAAGGGGGCAATGAACGGGTGGCCTATCTTTCGCCGCAGGCGTTGGCCGTGTTGCAGAACTGGCTGGCGGTGCGTCCGGTAGCTGGGGGGTGTGCGGCCGTTTTCCTCAACCGCTTTGGCCGCCGCCTCACCGTCACCGGCATCCAATACCTTCTGGCCGGTTATTGCCGGGAAGCAGGGGTGTGGGTGACATGCCACCAGTTCCGCCATACCTTCGCCCGCCATCTGGTCGAGGCCGGTGTGCCCGTGACCACCATCCAACGCCTGTTGGGGCATGTGCGCTTGCGAACCACCGAGGTTTATCTGCACATCTCTGACACCCAAACACAGGCGGATTATCAGGCGGCCATGGCCGTGCTGGCCCAGCGGCTGGCAGGAGGTGGGTGATGGCTGCACGCATACACAAGGAGTTGTACAAGCCCATTCGAGAGTGGCTGCCCGCTAATTGGGGGGCTTATGATGCTTTTCGCCGGTGGCTGCGCCAGGCGGGGTACAGTGAATCGGCCATGAGCATTTACTGTTGCGCTGTCCGCCTGGCAATCAGCCAGTTAGATAAACCCTACTGGCAAATAACGGCGGCCGACCTGGAGGACGTGCGGTCCATCATCGCCGAACAGTTTGACAGCCAGGCTACCTGCCGCGGCTACTACAAGGGGCTGCTGAAACTGGCCGAATGGCTGCGGCAGCGGCAGGGACAGCCCCAGCCGGAGAAGCCGGTCAACTGGGGCTATTTTCTGGCCGGTCTGCCGGAGGCGGTCGCGGTGCTGGTGCGCGGGTACCTGCGCCACCAACAGCGGAATTGGCCGCCCGAAGCGCAGCGGCAGCTGGCGGGTGGTAGCTTGAGCACACTGACCCGTTTTCTGCGTTGGGTGGTGAGACAGGCTTGCTGGCAGACGGCCGCCGACCTGACGCCTGACCTCTGGTACAGCTATTTGGATGAACGGCTGGCGGCGGGGATGAGCGCGGTGACGGTCAATAAAGAGCTGCATGCCTTGCAAAGCTGGCTGCGTTACCTGGCCGAGATGGAAATACCCATTTGTGAGCGACTCCTGCGGGTGGAGCGACTGCCAACAGGGCCTAATCTACCCAAAGATGTACCCATAGAGCAGCTGCGGCGGCTGGCGGCCGAAATTGAAAAGGATGCAACCAGTGAGCAGGCCGGGGTGCGACGCTGTGGGATGATGGACAGAGCCTGGTGGCGGCTGATGCTGCACAGTGGCTTACGGGTCGGGGAGGTGCGGCGGCTGCGGCTGGCCGATGTGGACCTGGACGGAGGGCGGCTGCGGATTGTGCAGTCGAAGGGGTTGAAGGACAGAGTGGTCTTTTTGAGTGAAGCCACCGTAGAGGCGATTGAGGCGTACTTGCCGCTGCGGGGACCGGTGCTGGATGATACTCTCTTTGTCTACCGCCACCGGCCGCTGACTGTCACCTATTGCGCCGAACGGCTGCGGACGTATGCAGCGCGCTGCGGGGTACGGGTGCGGCCGCACCAGCTGCGCCACAGTTGTGCCACCCTGCTGCTGAATGCGGGGGCGCCGCTGCTGACGGTGCAGGCGTTGTTGGGACATAAACATCTGGATACGACGCTGACTTATGCCCGGCTCTATGATGGCACGGTGGCCGCGGATTACTATCGGGCGATGGCCACCATTGAGCCGCGCTTGCAGCTAACGGAGATGGCTGAATCCCCCGCACTCAATCCGGCCCAACTGGTGGCCCTGGTGGATGCCTTGGGCAATGGCACGCTGAATGAGAGCCAGCGGCAGGTGGTCCATGCGCTGCGGATGGGCTTGCTGGGGTTGGCGGAAAAGGAGCAGGTAACCCCTGTTGCCACCGCCGACTGTTCTGGTTAAACTTCATTTACCCCCCGGAAGAGAGGAGCGGTTGGCTTTTCCGCCTGCCGCCCTCTTTTCCAAATATGCCTACCCATTGTTAAGGTGCAATAAAAACTGCCCCGCCTGAATTTGGCCGTTGTCCAGCAGCGGTGTGTACCGAATCAAGAGAAGCGGTTGCCGTTGCTCCACAGACTTATAACAGGCGAGACAGATGGCCGAGCAAGAAGACCCGCTCAGAGCAGGGGAAGCGGTTGATAACGAGGTTGACCGCCGAACGATTACTCCATAGACTAGTACATAAAATTTCTAAAATTGCGGAGTAATGCTCCTTGAAAACACGACGAGCATCTTCCACAGTAAATGACCAATGAATTTTGCGTTCAACTTCGTTGCTGTATTGTTCCCAAGCCAACAGTT
>JADLAX010000004.1 GCA_020848035.1 Anaerolineae bacterium | reverse complement strand
TGCCGGGCGACAACGTGAACCTGCATGTGAAGTTGAGCAAGCCGGTGGCGTTGGAAGAAGGCGGCCGTTTCGCGATTCGTGAAGGTGGCCTCACCGTTGGCTCTGGCGTTATTACCAAGATCCTGGTCTAGGATTGTCATCATAGAGGCGTTGTGATTCATTGAATCCAACGCCTCTACTTTCGAGGAAAGTATGTCTAAGCAGAGAATTCGAATCCGTTTGAAGGCTTATGATCACCGTGTACTGGACCAGTCTGCCCGTCGTATTGTGGGAACGGCCGAACGTACCGGTGCCCGTGTTGTAGGGCCGGTGCCGCTGCCTACCCGTATCGAGCGGTTTACCGTGCGCCGCAGTACTTTTATTGACAAAGATTCGCAAGAACATTTCGAGATTCGTACGCACAAGCGGTTGATCGACGTGATCAATCCGGACTCGAAAACGATTGACACCCTGATGCGGCTGAACCTGCCCGCCGGGGTGGACATTGAGATTTCTATCTAAGATAAATCTCTAAACGAAGGATGATGCAGTCCCTGCCTGGTGGCTGACAGTCCTGGGAGGTTAATGTGAAAGGATTACTAGGCACTAAAGTGGGTATGGCCCAGGTTTTTGACGCGAGCGGTGAGGTTACACCGGTCACGATCATCCAGGCCGGACCCTGCTATGTGACACAGGTTAAAACTGAGAAGACGGACGGATATACGGCCGTACAAATTGGTTTTGGCGAAATTGTTGAAAAACGGTTGACTAAGGGCCAACAGGGTCACTTGGGCCTTCTCAAAAAAGGGAAGGGCCGCAAAAATGCTCGAAATATTCCAGCCTTGCGCTACCTGCGTGAGTTCCGCACCAAAGATGCAGCCGAACACGCAGTAGGTCAAACTTTAACCGTCGATCAATTTGAAATTGGCGAACGCGTAGATGTCAGCGGCAAAACCAAAGGTAAAGGTTTTGCCGGTGCTGTTAAACGATATGGCTTTGGCGGTGGTTCAAAAACCCACGGCCAGTCTGATCGGTGGCGGGCGCCTGGTTCTATTGGCGGGACTTCCGGTACCGGCCACGTGTTTAAGGGCAAGCGTATGCCCGGACGCATGGGCAACGACCAGTTTACCGCCCAGAACCTGGAAGTGATTCGTGTTGACGCCGAGCGTAACCTGATTGCCGTTAAAGGGCCAGTGCCTGGGGCAAAAGGCGCACTCGTTGTCATTCGGAAAGCAGCAAAAGGCTAGCGGAGGCGTTGAGATGAAAGTTTCAGTTTTCAACATGGCTGGCAAGGAAGTTAACAGCGTAGACCTTCCCGCTAGCATTTTTGAAGCAAAGATTAATCGTGATCTGATGCACCAGGCGTTAGTACGGCAGCTGGCCAATGCTCGCCTGGGTACGCATAAAGCCAAGGGACGTTCGGAAGTGAACCGGACTGGGGCCAAGGCTTACCGCCAGAAAGGTACCGGCAACGCCCGGCATGGCAGCAAAAAAGCGCCTATCTTTGTGGGTGGTGGTGTGGTACACGGTCCACTGCCGCGTAAATACACCAAACAAATGCCCCGGAAAATGCGTCGGGCGGCCCTGCGCTCGGCTTTGAGCGTTAAAGCGGGCAGCGAAGCCATTATCTTGGTAGATGAACTGACGTTCGATGCGCCCAAAACGCGCGATATGAAACAGTTTGTCCAGACTCTGGTTCCCAATGGAAGTGCCCTGGTGCTTTTGCCTGGACACAATGAGAACGTTGAGAAATCGACTCGTAATCTGGCCGACGTGAAAGCGCTGCAGGCAAGTTACCTGAATATTCGTGACCTGCTTGGTTATGACACACTGGTGATGCCGCTGGCGGCGCTGGATGTCTTGACCAACTTCCTGGGCACAGAAGATGATTTCGAAAACGTTGATGAATCTGGGGAGGAGGCATAATCATGCAGATGCATTGGCGTGAAGTCATTCGTCGCCCGGTGGTGACAGAAAAAAGCAGCTACAACGTGGACCTGTACAACCAATATACGTTTGTCGTGGATTCGCGGGCTAACAAGATGCAAATCAAGCAGGCTATTGAACTGGCCTGGCCCGAAGTTTCCGTGGAACAGATTCGCGTAGCGAATATGCCAGCCAAGCGGGCGCGTCGTTATCGGCGTGTGACCACGCGTAAGGCTGGTTGGAAGAAAGCCATTGTGACGTTGTCGCCCGGTGACAGCATCGACTTGTTTGAGGGCGTTTAGCGTTTAGAAGTTTTGAGCAGGGATGAGGGCATTTACCTATCAGGGTTTTGTTCCTGAGGGTAAAATGCCTGTAGCCCGTCTCTGGAGGAAATATGCCAATTAAAGTTTTTAAGCCCACGTCGCCGGGTCGCCGTGACATGAGTGGGCAAACCTTTGAAGAAGTGACCCGGGTTACCCCGGAGCGCAGCTTAACCAAAGGTATGCGAAAGCAAGGCGGCCGTAACTTTCGCGGGAAGATCACCATCCGCCATCGGGGTGGTGGCCACAAGCGTCGTTTTCGTGAGATTGATTTCAAGCGGCGCGACAAGTTTGGGATTCCAGCTCGTGTAAGTTCAATTGAATATGATCCTAACCGTTCAGCGCGTATTGCGCTGCTGGTGTATGCCGACGGCGAGAAACGGTACATTATTGCGCCGCTGGGTCTGCGCGTGGGTGACTCGGTTATGAGTGGCCCTGGTTCGGAGATTCGCCCGGGTAATGCGCTGCCCTTGCAGGATATTCCGCTGGGTACGCAGGTGCATAACATTGAGCTTCAGGTTGGCCGTGGGGCGCAGATGGTTCGTTCGGCGGGTACCTCAGCTCAGCTGCTGGCCAAGGATCATCCGCGCTACGTGACGCTGCGTTTGCCTTCGGGCGAAGAGCGGTATGTGCCTCAAGAGTGTCTGGCGACGATTGGCCAGGTTGGCAACGTGGAACACGGCAACGTGAAGCTGGGCAAGGCGGGACGCAAACGTCACCTTGGTATTCGTCCGGCCGTGCGTGGTTCGGCAATGAACCCGAATGATCATCCGCATGGTGGTGGTGAAGGCCGTTCGCCGATTGGTATGGCTGCGCCGAAAACGCCGTGGGGTCAACCGGCACAGGGCCGGCGGACCCGTCGTAATAAGGCTACGGATAAGTTTATATTCCGTCGTCGCAGCAAGAAGCGTCGGTAGGAGGTAGATAGGAAATGTCTCGTTCGTTAAAGAAAGGTCCATACATTAATCCGAAACTGTTGAAGAAGGTGGAAGTGCTGAACGCGGCGAAGAAGCGTGAGGTAATTCGTACCTGGTCACGTTCTAGCACTGTTTTCCCGCAGATGGTAGGACATACAGTTGCTGTCTATGACGGCCGTCGCCATATCCCGATTTATATTACGGAGAATATGGTGGGGCACAAGCTGGGTGAATTTGCGCCCACACGGACGTTCCGTGGTCATGTCAGCAAAGCTGAGAAGAAGGGGCGTCGTTAATCATGGCTGAAGCATTTGAGATTAAGGCGAAGTTACGTTACCTACAGATCACGCCCCAAAAGGTGCGTTTGGTGGTGAATGCGGTGCGGGGTAAAAATGCGCAGGAAGCGTTGGATACGCTGCGTTTTATGCCCCAGCGCGCGGCTGGCCCAGTCTATAAATTGATTGCGTCGGCCGTGGCCAATGCCGAGCAGAATTTTGGCCTGGAAGCTGATGAGCTTTTTGTGAGCCAAATTTTTGCCGACGATGGTCCCCGTCATCGCAAGGCACCCTATGGTGGTCGTTTTGCTGGACGCGGCCGTTTTCGGCCCATTATTAAGCGGTCATCCCATGTGACAGTCGTGCTGGCTGAACGGGATGTGGTTGAGTACGGTGATTAAGAGAAACCGGTCATTAGCGTTAGACGTCGGAAGGCGTGCTAGTGATGGTATGGAGGATTAGTCTTGGGACGCAAAGTACATCCTGTTGGATTCCGTTTAAAATCAATTCGCGATTGGAATACGCGTTGGTTTGCAGAAGGGAAGCAGTACGAAGAACGTTTGCATGAGGATTTTGCCATCCGCAAACTCATCATGAAGGAGATGCCTTCGGCTGGTATTTCTTTGCTGGAGATCGAGCGGTTTCCCAATCAGGTTCAGGTGACCATTCATACGGCTCGTCCTGGTATTGTGATTGGGCGCAAGGGCGGTTCGGTGAAAGATCTGCGTGGTAAGCTGCGTGATCTGACTGACAAAGCGGTGAAGGTTGAGGTTGAAGAGATTTCTCAGCCAGACACCGATGCACAGCTGATCGCCGAAAATATTGCCGGGCAGCTGCAGCGCCGTATTTCGCACAGCCGGGCGATGAAGCGCGCCATTCAGCAGGCGATGCGCCAGGGTGCTGAGGGCGTGCGCATTGAGGTAAGCGGCCGTTTGGGTGGTTCTGAAATGGCCCGTAAAGAAAAGCTTTGGGACGGCCGTGTGCCGCGCAACACAATTCGAGCTGACCTGCAGTTTGGTTTTGCCGAGGCTCTGACTACCTTTGGCCAGATTGGCGTGAAGGTGTGGGTCTATAAGGGTGAAATCCTGCCGCAAAAGACCGAATTTGAAGCCACGGATGTCTATATTAGTGAGTAACCTTAAATTCTGGAGCGTGCAAGCGCTTTCCTGAGTTTTTGACGGAGTTTGAGCTATGTTAATGCCAAAACGAGCAAAATACCGTAAGCAATTCCGTGGACGTATGCGTGGCATGGCGAAGGGCGGTTCTGATTTGCAGAATGGTGAGTATGGTATCCAGGCTTTAGAGCCGGGATGGATCACCAGTCGGCAGATTGAAGCGATTCGTCGTGTGGTGGTACGCCACAACAAGCGGCGCGGTAAATATTGGATTCGTATTTTCCCAGACAAGCCCGTAACGGCTAAACCGGCCGAAACCCGTATGGGCAAGGGCAAGGGGTCTGTGGACCATTACGTGGCTGTGGTGAAACCTGGCCGCATTCTGTTTGAGATTGCCGGTGTGCCGGATGACGTGGCACGCGAGGCGCTGCGTCTGGCCAGCTATAAGCTGCCCATCAAGACGCAGATCATATCTCGGGAGGATTCGTTGTAATGGCAAATATTGTTGAATTACGCGGAATGAGTGACGCCAAGCTGGAGGAGATGCTGGAGAACAGCCGTGAGGAGATGTTTAACCTGCGGTTCCAGGTTGCTTCGGCGCGGCTGGAAGATTATACGCAGCTGAAGGCGATACGGCGTCAGATTGCGCAGCTGGAAACCGTTTTGAACATGCGGCAGCTGGCGATAGAAACGGCCGTTGCCAGCCCTGCCCTGGCCAAAGCCCTCGTGGGTAAAGAATGGGAAGCTTCGGCGCGCTTCAGCTACGAAGACAGCGGTTGGCAGGTTACGTTTGTGGAAAAAGGTGGTAAAGAGCTGGGCACCGCTCTTGTGAATCTTAACAAGAAACGGCCGCACGGCCGCCGCCAGGCCAAGGAGCAAAGCCAATCCCAGCGCGTTGTAACCGCTGAGGTTGCAGGGTAGGTAAACGATGAGAGAGCAGCGTAAACGATTAAAAGGCGTTGTGACGAGCGACAAGATGGACAAAACCGTGATTGTGACCGTCACTACAACCAAACGCCACCCAATTTATGGCAAAGTGATGCGCCTGGTTACCAAGTACAAAGCGCATGACGAAGCAAATGAATGCCGCGTTGGTGATCAGGTCGAGATTATTGAATCCAAGCCAATTAGCCGTCACAAGCGGTGGGCCGTTGTCTCCATTTTGGAGCGAGCAAAATAAGAGGACTGCATCATGATTCAAAAAGAAAGTCGTTTGAACGTCGCAGACAATTCTGGTGCTCGTGAACTGCTGGTCATCCAGGTGATGGGTGGCTCCATTCGCCGCTATGGCAGCGTTGGTGACATGGTTACTGCCACAGTTAAAAAAGCGGTGCCCAACTCTTCGGTTAAGAAGGGGTCCGTTGTGAAAGCCGTGATTGTGCGTACCAAGAAAGAGTACAAGCGCGACGATGGCAGCTACATTCGCTTTGATGACAATGCGGCCGTTATCATCGACCCGGCGAGCAAGAACCCGATTGGGACACGCATTTTTGGCCCCGTGGCGCGTGAACTGCGCCCTGCCGGGTACAGCCGCATCATGTCGCTGGCGCCAGAAGTGCTATAGAGAGGAAGCCATGAAAATTAAAGTTGGCGATGAAGTAGAGGTAATTTCCGGCAACGACAAAGGCGCACGCGGCACTGTGCAGCGTGTTTTGCCCAAAGAAAATCGCGTTGTGGTTTCTGGGGTCAATCTGGTGAAAAAGCACCAGCGTCCCCGGCCCACTGGTGGCCGCAGCCAGGCTCAGGGCGGTATCATTGAGTTTGAAGCTCCTATCAATGTTTCAAACGTGATGCTGGTCTGCCCAGAGACGGACAAACCCACCCGAATTGGCATTAGCCGCGATGAAAATGGAAACCGCGTTCGTGTTTCCAAGAAAAGCGGCAACCCGATTAGCTAAGTTATTTTATATACCATCGGTGAGCCAGGTCGCCTAAGTACGCAGCGCGTATGCGAACCTGCCACTCAACTCGGAGGTAAACTGTGTTTACACCACTTAAAGAGCAGTACAAAAGCGAAGTGGTGCCCGCATTGATGAAAGAATTCGACTTTCGTAGTGTGATGCAGGTACCGCGAATTACCAAAATTGTGATTAACGTTGGTTTGGGCGAGGCTTTGGACAATGCCAAAGCTATCGAGTTTGCGGTGAATGATATTACCGCCATCACGGGCCAAAAACCGGTGTTGACCAAGGCGAAAAATTCAATTGCAGGCTTCAAGCTGCGCGAAGGTCGCGTAATTGGGGTAAAAGTTACCCTGCGCGGCGAGCGGATGTGGGCCTTTTTGACCCGCCTCATCCATGTGGCGCTGCCCCGTACCCGTGACTTCCAGGGTATTTCCCCGGATTCGTTTGACGGCCGTGGCAACTATACCTTGGGTCTGCGCGAACAGTTGATTTTTCCGGAAATTGAATATGATCGGATTGATAAGATCCGTGGTATGGAAGTTAGCATTGTAACCACTGCCCAGAAAGATGAAGAAGGGCGGCGTTTATTATCTATGTTGGGCATGCCCTTCTGGGAGAATTAGTATGGCAAAGAAATCAATGATTGCCCGGGAATCGAACCGCAAATATAAAGTTCGGGTTCGTAATCGTTGTAAATTGTGTGGGCGTCCGCGCGGTTATATTCGCCGCTTTGGGTTATGCCGCATTTGTTTCCGTGAGCAGGCGTTGCAAGGCAACATCCCTGGCGTGGTCAAGTCTAGCTGGTAAAGGTGGTGCATCATGTCAATGAGTGATCCGATTGCTGATATGTTGACACGCATTCGCAATGCCCAAATGCGGGAGCATAAGGCGGTTTCGATGCCGCACTCCACGGTGAAGGTTGCGATTGCTGAAGTGTTACAGAAAGAAGGCTATATTGAAGAATTTAAGGTTCTGCCAGAGACGCCGCAGGCGGTGCTGCAGATTACCTTGAAATACGTTGGCGACCGCCGCCACCGCCGCTCGGTGATTACCGGGTTGGAGCGGGTGAGCCGTCCGGGCCGTCGTGTCTATGTTGGTAAGGGTGAGATTCCTTGGGTATTGAGCGGCATGGGTATTTCCATTGTCACCACTTCCAAGGGTGTAATGACTGGGCAGCAGGCCCGTCGCCTGGGTGTTGGCGGCGAAGTGCTCTGTAAGGTCTGGTAGTTGGAGGATTTAACATGTCTCGCATTGGTAAAGCCCCCATTACTATTCCAAATGGGGTACAAGTTGAAGTAAAAAGAGGGTCTGTCAATGTGAAAGGCCCGAAGGGTCAGCTGACCCAGGTGATTCATCCGGACATGCAGCTGGAGCAGGAAGAAGGGGTGTTGTCGGTGAAACGGCCGTCTGACTCCCGTATCCACCGTTCTTTGCATGGTCTGACCCGCGCCCTCGTGAACAACATGGTTGTTGGTGTGAGTGATGGGTTTTCTAAAGTTTTGGAAATCGAAGGTGTGGGTTACCGCGCTGAGATGGATGGTCAAACGCTGGTGCTGAATGTGGGTTACTCCCACCCGGTCCGCTTTGTTCCGCCCCAAGATATTTCCTTTGCGGTAGAAAATCGTAACAAGACCATCATTGTTTCCGGCATCGACAAACAAGCGGTGGGCGAAGTTGCCGCCAATATTCGCAAGCAGCGTCCCCCCGAACCCTACAAGGGCAAGGGCATTCGCTACCGGGGTGAGTACGTGCGGCGTAAAGCCGGTAAGGCCGGTAAGGTTTAAGAGGTATTGAGCAATGGCTATTAAATCAAAAGTTGCACGCAAGCGGCGCCATCAGCGAATTCGTACCAAAATCTCGGGCACGGCTGAACGGCCGCGTTTGAACGTATTCCGTAGCCTGGACCACATCTACGCGCAGGTCATTGATGATGTGGCGGGCAAGACGCTTGTTTCTGCCTCCACTGTCGACAAGGCGGTACGGGTTGATGTTGCCGGGAAAACCAAGAAAGAGCAGGCCACGTTGGTCGGCAAGATCATTGCCGAGCGCGCCAAGGCGGCCGGGGTGACAACCGTTCTGTTTGATCGGGGTGGCTATTTATATCACGGCCGTATCAAGGCCCTGGCCGATGGCGCTCGCGAAGGCGGTCTCGATTTCTAAGACAAGACAGATTCAGGCGGTTCAATGCCTGGAAGAGTGCCGCGCTAGCGCTTAACTGGCGCGGCACCAGGAGATGGAAATGGGTCAAAGACGACAAAGTTTTGAACAAGAATATGACGAACGCATCATTGATATCACCCGCGTTGCCAAAGTGGTAAAAGGTGGTCGTCGCTTTGCGTTTCGGGTGACGGTTGTGGTTGGCGATAACAAAGGCCGCGTCAGCGTAGGCGTTGGTAAGGCACGTTCCGTGCCGGATGCCATCCGTAAAGCGTTGGAAGCTGCCCGGAAAACAATGACCAAAGTGCCGATTGTTGGCAGCACCGTTCCGCATGAAATTATTGGCGTGCATGGCGCGGCCCGTGTTTTGCTCAAGCCCGCCTCCCCTGGTACTGGTGTTATCGCTGGTGGTGGGGTGCGTGCCGTGGTGGAAGCGGCCGGATATCGTGACATTTTGTCCAAATCCTTGGGCAGCGCGAATGCTCTGAATGTGCTACAGGCCACCATGAACGGCCTGAGCAATTTGAAGAGCGTTCAAGAGGTAGCCGCAGACCGCGGTAAAGACGTGGCCGATGTTACCCCGTTTTGGAGTCGTACGAATGGCTAAGTTACGCATTACGTATTCGAAAAGTTCAATTGGTTATAAGAAAGATCAGAAAGGAACCATCCGTGCGTTGGGCCTCACCAAGCTGAACCAGACGGTTGAGCATGAAGATACGGCCGCTATCCGCGGGATGGTTCATAAAGTTAGTCACTTAGTGACCGTGGAAGAGGTTAAATAACATGAAATTGCACGATCTGCGCCCAAATGAAGGCTCAAAAAAACAGCGCAAGCGAGTGGGTCGTGGTATCTCTGCCGGGCAGGGTAAAACTGCTGGACGTGGTACCAAGGGACAGGGCGCTCGCAGTGGTGGGGGTAAAGGCATTTACTTTGAAGGTGGTCAGCTGCCTCTGGCGCGTCGGTTGCCCTACAAGCGCGGCTTTACCAACATCAACAAAGTTTACTACAAGCCTGTCAACCTCAAGAGCCTGGCTGAGTTTGAGTTTGATGGCGTTGAAATTACGCCAGAAGTAATGTCTGCTGTTGGCCTTATCAAAAAACCAACCGACCCAGTGGTTGTCTTGGGCGACGGCGATTTGACCGTGGCCCTGAACGTTAAGGCCCATCGTTTTTCTGCGACGGCAAAAGAGAAGATCGAGGCAGCTGGCGGTACGATCGAGGTGCTTCCCCTATCTTAAAGTGTTGTAGAAGGTTTACAACCGTCTGATGACACATTTCTTGGAGGAAAAACATGATCGAATCAATGAGAGCTGCCTTTTCACTGCCAGACCTGCGTCGCCGAATTCTGTTTACGGTGATGATCCTGGTCATTTATCGCCTGGTAGCCAATATCCCGGTTCCGGGTGTGGATCTGAGCGCCTGGTTGGCCTTCACCAACAGCAGCACCACAAATCAGGTTGTTAATTTTCTAGATTTGCTGTCGGGTGGCGCTGTGCGGAACTTCTCCGTGATGGCTATGGGTGTGTATCCCTACATCACGGCGTCGATTATCATCCAGCTGCTGACACCCATTATCCCGCAGTTGCAGGAAATGGATTCTGAAGGCGAATCTGGGCGGAACCGGAAAAACCGCCTTACTTACTTTTTGACTGTGCCGTTGTCTTTGCTTCAGGCGATTGGTCAAATTCGGCTCGTTGGCTTTAGCCTGGGTGCCGGTGGTGCTGATGGTCTGGCCCAAATTATGCCGAACTTTGGTTTTGCGCCTGAGCAGCTTCTGCCCACGTTTACGACCTTACTGGCGATGATGGGTGGCACGATGTTTGCCATTTGGATGGGCGAACTGATTACGGAAGATGGGATTGGTCAAGGTATTTCCCTGATCATCTTTGGCGGCATTGTGGCCCAAATCTTGCCCGGTATTGCTGGTTTGTTTTCTCTGGATGACGTGACGGCGCGCATCTTTACCATTGTGGCTTTTCTGCTGATTACGGTGTTAACCATTTTTGTCATTGTCATTGTGCAAGAAGGACAACGGCGAATACCAGTGCAATACGGCCGTCGTGTACGCGGCCGTAAAGTATACCAGGGGCAAAGCAGCTATGTGCCGCTGAAGGTAAATACCGCCGGGATGATCCCGATCATCTTCGCTAACTCGATCCTGATTTTCCCGTCGGTATTGGCTGGTTTGTTCATCAGTGGCAATGGCGGTTTTATTGATACGGTGGCAACGGCCGTTAGCCGCTTTGGTAATGCCGACCCTTCCGTAGCACCAATTGGCTTTACACTTTACTGGCTGTTCTTCTTCATCCTGGTGGTTGGCTTCACCTTCTTCTACACCGACGTGATGGTGCGCCAACAAAACATTCCGCAGACGTTGCAGCGGCAGGGTGGCTTCATTCCGGGGATTCGTCCGGGCAAGCGGACCGAGGACTACATCACCAAAGTGGTGCGTCGCATCACCTTTGCTGGCGCTGTTTTCCTGGGTGTTATCGCGGTTTTGCCCGGTATCATGCAGTTGTTGGGCGTGATTTTGAACATTCCTGGCATCGAGCAAAGCACGCTGGTGATTAGTGGTTCAGGGTTGATCATTGTGGTTGGTGTAGTCATTGACACGATGCGCCAGCTGGAATCGCAGCTGCTCATGCGTCAGTACGAGGGCTTCTTCTAATGAAAACCTTTGTTGTCTTAATGGGCGCTCCCGGAGCCGGTAAGGGAACCCAGGCAAAACGTCTGGAAGCCTTGCTGGGGCTGCCACAGGTAGCAACAGGCGATTTATTTCGAGCAAACTTAAAAAATCAGACCGAACTTGGCAAGCTGGCCCGGACCTACATGGACAAAGGTGAGCTGGTGCCCAATGAGGTGACCATTGCGATGGTGCGAGACCGGTTGTCGCAGCCAGACTGTGAAGCCGGGGCAATCCTCGATGGATTTCCCCGCACCCTGGCCCAGGCTGAGGCACTGGACGAACTTTTGCAAGAGTTTGGCGCTAAAATTGCGGTGGTCCCTTATATTCATGTGGCTCAGGAAGTGTTGGTAAAGCGGCTGGCCAAACGGGCTGAGATTGAGGGTCGTGCCGACGATAACGAAGAGACCATTCGCACCCGGATGCAGGTGTATGAGTCGGAGACGGCACCACTGCTCGATTATTACGAGAATCGTGGTCTGCTGGTCAAAGTAAATGGCGAGCAGTCCATAGATGAAGTGAGCGCCGATCTAACGGCCGTCATTCGGCAAGAGATGTTAAATTAATCAGTTTCTGGACAGAATAGCGAATCAATGGCAAAATAGTAGATTGCTTTGGACACAGCCCAAAACTACTCATTCGCAAACATTGGTTACCAGAAATGAACTGAGAAACAGTCTTAGATTGTGAGACTGTTGTAGGAGCGAGAGATGAAAGTAACAGCGTCTGTTAAACGTCGTTGCCCAAAGTGCAAAATTATCAAGCGCAAAGGGGTTGTGCGCGTTATCTGCGTAGACCCAAACCATAAGCAGCGTCAGGGCTAACTATGAGCTGCGTCTGGTTAAGACCAGGCGTAGAGTTGTCTCGTAAGGATTTTTGGAGGAATTATGGCACGTATTGCTGGTGTGGATATTCCCCGTAATAAGCGGGTTGAAATTAGCCTCACTTACATTTATGGCATTGGTAGAACTACCAGCCAGTCAATCCTGGAAAAGGCGGGTGTCGATCCCAACACACGCGTTCAGGATTTGTCTGAGGCTGAAGTGACGCAGCTGCGCCAGATCATCGACGGCGAATATGTGGTGGAAGGTGATCTGCGGCGTGAAGTGGCGATGAACATCAAGCGCCTGACGGAAATTGGCTGCTATCGTGGTTTGCGCCATCGTCGTCATTTGCCGGTGCATGGCCAGCGGACCAAGACCAATGCGCGCTCGCGCAAAGGCCCCAAGAAGACGGTGGCCGGGCGCGGCCGTCGTAAGGGCAAATAATTTTAGTTGACTTGTTGGGGTGGGATACGGCCGTTGCCCTGCAACGGCCGTCCCATCTTAAAGTTTAGGTTTTAGGAGACGGAATGGGACGTAGAAGACAGTCACAGACACGTAAAAAAGTGAAGCGGATGGTGCCTCAAGGTCAGGCACACATCTTTGCCACTTTCAATAACACCATTGTCACCATCACCGATTTGGGTGGCAACACGGTTTCCTGGTCCAGCGCCGGTAACTCCGGCTTCAAGGGCTCCCGTAAGAGTACGCCGTATGCAGCGCGTTTGGCTGCCCAAACGGCCGCTCGCATTGCCCAGGAAAGTGGTATGCAGGAAATTGATGTGATCGTAAAAGGCCCTGGCCCAGGTCGCGAGCAGGCAATTCGTTCTTTGCAGGCTTCTGGGATTCGGGTGAAGAGTATTCGCGATATTACGCCGGTGCCCCACAACGGGTGCCGTCCCAAGAAAAAGCGTCGCGTCTAATTTGTTTTACCCACTGCGATGGGAAGTCGCAGTGTTGTTTTCCAAAATTTTTGACATCTTATTATTTTTGAGAGGGACGAAGGGGTGTGCCACACCTGTAAACCTCTCATTTTAGCTTGATTACGGAGGTTAAGTTGGCAAGGTATTCTGGTCCAGTATGTAAGCTTTGTCGCCGCGAAGGCGAAAAGCTGTTTTTAAAAGGGTCGCGTTGTTTGACGCCCAAATGCTCTTTTGAGCGTCGGTCATATCCCCCTGGGGAACATGGTCGTGACAATCAGTTCCGTCGGGGGCGTGCTTCTGACTATTTGCTTCAGTTACGTGAAAAGCAAAAGGCGCGTCGTATTTACGGCGTGTTGGAGCGGCAGTTTAACCGCTATTTCCGTCGCGCTACGCAGCGAGTGGGTCTGACGGGTACCAACCTGTTGGTCATTCTGGAAACCCGTCTCGATAACGTTGTGTATCGGTTGGGGTGGGCAGATTCTCGCGCTCAGGCTCGGCAGCTGGTGCAGCATGGCCACGTAACGATTAACGGCCGTAAAACAGGTGTGCCGTCGGCGCTGGTCTCGGCTGGAGATGTGGTGGCGATTCGCCCTGAAAGCATGCGGAAATCCTATTTTAAGGTGCTGCGCGAAAATTTGGATGATCGCCAGGTTCCGCGTTGGCTGAACCTGGACGTGCGTAACGTTTCCGCAAAAGTCGTGAATTTACCTGCTCGCGATGACATTGATGTCTCTATCAATGAGCAGTTAGTTGTTGAATATTACTCCCGGCGGTAATTTTGACCGTCCTGAGCCTAGCATAGGGAGGTATGTACGTTGGCTATTAGTAACCTTATACTGCCCAAAATTGAAAGTACCGCGATGTCGCGTGAATACGGCCGTTTTATCCTCGGGCCTATGGAAAGAGGGTATGGCACCACCTTGGGCAACGCTCTGCGCCGCGTCTTGCTTGCATCATTGCCGGGGGCTGCCATTACGTCGATTCGCGTGACCGATGTGCCGCATGAATTTTCGGCGATTGAACATGTGCGCGAAGATATGATGCAGTTAATCCTGCACATTAAACAGCTGCGCCTGAAGCTGCACGGCACCGACACCGCCCGACTGCGCCTGGAGGTTCACGGCGCGGGCACCGTGACGGCCGCCGATATTCAGACGCCGCCAGAAGTGGAAATCATCAACCCGGAACTGTACCTGTTCACCGTCGATTCCGATGATGCGTTCCTGGAAATTGAAATGACGGCCGAAACCGGGCGTGGTTACTCCCCAGCTGAAGAGCGGGGACGCCTGCCCATCGGTGAGCTGCCGGTTGATGCAATCTTCAGCCCGATTCGCCGCGTTGGCTACGAAGTAGAAAAAACGCGCGTGGGGCAGGCGGCCGATTATGATCGCGTGGTCATGCAAATCTGGACCGATGGCACCATTAAGCCAGAAGAATCGCTGGCCCAGTCGGCGCAAATCATGATGCAATATTTGCGCCCGATTGCTGGTGTGAGCGAAGAAACCTTCATGCCCATTGAGGTAGAAGAAGAAGAAGAAGGCGCCATCCCGAATGAAATTTATGACACGCCGATTGAGCAGCTTGATCTGAGCGTGCGTGTGTTCAACTCCTTGAAGCGCACGGGCATTACCAAAGTTGGTGAAATGCTGGATATGTTGGAGCGTGG
Organism: Anaerolineae bacterium; assembly: GCA_020848035.1. Classification (GTDB taxonomy): domain Bacteria; phylum Chloroflexota; class Anaerolineae; order Promineifilales; family Promineifilaceae; genus Leptofilum. Next base: position 69,756 of record JADLAX010000004.1, on the reverse strand, counting down.
CGAAGAAACCATGCTGGCCATCCGTAACTTTGGTGAAAAATCCCTGGATGAATTGAAGGATCAACTGCGCGCCAAAGGTTTTTTGAAAGATGAAGAAGGTGAAACGGCCGCTATTTAGGTAACGGCCGTTCTCCCCACAAATGAGGTATACATCATGCGACACAGAGTAAGCGGTCGTAGACTGGGTCGAGATACTGCACACCGTAAAGCCCTGCGTAAAAACTTGATTGCAGAGCTCATCACCCACGAACAAGTTCTGACCACAGAAGCCAAGGCGAGAATGCTTCGCCCGGCAGCTGAGAAAATTATCACCATGGCCAAACGTGGCCTGGTTAAAGGGGAACAAAACCCCGCCAATACCGTTCACGCCCGCCGTCTGGTGGCAGCACGCATTGCTCGCTTCCGCCAGGCCATTGACGAGGATGGAGACGTGGAAGACGTTGATGTTGTTAAGAAGCTCTTTGATGACATCGCACCACGCTTTGCGGACCGTCCCGGTGGTTACACCCGTATGGTCAAAATTGGCAAACGGTCTGGGGACAATGCCGATATGGCGCTCCTCATGTTGGTCGACAAGGAGTAGTGCTTGCCCCGTTTTGCGGCTCTGCTTGCCTATGATGGCACAGAGTATTATGGCTTTCAGCGACAAATTGAAAGCCAGCCAACCATACAGAGCACGCTTGAAGAGGTTCTGAGCCAGCTAGCCCGCCAACCCGTTACGTTGCTTGGCTCAGGACGAACCGACAGTGGTGTTCACGCAGTTGGGCAGGTTGTTACTTTTTCTTTGGAATGGCAGCACGGTGGCGAGGTTTTGCAAAAAGCGATCAACGCCAATCTGCCTGACGATATTGCAATTTTACAACTGAAACAGGTACCCTCCGCCTTTCATCCACGGTATGATGCGCAGCGCCGGGCTTATGAATATTACATTCACGATGGCCCGATACGGCCGCCTTTAAAGCGCCGTTTTTGCTGGCATGTGCACAAAAAGCTGGACGAACAAAGCATGAATCTGGCGGCGCAAGTGCTGTCAGGCTCACACAACTTTGCCACATTTGGCCAACCGCCACAGGGCAACAACTTTGTGCGGGAAGTTTATGAGGCCAGCTGGCTGCGCTCGGACGAAATGTTAACCTTTCGGATTGAGGCGAACGCTTTTTTATACCGGATGGTGCGCAGCATTGTGGGCAGCTTAAAGCTGGTAGGCGAGGGAACCTGGACTATTGAAGAGTTTGTGAATGCATTTCACGCCCAAAATCGTGATGCATGTGGCCCAGTGGCGCCACCACAAGGTCTTCATCTTGTTTCTATAACATTTGAGAATCTGAACTGGTCTGCGTAAACCACGAGTGTATCGGGCGAACGACTAGACCAAAGGGTTACGTTTAGGAGAAAGCGGCATGAGAACGTACATCACAAAACCGGCCGAGGTGGAACGCCAATGGGTGATTGTGGATGCCCAGGGCCAAACGTTGGGTCGTTTGGCGACCCGGGTGGCCTCTATTTTGCGTGGCAAACACAAGCCCGGATTTTCCCCGTCGGTTGACTGTGGCGACTATGTGATTGTGATCAATGCAGAAAAAATTCATGTAACGGGTCGTCGCATGGATCAAAAAATGTATTACCGGCACTCGGGTTATCCGGGTGGCCTCAGCGAAATCAGCTTGCGCGATCAGCTGGAGCAGTTCCCGACTCGGCCAATTGAAGCGGCCGTTCGTGGGATGCTGCCCAAAAATAAGCTGGGTCGCAAGGTGATTAAGAAGCTGAAGGTTTACGCGGGTGAAGAGCATCCGCATCAGGCACAGCAGCCTGTTCCGTTGGAACTGTAGGAGAGTAAGTTAAGATGGCAGAAGAAACAAGACGCTATTACGAAGGAATTGGCCGCCGTAAACGTGCCTCTGCTCGGGTTCGTATCTATCCAGATGGCGAGGCCACAGGTAACTTTGTTGTCAATGGCAAGGACGTAAAAGAATACTTTCCGCGCTTTGGCGATTATCTGGCTCTGACCGGCCCGCTGTCCGATACCAACCTCATCGGCAAAATGGACGTGAGTGTCCACATCGACGGGGGTGGTATTACCGGCCAGACTGGCGCGGTGCGTTTGGGTTTGGCCCGTGCCCTGGTGGAGTACGACGAGAACCTGCGCGGTTCTTTGCGTGCCGGGGGACATCTGACCCGCGATGCGCGCATTAAGGAACGCAAAAAGCCAGGTCTCAAGCGTGCCCGTAAAGCGCCAACCTATACCAAGCGTTAAGTCGTTTGGTCCTTGTTGGGCTGACAAATGATTGATTAAAAAGGCGAGACTTTGCTCTCGTCTTTTTGCTTTACGAGAACATTTCGCCAGAAATGGAGTAGGAGAGGGCAAAGATGGGAATTACGATTGTAGGCTTGGGGCCGGGCAACGGCCGTTTCCTCACCCGAATTGCGTGGGACGTGCTGAGCCAGGCAGAGGTGGTCTACCTGCGCACGGAGCGCCATCCGGCCGTGGCCGATCTGCCCGCCAGCGTGATGCGCCGCAGCTTTGACCACATCTATGATACCGCCGACAGCTTCGAGAGCGTGTACGAAACGATCGTGGCCGAGCTGCTGGAGCTGGCCCAACGCGAACCGGTCATTTACGCCGTGCCGGGGCACCCCTTTGTGGGGGAGTCCACGGTGACGCGGCTGGTGGCCCAGGCCGGGGCGGCCGGTGTGCCGGTAGAAGTGGTGGCCGGGTTGAGCTTTGTGGAGCCGTGTTTAACGGCCGTTCATCAAGACGGCATGGATGGTGTGCAAATCTTCGATGCCATCGAGGTGGCCCAGTACCATTACCCGCCCGTCAATCCCGACTTCCCGCTGCTGTTGGGGCAGGTGTACAGCCGGATGCTGGCCAGTGAGTTGAAATTGGTGCTGACGGCCGTTTACCCCGACGAACACCCCGTTACCCTCATCCACCAGGCGGGGGACGATGATCAGAGCATTGAGCAGGTGCCGCTGTACGCCATTGACCGCAGTGATGCGGTGAGCCATCTCACCAGCCTGTTTGTGCCACCGCTGCCCACGCCATCGACCCTCAACGCCCTGGCCGAAACGGTGGCCATCTTGCGCAGCCCGGATGGCTGCCCCTGGGATCAGGAGCAGACACCGCAAAGCCTGCGCAGCGGTTTTCTGGAAGAGGCCAGCGAAGTGCTGGTGGCCCTGGACGAAGACGATATGGACGGCCTGCGTGAAGAGCTGGGTGATGTGCTCTACCATTTGGTGATGCAAACCCAAATGGCCAGCGAAGCCGAAGAGTTTCGCCTGGCGGAAGTGATTGCCGGGATTGACGCCAAGCTGAAGTACCGCCATCCGCATGTGTGGGGCGACTGGCAGGTGAGCGACAGCGCTGAGGTAGTGGCCAACTGGGAGCTGCTGAAGGCGCAGGAAAAGGCGGATCGGTCCGAGTCATTGGTGGACAACATTCCCCAGGCGCTGCCGGCCCTGGCTTACTCGCAGAAGCTGCAAGGCCGGGTGCGCAAGGTGGGCTTTGATTGGCCCAGCATTGACGGGGTGTACGAGAAGCTGCAAGAAGAGGTGGTGGAGCTGCAAACGGCCGTTTCCCCCCAACACCGGGCGGAAGAGCTGGGCGATTTGCTGTTTGTCACCGTCAATCTAGCCAAATGGCTGGACATCGACGCCGAATCGGCCCTGCGGGAGGCCAACGCTAAATTCAGCCGCCGCTTTAGAACGCTGGAAAAACTGGCCCAAATGCGCCAGATGAAGCTGGCCGAAATGGATTTGGACAGCCTGGAAGCGCTGTGGCAGGAAGTGAAACTGCATCTAACCGAGTAGTGTTAGCTTGCCAAACGGTCCTGTGTTGGTTAAAGTAGGGCTTAACTTGACGTACAGGAAGGAGGCAGTGTGACGGCCGTATTGAACATTGTCTTTGCCGGAGTGGCCGCAGTGGCCGTTTTGGCAGCGTTATTTTTTGGGGGGCGAGCGGTTGTCCGTCGTGGACAGTCAACCGAGTATGCTTACAACGTGGGTCGCCAGCAGGCGCGCCAGGCGGTGCAGATCGATTTAATTCGCGCCCTGGCGGCGATTGTGGTGGCTCTCATCTTTTTGGGCGCGTTTGGCCTGACGCCGCGCCCGGTTGAACCGCTTATTTCGCCCACCGAACCGGCGCTGCTGGAAGCCACCGAAAGCCCCACCCCCCAGCCGACACTGACCCCTGTCGATCTGCCTGAAGTTCAGGTGAGCACGCCCACCGTTGAAGTTGCACCGCAAGATCCTTCACCACTGCCCACGACAGCCCCCAGCGAGACGGATGCGCCTACGGCCGTTCCCAGCAATACCCCAGAGCCAGCGGGGGATACGGCCGTTGTCAGCAGTGGCGTTGGTGTGTGGCTACGGGCCACGCCCAGCACCAGCGGCGAACAGCTGGAGTGGCTGCTCGATGGCACCGTGCTTAACTTGCTAGAGGCTCAGGAAACGGCCGATGGGCTGCTCTGGCAGCAGGTGCAAACCGAAACAGGGCTGGTAGGCTGGGTCGCTGCCGATTTTCTCGTTCCCCCCGAATCGTGACAGGGTGACAAGGTGAAGGGGTGAAGGGGTGAGTGGTCTCCCGATTACCGATTACCTTTCGCCGATTACCGATTACCGCCCCTACTCGCTTCTTTGCGCCAGCTTGATACGGTTTCGCTGTACTTGGGCGACTGGTGGCGGAAGTAGGTGTCGTAGAGCTCGGCGTAGTGGCCGCCCTGCTCCATCAGGCTTTCGTGGCTGCCTTGCTCGATGATGCGCCCTTTTTGCAGCACAATGATGCGGTCGGCGGCACGCACCGTAGACAGGCGGTGGGCAATGATGATCGCCGTGCTGTGGGCCATGATCAGGTTGAGCGCCTGCTGAATTTGGGATTCGGTGAACGGGTCTACGCTGGCCGTAGCCTCATCCAGCACAAAAATGCGCGGCGACTGCACCAGCACGCGCGTCAGCGCCACCAGCTGGCGCTGCCCCATCGACAGGCGGCTGCCGCGCTCACCCACCTGGCTGTCCAGGCCGTTGGGCAGCGTTTCCAGCCATTCCCCCTCGCCAATGCGGCGGGCCATTGCCTCGATCTCGGCGTCTGTGGCTGCGGGACGGCCGTATCTCACATTCTCCGCCACCGTGCCGTCAAATAAAAACGGCACCTGCGACACAATGCCAATCTGCCGCCGAAAGGCTGTTAAATCAAAACTGCGAATGTCCTGTCCATCGATGCAAATTTCCCCTTCCTGGAACTCGTAGTAGCGGGCGATGAGCTTGATGATGCTCGACTTGCCCGCGCCGGTGTGCCCTACCAGGGCGATGCTTTCGCCCGGTGTTATGTGCAGCGAGAAGCCGTCCAGCACCTGTTCCTGCTCAGAGTAGCGGAAAGAGACATTGTCAAAGACGATCTCGCCGCGTAGATTCTGTGGCTTGACGCTGCCGGTCTGGCGTACGGCCGTTTCCACGTCCATCAGCGCAAACACCCGCTCCGACGCCGACAGCCCGGCCTGGAACTGGCTCCAAAAGGCAGACAGGTTAGACAGTGGGAACCAGAAGCGGTCAATCGTGGCCACAAACAGATACCAGGCCGCCACGGTAATGGCTCCGGCCACGGCGCTGCGACCCCCGAAATAGATGAGAACGGCCGTACCAATCCCTGACAAAATGTTCAGCACGGGAAAAATATTGGCAATGACAAAACCACGCCGCACATTGATGCCGTACGCCTGCCGATTCACGTCCACAAACTCGTTGTAAATGGCCTGCTCCTGGCGAAAGTTCTTGGCCACCCGCACCCCGGTTACCGACTCCTGAATCGCTTTGTTGACTTCCCCCATCGCCCGCGAACCTTGCTGCGTGACCTTTCGGGCCAGGTTGCGGAAAGCTAACGCGGCGGCAATCACAAATGGAGCCATCGCCAGCACCAGCAGCGTCAGGCCCAGGTCAATGGTGAGCAGCGTCACGATCAAAATGAGCGCTACCGCCAGCTGGTTGATGACGTCGGTGCTGAGCACAATCACCTCACCAAACTCCTGCGTGTCGCTGGTGATGCGGCTGACGATGCGCCCCGAGCTGAACTCGTCGTAAAACGACAAATCCTGGCGGGCCGCCGAGGCAAACGCATCCTGGCGCATGGCCAGGATGACGTCGGCAATGACTTCCGAGGTGAGCTGGCGGCGCACCCAGTTCAGCACCCAGTTGCCAATACCGGTGAAAAATACCACGCCAATGAGCAGCGGCACCAGCCTGTCGTCGGCCCCGCTGGTCATCACGTCCACGCTGTTGGCCACAATCAGCGGCAGCGCCGCCCCGGCCAAGGCCATGAGGAAAATGCAGATGGTGACAATGATTACTTTGCGCCGATGCGGACGAAAGTAGCGCAAAATGCGCCGTAAAAGCTCTTTGTCCTGGTACTGGCGGTCATAGGCCTCGGCGTCGAGGCCACGGGTAACGGCTGCCATAAATTATCCTTCGGGGAGATTGGAAACTGGGGATTGGAGATTAGATCTTGTTCGATCTCCAATCGCTAATCGCCAATCTCATCTGTCATAAAATGCGCTGGCCCAACAGGGACGCCGCCAGTTCAACGGCCAATTCGGCCGTACGGTTCATGGTATCCAGGATGGGGTTGATTTCTACAATGTCCATCGACTGCACCCGGCCGCTGTCGCCCAGAATTTCCATCAGCAGGTGAGCTTCCCGATAGCTGAGGCCGCCGGGTACGGCCGTTCCCACCCCAGGCGCTTCATCCGGGTCCAGGCTGTCCATGTCTAAACTCACGTGAATGCGCGAAAAATGGCGCAGGCGGTCAATCGCCTGCCGGGCCACGCTGGCCATGCCCATCTCGTCCACATGGCGCATGGTAAAGACGCTGATGCCGCTGCGCGCCAGCCGCTCACGCTCGGCTGCATCCAGGTCGCGGATACCAATCTGCACAATCTGGCTGGGCTTCAGCTTGGCCCCCGGCGTGCCCACATTAATCAGCGGTTCCGGCCCTTCGCCAATGAGCGTGGCCACCGGCATGCCGTGAATGTTGCCGCTGGGCGAGCTTTGCGGCGTGTTGAAGTCGCCGTGGGCATCAACCCAGATCACCCCCAGCGGTTCGTCCTGCGAGGCGGCGGCAATCGAGCCAATGCTGATGCTGTGGTCGCCGCCGAGAAAGATAGCAAACTCCTCAGCCGTCACACATTTGCGGGCGATGTCGTAGATGTTTTGGCAAACGGCCGTAACCGTCTTCAACCGCCGCGCCCCCGACTGGGCCACATCCTCCTCAGGGTTAGGCACCGGGACGTTGCCCTCGTCAAATACCGTGTGCCCCAGCCGCTCCAGTCGGCCTTGCAGTCCGGCATAACGCGCCGCGCTTGGCCCCATGTCCACGCCACGCCGACTCTGCCCCAAATCCATGGGAACGCCAATGATCCGAATTTTTCGCTTGTGCAAGCTGCGCCTCTCTTTTTATGGTGTTGGCTTTGTTGCCAGCCAGTTACCGGGATAGTGGTAGCCTAATTGTCACCCATCCTGCCCAATGCCGCAACCGCACCCCAAACAAAAAAAGCGCAGCCGTGGAAACCCACGACTGCGCTTTTTAGTTCAGTTAAGATAAGCGTTTAGCTCTCCTCGAAGCAAGGGCAGCGTCTCGGCGCTTCGCGCCTGGCGCTGCCGCTGGTGGAGGGTTTTTTCAGTTTTTGGGGCCATTTTGGCCCCAAAAACTGAAAAAACCCAAACCTTTCCCCCGCACGGGGCGCGCAGCGCCCACGTGCGGGAAACCAACTAAACAGTTATCAATGAAAATTTACTGCTGCAAATCGAACTGGTAGATGTTTTGCAACTCCGTACCGCCGGTCGGGTCGACGCCGAAGCCAACCACGTTGGGCCGCGCCGCCGCCACAATCAGCCGTAAGAAGGCCGGGATAACGGGCACTTCTTGCGAGAAGATGCGCTGGGCTTCCTTGTGGCTTTCTTCGTATTCGGGCGTACCGGGCAGCGAAGACAGGGCGGTGTTACACGCCAGGTCAAACGCCTCATTGCTCCAGCCGGTGTTGTTCGATGCACCCCAGCCGCCAAAACCTTCCTCTTCCGGCCCCGAAATCTGGCTGGTCAGGTAAAGGTTACAGCTAGGCTGCACAGCGCTGACCCAGGCAAACTCACCCAGGTCGTAGCGACGGCCGAACAGCGGGCCATCTGGACCATCGGCAAACCATTCACTGGAGGGCACGTAGTACAGCGTTACGTCGATGCCACATGCCAGCATGTTCTCTTTGAAGATCTGCGTCATCTGCTGGCGCATATCATTGCCGGTGGTGGTGCCCAGGTCAATCACAAACGGTTCGCCTTCCCACGAAGTGCCCCGGTCCGTGTAATATTCACGAATGCCGTCCCCGTCGCTGTCGATAAAGCCAACCTCGTCCAGCAGGGCGTTGGCCGCTTCCACATCAAACGGCCACTCGGTCAGCCCATCTTCCGGGTAGAGCGGATGCACGCTGGGGACGTAGCTGTGAATGACCTCAGAACGGCCGAACAAAATATTGTCCACCATGCCTTGTCGGTCGGTACACATCGTCATTGCCTGGCGTACGCGGGCATCCTCAAACCAGTCGGGACGGCCCTGATCATCACCAAAGTCACCATAGGAGTTGATGCCAAAGTCGATGTGTTCAAAAACGGTGCCGGTCTGGAAGTAGGGGGTGAGCAGGCCGTTGTTTTCTGCCTCGATGAGGAACGGCGCATCACTGGCCGACAGACCATCCTGCGTGCCAATGTCGCAAGCACCGGAGATGAGCTGAGCGATCAGCTGGTTGGTATCGGGAATGAATTTGTAAGTCACGCTGTCCAGGTAGGGCAGCCCTTCATCCTGGCGATAGTAAAACGGGTTGGGTTCCAGCACAATGCTGTCACCAGCCACCCATTCCACAATGCGGAATGCGCCATCGCCGACGGGCAGGCGGGCCACTTCCTCAGCTGCCAGCAGTTCGCTGGCAGAGAACTGGCCCCAGATGTGCTGCGGGAAGGGTGGCCAGACGTTGGTGAAGTAGGTGGGATCCAAATAGCCAGGAATGCCGGTCCATTTGAGGCCCAATTCGCCGGTTGCTTCGTAAGAAGCGGTGCGCTCGGCGACAAACTTGGTGGCGGGCGTATCGGGATCGCGGTTGACTTCGTAGCTGTAAACGGAATCTGCGGCGGTCACGGGTGTGCCGTCTGACCAGACGCGCGGCTGCAAGGTGAAATCAACGCTGATCTGGTCCATGGTGATGGGGGTGCCATCAAATTCAACCACTTCGCCAGCGGAATTGATGACCGAGACACCTGCGGCCAGGGCAACCGGATTGCCCACGGCATCCAGCACCAGGTCACCTTCGTTGACCTCTACGGGGGACACAACGGCGTCGCCGTCTTCCAGGCTGGGCAGTTTTTCAATGCCCAGCGCCTGGTAATCGTAGGAGAAGGTGGTGACGTTGGTTTCAAAGATGGCGACCTGAACGGCCGTTGCTGCCAGCATCGATCCACCATACGGATAGAGCGTGTCGGGTTCCTGGGCCATACAGACAATCAGGTCTTTTGGTGCAGCGGGCGCTTCGGTCACTTCCGGGGTGACGACAACAGTTTCAGTCACCACCCGGGTCACTTCTACGGGCTGCCCTTCCTGGACAACCGTTTCGGTTACCACGCGAGTGACCTCCACAGTCTGGCTCGCTGGCTGGCAGGCGGCCAGCAGCGCCAGGCCAAGCAGGGGGATGATCGCCAGAAGCGACCATCGTTTGATCAATTGATGGGTAAACATGCTTATTTCCTCCAAAAACGGGTTTGGTTGGATTGATTCGGCCGAAGAATCCAGTTCATGAGTTATGCGGGCATTATAGACGGAAAATAATAAGGTGTCAATTAAGTGTCAAAAAGGTGTCAAAAAGGTATTAAATCAGGGTTCTTGCCTGTGGGGGCGCGCTTCATATAATTCGTCCATGACATCCACCTTGCTGCACACCCATTTGCTCAGCTGGCCGGTTGACTGGACGGCCGTTTTTAACCGAGAAGCACCCTTGCTAATTGAAATTGGCTTTGGCGGGGGTCACTTTTTGATTGATCTGGCGCAGCGACGGCCGTTGGCCAACGTGCTGGGGGTAGAAATTTCGCTGCCTGCCCTGGACAAGGCGCAGCGTAAGGTGCAAACGGCCGCCCTCACCAACGTGCGGGTGCTGCAAAGCGATGCCCGGTATCTGCTCCAGGTGTTGTGTGCCCCCGCTGCCATTGATGAGGTGTACATCAATTTTCCCGATCCGTGGCCCAAGGCGCGGCAGCTGCACCGCCGCCTGATCGATGTGGATTTTCTGCATTTGCTGGCGACGCGGCTGAAACCTGGCGGTCTGCTGGACATTGCCACCGATCATGCTGATTACGCTGTGGCTATCACCGAGGCGCTGGAAACGACGCCGTATTTCGACAGCCGGTTGGCCACCACCTTTGTCACGGAAGACGCCGCGCGGCTGCGTACCAAATATGAACAGATCGGCCTGGATGAAGGGCGGATCTGCCATTACTACAAATGGGTGCGCAACCAAACGGCCGCCCCAAACGATTACCCCACCCCCAAGGAGTTCCCCATGCCCCACGTTGTGCTGCACACCCCGCTGGATTTGGACGCGATTCAGGCCCGTTACGGCCGTATGCGCAGCAGCGACCAGGATCGCCACGTCAGCTTTATGGAGTTGTTCCGCGCCCACGAAGGCGAGGCGCTGTTTGTGGAAACGTATATCAGCGAAGCGCCGGTGGCGCAGCGGCTGGGCATTGTGATCCGGCAGCGTGAACCAGGCAATTACGTCATCAGCCTGCATGATTTGGGCTTTCCGCGGCCGACTGCCGGGGTGCAGCTGGCGATTGCCGCGCTGGCCCGCTGGCTGGTGAGCCTGCACGATGAGGCCGAAATTTTGCACCACAATATACCCAGCGACATGCTGGAAGTGGACGTGACCCATGCAGCTTGACCTGGAACTTTACCGCGAAGAGGCCCAAGTTGAGGCGGATGTGCAAATTAGCTACATTCGCATTGCCCCGGAACGGCCGCTGCACACCATGCTTTTTATTCACGGCTTTGGCGGCCGTTCACGCCAGTGGCGCTATCAGATTGAAGAGTTTGCCATACACAACGAAATTATTGCCATTGATCTGCGCGGACACGGCCGTTCCTCGCGGCCGGGGCATGGGTACGACATGGACCGCATCCTGGCCGACATCATGGCTGTGCTGCGCCGCTGCAACGTGAATCGGCCGTTTGTGGTGCTGGGGCATTCCTACGGCGTGGCCATGGCCACCGAGCTGGCCTGGCGTTACCCGGAGCGGGTGAGCCACCTCATTTTGATTGCCGGAGCAGGCGAGTACAAAATCTCGCCCGCTTACCAATTTATGTTCCGTCTACCGGAGGCGCTGCTGCGGCTGCTGCAGCCGGTGGCCAACCGGGTGATGGACGCCTCGCTGTATGCGCTGCAAGAGATGTATTTGCACAACCTGCGCCAGTGGCGCGGCTGGGACAAATTTCCTCAGCTAAAGCCGCCGACGATGGTGATTTTGGGTAACAAAGACCGCGTTTTGCCCCAATCTGCCTTTGAGCGGGTGGGGGAACTGGTGCCGGAGGGGTCTGAGGTGATCAACGTAGGCGTGTCGGCGCACATGGTGATGCTGGAGCGGCGCGACGCGGTAAACCGGGCGATTGAGCGCTTTTTGGACGGGGAAACGGCCGCTGCTACCTACTCGCGCTGGCGCAGCGATGCCGAAACGGGGGGGCGCGGTGGTCTATCGGCGGAACGGCCGTGGCTGGCGAGTTATGAAACGGCCGTCCCCCCCACCATCGACATTCCCCGCCTGCCGCTGAACCGCTTGCTGGACCGGGCCTACCGCCGTTTTCCCAGCCGACCGGCCCTGCGATTTATGGGCTACACGCTCAGCTACCGTTCGTTGAGCGCCCAGGCGGGCCGGTTTGCCAATGGGCTGCTCTCGTTGGGGGTCAAGAAGGGCACACGTGTCATGCTGCTGCTGCCCAACGTGCCGCACCTGGTGATTGCCTACTACGGCACGCTGCGCATTGGCGGCATTGCGGTGATGGCCAATCCGCTGGATCCGGCGGCGGAAGTGGTGCGCGAGGCCAACGCTTCGGGGGCGGAGGTGCTGGTGACGTTGGGACGCTTTCGGGAAACGGCCGTGCAGGTCAAAGCGCAGTCGGGGGTGCGTCACGTTATTTTTGCCAGCGTCAGCGACTATTTGCCGCTGCCCAAGCGGCTGATGGCGGCGCTGCTGCCTGCGCAGCGCACGGCGGATCGGCTGCCGGCGCTGACCGGCGCGGCTGACTTTGCCTGGCGCAGCTGGCTGGGCAAATTCCGACCCCAGCCGCCCCGGGTGGAGCTGCAGGCTGAGGATACGGCCGTTATCCAGTTCACCAGCGGCACCACGGGCAAGCCGAAGGGGGTGGTGTTGAGCCATTACAACCTGGTGGCCAACACGATGCAGGTGCGCCTGTGGCTGACCGACATACGCGATGGCCATGAGGCGATGCTGTGCGTGGTGCCGTTTAGCCACGTCTACGGCATGACCTCGGCGATGAACCTGGCGGTGAGCATTGGTGCCAGCATGGTTTTGCTGCCGCGCTTCGACACGGAAGATGTGCTGCGCGCCATTCGGCGCTACCGGCCCACGCTCTTCCCCGGCGTTCCGGCGATGTATGTGGCGATTAACAATTTCCCCGGCGTGCGCAAATTTGGCATCGATTCGATCCGCGCCTGCATCAGCGGGGCGGCGCCGCTGCCGATTGAGGTGAAAGAAACGTTTGAAAAGCTGACCAAAGGCAAGCTGGTGGAAGGGTACGGCCTGAGTGAAGCCAGCCCGGTGACCCATGCCAACCCGATTAACGGCCGTCACAAAGTGGGTTCGATTGGTCTGCCGCTGCCCAGCACGGAGGCGCGTATTGTGGATTTGAAGACGGGACGGCCGTTGGCTGCCGGGCAGATTGGCGAATTGGTCATCCGCGGGCCGCAGGTGATGCGCGGCTACTGGCAGGATGAGGCTGCCACACAGGAAGTGATCGACAAAGACGGCTGGCTGCACACCAACGATGTGGCCCGCATGACGGAAGACGGCTACTTTCAGATCATCAGCCGACGGCAGGACAGCTGGACGGGGGAGGACAGTGGCCTGGCCTTCCCGCGCGATGTGGAAGAGGTGATTTACGAGCTGCCGGAGGTGCGCGAAGTGGTGGTGGTGGGTATTGCCAACCAGCCAGTGGCCTTTGTGAGCCTGAAGGAAAAAACGCGCCTACCGGCCAAAACGATCCTCTCGTTTTGCGAGCGGCGGCTGCCGCCCAGCCAGGTGCCCCGACTGGTGATTTTTGTGAAGGAGTTTCCGCGCAGCTTTATTGGCAAGGTGCTGCGGCGTGAGCTGGTGTCGCAGTATGAGCAGCAAATTATGGCTGAAGGGGGCAGTGTGGGGCAGCATTTGGCGGGGTTAGAGGATACGGCCGTTGAATAAAGCGCCCTTTTTCAGAGGGGACCATTCTTTAAGACGAGTAAATTTTAGACGGTAATTCCGTCAGGCCAGGTGTTCGGCAACAAGGTGCAGGATGGTTTGCAGCCGGTAGGGTTTGGGCAAAAAGTCGGTGGGTTTGAAATTTTCCAGTTTTTCCAGGCTTTCAGCCTTGGAGTAGCCAGACGAGAGAACAATTTTGGCCGAAGGATCAAGCTCGCGGAGGGCGGCAAAAGTTTCCAGGCCGCTCAGGCCCGGCATGTACAGGTCTAGAATGATCAGCCCGATTTGGTCCTGATTGGCGATAAACGCCGCAATACCGGCTTCGCCGTCGGCGGCCAGGAATGCAGGCACCGCTTCCATCTCCAGAATATCCCGGATGGTTTCGCGCACCTGCCTTTCATCGTCAATGATGAGGACACCGTTTTTGGGCGCGGCCTGGTTGGGTTCCGACGTTTTGCCGGTGTCTGGCGGTGTATCTTTTGGGTCTTTGGGCTTTTTTTGCGCAGTCATTTGGCACTTCAAACCTTATGCATGTCAGGCGATGAGCTTCATTATAACTCACAGGGCAAGGGTCGGGTGCAGGACAATTGGTCGATACGGCCGTTTCCTACCTATTTGCGCCTTGTAGATAATCGTCTAATTAAAAGTTGCCCCAACGCCATTCATTGTTAAACTTGCCGCACGGCCGTTGTAAAGATGCCAAACCACACAAATGGGAGAATGTATATGAGCCAGGTAAAAACAGAGCTGCCCCGCTGGGATTTCAGCACCGTGTTTCCGGGATTGGATTCCTCGGAATTTGCCGCCGGTTTTCAGGCGGTGATTGACGCGATTGCCGGGTTGGTTACCTTTTTTGATGAGCATGGGATCAATCGGTTGGAAACGGCCGTACCCGTCGATGATGAACTGGTAAGCTTATTCGACACCATCATCAACCGTACCAACGCCGTTGATGAGCAGGGCCAGACGCTGCAGGCGTACCTCTACGGCTTCCTCACCACCGATTCACGCAACAGCGAGGCCCAGGCCCGGCTGAGCGAACTGATGCCGCACCTCTCCCGCTTTGCCCTGCTGCACACCCGGCTGACCGCCTGGATTGGCTCTTTGGATGTGGAGCTGTTGCTGGAAAAATCGGCCGTGGCCCAGGCACACGAATATATGCTGGCCCGGGCGCGGCAGGAAGCGCTGCACCTGATGTCGCCCGAGCAGGAAGATTTGGCCGCCGAACTGTCGCTGACGGGCAGCAACGGCTGGTACCGACTGTTCAGCGACTACACCTCGCAAATCAAGGTCAATATTGAGCGTGACGGCACGGTGGAGGCGATGCCCCTGACGGCGGCGCAAAACCTGGCGTTTGACCCAGATCGAGAAGTGCGGGCCCAGGCGCACCAGGCCGTTTTGGCGGCGTTGGCGGCAGCGGCCGTGCCCATTGCCGCCTGCCTGAACAGCCTGAAGGGGGAAACGCTGACCCTCGTCCGGCGGCGCGGCTGGGAGTCGCCCCTGGAGATGGTGCTTTTTGCCAACGCCATCGACCGGGCCACGCTGGACGCGATGATGACGGCCACGCGCAACGCTTTCCCCGATTTTCAGCGCTACCTGAAGGCGCGGGCCAGGGCCTTGGGGCTGCCTAAGCTGGCCTGGTACGATCGCCTGGTGCCGCTGGGCCAGGGGGAACAAAGCTGGGCTTACCAGGACGCCACCAATTTTGTCATGGCCCAGTTTGGCACGTACTCGCCCAAGATGCGCCGCCTGGCAGAACGCGCTTTTGCCGAAAACTGGATCGATGCCGAGCCGCGCGACGGTAAGCGGGGCGGGGCGTTTTGCATGGGGCTGCGCGCCGACGAGAGCCGCATCCTGGCCAACTTTGAGCCGGGCTTTTCTGGCGTGAGCACGCTGGCGCATGAGCTGGGGCATGCCTACCACAATTTGTGCCTGGCCGAGCGCACGCCGCTGCAAAAGGAAATGCCGATGACCCTGGCGGAGACGGCCAGTACGTTCTGCCAGAAGATTGTGGAGAATGCGGCGTTGAAAACGGCCGTGCCCCAAGATCAGCTCATCATCATCGACGGGGTGCTGGAGTATGCCGCCCGGGTAGTGCTGGGGGCCAGCAGCAACTTCATGTTTGAGCAGAAGCTGTTTGAAAAGCGGCAGGAGCGCGAACTGTCGGTGGAAGAGTTGTGTGCCCTGGATGAGGAAACGCAGCTGGCGGCGCTGGGTGATGCGCTGGAAGACGGCTCGCTGCATCCATACCGCTGGGCCTACGTGCCGCATTACTACGGTGCGACGTATTACAATTTCCCCTACACCTTTGGTCTGCTGTTTGGTTTGGGGCTGTATGCGCAGTACCAGGCCGATCCGGAGCCGTTCAAAACCGGCTACGACGAGCTGTTGGCGATGACAGGCATGAGCAATGCCGCCGACCTGGCCAACCGCTTCGGCATCGACATTCGCAGCACCGCTTTTTGGGAAGCCAGCCTGGACGTGCTGCGGGCCGATGTGGCTACGTTTGAGCGGTTGGTGGATGAGCTGACGTGATGGCGTAATAGCCAGATTTTCATCAAAGATTTCGCAGATTGAATAGATTTTTTATCTTTTTAATCTGCGTAATCTTTGATTTTTCCTCGTAACCTTTCTTCCATGGATTCTTTGACGCAGCTACAAACCGAGATGCGCGCCTGCCGGTTGTGTTTGGCGGCGGGGCATGCCATTGTGCCGGGGGCGGTGTTTCGCGGCAGCCTGGGGGCTGAGGTGATGTTGATTGGCCAGGCACCTGGGGTGACGGAGGTTGAGGCGAAACGGCCGTTTAACGCCGGCAGCGGCACGCGGTTGTTCCAGTGGCTGGGGGAAGCGGGTTGGGACGAGGATGAGTTTCGGGCGCGGCAGTATATGACGGCCGTTACCAAGTGTTATCCCGGCAAAGACGCCAAAAGCGGCAAAGGGGACCGCGTGCCCAGCAAAGAAGAACAGGCGCTCTGCCGCCCCTTTTTAGAGCGCGAAATCGCCCTGGTGCGCCCCAAGCTGATGATTTTGGTGGGTGGTCTGGCGATCAAGCTGCTGTATCCGGCGAAGCTGAAACTGAACGAGGTGGTGGGAACGGCCGTTTATTTCCCGCCTGAAACGCTCGCCAACCCGGTGAATTTTAATTTTGATGAGGCACTACCTGTTTCGGTAATCGGTGAACGGTTATCGGTAAACGGTGAACCGATTACCGATGACGGATTACCGACCACGGGTCGCCTCGTTGTTCCCCTGCCGCACCCCTCCGGGGCCAGCCTGTGGCCCAACAAGCCCGCCAACAAACTGCTGATTGCCAAAGCGATCCAAATTTTGCATACTGTCCGCAGCGCGTGGAACTTGTAGTTGGCAAAAAACGCGGAGTGAGCATCCTCAGGCTTGTGTTGAGCGGTGTCGAAGTATGCGTCCTACCCGTTCGCATCTGAGGATGCTCACTCCGCGGTAAAGATAAACAAAGCCATGGTTTCCCAACTTCCTTCTTCACTTGATAATTTGTCAAAAGCCGAACTTGTCGAGCATCTTCAAAGCGAGCGAGAAAAAAGCAACGCATTATTCCGCCTTGTAGCAAGTATGCTTCACGATTACAGAGCTCCGCTGGCGAACATCGGCGGTTATACTCGTCTGCTTCTTTCTCCTCAGCTAAATGAATTGGCCCCACTCAATCAAACACAGCAAAAGTTTGTGCAGAGCATCAATGCGATTGCTGACCGTCTAATTAAAAGCCAGGAATTTTACTCATTAGCCTTGCGCACAGTTCAGTTGATTCATGAATGGCCGTCACATGAAAAGATTATACTAGCTGAGCTAGAGATTTTAGAGCAGCTAACGCCAAATAACCTTTATTCTCTACCCGCTGTTGAGATTCCCAGGCAGGCTTTCTTGACTCTAGTGGATTTGCTAACCTTCATCAAGTCAGACGAATTGGAATTGAGTTTTGCCGTTGATGGAGATTGGGTTCAAGTCAGTTCTGCCAACTTTGAAAATCGGCCCTACTGGTTTGAAAGAAGTTTGGACCCAGCAACGGGCCGCCTCAAATATAAAGAATCGGCTGCAGGATTTGAACCACTTGGCCATATCGTTGCGCTGGTGGAAAAAAACGGAGGGACAGTTTTTGCTGAATTGGATGGTGAGTCAACATTTGGCCTTTCTTTTACGCTGCCGGTTTACAAAGAAGCATCATAGGAGCGGAACGGCCGTTGCCTAAACGTTGATCAGGCGTGTTTGGTGGCTCACCCCAATTGCGCTAAAATGCATCGTTGCATTAACCGGAAAAATTGAACGCAGAGGCACCAGGTCGTGGCCGGTTCAAATAGGCTGTGATTTGGCGTCTCTGCGTTTTTCAGGACAGTGGGTATATGGGTTTAGAGCCAGTTATTAGTTTCCAACATGTGGACAAGCGGTTTGCCTTTACCAAGGAGAAGCCGCAGTCGGTGATGGAGACGTTTATCAAGCTGTTTTCGCGGCGCAGGCAGCCAAAGCAGCCCGCCGAATCATTGTGGGCGGTGCAGGACGTGAGTTTTGACGTGCTGCCGGGGCAATGTTTTGGCATCGTGGGGCGCAACGGCAGCGGCAAGAGCACCATCCTGAAGCTGATTGCCCGGATATTGCGCCCGAACAACGGCCGTATTGTGATTAACGGCCGTGTCAGTGCTCTCCTTGAACTGGGTGCCGGTTTCCACCCCGATCTCACCGGTCGTGAGAACATCTTCCTCAACGCCGCCCTGCTGGGCTTTGACGAGACCAGCACACGCGATTACTACGACCGCATCGTTGCCTTTTCTGAGCTGGAAGAATTTATCGACATGCCGGTGCGCCACTACTCCTCTGGCATGTACATGCGCCTGGGCTTCAGCGTGGCCATCCACATGGAGCCAGACATCCTCATCATAGATGAGATTTTGGCCGTGGGCGACCAGGCGTTCCAGTCCAAGTGCATCGACGCCATCATGGCGATGAAAGACCGGGGCGTGACCATCCTCATTGTGAGCCACAACATCAACCTGGTGCGCACGCTTTGTACCCACGTGTTGTGGATGGATAAAGGTGTGCCCCAGGCATATGGGCCAGTCGAGGAAATTGCCGCAGAATATGTAGCTCATGCCTACCAACGAACGGACCAGCTGATGTCGGCCACGTTTTCCCGGTCGGGCAGCGGCGAAATTGAGATCACCGGGACGCGCTTTTTGAACGCACACGATGAGCCGCAGGAAGTATTTGTGACGGGCGAGCCAATGACGATTGAGATGAGCTATCTGGCTCATAAACCGATTTTCAACCCCGAATTTGGCCTGGCGATCTTCCGGCAGGACGGGGTGCAGGTGAATGGCCCGAACACCCACATCGCCGGGGTGGATCTGGGTATTATTGAGGGCGTAGGTGTGGTGCGCTACGAGATTGAGCAGCTGCCCCTGCTGCCTGCGATATATCTGGTGACCACGGCCGTCCACGACGGCCGTTCGCATCAGTGCTATGATTACCACAAGCAAGCCTATACGTTTCGCGTTACGCAAGGTAATAGCCAGGAACTGGAAGGGTTGATCACACTCCCAGCACAGTGGGTAGCCCATATCTTGAATCCTGTAAGTACGTTGGATATGTGACATTGTTTTATCGGTCAAGCAGTTGAGCCAGTACCAAGAAAAGTTTAGAGGTAAGAATTATGCAGAAGACGCGTAGACTGTTCATTGCCACCATCATCCTGCTTTGTTTGTCCCTTACAACCTGGATTCTAGCGGAAGAAGATGGATTACCCAGCGAAACGGTTGGTTTCGTAACCGAGTTCCCGATTTCTACCCCCAATGGCGCTCCGCAAAATGTAACTGTTCAGACGGCTGGCCCGCCAGCTCACATTTGGTTTACGATGCCAGGGGCGAATGCCGTTGGCCGGTTGGTAGTTACAGACGCCACTAATTTCACGGTTACCCCCTACTTTTTAAGTACGCCGAACAGCCAGCCATATGATTTGGTTTATGATGCGACAAACGGCCGTATCTGGTTTACCGAGCGAGCCAGGCCATACATTGGTTACGTGACCATTGCTACAGGCACTATTGTGGAATATGAAATTGAGAACGGTGGTTTGCCCCATAGTATTGCCCAATCGCCTAATGGTCTGATTTGGTTTACACAGCCCGAAGCCAACAATTTGGTTCGCTTCGATCCAGGTTCGCAGCTATTTACCGCCTATCCCTACACCTCTGCCAACGGCGCACCCACAAAAATATCGATTGCCAACAACGCCAGCGTTTGGATAACTGCGCCTGGTACAAATCATATGGCCGAATTTGAAACCGCTACGGAGCAGTTTGTCAGAATTCCCGTGGCTGATTTTGGGTCGAGCCCTGTGCCCCCCAGTGATGTCCTGGCTCAGGGCAACATTCCGTGGATTGCCAACCCTGTGCAAAACCGGATCGGCCGGTTTTTGCCCGAAACGTTGGCTTTTTTCCGTTGGTTTGATCTACCAGCCGCTGATACGGGTATAAACAGCCTCTTTTTAACACAGTCGTCGAACTTGATTCGTTTGTGGTATACCGAACCAAATAACGGCCGTGTAGGGCAAATGATGCTCGAAAGCACCAACCTGGATGTTGTAGGCAATGCGCGGCACGGTTTACCCTCGACCAACAGCCAACCGGTAGACATCGTTGTCGATTCGTCAGGCACGGCCTGGATTGCTGATAAGGGTGCGCAATCGATTGTGAGTTGGTCCGCTCCCTATAATCTTGGGGTTTATTTACCCTTAATAGAAAAGCATTGATCTGGTCCTTGCCGAAGATCATTTTCTGCAAAGGTCCATTCTGCAAGCTTTGGACAGGCACAGCTAGGGAAGATCCATAAGTGCTTGGTTTTATCTGTAAACAAAATTTTGTGAATTGTGGAGTTGCGAATGAATTTCCGTAAAGTAAGTTGTTTTTGGTTAGCATTGTTCAGTGTCGTGTTAGGGATCAACCGCCTTGCTACTGCCTCGACTATTCCAGTTTCTCAAGCAGAGCAAGGCAATGTGTCTAGTGAACAAGCAGTAACTTACCTACCTTTAGTTTTTAATCGGTTTGCAAATATTGTGCCTCCTATTGGGGTGCAAATGTACAGCAATACAAGTACAAGCAGCCCATATCATGACGGCATTGTAGAGTCGGGCGCTTCCTGGTTGCGTGTACAGATAAACTGGTCCAGTATTGAACCCACCAGAACTTCACCGCCAACATATTTGTGGGGTACAGCCGATAATAGTCTCGCCATTGCGCGGGAAGATATGGGGGGACTAAACGTGATTGGGACCATTCATGGCATGCCTGCTTGGGCTGCTTCCGGTTCAGATAAACCTATTTATCCAGATCAATACGATGAGTTTGCTCAATTCGTCGTTGCCCTTGTTGAACGGTACGATGCAGACGGGATTAACGATGCACCCGGTTCGCCAGAGGTGATTCATTGGGAACTTTTTAACGAACCGGATCGCTTCACTTTTTGGGGACAAAGCGGTGAGGAGTTTGCTAATCTATTAAAAGTGGTTTACCCTGCTCTAAAAAGTGCCAACCTGTCGGCTCTGCTTGTGTTCCCTGGAATTGCCTACGACTTCTTTGATGATCAGAATGGTCCATTTACACGTTCGTTTTTAACCGATGTGCTTGATAATGGGGGCGGGAATTACTTCGATATCATGAACTTTCATGCCTACCCCATCTTTTATACAAATTGGACGACCAACAAAGGGCCGGGCCTCTTGGAGAAAGGGGAATATATTCAAAACGTCCTAGCCAATTACAATTTAACAAAGCCAATCGTGGTTACCGAGACTGGTTGGCACAGCAACAATCCTTCTGGTGTGGCCATACCTGGCTCTCCTCAAATTCAAGCAAGATACGTTATTCAGCTAATGACCCAGGGATATGCTCTCGATGCAAAAGCAGTCATTTGGTGGATGTATTATGATATCCAAGGAGGGTATACCTATGAGAACGGCTTGGTTACAAAGGATGACCCCCCAGGTACTACAACCCCAAAGTTGGCTTATCATATCTTTAAGGACTATGTTGAGACAGTGAGGACTGCCTATTTTGTTCGAAAGCTGTCAACTGCTGAAACGGGCTTGGTTGAACTTGAGGCTTATGAATTTGACGATACGGTTAATGAGAAACGTGTATTTGTTGCATGGCTCAATCCGGTGACAGCTTCAGGTACAACTGCTTTGCGATTACCTGTGGCTCAGGCTTTAGTAAGAAACCCAATAGCTGGTTTTCAATATTCTGTAGTAGATAGTGGTGATGGTAAAATTGATGGTTATATCACTGTACAGGTAGGGGCAAACCCCTTATATGTTGAGGTAGATAAATAAATGATAAAGGGAGAATTTAAAAGATTGAAGGGAAAGTGGAAATCTGCTTTTGCAGTGTTTTCACTCATGGTGTTAATGGTTTTGCTTTTTTCCTTTAGACGTGAAAGTCCAGCCAACATCGCCTCTGCTGGAAGCTCAGGCGAGATTTTGTATTTGCCTTTGGTTCAGAACGGTACGGCCCCACAGTGTCGGTTTGGGGTGAACGTCATTCAGAATCCGGCTAATGTGCAGTTAGAAAAGCTGCGTTTGGGATGGTATTTAAACTATCAAGCTGTGGGGAGCACTCAGTTGAGTAATTGGGCAAAATTTGTGCCAGTGATTCGGTTGAGTCAAACTGGGCCAAACGTGCAAGACTTTGCCTACTCGCCTAGTGGAACCACTTTGCTGAACGCGATTGCCGCAAACCCTGGGGCTGATTGGTTAATTGGCAATGAGCCTGACCGCAAGGATTTTCAGGATGACATGGAACCCCATGTGTATGCAGCGGCCTATGCGGAGCTTTATAATATTATTAAGACGGCCGATCCTCAGGCACGTGTGTTTGCTGGTACTATCGTGCAACCTACCCCTATTCGACTCCAATACCTAGATATGGTGCTCAATAGCTATGCCGCCCAAAATAGTGGGGCAAAAATGCCGGTGGATGGTTGGAGTATCCATAACTTTATTTTGAATGAAGTAAGTTGTGACCACGACCCTGGAAACTGTTGGGGAGCGGAAATTCCTCCCGGAGTTAATGCCGATGTGGGTGAAGTGTTGGATGTTCAAGATAATGATAACATTGACCGGTTTAAACAAAGAATTGAGAATTTCCGACAATGGATGTATGACAGAGGTTATGCTGGTTTGCCGTTGACCGTGTCTGAGTATGGTATATTGATGCCTGATTGGTTAGGTTTTGACAGCAACCGTGTCAATACTTTCATGAATGCTTCGTTTAATTATATGAAAACGGCCGTTGATCCTATTCTTGGCAATCCCAATGATAACTACAAACTTGTGCAAACATGGTCCTGGTTTAGCACCGGAGCGGTGGGTGACCAGTTTAATGGGTATTTATTTCAGGGTGCTGAGGGCGTTTACCCCTGGGGTTTGTCTGCTATGGGCCAAAACTATGCTAGCTACACGGCTAATTTGGTTAAAGAAGTTGACCTTTACCCTTCAGCTTTGGCCAGTTCACCGGCATCACCAACAGAACTAGCAGACCTTACCCTTACTGCAACCATTGCCAACAGCGGTACCAATGTATTCCCAGAAAATTTTGTGGCCCGTTTTTATAATGGTAATCCACAAACAGGGGGAACGCAGCTAGGCAGCGATCAGCTGGTTTCACTTGAAGGTTGTGGCCATTTCAAAACGGTGACATACGTATGGGAAAATGTGCCTTCAGGGACATATCAAATTTACGTTGTGGTTGATGCATTAGGGACCGTTGCAGAGTCTAGTGAGATTAACAACAGTAAAATGATTTCCCTGACTGTGGGTAATTAACTGCGGTTAGGCTGGCGCAAGTTTAACGAAATGATGCCAGAACATTCAGTGAAAGCGGCCGTTCGGTTAAAGGCGAAATTTAGCTAAACGGCCGTTTTCCAACAATGCCCTAAAAATTCATCAAAATGAGAGCCGTTGTGCTGAGTCGCAATTTAAACGAAGTAGTCAAAGCCCAGTGGGTTTTGCTAATTCTGGCCACCTTCATTGTGGTGGCTTTTATTTTTTTAGCCAAAAGAACGCCCATAACGGCAGATACGGCTGGCTATGAATACGCTGCCAGGCAGCTTATCTTGGGTAAGGGATTGGCCTTTGATGACCCCAACAATGCGCTGGTAGGAAAGTATTTTTCCCCTTTTGCTTTTCAAATCAAACGACCCGAGAACGCGAGACTCTATTTGGGCTTTCCGCCAGGTTTCCCTTTGTTGCTTGCGCTGCCGGGAATGGTCACAGGGGTTCTGGAAACGATCCATTATGTGGTTCCACTGCTGTCTGCCGTGGGTTTGCTCTTAACCTATTATTTGGGCAAGTGGTTGGTTAAAAATGAATGGATTGCCTTGCTCGGGGCCGGTATTGTCGCCTTTATGCCTATTTACTGGCGTTTTGGCACAGAAGCGTGGTCGGAAATACCTTCAATGGTTTTTGTGCTGGTTGGAATCATTTTTTACTTGTGGGCACAAGATGAACAGGGTTCTGAGAGAGAGAAGACTTTTTACATGCTGGTGGCCGGTGCCGCTTTGGTTTTTAGTCTGTTCATAAGGTACTCAAATATTACCTTTTTGTTCAGTATTGGGTTGGCTGAGCTGCTTACAAATCCGCAAAAATTGCTAAAACCTTCGCAAAAGTGGACTTTCTATGCTGTTTTGTTCGCTGGTTTTTTAGGGATTTTGGCGTTTAACCATTTTTATTATGGCGGCGTGCGGTTAACCAGCTACAGCCCTGAAAATGGATGGTATAACTTTCCGCCGTTTTCACTTAGCTACGCTTTGGGTGCTTCCCCTATAGATGGATTCAGCTTAATTGAAGCGGGTAAGAGTTTGTGGCAGAACTTTTCCTTCCTTTTGTTTTTTCTTCCTTTAGGTTTGTGGGCCCTGCCTCGACAATTTCGGCTTCTCGTTTTGCTCAACGTGATCGCTTCTCTTGGTTTGTATAGCGTTTATGCGTTTGCGCCGACTGGGATTAACAGCCGATTTTTGATCCCAGTTTTTCCCTTTCTGGCCATTCTTATCGCGCAAGGTATTGGTTTTTTGTTGGGAAAGCTGCCAGATTACCGGCTGCAATTGGGTTTGGGGCTGCTTGTTTTTCTGGGATTGGGCTGGCGTTTGTATCCGGTGGTTGCGGAACTCAGAACGGAGAAGCCTGCTTTGGAAACGGCCGCTTTCAACATCAAGTCCACTTTAGAAGCGACCGAAGATGATGCCGTCATCTTAACCTACGGCTGGGTTGATCACATAACCTACTATGGCAATCGCTCGGTACTTAATTACCGGCGTATTCCCCAATACGACCCGATCCAGGACAAATATCGGTTTGATTTGTTTGAGCCATGCCTGGTTTACGCGGTCGATACGCTTTTATTAGCGGGAACACCGGTGTATTTTCATGAGGATCGCTCACCCACGCTGTACAATGCCAAGGAAGTTTTGGAAAAACATTACCGACTAACGTTAGCCATCGAACAAGCAAAATTTTTCCGCGTTTCAAACGACGGTTTAACAGCGGTCCGAGAATCAGCCGCAGTTTGTACCCCATAGTGCCTATTCGCAAATAAATTAACGAAGTGGGCGAATGGGCGTGAAGCAGCCGTACCGGCCCACAATCGCTCACTAAATTCTGCGTCAGCCGTCAAAGCGGTAACCAATGCCGCGTACCGTTTGGATGCGACGCGATTGGCTGGGATCTTCCTCGATTTTTTCGCGCAGCCAGCGCACATGCACGTCCACGGTGCGGCTGTTGCCGTCGTAGGCCCAGCCCCAGACACGCTCCAGGATCAGGTCGCGAGACAGGGCAATGCCCGGGTGACGCGCCAGGAACAGCAGCAGATCAAACTCTTTGGGCTTGACATGAACTGGCTGGCCATCCAGCCGCAGTTCACGGCGGCTTTGGTCAATTTCCAGGTTGCCAAAAGTTAAGGTCAGCTCCACTTTTTTAGCTTCGGGTTTTGGTTTTTGCTCGGCCTGGTTGTTCAGCGCTTCCTGAATGAGGCCCACACTGCGCAGCAGGGCTTTGACGCGGGCAAGCAGCTCGCGCATGCTGAAGGGTTTGGTCAGATAGTCGTCGGCGCCTAATTCCAGGCCCAGCACTTTGTCTATCTCTTCGGTGCGGGCGGTGAGCATCATGATGGGGAAGCTGTACTCCTTGCGCAGCTGGCGGCATACCTCGAAGCCGTCGATGCCCGGCAGCATCACATCGAGGATCATTAAACTGGGTGGTTCTTGCCGGGCCAGGGTGAGGGCGGAACGGCCGTCACTCACCTTGATCACCTCATATCCCTGACGAACCAGATTGTATTCCAGCATTTCCAGCAATATGGCGTCATCTTCCACAACCAGAATCTTGTTTTTCATTCGGTTGTTTGCTGGTAACCGACCAGCCCTACGACTGGCTCGGGTTGGGGGCGGAGGAAAAAAACGGCGAGTTGGGTAACGGCCGTTACTCCCAAAATTGCCACAAAAGGGGCGCGTGTTCTGTCCATGATCTCTCCTGAGTAACATTGTGACACGGGCTGCTTACCGCTGGTCGCCCGTACGGGAGATCATAATCTTGAAGCTTCGGCTTTTGGGGGTCGTTTACAAAACCATAACACGATTTAACAGAACGATAACAAAAGGGGGCGTTGTTGGGGCAATTTTAGTCATCGCCGTCATCGTCATCACGACCACCGCCATCATCGTCGTCATCACCGCCGTCGTCATCGTCATCATCATCGGGCGGTTGGGTGGGCACGCTGGGGGGCGGCGGCGGTTGGGTAGGGGGGGCTGTTGTGCGGGTGGGCGGTACGGCCGTTGCTGCCATCGTTTCGGTGGGTCGTGGCG
The DNA here is from genome assembly GCA_020848035.1 of Anaerolineae bacterium. Taxonomy (GTDB): domain Bacteria; phylum Chloroflexota; class Anaerolineae; order Promineifilales; family Promineifilaceae; genus Leptofilum. The sequence continues at coordinate 43,395 of JADLAX010000004.1, read as the reverse complement.
TGGCCGTAGCGGCTGCCGTCGGGCTGCTGGTGGCGGTTTGCGTCGCCGTGAGGGTTGCCGTGGCGGTTGCCTGAAGGCTGGGGGGAGTCGTGGTGCCAGGCGGAACTGGCGTGGTGCCAGGCGGCACTGGCGTGGCGACCGCCTCATCCTCAACCGCAGGGGCGGTTGGCGTGGGGGTATGGGTTGGCTCAGGTTCAATGGGTGCGGGCCGGTTGAAGTAGAGCCAGACCAAGAGCAAAAGGGCGGCAATGAGTACGGCCGTTGCCCCCACCGCTACGGGCACACGCCGCCAGATGGGCAGCGGATCGATCGTCGTTGGTACCGGGAACAGCTGCCGCGCCGCCTCGCTGGCGGCCGCCGTCGGCGCTTCCCAGGTGTCGGTGGCCATTGCCCCTAACGTTTGTTCCACCCAGGCCAACTCCGCCTGGCATGTGGCGCAGCCGGTAGACAGGTGCGCCTGAACCTCCGCCAGCTCAGCCGGGTTCAGGCGTCCCTCTACATAATCAACCAGTTGCTCAAACGTTAAATGTGTCATGATTTATTCATTGCTTCTACAGAGCAACAGCTTGCCGGATAAATACAGCCAAAGTGAAGTGGGGTGAACAAAGTGCCAACTTATCGCTCCATTGCCTTGCGCAGCTTTTCCAGGCAGCGGGCGCGGGTTGGGCCAATGGAACCCACCGGCACGTTTAGCTGACTGGCAATGTCGCTGTACTCTACTTTTTCCGTAGGGTAATAGAGCAGCTGCAACAATTTCTGACATTTTTCTTCTAAGAGGGACAGGGCACGGCGAACGGCCGTTTGCCGTTCGTACTGCACAATCATCTCCTCACTTGTTTCTTCGGCCGCAATCAGCTCATTCAGCTGCTCCACCGTGACCCCGGCATCCTGGTCATAATCCGCGCCGCGCCGCCGTGACCACGTTTCCCGTTTAGCCGTGGTTACCAGCCACGCCCCAATGCGCTCAGGCTGCTCCAATGCCTGCAGGTTGTTCAACAGCGTCAGCCAGACAGCCTGGAACACATCCTCCGCTTCCGTTCGCGGCAGGCCGTAGCGCAGCGGCACAGTAAAAACCAGGCGCTCGTAGCGGGCCACCAGCTCGTTCCAGGCAAGATGATCTTGTTGGCGGCAGGCTTCAATCAGTTGGGTGGAGGAGAAATTTTCGTAGTTACGCATACAAACCAAAATCTATTCGATAGATTGTAGCAAGCGTTGAAATTTGTAACAAAACTAAACAAAAATTAGACAATCCTTAAACCGATTTTCCATTTGTGTATTTTTTGACGCCGCATCGCCTCTGTTTGCTTGAGGGCCTGATTTTTCAGGTGCAGCAAAGTCTAAAAACAAAACGTTGAAAGGAGTCAAAAAGCACAGATGAACCAGACCACAAAAGCAACATTTAATATTTTCCAACCGATACTTCAGATCGGGCTCCGCTGGTGGATGCCCGGCATTCTGGTTATTTTGATGACAGTCGCGGCGGGGCTGTTCCTCAATCGCGCTCGCGAGAATGGGGAGGCAGCCTGGGTTGAAGTAGGCAGTGCGGGATGGTGGGGATTAACGGCCGTATTGCACCTGCCTTTTCTGGGTATTCTCTTTTTTCTCATCATGGGTATCGTGGAGCGCCTCGGCTATTACTGGAAAGGTCGCGCCGCAGCGCAGCCGGGCCAGCTGCCGCAACTGTTCCCCACCGTCTGCGTGCAGTTACCCATGTTTAACGAACATACCGTGGCGCGGCGGGTGATTGAGGCCACCGCCAGGATGCAGTGGCCCGCAGACCGGTTCAGCATTCAGGTGTTGGATGACTCCACCGACGAGTACACCCGACGTTTGGTGGAGCAGGTCAGCGCCGAGGTCCGGGCGCAGGGGATCGACTGCCGCGTCCTGCATCGCACCAATCGCTACGGCTACAAAGCTGGTGCCCTGGAGGTAGGACGCCAGCACACCGACGCCGAATTTTTGGTCATCTTCGACGCCGATTTTATGCCACCCGCCGATTTCCTGCTGCGGACCATCCCCCACTTTTACCAGCCCGATGGTCAGCCAGACGCCGACCTGGCCCTGGTGCAGGCCCAGTGGGGTCATCTCAATCACGACCAGTCCGCCTTAACCCAGGCCCAATCGTTGTGGGTAGACGACCACCACACCCTGCAAATGGCCTGGCGCTCGGCCTCGCTGAACTTTGTCAACTTTACGGGCACGGCTGGTGTGTGGCGGGCCTCGGCGATTGAGGCGGCTGGCGGTTGGCGCGCCACCAGCCTGGTAGAAGATGGTGAACTCAGCTTCCGGGTACTTTTTGCCGGGTATCGCACCAAGTTTGTCAAAGAGATTGTGGTGCCTGCCGAGCTGCCCGCCACATACACCGCCTACAAAGCCCAGCAAAAACGGTGGACGCAAGGTTGGGTCCAGGTCCAGCGCCTGCACCTGCGCACGCTGCTTTTTGACTATCCTGCGTCGCCGCTGCGCCGCTTGCAGCTACTCTATCTGATGTGCATTTCGTGGCAGTGGCCGTTATGGGCAATTTGGATGCTGGTGGTGCCGTTTGCCATCCTCACCGGTCTCTGGCTGGGGGCATTGAACCCGCAGTTGGGCCTGGCCATCTACCTGATACCCAGCGCCCTCTGGCTGACGGTATCCGGCGTTATAACGGCGCGTGAGACCCAATACACCTATGCCGAACCGCTCGACCGGACGAGCTTCTGGAGCCGCTTCGGGCGGGTGGTCCCCCTGGCGGCCATTGGCACCGGGATGCTCGCGCATCAGGTGAACGCCTTTGCCGAGGGGCTGTTTGGCCCGCTAAACAGTGAGTTCGAACGTACCCCCAAAGCCGCCTCGGTTACGCATGGGGAGACGCACAACACCCCTGCCGCGGGTCGGGCACCGGTCTTCAAGAAAATTGATCAGGTTAAGGTCCACTGGCCATATGTTTTAGGTGAGTTGTTTTTCATCACTTACCAGCTTGTCTGGGCGGTACACTTCGCCAGCTCCGGGCTGTACTGGAGCGCCCTTGCCGCCACGCTTGTGGCGGGCTGCGTTCTCTATCTGGCCTTTTTTTATGGCGACCATGCGGGTAAGGTATGTTTTGTGCTTGACCAGGACAGGCTTCTCGCTTCGGTTCAGGACTTGTGGCGCAGTACGCTGGAAAGCAGGCAGTTTTATACGCGAATGTTGGGTGCGGTGGCCTTTCTTCTGGTGCTTCTGAGCCTGGGTGGCCAGTTTGCCAGGTTCGAACTTGGGGATCCTTATTTCTATGGGCTTGTGCCTCTGTTCTACATCGATACAGAGCAGAACGTCCCAACCACTTTCTCGGTCTTCCTGATTCTTATCGCCGCGTTTTTGCTGGCGGTTATAACCAAGCTGGCTGGCCTGCAGAAGTCCCCCCATGCGTCAAAATGGGCGACTCTTTCCTTTGGGTTTTTGCTCATGGCTCTGGACGAGGCATTGCAATTCCATGAGCGGCTGAACATTCCGATTGGCCAGCTGTTAGGCGATGGCACGCTGGGGGTTTTCTACTTCCCCTGGGTTATCCCTGGCATCGTTCTGGTCTTCACGATGGGGTTGTTCTTTCTGAAGTTCTTGTGGGCGCTCCCGGTCCTCACGCGGGTTCAGTTTTTGCTGGCGGCGATTCTTTACGTGGGTGGGGCGATTGGTGTCGAGCTTATCGGCAGCCGCCATGCGGAACTGCACGGCTACGAAAATTGGACCTACAGCCTGATTGCCACCGTTGAGGAGAGCCTGGAAATGGCGGGTCTGGTGGTGTTTATCGGGGCGCTTCTGAACTACTGCGCCGCCCACTATCCAAGTGTACGAGTCTGGCCTGGCACTCAACAAATCGCGGCGCCGGGCCGTATTTCCACGGGCACCTCGCAGCCGTAGGTGCGTTTTAGTTGAGTAACGGAGGTGGTGCGACGTCCTTTTGTGGGTGACACCAGCGCAAGGGCGTCGCACCTGTACCGGCATGAATTTTGAATCCTTTTTGCCCCTTTTTTGTTACACGAGTATGCGGAGACGGCCGTTCAACAACAAAACCAATGGCAAGTATGGGCTGACCCGAAAGGAAACACGATGCAAGATTTGAGCGACGCGGAATTGGTAGAACGCGCCCAGGATGGTGAACACGACGCCATCTCAATTCTTTACGATCGGCACCATACCCGAATTTTTCGGTATGTGCGGGCACGTATTTACGACACCCACCTGGCCCAGGATGTGGTCGGTGAGGTGTTTCTGAAAATGGTTACCCACCTGCCCGAATACCGGGAGATGGGGCTGCCTTTTACCGCCTGGTTGTACCGCATTGCCCACAACCATGTGGTGAATCACATTGGTCGAAAAGAAAATCAATATCAGCACGTGCCGTTGGTGATGGCTGAAGCGGTAAACAGCCGTAAAGACAACCCCGCCGTGGTGATCGAACGTCAACTTGTATTGGAAGAAGTTCAAAAAGCATTGGCCAGGTTAGACGACATTCAGCGCGAAGTGATCATTTTGCGATTTTTGCTGGGTTATTCCCTTAAAGAAGTGGCTGCCATGTTAGACAAAAGTGTGGCGGCGGTGAAATCACAGCAACATCGCGGTCTGCTGGCACTGGAAGTGGCGGTGAAATGAACAGTTTAAATGGTAGGGCAAACAAGATGGAAGCAGAAGATCGGTTGGCAGTGAACCTGACTCAGTTGGAAATGGGCTATCCCCTGGATGAACTTGGGGCTGATTTGCCGGAGCAGGAGGCCCGGCTGCTGCACCTGGCCGCCAGTTTGCAGAAGACGGCTTTCCCGGTGGAGGATGATACGGCCGTTCTCTCCCAGCGTGCCCAGTTGTTGAGGGCCGCCGAACAGTTGTACCCACGGGCCAATACCGTGACGCCAACTGCGCCAGCCTCCTTTTGGGTGCGTGCTGAACAGCTTTTGATCTGGTTGGGTACGCAGGTAGATGGTTTGCTGCGTCGCCGTGAGGTAGCTTTTGGGCTGGGCGCCGCATTGATCCTTGTGCTGCTGGTGGGCGGTGTCTGGCTGCTGCGTTTGCCGCAAAACAGCCCGGTGCCGCGCGCCGCGCAGGATGAGCCAGCCACGGTAACCGATGCCGCGTCTGGCGACCAGGCCGAGGGTCAGGCAGGCGAAACGGCCGTTCCCAACCCCACCGCCGAAACGGAAACCGCGCTTGCCGACAGCCCCCCTGCTTTTGAGATCTTCCTGCCGCTGGCGGAACTGGGCCTGGCCGCTCATGCGGAAACGGCCGTTCTGCAAACCGTCAATGGCGTGGTTGAGGTGCAAACAGCTGACGGCCGCTGGCAGCTGCTGCCGCGCCAGACCACCCTGGCCGCCGGGCAGCGCATTCGCACCGGGGCGCTTTCGCTGGCCACGCTGACCTTTTACGACGGCAGCCAGGCAACCGTACACGCCAGCAGCGAACTTTCCATTGACCAGCTCAACGCGCAGCGGCCAGAGGTAGGGTTCCGCACCGTGGTGCTGACCCAGCACGTGGGTGAAAGCGCGCACAACGTCCAGTTCCGCAGCGATGGCGGTTCCGTTTACCAGGTGAACACCCCGGCCGGTTCCGGTGTGGCGCGTGGTACGCAGTTCCAGGTGGTGGTGACACCGGGCCTGCTGGCCCAGTTTGCCGTCACCGAAGGGCGGGTGGACGTGACTGGGTTGAACCAGGTGGTGCCGGTGGTGGCGGGGCAGACGACGGCCGTTCTGGCTGGCAGCCCCCCACAAGTGCCCGCCTTTCGCATCTCTGGCGAGGGGCAGGTGAGCCAGGTTGGTCCAGTCTGGATCATTGGCGGGCAGTCATTTGATACCAACAACCAGACCGTCATTGTGGGCAATGCGCAGGTGGGTGATGTGGTGCGGGTGGAAGGACGTTTGCTAGACGACGGCCGTCGCCAGGCTGATCGCATTATTTTGCTGCGGCGGGCGGTGACCAATCGTTTTACCCTCACAGGCCAGGTGGATTCAATCACGCCAGCGGCCTGGACGGTGGCCGGGCAGCTGGTGCTGGTTAATGAGCAGACCCGGATTGAGCCAGACCTCGCCGTGGGGGATGCGGTTCAGGTGACGGGCATCATTGTGGCGGGTGGCGGGCTGCAAGCCGAACGCATCGAAGGGCTCAACCGCCAGGCCGCTCAGCCGTTTACCTTTACCGGGCTGGTGGAAACAACAGGACCAGGAAGCTGGACCATCTCTGGGGTGGCGGTGGCCGTGAATGACAACACGGTGCGTGATGATGATGTGGCGGTGGGGGATTTGGTGCGGGTAGACGGCCGTATCCTGCCCGACGGCACCTGGCTGGCCGAACAAATTCGCCAACTGTCTGACGATGACGACGATGATGATGACGATGGGCCGGGGTTTGTCTTTACCGGGCTGGTGCAAAGCATCGATCCGTGGCGGGTGGCTGGTATTGCTTTTGCGACGCGTGACTGGACGGCCGTTGCCCCCGGCATTGCCATAGGTGACCGGGTGCGGGTGCGCGGGGTGATCCTGAGCGATGGCACCTGGGTAGCCACCAGCATTGAGCCTTACGGCCGTATTGACGACGATGACGATGACGACGATGACGATGACGACGAAAATAACACGATTGTTTTGGTGGGTGTGGTCAGCAGCATCGATCCCTGGGTGGTGAACGGCTTGCCGCTGGTGGTGACCAACAACACCACGGTGCTGGGCAATATTGTGGTGGGTGACCTGGTGTGGGTGCGCATTCGGCTGGCGGGGGATGGCACGTGGCAGGTGGTGGCAATACGGCCGTTGACCCCCCGCTTTGGCCTGGGCTGCTTTGTCATCAACACCACCGTGGTGGGCATCCAGGCGAACCAGCTCACCTTGCAGCATTGGCCCACACTGACGCTGGACGACGATGATAACTTCGACGATCTGGACGATTTGGAACTCGACAGCGTGGTCACCTTCCCCATCTGCATTGCGTTTGATGGCACAATTGTCGTTACTGGCCGCATCATCATCATCTACCAGCCGATTGTCATCGTTGTACCGCCGCCGCCCGGTGGCAATCACAATGACAATGGGAACGGTGGTCGCGGCAACAACAACGGCGGTCGTGGCAACAACAACGGTTAACACCGGGTGCGTGCCTGGCCCACTTACCCAGAGTGGGCCAGGCTGCTCCCTTTTGGGGTAAATGGTGATGGATCTGAACATTCGCATAACCAACTCGCTGCACCGGCCAAAAACGTGGACATGGACGACCACCACCCGGTCCACGCGCCTTGTTGCGGGCCTGTTGGCCGGTGATTTGCTGCTGCTGCTGGCCCACTTTTTGCTGGCTCACGGCGTGCTGCTGAGCAACCACGCCTTTTTTGTGGATGTTGATGGTGGTTATGGCGAGTGGTTCCAATATTTCAAATACGGCGGTTTGATTGTGCTGCTGGCGGGTTTGGCCAAACGGCCGTCTCCACCGCTCTATCTCTTCTGGGCGGCACTGTTTGGGTTCTTCTTGCTCGACGATTCGCTGCGCTGGCATGAGGTAGCGGGTTTGTGGCTGGCGCAAACGGCCGATTTACCCGCCCTGCTCACCCTGCGCCCGCAAGACCTGGGCGAGCTGGCCTTCGCCGCCGTCAGTGGGTTGTGTTTCCTGACGGCGCTCGTTTTTGCCTACCAGTTCAGCGATAGGGCGGCGCGACGCTTCAGCCAAAAGCTGCTGCTGGCGCTGGCCGGGCTGCTCTTTTTTGGCGTCGCGACGGACGTGGTGCAGGTGATGAGCCAGGCATGGCTGGCCCCGCACCCTTTCCTGCGCGAGCTGCTCATTGTGCTGGAAGAAGGCGGCGAAATGATGACGGTGAGCGCAATGGTCTGGCTGACCTATCGCCAGGCGGCACAGCAGCAGGGCTGGACGGCCGAAAAAGCACCGGACTGGCTGCGCGAAACGGCCGCTGCCGCTGTGCTGTTTGGGCTGGTTACGGCCGTTCTGTTTTCCATCCAGTCGGCAACCCCTGCCCTGGTGGGCAACGATGGCTACTACCACGCCAAAATGGCGCTGCTGATTCGCCAGGAAGGGCTGCTGGCCCGCCCGCTGCTCCCCCTGACCATCCTGAACGAAGCCGATTTTTACAACCACCACCTGCTGTACCATCTCTACCTGGCCCTGTTTGCCCGGGTCGATCCGGCCGTGGATGGGGGTTTGGCGCTGACGCAGGGGGTGAAAACGGCCGTTACCCTCATGGCGGCCCTGCCCTTCATGGCTATCTGGTGGCTGCTGCGCGGCCAGGGGGTGCGCTGGCCAGCCCTGTGGACGGTGGCCCTGTTGGCCCTGTCGGAGCCATTTCTTTACCGGCTGAGCATGCCACGGGTGCAGTCTGCTTCGCTGCTGGTGCTGGTGGTGGGGCTGCACTGGCTGCTGCAGGGCAAACACCGACGGCTGCTGCCGCTGGGCGCGGTATACGTCTGGCTGTACGATGGTTTTCCGCTGCTGCTGGTGCTGGGCGGGATTTATGTTACGGCCGTCTACCTCACCGAGCGCCGGGTGATCGGGTCAGCTCTCACCTATCCGGCGGCGGGCATTGCCTTTGGCCTGGTGGTGAACCCGTTTTTTCCGCGCAACCTTGTTTTTATTGGCCATCATCTGTGGGCCAAGCTGGCCGGGACGACGACCATTCCAGTGGGCAGCGAATGGTACCCTTACGACACCTGGGCGCTGGTGGAGAATTCTGGCCTGGCGCTGACCCTCTTTTTTGGCACCTTGCTGCTGCTGAACTGGCGCGGCGAGCGGCTGGATGCCCGGTTGTTGACCTTGTTGGGGGTAACGGCCGTCTTTGGCATCATGCTGCTGCGGGCGCGTCGTTTTATTGAATATTTTCCTGCTTTTGTTCTTATTTTGGCGGCCGTGGCCTTAACTCCGCTGCTGGTGAAGTGGTGGGAACGGGACCGGCCAAAGCTGCATCGTTGGTTGGTGGCTGGTGGGGTGGCCTTGCTGCTGCTGCCGGGCGGGCGCACCATTCAGGCAGCCCACACCTCCGTTGGCGATTCAGCTCCGGCGGGCCAGTATGCGGCCGCGGCGCTGTGGCTGAAGGCGTACAGCGAACCGGGCAGAATGATCTTCCAGGCCGATTGGGACGACTTTACCCGCCTCTTTTTTTATAACAGCGAGGCCCGCTACACGGTGGGGCTAGACCCGACCTTTTTGTCTCGTTACGATCTGGCTTTGTACGATGAGTGGGTGGCGCTTACCCGGGGGCAGGTGGCCAACCCGGTTCCCGTGATTCGCGACAAATTTGGCGCAGACTACATCTTTGCCGACCTGCATCACACCGAGCTGTTGGATAAGCTGGCCGGTGCTCCGTACGTGCGGGAGGTGTACCGCGATGCGGACGCGGTCATCTTTGAGCTGGAGGGAGGTCGCTGACGTGTGGCGTCTGGCATGTCAGACAGCCCGGACGTTTAGCGAGTGTTTGCTGCCAGGCCTCCAGTTTGATGCCGGCTGGCGTACGCCGCGGCCACGAATGTGTTCACGAACTTCCGTCTAATGGAGGAAAATTGCCTACGCGCTAATCAGGCAATAGCAGGTCTTCTTTGCTGACTAACGTCAGCAGATCCTGGCTTAACCCCAACAACCAGGCCAAAAGGGCATAGCTGGCTAACGAAACGATTAAAGCCAGAAAATTATTGGCGAACCAGGCTGTTAATAAGAAGGCCAGAGATGCGGTTAGTGCTAGTTTGCCCACTTTCTTACGGAGATTGACGTGAAAAAGGTAAGGCACTAAGCGTATAGCCAAAATAATAACCACAATCGCCTGTCCTTCAACCATATACCAGCCAATATCAACGGCCGTTACCGCTTTTTGCCCACTGCGCAGCAAGATCCACACCAGGAGCAAAGAATACATGAAGATAGATATTCTTTGTTTGTCTTGCAAACGGTAAAAAACTGTGTGGACTTTGGCAATAAAGTGCAGGGGTACTAGATAGGCCAGCAACTTCAGGTATAGGGCCAACTGCTCGTATTTCTGGAAAATCGAAATGTTGGCAATTGCCTGAGCATGAAAAAAGAAGGCCAGGAAGGCAGGCACCACAATAAAAAACGAAAAAAGCAAATAGCCTGCCAAAATTCCGGGAGCGGCTTCGCGGCGAGCGCTGACTAATACCGGATAAAAAGTCTGATCTAATGCAGTGGCGATCATCATGGCGCTTAACAGCAATGTAATCATCAGGTTAAACGATCCGGCCAGCTCGTTACCAAAGCGGGTTAGAACCAGATAGCTGGCCAGGACTGGTGTGGCCATTTCCAAAATCAGAACGGCCCCAAAGGGCATCACATGGCGCAGCAGACGCCAGAGTGATTGGAGAGATGGCACAAATCGAGTGATCAGCTGGTACCGTAGCAAAACAACCAGATGAACCAAAAACATGATGCCAAATACAATCAGTGTTGCCAGACCGATCCACCACGCATTGGCGCTGTACCAGGCAGTAAAAACCAGAGTCACAGTGGAGAGTGTAATGCTCAGCAACATGAGCCAAACCTGGGTGGAAACCCGATGTATGGCTCGCAGTGCTGCCTGGCTAATGACGTTGCTGCTGGCGAAGATTGTTGCTGCGTTGATGAGTAGTATGGCCCTTTTGCCATCTTCGGTAAGGTCCTGGTAAAAAATAACGGCATAAATGACAAGGAGGCAAAGGCTCCCCAGAGCGAAATTGACGAGCCAGCTTTGCCATACCAGGGGGGCAATATTCGCACGCCCGTCTCTGGCCCGGCTAACGATGTAATCTGGCAGTCCGGCGGCGGCAATCAAGGCTACCAGCAGCGACAGCGACATGGCAAAACCATACTCAGCATAAACGGCCGGTGCCAAAAAATAGGTCATGGAGAGCGTTGTGGCAGCGGAAAGCACCCTGAAGACCAGGCTGGCGCCCAGCATCCAGTTAATCCGCTGCAAAATGTTAGGCAAGGTAGTCATCATCTGGGGTGTCTCGCAAGCTAGCAGGCGTAAAACTATAAATCTTTTTCAGGGGCGCTGGCCAGGCGTAAACGGCCGTTTGCGTGGGCCGTGAAACAAAACCAATGCGCCTCTTGATATCGTATCGGGACATGCCGCCTTTAATGCGCTGAAGGCCCATTTCAAGGCAAGACTCGATTGCGGCGTAGATGAGAAGGCGATAGAGGTTGAAGGTCAGCGATAGATCATAGTCCAGGCCAACGGCGGCTAACTGCGCGGTGGTTTGGTCGTGATACATCATCAGGCAAGCCACGGTTTTCCCTCGATGTACCGCCCGGAACAACTTAAAATGCTCCTGTCCCAAAATCGCCTGCGCATGGACCAAAAACTGCGGATTATACAGAAGGGCACTCCGGTTTTTTTGCGCCACTTTATCAAAAAGAGCGTAAATATCGGCCGTTTCTTGGGGCAGCTTGGTTGTTATGGTGATGCCATGATCTAGCGCCTTTTTTTGCTGTTTGCGCAGGCTGTTGCGGTGACTGCTTTTCAGCGACAAGGTGTACGCCTCAAACGTTGGCCAGGAAAGCAATAAATCGTTTTCCCAGATGCCTTCTGTGATAAGAAAATTGTGCTGCGCGAGGTGCGACAAAAGCGGCCCGTGGTGGGCTTGCTCTAAAAAGACAAGCCGGACCCCAGGTGCCAGCCGCTGCCCCATAAGACGCTGGATGCCCTGGATTAGCACAGGGTAAACGGTCGCTGCTTCTGCACCGGGAGCAACCGTGGGCGGCACCAGAAAGTTGATAGGGTTGGACGGAGCCAGCACAATTTGAGCCAGTCGGCGCAGCCAGCTGGCCGTAAATGGGCCAGGCAGAGGATACCGGTAGGCGCTGGCCACCCCGGCCAGTTGACTGCCAGACCAGGCGGTGATGAACATTGTCCAGGCTGGTGGCCAACCACTGGCCTGGGCATATTGTTTATACTTTTGCCACCGGTACCCTTTTTGCAGCGTATCTCCGGTGACGGCGTTCCACTGTGTGGCGTCGATCTCGTCAATGTGCCGGATCAGCCGCAGCCGACAAGCAGACATTTTGTGTCCTTTAACGAATGCCTAATGGTTGTTTTAATCCTTCCAGCCACCGGAAGTGATAAAAAGCAATAAACAGGGCCAGGACAATGTGGACGCCAATAAAAATAAACGCTTCATATTTGGTGGGAAAGTGTCCCAGGCGCACCTTGATGTGTGAAGCCCAATCCCACACTTCGGGGATAGGGTTGTAGCGTCCGGGGGCGTGGGGATTGAGCGTCAAAAACATCAAATCTTCCAAACCGGAGAGCATCAGGGAGAGCGCGCCAAAGGCTACGCGCAGGGTGTTGCCCGTTGTGCCGCCACCCAGGCGAAACGCCAGTGAAAAGGCTAAAATCATCAGTGGCGTGATCACCAGTGTCAGATAATAGGTGTTACTTGCTTCGCGAAAGGCCACATCAAAAAAGAGTTTAGGGATGTAGAAGAAGAAAAACAGGCCAAAACAGCCGTAAATGACGACGATTTTTACCCCGTTGAAGCGGTTAAGTACGGCCGTATCAAACAAAGCAATGGCAATAGCCGCCAGAGCAAAGGGCAGCAGCTTGAAGAGAAAAATCGCCAGACTTTTTACCTCGCGGTCGGGCGGAAGAGCAAAAATGGCAAACAGGCCAATTACCAGTGCGGCCACACCAAAGCCAATGCTGTATTTCATTTGCACGCTAATTTCCATGAAACTTTTCCTTTTTTGTTGGTTGGACCACAACAGGAGCAAACTGGTGGTCAAATATGTGGAGAATGTTCTCAATTTCGGAGAGGTGGGGGCTGGCTACCATAAAATAACCCAGGCGATGATTAGCCTGGCTAAATGCGGTAACTGGCATACCTGGCTGCACAAAAAGATGTTCTTCAACAAAGGCGGGATGCTGGCGAATGGTTTCTAGATGATCAAACTTTTCCAGCGTTCCCGAAACGGCCGATTTTACAATCAAAATGCCGCCAATGTTTTGTTGGGCTGGTTTCAGGTGCTCCAGTTCACCCCCTTGCCCTAACGCCACACGCAGCGCCATTTCATAGGTGTCCCAGCCATAACATTGCTTTACCAAAAACGGAAAACCATTGCCAGAGAGCCGGGCACCCATCTCTAAAAAGTAAATAGCCTCACCACGAATGACAAAATCCAGGTTTAGTGGCCCGTTGTGAATACCAAAAGTGTCACAGATGGTGGTTATGGCACGCGCCATTTTTTGCGCCAATGGTGCTGGCATGGGCAGGCCAACGACATGTTTCAACGTCAAAAAGTCGGGTGGCCCGCTGTGGTGCCGCTGGCTCACGGCCATTAAGCGAGTTTCCCCATCCAGACGAAAGACTTCCATGCCCCCATGCTGTCCCTCGATATACTCCTCTACCAGGACGTGTTTGCCAGGCGACTGGCTAAAGGCCCGCGTCAGCGCTGGTACCAGATCATCATATGTTTGCACGCAGGTGACGCCTTTATTGCCCGAGGCGTCAATGGGTTTGACGATGAGCGGCAGGCCGACGGCCCGGGCGTAGGCTTCCAACTCAGCGGCATCCCGGCTGCTTTTACCGCGCGGCACACAAATGCCTTGCTGCGCCATCTGTTCACAGAAGTACGCCTTGTTGCAAGATGCTTCTACGGCCGTTTCCGTCAGCAGTGAAGGCAGATGATAATGGTTTGTCAGGTAATAGATGGCCCGGTGAAAAGAGTCGTTTCCCGGAGAAACCACTCCGTCAGGAATCGTGTCGCCCAGCAGCTGGACAATTTCATCGCCGGATGTCGTTTTTATAAGCAAAAATTGGTCTGCCCAGGGCCTGGCCACGGCATCGCTACGGCCGTCTGCGCCAATGATCCTCAGACCCAAACGGCGCGCTGCTTTGTAGATGGGCAGCTGGTCCGGCCCTGCGCCAAGAATCAAAATGGTTTGTTTAGTCATGCAGTAAATCTCTCGTGTGGAAGTCAATCTGGCACTGGGGGATGTTGGATTCACGCACGTAAATTTGTTTGTAGTAGGGTTTGCTGGTAAACGGCCGTTTGACATACTCACCCATGATGCCCAGCGAAATCAGCTGTAACGCCGCCAGCCCGCTCACCCACACCAACACGGCTTGAGCCGATACCTGGTTAAAAAAGAGCGCAACGAGACCAATCAGCAGCGCCAACGCCGCTAAAAGCCAGCTCAACGATAACGGCCGTAGCGAAAATCCCCAGTACAAATCCAGCGTATGGTCACGAATGTGCCGCCAGCGCCATTTGGAACGGCCCGCGCGCCGCTGGTGATGTTCCGTCTCGACAAATGTGTAGTTGTGCGTCACGTAAGGCACCGTAGCAATGAAAAATTGGGCGCGAGTGGGATGATTAATTACGTCACGGGCCACGCTGGTACGCAAAATACGGTAGACCGAAGCACCAGGCGGAATATTGATGCCAAAAACCGACTTGCCCAAAAACTGTTGAAATCGTGTTCCCCACACCCGGTAGAGCGGATCTTGCCGCTGCTGGCGAATGGCAAAAACCACGTCCCAACCTTCCTGAGCCTTAGCAATAAGCTTGTACGCTTCTTCCGGCGGGGATTGCAGATCCGCATCAAATTGAATGGACCAATCAAAAGAAGCATAAAGATAACCAACCCGAAAAGCGGCACAGTTTCCAAAGTTACGCGAAAAAGAGATGTATTTGACATGTGGGTCTTGCTTTGCCAGCTCCTTCACAATTTTTAGCGTATTGTCGGTGCTGCCGTCATCGGTGATGATGATTTCATAGTCGTCATACCCTTTTAACGCGGCGGTAATACGTTCATAGGCATGGCGAACGTTTTCTTCCTCGTTATAGCAAGGCAAAATAGCGGACAGTCTCATCCTAAAACTTGCACTCCTTTCATTAAGAACCTATCCGAAAAAGCCACAGAGACAAAAGAGAAATATGAGCAATGAACCTTCGCCTCTTAGCTCTCTGTGAACGCTGTGGCGAATATTCGGACAGGTATTAAGGCGAGCCGATCGAACGTCGTAATCGACCTCCCAGGCTTTTTCTTGATGTTAGACTACGATGTAAGTTTTTAGACGATAGGAATAAGTGGGGGAATTGAGACTGTGATGCCTATCGTCTTGCTGTTAAATAAAGCTGTTCATTTCTGCTGCCAGGCCAAAGCCAACTGCATCGCCCGATTCAGTAGAGGATTGCGCAATTTCACCAGTGCGATGCGCTCTTCCAGTCGTGCACCGAGCTGCTTTTTGAGGGTGAATGCGGTTCCACCCAACTTCAATTGGCGTACCCCTCGCTCGATGGCAACGCGCACGGTTTCGCTCATCAACAAGTGGTAGGTGAAATTATCACGGGTGCGTTCATAGTCCAACCCTGCCCAGCGCACCAGCATCACTCCTTCGCTGATAAACAGAGTCAAGGTGCCAACAACTTCTCCCTCATGTCGAGCAATCAGGTGGGCGTAATCGGAAGGTTGGAGGAGTGCAGCGGTATTTTTCACCATCTCCGCTTTAAAACTATAGGAACTGCCGTGGTGCTGATAAACCTCGCGAATCAATGCTTCTACCTGCGCGGCCTCTGTCTCGAATAAAGAACATTCCTGGATTTGAACACCAGCATCGGCCGCCCGGTTACGAACACGGCGAATTTCGGCCCGCTTTTTGCCAGGCAGCCACATCTGGTACGCGTCGTAGCTGTCCCAGGCAATATCCAACACAGCATCCGCCACGATATGGGTTGGCCTAAAGCCGGGCCACTGTTGGATGATAGCCTTATCGGTAGTAGTCAGGGGATTGATGGATAACAACTGAGAATGTTCAGTACGCTGCACTTTTTTCAATTCGTTGAGGAGTTGTGGTAACACCATTTCAGCAGATACATTCTCTGCCAGGAAAAGGCCTGGATAAGCAAAAAGGGGTAAATGGCAAGACAGCGGGCCAACCAGCCGTAAACCCCGTTGGGTGACCCCAGCCAGCAAGGGCGAGGAAAGGTGCGCTGACAGGTGGAAATGACGCTGTGCAAAACACGCCGCCCCCGCTACCAATTGATCCCCTTGCCAAAGCTGCACGTAATAGGGGTGGTAATCTCCGGTAATCCGTTCCAGCAGCATTAGCCAGCGTTTATGGGCAAACGGCTGACGGGTACCACACATTTTGTCCCAGATTAGTTCGGGCAGCTCCTCAGATCGCCGGGTGATAACTGCTTTGTACTCTCTCATAAACCGAAACAGAAAACGACTCTAAGTTCGGCGCGCCCCACAGAAGTTTGCAAATCCCCAAAAACAGACGTTGGTCAATCACTAGTTAGGTTTTAGAGTAAATCAGGCGGGTTTGCTTTAAAGCTACAGCGTGATTTGCATTTGTTAACTTCCGCGGACAATATTAACCTAATTCACAATTATGCAAAGAATCTTTTTTTTCAGATGCGGCAGCTCGGCTCTTCCCCTAAAAAAGTAGACGTAAAGAAAACGCAGAATTTAAGCAAGAAGCGGTGCGCTTGTGGGAAACAAACGGTAAAAGTGCGCTGGAAATTGACCGAGAACGCGGCGTCACGTATGGTCTGCTCAACAAATGGAAGCGCCAGCAAAAAAACGTTAGGTCTAGTCATTATTAGACAGGATCATGATCAAAGTTCTTCTCGCCCGCACGAATCGGAACGGCGAGCCAATTTTCTCGGGGTGGCAGCGGACAGCTGTAGTAGGGGTTGTAGGCGCAGTAAGGGTTGTAGGCAAAGTTTAGATCGATTTTGACACGGCCGTTGCCCAAATCCCACAACCCCGGCCGATGATTATCCAGGTATCGCCCCGCGCCGTACGTCTCGGTGCCGCTGGTGGCATCGCGGAACGGCAAAAAGAACTCGCGCCCGTAGATGTCGCTGTAGATTGTCAGGCTGGCCGGTTCCCCGTCCACCGCAAACGTAATGCGGCCCCAACGGCGATACGGCCGTACATCCCCTGTGCTTGTCTCCATCTCCACCATCGGCTCGCTGGCCGGAAACTGCGCCACAGGTAAAACCATCACCAGCGCTTCGTTGAAGTCGTAATACGCCAGACCGTTAAACGCTTCCCGCTGCGCCTCATCCAGCGGTGACTGCGGATGAAACTGCATAAATTGATCGATTTCGTTCCTAAATTGAGTGAGCTCGTTCATGATTATCTCCCACAGTGGTTTCTCTTTTGTTGGATGGGATGACCAGGCAAAACATTACGCCAGAAATAAAAAAAGGACATCCCTGCGGATGTCCTCTTAAGGCGGAGAGGGTGGGATTCGAACCCACGGTGACCGAAGGCCACAGTGCTTTTCGAGAGCACCCCAATCGTCCACTCTGGCACCTCTCCGTGTTCGGTAAATGGTTTACCGCTTACCGTTTCTAAGCATTTGAAAGAACTGCTGCAACAAATCCGCTGCTTCCGCTTCCAGCACGCCGCTGGTGATGCTGACACGATGATTAAAGCGCGTTTCATCCAGCACGTTGACGATGGAGCCATGCGCCCCAAAGCGCACGTCCTTTGCCCCATAGACCAATCGCGGCAGCCGGGCCTGGATCATCGCGCCGGCACACATGGGGCAGGGCTCCAACGTGCAGTAGAGCGTCACGCCAAGCAGCCGCCAGTTCTGCACCGCTACGGCCGTTTCCTTCAGGGCAATCATCTCGGCATGAGCCGTGGGGTCCTGGTCGCTTTCCTTGCGGTTGTACCCCTGGCCGATGATACGGCCGTCCAACACCGCCACCGCGCCCACGGGCACCTCACCCAGTTCAGCCGCTTTGGCCGCCTGTGCCAGCGCCACCCGCATCCACTGCTCATCCAGTGCCAGCTGGATTTCATCGGGATTTGTAACGTTCAACTTGTCCACAACGCCGGAATTATAACAAACTCGCCCCGTGCAAGCGAACGGGAATCGAAAAAACCCGGCCACACGTGGCCAACGCCCGAAGGACACAACATTTCCCCACCAAGTTTTCGCAGGATTATTGGGCTCCCAACACCGTTCGCACCTTGTTGGCCAGGTCGCTGACCGAAAAAGGTTTCTGGATAAAGTGGATTGTATCATCCAGCGCCCCGTCATCGGTGAGAATATCGGCCGTATACCCCGACATAAACAAGACCTTAAGGCGCGTGTTTCGGTTCAACAGATTTTGTGCCAGCTCACGGCCGTTCATCTCTGGCATGATCACGTCGGTAATCAGCAGGTCAAGCTCGCCCGCATATTCCTGGCCCACTTGCAGCGCTGTGGCAGGAGAAGCGGCGGGCAGCACCCTGTACCCCTGGCCCTCCAGAATCGTTTGCAAAATTTCCAGCATTGCCGGTTCATCCTCGGCCAACAGAATGGTTTCCTGGCCAGAGGCAACGGCCGTTGGTGGCACTTCTTGGGGTGGCGCTTTCACCTCTGCGGTGTGTCGGGGCAGGTAAATATAAAATGTCGCTCCCTTTCCGGGTTGGCTAACCACACGGATGAACCCATCGTTTTGTCGAACAATGCCATACACCGTCGCCAACCCCAACCCGGTGCCCTTGCCTATCTCTTTGGTTGTAAAAAATGGCTCAAACAGGTTAGCCATTACCTCAGCGCTCATACCGCACCCGTCATCGCGCACGATAAGCTGGACATATTCCCCAGGGCGTACATCGGTATAACCTGGGCTGTGCTCCGCCGTAATGACGACGTTGGCCGTCTCAATGATGATGTGGCCCGGCCCGGTAATGGCATCGCGAGCGTTCAGGCACAGGTTGACCAAAATCTGGTCAATTTGCGTGGGATCAATGTTTACCGGCCAGACGGCCGTTCCCGGCATGCAAACCAGGTGAATGTCAGCGCCAATCAGCCGCTGCAGCATTTTCAGCATGTGCCCAATCGACTCATTTAAGTCCAGCACCTGCGGCATAATCACCTGTTTGCGGGCAAAAGCCAGCAGCTGGCGTGTTAGATTGGCCGAGCGCTGGGTGGCTTTGTGAATCTCTTGCAGGTCGCTCCACAGGGCTTCACCCTGCGTCACCCGCGCCAGCGCCAACTCGGTATTGCCCAAAATCACGCTCAGCATGTTGTTAAAATCATGGGCCACGCCACCAGCCAACCGGCCAATGGATTCCATCTTTTGCACTTGCAGCAGCTCGGCGCGCAGTGCTTCCCGTTCGGCTTCCGCCTGCCTGCGCTGCGTGATGTCGCTCACCGTCGTTAAAACCCGCCAGTCGGCAAAGGCTACCGGCGTAGCACACACATTCATCCAGACCGTTTCGCCGCCTGGGGTCACAACCCCCACCTCAACGTTTTCAATGCTGCGCTGTTCACGCCATGCCACGTTTGTGGGGAACTCTTCGGGCGGCAAAGGCGACCCGTCCGCTCCCAGGAATTGCGGCGGTATGTCCGCCGCAGCGGTCGCTTCCTGGCGGGGCAGCCCCAGCATTTTTGCCAGCGCCGGATTCGATTCTTGAACCCGGTCGGCCTCGTCCACCACCGACACGCCAACCGGCAGCAGGTTGAACAATGTGCGTAACTTAAGTTCACTCGTTTGCAGCGCTTCCAGTGTCTCTTTCAGCTCTTGTTCGGTCGCCCGGCGGCGTGCTTCCAGCGCCATTTTGTGCAGGGCAAAGGCCAGTTCGTTGGCCAGCCCGGCAAAAAGGCGCTGTGCTTCGGCATCGGTGGCAAACAGCAGGGGGGTGTAGACCAGCAGGACGCCGTACCGCTGATTGTCAAAGGTCAGGCTGTGGGCCAGGGCGGCACGGCCGTTGTTGTGAACAGCCAGCGGGCAGCCAGCACATTGGGTGGCCGGGTCTTCTAAAATCACAAGGTCGTGCATCTGAGTGCGGGCCAAACAGAAAGGGGGGTTTTGTTGGTTTTGCAGGATTTGATAAACGACGTCATTTAGCTCAAAGCCGGCTGCGGCAACGGCCGTTACCTCGTGTGTGCCGGGTGCGTACAGCGCAATCCACGCCGTCGCATACCCGTCCGTAGCGGTGAGGGCAGCGCAGGCAGCCTTAATCAAAGCTTCCGGCTCGCTCTCCTGGGCAATGAGGTGGCTGACTTTGCGTGTGGTTAACAGGACATTTTTGATGTATCGGGCCTTTTCTTCAGCTTCCGCCAGGCGCAGCACCAACAGGCCATGCTCACCTAAAATAGCATCGGCCTGCCCCGCGCGAATGGCCGCCAACTGCCCTTCGGCTACTGAGCAGCGCTGTTCCAATTCTTCGTAAGTTGGTTTTGTTGTGGTCATGGAACATCTTTTCAGGCAGCACGCCTTGTCAGGCGCGCTGATAAACCGTCTTCAGTTTGCGCACTGAGAGCAGGCCAATCTTTCAGTTTGGCCCACCCTAAACCCAGGAAAGTTGCTGCTGTTACCGTCTGGCGCACATCTATAGGACGTTATTATCCAATCTGCAAAATGCGCTCCAATGCATTGCGGTCACTCAAATTGCCATAGATGATGCCGCCCGGTTGTGGGGCCAGGATTTGCAGCGTAGGGGTGATAAAAATGCCATTCTGCAGGGCCATCTCTGGCTGAAGGTACAGGTCGACAATCTCAACTTGAAAGCTGTGCTGCGGGAATTCGGCCAGGAAATTGCTTAGATTCTCGCGGGCAATGCGCGAATTAACCGCATTATCGGAAATAAAGAGCCGCATCACATAGTTCATTGGCTGCGTCTCAGTGGAGAAATCGCTATTTTTCATTCCTAGACCCCGCATTAAGGCCCAAGACTTCGATGCCCTGTGCCGAGAGCGAAAATTTGTGGACTTTGTTTGAGTGAGATTGCCCCCGCGATTTTAAGATGGCCAGTTCGCGGATGTACTGCCCACCGTGTTCGGCATTGCGCAAAATGATGACGGTGTCAATCATGGATGACAGATCCATGCCGGTGATTTCCAGCGTTTCGCGGGTGTTGGAGGTGAGGTTGGTGAGGACGGTGGTAATGCCCATGCCTTTGCAGTGGTCAACCAGGCGGAGCAAATAATCGAAGGCGGCGTGTTCTGAACCCATGCGGCGGCAGGCCGAAATGGCGTCAACAACGATCAGGCTCGGTTGGAACTGCTCAATGATTTTGAATGCCTGGATGAGATGTTCTTCGATCCCCTGCGACTCTGGCATGACGGACACAAAATTCAGGTTTCCCGAGTTGAGTGCCGGGCGCAAGTCGATACCGGGGCTTAGCATACAGGAAAGCATGGCGTCTATCGATTCTTCAAAGTTCAGGTAAAAGACCCGTTCGCCGTTGGCTGTGGCGTTGCGGGTGAAAGTGGCGGCAAAGGTGGTTTTGCCCGTGCCCGAAGTACCGGCAATTAACGTGCACGAGCCGCGGCGATAGCCACCGCCCAACAGCACATCCAGCCCGGCGACACCGCTGGAAACCGGCTCACCAAGCCCGGTGTGGGTAAGACTGGTGGCGGTAACGGGAATGATCCAGACACCCTGGTTAGTGAGGGCGAAGGGGTATTCATTACGGCCGTGTACCGAGCCACGATACTTCACCACACGAATCCGTCGGGTGGTCACCTGTTCATTGACCCGTTCGTCCAGCTGAATAACGCAGTCGGCCATGTAGTCTAAAAATTCACGGTAGGAGTTAGACAGATCATCTTCGTGGACTTTAACGGTCATCACGGCCGTTTGATTATTATCGCGCAGCCAGTTTTGCAGCCGATATAGTTCCGTGCGTTCTTTGCTTCGGTTGTCCAGCAGGCGTAAAAACACATCTGGGGCGTCAATGACGAGCTGTTTAGACTGCATAGCGGCCGTTTTGTGGCGTAAGATGGCCAGAATGCTGCCCAGGTCAAAGTCGCCCGACAGGATCGCATCCGGGTCGAACCGCGCCCCAATCAGCGCCAGCAGACCTTGCTGCTCCAGAGTTACCGTATCCCAACCAAACATACTGGCGTACCGGTGCAGCGCCTGTTCCCGTTCTTCAAAAGTGAGGAGGATACCGGGACGGCCGTTTAACGCCCCCCGAACGATAAATTCCAGACCAAACAGCGTTTTGCCAGTTCCCGGACCACCGCTTAGCAGCGTCAGTCCGCCCGACGGAACGCCCCCGTTGAGCACTTCGTCCAGGCCTCGAATTCCGGTTGGTGTTTTTAGGATGTGATTTGGCATATGATTTCCTCACCTTTGGGGAGAAGTACGTCATTCAGGCAAGACGCTGGGGCGATAGCCAAACAAGTGGCGCCACCTGGGGTCTTGTGTGATTGGCAGAAAGCATTTCAAAATAGAGGAGCGCGTAATCTGCCAGGCACTTGAGTAAACCGCACAAAAATTGCACAGTTAACCTAACCGTTATTCCCTACAACTCCAAATTTCAGAAGTTCCTTTTCATAGACTTCGCCAAGCATTTGTAACGACGTAGGTGCAGCGTACTTGCTATGGCGTAAAACCCAGCAAGAGTTGCGACTTGCGAACAAACTGGTCGCACCTTAAATACCTGAACAGTTACAAGCATTTTTATTTTCCGACCGCCTCATACAAAAGGCCGTATTTGCGCATGTTTCCGCTTGGGGGTGACTGATTGATAACTCTGGAAATCGGGTCTGACAATTGGCAAAATTGTTTCAAAAAGTAGCAGCCAAGAGCGGCCGTTATCTGAAAAAACGCCGCCGTGTTTACGTCCTGAAAAAAATTTAACCAATCACGAATGGCCTGTGAATTAGCTAGAAATCTTACCAAAAAAGGGCCGTTGCTTCACAAGAAGCATTTCTTTTCGAGTTGCGATTTCACGATAATCTTTTCTGTTGCAGTCGCACTTTGTTGTTTCCTTTTGAAACACCTGTCGCCCATGCACTGGGCAGGAGTGATGCTTATTCAATTTATGGCGCTTTTCCTGCTAAAGGCCCATTGGCAAACAAGTTAACGGCATTGGCGAATAGGCTTGAAGTAGCCGTACCGGCCCACAATCGCTACCTGAATTCGGCATGGCTACTAACCACCTTGTCGTAGCGCAAACATCAGGCAAAAGCAGGTGGATAGTGCCACAGCAGTTTTAACGCTGTGTTATGATTACAAAGCACAAAAAATGTTAAACTTTCCGCAGGCGGTTCGGTTTCTTGTTCCGCCATCCTTTGCCTGGCTTTTGTATTGGAGAAAACACGCAATGCGTAACAACCGACTTCTATTTCTATTTATTTTACTTCTGGCCATTGTGGTGGCCTGCCGTGAAGAGGAGCCCTTACCTACGGCCGTTCCCCCCATCACGCTCCCTACCGCCACCCCAACCGCTACCCCCTTCACCACCGACCTGGGCACCGAAACGGCCGTGGCTACCCCCGTCCCCGTCCAGATCGATCCTGAAGATATTGATTGGGCACCCCAGGTGCTCTACAGCAGCCCCGCCCCCGGCGAAGATGTCCTGCTCGACGGCGCGATCACCATTCGTTTTGACCAGCCGATGAACCAGCGCGCCGTCGAAGCTGCCTTCACTGTCACTGCCAACGATGGCAACCAGAAAGTCACCGGTAACTTCTCCTGGCCGCGCCCCGACACCGTCGTTTTTACGCCACAAACCGAACTACAGCGCCGCCAGACCTACCAGGTGCAAATTGATGAAACGGCCGCTTCCCTCAACGGCCTCACCCTCAACGTCCCGGTCGAACTCACCCTGCAAACGGTGGGTGCCCTGGAAGTCAGCCAGGTCATCCCCGCCAACGGCAGCGCCGATGTGCAAACCGATGGCGCAATCACCGTGCTCTTCAACCGGCCCGTCGTGCCCCTGGTTAGCAGCGGCCAGCAAACCGATTTGCCCGATCCGCTTATCCTCGAACCGGCCGTCAGCGGTGACGGCGAGTGGACTTCCACCAGCATCTACCGCTTTGTGCCCGATGCGCCGCTGGCCGGGGCCACCACCTATCGCATAGCCATTGATGAGCAGCTGACCGATGTGGTTGGCGTCACGATGGCCAGTTCGTTTACCAGCCAGTTCACCACCCTCAACCCGGACATCATCACCATCGTGCCTGACGCCAGCGCCAATATCGCCCCGACGGCACCCATCACCATCACCTTCAACATGCCGATGGACCGCGCCACCACCGAGGCGGCCATCTCCCTCAGCAGCCTGGGTGATGCCCCCGCTGCCGGGTTCACCTTTGAGTGGCTGGAAGATGATCGCGTGGTGCAGTTGACGCCGCAGGAACTCCTGGCCCTGAATACCGCCTACCAGCTGCAAATCACCGGCTCGGCCCGCGCCGCCAACGGCGAGGCCAGCCTGGGCGACACCGAAACGGTCACCTACCAGACCGTGCCCTTCCCCGGCATCGTGCGCACCGTGCCCACGGCTGGTGGCCCTGTCGAACGTTTCCAGCGCGGCATCACCATCCAGTTTGCCTCGCCGATGAATTGGGCCACGGTGGAAGATCGCATTCGCATCGACCCTGCGCCCGAGCGCATGACCACCTTCATCAACACGTTCAGCAATGAAATTACGCTCGATTTTAACCTGGAGCTGAACACGCCCTACTCCGTGGTGGTGCCCGGCACCGTGGCCGATCCCTACGGCAATACCCTGGGTGAGCCGTACACCTTCCGCTTTACCACGCCAGGGCGGGTGCCCATTGCCTCGCTGGCCCTGCCGCCGCGCCTGAGCCAGTTCAGCACCAGCTTTTCCACCAACGTGGACGTGATCCAGGTCAACGTTTCCCAGCTGGACCTGGCCCTGTACGATGTGGGTCTGCCGCTGAATTTGCTGAATCGGCCGTATGACATCACTGAGTACCGCCCGGCCGCCTCGCCGCTGCGTACCTGGTCGCTGCCGCAAACTACGCCCCGTGATGAAGTAACCACCCTTACCGTGCCGCTGGCCGGGGAAGGGGGCGGTGCGCTGGCCCCCGGTGTCTACCTGCTCACCGTCGATGCCCCGGAAACCAACGAAGAGGTGCGCTTCTGGCAAAATCAGCGCCAGCTGCTGGTGGTGAGCGACAGCAACATTGTGGTAAAAGAGATGTTTGGTGCGGTGCACGTCTGGGTAACGGACCTTGAGTCGGGCCAGCCAGCACCGGGGCAAAACCTGACATTGTACAGCGAGCAGGGGGTGTCGTTGGGCACGGCCGTTTCCGACCAAAACGGGTTCGCCCAATTCGATTACAACCCCACCAACGGCTACCTCGAAGGGGTCACCGTCATCAGCGGCCAACCGGGGCAGGCGGGGTTTGGCGTCGGCAGCAGCATTTGGGACCAGGGCATCATGCCCTGGCAGTTTGACATTCCCGCCAACTCCAGCGACGAGATTGATACCCTGGCTTACCTCTACACCGACCGGCCCATCTACCGGCCCGGCGACACGGTCTACTTCAAAGGCATTGTGCGCGATACGAATTACGGCCGTTACCTCACCCCTACCATTACCAACCTCGATCTGCGCGTGGCCAGCAACAACTTCTTCGGCGGTGAGGTGTTTGAGCGCACCCTGCCCGTCACCGTTGGCCCCGACGGCACCTTTAGCGGCGAATACCAGCTGCCACAAGACATCAACGTGGGTTCCTACCAGTTTTACGTGCAGATGCCCGACGTGGAAGCGTTCCGCCCGTTCACCGTGGCCGAATACCGCGCCCCGGAATTCCTGGTGGGCCTGACGCCTGAACAGCCCGAGCAGCTGCGCGGCGAAACGGTCACCGTCGAGCTGAACGCCGACTACTTCTTTGGCGGCCCGGCCACCGATTTACCGGTGGAGTGGACCGCCTACGAGCAGGCGTACCAGCCGCTGCCCGTTGATGGCCCGTTTTTCAGCTTTGGCGACAATGCCAACTTTTTCTACGAAGATCCCGGTCTGTTTGGTGGTTTTGGCGGCGGCGGCACGTTTGGCCGCTACCTCATCGGCGGCAACGGCCGTACCGATGGCAACGGCCGTCTCGTCATCGAACTGCCCGCTGACCTGCTGCAAGATGCCGAGGCGGGCAGCCGGGTCATCACCATCGAGGCCAACGTGCTGGACCTGTCCGAATTTGCCGTCACCAGCCGCACCCGCGTGGTGCTGCATGCCGCCGAAACCTACGTCGGCATCGCTCCCGATGACTTCATTGGCCGGGCCAACACCGAATCGACGGTGAACCTGGAAACGATTGCCTGGGACGGTACGGCCGTACCCAACCAGTCCGTCGAGGTGGTTTTCTACCGCCGCGATTGGGTGCCGGAACGGACCCAGGATTACGGCATGTACTACACCCGCTGGGAAGCGGTAGACACCGAAGTGGCCCGTACCACCGTCACCACCAACGGCCAGGGGCAGGCCAGCGCCAGCTTCACGCCCGAGGAAGGTGGCACCTACATCGCCGTGGCCACCGTCACCGATGACGGCGGGCGTGAGCAGCTCAGCAGCACCACCATCTGGGTCGCCGACAGCGGCCAGATTGGCTGGCAGATCGATCCACGTGACAAAACGATGGACCTGACGCCAGACGCCACCGGCTATGCGCCTGGTGACACCGCCCGCGTGCTGGTGCAGTCGCCTTTTAGCGAGCCGGTGCAGGCGTGGCTCACCATCGAGCGCGGCCAGCTGCTGGAGCAGCGGGTCATCACCCTGGCGGGCAGCAGCGATGTGCTGGAAATTCCCATCACCGCCGAAATGGCCCCCAACGCCTTTGTCACCGTCACGGCCATCAAGGGTGCGACGGGTGGCAGCAGCCCGTACCCGGAACTGCGCCTGGGCATTGCCGAACTGCCCGTCTCTACCGAGCAGCAAACGCTCACCGTCACCCTGACGCCGCAGCAGGAGACGTTTGCCCCGGGGGATACGGCCGTTTACACCATCACCGTCACCGACTACCAGGGCAATCCCGTCCAGGCCGACGTCTCGCTGGCGCTGGTGGATTTGGCCGTGCTGACCCTGAAAGAAGACAACGCGCCCAACATTGTCGATGCCTTCTACGCCGAGCAGCCGTACCGCAGCCGCCTCGGCTCTGGTCTGGTTTTCTCGGGTGAGGGGTACCCCATCGAAATTCCGGTGGAGCAGCTGGGGCTGGGCGGCGGCGGCGGCGATTTTGGTGCCGAAACAGCCCTGGCCCGCGCCGCCGGGGACGACGACGGCGTGCGTCAAGATTTCCCCGACACCGCCTTCTGGCAGGCCAGCCTGACCACCGACGCCGACGGCCAGGCCACCGTGGAAATCCCGCTGCCGGACAACCTGACCACCTGGCGCTTGAGCAGCAAGGCAGTTACCGCTGCAGAAACCCTGGTTGGCCAAAATTCGGTTGACATCGTCACCACGCTGCCGCTGCTGGTGCGCCCCGTCACGCCGCGCTTCTTCACCGTGGGTGACGTGGTGGAGCTGGGGGCGATTGTGAACAACAACACGGGGGAGGCGCTGGAAACGGCCGTTACCCTGCAAGCCACCGGCGTCACCCTCACTGGCGAGGCTACCCAAACCATCACCGTGCCCGCCAACGGGCAGCGGCTGGTGCGTTGGCCCGTCACCGTAGACAATGTGGCGGGTGTAGACCTCACTTTTAGCGTCGAAGGCGGTGATTACCGCGATGCCAGCAAGCCCACCTTTGGCGATGGCGGCGACATTCCCGTTTACCGCTACACGGCCGATGACGTGGTGGCCACGTCCGGCCAGTTAGACGAAGCGGGCAACCGCGTCGAGGCCATCTTGCTGCCTCCGGGCGTGGATCCGACCCAGGGCGAAGTGGCCATTACGCTTAGCCCGTCGCTGGCGGCGGCCGTGGTGGACAGTATCGAGCTGCACAACGACCTGGAAAGCTCCTCCCTGTGCGCCTACGCGGCCGCCGACCGGCTGCTGCCCAACGCTGCTCTGCTGGGCCTGGCGCAGCGCCTGCCTGCCGCCGATCTAGACGCCGCTCAGGTGGCCGAATCGGAAGCGGTGGTATTAAGCAGCATCGCCCAATTGGAACAGTTGGTGCTGGAAGATGGCGGCTGGAGCTGGTGCAGCGGCGCAGAAAGCGACCCGTGGCTGACCGGCTACGCCCTGTTTGCCCTGGCCCAGGCCCGCGAATTGGGCTACGAGGTGCGCGCCTCCGTTTTGGAGAACGCGGCCAACTACCTGGTGGCCCAACTGGTGCCGCCCAGCACCCAGCTCGACGCTTTTGCCGTCAACCGGCAGGCGTTTTTCCTGCACGTGCTGGCCCGGCTGGATGCCGACGTACTGGCCGACCTGGACCGCCTGGTGGAGGAAAATCGCGCCCTGCTCGATCCGTACGGCCGTGCCCTGGTGGCCTCGGCCTATGCGGAATTGGACGTGACGGACAACCGGGTGGCGACGCTGCTGACCGATCTGAACGACAGTGCCGTGGTCAGCGCCACCGGCACCCATTGGGAAGACGCCAGCCGCGACCTGCGCAACTTAAACAGTGATGTGCGGGGAACGGCCGTTATCGTCAAAACGCTGGCTGAACTCGATCCAGAAAATCCGCTGCTGCCCGGTGCCGTACGCTGGTTGATGAGCGCGCGTGGCGCACAACTCTGGTCCACCTCGCACGAAACCGCCTGGACGCTCCTGGCGCTGACCGAGTGGCTGGTGGCTTCCGGCGAGCTGGACGCCAACTACGACTACAGCCTGGAAGTGAATTTGCAGCCGGTGACGGACGGCCGTTTCACCACCAGCACCATCACCAACAGCCGCAATCTCGCGCTGCCGGTGGGCGAACTGCTCCAGGAAGAGGCCAACTTCTTCAACTTTGGGCGTGGGGATGGGGACGGCCGTTTCTACTACACCATGCACCTGGCAAGCAGCATCGACATGAACTTCGTCGAAGCCATCGATCGCGGCATCACCGTGGAGCGCGTCTACTACGACGCCGACTGCGACCCGGAGACAGAAACCTGCCAGCCCATCACCGAAATCGAAGCAGGCGAGCGGGTGCGCGTGGTGCTGACCATCATCGCCGCCAACGACCTGGTCTACGCCATGGTCGAAGACCCCATCCCGGCGGGCACCGAAGCGATCGATCCGGGACTGGACATCAACTCGCCCACCCAGGGTGGTGAAGTGAACCGCGTCGATGAAGATTACCGCTTTGGCTACTGGGGTTGGTGGTTCTTTAACCAGATTCAGTACCAGGACGAGCAGGTGGTTTTCCTGGCCAACTTCCTGCCTGCGGGCACGTACCAGTACAGCTACTTCCTCCAGGCGTCCATCCCCGGCGAATACCAGGTGCGCCCGACTTTTGCCCGCCAGACGTTCTTCCCGGAGGTAAACGGCCGTTCCGCAGGCCTGGTCTTCAGCATAACCGAGTAATCGGTGAACGGTAAACGGATTACCGTTTACGGATAACCGAATACCGCCAATTGCAAAGCAGGTGATGGGCTGCCCGAAAAACGCCCGTCACCTGCTTTGTTAATTTTTTAACAGTGCCGCAAATTTTCACGTCGCCTTAACTTCCTGTTGCGCCCGAATGTTGAATACTACAACGGAAGAAATTCCGTTAGAAGTGCAAAGTAGATTGTAGTAAGTAGTGGTGTAACGGCCGTATCGTTAGGTGACAGAATGGAAGCATACACTGAAAGCGTCATTACCATTGATGAACAGCAACTTCATTACGTGGAAGCAGGTAAAAAAGGGCGGCAAATTGCCCTGCTGCTGCACGGGTGGTCCAGCTCCTGGTACGCCACCTCGCCGCTGTTGGGCCAGCTGGCCCAGCGCTTCCACTGTATTGCCCTCGACCTGCCCGGTTATGGGCAGTCCCCTCCCTTAAACGAAACAACCACCATTCCCAAATACGTGGACCTGCTGGCCAAACTCATCGGCAAGATGAGCGACGGGCCGGTGGTGCTGGTAGGCCACTCGATGGGCGGCATGATCAGCCTGACGCTGGCCGCGACGCATCCCGTGCTGGTGGAGCGTATGGTTTTGCTGAGCCCGACGATCAGCGGCCGTTTGTCCACTGCCATCAACCTGTTCATCAGCCCCATCACCATGATGGAACGGTTTGGCCTGGGCAGCCTGCTGGTCACCACCACCGAGCGTGCTTTTGTCGGCCTGACGGACCGGCTGATGCGCCCCGTTTCTTTTGCCGAGCGCACCGGCATCACCGAGGCGGATTACGAGCGGCTGCGCATGGATGCGCGCAAGCCGGGCCAGGGGCGCGTCCGTGCCGAGTGTTACCGGGCGATGTTGGAGAATGATTTAAGCGGCCGTTTAAGCCAGATCGAAACACCGGCCCTGGTCATCTGGGGCGCGGAAGACAACACCGTGCCGCTGCGCGATGCCGGGGTGGTGGCCGACGAGTGGCCCGCCGCCGATTTGCGCATTTTACCCAAAGCGGGCCACTGGCCCCAATTTGAAGCCCCCGACACCACCCGACGCATGGTGGCCGCTTTCCTGGGTTTACCTTTGCACAGCAGCGCCCTCTTCAAGCCGGTGGAAGAAGATGAACTGGCCCAAATCAACGAAATTGCCCAATTTTTTGCCAGCTCCGATGTGGGCAACGATTTGACCCTGGCCCAGCGCACTCGCCTGGCAGCCCAATGCCAGGTGCGCGTCTTTGCGCCTGATGACACGATCGCCGAAGCATCTGAAACGAGTGACGAGCTGTTCATTATCCAAAAAGGGTATGTGGAAGTGTGGAAAGACCCGGAGAGCAAAGCGGGCAAACACAGCCACAATCGGGCAAAAATGGAGCATGTAGCCAATTTGCGCGCCGGGCAGATTACCGGCGAGCTGGCCATGCTGGATCGCGGCGGCCGCAGTGCCGACCTCATCGCGGGCAGCGAAGGGGCCACCCTGCTGGTGCTCAGCCGCGAGCGTCTGCTGGCCCTGGTGGAGGATGATTCCGAGCTGGGGGCGCGCTTTTTGTGGAACATGTCCACGGCGATGTCGGCGCGAGTGCGTTTTGTGCTGTGGCAGCTCAATCAGGAGCGCCAGGGCATTGTGGCTGAGCAGGATGCGGCGTTTGCCCGGCTGCCAGTGCGGAGCTGATTTGAATGAAACGTGAATCGCTTTTTTTCACGTTTCACGCGTCACGTTTCACGCCCCATCACCTCCCATCCACAGCGTAAACGAGCCATTTTCAGCGCTGATCCGCCCCCGGATCAGCGTTTTGTGTTGAGCCATCTGTCATCATTTCCTTACCTGAATATCACCCTAGATCTGTGACATTTGCCACCGGAATTTTAAGGCTGGTGTTATTAAACTTAAGGCCATTACAGCAAAGCAAAACAATTTTTCAGGATGGTCGGACGCCACAAAAACGGCACCGATTTTCCCCCAACCTTAAGAATAGTTCCCTCGCCAGGTTTAGGAGCGACACCATGTTAACCACAAATGATCTGATGACCATTGATCCGGAAACTGTCACAGAGGATGTGCCTCTGCGTGAAGTGGTGGCTGTGATGAACCGGGCCAACATCCGGCAGGTTTTGGTGGTTGATGGCAAAAAACTGGTAGGGATCGTAACAGATCGGGACGTGCGTCTGGCCGTCAATTCGCCGTTGACCACGGCAGAGCCGCTGCAGCGGCTGGAACTGCTCAACGGCTTTAAGGCCAAAGATTGCATGACGCCAAATCCGCGCTGCGTAGAGCCGGACACGCCGATTCACAAGGTGGCTGAGCTGTTGAGCATGTACAAGTTTGGGGCGCTGCCCGTGGTGAAAAACGATGAACTGGTCGGCATCATCACGGTCACTGATTTGTTGAACCAAATGGCACTTTTGCCAGAACCAAAATCGTAATTTTCCTCCTGTTTGAGATGTTTGTTTGGATGACACCAGGGCTGCACAGCAATCGCCCTGGTGTTTTCTTTTTGCCTTCAAACCGGGCGTGTTAGCGTTTGCTTAGCAGCCTTCGGCCACAGGCTGGTTATTCTGGATTCTCTCTTTACAATGGTGCCATGCTCAGACTCAATTTCTTTTCCTCTGCGCCTAAAGCTGCGCTAAAAGATCCCCAATCATTTATGCTGCCTTTGGCCGAGCCAGTGACGGTTACCCGCACCGAGGACGGTTTTTGGCATTTGCAGTGGCAGGAAACGGCCGCTCGCACCATCATCTACGTGGGTAATGATCCCGATGCCCTCGAACGTATGTCGCCCATCGTCTCCGTGGGGGGGGCGACCGAAGCGATGATCGGCAGTTTAAACACGGCCGTTCGCCACTATTTTCGCCTGGAGTTTAAGGGGGGGCTGTGGGACGGCCGTTCCTTCCTGGCCGCCGAACGAGTGCTGCCCCTGGAAAAGGGGGTCAACGTGCGCGATGTCGGTGGGTTTCACACCGCCGACGGGCAGATGGTACGCTGGGGGCAGCTCTACCGCTCCGGCAGCCTGGCGCGGCTGACCCCCGCTGACCTGGCCTACCTGCAGCGGCTGGGTGTGCGCCTGGTGTTTGACCTGCGCTCGGTGGAGGAGCGGACCAAGCAGCCGGATCGTTTGCCCCAGGTGGAAGGGTTGGTGGAACGGCCGTTGCCCATGGACAGCGTCGACCGCTGGGAGCGGCTGCGCGGCGCGTATGCCATCTTTTTCCGCAAGGGGCGGCTGGATGACTTTTTGCTCGACGGCTACCGCCGCGTGATGATCGACGGCAAGGCCCACGTTATTGGCGAGATTTTTCAGCGCCTGGCCGACCCGGCGCAGCGGCCCGCCCTGCTGCACTGCACCGCCGGGAAAGACCGCACTGGTCTGGTGGTGGCCATGCTGCTGCTCAGCCTCGGCGTGCCCGAAGCCACCGTGGTGGCCGATTACACCCTGAGCAACCTCTTTTATGAGCACTTCCGCAAAGGCATTATGGCCGATTTGAAGCAGGTGGCCCCCTGGGGCATGGCGGCGGATGATTTGCAAGATTTGCTGCTGGTGAAGGCCCAAACCCTCCAGGGTGCCCTGGCCCATCTGCGCCAGAAATACGGCTCGCTGGATGCCTACCTGCGTCACCACGCCGGTGTGTCCGACGAAACGATGGCCCACCTGCGGCGCAATTGGCTGGTGAAGGTGTAATTGGTCATGGGCCGGTTCTGACGTAGGGGCGAGGCGGCGCGGTACGCCTGGCCCCAATCGGCCCAACATGTGCCGCGCCGCCTCGCCCACGCCCGCCCACGCCCAAAATCCCCGGTTGGCGCGGTACGCCTGGCCCCAAACGGCCCAACATGTGCCCCGCCCACACCGATTGAACGGCATACCTGCCCTGCCCCCACAGGTTTACCTGAATGTCTGTATGGGTGGGCTGCTGCGGCAGGCTCAGCACAAGTCTGGCCGCAGGGAAGCATGCCGCAGGGAGCCGACGGCGAGAACCTTACCCCGGCCAGGGTGGCTTGAAGGCGGGGCAGGCACGATGGTGCGGCGTTGTGGGGGCGGGGATGCAGGTAATGGGGGCCGGGTGGGCGAGGCAGTCCGAAGGTGAGGTGAACCGGCCGACGGCGGCGCTGGCGGACTGCCTCGCCCCTACGGTTGGGTTGTTATGATGAAATTTTGGTCTCAATGGTGGCGAGGTTGTTGCGCACGACGTTGCTGTTGGGATGATTTGGTCCCAGCGCTTTTTCAAAAATGGCCAGCGCCCGCGCCAAATAATCCCGTGCTGGTTTGAAATCACCTTCTGCATCAACCAACATCCCCAAATTATTTAGACTGTACGCCAAAGCGGGATGGTCGGGGCCGAGGGCTTTTTCGCGGATGGCCAGGGCGCGTTCGAGATACGGCCGTGCGGCGGCCAGGTCGCCCATGGCTTGGACCAAGCCGCCGAGATTGTTGAGGCTGGTGGCGGTAGTGGGATGGTCGGGGCCGAGGGCTTTTTCCAAGATGGCCAGGGTGCGTTCGAGATACGGCCGTGCGGCGGCCAGGTCCCCCATGTCTTGGAGCAAGGAGCCCATCCAGGCGTGACCTGTACCTGTTGACGGGTGGTCTGGGCCGAGAGTTTTTTCTTTGATGGCGAGGGCGCGTTCGAAATACGGCCGTGCGGCGGCCAGGTCGCCCAGGGTTTTGAGCAAGCCGCCCAGATTGTTGAGGCTTTGGGCGGTATCGGGATGGTCGGGGCCGAGGGCTTTTTCAGTGATAGCGAGGGCGCGTTCGAAATACGGCCGTGCGGCAGCATAGTTGCCAAATGCCTGTAAATAAAACCCGGCTTCATTATTCAAAAAGGCGACCTGGTTGTTTTCCAGGCCATTCTTTTCTGCCAGATCGGTGGCAAAAATCAGGTGCGGCAGCAGTTGGCCACAGGCAGGCCAGGTGCTCATGTCGTGCTGGTTAAAGCGGTAGGTTTTGCGCAGCAGGGCCACCGCTGTTTCCAGCCAGTTTTGCTGCAGCGTGTCATCCATGCGGCTGCGGGCCACGGCCTGCACCAGCCGGTGCAGGGTCAACGCGCCTTCGGCTTGTTGGCTTTTTACTTCGCCATCGGCTCTTTGCACCAGGCTGTACCGCCGCAGCGCGCCTATGGCGTCGTCCAGGGCCAGCTCATCCACCACAATTTTTGCCAGCGAGAAGTCCGACTTTTTTAAAAAGTCGGACTTCTCCAGCGTCGTAATTTGTGCAATCAAGTCCAGCGGAATGCCTTCCGGGTCCAAAAAGCAGCACAGGTTCAACAGCTCCAGCGCCCCGGGCGTCTTTTTAATCTCGTCAAAGGCCAGTTCCCAGGTGGTGGTAATGGTGGCGTGGTACCGCTCCGGCTTTTCCGCCCGCCGCCACAGCTCGTTGTGCCGCGTGGTAAACAGCTGGTGGTAGCGGGCATAGCTGCTGCCCTTGCTGGCCACATACGCCGCCGCATGCTCCAGCGCCAGCGGCAGCCGCCCCAACGCCTCGGCCAAATCCGCTGCCTCCTCCCATGCTTTGCTTTTTCTTTCGAGACCATCCAGCAGTTCATTTTCACCCTCACCCCAGCCCTCTCCCTTTGAGGGAGAGGGAGCCAATTCCCTCCCCCTACCAGGGGGAGGGCTAGGGTGGGGGTCTATAGCCGCGCCTCTGCGTTGAAACAAAAAATCTACCGCCTCATCCAAACTAAACAGCCCTAGCTCTAAAACCTTGCCCAACCCGCCATAGTTCGGGTTGCGGCTGGTAATGAGCACGTGGCCGTTACCGGTGCGGGGCAGGTAGGGGGCCAGCTGCGCGGGTTCAATCTGGTCGGCGTTGTCGTACACCAGCAGCCAGCGTTGGGTGGTTTGGCCCAGCCAGTGCAGTAGGGTTTGTACGGCCGCTTGCTGGTCAGTCACGTGGGGCGGCACCAGCTTCAGGCGGCGGGCCAGGGCCAGCACATCTTCGCCCAGCCCTGGCTCGCTGTCGGCGCTCAGCCAGTAGATCAGATCGTAATCGGCCAGGTGGGCGTAGCTGTAGGCCAGGGCCAGCTGGGTTTTGCCCACGCCGCCCAGCCCGGCGATCGTTTGGGTCACCACAGTGGTTTGCCCGGCGCCCAGCGTGTTTTCCACCTGCTGCAAAATCTGCTCCCGCCCGGTGAAGTGGGGGTTTGCCGGATGGGGGATTTGGTGCAGCCGGTGGGTTGCAGCGCTCACCACGGCGGCTAAATCCGGCCAGGGCAGGTGGGGCCGCTCCCGCATCAGCTCGTGCAGCAGTTCGGGCAGTCGGTCGCGCCGGGCCAGGTATTCCACCAGTTCCGTGGCGCGGTCCTGCACGCCGCCGCCGCTCAGGCTGTCGTAATCCAGCCCCATCGCCAGGTAAATGCCTTGCAGGTCGGTGGCGTTAAAGCTCTGGCTGATCAGGTCAATGAGTTGTTTGCGGATTTTGCTGTCTACCATGGTGGTTCCTGGCCGTTGGTTGCTGTCGTTTGGGGTATTGTAATGGTTTGCCGCAAAATTGGAAACGGTTTGTTGCCGGCTCAGCAGTGTGCAATTCGGCCTTTAACGAAGCTGTCAGGCTGAGGCCGCCGAAGCATCCCGCCCGCTGGATACGCCGCGAATTTTAGAGTGGCCCACTCTTTAAGAGTGCCCACGCTTCGTACGTGTTACTTAATATTTGGGCAGAATGGGCCGTTGTAAGAGTGACTGCGCCGGAATTAGGTTAAAATGGCGGCATGAGTGACTTTTGGCGACGTAAACCACTGGTAGGAGCTGTGATAGGGCTTGGACTGCTGCTGCTGGCGCTGCTGGCCTGGGAGTGGGTGCTGTTTGAGGCGTCCGTATGGCAGGCCACCGTCGGCGGTGTGCCTATCACCGAGCGGCTGACGATGGACCCGGTAGGCAACACCCTGGCCATTGTCGCCCTGGTGAGCATGGTCTGCGTGGTGGTGCTGACGTTTTACCGGCTCAACAAAGAAGCCACCCTGCCGGTTTCTGGCTGGTGGGCCATTCCTTTGCTGGCCACCGTGGGGCTGGGCATCATGCTATACCTTTCGTCCATCCCGGAAACGACAATTTGTTACCCCAGCGGGGCGTGCCAGGTGATCCAGCAAAGCGCGTATGGCAAGATTTTGAACGTGCCGGTGGGCATTTGGGGGGCGGTGGGTTACCTGGCCATCCTGGTAACCTGGAGCGCCAGTCTGATTGGGTCGTCGCGGCTGCTGCATTTTGTGCCCTGGGCGCTGCTGGCGCTGACGCTGCTGGGGGTGCTGTTTTCGCTCTACTTCACCTTTTTAGAGCCGTTTGTCATTGGGGCGACCTGCCCCTGGTGCCTCACCTCGGCCATTTTGATGACCATCCTGTTCTGGCTCAGCGCCGAGACGGTGCAGAGCCTGCGGCTGGAAAACGCGATTTATGGGTAGAGACGTTGCAATGCAACGTCTCTACGTGATCACACAACGGCCGTCCTTATCTTCGTCTCGCTGGTGAGGGTGCGGTGGATAGGGCAGCGGTCGGCAATCTCGGCCAGCCGCTGAATTTGGTCGGCGGATAACTCCCCCTCAAAACTGATCTCACAATCAATAATATCCACTTTGGCGCTTCCCGTGGTCACGCAATCTTCGCATTCGTCGGCGGCTACCTTGCGGTGGTTCAGCACGATGGAAACGGTTTCCACCGGCCACTGCTTGCGCCGGGCGTACAGGTGTACGGTCATTACTTTGCAGGCGGCCAGGGCGCTGAGCAGCAGGTCGTAGGGGCTGGGGCCTGCGTCTTCGCCGCCATCGTGCAGCGGCTCGTCGGCCAGCAGGGAGTGGGTGCTGGCCTGGATTTCTACCTGGAGATTTTTTAAACTGCGGGCGGTGACGGTCATGGGGTGATTTCCTTGTTTTGTTCTCTGTAAGATGCTCGTGAAACGTGAAACGTGATGCGTTTCAGGTCACGTTTCACGCTTCACGTTTCATTTTGCTAAGGTGTCAGGTTTTGGGCCGCAGCCACGTCCAACAGCCAGGTGAGCGTGCCGTGTGCGGGCTGGATGCGCTGGGCGGGCAGCTGCTCTGGCTGGTGTGGGCCATCAAGCACGTTTTGCAACGTGGCCGCTTTGCTTGCGCCAGTAACCAGGAAGATAACGTGCCGGGCCTGGTTGATCACCGTTGGCGTCAGGCTGAGGCGTTGGGCCGGACGGCCGTCGTACTCGGCCGTGACCCCCACCACCCAATCTACCTGCGCCACCGGCGAGCCAGGGAACAGCGAGGCGGTGTGGCCGTCGCTGCCCAGGCCCAACAGCACCACATCGAGGATGGGCACGGCCGTTCCCCCGGCAAACGCCTGAAGCTGCTGCGTGTAGTCAGCAACGGCAGCGGTCATTGTCAGCTCCCCTTTGGCGCGGTGCACGTTTTCTGGTGGGATGGGCACGTGGGGCAGCAGCAGATCGGCGATTTGCCGGTAGTTGCTGCCCGCATCGTCGGGCGGCACGAGCCGTTCGTCGCCCCACAAGAGGTGGGTGTGCCGCCAGGGCATCGCCTCGCGGAACGGCGGCTGGGCCCAGCGCTGGTACACCCCGGTGGGGGTGCCGCCACCGGAGAGGGCAATGCTGAAACGGCCGTATTCGGCCACCGCCGCCTGCGCCAGGGTGGTGAGTAGATGGGCGGCGGCCTGGTTCAAAGCGGCCGCATCGGCAAAGATGCGCCGGGTGACTGGCTCAGGCATCGAGCAAATCCAGCCCGGCCCAGGCAGCCCCCAGCAGTGCCGTTTGCGGATTACAAATCACCTGGAGCGGCATGTTGAGCAGCAGCTGGGTGAAGCGCCCCTTGTCGGCAAACTGGGAGATAAAACGCTCGGTTTGCAGCAGGTTGAGCAGGCGCGGTGGAATGCCGCCGCCCAGGTAAACGCCGCCGGTGGACAGCACTTTCAGGGCCATGTTGCTGGCTTCCCCGGCCAGGATATCGACAAACATTTGCAAGGTGGCCACGCAAATATCGGCCGTTTTGGCCAGACCGGCTTCGACGATGACCGGGGTGGGGTCGGCGGCCTGTTCAAGTTGTTCACGCAGCCAGTCGGGTTCAGGGAAACGGCCGTCTTGCTGCCAAAAAGCATACAGGTTGGGAATGCCGCTGCCCGAGCAAACCCGCTCGAAGCTGACGTGGGAATATTTTTGCTCCAAAAAGGCGAGCATGGCGCACTGGTCGGGGTTGGTGGGGGCAAACGAGGCGTGCCCGCCTTCCGACGGGTGGGCCTGGTAGCGCTGGCCGTCCCAGATGAGGAACGCTTCGCCCAGCCCGGTGCCGGGTGCGATGACGGCCACCGCGCCGCCCGGCTCGGCCCGCCCTTCGTTGATGCTGGCCAGGTCGTCACCGGCCAGGTGGGGCACGGCGTTGGCGATCGATTCCAGATCGTTGAGCAGGGCCACCCGCTCCACGTGCAGCGTCTGGCGCACCACGGCCGAATCGATGACCCAGGGCAGGTTGGTGATTTGGGAACGGCCGTTTACCACCGGCCCGGCCACGCCAAAACAGGCTGCGTCTATCGTCACGTCTTTGTCGGCAATAAACTGGGTAATAATGGCTTCCAGCGACGCAAAACGGCCGCTGGGAAAGGTTTGTAAGTGCAGGGGATGCAGCGGCTGCTGCCGCGCCTCGGTGGCAAAAAGCGCCAAAACGGTTTTGGTTCCGCCAATATCGCCAGCTAATAACATCGCTTTACCTTTTCCTGTGTCTCGCAACACCTTCTGGTGTTACCACCGCCCGGTGTTGGACTGTTTGCCTTCAATTATGGCAGCACCTGAACCCCGCGCCAAAACGCTACATGATCCTTAATTTGACTGGCCTTGGCGGATGGTGTTGGGTAATACCATGCCGCATTTTCGTTTTTCTGGCCGTTCACCTCCAGGGTGTAGTAACTGGCTACCCCTTTCCAGTGGCAGGTGGTGTGGTGGCTGCTTTCCTTGAAATATTCACGATTGATAGCACTGGCGGGGAAGTAATGGTTACCTTCTACGACCACGGTTTGATTACTTTCTGCCAGGACAACGCCATTCCAGATTGCTTTGGCCATGTTATCGTCTCCTTTGTTGTTTTGTAAAGTGGTGGATATTTGTTTGGCCGGGCAGCTCAGCTCCCCGGCAGAGGGTTGGTAAAGTTGGGTGTTTAATCGTCGGGGTTGGCATCGGCCGTTTTCAGGATATGCAGCAAAATTTCAAACTCATCACGACAATCAGGACACATGTCGATATGGTTTTTCACCAGGGGCATCAGCTGCTCGGCTTCTTCTGTGTTGGCCACCATCTCCACATACTCATCAAGCAGGGCAAACGCCTCTTCACACGAATAGGCATGGTCAAGCGTTGTTTCCAGGCGGTGCATCAATTCCACCAGATTGTCCTGGGAAATAGCTGCACCACCGGCGGGCTGGTTTGCACGGCCGTACTCATTCATGGGATGGGATGCTTTGATAAACAAATTTCTGAGCCGGGTCCAAATAGTCATGTTGAACGTGGATCACTGAGATGCAGTGGTCCCTCTCCTAAATCTGTAGCTTTGATGATGTATTTCCCTTACTTCTTACCTTCTTCACCGTCTTGCCCCCAGGGCCACAGTTCAGTCGAACACCTGCAAAATGTCGCCGGGGGTGTAGCCATCTTGCGCCAGGCTCTTTTTGAGCTTTACCCGGGCGTCGTGCAGCAGTTTGTAGACCGCATTGGGTTTCATATCGAGTTGACTGGCTATTTGCTCAGTTGATTTGCCCTGGATGACAGAATCGACCAGGGCGGTGCGCTGCCGCTCGGTAAGATCGTTTTCGATGAGATTTTGCACATAGGCCAGCAGTTCGGCGCGGGCGGTGCGTTTTTCCGGCGTGGGTGACCCATCGGCGACAAAGCTGGGGGTGTAGACGCTGGTTTCGGTTTCGGTGAGGCTGTTGAGGGAGCTGTCTTGCCACCGTTTACGGCGCAGCTCGGTGAGGGCTACGGAGATGGCAATTTTATGGGCCCAGGTGGTAAATTTGCTGCGTCCGGCGAAGCTGTCTAGCTTTTCCAGCACTTTCAGCACGGCTTCCTGGGCAAAATCTTCGGCCTGGGTATCGAACTCCAGGGCGGGTGTTTTAACCTGGGCCAGCAGCCCCCGTTTGAGGCCATTGGTGAGCAGGCGGCTGAGGTCGGTTACGGCCGTTTCATACCCTGGGTGTTCTGGCTGCAATTCGGCCAGCCATTGTTCGTTGGTTCGTTTGGTAGTCACGCAGCCTATTATAGCTAAATTTTGGGGCGAGGCTGGTAGTGTAATTGGCAGAAAGTTTTTCAAAACAAAGTGGTGCGTAATCTGCCAATCTCATGAGTAAACCGCACAAAAATTGCGCTGTATTCTTCCAAAAACTTTGTCCGGTTTACGAGATAGGCCGTTTTTGGGTATGATTAAGCGGAAAATTTAGTCAGGAGAGTAACAGAACACAACGATGGACAACACAGAAAACAAAGCAGACCAGATCATCATGTATACCACCAACTGGTGCCCCGACTGTCACCGGGCCAAATACTTGCTCGATGAGTATGGCATTCCCTACACGGCCATCGATGTGGAGCAGGATCCGGCGGCGCTGGCATTTGTGAAGGAAGTAAACAACGGCCGTCGTGTGGTACCCACCATCGTCCTGCCCGATAAAACCATCTTGGTGGAGCCTTCAAACGCGCTCCTGGCCGAAAAAGTGGGCTTTAAGCTGTAAGCACCTGCAAAACGACTTTAACTTTCCTGCAATCTGCCCATTTTTTAATACTCTCTCAATGCATGGGTGCCAAACTTCTTTTATAATGAAGCAACTTTATCCAGGCTGTACTGTCGCGTGCCATGCTAGCAGTGTGCAAAACACTCTAGGCACCTGGAGTTGCCGACCGGCTCTCAGAAGATGGGATAGCTCAGTAGTTTGCAGGAGATATGACCAACATGAAAGAGTCCATGTCGATCCAAAAGTTCAACGAGTTGTTAAAAGCTGGTAAGTCTGACGATTCTCTGCTGGCCACCTTGCTCCAATTAACCAAAGTCACCGATCACAAAGAGCTGTCTAAGTTGCGTAAGGCAGATGTTTGGGGTTGGAACTGGGATTGGTAGGCACCTGGGGCGAATGGGGGTTACGGCCGTAAATTCGTCCTCTTCTCTTCCCGATTGTGTGTAGAGGTCGGCTGCACACTTTCTCCACCGATTTTGTATTCTTCACGTTGTATGCCAATAGGATAACGCTCAGACAGACCCCGCAAGGTGCGCTGCATGATTGAACTTTCGCAAGTTGAGGCCTATTTTTTGCGGCAGCCGGAGGTGGCGGCCTGGCCAGCCATGATCGGTGTCTGGCAGCATTATGCCCGGAATTCGCACTCCTGGCGGCTGCCCGAGCTGGCCTGCCAGGCGGTTGATGGGGAGTTGCAGGCGGTGGTGCCGATGATTACGGCCGTTGCGTGCAGCCACATCAGCATCGTCCTGGTAGATGATATTCTGGACGACGATCCCAAAGGGCTGTATCGCCAGCTGGGGGCGGGGGTGGCGGCCAACCTGGGCCTGGCCTTCCAGGCCGTGGCTTACCGGGTGGTGGCGGAGGTGGAAACGGCCGTACAGCCCCAGCTCCTGGCCGAACTCATTACCCTGAACCTGCAAACGGCGCGCGGGCAGCACCTGGACGTGCAGCCCACATTAAGCGAAGCTCACTACTGGGACACCGTGGCGGCCAAAAGCACGCCTTATTACGGTGCCGGGTTTTACCTGGGCGCCTTGGCCGGGGGTGCGGCGCCGGAGGTGGCGTACGAACTGCGTCGTTTTGGCGTGATCATTGGCCAGATCATCCAGGTGAGCGACGATTTGGCCGATGCCTACCATGTGCCGGCCGGTCCAGATTGGCATCGTGGTGGGGGGAACCTGGCCATTTTATATGCTCGCCTGGCCGATCACCCTGGCAAAGCCCGTTTTGAGGCGCTGCTGCCCCAAATTGAAGCGGTAGCGGCTTTGGAAGAGGCGCAGCAAATTTTGCTGGAGAGTGGCGCGGTGAGTTACTGCGTTTACCACCTGCTGCAGCTGGCGCGGCAGGCACGGGGCATTTTGGCGGGCTGCCCGTTGGCCCGGCCAGAGCTGCTGCAACAATTTTTGGCTGAACGGGTGGCCCACCTGTTTGAGCTGCTAGCAGCCAGCAACATGCCGCTGCCAGCGGAATTGGCCGCAGAGCTGTTGGGGTAAGTGGAGCTGGTCTCGTTAAGGCAGGATTGCGCAAAACGGAGATTGAGCCTGTCGAAATCGGCTTCGACAAGCTCAGCTGCCGTAAGTTGTCAAACGTTAAAGGGAGGCGTCTGACCCGGTGTTGAAGCGGTACCCGGTGCCGCGCTCGGCCACGATGTAGGTGGGTTCGTTGGGATTGACTTCGATTTTGCGGCGCAGGCGGTGCACATGCACGTGCAGTCGGTCCTCCTGGGCTTCTTCCATGGGCCAGATGCGGTTGAGCAAAAAGTCGGTGGTGACGATGCGCCCGGCATTGCGCACCAGGATGTAGAGCAGCTTGGTTTCGGTGGGGGTCAGGGAGACGGGTTCGCCTTCAACCAGCGCTTCCCGGTTGGGGAAGTTGACCATCAGCCGTTCGTCGATGCGGGTGGTGGATTCCAGGGTGTAGCTGTAGTCGCCCATGCGGCGCAGCACACGCCCCACGCGAGCTTTCAGCTCTTCCGGGTTAAACGGCTTCACGATGTAATCCTCGGCATACTGCTCCAGCCCTTCGATGATGGTTTCTTCGGTGTTTACGGCCGTTAGCATAATAATCGGCATGTCGCTGAATTCACGTACGGCGTGACAAAACTCAAAGCCGCTCATGACGGGCATGTGCAGGTCGACAATGGCCAGGTGAGGCATGCCGTGCCGGTTGATCAGCTTAAGGGCATCCTGGCCAGAAGCGGCCGTCATGACCTGGTAACCGGCCTGTTCCAGCGTGTGTTGGACGATGCGAAGGGTAAACGCATTGTCGTCTACAGCGATAATTTTTTGCGATTCAATGGGTGAGTCTAGCATAGGATTTTTACTTTTGGCTTTAACCGATTCCTGCCAATAGAGAGGGATTGTTGTTTTATGTCATCTTTCTGTTTGTCAGAATTGGAAAAAGTATACCTGATGACGGCCGTAAGATAAAGTGAAAAAAAGCGTGAATAGTACTAATCGTTGGGGGAACGGCCGTTTCTTAACCCGGTGTTCACCACCCCAAGCTTCGTTCATCTAAGGGTTTTTCAGTGTTTGAAAAAGTGCCCAAGAGCTAACGGTTGAGTTGGCAAGCCATAGACCAATCAAAAATACGACGTGCCTCAGGTAAATTGGCATAGCCTAACTTTAGCGTCAAACCAATCA
>JADLAX010000003.1 GCA_020848035.1 Anaerolineae bacterium | reverse complement strand
TCGAGTTGTTGGGCATAGGTCGGGTCGGTGATCTCCGTCATGTGC
This sequence comes from Anaerolineae bacterium, assembly GCA_020848035.1. Classification (GTDB taxonomy): domain Bacteria; phylum Chloroflexota; class Anaerolineae; order Promineifilales; family Promineifilaceae; genus Leptofilum. The sequence goes on along the minus strand of JADLAX010000003.1, from coordinate 167,312 downwards.
GTCCTTAAATGGGCAATGGTTTGGCCAATCTTAACCCAATTTGGCGCTGGCAACGAACCCCGGCTGCCCACCCTGCCGGGTGATGCCTGCCCGATTGGTCAGTACCCAAAACGGCCGTTCTGCGCCATACTCTACGTTCACTGTATGATGAGCCACAGAGGTCACAGAGAAAAAAGCGTTAACACTCTGCAAGCTTTGTGAACTCTGTGGCCTATTTTCTGGAGGTTTTTTATGGGCTTTCATGGTGGCGGCTGGTGGGCTTACATCTCGCACGACGAACAGCAAACGCGCCCAACAATTACGCGGGACTTGCTGGGGCGCGTGTGGCAGTTTGCCAAACCGTATCGCCTGAAAATTGTTCTGCTGCTGCTCACCATCCTGATGGTGACTGGCCTGACGCTGGTTTCGCCGCTGCTGGTGCGGTCGTTGATTGACGATGCTATCCCCAACGAGGATTACCGCCTGCTTGCCCTGCTGGCGGCAGGCATGGTGGCCATTCCCATCGTCAACGGCGGCATTGGCGTGTTCCAGCGCAGCCTGAATTCGCAAATTGGCGAGGGTGTCATTTACGATTTGCGCCGTGCGTTGTATGAGCATATGCAGCAAATGTCGCTCCGTTTTTTCACCCAGTCACGCACTGGCGAGCTGATGTCGCGCCTGAACAACGACGTGATTGGGGCGCAGCGGGCAATTAGCGACACGATTGTCACGATCATTTCCAACCTGGTTTCGCTGGTGGGTACGCTCATCATTTTGCTGACGCTGGAGTGGCGGCTGACGCTGCTGGGGCTGGCGATTTTGCCCCTGTTTGTGCTGCCCGCGCGGCGAGTGGGGCGCATTTTGCGTGATTTACGGCGCAAGTCGCTGGAGATCAGCGCGGAGATGAATGCGACGATGAACGAAACGCTCAACGTCAGCGGGGCGCTGCTGGTGAAGCTGTTTGGCCGCCAGGAGCGCGAGATGAAGCGTTTTGCCGATGACGCGGCCGACGTGCGCGACATTGGCGTGCGCTCGGCGGTCATTGGGCGCTGGTTTTTTATGATGTTGAGCATTATTGGCGCGGTGGGAACGGCCGTTGTCTACTGGGTGGGTGGCTATCTGGTGCTGCAAGATGCCTTCACCATTGGCACGATTGTGGCGTTTGGCAGCTACCTGGGCCAGCTGTATGGGCCGCTGATGGCGCTGACCAACGCGCCGGTTGAGTTTGCCCAGAGCATGGTAAGCTTTGAGCGGGTGTTTGAGGCGCTGGATATTCCGGTGGAAATTGGCGAGAAACCAGAGGCCAAAGGATTGGGAGCGGTAGACGGCCGTCTCCAATTCCACAACGTCTCGTTCACCTACACCGACGAAGACAAAGGGGGCCTGCGGGAAGTGAAGCGGTTCGGCGGGCGAGACAGCACCGCGCTGCTGAAGCGGGGCAAGGCGCGGCAAAACGGCGCGGAGCCAGCGGACAATGGGGTGGAGGCCGAACCAGAACTGCGTTGGGCGCTGCAAAACGTCAGCTTTACCATCGAGCCGGGGGAACTGGTGGCGTTGGTGGGGCCAAGCGGCGCGGGCAAGACCACCATCACCTACCTTATTCCACGGCTGTATGATCCGACAGACGGCCGTATCACCCTGGACAACCACGATCTGCGCGACCTCACCCTGCAAACCCTCGCCGACAACATCGGCATGGTGACGCAGGAATCCTACCTGTTCTACGACACCATCCGGGCCAACCTGCTCTACGCCCGGCCAGACGCCACCGAGCAGCAGATGATCAACGCCGCTAAAGCTGCCAACATCCATGACTTCATCGCCCAGCTGCCAGATGGCTACGACACCGTGGTAGGTGAGCGCGGCTACCGCCTCAGTGGTGGCGAGCGCCAGCGCATTGCCATTGCTCGCGTGGTGCTGAAGGATCCGCGCCTGCTGGTGCTGGATGAGGCCACCTCGCACCTGGACTCCCTCTCGGAAGCGCTGATTCAGGAGGCGCTGGCCACCGTGATGAAAGATCGCAGCAGCCTGGTGATTGCGCACCGACTTTCCACCATCCTGGCGGCCGATAAAATTTTGGTGATGCATCAGGGGCAGCTGGTGGAGCAGGGCACCCACGAGGACCTGTTGGCCCAGGGTGGTCTGTATACCAATTTGTACGAGACGCAGTTTAAGCCCAAAGATTTAGCTTAGGCAAAAGGGGTGGGCGAGTTTGCGAGTGGGCGAGTGGCGAGTCAAAGAAAAACTCATTCACTCGCCTACTCGCCACTTGCTTACTTTTTGCGGTTTTGCAGCTGAGGAATCACAACAGCCGCGCCCACCAGCAGCAGAATAAGAATTAGAACAACAAGTCCAATCGGATCCACTTTTCACCTCCAAATTAGTTTCAATCCATTGCGTATTAATTTTAGAACGGTACGGCCGTTCGGCAACCTGCCCGGTAAAAACCACCTGTATTTTGGTAAAAAAGGGTGTCCTCTGATCGGTGATGTTTGTCATAAGCGAGAATGTCCTTTGTCACTGTCTGGTAAATGACCCACTTCCTACAATGGTCAAGGTTGTGTCATCCCATTAATACGGGGGAGTAATTAAGACACACCTTCCCACTAGCTCCCCCACTCGCAATTAAGCAACGAAGCTTTTCCATAAACTTATTATTAATTCCATTGGGAGGAATAGACTGATGACAATTGCAATGGCTCCAGAACAAGAGCTGCAAGCTGAAAAAAAGATTGAGAAAAAATATGTTTACCTCTTTAGCGAAGTAAATGTGGCCGAAGAATATGCTGGCGGCTCCTGGGATGGTGCGCGCGGGTTACTGGGCGGCAAAGGTGCCAATCTGGGCGATATGACCCGTTTGGGCGTTCCGGTTCCTCCTGGCCTCACCGTTACCACCGAAGCCTGTAATGCCTATCTGGCGGCCGGTGAAAAGTTCCCTGAAGGCATGTGGGAACAAATTCTGGTTAGTTTGAAAGACGTTGAGAAGGCGATGGGCAAGAAAATTGGCGATTTGCAGAAACCGCTGCTTGTTTCCTGCCGTTCTGGCGCTAAATTCTCCATGCCGGGCATGATGGACACGGTGCTCAACATCGGCATGAACGATGTTGTGGCCGAAGAAATGATCAAACGCACCGGCCCGCGTTTTGTGTACGACATTTACCGCCGCCTGATTCAAATGTTTGGCTCTGTGGTGATGGGCGTACCGGACGAGGTTTTTGAAGTCGTGATTGAAGCCCAGCGTAAGGTCGCCGGGGTGAAGAGCGACACCGAAATGAGCGCCGAGGATTGGCAAGTTGTTACCGAGCAGTTTAAGCAGATTTACAAGACCTACACCCAAGAAGATTTCCCCCAAGATCCCTACGAACAAATGAAACGGGCCACCGAGGCCGTGTTTAAGTCGTGGAACGGCAAGCGGGCGTTTGCTTACCGCAATGCGGCTGGGATTGCGCACAATTTGGGAACGGCCGTCAACATTCAATCCATGGTCTACGGCAACATTTCCCCAGACGCTGGCACTGGCGTGGCGATGTCGCGTAATGCCTCCACCGGCGAAAAAGAGCTGGAAGGCGACTTCCTCATGAATGCCCAGGGTGAAGACGTGGTGGCCGGTATCCGCATCACCCAACCAATTAGCGATCTCAAAAAAGAGATGCCCGCGATTTACGCCCAGTTCGAAGAAATTGCCCAGAAGCTGGAAAAACATTACCGCAACATGCAGGACATGGAATTCACCATCGACCGCGGTAAGTTGTGGCTGCTGCAAACCCGCGATGGCAAACGGACCGCACAGGCGGAAGTCCGTATTGCCGTTGATATGGTGGAAGAAGGGCTGATTACCAAAGAAGAAGCGGTTGTCCGCGTGAAACCGGCTCAGGTTGACTTTTTCCTGCACCCGCAGCTGGACGCTGAAGCGTTAAAAGAAGCTACCAAAGTTGCCACCGGTTTAAACGTTTCGCCGGGAGCGGCCGTTGGTATGGTTGCCTTCGACGCCGATACGGCCGAAAAATGGGCCAAAGAAGAAGGCAAAAAAGTGATCATGGTTCGCCCGGAAACCAAGCCCGATGACGTGCACGGCATGTTGGCGGCGCAAGGTATTCTCACCAGCAAAGGCGGCCGTACCAGCCACGCCGCGCTGGTAGCCCGCCAGTTTGGTAAACCCGCCGTTGTGGGCGTCAGCGAACTGGAACTTGATCTGTTCAGCCGTAGCATGACCGTTGGCGATGGTCTGGTGATTCATGAAGGCGACTGGCTGTCGCTGGATGGAACGGAAGGCATTGTTTACCTGGGGCAAATCCCCACCGTTGTGCCTGACATCAAAAACCCCTACCTCATCAAACTGCTGAGCTGGGCTGATGAATTCCGCCGCCTGGGTGTGTGGGCCAACGCCGACTACCCGCGTGACGCCGAACGTGCCCGCGAGTACGGCGCGCAAGGCATCGGCCTGTGCCGCACCGAGCACATGTTCTTTGAAGCCGAGCGTATGCCCATCGTGCAGCGTATGATCATGGCCAAACACGCCGTGGACCGCAAAGAAGCGCTGGACCAACTGCTGCCCTTGCAGCGCGGCGATTTTGAAGGTCTCTTCCGCGCCATGAATGGCCTGCCGGTCATCATCCGCCTCATCGACCCGCCGCTGCACGAGTTCCTGCCCTCCTTTGAAGAGCTGGTACAAGACCTGGCCGACCTGAAGGTCCGGATGCAGCATTATCATACCCTCAGCGAGATCGACGCTGCGCTGGCCGAAATCCGCATCAAGCAAGATTACCTGGAGCGTGTTGAGGCATTGCGTGAGATGAACCCCATGCTGGGTACTCGTGGCGTTCGCCTGGGCATTCTCATCCCCGAACTGACCAGAATGCAGGTGCGGGCCATCTTCGAGGCGGCCTGCAAATGCGCCAGAGAAGGCTTTGATGTGCATCCTGAGGTGATGATTCCGCTGATCTCCCACGTCAACGAGCTGAAAGTACAGCAGTCGGCGCTGGAAGCGGAGGCCCGGGCTGTTATGAACGAGCAGGGCATCGAGATCAAGTACAAGTTTGGAACGATGATCGAAATCCCGCGCGCGGCTTTGACGGCCAGCGAAATTGCCGAGGTGGCGCAGTTCTTCTCCTTTGGCACCAACGACCTGACGCAGACGACGTTTGGTATCTCCCGCGATGACGCGGAATCGGGCTTCCTGATGGAGTACCAGCAGCAAGGTATCTTGAAAGAGAACCCATTTGCATCGATTGACCCCAATGGTGTGGGGCGGTTGATGGAGATTGCGGTGAAAGACGGCCGTTCCGCCCGCAGTGACCTGGAAGTGGGGATCTGTGGTGAACACGGCGGCGACCCGAAGAGCATCGCCATCTGCCACAAGCTCAACCTGAACTACGTCTCCTGCTCACCGTTCCGGGTACCGATTGCCCGCCTGGCCGCGGCCCACGCCGCCCTGGCTGAGAAGAAGTAAGCGTTCGGACCACTAAAAAATTAAGTTAGCAAAAAAGAGATGCCTCACAAGGGCATCTCTTTTTTTGTCAAGCAGGTGCGCCGCACATCGGTTGCTGGAACAGCTGCACAAGAAATCCTTTGTGGGTTGTCCTTATTTGCGTTGAAAACTTAATCGTGGGTGGACAACAGGTGGGAGACGGCCGTTTTCAAAGGCGGTAAATCGCGCTGAACTGTGGCCCACACCCTGGGTAAACTTACGACGAAGTAGCCGTGGATTAACTTGTCGCGCATACCTGTGACCGCTTGCCAGGGAATCTCGGGGAAACGTTCTCGTTCTTCTCTGGGGATAAATTTGGTTGCTTCGCCAATAATTTCCAGGGCGCGAATGACTGCATACACCTTTTCATCGTTCGCCTGAAAGCTGGCAAAATCGACACCGGCCACGAAGCTTTCGGTCTTGGCAATGGCATCCAAGATGTCAACCAAGTAATCGCGGTAAAGCCGGGTCATACAGACTGCGCCTCTTGCAAAACACGCTGGCCAATACCTGGCTTGAGCGTTTCCTTTTCCACAAGATCAACCCGCACGCCAAGCAACTCGCTCAGCTTTTGTTCTAGTTGGATAAATTCAATCAGGGAGAGATTGGGATTTTCAAAGGAAACCAACACGTCCAAATCGCTGACTTCATGCTGTTCTGCCCGGACGTAGGAACCAAACAGCCACAAATCCTGAATGCCATACTGCTGCCGTAGTTCCGGCAAAACTGCGCGAATTTGCTCAGAAAAATCTTCGGATGATCCCATTTGTTCAGCCATTGTGCAATTACCTCCAGCCGAAAAATAGTATAGCATAGTCAGCTTGTTTTCATGAAACGGCCATCTTTTGACGCAACGGCACAATGGATGAAAGGAACCAACAAGACCTTTGCGCCTTCTGCTGCTTTGCATTCTTTGCGTTAAAAAAATTAGCTGCTGATCTTGGGTTTTAGGTAAACCGTGACTTCGCTGCGGTTGTGGAAGAGCTGGCGCGCCCCGGCGATAGTGAAGTGCTGCCGCAGAATGTTGAGGGCGTGGTCCAGCGCAGCCCCGTAGCGCTTTTCTGGCAGTTTGAGGGTGATGAGGGCCAGGCCGTGCGGGTAGAGGTAACGGCCGTATTCCCCCATCAACCGTGCCGAATCCCGCGCATCCAGCCGCATGTCGTTGACAATCACGTCGTAGGTGTCGGGGTAGTCGGCCAGGTACTCCTCGGCAGTAAGGCGCAGGTGGCGCACGCCCTTGTCTTTTTGCAGCGAGGGGTGCAGCCAGGCGGGGTCAACGGCCGTCACATACTGTTCCTTTTGCCGCAAAACCCGCGTCCAGCCGCCCGGCGCCGCGCCCAAATCGAGCGCCCGGCCGCGCGGTGGCAGCTCGATGGTAAACACCTCCAGCGCCTCCAGCAGCTTAAACTCGGCCCGGCTCACCTGATCTTTGTCGCGGGCAAAGCGGCGCACGCCGCCCGCCCAGTCGGACAAATTGTTGGTGGCCAGCGACACACCCAGGTAGGCCGCCTCGCCGGCCAGGACCACCGACAAGATTTGGAACGGCCGTCGTACATCCAGCGGCGCACCAGAAGCCTCAGCCAGCTTGTCGCCCAGCGGCTGGTTGATATCGAACGGCTTAATCGGCAGCTCGCCCAGCACGCGGGTCTGCACGGAAAACGGCCAATCCGGTTCCAGCAGGTGGGTGAAGAAGGTAACGGCCGTGGCCACCACCTTCTCCACGCCCTCAGCCAGCGGCAGCACCGTCTGAACCGGGCAGATGTGCCGCACAAAGATGGGCGGCTGCTGCCGCCAGCGCTCGGCCAGAGCAAAAAAATCGCCCGGCAGCTGGACGGCCCAGATGCCGGGAGCCAGCTCGTCGCTCCCCTGGCTGCCTGCTTTTTGCAGTTCAGCCACGGCCGCCGGGGCAAAATCCGGATCGGCCGTGGCGATGAGGGTTGGCGTCATATTTCCTCGCGCGGGCTTTCTGGGCCACGGCCGTCGGTGTGCAGCTTGATATCTACCAGGTGCTCCACCCGGCTCTGGAAGTACAGCCGCCACGTCTCGCGCAGCGGAAGCTCCACGTATTCAAAGTGGGTGATGCCCGTGTTTTTGCTCCACACCTCGCAGCGCCGCCAGGGGCCAACGTTGAACATGTGGTCAAAGGCCAGCTCAATCACCCCGCCATGACAGACGGCCACAATGGTTTGCTGGCGGTGTTTTTCCAGCATTTCTTCGATGAAGCGGCCAATGCGCACGCGAAAGTGCATCATCGACTCGCCGTCGGGACGGTCGGGGGTAATGGTGTTAAACGGCCGTTCGCTGCCCCAAAATGAGCCGTATTCAGGCAAGTCATCGCTGGGCCACGGCGTGTGGTCCAGCCGGTTGTTGCCAATTTCGCGCAGCCGGTCATCGCTGAGGATGGGGACATTGTAGGCGGCGGCCAGGGGAGCGGCCGTTTCCTGGGCGCGTTTCATCGTGCTGGCGTACAGGGCATCGATTTGTCTAACGTGCAGGGGCAGCCAGCGACCCAGCGCGTCGGCCTGGGCCTGGCCAAGGGCGGTCAGCCCTTCGTCGGTGTTGCCGCCTTTCCAGTCGTGCAAGTTAACATAACTTTGCCCGTGGCGGATCATATAGAGATGCATAACAAAACTATCCTTCTTTTGTGAATGTGTTCGTGAATTATGCCACAGGTTGGCCGATTGATGTAGGGTTGGGGCGGAAACGGCCGTTTCCGCCCATCCCGCTTTCCCCTATAATCCGTAGCATTGCTGCCGAATTGTTCGTCGAATAGGAGCCTTCATGGATTTTTCTTCATTTCCCCCAGAATTTATTGAGCACATGACCCAGCTTATGACCAACGGCCAACTCCAACTGCCGCCGCCTATTTTTGCCGACATGGCCGGTGAATTTGTGGACCTGGACATGGCCGCAAAAACGCTGACGGTGCGCTTTCCGGTGCAGGCGCGCTACCAAAACCCGATGGGGTACATGCAGGGTGGCATGATTGCGGCCGCCATCGACAACACAATCGGGCCGCTGAGCTTTATGGTGGCTGCGCCCAACGTCACCAAAACGATGGAAGTAACTTATTTGCGCCCCATTCCCGCCAGCGTAGCCGAAATTACCGTGGTGGCGGCGTTTGAAGCGCAGCGGGAACGTGAGCTGATCTTTGTGGCCGACGTGCTGCGCGGCGATGGTACCAAACTGGCCACGGCCCGTTCGGTGAACGTGCTGCTCAAGCGCGTGATTTAGCTTCTCGTCGGGAGACCTTACTCACCAGCAAGGGCCACTTGGGGCACCGCTCGGCTTTGCGCCAGCATGATGACAAAGATGAACGCGTTGATGGCATAGCTGCCGATGACCAGCCAGGGCATGGTATGTGCGCCAAACCGCTCAATCGCCTGCCCTGTCACCCAGGGCAGCACCACCCCACCAAAACTGTCGCCCAAAATGATGATGCTGCTCACGGTGGCGGTTAACTTGATCGACTGGCCGACCAGGTTGTAGCCAGTGGCCCAAACCGGGGCCATGAAGAAGCCCGTTGCCAGGGTGGCCACCCACAGCATGGTGAGCGAGTTTGGTACGCTAATGGCCAGGGCCAGCGCTCCCAGGCCACCCACAAAAGCCACCGTCAGGATTTGCGCGGGTTTGAAGCGGGCCGCCATGGGAATGGAGATGGCCCGGCCAATGGTGAAGGAGAGCCAGAAGCCAGAGGTCAGGTAGGCCGCGCGGGTAGCGTCGGCCAGCTCAAGCGTGAGGGTGTAGGTGTAAATCCAGTTGCCGTAGGTAATTTCTGACCCCACGTAGAAGAACAGAAACAACATCGCAATGATGATCATAGGCAGCATCTGGCGCAGATTGGTGGGAGAATGGCTGGCTTCGTCGTCGACCTGCAATTTAGGGCTGCCGGGCAGCAGGAGCAGAAAGAGGCTGACGGGCAGGGCCAATGCCGCCAGGGCATAGTAGGCTTGCTGGTACGTCCCGCCCAACCTGAGCACCTGGGCAAAAACGGTTGGGGCCAAAAAAGCGCCCAGGCCAAAGGCAAAGTGCAGCCCGTTAACGTATGGACCGGCCTTTTTGCCGTGGGTCCACATGAGCAGCGTGTTGGCCCCGGTGTTGATGATGCCGCCGGGCAGGCCGTTGATGAAGAAGATGACCAGCAGCAGGGGTAGGCTGTTGGCCTGGGGGATGAGCAGTAGCGCGGTGGCGGTGACCAGTTGGGCCAGGCCCAGGAGGCGGTGGCCATTTTTGATGCGATCAAAGAGACGGCCGCCTACGGCCGTACCCAACATGCCCCCCGTCGCCCCAACCAGGAAGATGGCCCCGATTGCGCCCAGGGTGCTGCCAGTTTGGGCGGCCAGCGAGGGCAGAGCTGGCCCGGTGATGCCCAGGCCAAAGCCCAGGCTGATGAACAAGAGGTAATACCCCAGGGTATTGCGGCGTTTGTCGTTGTCTGCCAAGAGAAGGTCCTTTCACTACGAAATAAGCCGCTGATTGTAGACTTGTGTGAGGGGGTGTGCAACGGCCGTTGCAGCTTCTCCCATTTGCCCTGGTTTGTGCGTACAAGTTTAAATTTAGCTGGTGGCGATGGTAAAAACTGTTTTTGTGGGTCTTTAGGATGTGGCGGGGTCCACCTGTTTTTTGCACCGAATGAGCCCGAATTGAGGCTAATTTTGGTGATAATTCGCGTTCATTCGTTGCCAGCCCCAGGAAATCCCAAAGAGCTATTTTTGTTAGCGGTTCATCACCAGCAGCGTCATGAGGGCGGCCACGATCCAGGTGCCCAGCTGCAGCAGGGCAAAACCACCCAGCCACAGCAAACGCACACCGCCGGTGAGGCTGCGCGTCTGGTAGAGGACAAAGCCGGTGGCGGCAGTGGCAACCGCACCGTGCAGCAGGATGACAACCACGACGCCCAGTTCGGCCAGCGACAGCGAAGCGCGTTCCAGCGCCACCGCTGCAATCATCAGCAGAAACAGGTCCACAATGACGGTGGCGACCCAGGCAACGGCCGTTAACAGCCCAGATTTCAGCGTAGTTGACATAATTACTCCTTGCCCAGTTGCCTTAAAGCTGTGGTGGCGGCCAGATTTGGCGCAGGTAGGCCTCGATGCCCCGGCTCGACTGCCAGTTGACGGGGTAGCCCAGGGACACTTCTTCAAAACGCACGTCGTCCCGGTAATGGGTGCCGCGAATGTGCAGATGGCCGTAGATAACGGCCGTTACCGGAAACCGCGTGTGCCAATCTTCTGTTCGTTTGGTGCCACACCAGATGGAAAAGCGGGGGATGCGCCGCAAATTGACCAGGTCGTAGCGCAGGGGGAAGTGGTTGACCAGGATGAGGGAGCCGGATACGGCCGTTTCTCGCAGGCGCGCTTCGGTGGTCTGGCAGCGCACGTGGCACCACGCTTCCCGCGATGGATACGGATCTGGGTGCAAAATGATCTCATCCGTAGCCACCACGCCCGATGCTTCAGCCCAGGCCAGAGCCTCATCCGCCGCTACGGTGTCGGGCCGGAAGCTATAATCGTACAGCGTAAAAATAGGGGCGATGAACAGCGGCTGGCGGCTGGCCGGCCACTGCACAAACGGATCTTCCGGTGTCATCACGCCAAAGTCACGGCAAATCTGCACCATCTGAAAATATTTAGCCAGGCCGCGCTGGCTTTCGCTGTCGGTAGGGAGGGTCCAGAGGTCGTGGTTGCCGGGAGTCCAAAAAACGCGGGCAAATCGGTGGCTGAGCAGGTCGATGGCTTGGCGAAAGTGACTGATCTTTTCGGCCACATCCCCCGCCACAATCAGCCAATCTTCGGGGTGGGCGGGCATTCGGCTGAGCGCGGCCCAATTGTCGCCGTGGCTGATGTGCAGGTCGCTAATGGCGAGCAGTTTCATAAGGCGGTGATCGGTGGTCGGTAAGCGGTGAACCGATTACCGTTTACGGTTCACTAAATAGAGCCGCCAGAGATTTGGATCAAATTCTTCAGGGCCTCTTCGTCCAAAATGGTGAATTTACGGCCGCTGACCTTCACCCAATGCGCTCGACGGAAGCGCCCCAGTGCTTTGTTGATGCTCACACGGGTCGCCCCGGTCATTTCGGCCAGGTCGGTTTGCGTCAGGGAGAGGTCGATGCGGATGCCGTCGTCGGATTTGAGGCCGTGCTGGGCGGCGAGCTGGAGCAGCTGACGCGCCAGCCGGGCGGGCAGGTCGAGGAAGAAGATGTCGCTAATCTGGTTGTTGAGGCGGCGAATGTGCTGTGCCAGGGTGTGCAGCACATGCAGGGCAAAGTCCGGATTATCGCTGATGTAGCGGATGAACTCTTCGCGGTGCAGAGTTAGCGTTTCCGTTTCCTCCAGCGCTTCGGCCGTTGCGGAACGGGGCGAATCGTCCAGCAGAGCCAGCTCACCGAAGAAATCGCCTGCGCCAAAGATGGCCAGCATCGCTTCTTGCCCATCCAGCGTGGAGTGGGTAATTTTCACCTTGCCTTTGACAATGATGTAGAGCAAACCGCCGGGATCGCCATGATGGAAAATAATCTGATCCGGCCCAAAGCGGCGCATGACCAACCGCTTGGAGAGGTTTTTGGCTTCGTCATCCTGCAAGTTATTAAAAAACGGCACCAGCTGTAAGGCGTTCTTGGCGGCGTATTTTGTATCTTTCATCACTCTCTTCCTATCAAAAAATTGCATCAACCAGGATCAGTTGAAAGTTTTTGTTATGCGCCGTGCCCAAAAGGGGAGCATCTGTCTGGTAGGTCAGGTAATTCCGTTTAATTGTATCTCATCGTAGACACGATCCAAACTATATTTTAGCTGGCGCTTGAGCCAGTCGGCGGGCAGGGAGCAGGTGGGATAGTGGTTGAGGAACTCAACCAGGTAGCTGTAAATTTCGTCACGGGGTTTTTCGGCGGCAATATGTTCCTGAAGACGCTGGCGCATGGTGCGGATGTAGGTGGCAACGGCCGTTAAATCAGCCATCGCACACGGTTCACCCCGGCCCGGAACGATGTGGTAGATCGGTTCCGGCCAGTGCTGCAGCCGCTCGATGGTTTGGAGCCAGACGGCCGTATTTGCTTCACCCAGCAGCGGCGGCATATTGGTCACCACGGCGTCCCCGGTAAACAGCACGCCTGTCTCTGGCAGATAGACGCCAATGCTGCCCAACGTCGGGCCGGGCGCGGCAAACAGCTGAATTTCAAGGCCGCCTTTCCACAACTGCATAGAGCCGGTAAAGCTCAGGCTGGCATGTTCAACCGGGCTCTGGCTCAGCTCACGGCCGTGGTCCGGGTTGCGGTTGGCCAGGCTTTCCAGCAAGGGTTGAGGATACCGTTTGTCGTAGCTGCGCAGCTTTTCGGCCGTCGCTTCGTGGGCAACCACCGGAGCGTTAAGCCAGCGGGAATTGACGATGCGGTCGCCGTGGTAATCGGTCAGAATTGTATAAGCCACCTGGCGGGGCGTGAGCGTGTGCAGCCGCATGGCCCAATCCCGGGCCTGGCGTGGGTAGGAAGGCACATCAATGGCCACGATGCCGCGCCGGGTGCGCACCGCGCCAACGTTCACCCCCTCGTATTCTGTTTCGATAAAGACGTTTTCGGCTATTTCTTGCATAAGTGTCCTGCCTAGCGCAGCTGGCCCAACAGCAGCCGCTCTGCCTTTTCCACTGCTTGCTGCACCCGCTCCCGGTCGGTGCTGGGGCCACCGCCCTGGGCCATGACGGCCGTTCCGCCACCCGCCGCCGATCCCAACACCTGTAGGGCTGGTTTGATCAGCTGGTTCATCTCGCCGGGGGCATCTTGTGAGCGGCAGAAGAGCAGCTGCGACTTTTCCCCGGCCAGTCCAAGCAGGGCAACCACACGGCCGTTTTGTGTCAGGTGGTTGGCCAAAATGCGCAGCTGTGCCGGATCGCTTTCCTCGGTGGTGAAAACGCGGCTGACGACGGCCGTATCACCCACCTTTTTGCTGTTCTTTAGCAGTTCGGCCGCTTCAAAATAGAGCAGCTGCTCCTGCTGCTTTTTCAGCTTGCGGCGGCTTTCTTTGGCTTCTTCGCGGAGGCGCGTCACGCTTTCCACCACCTCACCCATGCCTGTAGTGAGCTCGGCGGCCAGCTGGTTGACCAGGCTGTTTTTCAGCCGGTAGTCGGCCAGCGCCCGCTTGCCGCAGCAAAATTCCACCCGCAGCTGGTTGTTTTGCCGCTCTAACTTCACAATTTTGATTAGCCCCACTGCCCCGGTATGGCTGACATGGGTGCCACCGCAGGCGTTGAGATCAAACTGCTCAATTTCGATAAGCCGCAGGTGCCCGCCGCGCACCGGCGGCAGCTTGCGCAAGGCCAGCTTTTGGGCCTGTTCCAGCGTAACCGAACGAATATGCACCGGCCGGTTTTGCCAGATGATCTGGTTGGCCAGATGTTCGGCTTCTTCCACCTGGGTGGGGCTGATTTGGCTGGTGTGCAGGTCAATGGTGACGCTGTTTTCGCTCAGGTGAAAACCAACGGTGTCCGCCTGGGCAATTTGAATGAAGGATTGGGAGAGGATGTGCTGGCCGGTGTGCTGCTGCATGTGGTCAAACCGGCGCGGCCAGTTAATCTGGCCGGTAATGTTATCTTGCCACAGCTCGTTGGTATCCAGCCAGTGCAGTACGGCTTCATCTTTTTCGCGGATAGAAACGTCGTAGACGGGGAGGTTGTTGATGGTGCCCGTGTCGTAGGGCTGCCCGCCGGAAGTGGGGTAGAAATAGGTCTGGTCGAGGATGACGGCCGTTTTCCCCTCTTGCCTTACTCTTTCCACAATCGTTGCTTCAAAGTGGGTGGTGTACGCGTTTTGGTAGTAGAGCCTTTTGCTGGTCATGCCACAATTTTCCCAGGATGGGTGTCTCGGTTTGAATGACCTAATGATACCAAAATAATCAACAGGTGCATCTAGCCAAAGCAAAAACGGGCCGGGAACGGCCGTTTACCAGAGAAAATTTAAGGAAAATGGGGGTAGCTGCGGGGGCGAAATGATCACGCCAGCGGCAGGGTGAAGTTAAAACGGGCACCGCCAGCCGGGGCATCATCAACCCAGATACGGCCGTTGTGCGCCTCCACTGCTAAGCGGCAAAACGCCAGCCCTAACCCCAGCCCCTTGGCGTGGCTGTCCTTGCTGGCAATGCGCTCAAACTTCTCAAAAATAGATTCCCGGTACTGTTTGGGAATCCCCCGACCCTGATCGCTAACCGAAATGAGCACCCGATCACTTTCGGGTTGCAGCTGGCCCAGCACCGAGATCGTCTGATCTTCTGAACTGTATTTCAGCGCGTTATTGATGAGGTTCACCAACACCCGGCGAATCATATCCTCTTCGACATAGACGTGCGGCAGGTTGGGTGGCAGGCAGTTGGCAAAATGCACCCGGCGCTGGTCAAAGTTGGGCTGTTCAATTTCATACACTTCTTGCAGCAGCAGGTTCAAATCGACGCGGGTTTGCTCGGTGATGGGCTGCCCGGCTTCCAGACGGTTAATGTCCAGCAAGGAGCGAATCAGCGTTTCCAGGCGGCGGCTGCTGCGCCGGGCAATGTCCAACATGGCATACAGGGGCGAGTTGGCCGACTCTGGCGGGATTTCATACGCCAACAGCTCCAGGCTGGAGATAACGTTGCCCAGCGGACTTTGCAGGTCGTGGAACAACATGGCGGTGAGATCTTCCCGCATTTTTTCTAGCTCAATTTGTTCGCTGATGTCGTGGTGGATCCATTGCAGCAGCTGGTCGTCGCCATGACTGGTGCGCTTGGTATACACTTCCATCGGAATGGGTGGGGCATTTTTGGCGCGGACTTCACTTTGGAACATCAGCACCTTATCGGAGCGTATTTTTTTGGCTTTGGGGAGAACGGCCGTATCCGGGTGTAAATCCTGTATCGCCATGCTCAGCAGTTCGTGTCGGGCATACCCCAGCAAATCCGAGGCCCGGCGGTTGGCTTCCACAATACGGCCGCGCATATCGGTCAAAATAATCGGGTCGACCGTGTCCTGGAACAGGCTGATGTAGCGGGCTTCGGCGGCCACGGTACGGGCATATTGCTGGGCATTGGCGATGGCCGTACTGGCAATGTTGGCCAGATTAACCAGCACATCCAAATCTTCTTCCGTAAACGTGCCATTAATCGGGTTGATGGCTTGAACGGTGCCCAGTACGTTGCCCTTAAAAATCATTGGCGCGCAAATCATAGCGCGGGTTTCGTGGCCGGTGCGCTCATCGCCCAGCTGCAAGAAGCGCGGGTCCAGGCTGGTATCGGCCACCAGCGCCGGTTCCGAATGCTCCATCACCCAACCAGACAGGCCGTGATTGGCCGGTAAACGCAGCCCCACAATTTCCTCAGAGCCTGCCCCTTCGGCGACCTGGTAGACCAGTTCGTTGGTTTGTTTATCCACCAGGGCAATAGAAATCGCTTCGGCGTTGAGAAAATCGTTCATTTGCGCCAGCAGCGACTGCATAATTTCGTTAATGTCCAGCGAAGAGTTGATAACTCGGCTGGCGTCGTTTAGCAGGGCCGAGATTTTGAGCTGGCGTTGTGAAGCTTCGTACAGGCGGGCATTTTCAATGCTGCTGGCGGCCTGGTTGGAGATGGCCGTCAGGAGGCTCAGGTCGCGGTCGTCGAACTGGTTGGCACCTACCTTATGAATGGTAATCGCGCCAATCACCCGGTTGCGCACTGAAAACGGCGTGCAAATGACCGACCAGGCATGATTGGTGGTGGTATGGCCGGGGCGGGGCAGCCAGCGCTGGTCGTTTTGCGTATCGCTGATCACACACGGAGCATGGTTGCGGATCACCCAACCAGCCACGCCGCTGTTCATAATGGTTTCCAGGAACTCTTCAGAGTGTACACTCTGGCTGTTGTCACCCGTCAGCCAGGCGTATTCCACCTTTAAGGCTTCATTGACAACAAAAATGCTGCCATCTTGAGCTTCAAGCTGCTGCACGGAAAGGTTTAATACCCGTGGCAAAATGAGGTTGATGTTGAGGCCATCAGCTTCTACCTGTTTGAGCATGTCGTTGACAACGTACAGCGTGTGAAGCCGGTCGCTGTCTCTTAGTTCAGGCGAGAAGTCTGCATCTTGAATAGAGTGATCCATCTGAATCATAATACCACGTTACGCAATGTGTGAACTAAAGCTAGTTTTACATTTTGATCGTAACAGGGTTCATCCTTGATTGTAAAGGAGAAAAACGAACTACTATCTGTAAACTTTTTTATAAAAACAAACCAAATATTATCGTATAGGGCGGTGTCGTTTAGTCAAAAAATGGCAGGCATGTGGCTACTTTGCTTCCTATGAGGAAAACCTGTTGCCAGCTACCTTACACGAGCTGCAAGCTGGGAATAACGTCAATGTTCAGGTTATCGCGACGGCCGTTTACAAAGTGCCAGTGAGCCGCAGCGCCAATCATAGCGGCATTGTCGGTACAGAGAATAGGACTTGGGTACCGCACGGGCACTGTCAACCGCTCGGTCATGGTGCGCCGCAGCTCGCGGTTGGCCGAGACGCCACCTGCCAGGTGAACGGCCGTTACGCCATAAGCCAGCGCCGCTCGTTCCGTTTTGGTGACCAGGACATCCACCACGGCCGTTTGAAAACTGGCGGCCACATCCTCAACCGGCATCCGTGTTTTATCAAAATGTTTGACTTGCCGGGCAACGGCCGTTTTTAAGCCGCTAAAGCTAAAGTTAAACCCTTCTTCCATCACCGCCCGGGGGAATTTGTAGGCGGTGGCGTTGCCGGTAGCCGCCAGCTTGTCGATGGCGGGTCCACCGGGAAAGGGCAGCCCCAGAACGCGCCCTACCTTGTCAAACGCTTCCCCGGCGGCATCGTCTAACGTGCCGCCCAGGTGCTGGTAACGGCCGTGATCCACCATCAAATACAGCTCGGTGTGGCCGCCGCTGACCACCAGGGTGAGCAGGGGGAATTCGATTTCGTCCACCTGGTCGGTGAGCCAGAGGGAGTAAATGTGGCCTTCGATGTGGTTGATGCCCAGCAGCGGCTTGTGGCGCGCCAGGGCCAAACCTTTGGCCATGTTTACGCCCACCAGCAGCGAGCCAACCAGCCCCGGTCCGCGCGTCACGGCGATGCAGTCGATGTCGTCCAGCCCCATGTGGGCTTCTTCGAGCGCCTGCTCGACCACGGCGTGAATCACTTCAACGTGTTTGCGGGAGGCAACTTCGGGAAAAACGCCGCCAAATTGGGCGTGCAGATCAATCTGGCTGGCGATGATGTTGCTGAGGATGGTACGGCCGTTTTCCACCACCGCTGCCGACGTTTCGTCACACGACGTTTCGATGGCCAAAATCCGGCTGTTTTGCCTGGTTGCGTTCATAAATAATCCTGTTCGGTGTTTACTCCATCGCACAGTTTACCAGCGATTGCAGTAAAATTTCAACCTGTTCGGGCAAAATGGTGCGTGGATCGATGAGGAAACGGCCGTCTTGAATGCGGCCAATCACTGGAATCTTTTCCCGGCGCAGGCGGTTGGCCAACTGCTCCAGGTCGGTGTGGTGGAGGGCGACCAGGCGGCTGGGCAGGCTGGTGCCGGGTAAACTGCCACCGCCGACGGTGGAACGGCCGTCCACCACCTCCGCCCGAATGCCCCTTTCTTGCAGCCGCGCCGCCCAGGTGTCCGCCTCGTCGCCAATTTCGCCAACCGGGCGAGCAATCATGCGCCAGATGGGAATCTCCGTCAGGGCGTTTTCGGTGAGGTAGTGGGTGAGCGTGGCGGCCATGCCCGCCAGGCACAGCTTGTCGGCGCGCACGGCGCGGGCCAGCGGGTGCTGCTTGAGGTGGCCAATGATCGCCTGCCGCCCGACCAACAGCCCCGCCTGCGGCCCACCCAGAAGCTTGTCGCCGCTGAAGGCCACCACATCCGCCCCTGCGGCCAGGCCATCGAGCACGGTGGGTTCCGGCTCCAGGCCGTAGGGCGAACTGTCTAGCAAGGCACCGCTGCCCTGGTCGTAGAGCAGCAGCAGGTTATGTTCGTGGGCCAGCTGGGCCAGTTCGGCCAGGGTTGGTTCGCTGGTGAAGCCGATGATTTTGTAGTTGGAGTGATGGGCGACGAGCAGTGCGGCCGTATTTGCCGTCATGGCGTTGGCGTAGTCGCGCAAATGGGTGCGATTGGTGGTGCCCACTTCCACCAACGTCGCGCCGGACTGAGCCATCACGTCCGGTATGCGGAAGCCGCCGCCAATTTCGACCAGCTGCCCCCGGCTGATGATCACTTCCTTGCCCTGGCACAGCGCGGTGAGCATGAGCAAAACGGCCGCTGCGTTATTGTTTACCACCAAGCCCGCCTCCGCTTCGGTGAGGCGGGTGAGCAGCTGCTCGGCGTGCACGGTGCGCGAGCCGCGCTGACCGCTGGTCAGGTCGTATTCCAGGGTGCTGTACCCTTTGGCCGCCGCGTCGATCGCCTGGCGGGCCGCTTCGCTGAGCGGGGCGCGGCCCAGGTTGGTGTGCACAATCACCCCGGTGCCGTTGATGACGGGTTGGAGGGTGGGGGCCAGGAACTGCTCCAGCCAGAGCCGTGCTTCATCGACCAAAACGGCATTCATGGGGGCGTAACGTGCCGCGCCGCTGAGGATGGCGCTGCGGGCGGCATCGAGGCTGTGGCGCAGGCTTTCGACGGTGAGGGAACGGCCGTAAGCCAGGGTCATATCTACCGCCATGGCGGTATTGAGCAGCCGGTCCACGCTGGGCAGTTCGCGGAGCAGAGCTTGGGTCTTGCTTTGGGATTGATCGTTCATAGTCGGTGGTCGGTTATCAGTTATCGGTGGTCGGTAAGCGGTACTCGGTATTCGGATTACCATTCACTGATTACCGATTATGGATTACTGTAAGTTCGCCTGCGCCGCGCGGCTGCGAATTTGCAGTAAAACTTCAAACAGGATGAGCACGGCGGCGACGAGCAGGGCGACGGCCAGGCCAAAGGAGCGGTTCATTTGCAACCAGAGGCAGAAGGCAACCCAGAGGCCAACGGCCATGGATTGGCGCAGGGCAACCATCAGGCGCGACGCGTCCATTTCGCCAAAGTGCTGGTCGGTGTAGCGGGCAAAACGGCGGTTGAGCAGGTAGGAGATGGGCAGAATGACGCCGGTTACGGCCGTTAACACCGTCGCTAAAAAGACCACAATGATTTCAAAGTTAGCGGCTTCCAGCAGAGCCGCAGCATCGGCGCGGTCTTGGGCGGCAGCGCGCACCAGGTCCAGCCGATTGATGTCGATGGGCCACCAGTTGTTGACCACGTATTCCATGGCCAGCAGCCCCAAAGCGACCAGCAAAACGCCCAACACCAGAGCAGCAACAAAGCCAAAACGGTCTTTTCCTAGCATGGTCTCATTATACCTCGTTCACGCCGGGCAGTGGTTTTTGCAGCAGGTCGAGCAGCGTCAGGCCGTAGGCTTCGCTGGGAGAGACGGCCGTAAAAGCCAGCGGCTCACCAGCCAACGATACAACACATTGATAACCTTCGGGCAGGCGCAGAAGTTGGTGGAAACGGCCGTTTCGCACCGCCAACTCGGCCTCCAGCTTGGCCCGGACCTGGCTTTCCGTAGGCAGCCAGACCGCTTCATGGGTCAGCAGATAATCCATCGCCCACTCCGATGTGCCGTGGAACACCACCGCTGGCCAGCCGCGCAGCAGCTCCATCGTCACCATCATGTCGGAGAGGACAAAGATACGGCCGTCTAAATCCCGGTCGGGAATGGCAAAAAAATCATGTACCGCAGTGGGCCACACCAATCCCGCTTCCTTTAACTGCACCGCTAACGCTTGAGAAATCACTGAACACCCTTATGACACCCTCACCCCAGCCCTCTCCCTACGAGGGAGAGGGAGCCAGATTCCCTCCCCCTCTCAGGGGGAGGGCCAGGGTGGGGGTAAAAAAGCTCTTGCCAATAAACGATCTCGAACATATGATCCAAAACGCATGAACGAGACCTTCACCCATCTACGCGTCCACTCCCATTATACCCTGTTGGGCGCAACTGCCACTGTAGAACAGCTGGTGGCCCGCGCTGCCGCCGAGGCGCTGCCCGCGCTGGCGCTCACCGACAGCGGCGCGCTGTACGGGGCTGTCGCCTTCAACCGCGCCTGCCTGGCGGCCGACATTCAGCCGATTTTGGGCATGACGCTGCGCGTTTCGTTGCCGGAAGCGGTGAACCTGCCGGGGCCGCGCTGGGGCGAACTGGTGCTGCTGGCCAAAGGGCCAGCGGGCTACCGTTCGCTGTGCGGCCTGTCTTCCCTGGTGCAGGGTGGTGCCCAGCGTGAGCAGCTGCTGGACAGTGGCCTGGCGTGGGAGGCGTTACGGCCGTTTACCACCCACCTCATCGCCATCGACAGCGGCCAAACGGGTTGGTTGGCCCGGCTGGTGGCCGCCGGGCAGCCCAAGCTGGCGGCGCGGTATGCGTCGCGGTTGGCGGGGCTGTTTGAAGAAGATGGCTACCTGGGTGTTACCATCGGCCAGCCCGCCGATGTGGCCCTGGTCCAGCAAACAAGCGGTGTAGCGGCCCGCTTTGGCCTCCAGACGGTGGCGCTCCAGCCTGTTTTTTGCCTGGAACCGGCGGATGTGCCGCGCCTGCGCCTGCTGGCGGCAATTGACCAGAACTGCCACCTCAGCCAGGTGCCTGCCGCAAGCCTGCCCGGCGGTGGTTTGTCTGACGCAGAACAGCATTGGCTGCCCGCAACGGCCGTCGCGGAACGCTTTGCTCGCCTGCCGGAAGCGCTGGACGGCGTGGGGGCCATCGTGGCCAAATGTGAACCGGCACTGCCCGACGGCCGTCCCATCTGGCCCAAGCTGGAGCTGCCGGCGGGGCAGACGGCGGAACAGGCGCTGGCGGCGGCGGCCCGGGCAGGTGTGTCGCAAAAGTATGGTGATTCGTCCCAACCAGAGATTATGACCCGGCTGGAAAAAGAGTTGGTGGCGATCAACCGCTACGGGTTTGCCCCCCTCTTTTTGCTGGTGGCCGACATTACCCGCTTTGCCCGGGAAACGGCCGTGCCGGTTAACACGCGCGGCAGCGTGGCCAATTCGCTGGTGGCCTACTGCCTCGGTATCACCCAGGTGGACCCCATTGCCAACGAGCTGCTGTTTGAGCGGTTTCTGAACCCGGCGCGGGCCAATTTGCCCGACATTGACCTGGATTTTTGCAGCCGCCGCCGCGACGAGGTGCTGCATTACGTGCGGCAAAAATACGGCGAAGACCGGGTGGCGCTGGTGGCCACCATCAGCACGATGCAGCCAAAATCGGCCGTGCGTGAGACGGCCAAGGCGCATGGCCTGGCCGAAGCGGCGATCAAGGCGCTGACGGCGCTGCTGCCGCGCGGCTGGCACCCGGACCCACGCCGCCGCAGTGAAAAAACGTTAGAGGATTTGCTGGCCGAGGTCGAAGATGTGGCCCAGCATAAGATTTTGGCCGAGGCGTTTGCCATCATCGGCCAGCCGCACCACATGAGCATTCACCCCGGCGGCATCGTCATTTCACCGGGGCCGATGACTGATTTTGTGCCGGTGCAGCTGGCCCCCAAGGGTTTTCTCATCACCCAGTACGACCATCGTGACGTGGAGAAGATTGGGCTGCCCAAGATTGATCTGCTGGGTATTCGCGCCCTGACGGTGCTGGCCGACACGGCCGAAGCGATCCGCGCAACCCTGGACCCCACGTTTGATTTGCGGCAAATACCGGCGGATGATGGGGTAACGGCCGTTCACCTCCAAAACGGCGAAACGATCGGTGTTTTCCAGTGTGAAAGCTCCGGGGCGCGGCGCACGCTGCGCCAGCTCAAAGCTGCCAACCTGCGTGATCTGGCGGTGGCTAATGCGTTTTTCAAACCTGGCCCGGCCATGGGCGGCATGGCCCAGGCGTTTGTGCGCCGCTACCGGGGCGAGGAAAAAGTTCACTTTTTGCATCCGGCCCTGGAACCGATTTTGGGCAGCACCCAGGGAGTGATGTTGTTCCAGGAGCAGGTTTTGCGCGTTGCCACGGAGATTGCCCACCTGAGTTGGGCCGAGGCGGACCATTTACGCCGGGGTATGAGCAAGTTCCAGGCCGACGAGATGGCGGCGATGCAGCAGCGTTTTGTGTCTGGCTGCCAGGCCAAAAGCGGCTTTACGGCAGAGCAGGCCGCGACGCTGTGGGAGCAGGTGATGCCGTTTGCGGGTTACGGCTTTAACCAGGGCCACGCCACGGCCTATGCCGACGTCAGCTACCGCTCGGCGTACCTGAAGGCGCACTACCCGGCGCAGTTTTTATGCGCCCGGCTGCGCGATTACGGCGGTTTTCACCACCCGGCGATTTACATCGCTGAGGCGCAGCGGTTGGGCATTGGCGTACGGCCGCCGCACGTGAATTTTAGCGGACGAAAGTTTACGTTGACGACAGAAGAGATTGGAGATTGGAGATTGGAGATTGATCCGCAAAAATCTCCAATCTCTAATCTCCAATTTCCCATTTTGTGGATGGGCTTGGGCCAGGTGCGCGACTTGCGCCGCTCGGCGGTGCGGGAAATGGTGAAGGAACGGGGGGTACGGCCGTTTACCAGCCTGCGTGATCTGCTAAGCCGGGTGGAGCTGCAAAAGAAGGAAATTACCCACCTGATCCAGTGTGGGGCGCTGGATGGATTGGGCGACAGCCGCGCCGCGCTGCTGGCGGAAGCCGCCGATGTAGCCCGCGCGGGCAGCGCCCACCAGCTCGGCTTTGACTTAGGCATAAAAAGTAAGGTGGTGGCCGAAGGTGTGGCCGAGCGGTTGGGCTGGGAAACGGCCGTACTCGGTTGGCCGGTCTCGGCGAATCCGTTGGCAGTGGTGAAAGGCCAGGCAGCCGACGATGTGCCGCTGCGGCTGGTGCCGCGCCTGCGCAACCAGAAAACCACCGTTGCCGGGGTGCGCCTGCCGGGCTGGACCGGTGGACGCGGTTTCTACTTTGGCGATGGCGACAGTTACGAAATTGTGCAGCTGGAAAAAACGGCCGCTGCGGCCATCAAGGTCAAAGCCTGGCTGCCATACCGGCTGACCGGCCACTGGCGCGAGGATGCCTGGGGCAGCGGTTGGTTTGAGGCCACTTCTGCGGTACCTATAACATAAAGTATCCATAAATTTAGTGACATAAGCCGTGTGGCTGGGTTCTATCTTGTGGAACGGGGAAATTCACCCGTTGAATAATAAAATTTGGAGGAATTAGGGAAAATGTTGCAAGAATTTAAAGCGTTTATTGCCAAAGGCAATGTCCTTGATCTGGCCGTAGCGGTCATTATGGGGGGAGCTTTTGGGGCGATTGTCACCTCATTGGTGAACGACATCGTCATGCCGTTGATTGGCGTTATTCTGGGTGGTGTCAGTTTTACTGAGCTGGCGATCCAGGTAGGTGATGCGACGATTACCTACGGCAATTTTATCCAGGCCGTCATCAACTTTTTGATTATTGCCTTTGTCATCTTCATGTTTGTGCGCACGGCCAATAACATGAAGAAGAAAGAGGAAGCTGCGCCAGCGCCCCCGGCCGGCCCCACCACCGAGCAGCTGCTGGCCGAGATTCGCGACTTGTTGAAAGCGAAAAACTAAACTCAATCGGCGAATACCCACACAGGTGAACGGCCGTTTCCGGGAAGGGAAACGGCCGTTTTGCGTTCCGGGCTACGACGGCAAAATCTCGACAAACCCGGCGTCGCCATGCACCCGGACGTGCTGCCCGGTTTTGATCTGCGCGGTTGCTCCGGGCACGCCCACCACGGCGGGGATGCCGTATTCACGGGCCACCACCGAGCCGTGGGTCATCAGGCCACCCACCTCCATCACCAGGGCGGCGGCGTTGATAAACAGCGGCGTCCAGCCCGGATCGGTAAACGGGGCGATGAGAATTTCGCCCTTGGCCAGAATGTCTTTGGTGGGGTCGAGCACCACTTTGGCCACGCCCTCGACGGTGCCGCTGGAGGCGGCAATGCCTATCAGCGCCCCTTCGGGCAGGCCGCTGCGCCGGGGCAGTACATTAAACAGCTCACCATCGCTGGTGATGACCCGCGATGGGGTGAGTTTGCGGGTGCGGGCAAATTCCACCTGGCGCTGGGCGATGAGCGGCCGTATTTCCCGCTCCGGTTCGGCGACAAAATCGATCAATTCGGCCAGGTCCAGGTGCCAGATGTCGTCGGGGTGGTCGAGACGGCCGTCGGCGACCAGCTGCGCCGCCTGGGCCTGCAGCACCTCTTTCACCACCCCCAGCAGCTTGATGAGGTAAAACTTGGGATGCTCGCGCCCCGGCGTGTAGTGCCGCACCGCTTTAACCAGGCGGCGCGCCAGCGGGCGGCGCACAAAACCCAGCAGGCCGCGCCCGGCGGCGGCGACCAGGCGCGCCCCGGCCGCTTCCCCGGCGGCAGCCATTTGCGCGTGGTGGGCGCGATGGCTGCCCGGGGCGGCGTGCTCCAGGTTGCCCACCACAAATTGCAGCAGCGAGGTGGGATCTTCGCGCCAGCGCGGCCGCGAGATGTCAATTTCCGATGGGCCACGCATGCCGTAGCGGTCTAGAAACTGCTGCCAACCGGCCAGGAATGGGCCACTGCCGGGAATGGTGTGGGCCGTGGCCAGTGCTGCGGTGGGGGGCAGCTGTTGGAAGTGGCGCACCAGCGCAGGCGATTGGCGCACCAGGTCGGCCAGGTCGCCGACCGCCAGGTCCATTTCGGTAGTGACATTGCCAGAGAGGCCGCGGACAACGGCCGTTAGATCCTCCGGCGTGGCGTGACGGCCCAGCAGGAACGCCAGAAATCGCTGCGAGGCAATGCCACCCGCAATCAATGCGGGAAAATCGGGGATGATCCGGAAAAAAACGTCACCAGTCTCTCGTTCGATCTGGCGCAGGCGGGGTACACCGGCGGGTTGAGCCAGGATGCGCTGGCGGCTGGCGGCGACGTTGTCATCAATTCTTTGGGTAAGTTCGGCCAGCTTAGACGCCGGATCGATGCGGAACAGATAAGCCAGCACGCGTTTGTAGATGGGCTTTATAAAATACAAGACATCAGCCAGACGGGTAGCCGGACGCAGCTGCGGCAGCCGCTGGCGGAATTCCGGGCGGTCGAGCGCTGCTTTGAGGCTGGTGGCGATAAGCTCATCGGCGATGTTAAAGGCGAGGGGCAGCACTTTGCGCCCCAGGCGCACGTTGAGCAGGTGGGTGACGTCCATGTAAAGACGGCCGCCTGCCGCTGTGATGGTTTGGGAGCGGCTGGTTGGCCCGGCTGGCTTGAGCGTGGGGAACATCAGCCGCCACAGGTCGATGCCCAGGCGTTTGATGGGGTCCAACATCACCTGGGCGTGGCTGAGGCTGACGTAAATGTGCAGCGCCTCGTCCTGGGGCAGGGGCACGGGCAGGGGAAAGAGGGTGGTGATGGGGCGGGTTTGCAGCAGGTAAGTCTGCCCAGCAGCAATGGCCCACTCGATGTCTTGCGGCTGGCCGTAGTGGGCGGCGATGCGCTGCCCCAACTGCGCCAGGTCAATCGCCTGGGCCGGGCTGAGAACCTGGGCCGTGCGCTGCTCGTCGCCGAGGGTTTCCTGGATGGTGCCGCCGGTGGGCAACGGCCGTATCGCCAACCGTTTGTCGCCAATCTTCACCTCAACCAGGGCATTTCTTCGCGTATCCACCCGGTACAAATCGGCCGACACCAGCCCGGCCACCAGCGCTTCGCCCAGGCCGTAGCTGGCGTCGATGGAGGTGATGTGCCGGTTCTGGCTCACCGGATCGGCGGTGAAGAGGATGCCGGACACGTCCGGCAGCACCATTTGCTGCACCACGACGGACAGGGCCACGTCCTGGTGGGCAAAGCCATTTTGCTGGCGGTACAAGATGGCCCGGTCGGTGAAGAGGGAGGCCCAGCAGCGGCGCACGGCAGCGAGAATGGCCGCCTCGCCGCGCACGTTGAGGTAGGTGTCTTGCTGCCCGGCAAAGGAGGCGTCGGGCAAATCTTCGGCGGTGGCGCTGGAGCGCACGGCGTAAGCGGCCTGGGGATCGAGGGTGTGGCAGGTGCGGGTTACGGCCGTAACAACCTCGTCCGGTATGGCGGTTTCGTGCAGCGTTTGCCGTATCATCTCGCCAATTCTACGCGCCGCCATCAAGTCTTCCGGCGGCAGCTCAGCCAGGGCGGCATAAAATTCGGCCATTTGGGGGCAGGCGGCGACAAAATCGCGGAAGGCGTGGGTGGTGATACAAAAGCCGGGCGGTACGGGGAACCCGGCCCGGCTCATTTCGCCCAGGTTGGCCCCTTTGCCGCCGACCAATGGCAGGTCGGCGGCGGAAATCTGGCTGAAGGGAAGCGTGTAGAGGGTGGCGTTGGTCATGGGTTTATCCTGCATGGCTATAAATGGTGGTGTGCGGCTGAAATTCGCTCCAGCCGAGCCAGAATTGGCGCTGGGTGGGCAGCGGTTGGGTGAGGTTGGGACGGCCGTCTGGCCCCAGGCGGTAGGCATCGATCCGGTCATGGCGGGCATCGTAGCGCACCACCAGCGGCACGCCGCCGAGCGTGTCGGACACGACGGGGCTGCGCTTTAGCTGAGACAGCGGGTAGGCCCGGGCTGCGCCGTTGAGCACCAGCCCGCCGACCTCTTCGTGGGACGGTAGGCGCGGGTTGTTGCGGTTGAGGCCGGGGGTTTTGTAGCGGCTGGTGAACAAATCCAGCAAAAATTCGATCCGTTGGAAGGAAAGAATGCCGTGGGGTGGGTGGGGTGGTTCGAGGGAAACGGCCGTCCTCGGATGCCGCGCCCGCCAATCGCCCCAGGTGGTTTGTTCGCCGCCAATCAGCGCCAATTGCGTGCCCTTAAGCGGGCCGTGCAGCGCTTCACCGGTGGCCTGCTGCCAGACGGTGCCCGTTTCGCGGTCTTGCATGATGAGGTTGCGCCGCCAGACGCCGATGACTTCGAAGGTGAGGCGCTGGCCGTTGACCGTGGCGGCATACACGAGGCCGCTGCGGCAGGCAGCTCAGTAAGCGGCCAGAACGGGCATCTGGCCAATGACGTCGTTGATGAGGTGGCGCGGCACCAGGTTGGCGTGGGTCCAGGCGTGTGGCTGTTCGCCGATCAGTGCGCCGAGGATGACGGCCGTTTCCACCAGACCAGCTTTTTCGGCCGTTACGTGCGGCGGATCGACCAGGTCCACAAAAATGCGGCGCGGTTCTAAAAATTGGGATTGGAGGGCAAAGAGAGTGCCGGGCAGCAGGGCCAGCCCGCGCCCCAGGGACGGCTGGCGCCGCCATTCACGCCAGACGATGAGCCAGCCGAGCAGGCCCAGGGCGCGCCGCAGCGGGGTCACTTTGCCGAATCGAGCCAACACAGCGATGCCCAGCTGCGGCACAAAGGCCACAAGCATTGCGCCAATGCCGCCCACGGCGGCCAGCAGCAGCCCCAGAATTGTTTTCATCGTTCCTCGTCAGTCATCCACAGATTTCACAGATGTCACAGATTAAAATGGATACCCGCCTTCGCGGGTATGACAGCCTTCGCGGGTATGACAGGACCCTCTCTATGTTTTTTCCAGGCCGTCTAAGAACAGGTTGGTGATGAACACGGCCGTTTCCTGCGGCTCCGGGTTGGGCAGGTTGTAGAACGTGGGCATGATGAGGCCAAACGACAAAATCATGCCTAGCAGGGCGGTGGCTGCCTGCTGTGGATCGCAGGGGCGCAGCAGCCCGGCGTCGATCTGGCCCTGCAAGAAGGTGGCAACCCGGCTAAGCGTGCGTTCTGGAAACGGCCGTAAATTCACCAATTGATCACGCCATTCGCGGGCGTTGCTAAAGCTCAACCGCGCCATGTCCTGATTTTCCACAATAAACCGCACCATTGTTTCTATCAGCCGGACCAAATCCTGGCGCAAATCGCCGCTCAATTCTGCTTGTTGCAGGGGCAGTTGGGGGTGGTAAGCGTGCAAAAAGGCGCGGACCAGGCCCACTTTATCGCCAAAGTGGCGGTAGACTGTGGCCACACCGACGTTGGCCGCGGCGGCAATTTGCTCCATGGTGGGGGTGAGTATGCCTTCTTTGGCGAACAGCTGGCGCGCGGCTTGCAGGATGCGGCTGGGGGCATCGGGCTGGTCGAGATCGTCCAGGCCGTGTTCATCGGCCAGGCGCTTGAGGAGCGCTTTTTTGCCGCCTAGCTGGCGGTAAATGGTGGCGCGGGAGACGCCAGCTTTAGCGGCCAGCTGGTCCATGGTGAAGGGAACGGCCGTTGCCTCCACCAGTTCTCGGGCAGCCCGCAGCACCACTTTTTCTACGGCGAGATCGTTTTGAGATGACATGATAGATATTCTATCTACCGTGTCGTTCCTTGTCAATCACAGCCTGGTGGAAACAGCAATTCGCAATGAAATGTTGGGGCGGGATGGCACGGCTTGATTCTGGTTGCCGACGGTGGTCGGTGGTCCTACAATCGGGTCATGCAACTTTATATCATTCGACACGCACAATCGGAAAATAATGATTTATGGGCGCGGACGGGCAGCAGCAACGGCCGTTCCCCAGACCCGCTTCTTACCCAAATTGGCGAACAGCAGGCGCACTGCCTGGGCCAACACATCGCCGACGGCTGGGCGCAGGCCGATCCTGACAACGACCCACACAACCGCCTGGGTTTCCACTTTACCCACCTCTACACCAGCCTGATGGTGCGCGCCGTGGCCACCGGCTGGGCCATCGCCGAGCGGGTGAACCTGCCGCTGGTGGCCTGGGACATCATTCACGAGACCGGCGGCATTTACGAGCACAACCACGAAACGGAGGAGCGCATTGGCCTGCCGGGGCCAAACCGGGCGCACTTTGCGCAGCATTATCCGTACCTGGTTTTGCCAGATTCTTTGGGTGAGGCGGGCTGGTGGGGGGAACGGCCGTTTGAACCCCGCGACCAGGCGATGCAGCGCGCCCAACAATTTTTGGCCGAGCTGCTGGAGCGGCACCAGCCCGACGATCGCGTGGCGGTGATCACCCACGGTGCTTTTTTTGTGGCCGTGCTGCGTACGCTGCTGGGCTTTGCCACGCTGGACCATGAGGAGGGCGACAATCGCATCTGGCTGCACGCCCACAACACTTCTATCACCCGGCTGGACTTCAGCGAGGGGCGGGTGGATTTGCTTTACCTGAACCGGCTGGACCATTTACCAGCCGAACTGATCACGTAGGTGTTTGTGGTTAGCGGCTCGTGGCTCGTGGTTTGTACCAGCCATGAGCGACTGGCCACGAGCCACACGAACGAAGGGAGCACAAAATGACCCTAAAGTTTGGTCTCGCTTTACCGTACAACAAAGTTCGCGCTGTGCCGGATTGGGCGCAGCAGGCGGAAATTTCCGGCTGGGATGGCTGCTTTTTGGGCGATGCCATCTGGTGTGAAGATCCGATGATTGGCCTGGCAGCGGCGGCGCTGAGCACCAGCCGCATCCGCCTGGGCACGATGATTACCCCGGCGCCGCTGCGCCACCCGTGGAAAATTGCCAGTGAGTCACTGGCGTTGGACCGGTTGTCGGACGGCCGTCTCATCCTCGGCCTGGGTGCAGGGGCGGTGTGGATGGGCTGGCACGCCTTTCCCGACGTGCCCACCGACAGCAAAAGCCGCGCCGCGCTGCTGGACGAAACCATCGACATCCTGACGCGGCTCTACCAGCGCCAACCGTTTGACTACGACGGCCAGCAGTTTCATCTGAAGCTGACGGCGCTGGATGAATTGCATTATCCACCGCCGCCGGTGCAGCAGCCGCGTATTCCGCTCTGGGTGCCGGGGCTGTGGCCGCGGCCACAGTCGATGGCGCGGGTGCTGAAGGGTGACGGGCTGCTGGTAGAGAAGGTGGATGGCGACGGCCGTCCCACTACACCCACGCCCGCCGACGTGCGTGAAATGAAAGCGTACGTGGACGCCAACCGCAGCCTCGGCACGCCGTTTGACATCATTATGAACGGCAGTGTGAAGGATTTGGCCCCCGCCGCGCAGCAAGAAACAGTGCTGGCCTGGCAAGACGCCGGGGTGACCTGGTGGATTGAAGGGCTGTGGGGCGACACGGACGATGTGGTCACTGAAGTTATCCGGCGCGGGCCGCCGCAGTTGGGGTAAGGGCTGATTCCCCGCTACCCCAGCCCCAGGTTGGCGGTGACGTACCAATTGTGCGGCATGTTGGGCATGGTGACGGGGATGATGGGGTAGGGCCAACGGCCGTCTGACTGCCGCAGGAACGATCAGGGGATGGCGTGGTCCAGGTACCAGGTTTCGTCTGAATCGAAGAGCCAGGTGGTGTTGCTGCTGGGCAGCGGGGTGCGGCGCAGTTCTGGGGGCCAGGCGACATGCTCCCAGCCATCTTCGGTGAGCACGAGGGGGTCGAAGCTTTCGTTGGTGAGGCGCTCAATTTCGGGCAGTTCGGGGCCATCGGCCGGGGTGCCTGGTTCGGTGGAGACCCAGAGGTGGGGTGGCGTTTCGGCCGTTTCTACCGGACCCAGGTAGCAGGTGAAGATCACTTCACGCCGGAGCTGAGTGGCATCTTCAATAAAGCCGATGTACTGCGTGGGCAAATCTTCAATGGCAAAGGGGGTAAACGGGCCAACGAGATTACGCGGCAGGCTGCCCTGCCACTCCTCAAAGCGAATGGACCAATCCATGTAGATACCCAGGGCGACGTCCATCACCTGGCTGGGCTGCACATCGCCCGAGATGAGGTATTGGGCCGTGTAGCCGGTGATGCCATCGCGCACCGATTGAGAGATGGAGATGATGCCGCCGCCCGCAGTGGCGGCGGCTTCAACATCGGCGATGACCTGGGCGGGATTGCCTGCGTCAAAGTGGGTCTCATCGAACCAGCCATACGTGTCGCTGTAGAAGTAGCGGGAATCGGGTAGGGGGTAGACAAAGCGCATGCTCTTGTGCTCGTCGTGGCTGCAATCTACCAGGTAATAAGACGAGCGCTCGGCCCGGCTGCCTGCGTCGGGAGCGTTTTTCATAAAGCGTGAACCGACCTGCTCGCTCATCAACAGCAGCGCGGTGCTAAGGCCAAGCAAGACAGTTAGCCGGAAAAAGAGGCGTTTCCCCCGGAGCTTCAGTGACCCATTCATTGGTGCATTTTAGCCAGTGCAGGACAACAAACCAACTGTACCTGGATACAAATCATCCAATCTACACAATCTCTACATGGTGTTGGGTGTTGTCTCAGGCGGGGTCAGCCGTGGCGCAGGGCTTCGACGGAGCGGAATTTGCCGCTGGCCAGGTCGGTGTAAACGGCCGTTTGCGTGGCATCATCCAGGTAGCGCCAGAGGGGCTGCTCCAGAGGGATAAGTTGGGCCAGGGCGTGGTGGAGCTGGTTGTCCCACCGGTCGATGAGCCGATTGAAGTCAGACGGCCGTATGTGTTGTCGGCAGTCGGGGTGGCCACAGGCGCAGGGCATGTCGTAGGGCAGGTTAAACAGGCCGTAGTCGTCGGTGATTTCCTCACCGGGTTGGATGTCGCGCACGGCAATCTCAAAGCCATAGCCAGTGCTGAGCGAATTGCTCTGGCAGCTGTGGTTGACGTAGCGGGCAATGTCCCAGCTGAGCAGACGCGAGCCGTCTTTTTCGACGGTGCTGTATTTGCTGAGGATGGGCTGGTAGATGTCGGCGGATAGCAGGGGGTGGTCGGCGGGGAGAACAATTTCCAGAGCGTCTTGCACATAAACGATGGTGCCTTGAGGGATGAACGCCGTGGCATAAACGCCAAAGCCAATCGTGGGGCTAATGTAGCGTAATTCGGTTGCCGGATGAATCATAGAGATACTGGTGTTGCTCCTTGTTCTTCACAAAAGAACGAATCAAAATTTCCTTGCAGTATAGCGAAAGTACGGCCGTTTACAAATAAATGAGGGTGCCGTCAGCAGTTCGAGATTTGCGCATGCGTAAAAATGAAATCCCCCTCCAAATAACGGCGTTGGCGTGCTTGTAGATTAAATATTAAATCGCCTGGACGATTTGTAAAATCGTCCCACAAGGCTTGCCTGATTATTTTCTTAAACTACAACAGCGTCCAGGCTGAAGCCAGAGCGACTAACCTCTTGCAAAATTCCGAGTTGCTGCATATTGGGGGACACGCTGGCGAGGAAGGCAAGATGGTCACGATATCTTTGGCCTGTAGAGCGATTATCTTGTAATCCGGGGAGCCAGTTGCAGATTGTTATGGGTCCAGAAGTTTGACACGGGTAGATCCAACCCAACCTTCGGCACCGCTGGCGAGGCGAATTTTGTACCAGCTGTTATCGGCCGTTTGATCGAGTATGACAAAAACAGCATTGGCTTCAGCCATGCCGATAACGCTGCTTTCTGTGCTTGAGTCTGCCCGAACGTTGGAGTTGCTGATGACCCGCAAACGCGGTGTTGCGGGCAAGGTTGCGCTGTCCGATTGGTCGGCACCCTCTTTCAACTGAACATTGGTGTTGTTTTCTAACGCTGGTTGATCCGGGTTGGGGCTTTCTATCAACGAAGTGGTGGTGCTTGTTAACAAGTTGAGCCACTCTGAAAAATTGATGCTGTTCACGAGAAATGTGCCCAGAACAAAAACAACAACAGTGAAGAAGGCCATTTTGCGCCTCTCGGCCCAGATGAAAAAGGTAAAAATGGTGGCACCGATGAGTGCGGTGGTGGTGCTTGCTACAAGTGAAAGCAAAATGTAGACAAGGGCAAAACTCAAAGGCAGCTTCATCCAGGCAAGCTTTTCAGAAAGCGGTCGGGGTGGATCGGGCAAAGGGTCTGTAGCAATGGGTGTGGTCTCGCCTGAAGATTGATTAAACGGCCGTTGGCGATCTGGTTCCTGCTTGTGGTTGCTTTGTGGGTTGGGTTGTGGCGTTGCGTGGTGTGACGGCCGTTTCCCGGAAATAACCCGGCTTAGCAACTCTATCTCCCCACCTGAAAGCGTGTACTCTCCGTCGCGGAGTGCCCTGGCAATAATTTCTTGCGCCTGTTTGCTGAGGGAGTGTCGATAGGGTGGACGAAATCGCTGGACCAGCCTGGCCACTTCGCTCACTGTAGCAAACAAAACATTGACCCGGTGGTTGGTAAAATCTCGGTTTTCTGGCGGAACATCCATTTTTGTGCCGTCAGGGAAAACCAATACTGCCTTCACGAAAATCGAAGCAGAAAACGTTTTTGAAAAATAGTCGCTCAGGGTGCGCCACTGCATATCTGCCTGAAAGATAGGATCTTCAAAACGGTTGCGGAGATTAACCTCACGTCCATCCTCGCCGTAAATGATGAGGGGGGTGTTTGGTCCTTTCTGCACAGTCCCGCGAATTTGCTTCATCTCTAACGTGAAAACGGCATAAGGAGAGATAATGATGCCGTCGTATTCACGCTGTTCTTTGAGCTTGAAAGGGGAGAGAATGCTGTACTGCTCCCGATATTTGCCCAAGTCATGGCTAATTTGGGCAAAAACCGCTTCTTCAAATTGATTACCCTGGCGCATTCTTACGGCTTGAACTGGCATTGTGCTTTCTCCAAATGGTTCCCGGTAGTATATCATGGTCGGCGGAAGATTTGGATGCTTGAATACAACAGGAACGGCCGTTTTGCGTACAGTTCGCCAGGAGTGTGTAAGATGATTAACCAGTGGCGAACGCGTGAAGGTGAGCTGTTTGTTCTCTCAATTTTGGCGGGCATTTTAGCCGGTGGCTTGTTTTTGCTGTGGCGACCCAACGTTTTCCTGGCGCTGATTAGTTTTGTCGGTGTTTTCCTGTTTGTGTATGACAAAACCCGCCTGCATCACAAAGCAGTGGTGAAGATTTTTGCCGCTTCATTGGCTGATGCCCAGCAAGTGGTGAACAATGTTCTCCACGACAAGGGACTGCCTTTTTCAACGGTTGGAACCAACCTGTATGTGATTGAAGATGAGGTAACTATCAAGCTGGTTCCTTTCCGGCAGCAAGGCTTCCAGGGAACGGCCGTTTCCCTCATTCCCAAACACCACGACTGTTATCCGCTGATTTTTACCCTTCGGCACAAGCTAGACGAAGCTTTCCGCCCCCGTGGTTTATAGTCCTAGATTGGTCTAATGTTGCAAAATTGGACCAATCTTACGCCAAATCCTCCAGCACCAGTTCTGCCGCCACCTTGCCGGAAAGGGTGACCATCGGCACACCGCCGCCGGGGTGGGTGGTGCCGCCCACGTAGTAGAGCCCCTGAATTTGGGGGGAACGGTTATGCGGCCGTTTAAAAGCCGCCCAGGGTGAATTGGGTGACGCGCCATACAGCGCCCCACGCCAGGCACCGCTGCCTTCGGCCAGGTCGTGCGGCGTCAGCACCTGCTCGGTAACGATGTGGTCACGCACGTCCAAGCCAAAGTCGGCGATTTTTTGCAGGACGAGATCGCGGTACGCTTGCTGATTGGCGTGCCAATCGTAGCGATCATCCAGCGGTGGTGCGTTGACCAGCACAAACCAGTTTTCGCCCCCCTCGGGCGCGTGCTGCGGGTCGGTTTTGCTGGTGATGGCGATGTAGATGGTGGGGTCGGTGGGCGGCTGGCCCTGTTTGAAGATGGCCTTAAACTCGGCCGGATAATCGGGCGAGAAGAGGATGTTGTGGTGGGCCAATTCGGGAAACTGCTTGTTGAGGCCTAGCAGGAGGATGAAGCCGGAGCAGGAAGATTCTGGTGGTGAATGGTGAATGGTGAATGGTAAATGGTGAATGGTTAACCCTCTGCGCCTTTGCGCCTTTGCGTTGAAATTTTTCAGCAAATACTGTCGCGTGGTGGTGACGTCGAGGTTGCTGACCACGGCCGTTCCCCGCACAATTTTGCCGTTTTCCAGGATGAGGTGGGAGAAACGGCCGTTGGCCACCCCAATTTCCTTCACGCCGCAGCTGGTATGAATTGTCACCCCCAGCTCCTCGGCCAGCCGGGCCATGGCCTGGGCAATGGCGTAGATGCCGCCGCGTGGATACCACACCCCGCCGCTCAGTTCTACGTGAGCGATGACGTTAAGCGTGGCCGGGGCCAGATACGGGCTGCCGCCCACGTAGGTGGCAAATCGGCCCAACAGCTGCCGCAGTTCCGGCGATTGCACGTGGCTTTCAATCGCTTTTTGCATGGTGCGCAGGCCGTCGATCTTAAACCAGTCGGGGAAGGGCACGCGCCAGAAGCTGCGCCAGGTAGGCGGTTGGTCGTAGATGAAGACGGGGCCGGTGATGCGGTGAATTTGCGCGGCATAGCGCAGATATTTCTCATAGCCAGCCACGTCTGGCGGGGCAATCTGGCGAATTTGGGCCGCCA
This sequence comes from Anaerolineae bacterium, assembly GCA_020848035.1. GTDB lineage: Bacteria > Chloroflexota > Anaerolineae > Promineifilales > Promineifilaceae > Leptofilum. Next base: position 131,643 of record JADLAX010000003.1, on the reverse strand, counting down.
TCTGCTCCGGGTCTGCTTTGGCGTCCAGGACAGTGCCGTTGGGGTAAAAGTAGCGGGTCAGCGGATCGACCGGTTCCAGCGTCAGGTAATCTTCCAGGCGGCGTCCGGCGCTGGCAAACAGTTCCTCAAACACGTGCCGCATGGTGATGACCGAGGGGCCGATGTCCCAGCGGAAGCCGTCGGCCTCAATTTGGCCCATCTTGCCGCCCACCTGCGGATTCTTTTCGTAAATGGTCACGCGCAGTCCGGCGGCGGCCAGCCGAATGGCTGTGCTGAGCCCGCCAATGCCTGCGCCGATGATGAAGATTTCGTTCATAATTCACCCCCATCCCAGCCTTCCCCCTGGGAGGGGGAAGGGGCAGGAGCAGGCTCCCTCTCCCTCCCAGGGAGAGGGTTGGGGTGAGGGTCTAATCTCCTTCCCTTCCACTCCGCCGTGCCTTTCCGCTGCCAGTGGATCGATTGCCAGGCGATGCGGGTCATCAGCAGAACAGAGACGGGCATGAGCAGGGCATCGAGGGGGCGTTGGTGGGTGAAAACGGCCGTTCCCCCCCGCAAAATCACCCCCCCCAGCCCTAAAATCAGCGGCCACACATTTAAGGTCGCGGCAAACCACACCCACGGAAACAAAAAAACAAGCCAGTGAAAAATGGTCGAAAGCAGCAAAAAGGGCGCGCTGCCACCGTGCCCGGCCAGGATGTTTTTAGCAAACCCGGCCCGCACCTCCGGCCAATTTTGGTACATGCGGCAGCTTACCAGCCGGTTGCCATCGGCCATGCGCAGGCGGAGGCCGTGGGACTTGATTGTTTTGGCCAGGGCCACATCTTCGATGACGTTGTGGTGAACGGCCGTATGCCCGCCCACTTGTTCATACGCGCCACGCCGGAACAGCAGGCATTGCCCGTTGGCAGCGGCAAAGGCGGGTAGATTGGTGTAATGCACCGGCAGGATGGGTAGGTAACACAAAATAGCAAAGCTCATCAGCGGCACGACGAGCCGCTCGGCCCACGTTTCGGTGTGCTGCGTGGGCCAGACGGTGAGCAGATCGGCCTGCTCGCGTTGGGCCAGGGCCAGCAGCGCCGCCACTGCGCCCGGTGCCCAGCGCACATCGGCATCGGCGAAGAGCAGGTAGTCGCCCGTGGCCGCCTGGCTAAGCTGATGACAGGCCCAATTTTTGCCCAGCCAGCCGGGTGGCAGCGGCGTGCCAGAAATCAGCCGGAAGCGGCCGTCGCCGCCAGCTGCCTGGGTGGCGGTGGTCCCGGTGCCGTCGTCGGATTGGTCGTCGAGCAGGATGAGCTCGAAGTTGGCGTAGGTTTGGCTCAGCAGGGCATGGATAGTTTGGCCGATGACGGCCGTTTCATTCCGGGCCGGTATCAAAATGGACATTTTGGGCTGCTGCGCTGGTTGGATTTTTTTGAGGCGGGGGAAGAAGAGGAAGTTGGCAACGGCCGTTAGCCCCAAAATCAGCAGTGCAAAAGAAATGAATCCCCCGAGTATCGTTACAATCATGCTTGCATTTTTTATCAGCAGATTGCGCAGATTGAAAAGATTGTTAATTCGTTAAATCTGCGTAATCTTTGATTATCATCCTGGATTTTCTTTTGGTTTTTTGCGGCGGAAGGACGGCCGTTTCCCCAAATCCGCCCGGTGGTTGTACGCCAGCAGCAGCACCTGCCCGGCCCACACGCCCAGCAAAACCGGGTCGCCAAACCAGACCAGCAGCGCCGCCAGCATGCCCGCCAGGGCCAGCATCACCGCCCAGCCGGATGGGGTGATGAGCAGGGTAAACACAATCAGCAGCGACAGCGAAATGAGCGGCATCGTCCAGATGGTGATGCCAATCCAGACGCCAAAAGCGGCGGCAATCGCCTTGCCGCCCTGCCAGTTCAAAAATGGTGAAAAGGTGTGGCCCAGCGGCGGGGCCAGCGATATCGGCAGCAGCGCCCAGCCTTCAATACCAAAAATGTGGACCGCCAATCCCAGCGGCAGCGCCCCTTTGGCAATGTCCAGCATGAGCGCCAGCACAAACGGCGGCACACCACCTGCCCGCAGCACGTTGGTCGCCCCCGGATTTTTGTCGCCAAACTGGCGAATATCTTTGCCCAGTACCAGCTGGCCCACCCACACGGAAAACGGCAGGGCGCCCAGCACAAAGCCAAAGAGGGTGAAGAGGAGGGTGGGGAGGAGTTGCGTCATGAGGGGAGTTTGCCAGATTTGTAGTAAAAAGTGAAAAGTGATAAGAGCATCCACTTTTTACTTTTCACTTATCACTTTTTACTCAGTTCCGCGCGCCAGCCCAGCCAGACGAAAAGCCCCATCACCACGCCGCCCACAAGAGCGGGGCCAGGCAGCCCCCAGAAAAAGAGCAGGCCAAACGTTTCCAGGAACCAGGTGATGGTGTAGATGATGAGCAGGGGTTTGGTGGGCAAATTTTGGGGTTGAATGAGGGCGGTGAGCAGGACGGCCGTTCCCCACCATCCCACATAGTTCACCCACGGAATGCCAAAATAGCCGCCCGGCTCGTGCCACACCCACAGTCCCCAGGCCACCATTTGCGGATCGAGGAAGAGGTCCCAGGCGGTGAAGGCCAGCCCGGCCAGCAGCAGGTAGAGCCCGCGATGGGTGGCCCACTTGCCGGGCAGCTGCGCCTGAATCTGCCGGGTTACGGCCCAGGCGGCGGGCAGCATCATAAACCAGGCGAAGGGGATGAGCACGGGCACGTGGGCAATTTGTGGCTGCATCAGGTCGGTGTAGCGGTAGCGGCCAAAGGGGAAGCCGGTGGTAGAGCCAAGCCATTCGACAAAGAGGGTGAGCAGGGCAATGACAACGGCCGTTGCGACCGTCCGCTGCCAGCCCCACGAATCGCGCAGGGTAAGGAAAACGGCCGTGGCTTGCAGCAGTACGCCCACCGTCAGCCCCAGCGGAATGATACCCGGTCCCCAAATCCACTTCATGATGGGCAGGCCAATCATCGCCAGCACCCAAAGAGCAATGAGGGTCGAGGTAAGAGAAGGAGAACTGGTAATCAGTAATCGGTAATCAGGATTCAGTAAGGAAAATTGAACTCTTTTACTTTCCACTTTTTACTTTTCACTTGCCATTGGTAATCGACCGGCACGCCACTGGGCAACGGCCGTTTTCACCTCTTCCAACCGCGCCTGGCTTTCAGCAGACAAGAACAGCGTCATGCCAAAAACAACCAGCGTGTTGGTAATGAGGAAAAAGAGGAACTCTTCAAACGGCAGAATGCCGCCCAAATACCAGTTCAACGATTGGGCTGGATCGATCGTCCAGATGCCGTCGTAGATGGCCAGGGTGTCGGCGGCGGCCAGGAAGAGGGTGATGGGGATCAGCCCCAAGGCCACGATGCGGCGGTGCTGCCACAAAATATCGCCGCCAAAGCCCACTTGCAGCATGATGGGCAGCAGCGCCCAGGCCAGAATGAGGGCCAGGTAGGTGCCTGGTGCCCAACCGGCCACCAGGATGATCACCATGCTCAGCCAGATAATGCCCAAAATAGCCAGAGCGGTGAGACGAAAACGGCCGTTTTCCCACCCCTGCCGCACCACGTCCGGCTGACGCCGCAGCCAAAACAGCAGCCACAGCCCGGTCAAAACCGGCTGCACCATGAAGAAGGTGTACTCCTCGATAGGCACGTAGCCGAAGACAATGCCGGTAACCTTCGCCGGGTCGTACCACCAGACGGCCGTAGCCACCAGGTAATTGTCCCAGGGCGTGGTGTAAACCAGAGCCAGCACCAGGTGCAGCCCCAAAATGGCATAGGGTGGATAGCTGCCAAAGCGCCGGGGCAGCTCCCGCCCCAACCGGGCATCGCGCCAGGTGAGCCCCAGCATAATGGCAATAGGAATGGCCAGGAAAAGGCCGAGAAAGCCAAAGTAGGTCATCTTTTTTCCGTTTTTTGTCGGTGAAAGGGTGAAAGGGTGACAAGGTGACAAGGTGATAGGCTATGCGCTTTGTGCCTTGCTTTTCACCGTTCACTTTTCACTTTTCACCGTACACCATTCTTCACCGGGGCACCCATGATCAAATCCTCGGCAATTTTGCTGGAGGAGAGCACACCGGGCAGACCAGCACCGGGGTGGGTGCCCGCGCCGACAAAGTAGAGATTGTCAATGTCTTCCGACCGGTTGTGCGGGCGGAACCAGGCCGACTGGGTCAAAATTGGTTCCACCGAGAAGGCCGAGCCGAGATGGCTGTTGAGAATCCCCTTAAAATGTCGCGGATCGATGTGGTGCTCGGTGACGATGTTGGCCTGCAAATCGGGCAGGTAGTTGTCTTCCAGGAACTGCATGATGGCGTCGCGATAGGGCTTGGCCGTCTTTTCCCAGTCGATGCCGGAGCCGAGGTGCGGCACGGGCGAGAGCACGTAAAACGCTTCATGCCCTTCAGGGGCCATGCTCGGATCGGTCATCGTGGGCATGTGCAGGTAGAGCGAAAAGTCGTCGGCCAGCTGCTTGTTTTTGAAGATATCCTTCAGCAATCCCTTGTATCGTTCGCTGAGAATGATGTTGTGGTGGGCCAGGTGACCGTCATTGTACCGCTTTTTGGTGCCAAAGTAGATCACAAACAGCGACATGCTGTAGCGGGTCAGGTTTTTGTAGCGGAAGTCCGAGTTGCGCAGGCTGCGGTTTTTGCTGTTGATCAGTTTGGTATAGGTGAAGGCCACGTCGGCGTTGGAAATGACGTGGTCGGCGTGATGCACCGTGCCATCCTTGAGCCGGATGCCGGTGGCGCGACGGCTGCGGCCATCGCCGCTGACGAGAATTTCTTCCACCTCGGCCTTGAGATGAAAACGGCCGTCTAACTCCTCAATCAACCGTCCCAGCGCCCGCACCAGCGCCCCCGTGCCGCCCATGACGTAATGCACGCCCCATTCCCGCTCCAGGTAGTGAATCATGGCGTAAATCGAGGTGGTATCGAACGGATTGCCGCCGACCAGCAGCGGGTGGAAGGAGAAGCAGCGGCGCAAAAATTCGTTCTCGATGAACTGCGAGGCGTAGTTGTACACCGTTTTGTGTGATTGCAAACGCAGCAGGTCCGGGATGACCCGAATCATGTCATTGACGGAAAGGAACGGCTGGTCGGCCAGCTCCACAAACCCTTTTTCGAAGATCGCTTTGGTGGTGGCCATAAACCGCTTGTATCCTTCACGATCGGCCCGGTTCCACTGCTCAATCTGGTTGAGGATAAACTCTTCGTTGTCGTTGTAGTCCAGGTGACGGCCGTTGTGGTCAAAAATGCGGTAGAACGGATCGCACGGCACAAACTCCACGTAATCTTCGCGCTTACGTCCTGCCAGGCCAAAAATGTCGTCAAACATAAACGGCGCGGTGATCACCGTGGGGCCAGCGTCAAACTTAAAGCCGTCCTGCTCAAACACGTAAGCCCGACCCCCAGGCTGATCCAGTTTCTCAAAAATGTCGACCTGATAGCCCTGTGCGGCCAGCCGTGCGGCTGCGCCCAGTCCACCAAATCCACTGCCAATTACAATTACTTTCTCTTTCATCTCATCACTCTTCTGGGATTAACCCCCCAGGCTCATATAAATTGGGCCCAAGCCCTAAAATGTTAGTTTTTGGGCAGAAGCCCTAAAATGTTAGTTTTTGGGCAGAAGCCCCAGGCTGACAAAGTATAGGCCAAAAACTCCAGCGAAACCTCAGGAGGGCTGACCCGATCATCAATTTTTGATTTTACAGCAGGAAAAAAGCGATGGCTCCGACCCTCTTCCTACTTCTTCTCACTTTTTACTTTTTACTTGGGCGAGGCAGTTGGGTGATTGTTACCTTGCAGGCATTTTTGGGGTGCAACTGCCTCGCCCCTACGCTACGGTATGGTTGGTTTTAACCTTGCGGTACCGCGTAAAAACTCTCGGCTTCGATGGGTGTTTCATGGGCACAGGCCACCAGCGCGGGCTGGGTGTGCACCGGTTTGTTCACCAGATGGACATACTCGTTGGTTTTGGCGCGCCACCAGATGCCCGGCAGGTGACGCAGTTTTTCTTGTTTAGTTGTGTGGGCCCGGCGGCTGAAGACGTCGTAATCGTGCTCTTCGATGTCGTCCAGGATGGCGCGGTACAGTTCGGCGGCGGCGGCAATGGCAAAACGGCCGTTCCGCCCCAACATTGCCACACCGGGCAGCGCTTCGGCATACAGCTGCCGCGCCCGGCGAATTTGGAAGCGCATAAACGCACGCCAGCGATGGTCAATGGTGCCCGCCGCAATGTCTGCCTCGCTCAGGTTGAACATCCGTAATTCTTCTAGTGGGAGATAGAGACGGCCGTTTTTCCAATCTTCCTGCACATCACGCAAAATGTTGGTTAGTTGCAGCGCCACGCCCAGCTTGATGGCATAGGGAATGGCCTTGTTGCCCGAGTAGCCCACAATGTGCATCGCCATCAGCCCCACGGTAGAGGCCACCCCGTAGCAGTACTGCGCCAGCTCGCCAAACGTCTCGTAGCGCGTGTGTACCAGGTCAGACGTCACGCCATCGAGCAGCTGCTCGGCGTAGCGGCGCGGGATTTTGAAGTTGGCCCGGGTGTCAGCCCAGGCCAGCGCTACCAGGTTGTAAATGGGTGGGTGGTTGGCCAGGCTTTCCTGCCGCCATTGCAAAATGCGCTGGTGCCGGTTCTCTGTCTCCTTATCAACCAAATCATCGCTGACCCGACAAAAAGCATACAGGGCACGAGCCGCCTGACGCTGCTTGTTGGGCAAGAGGCTAGATGCCAGGTAAAAGGTGCGGCTGTGCTGCCGCGTAATGGCGGCGCAATGTTCATACGCCTGTGACAAATGTTCACGGCCATCGTGGATCGGCTCGTTGACCGTGTCGTGATCAAGTGCGTGATGGGCCAGGCGCAGCAGGCGGGCTTCCCAAACGGCCGGTTCAAACGATTCTAGCGCCATGTTTCCTCCTCCAAAAATTGCATCATCAGTTAAAAAAACCGCCATACCTCAGGCTCGAAATGTAATAATAATGTGATGATTTGGTAACTAGAAGTCAGTATGAATGTTAGCTGACCATCCGAATTTTGTCAAGATATTGTTGAGATTTTTTGACAAAATCACTCTATTTTTGGCGGATATAGCGTAAAAATGTGTACAAAATGTCCTTTTGAACAGGTTTTGTAAAGAGATTAATGTTTTTGAAGTAGCTGGGGCGCAGATTTGAGCAACAGGAGGTTGGTTAACTTTGGGTTGATCTTCCATCAGGTTTGGCGTGAAACGTGAAGACCTTCCGGTCACGTTTCACGTTTCACGCCAGCCTCAAAATCAAACTAGTCCAAGATGGCTGTATCGGCCAGCGGGCGGGGCTAACTTTCTGGCGTGGCCCAGCCCAGGCTGATGCGGTCTCGGTCGGCATCGATGGCCTGGATGCTCACGGTGAGAATATCGCCCACGTTGAGGGTGGCGCTGCGCGGGATCTGGCTGCGGTGCAGCAGGCCATCCTGCTTCACGCCAATGTCGATAAACGCGCCAAAATCGACCACGTTGCGCACGGTGCCCTTGAGAACCATGCCTGGCTTGAGGTCACTAAGGGAGAGCACATCGCTGCGCAGGATGGGGCGGGGCAAATCTTCGCGCGGATCGCGGCCGGGGCGCACCAGCTGCTCCAGGATGTCGGTGAGGGTGGGCACGCCGGTGTTGAGCTGGCTGGCCAGTTGGGCCACGGGCGGCAGCTGGTTGAGTACCGGGGCGCGTTCGGTGGGTGGGGTGGTGGGGCTAAGCCTGGCTTGTTTGAGAACGGCCGTTGCCACCCCATAACTCTCGGGATGAATGGCGCTGGCGTCCAGCGGATTGTCACCGTCGCGCACGCGCAGGAAGCCCGCTGACTGCTCAAACGCTTTGGCCCCCAGACCAGACACTTTTTTGAGAGTGCTGCGGTTGGGGAAACGGCCGTTCGCCTCTCGATACGCCACAATATTGGCCGCCAGCTTGGGGCCAATGCCCGCTACGTGCGTCAGCAGCGCCGGGGAGGCGGTGTTCACGTCCACCCCCACCTGGTTCACCACCGACTCCACCACGCCGTCCAGCGATTCAGAGAGCTGTTTCTGGTTCACGTCGTGCTGGTACAGCCCCACGCCAATCGACTTGGGGTCGATTTTCACCAGCTCGGCCAGCGGATCTTGGGCGCGGCGGGCGATGGAAACCGCGCCGCGCAGGGTCACGTCCAGCTCCGGCAGCTCGGTTTTGGCCAGCGGGCTGGCGCTGTAGACGCTGGCCCCCGCCTCGTTGACGATGAGGTAATGCACCTCATCCATCTGCCGCGTCAGCTCGGCCACCAGCTGCTCCGTCTCACGCGAGGCGGTGCCGTTGCCGATGGTGATGAGGCTGATGTTGTGCTTTTGCACCAGGGCGGCCAGCGTTTTCAGCGCTTCGGCGCGTTTGTTTTGCGGTTGATGGGGGTAAACGGCCGTTGTCTCCAGCAGCTTGCCGGTCGCATCCACCACCGCCACCTTACAGCCGGTGCGGAACGCCGGGTCGATGCCCATGACGGTGTGCCCGGCCAGCGGCGGCTGGGTGAGCAAGCCGCGCATGTTGTCGGCAAACACCTGGATGGCGTGGGCTTCGGCCTGCTCACTGAGGCTGCGGCGCACGTCGCGCTCGATCGCGGGCACCAGCAGCCGCTTGGCGGCATCGTCCATGGCCAGCTGGAGCTGTTCGGCCAGCGGTGAGCGGCGGTCGGTGCGAAAGCCGGTGCGCATGGCCAGAATCCAATCCCGCTCGGCAATGTCCACGCTGACGCGCAGGATTTTCTCCGCTTCACCCCGGTTGATGGCCAGGATTTGATGCGGCCGTAACCGGTCGATGCGCTGCTCAAAGTCGTAGTACAGCTTGTAGACGGCGCGTTCATCCTCGGCATCTTTCACTTTTTCGCTGCGCAGCAGGCCAAACTGGAGCGCTTTTTCGCGTAGGGATTGGCGCACCTGCGGCGTATCGCTAATCGTTTCGGCCACGATGTCACGTGCGCCAGCCAGGGCGTCGTCGGGGGTGGGGACTTCTTCGTTGAGGAAGGGGGCGGCGATTTGAACGGCCGTTTGCCGGGTTACCAGCTGACCCAAAATGAACTCCGCCAGCGGTTCCAATCCCTTCTCGCGGGCGATCATGGCGCGGGTGCGGCGCTTGGGTTTGTAGGGCAGGTACAAATCTTCCAGCTCGGTCAGGCTGGTGGCGGCGTTGATCGCTTTTTCCAGCTCGGGCGTCAGCTTTTCCTGGCTGGCGATCGATTCGAGGATGGTGCTGCGCCGCTCGTCGAGGGCGCGCAGCTTGCTAACCTGGTCATTGATCTGGCGAATTTGCTCCTCGTCCAGGCTGCCGGTGGCTTCCTTGCGGTAGCGGGCGATGAACGGGATGGTGTTGCCGTCGTCGAGCAGGGTGATAACGGCCGTTACCTGGCCGGACTTTACGTTGAGGGTAGAGGCGATGGTTTGGGCGTAGGTCATTTTGGTTTGAGTAAAAAGTAAAAAGTGAAAAGTGAAAAGTGAGACCCACTTTTTACTTTTCACTTTTTACTTATCACGTCTCACTCCTGAATTTTCGGTAATAAGTGCGCCACCACATCCGCATCGTTGTGCGGGGTGGGCACGTGGTTGAAGAGCTGCCAGGTTTCGGTGTGGCTGGCGCTGGCGTTGGGCTGTAGCTGGACCAGCGGGGCCAGGCTTTCCAGCTCCAGGATGTTGGCGTCGGTGTACAGTTCGGCGGAACTGTTGCGATCCGGGTAGGTGGCATTTGGATTGTGCGGCGCGAAGGTTTTGCGGAAGAAACGGCCGTCGCGCACATAGCCTAACCAGCCCGCCGCGCTGTTGCCGCCGATTTTTTGCGGCGTGGTGGCGTGGGGGTCCTGACGCAGCAGGATGTGCTGCTCGCCCCAGCTCCAGCGCGGATCGGCCAGGTTGGTGTAAGCCCAGGTGATGAGGTGGCCGGTAGGCAGCAGGTTGCCCTGGTGGCTGCCGCGTGGGGGGAGGGGGAATACGGCCGTACCGCCCGGTGCCATCACTGAAAGTGCCCAGGGAGCCAGTTCCACGGTCCACGGATTGAGGTTTTGCACGGTGTGGGTTACCGTCACTTTGGCCGCGTTGAGGTCGAGGGCCACGTCGAGCGTTTTTTGCATGCGGGTGGTGGTTTCTACCGGGGCGATGAAGCGGACGAAACGGCCGTGATCTGCCACAGTGACCGGGTTGTTGTCCGGGTAGTAGGTGCGCGGCATCTCTTCCGGGGCCAGCCAGAAGCGGTGGCCGCCGTAATTTTGCCATTCGGTGTCGCCGGTGCGCCCCAGCTGGCTGGGGAAGGTAGCAAAGACGTTTTCGTCGTTCACAAAGCCAAAATGGATGATGCGGGGGCCAACATCGGCCGTGACGACGAGTTCAACTTGTGGGTTGCTAAGCTGGACGCAGTTTTGCCAGCCAAGAAATGGTATCTGTTTCACGTTGTCTCCTCAGAAAATAGGCCGCGGATTGCGCGGATTAACGCGGATTAAATCTCTAAAAATCTGTGTCCTTTTGATTCATGGTGGTCAACGATAGTTGGTGTCGTTTCCTTCGTAAGAACAGCGGAACACAGAGTTTCGCAGAGAATGCACAGAGTTACACAGAGAATTAGAATCTCTCTAAATGTCTTTCCCGCGCAGGCGGGTATCCCGGCGCAGGCAAGATAGATTCCCGCAGCCTGCCCCGCGAAGGCGTGGGGCGGGTATGATGGGTGGAAAGTCCACATTTAGTCTGGAAAGAAGCTGAGTTGGGCCAGGGAAGCCTGATCCGCAGCGGTGGGTGGAGCAGGCCAGCAGGTGGCCCGGCCCAAGTAACGCCGTAGCTGAATATGGCTCTTTAGGAACTCAGGGGGTTTACAGTCCGTGAAGCGTGAAACGTGAAACGTGACCAGAGGGCTATCACGTTTCACGCTTCACGTTTCACGCCAGACCCCACGAAATCCTGAAGACCCCTGAATATTAACGGCAATCCGGTCTGTCTGCCACCCCTTCACCCCTTCACCCTTTCACCTTGTCACCCTGTCACCCTGTCACCCCCGCTTCCGCCGCGAATACCACACTGCAATCCCCACCGCCGCCAGCAAACCGGGTGCAAAACAAACGCTGGTTAGCTGCAGCAGGCTGAGCTGGCTCTGGGTGATGGTCACCTGGCGCGGGACCGATTCACGGGCGGACAGCTCAATCGAGACCACGTCATCGACCAGCCAGTTGGCCGCATTTTCGAAGAGGAAGCTGTTGCCGCCCTGCTGGATGTAGCTGTTGGTCAGGAAGTCGGTGTCGCCAAAAACGACCAGGCGCGCCCCGTTGGCCGTGTTCAGGGCGCTGAGGGCCACGGCGAGGCTGCCGGTGGCGTCCTGGCCCTCGTCGGGATTGACGACACCTTCGGTCATCATGCGGGTGAAGTCGGTTTCGCCCCAGGCCTGGTCACTGGTGGTGATGAGGTTTACGGCCGTTACCCCCGCAGGCACTTCGGCATCAATCGAGCGGGCCACGTTAAAAATGGTGCCAAACTGCTCCAGCCCCTCGGTGATGGGGCTGCTGCCGTAAGCTGCGCCGACAAACGTCAGGCCAATCGTTTGACCCGCCTGGGCCAGCGAGGCATCGATGATCAGGTCGTTGCGCAGGGTGATGCCCCATGTTTCTTGCAGCCAGGGCAGCAGGCCGTCGGCTTCGGCGGCGGCCCGGCCTTCGGTGTCGATGGCGTCGCGAGCGATGAAGATCGCCCCGCCTGCCTCGACGTAGCGGCTCAGCGCCGCCACTTCTTCTTCGGCCAGGGGTGCCTGCTGGTCAATCAGAAAGACGGCGCTGGCGTCGGCGGGCACCTCGCCGCTGGTGAACAGGTTGAGCGACTGCACGGTAAAGCCAGATTCTTGGAGGAGGGTAACGGCCGTTCCCAGCCCATCCACGCCCGCATCTTGCCAATCGCGCTCGCCGTGGCCGGTTAAAAAGTAGGCGGTTTTAACGGTGGGATTCAGCGTGCGCACCAACGCCGTGTGTAAATCTCGGTCGGTGAGGGTGGAGGCTTTGGCAAAGGTGCCATCGTCGCGGGTGAAAACCAGCGTCCCGGCAAAAGAGAGGTCGTACTCCTCGGCCAGCAGCGGATTTTCGTTGGGATCGACAAATTCGTAGCTGAGCTGGTTGGTGTACGCCTGCATCGTTTGCAGGGCAGTTTCGGCCTGGGTGCGCTGGAAGGCGGTGTCCGTGGTGTAAAAGCCCAGGACATGAATGGGCTGGTCGAGCGATTCCAGCAGCTCGACCGTTTCGGGCAGCGGGGTGAAGGCGTTGTTGGCCGTGGCGTCGTAGCGCCAGTCTGTGTTTTGGTAGGTGAGATAGTAGATGAGGACGAAAACGGCCGTAAAAAACAAGCTAATCAAAAAAGCGCCACCGTACCGCCCGCCGCGGTTGCTCAGCCGGGCGCGCACCACATCGGGCCAGACCACGGCAAAGATCACCAGCAGCAGGCCGCTGCTGGCGACCAGCAAATTGGGCAGCCAATCCCAGCGGCGGGTGACAAAATAAACCGCCCCCCCGCCAAGCAGCAGGAGGATGGCTAAAATTGGAAAAACAGGGGCAATTCTATCCAGTTTTTGCTTCATAGAAATCTACTCACCGCAAAGGACGCAAAGTTTTTCTTGTTATCCTTTGCGTTCTCCGCGTGCTTTGCGGTTAAAAACTATCTCCAGCGGCGGCTTTCCAGGACGCGGGTGGCGGTGAAGAGGGAAACGGCCGTTACCGCCACAAAATAGACCACGTCTTTGGCCACGATCAGGCCGCGGAAAAAGTTGTCTTGATGGTTGGCCAGGGAGAGTTCGTTGAGGATGGTAACGGCCGTATCGCCCAACGCAAACGACTGCGCCGGAATGGTGAGCAAATACAGCACCAACGTCATCCCCAGCGCCAGGATGAAGGCCACCATCTGGTTCTCCGACAGGGCCGAGGCCAGGATGCCAATGCCCAGCAGCGCTGCGCCGTACAAAATCGCGCCCAGGTAGGCGGTCCAGATCGGTCCGGGGTCCGGGTTGCCAAAGGCAAACAAGATGATGGGAAAGACCAGGGTCAGCGCCGTGGTGACCAGGTAAAAGATAAAACCCGCCAGGAATTTGCCCAGCACCACCTCGCCGTCGCGGATGGGCAGGGTCATCAGCAGCTCCATCGTGCCACTGCGCTGCTCTTCAGACAGCAGGCGCATCGTCAGGGCGGGCATGGCAAAGAGGTAGAGGAAGGTGTAAAGGCCCATCACGCTCTGCACGTCGAGCGGCAAAGCGCCGGGCTGGCTGGCCTGGAAAAACAGCTCGGAGGCAAAAATGTAGCCGGTGAGGGCCACAATCACCACGCCGAAGATGTAGGCCAACGGCTGTACAAAAATCGCGCCCAGTTCGCGGCGGGCCACCTGCCAGACGTTATGCATGGGCCACCTCGCGGGGGAGTTTTAACGCAAAGGCGCAAAGACGCGGAGGGCGCGTAGGGGTGTTATTCCCGCGCAGGCGGGAATCCATCTTCTGGATCGCCAGTGGATGCCCGCCTGCGCGGGCATGACAAGTGAATTGAAGGGGTTCAGGTACCGCTGAAGATGGCTTTTGTAACCGTAATTTCTGCATCACTGTACTTTCTCCAATGGTTCGCCTGTTTTGGATTCTTCCGGTTCGAGGGCGATGGATTGGGCTTCTTTGAGCTTTTCCAGGAAGAGCGTTTCCAGGCTGAGCCGGTGGGTGCTCAGTTCGAGCAAGCCCCAGCCCTGGCTAACGGCCGTTTCCGCCACCGCCATCCTCGTTTCATCCCGTCCATCTACAGAAAGTAAGAATTGGTTGGGGCTGGTGAGGGTTACGGCCGTTACCCCCGCCACCGCCTGCAAAAGCTCGCTGGTTTGTTCCCCAGGCTGGGCCAGCTGCAACGTGAGCTGGTTGCCACCCTGTTTAATCTGGCTCATGGGCAAATCGGCGTAGATACGGCCGTTCATAATCATAATCACCCGGCTGCAAATCTGCTCCACTTCGGCCAGAATGTGGGTACTCAGCAGCACGGTGCGCTGGCGGCCCACGTCGGCAATGATCTGGCGGATTTCCACAATTTGCGCCGGGTCCAGGCCAATCGTCGGCTCGTCCAGGATGAGCACGTCGGGGTCGTGCAGCAGCGCCTGGGCAATGCCCACCCGCTGACGCATCCCCTTGGACAAACTGCCGATGAAGCTTTCGGCCCGGTCCAGCAAATCGACCGCTTCCAGCACATCGTCCACACGGTCCCACACATTTTCCAATCGCCGCACCTGGCCAATGAAGTGGAGGTACCCCTCCACGGTCATCTCCGGGTAAAGTGGCACCGTTTCTGGCAGGTAGCCCAGCTTTTGCCGCGCCTGCATACTTTCATTCACGGTGTGGAACCCGGCGATGTAGGCATCGCCAGAAGTGGGCGGCATGTAGCCGGTGAGGATGCGCATGGTGGTGGTTTTGCCCGCGCCGTTTGGCCCCAAAAAGCCCACAATTTCCCCCGGTTCACAGGCGAAAGTGAGGTTGGAAACGGCCGTATTCCCCCCATACTGCTTGGTTAAACTGTCGGCTTCAATCATAAAGGGAGTGTCTGATTCGTTCATGGTCACGCTCGTCTACTTGGGCTCGAAAATTCGGCTGAATCATATCCAAAATTGGCTGGTTGCAAAATTGGCTCGCAGGGCAGCAGGCGTTTATTAGGCAACTTTTCATCCAGAGTGCCGCAACGGCCGTATTTGGATTTGCTGAGACCCGCTTCCGGCAATTCGACGCCCCTCCCGGTGGCTGTTATAATTCATTCCTGGCTTAACCGAGCCGCAAAATGAAACATAGAGGAAGAATTTAGATGAATATGCAACCCTTGGCCCCTTATCTGGGCATTGCTGAAATTATCCTGGCTATCGCTTTAACGATTCTGGTGCTGCTGCAAACCAAAGGCTCCGATTTGGGCGGCTTTTTTGGCGGCGGCGGCGGTGAAAGTGGCAGTTTCCGCACCCGCCGCGGTGTGGAAGCCACCATGCACCGCGTCACCATCGCCTGTGCGGTCGCCTTTTTTGTGGTCACCATCTTGTCGTTCCTGGCCTGGGGTCAGTCAGCTTAGAACGTAATTGCGTAATTTGGCAATTGGGTAATGATGAACTTGATTACAATTGCCTGATTACTTAATTACCCAATTACCCAATCATCTGGTTAGAAACGTGAACCGTTGGCCCGGTACGGCCTACGATTCACGTTTTATCGTTTATGAAGCTGCATTTACGTTGGCAATTTTTATTGGCTGTAGTGGGTTTTGGCCTGATTTTGGCACTGTTGTCCTTCCAGGTGCAGTCAGTTGGGCTGTGCACGACCCGGGTGCCTGCTTCCGGCGGCGTTTTTGCCGAGGGCATGGTGGGGGTGCCCCAACATCTTAATCCTCTGTTAAGCGACAGCTTCCCGGTAGACCGCGAAATTGTGAATTTGCTGTTTGACGGCCTGGTGCAGTATGACCATGCCGGACGGTTTATTCCTGCCCTGGCCGAAAGCTGGACCGTGAGCGAAGACGGCCGTTCCCTCCAATTTACCCTGCACAGCGGCCTCACCTGGCACGATGGCCAACCCATCACCACCGCTGACGTGGCGTTTACTTACGGCCTGCTGCAAAACGAGGCCGTGCCTGCCGCTCCCGCCGTCAAAGCGCTGTGGCAGACGGTTACCATCAACGTCATTGACGAACGCACCATTGAATTTGTGCTCACCGAGCCATATGCCCCGTTTATGGAAGCGACCCTGCGCGGCATCTTGCCTGCCCACCTGCTGCAAGACGTGCCGCCCGCCGAACTGGCCAACCATCCGTTTAACCAACAGCCGGTGGGCAGCGGTCCCTGGCTGGTGGCGCCAGGGCAGGATTGGAACAGTACGCGCAGCCTGCGCCTGACGCCCAACCCGCTTTCCTGGCGCGGCGGTACGCAGCTTCCCGCTCTCGAATTCCGCTTTTACCCCGACGAAGCCAGCCTGCTTGCGGCCTTCGCCAACGGTGACATCCAGGCGATCAATTCCGTTTCCGATGCGATGCTGCCAGAGGTAACGGCCGTTGCCCAAACCCGTCTCTTCACCACCGTAGCGCCGCAGTACACCCAGCTCATCTTCAACCAGACCGATACCGGCTTTGCCCCCCTGCGCCAGGCCGAAGTGCGCCGCGCCCTAGCCGCCGGGCTGAACCGCAAACGGTTGATTGACCGCGCCCTGAACGGCCAGGGCGTGCCGCTGACCGGGCCGTACCTGCCCGATTCCTGGGCCTATGATCAATCCATGTTTGCTGCCGCCAGCGGGGCCAACGCGGCCGAACTGCTGAACAATGCCGGGTGGCCGCAGCCCGAAGGCAGCGCCGTGCGCCAGGCTGAAGGCGAGACCTTTACCGTGCGGCTGCTGGCGTTGGATACGGCCGTTCACCAACGGCTGGCGGCGGAAGTGGCGGCGCAGTGGGCAGAGTTGGGTGTGGCGGTGGTGGTGGAAACGGCCGTTTCCGTTCCCGATCTCCTGGCAAAACTGGCGGCGCGTGATTTTGACGTGGCATTGGTGGACATTACCCCGTCCATCGACCCTGATTTGTACGACTTCTGGAGCCAGGAGGCGATTATTCGCGGGCAAAATTATGCGGGCTGGAACAACCGCCGGGCCAGCGAGGCGCTGGAAGCCGGGCGGCAGGTGTGGGGTTTGGGTGAAAGACGGCCGTCGTACAACACCTTCCTCAGCATCTACGCCGACCAGCAGCCCGCCGTGACCCTGTACCAGCACGTCTACACCTACGCCCTCAGCCGCGAGGTGAACCAGGCCGACATCGGTCCCATCTACGAACCACGCGATCGCTACCAGACCTTTGCCAGCTGGTTCCTGCTGTATCGCGATGTCACCATCAGCTGCCCGGCCGAAGAAACAAGTGGATGATTGTGGTTACAGCCTTTGATGCGTGAAACGTGAAACGTAAAAAAATCACGTTTCACGTTTCACGCGGACTCCCAAAAAACCTTAAGTTCGTAAGAGTTTGTCGTTAGTCATAGGAAGAATTATGAGTCGAATTGTACAGATTGATACCCCCACCAAAATTCGGAACCGCAACATGCGCAGCATTGCTGAAATGCTGCGTCAGATTATGCATAAGCCGAAGATGGACGCCGAGGCCCGCGACATGGCGGCTTCCATGACCCTGCTGCTCTGGGAAATCACCGACGGTGTGGAGCAGTCGGCTAAGGCGTGGGAGAAGCGCGATTACTGGATGAAGGCCGAACGCTTCATTCGCGATTGGAAGTGGACGGCCGAAGTTGCCGCCAACCTGGAAGATGTCATTCGCCACGACGCCTGGGACCTGGTGCCCGAACTGCTGGCCGAACTGTACCCGCACTTCACCGACATCCAGATTAAAACAATGACCCGCGACGCCTCGCTGTGGCGCGGTGCGCTGCAAAAATTACTGTCTGATCCCCCCCGCGAATATCCCTGGTAAGAAACATGAGGTTGCCCCCGCGAACAATCGGGTTGTGTGTACTGCTTGTTGGCTTGTTGGGCTGTCAGGCCGTGGTCGCCTCACCAGAAAGCCCCCTACCCACGGCCGTTCCGCCCCTCTCCCTCGTGCTGACCATCCCCGCCACGACCCCGCCAACGGTTACGCCAGAAATGGCAACGGCCGTTGCCACCCCCACACCAACCGCCACCCAACCACCAACCGCTACCCCTTGCGCCTCGCCGGGCCGCATCGAAACCGGCACCTTTCCCAGCCTCACCGCCGGGCCGATGGCTTACCGCGTTTACCTGCCGCCGTGTTTTGGCATGGACGGCCGTACTTACCCCACACTCTACCTGCTGCCCGGCAGCGTGCACACCGACGCCATCTGGGACACCCTGGGCGCCGACGAAACGGCCGAAGCGGGCATCACCACCGGCAGCTGGCCGCCGTTCCTCATTGTCATGGCCGACGGCGGCTGGATTGCCAACAACAGCTCGGGCGGCCCCGGCTCCTACGAAAGCGTCATACTGAACGACCTCATGCCCTACGTGGAGCAAACGCACTGCGCCTGGGCCGAACCGGCCGGGCGGGCCATCGGCGGTTTGTCCCGTGGGGGCTATTGGGCGTTGGAGATTGCCTTTCGCTTTCCGGAGCAGTTTGCCAGCGTCGGTGGGCACAGCGCGGCGCTGCTGGATACATACGCCTGGCCTGCTGTGAATCCCCAATACACCGGCCTTAGCCAGACTTTGGGCGAGCTGCGCATTTACCTCGACATTGGGGCCAACGATTACGTCATCCACAACATTCGGCAGCTGCACGAGGCAATGGAAACGGCCGTACCGCCCATCCCGCATACCTGGGTCCTCAACGATGGCTTTCACGAGGAAGCCTACTGGCAGGCTCATCTGCCCGACTACCTGGCCTGGTACACCGCACCGTGGCCGGTTGACCGTGAGGCATATCCCCCCTGCACCCGTTAGATCAAAAAAGCCAGGCATTGCCTGGCTTTTTGCTTTTGTTTATTTAGGGGAAAGTGCGACGCACTGCCACAAATTTTCTCGCCTTTGCTACGCTGTGACAACTGCGTCACACCGGAAATGAACTTGCTACTTCAGCTCTTTTAGCTTCTGGTTAATCAGGGAGTTCAGGGTAGAGGATTCATACGCCTTCATGCGGCGGACCACAACCCGCAAACTTTCAATCTGTCGGGACAACATTTCTGCATTCGGTACTGCTTTCATGCCACTCTGGTGACTGCCGTTGGTTGCGTTCATCATACGATTTGTTTTCATCTGAACCGACTTCCTTTTCTTCCACTACTTATTAACTTTACTAGTACTGAGGAACTATACCCAGTTTACCTGACAATTTCTGTTACACTGTAATAGTTCCCGCGGCAGCCCTGTAAAACTCACTACAATTTAATCATTGGTTTCCGTCGGTGAGAAGGGGCGATTGGTACGGGTGGTGAGCCAGGTAAGCAGGATGAGTACGGCCGTTGCCAGCAGCAGCCACAGCCCAATTTTTAGCAGGCGGCTGGCCACAAAAATGGCCACCAGGCCAAAGGCGATGGCCACCGCGTAATAGCCCAACACAATGCCGCGCACCGGCAGCCCCCGATCTAGCAGCCGAAAATGTAAATGCCGCCGGTCGCCCTGGAATGGATGCCGCCCCTGGCGCAGCCGGGCCACAATCAGCCAGGCCACGTCTAAAATGGGCACGGCCATCACCAGCAGCGCCGTAGAGAGCTTGGCCGGGGCCAGGATGGAGAGCGTGGCCAGGTTGTAGCCCAGCAGCCACGCCCCGGTGGTGCCCAGAAAAATGGTCGCCGGGGCAAAGTTGAAGCGTAAAAAGCCGATGAGCGCCCCGGCCAGGGCCAGTGGGAAGAAGGTTACGGCCGTTTGGCCCGTATCGGCCAGCAGGCGGAAGCTGTGCAGGGCAAACATCAGCACGGCGATGGTGCTGACGCCCGCGGCCAGGCCATCCAGCCCATCCAGGAAGTTAACGGCGTTGATCATGCCCAAGACCCAGAAAAGCGAGATGAGGTAGACGAGAAACGGCCGTATCACCACAATGTTGGGGTTGGCGGCGTCCAGGTAGAAAAAGAGCGAGGCAAAACCGCTCTGCCAGAAGTCGGGGGTGGGCAGCGGGTTGGTGAAACGCTCGATAAAGACCGTGTGGCTGATGGCAATAACCGCCGCCACAATCTGGAAGGCAAGCTGCCAGCGCGGTGCTAAATCCAGCTTGTCATCCAGCAGTGCGCCAACAAAAATGACGACGCTGCCCACAATGACACCGCGCAGCCGCAGCGCATTGTCGGCTTCCGGGGGCAGCAAGACGTAAATCAGGGCAATGCCTACCAGGTAGCCCAGGATGATGGGCACGCCGCCCAGCTTGGGCACCATGCCCGCATGCTGGCGACGTCCCCCCGGCCTGGCCACAATCCCCCAACGAAATGCCAGCTGGCGGACGGGTGACATAAACAAAACGGCCGTCCCCAACGCCACCCCAAAAACCAACAAGTAGATCAAATTTCACTCATCCCTAAAATCATTCCTCAACACCCTTCACCCCTTCACCCTGTCACCCCTTCACCTTGTCACCCCCTCACCCCGTCCCAAACTGCCGATCCCCCGCATCGCCCAACCCCGGCACGATGAAGCCGATGTTGTTCAGGTGGGAATCAATTTGGGCAATGTGAATGGGCACATCCGGGTGGGCGTTGTGCAGCGCGGCAATGCCTTCGGGGGCGGCCAGCAGGCCGACAAATTTGATGCGCTGGGCACCCCATTTCTTCAAAATGTCGATGGTGGCGATGGCTGAGCCGCCGGTGGCCAGCATGGGGTCCAGCACCAGGCACACCTGCACGGTGGGGAAGGTGGGCAGCTTGTTGTAGTAGGAAACCGGCTGGAGCGTCTCTTCGTCACGGTAGAGGCCGATGTGCCACACTTCGGCGCTGGGCATCATTTCCCAAATGCCATCCACCATGCCCAACCCGGCGCGTAAAATGGGAATAAGCCCAATTTTTTCGCTGAGGTCCTGGCCTACGGCCGTTCCCATCGGCGTTTTTACTTCAATTTCCTGGGTGACTAAATCGGCGGTGGCTTCGTAGCAAAGCAGCATGGCCACTTCGCGAATCAGCTCGCGGAACTTCTTGGGCTTGGTCTCCACGCTGCGCATCAGCGACAGCTTGTGTTTCACCAGCGGATGTTTAGACTCAAAAACCATTCCTCTCCTCCTTCGAAAATAATTTAACGCAGAGACGCGGAGTCGCAGAGAAAAAATCTGTTGAATCTGCGAAATCTGCTGATTTTCGTTCATGGTGGCAGCGACAGCCGATGTCGTCTCCTCAGAATGATTCGTGAAACGTGAAGCGCGAATCTGTTTGTTCACGTTTCACGTTTCACGTTTCCATGAACGTTTGTGCCTGGTGCGTGTTTACGGCCGTTGCGGTGACGGCCGTTACGCATTCAGGCGCAGTTATCGTATAATCCCACGCAGTTAGTTTGTTGGCAACAGAAAAATTATGAATGACAAGGCATCAACCAACCGACATATTTCACCGGGCAAAAAGCGGGAAGACGGCCGTTTAGATGGCCTGATGCGGCCGCAGCAGCTGGCCGAATTTACCGGCCAGGAGCGCCTCAAGGCCAATCTGGCCATCCTCATCGAGGCGGCCAAGGGGCGGCAGGAACCGCTGGACCACGTGCTGTTTCACGGCCCGCCGGGGCTGGGCAAAACCACCCTGGCCCACGTGGTGGCCAACGAGATGAACGTCAACATCCGCATCACCGCCGGGCCAGCCATTGAGCGGGCCGGCGACCTGGCAGCCATCCTCACCAACATGCGGGCGGGCGACATCCTGTTCATTGACGAAGTGCACCGGTTGGGGCGGGCGGTGGAAGAGATTTTGTACCCGGCGATGGAAGATTTTGTGCTGGACATCGTGGTGGGCAAGGGGCCAGGGGCCAAAAACGTGCGCCTGAAGCTGCCCAAATTTACCGTCATTGGCGCTACCACCCGGCTGGCGCTGCTGACGGCCCCGCTGCGGGCGCGCTTTGGCGCACTCTACCGCATGGATTTTTACGAACTTGAGGCCATCGAGACGATTGTGATGCGCGGGGCGGGCATTTTGCAGGTGCCCATCGAGCCAACGGGGGCCACGGAAATTGCCCGTCGGTCACGTGGCACGCCCCGGGTGGCGCTGCGCCTGCTGCGCCGGGTACGTGACTTTGCCGAGGTGCGGGCACAGGGGGAGATTACGAGGGAAACGGCCGTTGCCGCCCTTGACCTCCTGGAAATTGACCAACTTGGGCTGGATGACCTGGACCGCCGGGTGCTGCGCTCCATCATCGAGAAGTTTGGCGGCGGGCCGGTGGGGCTGGACACAATTGGTGCCTCCATCAGCGAAGAGTCGGACACGATTATGGACGTGGTGGAGCCGTACCTGCTCCAGTTGGGCTTTTTGGAGCGCACGGCACGCGGACGCGTGGCTACGCCCCACGCCTATCGTCACCTGAACCTGCCACTGCCGCAGCATGTGCTGGCGGGCAAGCCCAACCAGCCCAGCCTGTTTAACGCATCGGGCAGCGATGGCGACAGTGACGGGGTAGAGGAGTAGGGTCTGGTGGTGGAATTCGGCCGTTTGCTGCTGATCATTGGCGCAACCATTGCCCTGGCGGGCATTCTGGTACTCGTCGCTGCCAAATATTTCCCCTGGTTGGGCAACCTGCCCGGTGATTTTGAAATCGAAGGGGAAAATTACCGCATCTACTTCCCCCTGGCCACGATGATTTTGGTAAGCGTGTTGGGTACGATTTTGCTCAACATCGTCATTCGCATTTTCCGCCGATGATTGTCCGCTCCTGGTTTGACCATTGTTATCCCCTGTTCTATAATTTTTACTAGCCTTTTTTGAGTAAAGTTTAATGCAACCAACAATTTGTGTAGACAAAGCCACACCCAGCCATCTTAGCCGAGTGATTGAACTGCCTGGGGGAGTTTCGCCCCGGTTCTGTTTGCACGGTTGCAGCCTCTGTGTTTAAGAGGGGGATGCCTTGACCGATTCTAATCCTGAGGCGCCTGACCCTTATCACCCATCTCTCCCCGGTGTGTCTGAGCAAATTATTGGTTGGCAGCCTACCCCAGCGGTGGGCCTATTGTGTATTGGGTATTGTTTAATCCCATAAAAAAGCTGATGTTATTAACGATTTTGACGATTGTGGCTGTTGTAGCCCTGATGATTTTTTTTAATGCTTTATACGTGGCGGCCGAATTTGCCACGGTTTCGGCCCGGCGCACCCGCATTAGCCAGATGGCGGGCCAGGGCAACCGCATGGCGCTGCTGCTGCTGCCTATCATGCAAGACAGCCACAAGCTGGATCGCTACATAGCCACCTGCCAGATTGGCATTACCATCTCGTCGCTGGTGGTGGGTGCTTATGGGCAGAGTGTGATTGCCCAACTGCTGGTAGCGCCGTTAGCGCGGTTGCTGACTGCTTTGGCACCGGCCCTGGCCTCTTTGGGGGTGGAGTCCACCGCAAGTTGGGCTGAACCGGCAGCCACGTCGATTGCCATCACCCTGGTTTTGGCGGGCATTACTATTTTGCAGGTGATCATGGGGGAATTGTTCCCCAAGTCGGTGGCGATTCAATATCCAGAGAGCGTGGCGCTGGCCGTTGCCGTGCCGATGCGCATTACGCAATTGATCATTACTTACACTGGCTTAATTGCCCTGTTTAACGGCAGTGGTAACTTGATATTGAAGGCGTTGGGACGGCCGTTAAAAGAGAAAAATGGCCACGCTTACTCCCCCGAAGAAATTGAGCTGCTTGTTACCGAAAGCCATGACCAGGACCTGCTTAGCGACGAGGAGCGGCGTTTGCTGCGCAACACCTTTCGCCTGCGCGACCTCACCGCCAAGCAGGTGATGCTGCATCGCACCAGGCTCATCGCGGCCCCGCTGAACAGCAAAGTGGCCGACGTGATGCAAACGGCGCTGGACGCAGGCCTCTCGCGTATCCCCATCTACAAAGAAACCATCGACGATATCATCGGGTTTGTACACATCAAGGATCTGTTTGGTCTGTACAACCAGCAGAGCGAGGACGTGGCGTCGATTTTGCGCGAGGTGGTTTTTGTGCCTGAAACCATCCCGATTTCGGACCTGTGGAAGCGGCTCAACAGCCGCCGCAAATATCTGGCGATTGTATTCGACGAGTATGGCGGCACGGTGGGCCTGATTACCTTTGAAGATCTCATTGAAGAGATTTTTGGTGAGCTGCAAGACGAATTTGACAATGAAATGGCGCTGATTGCCAAGGACAAAGAGGGGCGCATCTACCTGCGAGCCGATTTGCTGGTGGCCGATGTGAACGAATACTTGGAGCTGGAGCTGCCGGAAGAAAATGCCGATACGTTGGGCGGGCTGGTGTTTAGCGAACTCGGCCGTCCGCCCAGGGTGGGCGACACGGTGGCTTTTGGCGATATCACCATTCGCGTGGAGGCGATGTCTGATCCGGGCGTCTCCGAAGTTTCATTGAAGCTGCCGCCTACCGAAAGTGATGATGATCCGTTTATTGAGTGGGAGGTGGCTGATCATGACTAAGTTCCTCCTGCTGGCGATTACTTTACCCGGTTTGGGTGTGTTGGCCACGGCCGCTGCCCAGGAAGCCTCTCATTCGTCGTTCAGCACGCTGCTGGTGGCCCTGGTGGTTATCATCGTGCTGGTGCTGATTAACGGCCTGTTTGTGATGGCCGAGTTTTCCATCATTGGCGTACGGCCGACTCAGCTGGAGCAAATGGTTGAGGAAGGTGTTAGCCGCGCTGCGCCGGTGTTGGCCACCATTGAATCGCGCCAAAAGCAGGACCAATACATCGCCACGGCCCAGCTGGGGATCACCATTGCTTCGTTGGGTCTGGCCATGTACGGCGAACCGCAAATTGCCCACTTTATTGAACCTTACCTGGAACGTCTCTGGTTTGAACCGTCAATTGAACTGGTTGAAAGCATTGGTTACGTAGTGGCGCTGGGGCTGCTCACCTATTTGCACGTGGTCGTGGGGGAAATGGTGCCCAAATCGCTGGCCTTGTCCGACGCGCCACGAATGGTGCTGCTCTTAACAACCCCCATGACGGTGGCGCGCTGGATTTTGAGCTACCCGGTGAAAATCCTCAACCGCATCGGTGTTTCGATGCTCAAGCTGTTTCGTATTCCGCCAGCTGAAGGGCACGAGCGGGTGCTTTCGGCCGAAGAGCTGGAGCTTATTGTGACGGAAAGTACCGAAGGTGGTCTGCTGAACGTGGAAGAGCAGGAAATGATCCTGAATATTTTCGATTTTAGTGATCGGACCGTTTCGCAAGTGATGACGCCGCGCACCAAGGTTCAGGCCATTCCAGTTGATGTTTCCCGGCAAGAAATCCTAAAAATCGTTTCGGAAAGCCGCCACAGCCGCTTCCCGGTCTATGATGGCGATCGGGATCATATCGTTGGTATTTTGCACCTCAAGGATTTGATCAAACAGACGTTACGCAGCGAGAGCCGCTTTGATTTACGGCTGATTTTGCGCTCGGCTCCGGCGGTGCCAGAGGATTTGCCTGTGGAGACGCTGCTGGCGGCGTTTAAGCGGCAGAAGCTGCACATGGCCATTGTGCTGGATGAGTTTGGCGGTATGGATGGCATTGTGACGCTGGAAGATCTGGTGGAAGAGGTGGTTGGTGAAGTGCGCGATGAGTTTGATCTGGAAAAAGAGCCGTTTGTGGAGCTGGGTCCTGGCCTGATTGAGGCCGAGGGTGAGTATTTGGTCGATGATTTTGACGACGGCTTTTGGGGCAATGAGGATGATTTGCCAGACGTCGAGACGGTGGGAGGGCTGGTGATTTCTAAGCTGGGTCGTCCGCCGGTTGTGGGTGATGAAGTTGTTTATAATGATAAAATACATATTCGGGTTTTAGCGGTTGAGGGGCGGGCGGTGGCGCGAGTTTTGGTTGAATTTCCAGACCCAAACCGAACGACGGATGAGGATACGGCCGTTCCCCCTCAAGACAACACATAGTAAAAGGAGAGTTTTGTGGATATTGTTCGCACGATTCATGGGGAGTTTCGCTGGTTGGTGGCCATTGTGGCCGTCGTGGTGATTGTGAAGTTTGCCTGGGGGCTGATCCAAAAAGCAGAGTACAAGTCGGCGGATCGCGGCCTGATGTCGGCCCTGGTGGGCCTCATTGACATCAACTTTTTGTTGGGGCTGATTTTGCTCTTTTCACTCGGTTTTCAAGTTCGTGAGCGCCTTGAACATGCTGGTACAATGTTTCTGGCGGTGCTGCTGGCGCACAGCAACGCCGCCTGGCGTAAATCAACCGACAGCGCCAAGAAATTCCGCAACAACCTGATTTTGGTGATTGTGGTGCTGGTGCTGGTGTTTGTGGGCGTTCAGGCCATTCGCGGCGGCTTCTTCTAGAAAAGTGAAACGTGAAGCGTGAAACGTGATGGGCAAATTCTCACGCTTCACGTTTCACGTTTCAAACAGTTTCCCCCAAGCTCTCCGATACAGTCAATTCTTACTCTTCCCTACAGTTCGTAAATTTCGCTGAATTTTTGGGTGACGTAGCGCATAAATGGTTGGTGCGTCAGCGGTCCGCCGGTAATGTGCTGCACCAGTTCGGCCGGGGTGAATTTACGGCCGTGTTGGTGAATGTTCTGGCGCAGCCACGCCACCAGGGCACCGGTCTGGCCCTGGGCCATTTCCTCAGCGATGGTGGGGTTTTGGGTTACGGCCGTTTCATAAAACTGCGCCGCATACAAATTGCCCAGCGCATACGTCGGGAAGTAGCCAAAACCAGGCCGCGTCCAGTGCACATCTTGCAAACAGCCGTCGCTGTCGCTGGGCGGTACCACGCCCAGCAGCTCGTTCATTTTGTCGTTCCAGGCAGTGGGTAGGTCGGCCACGGCCAGATCGCCGGTGAGCAGCGCCTGCTCCAGCTCAAAGCGCAAAATGATGTGGAAGTTGTAGGTCAGCTCGTCCGCCTCCACGCGAATAAATGACGGCTGCACCTTGTTGATTGCCCGGTAAAATGCCTGAACGCCATGACTGCCCAGCTGGTCGGGGAAAATGGCTTGCAGTCTGGGGTAGTGGGCCTGCCAGAAACCCAGGCTGCGCCCGACGATGTTTTCAATCATGCGCGATTGGGATTCGTGGATGCCGCTGGAGGTGCCGCGGGCCAGCGGCGTGCGGGCCAGGTCGGGGTGGGTGCCCTGCTCGTACATGGCGTGGCCCGATTCATGCAGCGTGCCAAACAGCGACGGGTTTAAGAAATTGGGATACCAGCGCGTGGTAATGCGTGCGTCGTCGCGGCTGAAGCTGGTGGCAAAAGGATGCACCACCGTGCCCAGGTGGCCCCGGCTGAGGTCATAACCGGCGGCGTCGGCGATGTAGTAGGCAAACTCTTTCTGCTTATCAATGGGAAATGGTTGGTGCACCAGGCTGTCATCAACGGCCGTACCGCGTTCGGTAATGGCCTGGCGCAAGGGAATCAGCTCTGCCTTGACAGCGTTGAAGATGGCACGAACTTCGGCCGTTTTCATGCCATGCTCAAATTTGTCCAGCAGCGGATCGTATTTTTCATCCTCATAACCGTACAGCTCGGCCATTTCCTGCACCAGCTTTACCACTTCTTCCAGGTGCGGTTGGAAGTGGGCAAAGTTGTTGCTGGCGCGTGCCTCCACCCAGGCGGGCTGCGCCTTACCGCTCACCTCACTGACGCGGCGCACAAACGCGGGCGGCAGCTGGCGCGATTCGGCGTAGCTGCGGCGCAGGTAGCGGATCAGGCTGGCTTCGTTGCTCTCATAGGCGGCGTCGGCGATTTCGGCAGCGGCCGTTTCAATCAGCTCACCCATCTCATCGGCCGTAAACAGCTCATGGCTGATGCGGCGCAGGGTGGTCATCTGTTGGATGCGGGCTAGGTTGCCCGCCTGGGGCATATTGGTCTCCTTGTCCCAGCCTAAAACGCCCATCGCCTTTTCGATGTCGTGAATTTCGTACACTTTTTCAAGCAGTTGTTGGAATTTTGTGCTCATCATACCGTCCTTTTATGGGAATGTGTGGGAAGTTTAACGAAAAACGGCCGTTGTTTCAAAACAGCCTCATGTGTTGTCAAAATCTGAACAAAACCTCTCCTGTACGTCGATTTTTGTGCAAAACATTGACAAAAACTAACTTTTTTCTTATACTTGGCCTTGTAATCAGGCACCTGACCAGCCCGGCACGCGAGAAGATCGATTGGTGCGGGCTTTGCTTGTTTACCAATTACAAAGACAGACACAACAACATCCGGAAAATCTTCAAGGTAGAGCAAAAACACATGGCTTCACTTAGTGAATCCCCAACCTATAACCTGAAAGTAGTTGTTAACGAGACGGGCATCAAGCCAGACACACTGCGCGCCTGGGAGCGTCGTTATGGGCTGCCCAGCCCAAACCGCACTGGCGGCGGTCACCGGCTGTATTCCGAAAAAGATATAGCCATTATCAAGTGGTTGATGGCCCGGCAAGACGAAGGACTCAGCATCAGTCGCGCGGTGAAGCTGTGGCAAAGCCTGGAAGCCGAGGGTGAATCCCCCTTGTTTGTGCCAGAGTACCAGGAAATGACGCTGCCGGTGGTAGATACGGCCGTTTTCAGCACCACCCAAGTTGACGATATCCGTTCCGCCTGGATAAACGCCTGCCTGCGCTTTGATGAAGCCTCGGCGGAGCGCATTTTGACCCAGGCGTTTGCCCTCTACCAGCCCGAAACTGTGCTCACCCGGCTGCTCCAGCGTGCCCTCTCTGAAATTGGCGATATGTGGTTCCAGGATAAAGTCACGGTGCAGCAGGAGCATTTTGCTTCAGCCCTGGCCATGCGCCGCCTGAACACGCTCCTGGCCGCCTCACCCGCGCCCACACGCTCCGGCCGGGTGCTCATTGGCTGCCCGCCGCACGAGGACCACACCTTTGCCCCGCTCACTCTCACCATCATGCTGCGCTATCGCGGCTGGGATCTTGTTTACCTGGGGGCCAACGTGCCCCTGGGTCGTTTTGTCTCCACGGTGGAATCGGTTAAACCCAACCTGATCATTTTAACCGCCCAGCAGCTGTACACCGCCGCCAAGCTGTTTGAGGTGGCCAAAAATGTGGCCGCAGAAAAGAACGTGATGCTGGCTTTCGGCGGCCGTATTTTTAACACGGTGCCCCGCCTGCGTCAGCGTATCCCCGGCTACTTCTTGGGCGAATCGATGGAGGAAGCTACCCAAACGGTGGATCGCCTGCTTTCATTTGGCATGGCCCCGCCCACCATCAAGCGTGTCCCCGATTTTTATTTGAAGGCGCTGGAAATTTTCCGTGACCAACAGTCCTTTATTGAAGGCCACGCCTGGAGCCTGCTCCGCGCCGATGGCATGTCTTACGAACATTACACCAACGCCAATTTGCACCTCTCGCGTGACATTTATGCCGCACTCACCTTTGGCGACATCGAGTTTTTGAGCGCCGAAATTGCCTGGGCCGAAAAGCTGCTGCTGAATTACAGCATGCCGGTGGAAGTTATGCGCCAATATTTGCTGGCGTACCATACGGCCGCTCAAGAACATCTGCATGGTCCGGCTGAGCTGGTGGTGGATTGGCTGTCTGAGGTGGCAAAAAATCCGGTACTGGCCGAAACTGCCTAAGGTGCGCTGTGGAAACGGCCGTTTGGTGGATTCGTCGGGATTTGCGCTTAACCGATAACCAGGCGCTTGCGGCTGCGCAGCACGCCGCCCCCCAGGTAATTCCTCTTTTTATTGTCGATCCCCATTTCGAAAGTTCGCCTTTTGTGGGTGACATGCGCCGCGCCTTTTTGTGGGCCGGTTTGCGCCAGCTAGACGCCGACCTGCGCCAGCGCGGCAGCCGGTTGGTGGTGCGTTACGGCCGTCCCCAAACCGTGCTCGCGGCGGTGCTGGCTGAAAGTGGCGCTGAAGCCATCTTTGCCGAAGAAGATTTCACCGGCTACGCCCGCCGTCGGGACGGGCAGATTGGCCAGACGCTGCCGCTAACGCTCACCCCGGGCGTGGTGGTGCACCCGCCCGGCACGGTGCTCAAGCCGGATGGCGCTCCTTACACCGTGTTTACCCCGTTTAAGAAAAATGGCTGGCAGCAACGGCCGTTGCCGCGTACCGCCGACCTCTTGCCCGTCCCACAAAAGATGACTACTCCTGTAAACCTCAGGTCTGAGGCCATCCCCGACGCGCCGGAATTGTCCCCAGAAGTGCCCTTCCCACCCGGCGAGGCTGAAGCCCAGCGCCGCTTGCGCGCCTTTGCGGCCGATGCCATTGGCCAATATGCCCAGGCGCGGGATTTGGTGGCGGTAGACGGCACTTCACAGCTGTCGCCTTACCTGCGCTTTGGCATGATTTCGGCGCGGCAGATGGTGGTAACGGCCGTAAGCGCCATGCACCTGGCCCAGACGGAGGCCGCCCGCAAGGGAGCGGAAACCTGGTTGAGTGAACTCATCTGGCGCGAGTTTTATGTGCATATTTTGGCCCATTTTCCCCACGTGCTGCGTGGCAGCTTTCGTCCGGCATATGACCAGATAAAGTGGCGCAATCGGGAAGAGGAGTTTGTGGCGTGGTGTAACGGCCGTACCGGCTATCCCATCGTTGATGCCGCTATGCGCCAGCTGAACCGCACTGGCTGGATGCACAACCGCGCCCGCATGATCGTCGCCTCTTTCCTGGTGAAAGATTTGCTCATCAACTGGCAGTGGGGCGAGCGATATTTTATGCAGCAGCTGGTGGATGGCGATCCGGCGGCCAATAATGGCGGCTGGCAGTGGACGGCAGGCACAGGCACCGACGCCGCGCCGTACTTCCGCATCTTCAACCCCACTGCACAAGCACAAAAGTTTGACCCCGATGGCACCTTCATCCGCCGCTGGCTGCCCGAACTGGCCGAGGTTCCCCACGATTACATCTATGAACCGTGGCGCATGCCGCCCCTGGTCCAAAAATCAGCCCACTGCCAGATTGGCCGCGACTACCCCAAACCCATCATCGACCACCATGAAGCGCGCGATCGGACATTGGCCGCGTACAAAGTTGCCCGGGAATAGGCCGGAGTGGGTTTTCTCTGTGTAACTCCGCACCTTCTCCGTGCCCCTCTGTGTTCCTCTTCTTCTAAATCAACAGCAAAAGTTGGGGCAGAATGATGCCGGCTTCCGGCACGCGGTACTGCCAGCCCAGCACTTCCAGCATGATGTAATCGGCAATGGCCCACAGGCCAAAGCAGCCAATCGAAAAGAAGATGATGGCGATGGCAATGGCTATCAGCAGGCAGCCCTGCCCGCAGCCAAAACGGTTGGCGGTATGTTGGATACGGCCGTTTGCACTCGTGGTTGGTGGCTGGCGGTCAGGAATTGGTGGCGGCTGCGCCGGGGCTGGCTCGGGCGGGGTGGATTCGGGCACGGCAATTTCGCCCCGCCCCCGGCAGCCGTAGGCGGCGCATTTGTTGCCGTTGGCTCGCCAGCAGTGGGCGTGGTGGCGCGTGCTGTCTTCCGGGCAAATGACTATCTCATCCCCCGGTGCCAGCGGATTTTTGCAAAGAGCGCATTCCTCGCCCAAAAATGGGGACTGCTTGGTGATGATGAGGGGGGGAAGCATGGGGGGAGTGGGGATTAGAGATTAGAGATTAGAGATTGGAGATTAAATCTCCAATCTCCAATCTCCTATTTCTATTTAGCCAATTTTGATCTGGTCTAGCAGCCACTTAAAGAGGCGCTGCAGCAGCGACGGCCGTCGCAGTTGCTCGATCTCGCGGCGCTGTTCTTCTTTGAGGCGCTTGGTTTGCTGGCTGGAACGGCCGTTTGCCGACGGCCGTGGCAGATCGGTGTATTTGATGCTCAGCACTGGGCTGGCCGGTGTGCCGTACACCTTAAATTTGTCGTGGCCGCAGCCCAGCACCGCACATTTGCCGCCGCCCTGTTCCCAGCACACCTTGTGGTACAGCGTGCCGCACTTGGCGCACACCACCGGCAGCAGTTCGCGCTCGTCCACAAACTTTTCTACTGGATTGGCGCAAATGGGGCAGTGCAGGCTCAGCTGATTGGCGGCCTGGATGTCGCTATTTGTGATGGTGAGGGAGGGCATTTCCTGTTCGTCCATTTTCTTAAGAGATTGGAGAATTAGAGATTAGAGATTTCTTGGCTAATTATACACCAATCTCCAATCTCCAATCTCTAATCTCCGGTCTCCAAAAATCACCAACTCCCGGCGGCCCAGTCTGGCCACTGAAAATTGTGCCGCGAGACCTGCGTTTTCTGCCGATCCCAGCTGAAAAAGCCGCTGGTTTGGGCACGTGGGTCCAGCACAAAAGCGACATGCCAGATTTGCGTGAAGAAGTTCTGGTGAATAAACAAATCCATTCCCGACAAAAAGATGCCAAAGCCGGGATGGGTGTGGTACCAGCCAACGATAACGGCCGTTTCATCCGGGTACCGTTCGCGCAGCTTATCGGTCATGTAGCGCCAGCTTTCGGGCGTGTAGGTCACACTCGCCCCGTGCATCACCGTGTACTTGGCGATGATGGTGTCCAGGATGTGTACGCGGTAACGGCCGTCTGGCTGCTTCTCTGGTCTGGGGCCAACCAGCACCCCGGCCACCTCACGATTTAAACTGCTCAGCGCATGGGCCTGAGAAGCGCGCAAAGCTGGCTCTTCAATGGTAATGTCCACCGCCGCCGGCGTCGGATCGCCGATGGGCAGATGCCGCCCGGCGATGCGCACCCGCGCCCGGCTGGGAGCAATGATCGTGCCGCTGGTGGCGTCTGGCTGCGCTTCCCGCTCCTCATGCACCGGCTCCGGCTCCGACACGACAATTTGGTCCACGTCGTTGGCGGGCACAGATTTGGCGGCGACGGGTTCTGGCGTGGATTCCGGCTCTGGCGCAGCGGCCGTTTCGACAACCGTTTCCGCTTCCTTTTCAGCCGGTTCAGCTGCTGGTTCCTCGGGCGTCGCGTCGATTTGGGCAGGGACGGCCGTTTCTGGCTCGGCAGCAGTTTCGTCGGCCGCTTCTTCGGTGGTGGCAGCAGCGGCCGTCTCTACGACCATCTTGGCCAACCACTCCCGCGAAGGCGCAACCGGTTCGCCTGCGGCGTCTACCACGTCCATTGCCATTTTGACCGTGCCGTCTTTGGCCAGGTCCGCCAGCTTAATTTCGCCGTAGGTCTGCCAGATATCGGCTTCCATCTGGTCGGCAAAGGTTTGCAGCTCGGCCAGGGTGCATTCGTGCAGCGTTTTGTAGCTGCCTGCCACGGGCACCAGTTCGGTCGGGGTCAGGCGAATGTTGGCGGAAACGGCCGTTGCCTGCCCCGGCAGCGTAATTTGAATAATCGCCACGTAATGGGTCGTTGTTGATTCAGTCATAAATAGATCCAGTCAATAGTGGCTGGTGGCAAGTTGCTAGGAGGCCTGTTCGAGCCGCTAACAACCCGCCGCTAAGGTATTAACTGCACGGCAATCTGGCAGCTGGCCATGCCGGGCAGGGGAATGTTTTGGCGGTCAACGGCCGTTAGCCGCAGTTCATACCAGCCCAAGGGCAGTTCGCCAGTGTCCCAGGTGGTGAGCAGCCCCAGGTCGGTTTGGCGGCGCTGTACGCCAACCAGCTCCCACAGTTCGCTCTCCGCCGGGCGATACTCAATCTGGTAACGGGCGGCTTCTGGCTGAACGGCCGTGCCAAAAATAGCCACATCGGCTCCGGCAGTGAGCTGGCTTTGCGTCACAGGGGTCACAATGCGCAGCCGGGCATCGGCACAGCTCACCGCGTTCAGCGACGTTTCACCCGCCAGGCTGGCCACCACGCTTTCCAGGTGGTTGACCTGCCGGTTGAGCGCCACGACCCAGCCAATAAGCAAAAAAAACCCCATAACAAAGCCAAGAACGCCCAGGGTTACGGTGTTCGGTAGATTTAGGCCGTAAGACAGCCTACCCGGGCCAGCCGCCTCGCTGCGCCCTTCGTAGGAAGCGTAAAATTCCTCGGTTTCGCGGCTGTGCCACACCTCGGTTTTGGTCACGCGCCACGGGGCTACCGGCGTCGGCTGGCTGTCTAGCTGCTCGTAATAGCCCACGATGGGGGCCAAGACGCCATCCCGCCAGCCAAAGTAGCTGGCGTGGTTGCCCAACGGATCGACGACCAGCCCCACATGCCACGGTAAGGTGAAAGCGGCCGTATGCACCACCACATCATCGCTGGAGTAAAAAACACCCAGACCCGGATGGGTATGGAACCAGCCGACAATCTCCAGGTTGGGATATTTTTCGGCGCGGTCGTGGTGAATCTGGCTCCAGGCATCGGCGGTGAAGGTAAAGTGGATTGGCCCGTGGTCGTCGTTGCGGGCGGGCAGGGCAGCGATCACTTCCACCAACAGCCGGTCCCCGTCGCGGTAGGCGTGGCCCAGCAGCACCCCGCCCAATTCCGCGCGCAAATTGCTGATGCTGTGCGCCCGAACCTGGCTCAGCGCCTGCTGACGATGGCTGACAACTACCTGGTTGGCAGCTGGCTGCTGGCCGTGCAGGTGGGCCGTGGCGGTCAGGTCGGTTAACGGCCGTTCCGGCAAGCTGTCGATCTCGGGTTGGCCAATCATGGGTTCACTGTCGCTGGTCGTGGAACGGCCGTTAGAGAATGTTGATGCCGAGTTCATCCGATTCCTCCTGCCCCAGCACAATCATATCTTCCAGCGACTGTCCCTTCAGACTGCGCCGGTCGATCGGGAAGATGTGCTTGTGTCGCAGCGCCCAGGCGGCTGCCTTCGAGTTCATCGGGTCCTTGGGATCGTAATTCTTGTACTGGATCATCTCGCCCAGCGTTAGCAGCAGTTCGTCCAGGGTTTTGGCAGGCCACCATGCCCCAATGCACACCGCCCCGGTCACGTGAATGTTGGGGTGGAAGATAGGCGTGTGCCATTTGAGCTGCGGCTGCTTTAGCGGGTACTCGGCGTGGAGGTAAATGGTTACCTCATGCACTTCGCGCAGCTGGGGCGTCCCGGCCGAGTTGATATTTTCAACGCCTTTACAGGTGAAGCGGATCAAATACTTCTCAACCGGATCACCTTCCGTAGTTAAAATGTGGATGAACTCACTGCGATTCACCAGCGCCCGAATCCGTTCATGGTCGTTGCGCAATCTGGTTTCACGAATATCAAAGGACATGGTTTCCTCAAAAAAGACAAAAAGCGGAAGGTTGAAGCCAGAACTGACTTTCCCTTCTCGCTTCTCACTTTTTACTTTTCACTCAAACTGATAACTGATCACCGTTTTACCGTTAACCGGCCGTTACTTCCGGGAACAGGCTCAGGATATCGTCTTCGACCACACCAGCATCGGCCAATGATTCGTCTTCGCTCAGGCGCTTGCCCGAGGAGCGGTGGTCCAGCCGGTAGGTGATGGGATTAGCCCCCTGGCTGGTGGGCAGACCCATTTTGCTAACCAGCGCGGGAATCAAACGCCGCATCGGTACGTCGTCTGGGAGTTCCACCGGGGTTTTCTTGGAACCGGTCGGGTCGTAGATGATTGTTTTTATGCTTGCCATTGAAAAAAGCCTCCATTCGTCTTGGTTGAATTGTGCTTTGAGTCACGCGCTGTTTGGCTGTGCTCTGTTTGTTTCAAATCAACTCGATAATTCACTTTATATACGCAGTTTGCCGCAGCGGGTTGCACCCGGCGTTAGAAGTTGAACTTTTGCCAGAAGTTCAACTTCTCTCCTTCACTAGTCAAACTGCAAAAACGTCTCTTTATCGCCTGTCAGCTCCAGGTAGATGCTTTGCTTCTGGCTGGCGCTGCGGGCGCGGATGATGCCCAGGGGTGGCACGTCCATTTCTGACAGGGTGCGATCCAGGAAATCCTCGCTGCCGTCGATGCGGTGGGTCATGCGCATTTCGCGCCGGCCGCTACAGTTGGGGCAGACAGATTCGTTTTCGTACAGCCGGGCCATCTTGCGGAAGATGGGGAACTCCTCACCGCAGTCCAGGCAGTGCATGGTGGTAACAATTTCGCCGTCGAATTCGAGCACGGCGTCATCGGCCAGCTTTTCGCGGGCGATGGCTAGAAGTTCGGCGAGGGTGGTGGAAACGGCCGTACCCCCTTCCACTTCCACAATCGGCTCCAGCCGCGAATGGCTCATGCAGCCCTGTTTCACCGGATATTCCGTGGTGTAGATGTCGTTGGTCAGGCCGTTGATCATCACCGCCTTGCCCGGCTGAACTTCCATGTTGTGGATCAGCTTGAGCGCTTCCTGCGTTTGCATCGCGGCCACAATCGAGGCGCTGGTGGGCGTGGTGGGTACCTTGCCCTGTAGGATGTTTTCTCGGGCCAGCAGCGGGCAGGAGTAGCGCAGGTTGATGATCTGGTAATCCAGGTCTGTGAGGGTGCATTCGTAACACGCGCCCTGGCCGGGCCAGAAAACGCGCACGATGCCCATCAGCTCCTGAATCGCCCCATCGACCCACGGCCGATTGACCTGCCAGCTAAAGCGATTGATAGACAGTCGCGCCTCGCGGTTGTCCAGGCAGCCGATGATGGCGTCCACGTGGCGAAACACGCCCAGCCCCATCTCGAAGTTGATGTTGCCGTGCCACGTTTTGACGTTGACGTCTGGGTTGAGCGCCTTCACAGCTTCGGCGGCGGCATCCACTTTGCGGCGGCCCCGGTCCGAAGCGCGGAACAGCACGGAGCGGCTGAGATTGCTGTCTTCGATGGTGTCGAAGTCGGCGATGAGGATGTTGCCAATGCCCATCAGGGCCAGATTTTTGAGCACCTCGTTACCGAGTGCCCCCGCGCCGACCACCAGGATGGTGGCGTTGCGCACCACTTCCTGCCGCCACCAGCTGATGTAGCCGAAGGTGTGGTACCGGTCGCTGTCGGGATCGGTAATGATGATGGGTTCGGGTGTTTCAGTCATGTTGTTTAATCGTTTTGGGGTTGCAAGTGGCAGGTTGCAGGTGGCAAGTGGTTTTCACTTGCAACTTGCAACTTCTTACTTGCAACCAGTTGCTTTAGGATAGACGCCGGAAAAAGGGCAGCTTAAATTCGGTACGATCTACGTTTAGCGTGACCGATTTGCGCTCGACTTCGCCGCCCAGGTCGCGGGGCCAGGTGATGTCCACATCGTAGGTGAGGCCAGAGTGGACGCGCACGGGCAGCTCGCAGAGGAAGACGCCGTCGCGGTTGGTGGTGCCCGCCACGTGGGCGTTGATGCCTTTGCAGCGCACCTGCACCTGAATGCCGTACAGGCCGGGGCCATCCTGCACATCCTGCACAATGACGCGAAGCTTGGTGCTGCGCAGCGGCTCCTTGTCGCGGCTGAAGCGCTGGCGTACGGCCGTTCCCAAGTTATTCCCACTTCCACTGCTGCTGCTCGGTTGCGGCCGGGGTTGGCTGGATGGGGACGGCCGTCGCTGTGGCACCTGATCCGCGCGAATGCGAATTTCTGGCATGCGCACCGGCCGCTGGTTGGCCGGCTGGATATCGTCGTTGGTGATGGTGAGCGGTGCGTTGCGCGTTACATTGCTCCCTGAGCCTGCCGAAGGGGGCGGCTCGTTTTCGTTGACGTGCAGCGTTTCCCGCGACACTTCCGGGTAGCGCACCGGAATGGGCGGGCGGAAGTGAGGTGGCACCGGGGCAATGGGCTGGCTGTTGGGCAGCGTGTCCAGCGTGGGCGTGCCGTCGCCGGGGCTGTAGGCTAGCTTTTTGCCCAGCTTGTCGCGCTCGGTGGCGCTGCGCTGGATTTGCTGCCGCAAAAAGGTGGCGGCGCGTTTGATGAGCTGCCCGGCCGGGCTGTACTCTCCTGGTGGCGAGGCCGGATCGAGCTGGTAGAGCGGGTAGCCGCTTTTCCAGGCGTGGGCGGCGATGCTGAGCGATAGCCAGGAGATTGGAGATTGGGGACTGGAGATTGCGGCGCTGGCGGTGGCCAGGGCGGTGACTTCCTCATCTTCAGCCAGACCGGTTTCCTGGAGTAAGTCGTGGAGGGCAAGGCGAACGGCCGTACCGCCGCCTTCCACCAGCCGGGCAAAATCATGCAGGGTGGGGTCATCGACTACGGCCGTTGCCCGCAGCAGCGCCTTGGCTCGCGATTCGGTGAAGTCGGGCACGCTTTCCGCGCTTTTGTTCAGGTCGGCAATCAGCCACTCCGTCAGCCGCACGGCGAAAACCGGCAGGTGGGCGTCGTCGAGTTGTTTTAGCAGAGGTTGTGTTGCAAGGTCTGTCATGAGACGTTCCTACAGAAGTTACAGGTTTTTACCCTCCCCCTAGCCCCCTCCCAAAGGGAGGGGGGATCAGGTTCTCTCCCCCGTCGGGGGAGGGCTAGGGAGGGGGAGTTTTATATCGCCAGGCTGTTTTCCAGCTTGTGCAGCCCGTCCCAGACGCGCATCAGCTCTTCCAGGTCGGACACGTTTTCCAGGTCCATTTCCATGGCGGCGCGCAGTTCCGGCTTTTGCAGGTTGCGGTCGTGCTGCTTCAGCATCGGCTTGACGATGTGGGTGTTGAAGTCCCGCTCCGCCTTGGTGGCTTCCAGCCAGAAGAGGCGGCGCAGCCGGGGCAGCAGGTCGTCGTCGTTGAACAGGTCGTTGAGAATCTCACCAAAGATACGGTTGACCTTCACGGCGACGTTGTCCAATTTGTCGGCGTAGCTGGTTTCCAGGTCGGTCTGCGGCATCTTGGCTTCGCTTTCGCCGACGAAGCTAATTTGGAAGTCCGTGGCCGGTTGAACTGGCTCATCCAGAATGGAGATGTTGATTTCTGGCTCGGCGGCCACGGCGGGCGCGGCAGCCGCAGTCTGCGTATTGTTGGGGGTCGGCATGCTGGCGGCCATCTCGCGGCGCACCGATTCGACGCCGTGCAGGGCCACATCCAGCAGCCGCTCGTTGGTGTTCAGCGACAGTTCACGTTCGCCCGCGTCCAGCCGGGAATGCACCGAGCGCTCCGGTTTCATCAGCTCGTACATGGTCGCTTGCTGGCAAACGTGGCGGAAGTTGCGCTCGACACGCTCCACCAGGACGTTAAATGCTTCGTCCAGGGCCAGACCATCGGCCGTTTCGCCGGGAATGGCGTAGTTGTACTCCTGCTCGTAGGCAGCGCGGCGCAGGCGGCTCAGGATTTCGTGGGCTTCCAGGGTACGTTCCAATTCGGCCGTAATCACCTCGGCCGCTTCGGGCATGAACTTGGCGACGGAATCTTGCAGGATCAGCTCAACCTGGAACAGGATGCGCTTGATCGGAATTTCGATGCCGCTGGTGCCCCAGATGAGGTTGTCGTAGGTCACGTCGCGGTCGTCCCAATATTCGGTGCCGTAATTTTCCAGCAGCGTTTCTACCTCACGCTGCACGGCGTCCTGGACCATGCCCTTGATGCCGTTGAGGGTGGGGCGGAGGATGTTGCGGAAACGGCCGTCGCTGTTCGTCCGGTTGTTCAGCTCCAGCAGTGCGTTGTGGAAGGCCCGCGGCAGCTCTTTTTGCTGGCGAATGATGACGTTCTCGAAGCGGCGTTCTTGCAGCTGCTCCCAGCTGTTGGCAAAAGGCGGGTGGACGCCGCGATGGGCCAACTGCTTCTCATAGTAGAAGCGCAGCGCTTGCAGGCTGTTGCGGATGCGGGTGGCCGCTTCCCGCAGCTGGCTGCGCACACGCTCAGTTTTGATGAAAGTGATCAGCTTTTCGCGCAGCAGCGGGATTTCGCTGAGCTTGAGGAGGGCAGCGGCCGTTTCTGGATCGAGCGGATCGCTGGCATTCACCTGACCCAACTGGTCGCGGAATACCTTCAGGATGCGCTCGGTTTCGCTGGCGAATTCGTCGGGTGCGTTGTCCGGGTCCTGCACGTAGAGGGCGGGCGGGGCCATCACCAGGAAATACGGCCGATTGTGGCCCCGATCCCGGTACCGCTCCCAGTAATTGGGGGCGACGTAGCGGGTGACTTCTTTCACTTCCAGCTCGGCTTCCGGCAGGCCAGAGTTCAGGCGGTCAAACGCCTGGCGCACGTTGCCGCCGTTGACGGCCAGGAAGATTTTGCTGGCGGCTTCGTCCAAATCGCCGCCGCTCAGGCCGAAGAGGCGATTTTCCTTGATCCAGTTGACGGCCGAGAGCGATTTCAGCTCATCCACACGCTGGCGACCAGCGTCGGTGACGAGCACGATCATGGCGTCTTCGCGCTTCATTTCTTCGAGGGTGATTGCTTCGTGCAGCTTCATGCCTGCGCCCAAACCGGGCACATCGACGATGCGCAGGTAGCCGTTCATCAGCAGGCTTTCTTGCCCGGCGCGCGGCTGAATCTTGAAGGTGGCGGATTTAATGAGCCGGATCTGGCGCTGCTGGCTGCCTTTGAAGCCGTCTTCGCGCAGGTGGCGCAGGGAATCGGCGTTGTCCAGGGCCAGGCTGCGCGGTGCAGGCGGGCCGTCGGCGTAGAGCGCCTTGTTGTGCTCGTAGGAGTCGATGCAGTCG
Organism: Anaerolineae bacterium; assembly: GCA_020848035.1. Lineage (GTDB taxonomy): Bacteria > Chloroflexota > Anaerolineae > Promineifilales > Promineifilaceae > Leptofilum. The sequence goes on along the minus strand of JADLAX010000003.1, from coordinate 91,706 downwards.
ATGAGGATTTCCAGGTATTCATCACGCTCGGTTTTGGCGTTGTCGGCCCCATCGGCCATGATCTTTTGGATGGTTTCACGGGCCTGCTCCCGCTCGCCGTCGTTGATGATGTCGAAGGCGTCAAGATCGCCTAGCTGACAAAGGCGGCGGACGCGCTGGGCAAATTCAGCCTGGGTCCAGTAGGTGAGGACGAGGGATTCGGCTTCGCCTTCCTGGGCTTGTTCGATGTAGACGATGGTGCCGGTAACGGCCGTTACCGCGCCAGTTGGCAACAAATTACGCCCTAATAGAGCGTTGATGAGGGTGCTTTTGCCCACGCCCGTGCCGCCAAAAAAGACGAGGGTATAGGTGCGTTGGGCCAAAATTTTCTGGGCCTCATCAATGCTTTGCTGCGCCTGGGGCACGGCACGGATGAGATAGTCGCGTGTCTGGTCGATCACTTGCTGCATGTGAATCCAGTGCTCGACCTGGGCGGAACTAATGTGGGGTAGTGTTTCCAGGGATGTTTTGAGGTCCTGATATTTATCGGTTTGCTTTTTCGGGCTCATTGTCGCGTATACCTTCCTTGCAAAATTTTAGATGACGAAGGGTTCGTCCTGGTTCATTTGTTGGTGTACCACAGGTAAACAGCCACCCGGCAGGTGGGGGTACATGGGTTATTACGCAGCGGGTTTAGAAAGGTTGCAGGGTTTCCCAAATCGGTTGAAACTGCTGGTTTTGGGCCGAATTCACGAAGACGGCCGTCCGTTTTCTTACAATGTGCTTATTGATTTTGCTTGATTTCTATGTTAACCTACCTTCTTTATAACGCGCTGCGTTATACGGAGGTAATTTGTTTTTATGGGAGCAAAACAACTGGCCAAACGGTTTTTGACAAAGGACGGGACGTCGGTGTGGGTACGAATTCTGCGCCAGAAGGACGCCCCGCATTTAGTCGATCTGTTTGAGCACATGGGGCCGGTGAGCCGTTATCGCCGTTTTCACCGATCTACTGACAATGTACCTGCATCACAGGTTTGGGCAGAGGCACGCCGAATTGCCACGGCCGTTCCCGACGAGCAGTTGGGTCTAATTGCGTTTTCCACCGTGCCGGGCGAAGCGGATGAGGTGGCCGTGGGTGTGGCTCGCATTGTTTGGATGACGGACAGCGTAGCGGAAGTGGCCATGTCGGTGCGTGATGACCGGCAGGGGCAGGGCATTGGCAAGCGGCTGCTGGCAATGGTGCTTGAGTTGGCCCAAATTGCCGGGGCCGAATCGGTAGTGGGGCTGATTCAGAACGACAACGAACCAATCTGGTATCTGTTTGACCAGCTGCCGTATCCGATCAAACGCACGATTGAAGGCACGGAGTCAGAGATTGAGATTGATTTGACCCGGCTGAAAGAGAATGTGGGGATGGAAACGGCCGTGTGACCTTTTCCATCCCCACGATTAAATGCACCGATGGCGCACCCAATGCTAAGCGCGTTTTTGTTAGGGCTTTACCAGGAAAGGCAAGAAAAGTTGCTGTACCGGCGACATTCCAGGTTCAAACTCGATCGCCCCGATATCGCATATGCTGGTGTTATCATTATTCCCATCTACCGGCCTACTGATGCCTCTCTGGTCTATTGCTGGGCATACCGCATTTGAACCGGCGTCAATGGTAGGACTTGTGGGGAGTGGCAAGTAAATGATTGCACCAGACGGAATTGAACTCGGAAATAGCAAGGCGTCTAGACTAGAGATATCACCTGCTGACAAGAAATTGCAGTTTTCTCCATCTTCCAAATTGTAACCCTCGGATTGGACCAGGCCGGCACAGTTGTGAGTGATGGGTTGTCCAGCGATTACAGTGCTTGAAGCGAAATTGTCCGCTAGGATTGTGTTTTTTACAGTAGTAGGGCCTGAAAATTGGAAAATGCCGCCCCCGTATACGGCTTCGTTCTGAACCACTGTACTGTTCGTTAACGTTAAAGAACCAACCTTATGGTAAATACCACCGCCTTCACCATTTACAAGGCCGTTACTTACATTTTGGGCAATGGTTGTGTTTACCATTGAGAGCGTTCCGCCATTGTGAATGCCTGCACCATTTCCTTCAGCTTGATTGTTGCTGACGGTTACCCGATCTAAAGTCATTTGGCCTGCATCTAAGTTGTGATAAATGCCTCCGCCATCGAAGCCGGAGAAATTTCCTGCAACAATACTATCTACGATGGTCACGGGTTGATTACTCTGGTTGTATATGCCTCCTCCCTGAGTTCCCGTATTAAAAAATTCAGATTCTACAGAGTTGCTGATGATTTTTGTGTTAGTTACGTGCAAGCTAGCATTTAAATCTACATAAATGCCGCCACCCTTCCCATCGTGTAATGAGTTATTGCTGATAATCGTGTTTTCAATTGTGGAAGGGGAAGAAATATATAGACCCCCGCCTTTTCCACCGCTGTTGGATTCATCTTTTCGGATAATGTTATTATCAACTATGGAGTTAAAGATGTGCACCCTTACTGCAGCAATCCCCCCTCCAGAACTATAAGCGACGTTATTGCTAACTGTAGTGTTTTCAATGAATACAGTGGTTTCGGCGCTGATGCCACCGCCGCTGGCAAAATTTGCTTCGTTATTCTGGATGAGGCTATTTGTAACCGTAAGAGGGCCGCCTCTACTCAGGATACCCCCGCCGCCGAGAGCCCAATCAACTGTTTTGTTGTTAGATACAGTTATCCTGTTTAAGGTTAATTTTCCTAGATGATAATCCTCATCAAAATCATTGAGGACCGCTCCACCACCATAGAATGAAGAGTTGGTCACGCTACCGTTGGTGATTGTCATATCAGACAGCATGACTGCGGCACCGAGTATATGAAAAATCCGATCGGCTTGATTGCCATCGACTATAGTGGTTGTCTGTCCAGCACCTGAGACTGTAAGTTCCTCGGTGATATCCAAATCACCAGTAGCACTTAAATCGTCGTTCTCGCCTGAAATGGTAAGAAGATAATTCCCTGCCGCTACCTGGATAGTGTCTGGACCGGGAAATGCGTTGGCTTCCATAACGGCCGCTCGTAAGGTACATTGTCCTGCTACGGCCGTCTGGCACACCCCATTCCCCGGATTTGCATCTACCGCATCAACCGTACTGTTGACGGTGAAAGTGGCGCTTGGGCTGGCCTTAGTTTGTAAGGTAGCCATGAACAAACCAAGTAGAGCAACTGGAAAAGCAATGGCTAAGAACAAATTCGAAAATTTCATGATCCTCTCCTATGTTTTTTCAACGATAAATTCGGCAACTTGCCGTTTATTTTGTAATCATTGGTAGGTAAAGGCTATAGCCAGGAGCATCCAGCCAGCCACCATACACATCTAGACCCTCGCCCGCCACATCACTTTCCTCGATCCACATGGCAAAAATACGGCCGTTGTCGCTCATTGTTACCAGGGGTGGATCACACTCGGTTTCGGCTGCCAAGGTTTGGCTCAGGTCTACCTGACCACTGGTTTGGCTCCAGAGGTAGTTAGTTTTTGTGGCATCATCTTCCCAGGCCAGGTAGATATTCCCTTGCTGATCAGTTTCGCTGCTGTAATAGCGGCTAAGTTCGCTGCATGGCGTACTTTCCCCAGCCAGATGCACCATACCCTGGCTGCTGTCCCAAATGTACAACCCAGCGGGGCCACTCATAGGCGTGCCGGGCCAAACCGTGTATGGCTCACCATTTGGTAAGAAATTAACAGACATAGGATCAAAACCAGAGTTTATAGAACCAATTCCCAGCTCAGTGAATAAATCAACGGTGGTGTTGGTAGCCGAGTTCCAGTAAAGATTGTGAAATGTCCCGGTGCCGTTTATCCCTTCAGACCAGAGCATAACCAGTTCACCATTGCTGCTCGGTAGTACCTGAATTCCTGTAGTACTAATATGCGTGTCCGCGCCTGCTAACGTGCTGAGATTGGTGGCATTTTGGGCTATGTTGTCCCAATGATAATAGTTGTCGTCGCTGCCAACGGTTTCGATCCAGGTAACATGAACCTCGTTGGTGCCTTCGATGCCCATTAACTTTCCTTGACTGATTGAGCTTCCAATAGGAATTGTAACTGGCGTGGTAAGCGTGTCGTTCCAATAACGATAGCGGCGGGTGGCCGTGGGTTGGTCTACCACGATCGTGTGGAAATTGTCTGAGCTGTCCAGAAATACGTTCCAGAAAGGATAACATTGAGTGCCAGTCACCAGATCTTCAGTTGTCTGGCTGGCAGTATCCCAATGGGCCAGGCAGGTGCCTGAAATACCTTTTACCCAGAAAATATGCACCGCGCCGGTTGAATCTTCAATCAGGCCGCCGGTATTGATGATACCGCCCGATGCGTCTGCGGATGAAGGGATAGGTTGGGCGCTTTGCCCAGTGGAATTCCAATAAACAATTGGCCCCTCGGTCGCTGATTGCCAGATGATATGCGCCACATTGTTGGCGACGACAAACGAGCGAATGGCAGGCAGATTTACCGGCGATGATAGGGAGGGGTTCCAGTAGAAATAGCTGGCGGTAACACCGTCTGTGCCGTATTCACCCCAGGTGACGTGGGCGTTGCCATTGTCATCCATGATAAGTCGGTTTGGCCCAAGACCTATACCCGACCCTTCGGTTTGGCTGTGGTCGGATATTAAAACTGTCCCCGTGGCCTGGCTCCAATAAAAAAGATCACTGCCTTCGGCAGAATTGGTTTCTTCAAACCAGATGATGTGGGCCATGTCGTCCGCATCCAATAGCAAGGTAAGGGTACCAGAAGCAGGTTGGACGTAGCCTTCGGTTTGGGTGCGGTCGGTTAGAAGCAGGGTGCCGGTAGCCGCACTCCAATAGAAGAGATCGTAGGCTTCAGAGGCAGATCCGGTTTCCATCCACGCCATGTGGAAAGTATTGTCCTGGCCTACGGCCGTATCAAACCAGACTATGTCCACATTCCCTTCAGACAGAGCCGGATCTGACAGACGAACCGTATTGCCGTCAGGAAGTTGTCGGTAAAAAAGGTCCGCCCCTTCTGCACCGTTGCCATTCTCTTGCCAATACGCATGCGCGGTATTAACTCCGGCCACCAAACCGTAGCCATAATTGTTAAACGTGGTGTTTGCCGTTGTCTGACTGTGTGGGGAAAGCAGCTCAACGGTGAGTGGATTGGCTGCGCCCGCCGTGGCCTGGCCAAGCCCAGAGACAGAAATGAGGAAAAGTGAGACGGAGAAACCTAAAAACAGGAGGAAAATACGCTTCATGACTGGCATCCTTTTGTGAGAGAGATGGGTAAAATACAGCCGTTTCCCAGGCAACTGGTTAGAAACGCTGGACACACGCGAAATTATAAAACCGATTTAGCGTCAGACAATTGACGTTTGTCAGTCGTTCACCATGCGACTGGATCGATTTGTGATCGCTTAGCCCGTAAAATAAACCTGTGGTTGACGCCAACGGCCGTTCCAACGACAATGATGGCAGGCGACAACAACTCACTTTTTAGGAGGTGGTTTTATGAATGGACCCTGGCGACAGCGCAGCGGCCTCTGGCAGGCAGATGTGGCTTCCATTGTGCTTCTGATCCTATTTGTTCTGGCCATTTTTGGCCTGGAAGCAGCGCTTCAACCCCAATTTACCCCCACAACTTTAGTCATAACCGGTCTTGTGATGGCCCTGGTACCGGCCGTCGTCTGGCTGGCCTTCTTCTACCGGCGCGATCGGTTAGAACCGGAACCCAAACACCTGGTGCTGCAAATGGTGCTTTTGGGCGCTCTGTTGGCCAGCGCTATCGGTGTGCCGCTGGTTGATGGCCTGTTTGACGTGCCGGGCTGGCTCAGCAGCAGCCCCGCCTGGGCGCAGCTGCTCGGCGGCTTTCTCATTGTGGGCATGACCCAGGAGTTTCTGAAATATGCGGCCGTTCGGTTTTCCGTGTATTACGCCGCTGATTTTAACGAAGCGATTGACGGCATCATCTACACAACGGCCGTCGCCATCGGCTATGCCCTGGTGCTCAATATCAACTTTGTGGTCAGTTCGGGCGGCGTGCAGCTGGGCTCTGGGGCGATTCGCATGGTGCTGACCACATTGGCCCAGGCCAGCTTTGCCGGGGTGGTGGGCTACTTTTTGGGGCGCATGAAGTTTGAAAAACGGCCGCTCTGGTGGATGCCCCTCGGGTTAACCCTGGCGGCCGCTCTCAACAGCCTGTTTTACTTCCTGCGCGGCAACTTAAACCAGGGCAGCCTGGGGGCGGTCAACACCTGGTTGGGCCTGCTGCTGGCTGCCGTGCTGGCCGGGGCCATCACCTGGTTCCTGTCCCGCTCCATTCAGCACGATCTGGCCGTGCACGGAGGTGACTGATGACGCCTGTGAGCATACCGCAGCCGCAGCTAACGCAGGAACGACGTTCGGCCGTTTTAACCATTCTTCTTCTGCTGGTGGCTTTGCTGCTGGGCTGGGGGGTGAAAACGGCCGTGCAAAACGCTACCCGCCCCATCGAGCAATCTGGCTTTACCGCCGAAATTCCCGCCGGTTGGCTGGTGCAGGAAGGCGCGGGTGATTTTGTCTTCCTGGCGCGTAATCCGCTGGCGCTGGACGAGCTGTATCGCGTCAGCCTGCTCCCCGCCACGGGCGAGCTGGACGTGGTGGCCGAGAATCGCAACCTGGCTCGCGCCCAAATAGACGACACTTACCGCGTGCTCACCGCCGAACCCATTGTGTTTGCCGGGCAGGACGGCTACAAAGTGAGCTTTGCCCGCGTCGATCTCGATTCGCCCGGCGTGCCGCACGTGGTTGAAGGGCTGGATTACTACTTTGTCCAGGCCGATGGCGTGATGGTGCTCTCCCTGGAAGCGCACAGCGAACACGTTGCCGCCGCGCTGCCTGGTTTTCAACAATTTGCCCAATCTGTTACCTACCATTCTGGAGAGTAAGGCATGAAACGAATCCACAACTCCCCTCTGCAACTGCTCTTTTTGCTGATGATGTTGTTTGCTTTCACTTCTTTTGCCTGCCAGCTGGGTACGGCGCTGGAAACGACCCCCACCCCCCGGGCGCGTGATGACGAGGCTGAGGAAGAACCCGAACCCACCGACGAACCGGAAGCGACACCCGTGGTCGCCACGCCCGTGGCCGCCGAACCAGTCGTGGAACCCGAGGTTGAGCCCAGTGGTGCACCGGCACCCATCGAGCAGCTCCAGGCGGCCACGGTGCAGATTTTTGCCAAGCAGGTGATCAACGGCCGTCCGCAAACCATTTGGACCGGCTCGGGCACGATTGTCTCGCCCGATGGCACTATTTTGACCAACGCCCACGTGGCCGCCCCGCTCTCAGCTGGCCTGGCCACCCTGTACAACGACCCGGAGATGCTCTTTGGTGACGAGCCAGACCAGCTGGTGGTGGCCCTCAGCGCTTCAGCCGATGTGCCGCCCACCGAGATGTACATTGCCGAACTGGCCGCGGCCGATGGCTCCCTGGACCTGGCCGTGATTGAAATCACGGCCGATCTCGACGGCAACCCGCTGGACCCGGCCACGCTCGACCTGCCGTTTGTCGAAATTGGCGACTCAAACTCCATCCGGCTGGGCGATGAAATCCGCATCCTGGGTTACCCGGGTGCCGGTGGTGAAACGATCACCTTTACGCGCGGTAACGTGGCGGGCTTCGAGAGCCAGAACCGCGTCGGTGACCGCGCCTGGATCAAGACAGATGCCACCATTTCCCCCGGAAACTCGGGCGGATTGGGCGTCAACGCCGCCGGCCAGATCATTGGCGTGCCTTCGTTTGGTCAGGAGGCGATTGGCGGGGCGATTAACCGGCTGCGGGCCATCAATTACGCGCAGCCGCTGCTGGAAGCCGCCGCGGCCAACAACGCCTACGAAAGCCCATACGTGGTGGCCGGAACCGGGCAGGAAAACTTTGTCCACGTCACCTGGGCCGACGACTTTAGTGACGCGGACCAGTGTGCCATCGGGCCGCGCAACAGTTACCCCAGCAACACCACCCTGGCCGTGGCTATCTTCGAATTTAGCGGCATGGTGGATGGGGAGCAGGTGCTGGTGGCCTGGTGGTTGGAGGATGAGCTGCTCAGCAGCCTGGTGCTGGAGTGGAATGAAGGCTCATCCGGTGACTGCACGGCGTTTTATTTCCACAACTATGGCGATCCGATCGCCAATGGGAATTACGCGGTAGAAATTTATGCGGGGGGTGATCTGGCGCTTGTGGGTGCGGCAGAAACGGCCGTTGGCAGCGGCGGTTCCAACTCGACGACCACAACCAACAACAGCAAAGATGGCGTGTTTGTCGAGGGTGAAATTTTAGACGCCGACAGCGGCAAGCCGCTCAGCGGTGCCGTCGTCTTTGTTTTGCAGCCGGGCACCGACCTGGATGCCTGGCTGGACAACCCCACCGACGCCGAGATCTTCGCCTTCGCCGAGACGGACCAAAAAGGGTACTTCTTCCTGCCCGAGCCGCTGGCGCGTGGCGTGGAGTACCCTGGCGTGGCCGGACTGACCGGATACTACAACAACGAAGGCTTCCTGGAATTCTCCGCCGACGATCCCGACTCCGTTTACCTGACGTTAGAGCTCAGCAAGTAGCTTTCAAAACAGTTTTGAAACGAAAGCGCGGCACCATCTGGTACCGCGCTTTTTGTTATAACTTGATGCAGCTTTACAACCTGAATCCAAATTGCGGCGTATAATGAGCGAATATCAACAAATTAAGGAATTTCATTGAGCAAGTTCTTTCTTTTTGCACTTTTTCCCATTGCAATTTTGCCATTTCGGTATTTGTTAATGGTAAACGATCATCGGCGCATTCAAAAATACATGATGGGCCGTAATTGTGAGGTGTTGGATATTTCCTGGCATCCGAATAATCCACTTACATCTCGTTCGAGAGGTGGTTCTTACGATGTGTTGTATGTAAATGCCCAAAATGAACTGTATCAAACACGCTGTTTGATCGAAAATTATGCAGCTCTCTTCTGGACAGAGTCCACTTTTTTGTACGCCGCTTCTCCAGAGCGAATAGAACGCTTGCGGCGTTTGGGGCGACGGGAAATTGATGAACCGTACAACGCAAAATCAGAAAAAGAAAGAATAATTGATGGACTTACCAGCACCTTTAAGTTTGAGCGAATTTGGGCAGTGAAAGCATTAACCCATCTGCAACAGATTGATGAACAGATGCAACAGTTGCTTAAAACAATTGCTATGTATGATGAGGAACTCGAAGTGCGGGAAGCCGCTGTAGAAACGATGAATCAGCTTGCAATTGCTGAATAAGGATAAGGATATATGCGAATCATTTTGTATTTAGGTAAAGGTGGTGTGGGTAAAACGACGGTGGCGGCGGCTACGGCCGTTCGCAGCGCCGAGTTGGGCTATAAAACCCTGGTGGCCAGCACCGACATCGCCCACAGTCTGGCCGATTCGCTCAATGTGCCCCTGGCCGCGACCCCCGTTGAGGTGGCGCCCAACCTGTGGGCGCAGGAAATCAGCGTCGTGGCCGACATTCACAACTATTGGGGCACGCTGCAAGAGTTTGTTTCTGGCATGCTGCGCGATGGCAACAAGATCAACAATGTCGTCGCCGATGAGCTGTCGGCGTTTCCCGGCATGGACGAGATTGTGAGCCTGCTGCACATCAACAAGCAGGCCAAAGAGCGCAACTTCGACCGGGTCATCATCGACGCCGCGCCCACGGGCGAAACGATTCGCCTGCTGACGATGCCCGACACGTTTCGCTGGTATGCGGGGCACCTGAGCCGGGGGCGGAGCAAGGTGGTGAATGCGTTACGGCCGTTTGCCAGCCGCTTACTCCAGGGACCAGCCGAAGTGCTGGAAGCGCTGGAAAAATTGGATGCTGCCACCGGTGAACTGCGCGAAACCCTCAGCAATCCTGAAATCAGCAGCTACCGCGTGGTGCTCCAGCCGGAAAAAATGGTGGTGCGTGAAGCCGAACGCGCCGTCAGCTACCTCAGTCTGTTCAACTACCCGGTCGACAGCGTGATCATCAACCGCATCCTGCCCGAATCTGCCGAAGAGGGGCCGTTTTATGCCCAGCGGCGCGAACTCCAGGCAAAGTATCTGGAGATGATCGAGAACAACTTTAAGCCGCTGCCGCTGTGGCGTGCGCCGTATTACCCACACGAGGTTGTCGGCCTTGAACCGCTGGCGCAGCTGGCGCATGACTGCTTTGGCCAGACTGACCCCGGCGACGTTTTTTACCGCGGTGCGCTGCAGGAGATTGTGGAGCAGGCAGACGGCCGTTACCTCATGCGCCTGCCTATGCCTTTTGTAACCGGGGGCGACGTGAAGCTGCGCAAGCGGGGTGACGAAATGTTCATCACCATTGGCAACTTCAAGCGCGAAATGATTCTGCCCACCGTTCTGGCCAAGCGGCGCGCTGGTGGGGGCAGCCTGCAAAATGGCGTGTTGGAAATCACCTTCCTGCCGCCAGACCCGGTAGCTGAAATGGTTTAGCAGCTTTAGAATTAGAGAGCCCTGTAACAAGCGCCGGATGCCAAAACATCCGGCGCTTTTTGTTTTCAGCCGGGTTTTGTGCCAGGTGGCAGGTATAAACGATCCATACCCCGATTTTTGTATCCAGGTACAGAATTTTAGAAAAGCTGCCTGTTATGATGGAAATGTTGGCAGTTTGTTACGGCTGGGTACGGCCGTTTGCTGACTGCCTCTTTGAAGTGAAAAGTTTTGTACTGTGTAAAGGAGTATGATATGAACAAAAGAAAATTATGGCTTACCTTGTTGGCCGCTGTTCTCACCTTTGGCCTGGCCTTTGCGGGCGCGTTTAGCCCGGTGGCGGCCCAGACCGACGATACCGATGACGACACCGATACCACCACCGAAACCGAAACGCCAACGCAAACGACGCAAAATCAGTCGCTGATGGCGATGATTCGCAACAACGATCAGCTCAATGACTTTGAGACGCTGGTGCAGGCTGCTGGCCTGGCCGATAACCTGGACAACGATGGTCCGTTTACCGTCTTTGCCCCAACCGACGCGGCGCTGGCTAACCTGGAAACCGTGGCCGCCAATACCAATGTTTCGGTTACCGACATCCTGCTTTACCACATCGTGAATGGCTCTTACAACGGCCAAACGGTAGCCAACCGCAGCGCCCTGACCACTCTGATGGGTGAGAACGTGGACATCGCGGTGAATGCGGGCAGCGTGAGTCTGAACGACAGCGCTGGCCTGGTGACGACCGACATCCAGGCCGACAACGGCACGCTGCACATCATTGATACGGTGCTGCTGCCGCCGGAAAATTCCATCTTTACTTCCAACCAGGGCTCGCGTGATGATACGCTGTGGATGGTTTTGGAGGAAGACGGCCGTTTTACCACCCTCCTCTCACTGCTGGAAACAGCCGACCTTGGCCTGAACCTGGACAACCCGGCACAGGATTACACCCTCTTTGCCCCCACCGATGACGCCTTCGCCAAGCTCTCTGAAGAGCTGATGGAGCAGTTGATGAACGAGCCAGCGACGCTGGAAACGATCCTGGCCTACCACGTGATTGGCGACTCGCTGAGCATTAACCAGATTGCCAATGACGACTACATACCGACGCTGGAAGGACGGCCGTTAATCGTCACCACCGACGCCAGCAACAACGTTTCGCTCAACGGCACACCCCTGGAAAGCTTTAACATTGTCGCCTCAAACGGTGTCATCCACGCGGTGGATACCGTCTTGATGCCCTAACCGGCTAAAATTTGTTGAGAGTGGCCCAATCTTCAGGATCGGCCCACTCTGAAAAATAAAAAGTAGCGGGTTCATCCTCCCCGATGAGCCCGCTATTTTTGTGTAGAGAATGTGTAGGTCACATAAATCCTGGCCCAAAAGGGGAGAGGCAGCGCAACTCACCGGGAAGGGCTGCGTAAAGCGGGCATATCAAGCTCAAGACAAGGAGAGTGAGAAATGTCAGACGAAGTGGTATTAAAAATCGAAGAAGCCGGCAAGCTGCAACGGCAGCAGGCGCTGCCCGCCTACGGTGTTATTGCCCTGGGTGTTGTCCTGCTGGTGAGTAATTTGTTCAATTTTCACCTGATCAACGTATTGTGGCCGGGATTTGTGATCGTGCCTGGCCTGCTGCTGCTGTGGCCTGCCTACAGCAGTGCCCCCGATCGGCCAAAGACGCTGTCCTTTTTGGCCGTGCCTGGTGCCATGATGGTCATCACCGGTATTCTGCTGTTTGTGATGAACCTGACCAACCACTTTGAGGCGTGGGCCTACAGCTGGCCGTTGGTAATGGGTTCGGTAGCCTGGGCGCTGATGTACCTGAAGCGCTTCGAGCCGCAGCATCGGGTACACCATACGGGCTATAACTTCATGCGCCTGATGGTGCTGTTGGCGATGGGTTTTGCGGTTTTCTTTGAGCTCGTTGTGTTTGGCAGCTTTAACCCGCTGCTGCCGCTGGGGGTGATCGCCTTTGGCGTCTACCTGTTGGTTAAAGAACGGCGGGACGGTAAACAGTAATCAGTATTTGGTATTTAGCAGCGGCGGTTTTTTACCGCGCAACAATAAAGGAGTATTTTCATGGCTAAGAATGATGAGATGTACGCAGCAGAAATGGGTGAAGAAGTGGTCATTAACGAGGAAGATGTGGCCGAAAAAGGCGAATCGTGGACGGAAGAGTTTGTGGCGGCTGGTGCGGACCTGGTGAATATGGTCAAGAAGCTGATGCACGAAACGGCCGTTCGCCGTGTCGTGGTCAAAAATGAGGCGCGTAACATTCACCTCTCCCTGCCGCTGGCCGTGGGTCTGCCGGGCATCGCCCTGGGCATCCTCTGGGCACCGTTTATCGCGGCCGTCGCCGTTGTGGGTGCGCTGATGATCGACTGCACCATCACCGTTGAGCGCGTCGCCGATAAAGAAGCCGAGCCCACCCTCGCCACCGAGTAAAGAATCAGCCACGGATTTCGCGGATTCTTAACCCTATGAATCCGCGAAATCCGCGGCCAAATTTTTGGGTTAGCGCAGTTGCGCCGCTAGGGCAGCGATTTCCTGGCGCAGGGTGGCAATGACCTGTGCCGACCTGTCGTCCTGGAACAGCTTCCAGTGGTGTTTGGTGTAGGCCAGATGGCTGCACTGCAAAAAGAACCTGGCCGCCTGCCGGTTGGCGCGATAGCCGTGTTCCACAAAAGTTTTTATCAGGTAGGCCGTGCGTTGGCGGCCCGAGCTGGCCCGCAGGAATTGATTGGCGGTGAGCGTGCCCAGGGCGACCTCTTCCGCTAAATATTGGCGCAGCCAGCGCCGCTCTTGCAGCACCGTGCCCAGAATAATCACCAACACCAGGAAGACGCCGCCCCAGTCAAACAGCAGCGCCACAAAGATAAAAAAGTCGCCCAGGGTGACGGTGAAATTGTGCAGAAAGTGAAGGAAAACGGCCGTTGCCCACCCCAACACCGGCAGCACCAGCTTTAAATTTCGGTTCGTGGTAAGGCGTGCGGCGGCAATGCCCAGCCCGGCAAAGCTGCTAAACAGGGCATGGTTTAGACCAAACACCACCGCCCGCAGCACCACGTTGGCCCCCCATGCCTCGATTCCGCCCTGGCTGTAGGTGTCCACAAAATAAAACACATTCTCCACCATGGCAAAACCCATGCCCACAATTGCCCCATAAATGATGCCGTCCAGCGGGCTGTCTATCTCGCTGCGCCAGAAGATAAAGATCGCCACCAGGGCCAGCCCCTTGATCGATTCCTCCACCGGCGGCCCGATGAGCGAGGGGGCAGCTGCCATGCCGAGCTCGTTGCCCAAAATGAGCAGCAGGGGGGCACTGAGCAGGGTATTGAAAAAAAAGGCAATCAGGATGCCCGGCACCGCACCCCAAAAAAAGGCCGCCGCCAGCAGCCACCACGGCTCCTTCTCGTACCGGTCCACCCAGTAAATGACACCCACATACAGCACCGTGGGCACGATGGCAGCAAAGATAGAGAGGAAGAGGACGGCCGTTTCTGACAAAAAGAATTCCTTGATGGAGATTGGTAAGTGGAGATTAGAGATTGGAGATCAGGGATTAACAATCTCCAATCTCCAATCCCTAATCTCCACTCCCTTCTATAAAATCAGCATCGCATCGCCAAACGAGAAAAAGCGGTACCTTTCGGCAACGGCCGTTTCATACGCCCGCAGCATAAAATCACGCCCGGCAAAGGCGGCCACCAGCAGCAGCAGGCTCGATTGGGGCAGGTGAAAATTGGTGATCATCCTGTCTACGGCGCGGTATTTGTAGCCGGGATAGATGAACAGGTCGGTTGCGCCGGTGAAGGCGGAGACTGGTTTCCACGGGCAAAAGCCGCTTGTCTCGCCGCTGGCGTCGCGGGCGCTGATCGTTTGCAGCGGGCCGGTGATCCCGGCCGAACGCAGTGCCCCGGTTTCCAGCGTACGCACCGAGGTGGTGCCTACGGCAATGAGCCGTCCCCCGGCCAGCTTGGCCTCGTTGATCCGTTTGGCGCTTTCCGGCGACAGGCTGGCCCACTCGCTGTGAATGGTGTGCGCCTCAACACGCTCCGCTTCGATCGGCTTAAATGTGTCCAGCCCCACATGCAGCGTCACCGTCTCAAAAATGACGCCCTTGTCACGCAGCGCCAGCAGCAGATCGCCGGTGAAGTGCAGCCCGGCGGTGGGGGCCGCCGCCGAGCCGGTCGGGCGGCTGTAGACGGTCTGGTAACGCTCGGCATCGTCCAGATGTTCGTGGATGTAGGGCGGCAGCGGCGTGTGCCCGATGCTGTCCAGCCAGTCGTCTAGCGGCTGGTTGAAGCTGAGCTCACGCTGCGCGCCGTCGAGTACGGCCGTTACCGTCACCACCAATTCCGTCTCATTTTCGTTATAGTCCAGCAAATGAATCTGGCTGCCTTCGTCCAGCCGTTTGCCGCCAACCAGGGCGTGCCAACGGCCGTTATCTTGTTCGTTCAGCAGCAGCAGCTCAACCTTGCCGCCGGTGGGTTTACGGCCGTACAGCCGGGCCGGAATGACGCGGCTGTTGTTGGCTACCAAAATATCGCCCGGCTGGAAATAATCCAGGAGGTCGGTGAAGGTGCGCTGGCTGACGGATTGGCTGGTTCGATCCAGCACCATCAGGCGAGAGGCATCACGTTGGGTTAACGGCCGTTGCGCAATCAGCTCAGGCGGTAAAAAGTAGTTAAAATCAGCAGTGTTCATGAGCCTATTGTAGCCGTCAGCGATAGCGAAGCAACCGCAGTTGGATGCTGTAATTGTCTGTGTCATAGGCTATAGTTTGCCGGGTTCGATTCTGCTATAGTGCGCGCAGTGATGCAGTATTCTGTTTCTTGTTTCAGACTTTTAAGGAGAAAAAATGTTTAAGAGAAACATAGTTGGGATTCTGCTTTTTGCTTTTGTGGTACTTGTTATCAATGTTCAGGGTGGGTTAATTGCCCAAACCGATGAGCCAATCCCGGCTGGTCTGCCGGTGCGCCAGATGATTGTGCAGTTTACGGAGGAGGTTACCGGGAACAAGATGGCTGAAGCGGCGCTTGACGGCCGTATTCAGCAGCTCAGCCAGGTAACCGGCACCGATTTGCAGTACGTGCGCGCCATGTCCGGTGAGGCTCATGTGCTTAAGCTGCCCGCCGCCCTGCCCGTGGCTGAGGCCGAAGCGCTGGCGGCGGAGATCTCCGCCCAGCCCGGCGTGGCTTACGCTGAACCGGACTACATGCGCCAGATTATCAGCGATACGCCGATTCACGTGGCCGCTCCCCTCTTAACGCCCAACGATCCGCAGTACGCCAACCAGTGGCATTACAAATATGTCGCGGGCAGTTCCGAAGGGCTCAACCTGCCGCCCGCGTGGGACATCACCACCGGCTTGAGCACCACCGTGGTGGCCGTCATTGATACCGGCATTCTCAACCACACCGACCTGGCCGGGCGTACCGTGCCCGGCTACGACTTTATTGCCGATACCTTTGTGGCCAATGACGGCAACGGCCGTGACAACAACCCGGCCGATCCGGGCGACTGGATTGTAGCCAATGAATGCGGCGGCATTCATTCTGCGCAAGACAGCTCCTGGCATGGCACGCACGTCGCGGGCACCATCGGCGCGGCGACCAATAACGGGGTTGGCGTGTCAGGGGTGAACTGGAATGCCAAGATTTTGCCCGTGCGCGTGCTGGGCAAATGTGGCGGCTACACCTCCGATATTGTGGATGGCATGCGCTGGGCCGCAGGCCTCTCTGTGTCTGGCGTTTCAGCCAATGCCAACCCGGCCGACGTGATCAACATGAGCCTGGGTGGCTCTGGTGCTTGCTCCACCACGGAGCAAAACGCCGTCAACGCCATCGTGGCGGCGGGAACGGCCGTTGTCGTCGCCGCGGGTAATTCAAATGCCAACGCCGGCGACTTCTCGCCCGCCAGCTGCAGCGGCGTTATCACCGTGGCCTCAAATGATCGATATGGTGATCGTGCCTGGTACAGCAACTATGGCTCGACTGTTGAGGTGACTGCACCTGGTGGTGATACGACAATTCTGTCAGATGGGGTTCTCTCAACTCTGGATGGCGGTACGACAACACCCGCAAATAATAACAGTTATGCGTACTATCAAGGGACCAGCATGGCTGCGCCGCATGTGGCTGGCCTGGCCTCGTTGGTATTGGGCCAGAACCCTGGCATGACCCCCAGCCAGCTGTTGACCCACTTGCAGGCAACGGCACGGCCGTTTCCCAGCGGCAGCACCTGTAATACCAGCAACTGCGGCGCGGGTATTGTGGACGCTTACAATGCTTTAAATGCAGCACCTTTGGCGAACAAAGTTTACCTGCCGCTTTTGATGAATAACTATCCAATTCCACCCTCGCCCCTGGTAAACCCAGGCTTTGAAAGTGGCTCAACTGGCTGGACAGAATACTCGGCGCATGGTTGGGACATCATTACGACCTCTTTGGCCACCGGGGTGACACCACATGGCGGTAGTTGGGCGGTCTGGCTGGGCGGAGATTATGATGACATCTCTTATGTGCAGCAGTCCGTTACCGTGCCTACGGCGACGCCCTACCTGGCTTACTGGCACTGGATTGCTTCAGCCGACAGCTGTGGGTTTGACTACGGCCTGGTGGTGATTAACGGCAATCAGGTGGTGGATCAGTACAATTTATGTACCTCCACCAGCACAGGCGGCTGGGCCAAACACGTGGTGAATCTCAACGCCTATAAGGGCCAAACCGTTACCTTGCAGATTCGGGCAGAAACGGATGATTCTTTGAACAGCAACCTGTTTATCGACGATGTCTCCTTCCAGGCCAGCGCCAGCGCGGTGCTGCCGCCTGCTGCGCCAAATGACACGCCTACGGCCGTCATGGATCGCGCAGCCGTCCTCAACCGGCCATAATCCGCCTATAAAATGTGGTGCGCGATGATGGTTTCGTGCACCACATTTTTTCCGTGCTCATCCTCCATTTTGCCACCCAAAACCTGGCCCATGCCAAAGCCTGGTTGGTTTTCCAGCGGGCGGGATGCTTCTGGGGACCTGGCCCTGACCACCTTGTTCCCCGCAACGATATTGGTTCACAACAAGATTGCCCTGATCTGAAAGCGGACAACAACTTCCAGACGGCCGTTATAAGTCGCTTGATTAACTTAACATAACTTCTCTCCGCGCGTTGCTACCAGACTGGAGCGACCCCACTTTTCCTTAGTAGTACCCAAGTAATGGTTTTTGACAGAGTTTGTGCCTTTCGTTACAATCGTGCCTCTACTCCCTCCACCTTGAGGGCATCTTAACTCCAACAGATAAGAGCGGGTCGCCCTAACCCGCTTTTTATTTGCCCAAACAAATCTCGCAACAACAGGAGGCAACAGACAGTACATGCAACACGCACTTTTTCTAGCACAAGCAGCGCCTGAACGCGCCAGTCTGCCCCTAATCTGGTGGCTTGGCCCCATCGGGGCCGTTTTGGCACTGGGATATGCCTGGTACTTCTATACCCAGGTGATGAAAGAAAGTGAAGGCACGCCCAAAATGATTGAGATTGCCCAGGCTGTCCGCGAGGGCGCTATGGCTTACCTCAAGCGGCAGTACCGGGCTGTGGGTCTGGTGTTTGCCGGGCTATTTGCTATCTTTGTCATTTTAGCCTTTCTCGATCTGCAAAATCCCATTGTACCCGTCGCCTTCCTCACCGGTGGTTTTTTCTCTGGGCTTTGCGGCTTTTTTGGTATGAAAACGGCGACCAACGCCTCAGCTCGTGCGGCCAATGCAGCCCGCAGCAGCCTGAATAGTGCGCTGCAAATTGCGCTGCGCGCTGGTGCGGTGATGGGTTTGGTGGTAGTTGGTTTTGCGCTGTTAGATATTACCGTCTGGTTCCTCATCCTCTACTTTATTCCTCCGGCTGATTTTATTAGCCAGGCCATCAACCCGCTGCCGCAAATTACGGCGACGATGCTTTCTTTTGGTATGGGCGCCTCGACTCAGGCTCTGTTTGCTCGTGTGGGTGGTGGTATCTACACCAAGGCCGCCGACGTCGGTGCTGACCTGGTAGGCAAAGTAGAAGCTGGTATCCCGGAAGACGATCCGCGCAACCCGGCAACGATTGCCGACAACGTGGGCGACAACGTAGGCGACGTGGCTGGGATGGGTGCTGACCTGTACGAATCCTATGCCGGATCAATTTTGGCAACGGCCGCTCTCGGTGTGGCGGCGGTTGTGGTGGGTGGGGAAGCCCTGTTTGATGGCCAAATACCGACTGCCTTGCAGCAAATGGATTTGCAGCTGCGCTACATGGCCGCCCCCATCGTGATTTCCGCGATTGGTGTGGCGCTTTCCATCTTAGGCGTCTACCTGGTGCGTGCCAATGACGGTGCCAGCCAGGCGCAGCTGATCAATGCCCTGAGCCGTGGGTTGTATGTCAGTTCCATTGGGATTGCCATTTTGTCTCTGCCGGTGGTGCTGATCCTGGATTTACCCAACGCTTACCAGGTTTGGGTTTCCATTTTGGTAGGTTTGATTGTGGGTATTTTGGTGGGTAAAGCGACGGAATATTACACTTCGCACGCTTACAAGCCGACCCGCTACATTGCTGAACAGGCGATTACCAGTCCGGCGACGCTGCTCATTGAAGGGTTGGCCGTGGGCATGGAATCCACCGGTATCCCTGTGCTGGCGGTGGTGACCGGTATTGCCGTTAGCTTCTACTCCATTGGCGGTATCGAGAATATCTCCATGGGTCTTTACGGCGTGGGTATTGCCGCCGTGGGTATGCTCTCCACGCTGGGTTTTACCCTGGCGACCGACGCTTACGGTCCCATTGCCGACAACGCCGGTGGTAACGCCGAAATGTCTGGTCTGGAGCCAGCTGTGCGCGAAAAGACCGACCAGCTAGACGCTGTAGGTAACACGACGGCGGCGATGGGTAAGGGGTTTGCCATTGGTTCGGCGGCGCTCACGGCGCTGGCGCTGCTGGCGGCATACCTGGAAGAGATTCGCCTGTCTTTGACGCTGCATGGTGGTGGGGCGGATTTGATGGTCAACGGCCGTTCCGTCGAATTCTGGACGATGCAGGACTTCATGACGTTTTACAACGTCACCATGCTGAATCCAGCCGTGTTGATTGGCGTTTTTATTGGGGCAACCACCGCCTTCTTCTTCGCCGCCATGACAATGCGGGCTGTAGGCCGCGCCGCCGGTGGTATGGTGGAAGAAGTGCGCCGCCAATTCCGGGAATTCCCCGGCATTTTGCAGGGCACCGACCGGCCAGATTACGCTCGTTGTGTGGAAATTAGCACGGCGGCGGCCCAAAGAGAAATGATCGCTCCTTCCATCCTGGCGCTGATTGTGCCCGTGGTGGTGGGTGTGTTGTTTGGTGTGGCCGGTGTGTTGGGCCTACTGGGCGGAACGCTTACCGCTGGTTTTGCCCTGGCCATCATGATGGCTAACGCGGGTGGTGCCTGGGACAACGCCAAGAAATATATCGAAGAAGGTCATTACGGCGGTAAAGGCTCTGCGGCGCACAAAGGTGCGGTTGTGGGGGATACGGTGGGTGATCCGTTTAAGGATACCTCTGGCCCGTCTCTGAATATCTTGATCAAGCTGATGTCGATGGCGTCAGTGGTGTTTGCCGGGTTAATTACCTTCTTTGGCAATGGGGCTGGCCTGATTGCCATGTGGTTTGGCGGCTAATCTTTTACCTGCCACGCCAGCAGTTTAGACAAACGTGAGGAGGGGACGGCCGTTTACGGCCGTCCCCTCTCTTTTTTTCATCTACCCGCAAAACGTGCTGTTCGGGGTATAATAGTTGCGAATAATTGACCCATCCTCTCTGGAGCTGAAATGACAACTGCCGCAGTGTATGTCCCCGCTATTCACCACAGCAAACCTGGCCACCCGGAAAATGAAAAGCGCATTGGTCACCTGCTCCCTTTCCTGGAAAAGGAGGGCGTTTTGCCCGATGTACCCCTGTTGGCACCGGTGCTGGCAACGGTAAAACAGCTGCGCCGGGTGCATGCCGCGCCGCTCATCGAACGGGTGCGCGAGGTGTCGGCGGTGGGGGGCGGCATCCTGGACCACGGGGATACCTACGCCACGGCGCAAAGCTACGATCTGGCGCGGTTGGCCGCTGGCTCGACGATTGCCCTGGTGGACCAGATCTTAACCGGGCGGGTAAAGAACGGTTTTGCCCTGGTCCGGCCGCCAGGGCACCATGCGGAACACGGCCGTATCAGCGGTTTTTGTCTGTTTAACAACGTTGCCGCAGCGGCGCGGCAGGCCCAGGCAGTGCACGGCGTCAAGCGCATTCTCATTTTGGATTTTGATGTGCACCACGGCAACGGTACGCAGGACATTTTTTACGACGACGAGTCGGTGATGTTTATTTCCACCCATCTTTTTATGCCGCGCATGTTTTACCCCGGCACTGGCGATGTGCATGAGTTGGGTCACGGCTACGGACATGGCTACACCGTCAACGTGCCGCTGACGCCCAACGTGGGCGATGTGGGTTACGGCCGTATCCTCAGCGAACTCATTGAACCAATGGCCCGCCAGTTTAAGCCCGAGCTGATGCTGGTGTCGGTGGGGTACGACGCCCACTGGCAAGATCCCTTGGCCATGGCCGGGCTGAGCCTGACCGGTTATGCCCGGTTGTCGCAAGCACTGGTGGCGCTGGCGGATGAGTTGACAAACGGCCGTATTCTCTTTGTGTTGGAGGGCGGCTACCAGCTCCAGGCGCTGTCTTATGGCATTCTCAACACCCTCTATGCCCTCCTGGGGCAAGACAAAATCGAAGATCCGCTGGGCGCTTCGCCGCGTGAAGAACAGGACATTAGTCAGCTCTTGCGCCAACTAAAACGTCATCACTTGATTTATTAGGTGAAACTCAGCATAATATTTATGTTAGGTTGACAATAACAAGACATCTCACTGGTGGGATACGGCCGTACCCAAACCTCCTGAACCCCAAGCTGCGGCACTTGACCCAGGCACTCTCCCACTCAGCCGGAAGAAGCAGAAGTAGCCCGCTTCGTTAAACTTTTAGAGGCGAAAATCGTGACATCAATTCTTTTGCATGACTACGTGGAGCAAATCGACAAGCTCATCGACGACAACCGCCTGGTTGAAGCCATTGAGCACTGTCGGCACGTCTTGCACCATTACCCACGCCACATCGACACCTACCGGGTAATGGGTAAGGCCTTGCTGGAAAAACAGGAATACGATGCAGCCAACGATTTGTTCCTGCGCATTTTAGGGGCCGATCCCAACGACTTTATCAGCCATGTCGGCCTATCGATCATCTATAAAGAAGAAAGTCAGTTTGACCAGGCGCTCTGGCACCTGGAGCGAGCTTACGAAATTCAACCCTACAACGTGGCCATTCAAGGCGAACTGCGCCAGCTATACGCCGCGCAAACCGACGAACGTCTGGGAATCATTCCCCTCACGCGCGGGGCGCTGGTGCGCCTGTACATGCAGGGCGAACTGTACCAGCAGGCCATCACGGAACTGCGCCGCATTCTGGCCGAGGAGCCGGAGCGCATGGATTTGCAAGTGCTGCTGGCGGAAGCGTTGTGGCGCGATGATCAGCGAATTGATGCTGAGGAAGTGTGCCTGAACGTGTTGGACGCGCTGCCCAACTGTATTGTGGCCAACGCCATTTTGGCCGAAATCTGGCTGCAAACGGGGCGTATTCCCGAGGCGCAAAAATACCTGCACCGGCTGCATAGTCTCACCTGGAAGACGGAAAAGTCGCTGGATAAAGAGACGATTGTGGGCCGTGCGTTTGCCACCGAAGGGGCATTCCCGCTGCCCAAAGAAAGTTCGCTGGAGTTTTTGCACACGGGCACGGTGATGCCCGAAAAACGGGGCGAACCAACGGCCGATTGGGTGGGCGAGGTAAGCTTCGACAACTTGCGCGACAGTGATTCCGGCCTGGATGAGGTGGTGATCGAGCCGGAAAGTGGCATGCACAGCTACGACTGGCTGGCCGACATTGGCGACAGCGAGGCAGCTGAGCCAGAAGAAACGGCCGCTGCCGCCGACGTTCCCAGCGAGACGGATTGGTTCTCGCAGGGCAAAGTTAAGGAGTCGCTTAAACTCTCGACCAGCGAACTAGACGCCGACTGGCTGGCCGATTTGCGCGGTGAGTCGGAAGAAGAAGCCGACTTCCAGCCGCTAGATTTGGAAGGCATGACTGATGAGCTGCCGGACGATCTGACGGCCGTTGATTCAGACTGGTTTGGTACGACCGATGAACCAACTGCTGGGGCGGATACGGCCGTTTCTGCTGAACCGGCCCAGGTTGATTCGGAAGGGCTGCCGAACTGGCTAGACTCGCTGGGCAGCGACGATTCCGCCATTGAAATTGATGCCACCAACCTGATGGATGACAGCCTGATGAATTGGGCTGACAGCGAACCCCACATCGTGAAAGAATCCAACACGCCGCTCTGGCTTTCTGAAATTCCCGACGATGAGCTGGAAGCGGTGCAGCTGAGTCCTGAAGATGCGCTGGACTGGATGATGGACGATGAAGATGAGGAAGACGCCATCGAGCCGGAAGCGCTGGTTGATGAGTTTGCCAGCGAACCCGCCCAAGAAGCGCCGTTAGAAGACGATCTGTCCTTTCTGGACGAGGTGGAGCTGCCGATTTCTGAGGACGCAGCCCCGGAAGAACCGGAATTTGGGCCAACGGCCGTACTGGATGAAGCAGAACTGGTCGTGCCTGACTTTCCCCTGGAAGTGAGTGACACCGATGCTTTGGGTGGGGCCGATGATTGGTTGGCTGCCCTCACCGGCGGCGCCATTGATGAAACCATTGAACCAGACGAGCCGGAAAGCTCGTTTGCCGGTCTGGAGCTGGACGCCACCACAAGTGAGCTGGCCGCCCTGAGTGACTCGGATGATTGGCTCGAATCGGCCGAGGCCGATCTGGATGCCATCTTGCAAAGCGAAGCGATTGAAGATATTTATCCAAATCTGGACATTCCAGAATTAGATGACGATGATTTTGCCAATATTCCAGATTGGCTTGATAGCGAAGATGACCTGTCAGAGGAATCGGAGGCCGCCGTGAGTAGTGAAAACGATCCCCAACAGCCACCAAAATCGGAAAAACCGAAAATGGAAGCCGCGCCGGAAGAAGATCCGACGGCAGATGTCTTGAACTGGCTGGATGAATTAACATCGGACAAGGCGGATTCAGCGCCGCTGTCCGAGCCGCCCATCGAAACCGAAGGGATGCCCAGCTGGCTCAACACCGCCGCCGCTGCGCCTGGGTTGGAAGTCATTGATGAGTGGGACTCGGCCTCGGCCGATATTCCCGACTGGCTGCAAGAGCCGGTGAATTTGGCTGATTTGGAAGAGGATGATCAGGCGTTAGACCAGGACCTGCCTGACGATGGGCCGGGACTGACCGGGCTGCTGTCGCAGATCGATGTGTCGCCTGCGGCTGAGATGGGCGACGCCGATGCCGACGACGCCTTGCCGATGGATCAGATGGATTTGCTGCTGACCGATTGGGGCGACGAGCCAGAAGGCTTGGTTGATGATTGGCTGGACGAAATTGTGGCGGAAGAAACGGCCGTTCCCGCCCCCGCTGATGAAGAACCAGAAGAAATTGGCCTGACGGGTTTGCTCTCTAACCTCACCCTGACTGAGCCGGAACCTGCCCGCACGGACGACGATTTTATGTCTGGCTTTTTGGACGAGATTGAGGACGACGAGGGGGAGGCCGATTTTGGCGATACCCTGGGTCTAACCGACCTGGGTGGTGAAGACTTCAGCCTCACCGGGCTGCTGGCGGGCATGGACGACGAGGGTGAAGCCGATGATGCGTTTGATACGGCCGATTCCGACGACGATTGGCTGGCCGACCTGGTCGACATCACCGAAGCCGAAGAACCAGAAGAAGCGCCAACGGCCGAAAAAAGCATGGGCCTCACCGGTATGCTGGCCAGTTTATGGGATGAAGACGATACGGCCGAAGCCGAACCGTCCGACATCCCGTCCGACTTTGACACCGCATCGGCCGATGAAATGGGCCTCACCGAACTGCTGGCGGGCATTGATTACGAAGAAGATGCCATTGCCTCTGAATTTAATTTAGGCGATTTTGACATTGAGCCAGTTGAACCTTCCCTCACCCAAATCCTCTCCGGAATTGAGGTGGAGCCAGAAGATGAAGACGAAGACAGCGATCTGCCCGTGTCTGCCGAGGACACAACCTGGTTGGCCCAGCTGGAAG
This sequence comes from Anaerolineae bacterium, assembly GCA_020848035.1. GTDB lineage: Bacteria > Chloroflexota > Anaerolineae > Promineifilales > Promineifilaceae > Leptofilum. Next base: position 66,995 of record JADLAX010000003.1, on the reverse strand, counting down.
CCGACACCGGCGCTTTGCAGGAAGCTGATGATGACGATTTTAACATGGCCGAAGAGACCGGCCTGGATTGGCTGACCTTGCCCGACGAGCCAGAAGCAGTGCAGCCGGAACAACCCAAAGTGCCCAAAGCGGAACAACGTGATGTGGTGGTGGAACCAGACAGCACGCCGGAAGATTGGGATGATCCGATGGCCTGGTTGGAAGAGCTGGCCGCGCAGCAGGAAGATCCGGTGGGCGAACTGCCCAGCGTGGCCGAAACGATGCTCGATGAGGAGCTGGACAGTGCCGACCAGCTCATGGCCGCCACCGCACCCATGTCCCGAGACACGGATTGGCTGGCCGAACTGACCGGCGGCGATATTGACGCCGATGATGACCTGGATGATTGGCTGGCCGAGACCGAAGCCGATGCCCTGGCGGCCGAGCTGCTGGACGAGGCAGAGACCAGCCTGGACCTGCCCCAAACGCAGGCGATGGCCGAAACGGAGCCTGACGATCTGGCTGACCTGGAAAACCTTGATGACCTCTTTGGCGACGCGGGTGAGGTTTCCTGGCTAGACGAATTGGCCACCGACATGCTGGAACAGTCCGAAACGGTCGTTGCCGAACCAGAAGAACCGGTGGGTATGGACAGCCTGACCCGTGAGCCGGAGATGGCCTGGACGGATGAAGCATGGCCGGAAGAGCCCGCTACCGGGTTAGACCTGGAAGATTTATGGCCAGAAGATGAGCAGCCCGACGACGCCCTGTTTGCCGCTGATTTTGGTGAACCGGTGGTGGCAGAACAGGAGTTGGCAGTGGCTGAAACGGCCGTTCCCGACGACGAAGAACTCAGCTGGCTCGATACCGTCCTGGCTGAACCAGATGAAGAAGCCGATGAGTTCACCTGGCCCGAGACCGCTGCTGCTGACGCTGAATTAGCCGACGAAGCCGAAGAATGGCCAGAACTGGAAGAACTCGACATGCCAGAAGAAGCGGCGGAGTTGGCCTTCACTGCCGAAGCTGAGATGGACCTGGCCGCTGAAGACGAGGCAGCCGACGAGCCTGGAATGCCCGACGAAGAGCTGGTGATTATCGGTGTGACCGATGCGCTGAAGGAAACTGGTGGTCTGACCCAGGCTGAGGCCGACCTGGAAGAAGCGATGGCCTGGCTCGATGAGCTGGATGACGAACCTGAGCTGTTCGTACCAGACGAAGCGCCGCCAACACGCGTGAATTTGCCGGCGGCAACGGCCGTTCCCGAACCGGAGCCCGAATTATTTGACGCATGGCCCGACGTGGACGAGGAACCGGAAACGATCATCGTGGAGCCGGAAGAGGATGAGCTGGCGGTGGCCCTGGACCGCCTGGAGCAGCAGGTGCGGCAAGAGGGTGTGGCGGTGCCGGAAACGGCCGTCTTCCCACTCGCGCTCTCCACTGAAGAGCTTAATGCCGCCCTCGACTGGATTGAAGAGGCGGAAGCTGAACCTGAGGTGTGGGCAACGGCCGTAACCCCTGAACCGGCGGTGGAGACGTGGGACGCCGAGGCGTTCGACGACGATGAAGAACCAGACCTTCTGCTGGATGATGCTGCCGGAGACGTTGATCTTCAGGCAATGGCTGATGATCCCGAAGCGTGGCTGGAGCAGCTGCTCAGCGACGACGGCGACATGGACATTGAAATGGAACCGCCGCCCATCAAACCCAGCGACGATGCCATGTTTGTCACCGACGATGCCGCGCTGGTGGCCGAAACGGCCGAACTAGAGCTGCCAGACGAGCCGACTGAGGCATTCTCAGACGAGCAGCTCGACTCGCTGCTGGATGACGTGGACCTGGATGATATTCCCGAAGATCCGGGTGCGGCCGTGGGCTGGATTTACCAGATGGTTGATGAGGAAGAGCTGGACGATGCCACCGCGCTTGACGCCGAAAGTGGCCTCGATGATCTGCTGCTTATCGAGGCTGAAACGGCCGATTCTGCTGAGCTTGATGCGGACGCTGGCCTGGACTTTGACATGGGTGATGATCCCGAAGCGTGGCTGGAGCAAATGCTCAGCGGCGACATGACGCTGGACATCGACATGGAGCCGCCGCCCATCAAACCCAGCGAAGACGCCATGTTTGTCACCGGAGATGCCAGGGCCGCCGTGGTTGAACCTGAACCCGAAGCCGAAGCCGAAGCCGAACCGGAGCTGTTGGTAACGCCGGAACTGGCCGATGAATGGGACGAAGACGAAGAGGACGAAGAGCTGGGCAGCATCGCCGAGGCTGAATCAGACCAGTTTGGTCTGGCCGATATGATGGACGATCCCGAAGCGTGGTTAGAGCAGCTGCTGAATGATGGCGGCGACATGGACATTGAGATGGAACCGCCGCCCATCAAGCCCAGCGAAGACGCCATGTTTGTCACCGATCATGCCCCGGCCAGGACAACCGCGCCGGAGCCGGAACCTGAGTGGGCTGAGCCGGAGCCGGACGAACTGCTGCCTATCGAGCCGGACATCATTTCCGAAATGCCTGAAGATGATGAGGCGTCGATGGTCTGGCTGGAGCAGCTGGCGGCGCGCCAGGGGGCGGCGCTGGATGAGCTGCCCACCGTGCAAGATGTGGACGCCGAGCCGGAGATGCCGGACTGGATGGCCCAAGATTTTGCGACGCTGACCGATGAAGATGACCCGGCCCAGGAGGAGATGACGACGGAAACGGCCGTACCCATCCACCTACCCACCGAACCCGGCCCTGGCGACGATGACATTGATGCCGAGCTGCCCGACTGGCTCGACCGGCGCACTGATGAATCGATCATCAGTGAGACGGGTTGGCTGCGTGCCCTGCCCGATGTGGACATGGAAACCTGGCTGGCGGCCGAAGAAGAGGCCACCCTGGTGGGTCCGGTAGAAGAGATCGAACTACCCGACACCGGTCCGCTGCGCTCACCTGCGCCGCCGCCCGCGCCCGAACTGCTGGACGATGATCTATTTGAGCCGGTGCTGGAGCCTTCGACTGGGGCGTACAGCGTGGACGAAGCCCGCCTCATTGTGGCCCGTGCCGCTTTGCATGACGGCCGTCTGGCCGAAGCCCTGACCCAATTCAAAGAGCTCGTCGCCGAAGGTACGGGTATGATGACGATCATCGCTGAGCTAGAGCAGGCGACCGACGCGCACCCACGCACCCCGGCGTTGTCGCAGGTGCTGGGTGATGCCTACATGCGCAACGGCCAGCTGCAAAAAGCGCTGGCGTCTTACCGCACCGCGCTGGACCAGATGTAGCGTTTGCGAGTTCAGCGCATTTGGGTGACAATTAAACAAGTTCAGTTGGGATAAGCACACCATCCTGACGAAAGTTACAATTTGAAGAGGCAGCGGAGCAATCCCAGCTGCCTCTTTTTATGTCAAAAATCAAGTAATCGTTCAGTTGGCATCCGCACGAGGGTGCTGCGCGCCCCAGGCGCTGCCTTTTACCTCGATAGGGCTGGGCGCTTACAAAACTCAAAGAATGGAGCAATATTTTATGGAACGTACACTGATTTTGGTAAAACCAGACGGCGTGCAGCGCGGTCTGATGGGGGAGATTGTGGCCCGCTTTGAGCGGCGTGGGCTGAAACTGTTGGGGATGAAATTTATCCAGATGAGCCAGGAACTGGCGAACCAACATTACGCGGTGCATAAGGAACGGCCGTTCTTCAACGATCTCGTCTCTTACATCACGTCTGGGCCGGTGCTGGCTATGGTGTGGGAAGGCAAAGACGCCATCGCCGCTGCCCGGTTTACCATTGGCGCCACCAAGCCAGCCGAAGCCACCCCTGGCAGCATTCGCGGCGACTTTGGCATGGAAATCGGCCGTAACCTGGTGCACGGCTCCGACAGCCCGGAAAACGGCGTCAAAGAAGCCAACCTCTTCTTCACACCCGAAGAATTGGTCACCTGGACCCGCGCCACAGAGAGCTGGATTCGCGAGTAATTAAAAAAAGCCTGGCTTCCGGTACCGGAAGCCAGGCTTTTTTGATCACGCCATTCGCATAACGATGTGGGCGCTGTCCCACAGCCCTTCCAGATCGTAGTAGTCTCGTGTTTCTGGCGAAAACACGTGTACCAGCAAATCGCCAAAGTCCACCAATACCCAGCCCGATTCAGGTGATCCTTCCACACTTTTGGCCAGCGCTCTGGCTTTCTCTTTGGCGTCCTGGGCGATGCCGTTGGCCATGGCGCGCAGCTGGCGTTCATTTTCACCATTGCAGATGAGGAAGTAGTCGGCAAAAACTGCCTGCTCCCGCAAATCAAGCAGCGTGATGTCGCTGCCTTTTTTATCTAAGATGGTCTCTACCAACAAATGCGCTAACTCTAAACTTTCCAGGTTTTTCACCTCCTCTGTGAAGTGGGGCGATTGTAGCATGGAGCCTGAACCGCTGACAAGCTGCGGTTGCAACTTACTGCGGTGCGCCTTACAATTAGAGCGAATGTTCTAATTGGTTTGATCGTAGTCGCAGTTTCTTACTGCGCTCCCTCGGCGCGGAAAGAATCCGCGGCTACAAGAAAGGAGAAACTCGTGTCTGAACCGCCGTATGAAATTCCACCCCGTGTTGTGCCGGAAAATGATGCTGGCTATTTGGAGAAGATTACCCAGGCGGTGTTCCAGGCTGGCTTTAGCTGGCAGGTGATTCGCCAAAAGTGGCCCGGTTTCCAGCGGGCGTTTGCCGACTTTGACGTGGACCGGGTGGCCGCGTTCACGCCGGTTGACGTGGAGCGATTGGTAGAAGACAAGGGCATTGTGCGGAACGGCCGTAAAATCGAAGCCACCATCAGCAACGCCCGCATTTGCCAGGAGCTGATCGCTGAGCATGGTTCCTTCCACAACTACCTGCGCACCCTGGACGGTCAGCCGTATGCCAAACGCGAGAAGCAGTTTTGCAAGCAGTTCAAATTTATGGGGCCGATGGGCGCTTACTTCTTCTTTTGGTCCGTGGGCGAAGATGTGCCAGAATACCATGAATGGCGCGCCCAGAATGAAAATAAGTAATGATATTTTCCCGGAAACTGCCCTAAAGTGGGCAGCTGCTCCCGGAGTTTCCGGGAAAATCTAGAAAACAGATGGCATTTTTACGCAGTACCAGCTTTTCCTCAGACGCATGGTCCGTTTCGCAGCTGACCCAATATATTCGCGAGCTGTTTGAGATTGATTACCGCTTGCAGGACGTGGAAGTCAGCGGCGAAATCTCCAACTTTACCCGCGCCCGGTCGGGCCATCTCTACTTCACCCTCAAGGATGATAAGGCGCAGCTGAAGTGCGTGATGTGGCGCAGTGCCGCCGAGCGGATTCGCTTTCAGCCGCAAGATGGGGACGCGGTGGTGGTGAACGGCCGTATCTCCGTTTACGAAGCCAGCGGCGTGTACCAGCTCTACGCCGAGCAGATGTCGCCGCTGGGGCAGGGCGACCTGGCCGCCGCGTTTGAAGCGCTCAAGGCCAAATTGTCCGATGAGGGCCTGTTTGACGCCGAATTTAAGAAACCCATCCCCCAGTTTCCCCGCAAAATCGGCATTGTGACCTCGGCCGATGCCGCCGCCCTGCGCGACATCATCAACGTGCTGCGCCGCCGCTACCCGCTCGTCTCCGTGCTCATTGCGCCGACGCTGGTGCAGGGGGCCGATGCGCCGCCGCAAATTGTGCGGGCGCTGCGCTGGCTGGACGGCCGTACCGACATCGACACCATCATCCTTGCTCGCGGCGGTGGCTCGATGGAGGATTTGTGGGCTTTCAACGATGAAGGGGTGGCGCGGGCCATTTTTGCCGCGCAGCATCCCATCATCAGCGGCGTGGGGCACGAGGTGGATTTTACCATCGCCGACTTTGTGGCCGATTTGCGCGCGCCGACGCCTTCCGCCGCCGCTGAACTGGCGGTGCCGGACGTGAGCGAGTTACGGCCGTATTTCCACACCATCCAGCAGCAGATGAAAAACCTGGTGCTGGAGCAAATTGGCCAGTACCGCTGGCAGGTGCAGGTGCTCAAACGGTCGCTCAACCATTTGAGCCCACGGGTGGGCATTGCTGGCAACCGGCAGCGGCTGGATGGCTGGCAGTCTCGTTTAGAACGAGCGATGCAGCGGCGGCTGGACCAATCGAGCCATCGGCTGAACGTGCTGCACGCGCAGCTAACGGCCGTTAGCCCCAAAGCGACGCTGGAGCGGGGGTATGCCATTGTGCGGCGGGACGACGGCCGTATCGTGCGCAGCTCCGCCGCCGTCCAACCAGGCGACGCCCTCACCATCCAGGTCCATGACGGCCAGTTTGGTGTCGTTGTGGATGGGAAAAAATAGCCCACAGATGACACAGATTACACAGATTTTTTCTCTGCGTCTCCGCGTCTCTGCGTTGAAATAATTTTCGAAGGAGTCAAATGGCCAACATCCTCATCACCCAGCACATTGGCGACGCGGCGGTGCAGCGGCTGCGCGAGGCCGGGCATGGGGTGACTTATCGCGACAAAACGGTGCCGATGACGCCGGCTGAACTGCAAACGGCCGTTCATACGGTCGATGGTTTGGTGTGCCTGCTGACCGATCGGGTGGATACGGCCGTTCTCGACGCCGCGCCCCACCTCAAAATGATCGCCAACGTCGCCGTCGGTTACGATAACATTGACCTGGCCGCAGCGACTGCTCGTGGCATCCTGGTCAGCAACACGCCCGACGTGCTCACGGAAACGACCGCCGACCACGCCTTCGCCCTGCTGCTGGCCATCGCCCGCCGCATCCCAGAGGCCGATACGTTTATGCGTGCCGGGCAGTACCAGCGTTTTGAGCTGTTTCCGCCGCTGCTGGGGCTGGATGTGTTTGGCAAAACGTTGGGCATTGTGGGCATGGGGCGCATTGGTACGGCCGTTGCCCGGCGTGGCGCGTTGGGTTTTGGCATGAAGGTGTTATACACCGCCAACAGTGCGAAAACGGCCGTTGAACACGAACTGGGCGCGGCGCGGGTGACCTTTGCTGAACTGCTGCGCCGCAGCGACTTTGTCAGCATCAATACGCCGTACACGCCGGAAACGCGCCACCTGTTTACCCTGGACACCCTGCGCCAGATGAAGCCCACCGCCTGCCTCATCAACACCGCGCGTGGTCCCATCGTCAAGGAAGATGATTTGTTGTTGGCCCTGCGTGAAGGCGTCATTTGGGGTGCAGCGCTGGACGTGTTTGAAGCGGAGCCGCAGATGGCTCCGGGCCTGGCCGAGCATCACGAGCGGTTGGTGGTGGCCCCACACCTGGGCAGCGCCACGGGCGAGACGCGGCGCAACATGGTGGCAACGGCCGTTACCAACCTCATCGCTGGACTCTCTGGCCAGCAGCCGCCGAATGCGCTAAATCCGCAGGTGTGGCCGGGAATGGCGCGGTGAACTGGAAATACCGACTGCTTTACCTGGCCGCCCGCTGCTACTGGCGCATTTTTCGCCCGATTACCCTGGGCGTGAAGCTGCTTTTGGTTAAGGATGACACCATCTGGCTGGTGCAACACAGCTACCAGCACGGCTGGTTTTTGCCCGGCGGCGGGGTAAAGCGCAACGAGGTTTTGGAAACGGCCGTCCGCCGCGAAGCGCGGGAAGAGCTGGGGGCCGAACTGGGCGCGGTGCACGTTTTTGGTGTGTATAGCAGCATCAGCGAGTATAAAAATGATCACGTGGTGGTTTTTTACTGCCACGATTTTACGGTGGGGCAGGCAGACAAGGCGGAGATTTTGGCGGTACGGCCGTTTCCGCTCGATGCGCTGCCCGAAGACGTCTCACACGGCACCCGCCGCCGCATTACTGAGTACCTGAACGGCCGTACCGGAGACAAGGCAGGCATTTGGTAGAGGAGACAACGCCGACTGTCGCCCACCACCATGAATGAAAGGGGCACAGATAAACGCAGATTTTCACAGATTTAATCCGCGTTAATCCGCGCAATCCGCGGCCTATTTCTGAAGGAGCAAAAATGAGTGAAGCAGCAGAAATTTTATCGTTTGAAGCCGCCCTGGCGGAACTGGCAAAAATTGTGGCCCAGCTGGAATCGGGGGACTTGTCGCTGGAAGCCTCGCTGGACCTGTTTGAGAAGGGGCAAAAGCTGGCCCAGCAGTGTAATGTGCAGTTAGAAACGGCCGCTCTGCGCATCGAGCAGCTCACCAGCGATGGCGAAATTGTGGAACTGGACCTGTAAGGCCAATTGTCAGCCCCCTCAACAATCGTTATACTCATTCCAGGCACAGGGAGTTGCTGTTTGCTGTGGAAGGTGTGGGTAGGAACGGCCGTAGCAAAGCCCTCAAGCTGCCTTTAACCGCAGCGATCAAGCCCCAAAATTAACACCGAATTCTGTCGTGGCTGCCTTGGAGCCATTCAAGTGAAGGAAAAGTAAGTTGTTCAAAAGCATACGCGAATCATTAAGCCGCACCCGCAACAGCGTATTTGGCCAGATTGCCTCTGTCCTGGGTGCGGGCGATATTACCGAAGAAACCTGGGAAGATTTGGAAGCGCTGTTGGTGCAGGCCGATGTGGGCGTGCCCACCACCCTGGCCATCGTCGAATCCCTGCGCGAGCGAGTGCGCAAAGAAGGGTTCTACCGCGCCGACCAGTTGACCAGCGCCCTCAAGCAAGAGCTGCGCAAAGTACTGGTAGATGCACCGCCATTGGAGCTTGATGCCCCACGCCTGCTTACGGTGGTGATGATTGTGGGCGTCAACGGCTCCGGCAAGACGACCTCTATCGGCAAGCTGTCGCGCCATTACCTGAACAAAGGGCGCAAAGTGATGCTGGCCGCGGCCGACACTTTCCGCGCGGCGGCCATTGACCAGCTCAAAATCTGGGGTGAACGAGCCAACGTGCCCGTCATTTCCGGGCAGCCTAACGGCGATCCGGGGGCAGTGGCCTACGACGGCATTCGCGCCGCCCGCGCCCGTGGCTACGATTTGCTCATTATCGACACGGCTGGGCGGCTGCACACCAAGTTCAACCTGATGCGCGAGCTGGAAAAAGTGTATGGCGTCTGCAAAAAGAGCGTACACGCCGCGCCGCACGAGGTGCTGTTGGTACTGGACGCGCCCACCGGGCAAAATGCGCTCGTCCAGGCGCAAAAGTTTAAGGAGTCGGTGCACGTGACCGGCGTGATTTTGACCAAGCTGGACAGCACGGCCAAGGGCGGCATGGTGTTTGCCATCTACCGCGAGCTGGGCTTGCCGGTACGGTTCATCGGCACCGGGGAGCGCATTGAAGATCTGGCCCCCTTCGACCCCGACCAATTTATTGACGGCCTGTTTGAGTAATCAGGATCGCTTTTACAGTTATAGAACATAATCATGTCATTCTGAACGAAGTGAAGAATCCCGCAAGGACCCCAGGGCAAGGTTCTTGCCCATAACAACGTTTCGCTGGTTATTCAGCGGGCGGGATGCTTCGGAGGACCTCAGCATGACAACTTTAGTGCTTAAGAGGTTTCTAATCCACAGTTGCGATCGCTGAAATCGCATACTAAGAAGGAAGTAGACTGAAATGGAAGAATTAGCTGAAAAATTAACCAATTTACAACAAACCGTGAATTTGCTGCGGAGGCGTCTTTGACGTACCTGCCAAAGCATTAAAGGTTTCACAACTAGAAGAAGTGGCCGCGGCCCCTGGCTTTTGGGACGACTCGGCCAAGGCGCAGGCCATCATGCGCGATCTGACGAAGCTGCGCGACCAGGTTTCCGTCTGGGAAGCGCTCAGCCGCCGTCTGACAGATGCGCAGGAGCTGGTCGAACTGGGTGACGAGGAATTGGCCGCTGAGCTGACCCATGAGGTGGCCAATCTGGAAACCCGGGTGGCGCAGTTGTCGTTTGAAACGCTCTTTTCTGGCCAGTATGACGACGAAAACTGCATCCTGGCGATTCATGCTGGGGCCGGTGGCACTGAGGCGCAGGATTGGGCGCAGATGTTGCAGCGGATGTTCATGCGTTGGGCCGATTCGCACCAGATGGTGGTTGACATTGTGGATGAAAGCCCTGGCGATGAGGCGGGCATTAAAAGTGTGATGATGGCGGTGAGGGGCAGCTATGTGTACGGCCGTCTCCAATCCGAGCGCGGGGTACATCGCCTGGTGCGCATCTCACCCTACGACGCCTCCAGCCGCCGCCACACCTCGTTTGCCAAGGTGGAAGTGTGGCCAGACGTCGCCGAGGATATCGAGATTGAGATTGATGAGAAGGATTTGCGCATCGATCGGTTTAAGGCGAGTGGGGCGGGTGGTCAGCACGTGCAAAAGAACGAAACGGCCGTACGCATCACCCACATTCCTACCGGCCTTGTCGTCTCCTGCCAGAACCAACGCTCGCTGACGCAAAACCGCGATGTGGCGATGAAAATCCTCAAGGCCCAGCTGTTTGACCTGGAGCAGCGCAAGCAGGATGCCGAAATGGCGGCGCTGAAGGGCGAGGACGTTGATGCCGCCTGGGGCAGCCAGATTCGCTCCTACGTGCTGCATCCATATAAAATGGTCAAAGACCACCGGACCAATCATGAAGTGGGTAATGCCCAGGCGGTTTTAGACGGCCGTCTGGATGATTTCATGGAAGCGTATTTGAAGCAAAAAGTAGGTCAGTCTCTACCAACCCCGTAATCGATGAATGGAGGCAACCCATGGCAGAAGATCACAAAAAACCAGGAATGGGCGCACGTCGCCCCGTGAACCGTCCGGCACCCAAGGCCACAACGCCGGGTGATGCGGCCCGCAAGGCGGTGCTTAAGCAGCGTGTACGGCCGTCGGTGCGCGCTGAGGCCCGCAAAGCGGCCGTTAACCAGCGGCCGCTGCCCACACCACCCCGTCGTCCGGTCGTGGCGCGGCGTGCCGCCGTAGCCGCCGCCCCTGAGCTGACCGCCCAGATCTCTAGCGTTCAGGATAAGTTTGAGCGCCTGGCCGCCCAGGCCGAGCTGGAAGATGTTTTTTCGGCCGTGGGGGATATTGATAACAAGCTGACGCAGCTGCCGTTTGACCTGGAAGCGCTGCGTGACCGGGGTTACGTGCATTCTGGCCAGCTAGAAGACAGGCTGGAAGCGCTGGACGATCAATGGGATGAACTCCGCCCTCGTGTTGAAAAAGCACTGACGGAGCAGGTGCAGCGGCTGGACACCGAACTGGACCAGGCCGAACGCCAGATGAGCCGCTTAACCAATGCCAATGCGGCGGTGGTGAAATCGGTGGATACGGCCGTTGACACCCTGGGCAGTCGGGTTACGGCCGCTCGTGGTGCCGTTGCAGGCTTATACGAAGGCATTAATACGGAGCTGCACAAAATTGAGTTTTCGCTGGGCCAGGTGCAAAAGATGCTGGACCTGGTCGCCGGATCTCAGGAGATTCGCTTGCAAGAGGCTGAGGGGCCGCTGCTGGCGGTGCCTGCTCAATGGCAGCAAGATGGCGAAGATGGCCCTGAGGGCTATCTCTTCATCACCGACCAGCGCTTGCTGTTTGAGCAGCGCGAAGAGGTGGTCACCAAAAAGCGTTTTGGCCTGTTTAAGGCTGAATCGGAAATGGTGCAGAAGCTGCACATTGCCGTGCAGGTCCATGAAATTGATCAGATCAGCCACAAAGAAGAAGGTGGTTTCCTGGGCATGGGCAAGGCCGACATTTTGGAATTGGTTTTTGCCGCTACTGCGTCACTCTCACGAGCCCGTTTCCACCTGAAAGGCCAGAATTCCTCTGACTGGGCGGCAATGATCAACCGCATCCAGTCGGGCGAGATTGACGGCGACCGTTCTGATGAGTACGTGGACGAGTTGGAAGCGGCGGGAATCACCAGCGCCAGTTTCCCGCAGCAGTGCCCGAATTGTTATGCGGCCGTTCCGCCGCAGCCGCGTGGTGTGACTGTCTATGAGTGTGCCTTTTGCGGGGCGACGGTGATGCCCGTAACGCCCGAATAAGTCGGTTTTAAGCCGTGATTTTGCCCCAAATAGGACTTGGCAGAAACGGCCGTATTTTGTATAATCCTTCGCTTGCACATGCTTACAGAACTCTTATGTAAAAGCGTTGAATTATAAACGGAAACCGATATAATCGCCTTACATATATAAAATTTGCCACGACGTTTTAAGAGCGTTGGTCCTGATCAGACCATACGCTCTTTTTCCGTGTTTACGAATCCTTGTAAGCGGACCCCCGGTTCTCGTGCGCAAGCACTGTGCAAGTCTGTATGTCTAGACAAACTTATTTTGGGTTGGAGCTTTATTCATTTTGGGAGGTCATCTGGTGGAGACAACCGAATTCCGTTCGTTACGCATAAGCTTAGCATCCCCGGACCAAATGCGGTCATGGTCATATGGTGAGGTAACCAAACCGGAAACCATTAACTATCGCCGTTTGCGACCAGAAAAAGATGGTCTATTTTGTGAGGCAATTTTTGGCCCCACGCGTGATTGGCAGTGTTACTGCGGCAAGTACAAAAATGTCCGGTATAAGGGCATTGTTTGCGATAAATGTGGTGTGGAAGTGACGCGTTCGGCCGTACGGCGTGAGCGCATGGGGCACATTGAACTGGCGGCCCCCGTCGCCCACGTCTGGTATACCCGGCGTGTGCCCAGCCACATGGGCTTGCTGCTTAACGTGTCGCGCCGTAACCTGGACCGCGTCCTCTATTTTGCGCAGTATGTCATCACCAGCGTCGATGAAGAAGCGCGGCAGCGTGCCCTGAAACGTCTTGAAGAAGAACTGGCCGAGGCCGAACTCCGCTTTGAAGAAGATTTGCAGTCCAATATTGGCGATGCCACCTCTGATGCGCAGGTTCGTTTGCGTGAACTGGAAGGCCGCTTGCAGTCGCTTAATGAGACGTTTGAAGACCGCCTGACTGAAGTCACCGATGATGTTGTGAAAGAAGCTCAGTCTGTGGAACGTCGTCTGGAGAATTTGAAGGGTTCGGCTGCCAGCGATGACATTATCCTGGGTGGCACGATTATCGTAAAAGCGGGTGAAACCGTTGGGCGTGAACACAGCGTGTTGGTCCAGGAAGTGACCTCCGAACGTTTGAACGAGGTGCAGAAGGAAAGCGAAGAGGATCATCAAAGTGAAGTGGCCAGCTTGCAAAAGGAAATCGAAGAGCTGCGCACCGAAGCGGACGCTGTGGGTGGCGATCTGCGTGATGAGCTGGCCCAAAAGCTGATCCGTCTGCGGCAGCAGGCCCAGGCTAACCGCGAACAGTTGGAAAACCTGGAGCCGATGGTTTTCCTGAACGAAAACGATTACCGCGAATTAAAGAGCAAGTTTGGCAACGTCTTCCGTGCTGACATGGGTGCCGAGGCGCTGTATGACATCCTCAAGAAGATGGACCTGGACAAGCTGTCGCGTGAGCTGTGGCGCGAGGTGCGCACCACACGTTCCAAGCAGGCGGCCAAGCGGGCGACCAAGCGTTTGCAGGTGGTTGAATCGCTGCGCAAGAGCGGCAATCGCCCCGAGTGGATGATTTTGACCGTCTTGCCGGTGATCCCGCCCGACCTGCGCCCGATGGTTCAGCTGGACGGCGGCCGTTTTGCCACCTCTGACCTGAACGATCTGTATCGCCGCGTGATTAACCGGAACAACCGTCTTAAGCGTTTGCTGGAGCTGGGTGCGCCGGACGTGATCGTGCGCAATGAAAAGCGTATGCTCCAGGAAGCGGTGGATAGTCTGATCGACAACAGCCAGCGCGGTAAGGCGCTCAGCCGCCGCGGCCGTCGTGAGCTGAAGTCGTTGTCGGATATGCTCAAGGGTAAGAAGGGGCGTTTCCGGCGCAACTTGCTGGGTAAGCGTGTGGACTACAGCGGCCGTTCCGTCATCGTGGTTGGTCCGACCCTCAAGCTGGGTCAGTGTGGTTTGCCCAAGACGATGGCCTTAGAGCTGTTTCGGCCGTTTGTGATTAGCAAACTGGTGGAATACGGCTATGCCAGCAACGTGAAGGGTGCCCGCCGCTTTATCGAGCGTCAGCCCCCGGAAGTATGGGAAGTGTTGGAAGAGGTGATTCAGGGACGGCCGATTTTGCTGAACCGTGCCCCCACTTTGCATCGTCTGGGTATCCAGGCGTTTATGCCGATGCTGGTCGAAGGCAAGGCTATTCAGCTGCATCCGCTGGTGTGTGCCGCCTTTAACGCCGACTTTGACGGTGACCAGATGGCTGTGCATGTGCCGCTTTCGCAAAAAGCGGTTGATGAAGCCAAAAGCTTGATGATGGCCACCCGCAACCTGCTCAAGCCGTCCGACGGCCAGCCGATTGTCGGCCCGTCTAAAGATATGGTGTTGGGTGTGTATTACCTGACGCTGATGGTAGACGGCCGTAAAGGTGAAGGCAGCATCTTTGGCAGCATGGAAGAAGTTGAGACGGCTTACGAACTCGGCTACGTGGATATCCATGCCAAAATCAAGCTGGAAGTAGAAACTTACTTCAAGGAAGACAATACCCGCTATGCCGATGGCAAGGCCCGCCGTCGCGTCGTTGAAACATCGCCAGGGCGTGTGTTGTTCAACATGACCTTGCCCGAGGATTTCCACTTTGTCAACCGCGTGTTGGACAAAGGTGGCGTAAACTCGCTCATCAACCGGATTTATCGTCTGGTGGGGGATGAGGCGACGATTGATATGGTGGATGCCATCAAAAATATTGGCTTCAAGTACGCCACCATCTCTGGTACGACGATTGCGGTGGCCGACCTGACCATTCCTGAAGAGCGCCAGGGCATTCTGGATGATGCGCTGCAGCGCGTCAATGAAATTGATCGCCAGTATCGTCGTGGTTTGTTGACGGAAGAAGAGCAGTATCAACGCACCATCGAGCAGTGGAACGATGCCAAAGACAAGGTAGAAAAAGCGGTGCGTGATGCGATGGATCCGGCCAGCCCCATTGCCGTTATGGCTTTGTCTGGCGCGGGAAAGGGTGGTTTCGGCCCGATCACGCAGCTGGCTGGTATGCGCGGGTTGATGGCTGATCCTCAGGGTAAAATTATCCCGGTGCCGATTCAGTCGAACTTCCGTCAGGGGCTGGATACGCTGGAATACTTCATCTCCACGCACGGTGCGCGCAAGGGTCTGGCCGATACGGCGCTGCGTACGGCCGATGCTGGTTACCTGACCCGTCGTCTGGTGGACATCGCCCAGGAAATGATCGTCATGGATGACGATTGTGGCACCACCAAGGGCATCTGGGTGCGCCGCGTGGACAACTTTGGCAAACAAACATTGGCTGAGCGCATTTTGGGTCGGGTGGCTGCTGAGACGATTGCCAACCCCGAAACGGGCGAAATTGTTATTGGCAAGGATGATTATTTCACCGATCAGATTGCTGATGAGGTAGATGCTTTAGGTGTGGCCGAGGTGTACGTGTACTCGCCCATGACGTGTGAAATGCGCCGGGGCATCTGTGCCAAGTGTTATGGCATTGATCTGGCCCGTGGTAAGCCGGTGGAGCAGGGAACGGCCGTTGGTATCGTTGCCGCCCAGTCCATTGGTGAACCCGGTACTCAGCTGACGCTGCGTACCTTCCACACCGGTGGTACCGCCTCAGCCGGTGGTGACATCACCCAGGGTTTGCCCCGTGTGGAAGAGCTCTTCGAAGCACGCCAGCGGCCCAAGGGTGAAGCGGTTATCACCGAAATTGGTGGCCGGGCCGACATTCGTGTTGTCGATGGGGTGCGCCATGTCTTTGTAACCGACGTGCGCCTGGTGGATGACATCTACGAAATCACCGACGGCTGGAATGTGAAGGTTGGCAACAACGACGTCATCGAAGCCGGTGGTGTGTTGGCCGAAAACGAAGACGAAGTGGTGGTGGCCCGTCACGGTGGGCGTGTGGCTCGCAGCACCAACGCTATCAAAGTGACCTGGGAAAGCAAAGACGAACGCGATTACGAAATTCCCGCCGGTATGCGCTTGCTGCTTTCCGATGGACAAGACGTGAGCGCCGGTGAACAGCTGACGGAAGGGTCTAAGAACCCGCACCGCATCCTGGAAATCCTGGGACGTGATGCCGTTACGCAGTATCTGCTCCGCGAAATGCAGCAGGTTTACCGCCCGCAGGGTCAGAACATTCACGACAAGCATTTTGAGGTGATCATCCGCAAGATGCTGAGCAAGGTGATGGTAACCTCGTCTGGTGATACCGAAATGCTGCCTGGTGAACTGATCGAAACGTCGATCTTCCAGGCCAACAACGAGGAAATCATGGACGAAGGCGGCCAGCCAGCTCAGGCCGAGCCAGTGTTGTTGGGCATCACCAAGGGTGCTTTGAACACCGACAGCTTCCTGTCGGCCAGTTCCTTCCAGCACACGATTAAAGTGTTGGCCAGCGCCGCTATTGCGGGTCGCGAAGACGATTTGATCGGTCTGAAGGAAAACGTGATCATTGGTAAGCTGATTCCGGCCGGGACGGGTTTTGCCATGCACAACCGGCAGCCAGAAGAACTGGAGGCTGGTTTGGATGAGGTCGAAGAGATTTTGGAAGAGCCGGTGGATTACTCTGGCGCTTTGATTGACGACAACACCGATGATGCGGTGTTGGAGGCGATTGCGGCGGCGGCGGCCCTGGAAGCGACCCGGGAACACATGGAACTGCCCGATCTGGATTTGGATGAGGATGAAGATTAAGGTTTCGGCCTTGTGACATAAATCAAAACGGCGACTCAGCAATGGGTCGCCGTTTTTTGTTGCGATGGGTATGAAAAAGAAGAAGTGCAACGCGTTTTGTTAGTTGCGTCGCACCTGGGGAAAGGCTAAAAATCGCGCTGGAGCAGCATGGCGGAAAGCTGGTTAAGCGCCACATAGGCCGGGCCGGAAGGTTCGGCCGCTTCCAGATGCTGTAGGGCATTTTCGGAGTAGTAGGTAGCCCGCTCGATGGCATAATCGCGTGAGCCGGTGGTATTGAGCACCTGGATGGCCCTCTGGACAAATGACTCATCGGTTTGCTCTTGCTGGTACAGTTGGCGGAGCGCGCCGTTGTGGTTGAGGCCGTACAGCACGGGCAGGGTTTTCTTTTTGGTGAGGATGTCGGTTGAGGCGGATTTGCCAATGACTGCCTCATCGCCCCAAATGCCCAGGATGTCGTCGATGACCTGGAAGGCGAGGCCGAGATTGAGGCCGAATTGGGCGTAGTGATCGACGGTCTGGCGGTCGGCTCCGGCGATGAGTGCCCCGAGTTCAGTGCAGAGGGAGACAAGCACGGCCGTTTTCCCCGTAATCATCGCCAGGTATTCATCTACACTGACAACCTCACGCCGCTCAAAATCCATGTCGGCGTGCTGCCCCTGGGTTAAGGCGAGACAGGTTTCATCAAAGCGGCGCAGGGCGGTAACGGCCGTTTCGGCCGACACACCTCGCGCTACCAACCGATTTAAGGCCAGGTGGGCCAGCGCAAACAGGGCATCTCCGGCATTAATCGCCTGCTCCATGCCCCAAATGGTCCACAGCGTTTTTCGGCCGCGCCGGGTTGGGCTGGCATCCTCGATGTCGTCGTGGATGAGCGAAAAGTTGTGCAGCAGCTCAATGGCGGCGGCGGCAGGTACCGCCTGCTGCCAATCGCCCCCGGCGGCCTGGCAGGCCAACAGGCATATGACCGGGCGAATTTGCTTGCCCGCGTTCACATCAGCGGGCTGTAGATTTTCGTCGCGCCAGCCCATGTGGTAGTGCAGCATGCCGTAAAACGGATTGGGCGTCTCGTGGGTGGCCTGGAGAACCGCTTTCATCTCGGCGTTGACCGCCTGGCGCATTTGTTCAGAAAATTGGTGAAGTTCGTTCATAGTAGGAGATTGGCGATTGGCGATTGGCGATTGAAAAGTCTCCCAATCTCTAAGCGCCACTTACTTGAAATAAGCTGTGTGTAAGGCAGTCTTGCCCAACGTGGTGATACTTTCTGCCCCGGCGCAGAACATGGCGATGCGCAGCTCGTCGGTGAGCGTTTCGGCCAGTTCAACCACGCCCGCCACGCCGTTTTTATCGGCGGCGCGCAGGAATTCACCCGCGAAGCCCACCAGGTTGGCCCCAAGGGCGATACATTTGGCCACGTCGATGCCGTTGCGGATGCCGCCGCTGGCGATGATGGGCAGGTGGGGGGCGGCGCGGCGACAGTATTGGATGGATACGGCCGTAGGAATACCCCAATCAATAAAAGCTCCAGCGACCCGCGCATGGCGGGCGGTTGGGGCGCGGTACATCTCCACCTGGCTCCAGGAGGTGCCGCCGGCTCCGGCCACATCGATGGCCGCCACACCCGCGTCGACCAGCTGGCGGGCCGTTTCTTCGGCAAAACCCCAGCCCACCTCCTTGGCGATGACCGGTACGGGCAAATCGCGGCAGATTTGCTCCACTTTGCCCAGCAGGTTGGCAAAGTTGCCATCACCCTCAGGCTGGACCGCTTCTTGCAGGGCATTGAAGTGCAGGATGAGCGCATCGGCCTGCGCCATGTCCACGGCGCGGCGGCACTGGTCCAGGCCATAGCCGTAGTTGAGCTGCACGGCACCCACGTTGGCAAACAGCAAAATGTCTGGGGCGACCTGGCGCACGTGGTAAGTGTCGGCCAGGCTGGCGTCTTCGATGGCGGCCCGCTGCGAGCCAAGCCCCATGGCGATGCCCACGGCCTGGGCCGCTTCGGCCAGGGTGCGGTTGATGAGACCGGCTTCCGGCGTGCCGCCCGTCATGGATGAGATGAGCAGGGGGGTGCGCAGCGGTTTGCCAAAGAGCGTGGTGGTGGTGTCCACCGCCGCCAGATCAATCTCGGGCAGGGCCTGATGCATGAAGAAGTAGTTTTCCAGGCCGGTTGTTAGTTTGTTGAAGGTGACGTTTTCTTCCAGATTGATACGAATATGATCTGCTTTGCGCCGTTCGTGGATGTTGGGTTCGCTGTGGGCGAGAACGGCCGTTTCGTTTTTGGGCATAGACCCCTCCAATTCCTTTTGCTACAAAAGAGTATACATTGACCAGTTTGGTTTTGCGAGGGTAAGCAGAACTTTGGTGTTCAGACGTGGTGTAAGTAATGGCGGGGTAAAATAGCTCGGTTTGGCCGTACACTTGTCGTATGCCAAATGTTTGCGGATTGTACGGCCGTATCGTTCGTCACCCCATTCTGGCTAAGATACAATAGCCGCCACCTGAACAACTTCAATACCAGTGCCAGCCCAAAGACGCAGCCCCAGGTTGACGAACGGCCGTTTCCCCCTTTATTTTGGCAAGATTGCGCCTGGCCCGGCTGGTGAACATGCCCAACTCGATCCGGCTAGTAGGCACCCAAGAGTGGGCACATAAGAGTGGGCACACAAGGAGACACCATGCGCGTTTTAATCACCGGAGCAGCAGGCTTTCTCGGCTCCCATTTATCCGATCGCTTTATTGCGGAAGGCCATACCGTGGTGGGTATGGATAACCTGATCACCGGCAATATGGATAACATTGCTCACCTGATGGGGCACGAGCGGTTCAGCTTCATCAAACACGATGTGAGCAACTACATTTACGTTCCCGGGCAAATTGATGCCGTGCTGCATTTTGCTTCCCCGGCCAGCCCCAACGATTACCTGGAACATCCCATCCCCACGCTGAAAGTGGGTTCTTTGGGCACGCACAACACCCTGGGTTTGGCCAAAGCCAAGGGGGCGCGCTATCTGCTGGCCTCAACCTCTGAGGTGTATGGCGACCCGCAGGTAAATCCGCAGCCAGAAACGTACTGGGGCAACGTGAATCCCATCGGGCCGCGTGGGGTTTATGATGAAGCCAAGCGATTTGCCGAGGCGATGACCCTGGCCTACCAACGTTATCATGGCCTGGAAACGCGTATTGTGCGTATTTTTAACACCTACGGGCCACGGATGCGGCTGAATGACGGCCGTGTGGTGCCCAACTTTATCCACCAGGCGCTGACCAACCAGCCAATTACGGTGTATGGCGACGGCAGCCAGACGCGCGCCTTCCAATATTACAGCGATCTGGTCGATGGCATTTACCGCCTGCTGCATTCGAATGAAGATTTGCCGGTGAACATTGGCAATCCCAACGAAATGACCATCGTGGAGTTTGCCCGCGCCGTGATAGATATTGCCAACAGCCAATCGCAAATTGTGTTTGTGCAGCCCACCGATGACCGTTTTACCGATGATCCCAAGCAGCGCCGCCCGGACATCAGCAAGGCGCAGCGGGTGCTGGGCTGGGAGCCAAAAGTACAGCTGGCCGAAGGGTTGAAGCAGACGCTGGATTATTTCCGCGATAAGGTGTAAGCGCGATTTTGCAGGAGATACGGCCGTTCCCCCGCACCTTCTTTCACAGGCTGGTTAGCCACTCGCCCTGGCAGCCAGCCTGGTTTGTGCTGCTGGCCCTGCTGGTTGGCGGGGTGCTGGCCGTACTGCCCCCAGCGCAATCGGGGCCGCTGCTGCTGCGAACGGCCGTACTCCTTCTCACCCTCATCGAGCCAATGGCGGGCTTGTTTGCCGCCTTGCTAACTGGCCCGCTGGGCGCGACGGAAACGGGCCTGCTGGACAGCGGCCAGTTTTACCTGCTGTTTAGCCTGCTGGCCTGGTTGGCCCACGGGCTGCGCCAGCGGCGCTTATTTATACCGCGCACCTTTTTGGCCGTGCCCCTGGCGCTGTTTACCGGCATTGCCGCCATTACCGTGGTAGACGCCCCATCGTACAACTTCGGCTTAAAAGAGCTGCTGAAGTGGGGCGAGATGCTGGCCATCATGCTGCTGGTAGTAGACCGGGTATCCATCTGGCAGGAACGCCGCCGGAACAGCGGTATGAAACCCATTATCTGGCTGCTGGTGGCCTTGTTTGCCGCCGGACTGAGCCAGGCGGCGTTGGGCATCTACCAGTTTGGCCTGCGCGGCGATGGTCCGGAGCATTTTTTGGTGTTGGGTCAGTTTTACCGGGCGTATGGCACGTTCAACCAGCCCAATCCGTACGGCGGGTTTATGAATTTAACGGCCGTACTTGGCCTGGGAATTTTTCTGGGCTATCTACCTATAATTTGGGAGATTGGAGATTGGAGATTGGGAAGGTTCAATCTCCAATCTCTAATCTCCAATCTCCGGTCGGTCAACTGGCTGCCTGTTTTTGTGGTGGGCTCGGCAACGGCCGTTGCCCTCATGGCCGTCATTTTTTCGTGGAGCCGGGGGGCGTGGTTGAGTTTAGGGGCGGCCGCAGCGATGCTGGTGCTGTTTTGGCCGCGTAAGGTGTGGCACGGGGCGCTGCTGCTGGCGGTGGGCGCGGGGCTGCTGCTGGGCGGCAGCCAGGTGGGGCTGGTGCCTGCCTCGGTTACGGAGCGGATCACCAGCTTCAGCGAGGATTTGCGCTTTGGCGACGTGCGCGGTGAGGACATCACCGATGAGAATTACGCCGTGCTGGAGCGCCTGGCTCACTGGCAGGCGGCGCTGGGCATGGCTCAGGATCAGCCGTGGTTGGGTGTGGGTTTTGGCAACTACGAACCTGCCTACGCCGATTATGCGCTGCTCAACTGGCCGTATCCGCTGGGCCACGCCCACAACTACTATTTGAACCTGCTGGCGGAAACGGGCCTTGTGGGGTTGCTGGCATATGTGGGGTTGTGGACGGCCGTTTTCTGGCAAACCATCCGCGTCATCCGGCGCAGCGACGGCTGGCGGCGCGGCGTGGCGCTGGGTTTGCTCGGCGTCTGGACGGCGCTGACGGTGCATCATTTGGTTGATAAACTGTACGTGAATAACATCTACATCCAGCTGGGGGCGCTGTTTGGCCTGCTTCAACTGCTGGATAATGAACATCCACAGATTGCGCAGCTGGCACAGATTAAAACAACAAAAGCTAAAAATCTGTAATAGTCGGCGTAACCTGCGGAAAACTGCTCTTAAGAGGATTAGCATGGTTTCAATTTTTACCGGTGTAGCTGGCCGATTTGGGGTCAACGAGCGAGAAGCAGAGCGTTTTTTTAAGTTTGCCGTGGTGGGGGCCATCGGGTTTATTGTTGATTTCGGCATTTTTAATTTGTCGTTACGGCCGTTTGAACTGCTGTTGGACAACGGTACGGCCGTACACAGTTTCCTGGTTGGTCTGGGGCTAAACGATGAGCAAACGATTTCCCTGGCCCGCACTTTTGCCTCAACCCTTTCTTTTATTGCGGCCATAATCAGCAACTTCCTGTGGAACCGCTATTGGACTTATCCCGATTCTCGTTCCCGTTCAATTCGGCGGCAGTTGGCTCAATTTACGCTGGTGAGCGTGGCGGGCATCATCATTCGCATACCCATCATCACCTACACCCACACCCCGTTTACCAACCTGGTGGCCAGTATTGCCGCGCTGGAACCGTACAGCGTGCGCATTGGCGACAATTTGGCCCTGGTGGTGGCGGTCATCGTGGTGATGTTTTGGAACTTTTTTGTAAATCGTTACTGGACATATAACGACGTTAACTAATGAAACGTGAGGCGTGAAACGTGATTGGGCCATACTTCACGTTTCACGCTTCATGGTCTTTTATCATGATGATCATTGGCATCGACGTGACATCGGCGCTGACGCAGGGTGGGGGCATTGGCCGCTACACGCGTGAACTGGTTCAGGCGCTGGCCACGGTTGATGAAAAAAACAGCTACCGCTTATTTTCGGCGAAACCACCAACACAATTACCTGTTCCCGAGCCGTTGCCGCAAACCACAAACTTTGACCACCAACCAGCGCCGCTGGACGAGCGCTGGCTGTACCGCCTCTGGTACCGCCTGCGCCTGCCGCTGCCGGTGCAGTGGGTGACGGGCCAACTGGATTTGTTTCACTCGCCCGATTTTGTGCTGCCGCCGGTGAACGGCCGTATCCCCACCCTCCTCACCGTGCACGACCTCTCCTTTGTCCACTTTCCCCACGTCTTCCCCGAGCGATTGGTCAGCTACCTCAACCAGGTGGTGCCCTGGTCCATTGGCCGCGCCACCCACATTTTGGCCGATTCAGAGGCGACGCGGCAGGATTTGCTCACCATCTGGCGCGTGCCGCCGGAAAAAGTGACGGTGCTGTACAGCGGCGTGCACGAGCGCTTTCAGCCAGTGGCGGATGGGGGGATGATTACGGCCGTTCGTCAAAAATATCAGCTGCACGATTGGCCCTACATCCTCAGCGTCGGCACACTCCAGCCGCGCAAAAATTACCAGATGCTCATCCGCGCCTTTGCTCCCCTGGCCGACAAAGTGCCGCACCACCTGGTGATCTCTGGTGGCAAGGGCTGGCTCTACGACGAAATGCTGGCCGAAGTGGAGCGCCAGGGGCTGACGGGCCGGGTCCACTTCATCGGCTTTGCCGACGATGCCGATTTGCCCACGCTCTACAGCGAAGCCGATTTGTTGGCCTTTCCCAGCCTGTACGAAGGGTTTGGGCTGCCTTTGTTGGAGGCGATGGGGTGTGGTACGGCCGTCCTCACCGCCAACAGCTCCTCCCTACCCGAAGTGGCTGGAAATGCCGCGCAGCAGCTGCCCCCACAAGACGAAGCCGCCTGGACCGAAGCCCTGCACACGCTGCTCCTGGACGCCGATTTGCGCCGCCAGCTGGTACATGCCGGTTTTGCCCAGGCGCGCCGCTTCACCTGGCAGGCATCTGCCCAGGAATTGTTGAAAATTTATCAACAGCTTGTCCGGCGCTAAATTTTGCCCCAAATTTAGTACCCATTCCCTATGACCTCTGGAAAAAGTTAGTACCAACGTCTCATTATGTGAACTATGATTTCGTCATAGTAATGTGCATAATGGTTGCATTAGTGAAGTATTTTCACAGAGTAGTGCCTAATTGAATAGTGGGGTTCCCCCAAACGGCCGTTAGACTTCCCGGCTTGCTTAATTCCGCAAATGGCACCAACCACAGCTTTGCCCGTGCGGAATGTTCACCAATGCAATGGGTTCCTGCATACCCAGGTGAATAGCAGCTATTTCAGGCGCGTATCTGAGGAGGATCGGATCAAATGACATCGGGATTGTTCCGTGGTGTCATGAAACTCAAAACACTTTGTGTTGCTGGTGCCTTTGCCAATCAGCCTACTACCCAGCCCTTGCCAACGTTTCCCAACAATGTTTTGGTTCATACACACATCTTTAAATTTTACGTAGAGAGCGCTTTCGACAAAGCGCTGGACGTGGTTAACCTCAACCGGGATATCGACCTCATCTTCATTGATGCAGACCAGGATTCCTTGTCTGAGATTATGATGTTCATGACCCAGGCACGTGAAATACGGCCGAAACTACCCATTGTCGTTTTTACCAGCCACGCCGACGACCGCATGCGCTACCTGATGCGCGCTGGCGCGACCTGGCACTTCCTCAAAGAATCGCCCGACCTGGCTGACCTGGTAGACCAGGTTAAAAAACACGTCTTTTCCTCCACCAACTGGCAGGATTTGTTTGACCAATACGCCACCGAAACGCTCAAGCCGCGTATCGAGCCAGGCCTGAGCTATACCGACCTGGAAGCGCTCACCCAAAATCCAGAAGAGCGCTACATCATCAAGCGCCTCTTTGCGGGCAGCGATGTGGTCCAAATTTTCCGCATGGACGAAGGGTTTAGCGGCTCGCGCATCTACACCGTGAAACCCGCCCATCAGCTCAAGCGCATCTTGAAAATTGATGTGGCCGACCGGCTGGAAGCGGTGCAGGAAAAGCAAGAGCGGCTCATCCAGCCGCGGCTCAACCGGCAGGTGGGCCAGATTCAGGGCAAGATGATTCGCGCCGAGCACCTGGCCGGGGCGTGTTACACGCTGGCTGGCTCCAACAAAGACGCCATCACCCTGACCCAATTCCTGCGCGACCAAAACCGGGTGCGTAAAGAGCTAATCGACAAGGTGTTGGCCCAGCTGCGGGCCAGCCTGGAGCAGCTTTATGCAGGTAGTTCGGACACAGAGCTGCGCTATTGGGCACCGCTCTATGCCCGCGTTTTACCGCCCAGCCTGACCCTTGAAGACGCTGTGCTCATCGATCCCCAGGATAACCAGGCCGATTTTTTGATTTCCGCCGACGAGCTGACAACATTGTCGTCGATTCCGGGCAACGCCGCGCTGCGCGGCATCCACAAAGCGGTGCGGGCGGGCGAATCGCCCACCGTGGTGCTGCAAGGCTTTGAAGTAGCCGAGCTGGACACGAAAGATGGCGTGCTGTACCTGCACGATGACTTAATTTCGCGGTATCCCATTTCTAATCTGCTTAAAGACAAAAACCATCCCATTTTGCGCTTTAAGATTCGCTTGCGCCAGTCACAGCGGCAGATGTTGACGCATCCTGTCTTCCGCCGGGGCAAGCGCATTAGCGTACGCGGGCGAGTGAAGGCCACGGATGAATCTATTCTGGCCAAAAGCATTGAAGACATTACCGGCACGCCATTCGATTTTGAGAGCGATGCGTTTGAATTTGCTTCGGGGCGATTCCTGTCGCCCATCACCAACGTGCGCTGTTTGCTGTGGGAAATCGGCCGTGAGGACATGATTGTGCCCATCCCGCAGGTATCGCCGGTGGTGCACGGCGATTTAAACACCAGCAACATCCTGGTTGAGGTCAGTGATGAGATGCCGGTCTGGTTCATCGACTTTTCCGATGCCCGGCCAGGGCACGTCTATTTTGACCTGGCCAAGCTGGAAGTGGAGTTTCGCACCCACATTTTGTACCGCCTCTACAAAGAAATGGTGGATGAAGGGTTGTGGGACGACAACACGGCCACGCAGTTTGCCCTGCTGGTTGAGAACGTGCTGCTGCAAACGGCCGAATTCACCTTTGAAGATTTTCTGGCCAGCCTGCGCGATTACCAGCCGGAGTGGTACGACAATCTGTACACCCATTTCCCGATGTATTCGGAAAACCTGCTTTACTTCCTCTTTTCGCTGCGCCAGATTGCCGAAACGTACAGCCCGGAGCGGTTTAAGTACCACTTCCCGGTAGCGGTATTTTTCCACAGCGTGGCGGCGCTGAAGTTTAAGGGGCTGGATAGTGCCCCGTGGGCCAAGCGGCTGGCGCTGATTTCGGCACTGGTGTCGGGCAAGCAGGCGATTGAGGGTGGGGAACGGCCGTTAGAACTCACCGAAGTCCTGTCTAACTTGCGTCAACGCAGCTCCTTTGCCGCCATCACCGTGGGCAGCGGCGAAGACCGCAAATATCTGCTGCAATGGAACAGCAACTGGGGCATGTTTAACCTGGTCGGCGGCAAGGTGGATAACCAAAAAGGCGACCGCGACTCCTTTGCCCGCGCCATCCAGCGTGAGCTGCAAGAAGAGCTGGGCATTCGCAGCCCCAAAGATTACCGCATTGTGCACGAGTTTAAGCCGGTGCAAAAGCGGCAGTTCTCGCGCCGTGAATTTGTCTTTAAGGATTATGAATTCCGCATTTTCCAGATTGAGCTGCTGCCGCGCCATCCGCTGAGCCGCGAAGAGTTTGACTGGTATGCCCAGCGATTCTCGAAAGATCGCGAGAACATTCTGGTCTCCCGCGCCGAAATTGAGCGCCTGCGCACCGTCGACAACCGGCCTATTTCCGAAACAACCCGCATGATCTTGCAAGAGTTGGGTGAAATCACCTCAACGCAAGGATCAGACCTGATGGTGTCGTTGGACTTTGAGCTGGAAACCGAAGATGTGGTGGTGAGCCGGGGGCGGGCCAACGTCATTGCCCGGCTGGTTAACCCCCTGTTTGGCAGCCTGATGGAGAACGTGACCCTGGAGGTGCTGCCTTCCACCGGGTATGAGACGGAGCGGGAATCGGCCGTTTTATCCGTGGGTACGCTGGATGCCGGGCAAGAATACCCGGTGTCCATCTGGTTGCAGCCGCGTGAGAAGCAGACCAGCCTCACCCTGCGTGCCACCTACTACGATGTGCGCGGCCACGAATACCGCCAGCTCATCGAAAAGCCGGTGAACTTCCAGGCGCAGGAGCGCTCGCTGTTCCACATCGACAATCCGTACGTGGTAGGCAAGCCGCTGACGCCCGCGTCTGAAGAGCTGTACAAGGGTCGCGAAGACGTGTTTATGTGGATTGAGGAAAATCTGTTGGGCAAAACCCAGCCGCACACCCTCATCCTGTACGGCCAGCGGCGCATGGGCAAGACCTCAACGCTGTACCAGCTGGTGGGTGGAAAACGCGGCAAAACCATCCGCGAGTATCCCGGCTATCCCATCTACCCGGTGTACATTGATTTACAGCGGCTGGCGGGCTGTGAAATGCCGGAGTTTTTTGCCCGCTTTGCCCAGCACATCGTGCGCAACCTGCACAAACGTGGCATCACCATCAACTTACGTGAAAATTGGTCCTCTAACGGTACGCTGTTCAGCGAGTTTGACCATTTCCTGGATGAAGTTGAGGATGCGCTGCCGCAAAATGGGCTGTTGGTGCTCATCATCGACGAGCTGGAGCAGCTGCAAGAAAGTGTAGCCCGGGGCCGGTTGTCGTCGGACATCTTCCCCTATCTGCGCTCGCTGATGCAGCACCGGACGCGGGTGACCTTTATTCTGGCGGGTACCAACCAGCTGGTAGAAGATTATTGGAGCATTATTTTCCACGTCGGCATCAGCCGGGAAATTGATTCGTTAAGTCGTGAGGAGACGGAGACCTTGATTCGTGAGCCAGTCGCGCCGATGATTCAATATGATGATTTGGCGGTCGATCGCATCTGGCTCGCCACGCGCGGCCATCCCTATTTTAGCCAGCTCATCTGCCACCGCCTGGTTAGTTCTACCAACCTGGAAGGGCGGCGGAGCAAGCTGATTACGATTGGGGACGTGCGGGACATAATCAACCTGGTGATTGAAGAGGATGATAGTCATTTGCAGCACTTGTGGAATGAGAGTACGGCCGTCGAACGTTTTGTCATGGCTTCCCTGGCCGGTACCCACGACATTGGTGAGGAAAACGTATCGCGCACCGAGATTTCGTCGCGGCTGCGCGATACCACCTACTCTGAAGATGCCATCAATATGGCCCTGAAGCAGCTGGAAGTACGGCGGCTGCTGACCCGGGTGCCGGTAGAGCGGCAAATTCAGCGGCGGCTGGCCCAACCCAATGGCTGGGAACCCACGCTCATCAGCAAAGATTACGCATATGCCATTTCGTTTGACCTGCTGCGCCGCTGGGTGGCGCGCAAACATCCTTTGGGATCACTCTTATCCACGACCTGATGACTGTAATTAATCAGGTAATTAAGTAATTGGGCAATGAATCGCTTTAATTACCCAATTACTCAATGACTCAATGACCCAGTATTGTTAGTTTGGGGCAATTTTTACCTGCTGGAGCTGTATTTTTATGTCGTACATTGTTGGGCATCCCATTAAGCATCCGGCCGATTTTTACGGCCGTCATGAACAAGTCACCCGCTTCTACGAGATCATTGGGGGACGGCAGGCGCAGTCTGTCAGCATTTTAGGCGTACGGCGCGCCGGGAAGACGTCATTTTTGCAGTACATTGCCCATCCCAGCACGATGGCCCAATATCTGGCGGACCCGGACGATTACACCATGGTGTACATCGATCTTTCCTCCTGCAAAAGCCCGTCGGATTTTTATTATCGGCTGCTGCAGCGCCTAAAGGTGGCGCTGGGCAAGGGCAAGAGTGGTTATTTGTGGAAAGAATCACCGCTGGGGCAGACCAAACTTTATGACGTAGAGGCGTACCTGTGCCAGTTTCCGGGGCAGCGCATTGTGCTGCTGCTGGACGAATTTGACCACCTGCGCACCGAAGGCTTTACCCATGATTTCCTGACCGAGCTGCGCGCCATGACCGGCGTGCTGGACTACGACCTGGCCTGCGTCACGGCGTCGTACTGGGATTTGTACACGCTGGGGGCACGCCTCGGCCTGCCGCCAACTTCCCCCTTCTACAACATTTTTTACCCCACGCCGATTTACATGTCGGCGCTGGAGCTGACGGAGGCGATGGCGCTGATTGACACCCCAGCGGCCAAGGGCGGCGTGACGTTTAGCGAAGACGACGTGATGGCCATCCAGGAGCTGGCGGGGTCGATGCCCTTTTTTGTGCAGGCGACGGCCGCCAAATGGTTCCAGCGCATTCGGGCCGGTGGTGTGCCCGATGCCGAGCTGATCCGCCAGCAGCTGGCCGCCGACCTGGCCCCCTATTTTGACCAGTGGTGGCACAGTTTTACGACCACCGAGCGGGCCATTCTGCTGACGGTGAGTGGGGAACGGCCGTTAACCGACCTCAACTACCCCCCGCTTGAGCTGGACGCCCTCGTGCGCCGCCTGCATGGCTATGGGCTGCTGTATCGATCTGAGGCGACGGTGTGGATTAACGGCCGTATCTTCCAGACCTGGCTGCGGCAGTACGCCCGGCAAGAACCGGCCCAGCCCATCCTGCCCACCCCCTCTGGTGCCGAACTGGCCCGCATTCGCCATGTCCTGGTCGACTCCTTCGACCTGGACGAACTGCGCACGCTTTGTTTTGATCTGGGCATGGATTTTGAATCGCTGCCGGGGCAAAGTAAGCCAGCCAAGGCCCGTGAAATGGTCAACTACTGGCGCAATCGCCGCGACCTGGAAAAGCTCACCGAAGCCATTCGCGTCGAGCGCGGCGACATCGTCTGATGCTCAGAAAATCTGCCGCGAATTTCGCGAATTTTCACGAATGATGATTTAGCTTCGCGCTAATTCGCGAAATTCGCGGCCCAAAAAAATGTATGGTGCCAGGTAAGTGGGTGTTTACCTGGCACTTTTCTTTGCCCTGGGTGATCGTTTCTTGATAATGCCTCGGCCCGCCACTATAATGCAGGCACGAAAAGACGATTCAGGGCTTAAGGAAGGCACGTATGGTTCCAATTTATCGCACAGATGGTGAGTGGGTGGCGGTGTACTCCCAGGGAAATTTGTTTAACGTGGATGGCGAGTGGATTGGTTTTGCCGTTGGCCGCGAAATTTATGACACGGGCGGCCTGTATCTTGGCTTTTTAAGCGATGACAAGCGGCTGCTGCGCAAACGCACCCGCCCCGTCGACAAGCTGCGGCTGGAGCCACCACCGCGACCGGAACGGCCGAAAATTCCCGCCAATATGCCCCTGGCCCCCCTGCTGCCGTCGCTGCCCCACCAGATCATCGACATGTTTGAAGAATTTCCCGAGCGGCTCGTTTACGTTTCCGAGACCCGCCCCGACATGGAATAGAAAAAATAAGCCACAGAGGGAAAAGAGAAATAAGAGAGGGGGATCTATTCTCTGAGTCCTCTGTGAACTCTGTGGCCAATCTTTGGTATGAGCAATATGGATGCAAAACGGCCGTCTGACTCCCAAATTACCCTAACCCAGCTGATGGGGCCGACCGATGCCAATACCCTCGGTAACGTGCACGGCGGCTTCATCATGAAGCTGTGCGACGAAGCGGGCGGCATGGCCGCCACCAAACACGCCCGCCGTCCGGCCGTTACCGTGACGGTGGACTCGATGAATTTTCACTCCCCGGTGCAGATTGGCAACCTGATGACCGTGCGCGCCGAAGTGACCTGGGTCGGGCGCACCTCGATGGAAACCCGGGTGGTGGTAACGGCCGAAAACGTCATTACCGGGGCCGTAACCCACACCAACACCGCCTATTTTGTCTACGTGGCGCTGGATGAAAACGGCCGTCCTGTCCCCGTACCGCCGCTAACTTTAGAAACCGACGAAGAAAAAGCCCGTTTTGAACGAGCCGCCCAACGGCAGGCGCGCCGCTTGCAGCAGCGCCACCAGGAAAGTTTATGATCGAACGCCACTCCAAGCTGCTAGACATTTTGCGCCAGGCCTCGGCGGCCAAAATCACCGACCTGCCCGACGCCGACATGGGCCGGGCTGAAACCGAACCGTTTCCCTTTTTGGCCATCGTGGGCCAGGTGGAAATGAAGCTGGCGCTGACCCTCTCGCTCATCAACCCGGAAGTGGGCGGCGTGCTGCTGATTGGGCCACGCGGCACGGCCAAAACAACGGCCGTTCGCTCCCTCACCGATTTGCTGCCCACCGTCAAACACAGCCTGTGCGTGAACGGCTGCACCGAGGAGATGATTGAGCAGCTGGGCATGGACGGCGTCTGCCTGGAGTGTGCCACCAAATTTGGGCACGGCGAAGCGCTAACGGCCGTTGACAAAGTGCGCATTTTTGAGCTGCCGCTTAACGCCCGGCTGGACGATGTGGTCGGCGGCATCAACGAGCGGGTGGCCCTGGAGCAAAACCGGGTGCGGCTGGAGCGCGGCATTTTGGGCCACGCCGACCGGCACATTTTGTACATCGACGAGGTGAATCTGCTCGATGACGCCATCACCGACGCCATTTTGGACGCAGCGGCGCAGGGGCATTACACCGTGCGGCGCGGTCCGCTGAAGATGACCTATAACGCCCGCCTCATGCTCATCGGCTCGATGAACCCGGAGGAAGGGCGGCTGCGGCCGCAGCTGATGGACCGTTTTGGCCTGCGCGCCGTGGTGCGCGGCCTGGACGATCCGGCGCTGCGCTACCAGGCATACGAGCGGGCCATGGCCTACAAATACCGCCCGGAACTGTTTGCCGCCAGCTTCGCCGAGGGTACGTTGGCGCTGGCTGAGGAAATCCAGCAGGCGCGTGACCGGCTGCCGCAGGTAACCGTCAGCGACGCGGCGCGGGAATTGGGGCTGAAGCTGGTGCGGCAGCTGGCCATCGACTCCAACCGGGCAGAAATCACCCTGTTTGAAGCCGCCCGGGCCCACGCCGCCGCCGACGAGCGCCACGAAACGTTGCCGGAGGATGTGCAGGCGGTGGCATTGTTGGCGCTGCGCCAGCGGCAAAGCCCCCAGCTGGCCCGCTTTTTTGCCGACCAGGAAGAGGAAGATGCGGTGTTAACGGCCGTTTTTAAAGCTTAACCCCCACCCTAACCCTCCCCCTGGAAGGGGGAGGGAACTAAGCTCCCTCTCCCTCTGGGAGAGGGTTGGGGTGAGGGCAACATTCCCCACAACAAACACTCCCCATGACCAAACCACAGCAACAAACCATCTTTCTTCTCAGCTTTACCACGATTTTGGTAGGTTACTTCATGGTCTGGCTGCCAGGGCCGTCGGCCGGGCTGCAGCTGCTGGGCTTTGAGATGGGCGAATGGACCAAATTTTTTGGCCTGGGCGTGAAGCGCAACTGGTTTTACCTGCCGCCGATCACGCTGGCGCTGGCGATGCTCTTTTTTACGGTGGGGTGGGGCAACGGCCGTTTCCAAACCTGGCTCTTCCGTGGGGTGGCCGTCGTGGTCAGTTTGCTGGCCTTCCCGGCGCTGGAAGATTTAACCGGACCGAGCCAGAGCGAATACCTTTCGCGTGTGGCGGCCATTGCGCTGGTGGTCGTGGTCGCGGGTTTGCTGGCACTGTTAGGTAGCGAAAAACGGCCGCTTCGACAAGCTCAGCGCAAGATGTGGCTGACACCAGTTAGCCGCGTGTTGATGGTTGGGGTGGGGTTGGTCGGGCTGATTTTGCCGATGCTGATTTATCTGGAAGTACGGCCGTTTGTCAGCGATCTGCTGCGGTTAGAGCTGGGCTACGGGCCGGGGTTCTGGCTGAACGGGGTGGGGCATACGGCCGTTGTGCTGCTGGCCGCCTGGCAGATGGCAAAAAAATAGCGCCCTCAACAAGTAGTGTTGTTGAGAGCGCTGATGAAGTTGTAATTAAGTAATTGAGTAATTGGGTAATTTGGTAATTCAATTACTCACTTACCCAATTACTCAATTTCTTTTTATGCCCGCATGTGGGTGTCGATGTAGGTAACCGCTTCGCCAACGGTGGTAATTTTCTGGGCTTCTTCGTCAGAAATCTCGCCGTTGAAACGCTCTTCAAAGGCCATGATCAGCTCAACCAGGTCCAACGAGTCGGCTTCCAGGTCTTCCCGGAAACGCGCCTCAGACACAATTTGATCTTCGTCAACGCCTAATAATTCCACAATAATTTCTTTCACTTGCGCTTCTGTGTCGCTCATTCTAATCTCCTTCAAGAAAACGTTTGTTTTTTTAATTGGTGTATGGCGGGCAATTGTAAGACCAACCCCCAGATTGTCAAGGAGACTTTGGAGGCGTGGCTGGCCCGCACCAAAGAGGAAAACACTCGTTTAACCGGTTAGTTACGCCACTGAGGCATTGTCTGGCTCGATTGGCTGATCTTGCAGCCAGACGGCCGTTCCCACCAATAAATAAAAGGCGAATGCCAAATCTACCAGGAAAAAGCTGTGGTCGACCAGGCCGTGCAGCACCATGTCGGCCAGGGCTGCGCCGAGGGCCACAACCACCGGCCGCCACTCCGCCGAAACGTGCAAACGCAGCCGCCACAGCGTGCGCGCCAGGTTGCCGATGAGCCACAGGCCCGCCAGCAGCCCCGGCAGGCCGATGCGCGTGGCAAAGTCCAGCAGCAGGTTGTGCGGATGGCTCAAATTGGGATCGCGCCAGGCGGATTCCAAGATGTAGCGGCCGCGATATTCGTAGAGGAAGTTGTCCAGCCCGACGCCAAACCAGGGATGGTCGCGCACCATGTTCAGGCTGGCCTGCCACAAACTCAGGCGGAAGACGCCCGTTTCCCCGGTGAGGCTGAGCCTGCCGGCCAGCGCCGGAATTTGCTCGATGGCTACCAACCCGGCCGCACCCATCGCGCCAAAGACCAGCAGCCAGGGCCAGGTTTTACGGCCGTTTACCGCCTGCCACTGCCAAAAAATAATCACAAACGCCGCAGGCAGTCCCAAAAACAGACCGCCCTTGCTGAAGGTGAGCAGGAAGGCGAGCAGGGTGGGGAGGAGAACGGCCGTATAAATCCACCACCGTTTGCCATGAATTTGTTTGCTGCCCAGCAGCGCCATCGCCCCCAGCAGCGGCACGACGCGGCCCAGGTAAAGCGCCACGTTGTTGGGCGAGCCGTAGATCGAGCGCAGCCGCAGCAGCCCGCCCTCGGCGGTGATGAGCTCATCACGGGCGAAACCAATTTGCCACAGGCCGTAAAGCGCGACGACCAGGCCACCCAGCACAAAGCCATCGAGGATGCGCCACATTTCGGCGGACTTGGGGCGGGTGCCGCGCAGCACCCAGTAAAAAAGCGCCGGTTCCACGATCACCACGCGCCACTCGTTGCTGGCCACGTCCAGCCGGTTGGTGAAGAAGAGCGAGGCGGTGGCCAGGGCGGTAAGGGCGAGCACGCCGTAATCGGTGAGCCGTAAGCGGTGAGCGGTAATTGGCAAGGAGCGGTTTTTGAAACGTGAAACGTGAAAGGTGATGCGTGAGGCGGCGTAGGCAGCGAAGGTGACGAGGGTGAAGACCTCGATGGGGGAAAAGCGGTAGTTGAGAATCGGTTTGGCGGCGGGGGTGACGTAAAACGGGAAGCAGAAGGCGACGAGCACAAGCCCCCAGACCGGCCGCCAGTAGAGCAGCCCAAACAAAACCAGCAGGGCGGCGGCATAGAGCAAGAAGGTGGGCGCGACGTAATAAACCGAGGCGACGGCGGCGGTGAGGGCCAGCTGACTGCCGTCCCCCAGGCGGCGGTAGACGCCGCCCATTTGCTCGGCCCAGGTGAACCAGCCTGCCAGGAAGACGAGGGTAGCGGTAACGGCCGTTACGCCCAACTGCCAGCTTGTGTTCAACGCCACAAACCGCTGCCGCTGGCGGCGGAACCAATCGGACCAGCCAGCCTGCCTACCTGTTCGTATAGCCAGTATGAGGGAGAGAACGGCCGTACCGGCCAGCAGCCCCATGCCCCAGGTGTACCAGGTGTCCGGTGGCTGGTAGCCCACGCTGAAACCGTTGAGCGCCCACTGGTCCCAACCGCGCGAGGCGACGATTTCGGCGGTGTGTACACCGGGGGGCAGGTTGCGGGCGACCGGTTCGGTGGCGAGGTAGTCGTCGCTTTTAACGGCCGAAGTGAGGATGAGCATGCTGCCGTTTTCGTCGTGGGGCAGGGCGTTGGCCGGTTGGCCGTCGATGGTGATGTAGAAGCGGGCGCGGAAGTCGGCGCGGCGCACCCGCAGGCCCAAATCGGTGCCGGTGAAGGTAAAGGTGACTTTGTCGCCCAGCAGCACGTCGTCTGGCTGCTGGCCGATGTCCGCCCCAAATTCGGGGGAGAATTCCCAGCCGCCGTCGTAAATTTGGGCAGGATTGTTCGGTTGGGCTAAGTGGAAGCCGGGTTGGGCAACGGCCGTATTCTGTTCCGCGAGATAGGTTTGCAGCGCTTCGGCCACTGAGCCTGTCGAAGTGGCCGAGGCGGTTGTTGAGCTTGTCGAAGCACCGGCCACGCTAAAGCCCCAGCGCGGATCGTCGGGCGGGGCGTCGGGCTGCCAGTTTTCCAGGAAGGCGACGCCGAGCCAGGGCCACTCCAGCCGGGCGCGCTCCAGGGCGGCCACGGTGTACGCGGCCTGCTGCGCGGCGGTGACTTCGCCCCAGATGGACGGATCGCCGGACCAGTCGGCGGGCAGGCTGTTCCAGCCCCAGTTGCCTGCCCAGACGGCTTTGTGGCTGTCGCCGTTGCGCACCATCACCTCGCGCAGCAAAATCAGGCGGCTGAAGTTGAGCGTCTCGTTGGCCACGGTGCGGTCGTCGGGCGGGCTGTTGAAGCCGTACGGCTTGGCGGCAGCGATGTCGAAGGCGCTGGCGGCGTCGGTTTCGTATAGTTGCTGGAGAAAGAGATGGTCGGCCAGGTTCGAGGGGCCGGTTTCGACGGTGGGGGCCAGGGGCGCGGCCACAATCACCGCGTCCCCATCGGCGGTGCGGATGGCGCTGGCAGCGGCGCTTAAAAGTGCGCCGTAGTCGTCGGCATTGGGCGGCTGGCTGCCCCAATGGCTGGCCAGGTTGGGTTCATCCCAGATGATGTAGAACTGGATCGTGTCGCCGTAGCGGGTAGCAAATTCGGCGGTCCATTGGGCGAAGACGGCCGTTTCTACCGGCGCAAAGTGATTGTCAGGGTTACCATCAAGTAGGGGGACGAGGGTGAGGTTGTGGGCGGAAACGGCCGTAACCAACCGATCCGCCTCGCCCCAGTCAAAATCCTCACGGAAATAAAACGGCTGCTTGACAAACCGCACGCCCAAATCCGCAATTTGCTGCAAATTATGGGCCAGGGCCGCATCATCGTACTGGTTGAGATAGACGTTGAGGCCGGGCTGGACCCCGCCAAAATTCACTGGCTCCGGCAGGCCATCGGGGATGCCCCGCGTGAGGAAATTGTGGCGGAACTGGAGTGCACCGCTGGCCAGCAGGGCCACCAGCGCCAAAATCAGCCAGAGCAGGGTAAACAGGCGAGCCCGTTGCGAACTTTTTGCACCATTCATCCACCTGATTTTGCCACGCCCCAAATTTGGCGCAACTATGATCTATGGTATTTCCCCGGAAACTCCGAGTTTCCGGGGAAATGGGTGACCATCTGTTACTCCCCATCAAGGTATTCCAGGCCAGATGGTAGCTTTCGAGTGATCAAATAGTCTTGTACAAATTGACGGTATTCCTGGCCGCTGCCAAACATGTCTTGGATGAAACTGTGATCAACGATGGTGCCATCCCTTTCGCCGATCCATTCCAGATAGTTGGAGTAAGGCCACTCTTCTAAACGGCGAACCAGGCCGTGTTTGACAGGATTGGCATGAATGTAGCGGCATAGGTGGCGCAGGTAATTCTCACTGCCGACGTGTCGAGCCTCGAAGCGACCTTCAAACAGGGTGCCTGTCCACTGGTAACGCCGCTGGACAGCGCGTGAGTAGCCACCAAACAGGCGTTTGGGGAGTTCCGCAGCCGAGATGAGGCTATCTTGTCGTAGCAGAAAATGATAGTGGTTCGGCAACAGACAGTAGACAATCATGGCCAGCGAGAATTCGGTCAGGTACCCCTTCATTTTGCGCAGGACGTAGAGGTAGTTGTCTTGTTCGATGAAGAGGTTGTGCCGCCCTGCGCCCCGGTTGTAGATGTGGTAGTAGTGGCCCTGAACAAACTGGACTTTACGACGTGGCATGAGATGTATCCTTGAATCATCCCGGATACTCCGAGTTTCCAGGATAATGGTTGACTGGTATACATATTTTGCCAATGCTCTGACTTTTCGCAACTTGTTGGTGGTGGTATTTCCCCGGAAACTCTGCGTTCCCGGGGAAATGAGGTAGCTACCTACCCCATCACGGTATGGCTGCTCTGGGTGTTGTGGGCACGCAGGCGGGAGTAGAATCCTGCATTGAGTACGACGCCGGTGTAGGGCATTTGCACCTGGACCGGGTCCTCGTCATGGTTTTGCCCTTGTTCGACAGCGTCGATGAGGCTGGCCATGAGGTGGCCGACGCCAGCGGCGTTTTTGAACTGGTTGCCGCTGGTGCCAATGGCCAGGTAGAAGCCGGGCAGATCGGACTGGTCGTAAATGGGAATCCAGTCGTTGGTGACGTCGTACATGCTGACGATGCCGCTGGGTTTGGAGGGGATTTCTAGCTCGGGGATGCGGCGGGCCAGGCGGTAGACCTGGGTTTTCCACAGCTGGTCGGTGAGTTCAGTCTGGTATACGTCGGGATTGTTTACCCATTCTTTGGGGTCGCAGGCCGGGTCGGCGCTGCCGACGAGGATGTTGTTGCCGGTTTCGGGGCGGAAGTAGATGCCGCAGTCGGCATCGGAAAAGACGAAGCCTTGTTCGTTGAAGTTGAACTTTTTGGGCGAAGCGACATGGTGTACCTCGCGGCGCAGCGCCCTGGTTTTGACCTTCATGCCCTCTTCTACACCGGCCAGGCGGTTGATGAGAAAGGAGTGCGGCCCGGCGGCGTTAACTACCACCGGCGCGTCGATTTGGCTGCCGTCGCTGAGGGTAATGCCAGTGACACGGCCGTTCCCCTTCCGCACTTCTACCACCTCCGCATTAAACAAAAATTCCCCGCCGTGGTTTTGTGCCGCCTGCATCAAATTGTAGGTGGCCAGCTGCGGATCGTTGACGTAGCCGCCCTGCGGGTTGTAGATGCCGCCCGTGAGCGGGATGGTGGGATCGGCCCAAAACGTTTCATCGTCGATGGGGCGGGGCGGTGAAAAGGTGTGCAAATCGCCGATGGGGAACTTTTGGCGCAGGGTTTCCAGGTCCCACTCTTCGTAGGCGATGCCAATTTGCTGGAACAGGTTGATGAAGTTTTGTTCGCTGGGGTCGTTGTTGCGGAAGATGACAAAACCACATTCCACAAATTTGGCGTAGCCCCGGTCGTCGACGGGGCCGATGTAGTTTTGCCAATCTTTCCAATAGAAGTAATTTTCAAAGGCCATGCGGGCACCATCGAGCGTGGAATAATGAAAACGCACGATAGCACACGAGTTGCTGGTGGAGCCGAACCCGGCGGCAGGCAGCTTGTCGATGTTAAGTGTTTTGTAGCCGCGTTTGCTTAATTCATACGCGATGGCACAGCCGATGAGCCCGGCCCCAATAATAATTGCATCTGGTTTTTGCTTCATCTTTCCTCCGGTGAAAATCAACCACGTGTTGCACAGATGGCACAGATAAAAATCTGCCTGGTCTGCGTCTGGCGGGGTGGCCAGATACGGCCGTATTCTAACATAATCCAGTCGAGCGGCGTGGGGGAAAACGGCCGTTACCCGGCCATCACAACAGGTGCGCTTAAACCGTCTCTGTGGGTTCCGTTCTGACCAGCGGCAGCCAGACGATGAAGCGGGTGCCCTCGTTGAGTACGCTTTGGACTTCAATTTCGCCGTGGTGGTGGTCAACGCATTCTTTGACGATGGTTAACCCCAGGCCATTGCCTTTAATATGCTTGACGTTATTGGCCCGGTGATATGCTTCAAACAGATGCGGTAGACTGCTTTCAGGAATGCCCATGCCCTGATCGCGGACTTCGAGGTGGATACGGCCGTTGTCCTCGCCCAGGTAAATTGTGATTTCAGTACCGGCCGGGGAATACTTCATGGCGTTGGTGAGTAGATTGGCCAGGATTTGGCGGAACAGCTTGCGATCGGCCTGCACCAGTCCATCCAGCTGGTTAAAAAAGGTGATCTTGTGCACCCCTTGATCAATGAGCAGGAACTCCTTCACCGTTTCGTCGGCGAAGGCAGACAGGTGGATCATTTTGGGCACAAATTCCAGGTAGCCGCTTTCCATTTCAGCGACCAGCAGCATGTCATCTAGCATTTGCAGCAGCAGGTGGACCGACCCCCGAATGCGCGCGTGTTGGTGCAGCTTGCGCTCTGGGGAGAGTATTCTTTCGCCTTCGTAAAGAATATCTGAGGCGAGCAAAATGAGGCTGAGTGGATTGCGAAAATCGTGGGAGAACATGGCCATGAGCCGCGTTTTAAGCAGCCGCTTTTTGCGTTCCTCTTGAAAGGCACGGTCCAGCATTTCGATTTGCTTCTGCTGCTGGAGTTCATGGATGGCCTGTTTTTGCAGGCGGGTCTGGATGGCGGTGAGGACTTCGGCATGGGTGAACGGCTTGGTCAGGTAATCATCGGCCCCCAGGTTCATTCCCTGGCGCATCGAATCGCGGTCAGCGGAGGCGGTGAGGAAGATAAATGGCAGATGGCTTAATTCGGGATTGCTGCGCACTTCCAGCAGCACTTCATGACCATCCATCTCGGGCATGGCAATATCGCACAAGATGAGGTCTGGCTTGTTTTGTTGGGCCAGGGTCAGGCCGACACGGCCGTTTTCCGCCTCCAGCACCTGGTAATTTTCAAACCGCAACCAATCCAACACCTCGTCGCGTATGCTCTTTTCATCCTCGATAACCAGTATGGTGGTCATGTTTTACTTCTCTCTTTCTGGTTAGCTTGCGGCTCAACTGCTGCCGGTTGAGGCAGGAACACGGTGATGGTTGTCCCCAAATCGACCTGGCTGACGGGCACAATGGTGCCGCCGTGCAGTTCCACCGCCCGCCGGGTAATGCTCAGCCCCAGGCCAGTGCCGGAAATGGTGCCTACGTTGGTGGCGCGGTGGAATGGTTCAAACAAAAATTTCATGTCCTGAGTAGGAATGCCAATGCCTTCATCTTGCACCGAAAAGACAATATGCCCGGCTGCCTGGGTTAGCGTGACCTGCACCAGCTTCTCCCTGGCGGAATATTTCAGGGCGTTGGAGATGAGGTTGCTGATGACCTGGCGCATGAGGTGGATATCGAAAACGGCCGTCAATGGCGCGCAGTTAGACGTATACACCACCCGGTTGTGATAGTCGGCCTGGCTGCTGAACTCTTCCACAATATCCTGGCAGAGGGCATCGAGAT
Organism: Anaerolineae bacterium; assembly: GCA_020848035.1. GTDB lineage: Bacteria > Chloroflexota > Anaerolineae > Promineifilales > Promineifilaceae > Leptofilum. The sequence goes on along the minus strand of JADLAX010000003.1, from coordinate 26,904 downwards.
CGGCCGTTTCCGGGTTGATCTGCATCCGTCCGGCCTGAATCCGCGCCAGATGCAGCACATCCTCCATCACCTCTTTCATATGACGCACCTGGTTGCGAATTTTTTCCAGCCGAACCTCAATCTGATGATCGTCCATCCGATTGCGATAGATAGACAGCGTTTCGGTGGTGGCCAGAATGGCGGCCAGCGGCGTGCGGAATTCGTGCGAGGCCATCGAAACGAAGCGGGATTTTAATTCGCCCAACTCCTTTTCCTGGGCCAGCGCCTGGCGCAGTGCCTCTTCCATCTGCTTGCGCTCGGTGATGTCCAGGCCGACACCCTGGATAGCCACTACGTCGCCATTTTCATCGACAACGGCCGTATCGGTCCACAACTGCCAGCGATGGGAGCCATCGGGAGACAGCACTTTGTGTTCATAGGTACTGGTGCCCTTGGTGCGAACCAGTTCGGCGTAAGACGCCCGTATTCCGGCCCACTCCGCCTCGGGGATTAGCTCCAGGAAGTTATGCCCAATTAACTGCTCGGGCGTGGTGTCAAAGTAGCGGCAGTAAGCATTGTTCACAAATGTCAGCGTCAGATCGGGCAAATAGCGGCAAATCAATTCGGACTGGGTTTGCACCACACTTTGGTAGCGCGCTTCGCTGTCGCGCAGGGCCAGTTCGGCCCGTTTGCGGGCCAGAAGTGCCCCCACCGTCAGCGCGTACAGCGCCAGAACTTCCAGCTGGGCACGGGTCAGCGGACGGCCGTTAATCGCATTGTCTATCGCCAGCCAGCCGAGCGCCCGATTGTTCCACAGCGTGGCCACGGCATTTTGCCCGGTGCCGATGACTGTTTTGCCATCATAGAGCGGGGTGTTTTCAGCAAAAGCAAAACGTTCGCTGCGATCCAGCGTTTGGCGCATCACGCCTCTCATCTCCGCCGCCGTCAGGTAGAAATCGTGCTCATCAACCAGTTGGCCCTGCATGTTGATGCCGTAGGTGCCGGTGGCACACTGCTCTTCGGCGTCGTACAGCAGCAGCACCACCCGCTCAAACCCAAAATGGGCATGGGCTTCGGCAACGGCGGCGCGGAAAAAGTCATCCAACGTTTCGGCGCGGGTCAGCCGAATGCTGATGGTGTGCAGCAGCTTCAGATACGATTGCAGCTCGCGCTCTTCAACCTGTGTTTGCAGAATGGCGGCTTCGGCCTGTTTGCGCTCCGTAATGTCGCGCAGAATGCCCACAAACTCGCGGCTGCTGCCATCTTCATTTCTGATAACCGTATTGGTCACCTCGACCCAAACGTAGTGACCCTCTTTGTGCCGTAAGCGCTGGGTGAAGGTAAAAAACGGCCGTTGCTGCTGGTGAGCGTCTTGCAGCAGTTGGATGATCCCCGGAACGTCCTCGGGATGCGCCAGGCTGAGCACTGGCCGCCCAATAAGCTCGTCTGGATGGTGCCCGGTAAGGTGGTACGATGAGGGTGTCACAAAGGTTAAATTCCCCTCAGTCGACAGTTTGACAATGACGTCTTTGATGTTTTCGGCCAGCAGACGGTAACGCTGTTCGCTCAGGCGCAGGGCTTCTTCGGCCGCTTTGCGGTCGGTAATGTCGCGCACAATACAAACAAGATTGACCACTTCTTTATTTGACCGGTTCACCGGGGCAATGCTTATTTCTACGTCGAAGTAGTCGCCCGTAGCCCGGCGGGCGCGCGCTGTGACCTGGCTGGTGTGGTGGGATCGGGCAATTTCGTCGATGATCTGGTTGAGCATAGCCGCGTCGTCCGGATGGAAAAGCTGTGCCATCTGGGTACCCAACTGGCTGTTGGTGGGCAGGCCAAACATCTGGTCGAAGGCATGGTTGGTTTGCTGAATGCCCTCTATTTTATTGAGCAGCAGGATGCCATCCCCACTGTGGTTAAAAATGGCCTCGATGCGCTGTTTGGCACTTTCCAACTCGGTGGTGCGCTCAATGACCCTTTGTTCCAGCAAGTTATGCGCTTCTTGCAGCGCTTTTTCGGCCATCTTTTGCTTGCTGATGTCAAAACCGACGCACTGAATTTCGTTGACAGTGCCATTGTAGATAACGATAAATTCCCACAGCGTCCAGATGTAGCTGTTATCGCGGTTGTATTTGCGAATTTCCAGCTGAATCGGTTTGCCGATGTTCTGCTGACACTCGGCAACGACCTGGAGCACTTTGGCATGGTCTTCGGGCCAGACAAGTTCGAGGGCCGGGCTGCCAATAAGGGAAGGGGCAAACCAGCCGAATTGTTCCTGGTAACGGCCGTTGCAATACGTAATCTTGCCGTCTAAATCCACCCGAACGTTAAACGCTGTCTGCGAATTCACCAGCGAGCGTAAATACGCTTCACTTTGCCGCAGTGCCGTTTCGGCACGCTTTTCTTTGGTCACGTCCAGGCTCATCGCCCCCAGCAAGGGCGGCTTGTTTTCTTGCGGAATGGGGAACTTGGTGGTGAGCCAGTAGTGCATGCCACCTTCGCCCGGAAAACTGTGACTAAACTCCTGAGCCTGGTTCAGGGCCAAAACCTGCTCATTTTCTTGAATGAAAGGCTCGGCCAGGGCCGCCGGTAAATATTCAAAGGTACGTTTGCCAATGATGTCGGCTGGGGTTTTGCCGCTTGTTTGGGCGTATAGCTCGTTGCAATAAATCGTTCGCCCCGTGGCGTCTTTAATAAAAACCGCACCGGGCAGGTAGCGCATAAACTGCTGAAACTGCTGCTCGCTGGTGCGCAGGGCGTCTTCCATTTGTTTTTCTTGGGTCATGTCCCGGTTAACGGTGACCCCGCCCATAATATCCCCCTGAGCATTTTTGATCAGGCTGACCGAGGCCCAAATTGTTTTTGGTGTCCCGTCTTTGGTTACCTGGTTTAGCTCGCCGTGCCAGAACCCTGTTTCGCGTGTGATTTGCTGTGCCGCAGCCTGAGATACTTGCGGCCAACTTGTATGCAGCAGTTTGTCGACTGTTTGGCCCACCGCTTCTGCTTCAGACCAGCCGTAGATTTTTTCCGCAGCCTTGTTCCACGAGTTGATTTTCAGGTTTAGGTCGGTGGCAATGATGGCATCTGAAACCTGGTTGAGCAGGCTGGCCTGTGATTTAAGCGTTTCCTCCACCTGCTTTCGTTCGGTGATGTCGGCCATAAGCGTGGCCAGGTAGATAATCTCGTTTTTATCGTCGCGTATGGGGAAAATGGTCTGGGCCACGTCGATAAGCCGGCCATCTTTGGTCAGAATGCGATTTTCGCCATGCCACACACCATGCTCAAGCGCATGGGGCAGATAGTCACGGCGAATCTTTTCGGCATCCTCGGGCAGGTGGAACGAGGCGACGGGATCGCCAATAATGCTGCCGGGATCGCTGCCACCGAGCAGTTTGGCCCCTCCCGCGTTGATAAATACGATACTTCCGTCAAAGTTGCCCAGGGAAATCAGGTCCCTGGTTTGGTGGATGATGGCGTTCTGCACGAGAAGCTCGCGCTCGGTTTGCTTTTTGGCGGTGATTTCGCTGGCGTAAATGAGCGCCGCCATTGGCTTGCCGTTTATGTCTCGTATGGGCTGGATGCTGGTGTGAAACCAGCAGCTCTGCCCATTGAGGGTTACTTCCGGTTCCAAAACCAGACCGATGCCTTCATGAATCACCTTTCTTACGTCGGCCAGAATGTCGGCGGCCTCATCGGGTGGAAAAAGGTCTTGGATGGTTTTGCCAATGAGCGCTTCCGGGGGTGCGCCAAAGGGCAAGGCACAAATCGAATTGAGGTAGAGGTAACGGCCGTCGCCATCCACCATAGAAATTGCTGCCTCTGAGCTTTCAACCAGGCTGCGATACTGCTCTTCGCTGGCTTGCAGCGCCTGCTTGGCCAGCTTTTGCTCCGTAATGTCCGATGCCAATCCCTCGATTCGGATTGGCTCCCCGTGTTCATCGCGCACCAGCCAGGCCCGATCGCGCAGCCAGCGTACTTCCCCATTGGCGCGGCGAATGCGGTATTCAGCATCACGAAACCCTTGTTCCAAGATGGTTGTTTCCAGCTCCAGGACGTTTGCTACTTCTTCGGGATGCAGTTGTTTAGCCCACAATAACGGATCTTCATAAAAATCGCTTGCCGAGAAGCCATAAATGGTTTTGACGGCCGGGTTGAGATAGGTAATCTGGTGTGAGGGCAGTTCCATTACCCAAACCAGGTCTTCCATGTTTTCCATGATGCTGCGCAGCTGCTGCTCACTTTCTCGCCGCGCGGTTTTGTTGTTTGGTTTTTTGGGGGGAGGGTGCTTGCCCTGGGGCCGCTGTTTTGAATCGGCGAGAAATTCCGCTTGTGAACTGCCTGACTGGTCAGTTGTCAGCAGGTCGCTTAGCTGGTGTACCAGCTGGGGCAAATCGTTTTTGGCAGCAAAGCCCTGGGCACCCAGGCGCATCATGGCCACGGCATCGGGCAGTCTGGGGTTAGCGGCGGTGACAAAAATGGGGGTGTGTGGCTGGACAGACCGAATGTGCCGGATAACGGCCGTTACCGCTGGTTCCATCTCGTCAAAATCGACCACAATGAGCTGCCACGGGTGCTGCTGAACGGCCGTTTGCCACTCTGCACCCGGCGCTAAAATGTGGAGTTCCAACGCTGCGTCGTTGTGCTGGCGCAGTTGAGCAATGGCGGGTTCGATGGCAGCCAATGCCTGGGGAAAAACGAGGATGCTATTAATTTTTTGGCTCATGTGGTTGCCTATCCAGGAGGTATAAACAAGGCAGTAACAGGCTGATTATCCAGGTTTGATTTTAGCTGAGTTTAAACATCCGCCGCCCGTTACCTTAGTCATGCACTCTGGTGACTTACCTCGTGTTTTGCTTGGCTGGGGGCGTGTGGGTGAAGGTTAGTTGTCGGGGAGGAAACGGCCGTTGGGCGTGGCTGTCGGTTCTATTTCTGGGGTGGGCAGGTCGGGCAGGCTCAGGCCGAGGCCGTAGGGTGCCCAGGTGGGCTGGCTGGCTGGCGTGTCGTCGGCGGTGATTTGGGTGGCGATCGAAGTCGCCACATTCATGATGAACAGATCATCATCAAAAATGAAGGCGATGTCCTGGCCGCTGGGGCCCCAGGCCATAAACTGCCGATCGCGCGGGAAGGCGCTGTTTTCGCCCAGGGGCGGGTAGATTTGCCGGGCGTTGCTGCCGTCCTGGTCCATCAGCCAGAGGGTGTAGTTGCTGCGCAGGCTGTCCACCGGATCGGCCGTGCGCAGGAAGGCGATGCTGCTTTGCGCGGGATTGGTGACCCAGTGCAGGTGGCCCCACATGCCGGTCTGCTCGATGAGCTGCACGTTGAGGCTGGAGAAGAGGTCAAACGCCCAGCTGTTAAACTCCATCGCCCGGTCATCTGGCCCGCTGTGGTTGGTGAAGGCCAGGAAACGGCCGTCTGGCGACCAGGTGATCGTCGGCACCCAGACCCAATCGGCCAGGGTGTTGTAGGCGGTGAACTCTTGCAGCTGCCGCCGCTTAAAGGCATCTTCCTCGGCGAAAGTGTCGATGACGCCCACTTCGTTGGCGTAGGCGTAGGCCAGCATACGGCCGTCGGGCGACCAGGCGTAGCTGCCGCCCCACCAGCCGTTTAGGGCGGGGTAGGTGTCGATGAACTGCTCTGGTTCGAAGGGAGTGCCGTCGTTGGCAAAAACGTCGGCCAGCCAGAGATCGTTGTTGGCTTCCCAGCCGGGCGGCTGGTCGCTGGGATCGGCCGTGGTGTAGGCGATTTGCTGGATGGTGGTGCGGTTGGGGTTCCAATCGGCCCACAGCACATTTTCCACGCCGAGTTCGCGCGGTTCGGCACCGCGCTCGGTGCCAATCACCCACAAGCTGTTGCCAAACAGGCCCGTATCGCTGAGGACGCGGGTGTAGAGCAGGTGGCTGCCGCTGGGCGACAGGCTGAAGACACGCCCGTCGAGGCCGGGGCCAGTGTTGAGCGTTTCGGGAACGGCCGTACTGCCGCGCATGAGAACGGCCGTACCGCCGCTGAGGTAGGCCAGGCTGCCGCTAAAATCGACGTTGCCCCGGTTGGCCCCAATGCCGATCATCACCAGCTCGTCCTGCGGTTCGGCCACGGTCACCTCGTTGGTGCGGATGCGGCTTACCTCCTGCCCGTCCTGGTAAACGATGCGGATGGTGATTTCTTTGGTCCCATTTTGCCCGGCCTGCACAATTTGCGGCGGGTCGTCGGCGCTCATGCCATCGGTGCGGATAAATTTGCGCTCGAAGGGGATGATTTCCTCGATGACGTCTACCGTCTCGCTGACCCGCACCACGCGAATGACCATGTCTGAGGTTAGGGGGGTGAACAGTGGCGGCTCCACTTCGTCCAGCTCGCCCAGCGCCACGCCCGCTTCGGCCAGCAGTTCGCGTACGGTGGCGGTGTTGCTGGTGAGGTTAAAGGTCTGGCCATCGACTTGCAGGGTGAGGGGAACGGCCGTAACTCCGTTACTCACCGCCTCTGGCTGGGCGCACCCGGCCAGCAGCCACAAAAAAAGACAGATGATCCACCAGCTGGCTCGTGGCCAGCGACGATCATCTGCCCGTTTTGAAAAATCCACAGAACTCGTCCTGAGCTTGCCGCAGGATTTCGCAGATTTCACAGATTTTTGCTCGTTACCGTTTCTACGAAAATCATCAATCAAGGATCAGTTTTACCAACCTGCCACTTCTCACTTATCACTTTTTACTGCGCGGCGCACTACGCTTTTTCCCACAACTCGCGCACTTCGGGGGAAAGCGAGTTGGCCACGGCCTGCTGCGTGCCGCTGTCGACCAGCTGCTTCACGCCATGGAAAACGGCCAGGATGGGCGTGCGGGCGAACTGCGGATCGCTGTTGCCGCTGCGCCGCGACACCTGGTTTTGGAATTCGTGGCTGGTGAGCTGGTTGTTTTTGAAGTGCAGCAGCCAGAAAACGCGCTTCACGTCGTTGCCCAGCTCTTTGGGCAGGGCATTGGCCAGCCGCTTTTTGGTACGGCCGTCCAAATTAAAGCCGAGCGTCTTGAGAACGGCCGTGCTCCAGCGCTGGGCGTGGGCTGGGGTGCGTAAACTGCCTTTGGTTTGTACGGTTTGGTAGTATGAATTTAGATCTGCCATGGTCAAAAATTATCCATCAAAAAGGTCAAATTGGCTAGAGTTGTCCCGATCACAATGTTCGCGACGGGCTGAAGCCCATCGCTAGTTGTGGAAGCCCCTTGGGGGCTTTCATCGCTAGCCGGGCCGTTTACGGCTCGGCGGAGCATTGCGGACACGGACATAAGGGCATGGGGGGATTGTTTGACAGGCAACGGCCGTTTTGGCATAATCTTTGCCAATCGAAAAGCAACAACTGTTGCCACTGGCGTTGATGGAGACGAGTAGCTTTTTTCACTGGCCAAGCGAGCCTGAGTTGGTGTGAGTCAGGTCCAGACGAAACAGGTGAAAATCCCTCCGGAGCTTCTGACTGAAAGGGCGGTAATCGGTTTTTACCGATAGCCAATTACCGAAACAAGTAGGCTCAGACGGGTTCAGCCCACGTTACCGGGCTTGCAGCCATTCTTATGTGGCTGATAGAGTGCCTGGTTTGCGCCGGGAACTTGGGTGGTACCGCGGAGACAATGCGCCTTCGTCCCAACTGTGGGATGAAGGCGTTTTTTATTGGCTGGAGGCTGCGATGACGGAACTCTTGTATACAACCAATGCCTATGTGCAAACTTTTGACGCGGTGATAACGGCCGTTACCGACGACGGCGGCATCATCCTGGATAAAACCGCGTTTTACCCCGGCGGCGGCGGCCAGCCCAACGATGAAGGCACGCTGACCGCAGGCGACCAGACCTGGACGGTGACGAAGGTGAAGAAGGTCGGCGGGGATGTGGTGCATTTTGTAGAGGGTGTGCTGCCTGGGGTGGGAACGGCCGTCACCGGCCAGCTCGATTGGGAGCGCCGCTACCAGCTCATGCGCACGCACACGGCGATGCACATTTTGTGCGGCGTGGTCTGGCGCGATTATGGCGCGTCGGTGACCGGGGGCAACATGGACCCGCTGCAAGGGCGCATGGATTTTGAATTTGAGACGATGCAGCAGGAGCTGGTGGTGGAGATTGAAACGGCCGTTAACGCCGAAGTCGATGCCGCGCGCGAAACCCGCGTGCAAATCTTGCCGCGTGATGAAGCGTTCCAGATTCCCGACCTGATCCGCACCAAGATCAATTTGCTGCCGGAAGGGATCAGCGAAGTGCGCACGGTGGAGCTGGTGGGGCTGGATTTGCAGGCCGATGGCGGCACGCATGTGGCCAATACAAAGGAAGTCGGCCGTATGCGCATTACCGATTACAAAAGCAAGGGCAAAATCAACAAACGGATCTATGTTGAACTGGAAGGATAAAAATGGTGGCAAAAAGAACGGTTTGGCTTGGCGTCCTGATGTTTATCGCGGCCGGTTTGGCCGATCTGAGCATTGTGCTGCTCTGGCTGTCCTGGACCGAATCGTCTGATCTCATGGTGACGATTGCCAAAACGGCACAGTTCCTGGGCTTCTCCACCATGTTTATGGGGCTGGGCATGGTGCTGATGAAACCCACCACCGCCAGTGACGGGCTGCGCCAGGCGCTGCAAACCAACAAAACCCTCCTGATGATCGTCATGAGCGGGCTTTTGCTGGTGGTGCTGGCGATTCTATTCCGGTTTTTCTACCAATTTTCTGGTTTGTTATGAGATTTATCGTCAAGGAGCAGGAGTACGAACGGCCGATTGGGGCCGGGCTGATGCGCTACGAGCTGGATGGCGTGCCCACCGGCGCGGTTGAGCATTGGCGGCTGACCCAGGCCACCGAGGGCTACGAGGTGCTGCGTGTGGACCTGGATGCGCGGGAAGCGGCTTCAGGGCATTCGTACCTGTACCACCTGGTGCGGCGGGCGGATGGTGCGCCGGAGCGGCTGGCGTATCGCTTTTGGGGCGACGGGTTGCAGATTGAAGGGACTTTGCTCTTTTCCGAGACGAATATCACGGGGACAAGGGCGGTAAACGGCCGTACCTACCCCGAAGACCTCGATATCGAACCGGGCACGCTGTTTTGGTTTCCCTCGGCGATTGGGTTGGGGTTGGCGTTGCAGGCGAAGAAGGTGTTGGGGAATACGGCCGTTACCCTCAACAGCAAAATCGGTGGCGAGGACACATTGGCGATGCAGCAAGTGTCGGTGGATGTCTATTTTTTGATTACCGACACCAAACCAATGGAAATTGCGGGCCAAACGCTAAAAACCGTACCGACCATGGTGCGCTGGAACGGCAACCAACGCATCGTCACCCGCGACCAAAACTACTGGCCCGTCGCTATGCAGCGATTTGACTTTGCCGATGTCAAACAGCTTTCGGCCACAGAAACACGGTACATTTGGTATTGAGATGACCCTAGAATATTTAATCAGACCTGATGACGACTGGTTTAATCTTCACAAGGATGATTTTTCTCACGCACTTCGCCCGCTCACTTATAGAAGCGAAACGATTACCGGGTGGGGTGATCATCGGATAAAGGTCGAGGGGATTGAAATTGCATTTTCTTTTGAAGACCCTGGCATTCAAATAAGTTTTGCAGGTGAGATTAATGGAGAAATAGCTGACCAGATCGTTGATGAAATACTAAAAAATATTGAAGTGACAACCGGACAATCTGGCAGAGTGATTCTATTATCATGAACAATCAAATGATGAGCGCATATTTCCGAATACAATTATTTAGACGAATTACTGGCCCCGACACGGCCGTTTCCAAGTCCAAGATTTGGGCAACCGTCGTCGGGCACTCGTGTTCATTAACCATTTACCATTAAAAATTAACCATTAACCATTTGGAGTAAACCCTATGTCTTTCAAAGACGTTTCCAACAAAGTGGACTTTGTGGAACTCGAACAAGAAACCTTGAAATTCTGGCAAGAAACCGATGCCTTTAACGAACTGCGCCGCCTGCGCGCCAAAAGCAGCAAGCGGTTCAGCTTCATCGACGGCCCCATCACCGCCAACAACCCGATGGGCGTGCACCACGCCTGGGGCCGCACCTACAAAGATCTGTACCAGCGTTACCACGCCATGCAGGGCAAAAACCTGCGCTGGCAAAACGGCTTCGACTGCCAGGGCTTGTGGGTCGAGGTCGAGGTCGAAAAAGAGCTGGGCTTCAAAACCAAGCGCGACATCGAGGCGTTTGGCCTGGAGAACTTTGTCAAGCTGTGTAAGGCGCGGGTGCTGAATTATGCGGCCGTTCAAACCGAACAGTCCGTCCGCCTGGGTTACTGGATGGATTGGAACAGCCCGGCCGAACTGCGCCGCCTCAGCGCCATGATGAAGGAAGACCCGCAGCAGAAAGTCACCATCCAGGGTGTGGACGGGCCGATCACCGGCACCGTGGAGCAGGTGGTCGGTATGTTGGGGTTGGTAGACGTGGGTGGTTCCTACTTCACCTTCAGCGACGAAAACAACTACATGATCTGGCGCTTCCTCAAGATGTGCCGCGACAATGGCTGGCTCTACAAGGGGCGCGACGTGATGCCCTGGTGCGCCCGCTGCGGCACCGGCATCAGCCAGCATGAAATCGTCACCGATGGCTACTTTGAAGTGACCCACGACTCCGTGTTTGTGAAGTTCCCCATCACCAAGAAGTCCGACTTTTCTCAAAAGTCGGACTTCTCGGCGGCGGAAAAGTCGGACTTCTCCCAGGAGGCGCTGCTGGTCTGGACTACCACGCCCTGGACGCTGACGAGCAACGTGGCAGCGGCCGTTGGGCCAGAGCTCACCTACGTCAAAGTGCAACACGAAGACGGCTGGACCTACTACCTGGCCGAAGAAGCCGTCAAAAACAGCCTCATCGGTAACTTTGAGGTGGTTGACAGGCTGAAAGGCGAGGCGCTGGTGGGCTGGAACTATCGCGGGCCATTTGACGAGCTGCCTGCGGCCCAGAAAGCATTTTTGGAGGCGAATTACACCCATCGCGTCATCCCCTGGAGAGAGGTCGGCGCGGCGGAAGGGACCGGCATCGTGCACATCGCCCCTGGCTGCGGTGCCGAGGACTTCCAGCTGAGCAAGGAAAACGATCTGCCGATCATCGCGCCGCTGGATGAAAATGGCGTCTACGTCTCTGGTTTCGACTGGCTCAGCGGTCGCCATTCGCAGGAGGTGGCCGAAGCTATCTTCGACAATTTGCGCGAGAAGGGCTTTTACTACCGCAAGCAGCGGTATGCCCACCGCTACCCGCACTGCTGGCGCTGCGGTACGGAGCTGGTCTACCGGCTGGTGGATGAATGGTTCATCAGCATGGGCGAGCTGTACGACAAGCCGCGCGAAGAAGTAACGCCGGAAGAAAAGGCGCGCAGCCTGCGCTACCAGATCATGGATCGCGTGGAGAAAATCAACTGGTTCCCCAGCTTTGGCTATGACCGGGAGATGGACTGGCTGCGCAACATGCACGACTGGATGATCTCCAAAAAGCGGTACTGGGGGCTGGCGCTGCCCATCTGGGAATGTGAGGAATGCAGTCATTTTACTGTCGTGGGTGATGAGCAAGAGCTGGAAGAGCGTGCTGTTGAAGGTTGGGAGACGTTTGCGGGGCACACGCCGCATCGGCCGTTTATCGACGCGGTGAAGATTGCCTGTTCGGAATGCGGCGGCCAGATGAGCCGCATCAAGGACGTGGGCAATCCGTGGCTGGATGCGGGCATCGTGGCGTTTAGCACGCTGGGTTACCGGCACCACCCCGACTATTGGGAAAAATGGTACCCGGCCGACTGGATCAGCGAATCGTTTCCGGGCCAGTTCCGCAACTGGTTCTACAGTTTGCTGGCACAAAGCACCGTCTTGGGCGACGAGCCGCCGTTCTTGAACCTGTTTGGCTACTCCACGCTGCTGGCCGAAGACGGCCGTGAGATGCACAAATCGTGGGGTAACTCCATCGAGTTCAACGAAGCTGCCAGCAAGATGGGCGCGGACACGATGCGCTGGCTCTATGCCAGCTGCAAGCCAGAGCAGAATTTGCGGTTCGGCTTCCATGTGGGTGACGAGACGCGCCGCCGCTTCCTCATCCCGCTGTGGAACGTGTACTCGTTCCTGGTGTCGTACGCCAATCTGGACGGCTGGACGCCGTCGGTGCAGGACTTTTTGGACAGCACGCCGTCGCCTAATGCGGCCAATGCCCAACTGGATGCGTGGATCAAGGAGCGGGTGGATGAAACGGCCGTATCCGTCCGCAACTCCCTGGACAAATACGACGCCGAAAAAGCCACCCAAACGCTCGAAGCCCTGCTCGACGACCTGAGCAACTGGTACGTGCGCCGCAGCCGCCGCCGCTTCTGGAAAAGTGAAACCGACGCCGACAAAAACGCCGCTTACCGCACCCTTTACCAGGTCATGGTCAAATTTATCCGCCTGCTGGCCCCGTTTATCCCCTTTACCACGGAGGTAATGTACCAAAACCTGGTGCGCCGCGTGGACCAAAACGCCCCGCTGAGCGTGCACCACACCCTCTATCCAGAGGCCGACGCCAGTTCGCTGGACCGTCGCCTGCTGGACAAGATGGGGCTGGCTATCACCACCGCCAGCCTCGGCCGGGCCGCCCGCAGCGCGGCCGACATCAAGCTGCGCCAGCCGCTGGCCAAGGCGCGGGTTAACGTGGGCAGCCAGCAGGCGCAGGACGATCTGCAAGAGCTGGCCGACGTGCTGGCCGAAGAGATCAACGTCAAGGAAGTGGAAGTGGTTTCTGAGGTGGGCGCCCTGGTGAATTACAAGCTGCTGCCCAACAACCGCGTGCTGGGGCCGAAGTTTGGCCAGAATTTCCCCAAGGTGCGGCAGGCGCTGCTGGCTCTCGATCCGGCCCAGGCGGCGCGCACCCTGCAAGCCGGTGAGCCGCTTACCCTGCAAATTGCTGGTGAAACAGTGGCGCTGAGCGAAGAGGATGTGTTGGTGCAGACGGAATCGAGAGGGGGAACGGCCGTTGCCTCCGACAAAGGCGTCACAGTCGCAGTAGACACCGAACTGACGCCCGCCCTGGTGCAGGAAGGCTACGCCCGCGATGTGGTGCGCCAGGTCAACAACATGCGCAAAGATGCCGGTCTGGAAATCTCCGACCGCATCACGCTGAGCTACCAGGGCGCATCGGGCGACGTTGCCGCCGCGCTGATCAACTTTGCGGAGTTCGTGCAGCAGGAAACGCTTACCGTCCACCTGCAATCCGGCACGCTGCCCGACTCCCTATACAGCCAAACCGTCACCATCGGCGACCAGGACGTGACGTTACAGCTGCGCAAAGCTTAAAATGCACCCTCACCCCGGCCCTCTCCCTCAAAGGGAGAGGGAGCCAGAGTTCCCTCCCCCTCTCAGGGGGAGGGCTAGGGTGGGGGTCCATCACACGCCACCAAAATCGCTTCCAGCACCATTTCCGTTTGCTGCAGAATGTTCTCGTTTGCAAAGCGCAACACGCGGTAGCCTTCTAACTCTAGCCATTGTGTGCGCTCCATATCCTGTTTTTCTTGAAAGGCGTGAATATCCCCATCTGCCTCTATGATGAGCTTCTTTTCCACGCAACAAAAATCGACAATGTAAGGGCCAATGGGATGCTGACGGCGAAATTTGTAGCCGCCGAGTTGACTATGCCGCAAATGAAACCATAGGTGTTTTTCAGCCTTGGTAGGTTCCTGGCGCATTTGGCGGGCAAAGTGGGTGAGGGGTGGCGGAATGCGGTATTTTTTTGATCTGGCCATGCACGAACTCCAATCTGCAGAAATTCTATCCAGGAGAGGATGATCTTTCAATTGTGAGATCTTCACCCTCACCCCAGCCCTCTCCCTCAGAGGGAGAGGGAGCAAATCACCCTCACCAAATCCTAAATAGCCAATTGGGTAAGCTGTTTGGTACAATCGCCCGGTAATGGTTTACTGCCGGAGGCTATGATGATGCGTCACCTCACACTTTTATTGTTATTTTTGCTGCTGTGCCTGGGATTGGTGGCGGTGCCTGGTGTCTGGCCAGAAACGGCCGTTCCCCCCGTCGCCGCTTTTGGTTTAGAGGATCTGCACGTACAAACCATCACCCTGCAGCCACTGCCGCAGGGGCCGCTGGTGGCCGATGCGGCCGCCGACAGCTGCTCCAACGCCACCGAAATCACCCTCAGCGGGTCCGGCGTGGGCGAAACCACGATCGTCAACCCTATGACGGAAGGGGCCGAAGACCCCGTGCTCAGCTGCGCCTTTGGCAGTCCCAGCCGTCCCCAGGGTTACCGCACCGTCTGGTACAAATTTACGCCGGACAGCAACGGCCGTGTCACCATCGACACTACCAACAATTTCAACCCCAACAGCTATGACACCATCCTGGCTGTCCATACCGGCAGCTGTGGTGAAGATATGCTTATCACGGTTGCCTGCAACGACGACTACCGTGGTTTTGCCTCGCGCGTCTCGCTGGACGTTTACGAAGGCGAAACCTACTTTGTCGAGGTGGCCGATTGGAACGCCGCCGAACCGGGTACGCTGGAGCTGGACATCTTTTTTGTCCTTGATCCCATCCAGACCCGCTGGGAATCGCAGTCCAGCACCGCGCCCGCCCGCACCCACCATGCCATCGTCAAGGCCGATGGCCTGATTTACCAGGTGGGCGGGCAGACCAACGCCACCGGCACGCCCACCCTCAGCAGCGGCCTGTACCGCTACAACGTGGGCAACGGCTCCTGGACAACCCTGCCTCCCATGCCCGGCGATCCGCTTACCGACGTCACGGCCGTTTCGTTAAACGGCCGTATTTTTGTCCCCGGCGGCTATAACGGCAACAACATGGTGGGCACCCACCACGTCTATAACATCGCGGCTGGCGTGTGGGAAGCTGACCGACTGCCGCCGCCCGTCGCCGTTGGCTGGGCCGAGGCGGTGGTTCCGGCCGACCAGGGGGGTTATTACCTGGTGGGTGGCATCAGCAACGATGCTTTTCTCACCAATTCGGCTATCGTGCATGACGATGTTTCCTATTTTAGCAACGCCACATCTACGTGGAGCCCTGCCCCGCCGGATATGAACGTACCGCGTTATGGGCATACGGCCGTGTGGGTCAACAACGGTATCTACGTCGTTGGCGGCATCGATGACAACAACCAGCTCCTGCCCGGCGGCGAATATTACCAGCCTGAAGGCAACGGCAGCTGGCAAACGCTGCCGCCGCTGAACATTGCCCGCTACGGTGCCAGCAGTGCCGTCAGCCCGGGCGGTAAGTGGTACGTCTTTGGCGGGCTCGACTTTAACAACAAGGCCGTGCCTGAGGTAGAAGTGTTTGATCCGCTGAACCCAAGCGCGGGTTGGCAGCTCTTGGGCATCACTTACGATTTGGGCGGCAGCACCACCATTCGCGCCCGCGCTTTCCCCGAAGGCGAGTTTGTTGGCAACTACCTCTACGCCATTGGCGGCCACGACACCAGAGACTTTTTGGTTACGCCCCTGGTGCAGCGCCTGCTGGTGCTGGATCGCGAACTGCACCTGCCGGTCATCATGCGGGGCGGGGCCAACCCGTTCAACGACAACTTCACTGTGGCCGTGCCGCTGATACCCAATGTGGCCCAGACCCACAAATTTGACGATTCATTCGACTTCTTCGACGCGTTTACCTTTGTCCAGTCCAGCCCCGGCATTGTTACCGTGCGGCTGAGCCAGATTCCCACCGGCAGCGATTACAACGTGACCGTGTACGATTCTGCCAAAAGCGTGCGTGGCAGCGGCACGTTGGCCGGGAACCAGAGCGAGGCGGTGATGCTGTTTTTGCCCAACGGCCGTTACTACGTCATGATTGAGCGCATCTTTGGCCAGGCCGATGGCTCGAACTACCGGCTAATTGTTGAAAAATAACGCAAGAGATTGGAGATTAGAGACTGGAGATTGACTTTCCAGTCTCCAATCTCTAATCTCCAATCTCCAAATCTAAATATGATGCCTACAGATCCAATCCGCTTGCTGCATTTTGCCGATGCCCATATTGACATTGCCAATTACGGCCGTCACGATCCCCAAACCGGGCTGCCCCTGCGTGTGATGGACTTTTTGCACGCCCTGGACCAGATTGTCGACGCCGCCATCGAGGAAAAAGTGGACCTGGTCGTTTTTGCCGGGGATGCCTATAAAGACCGCAATCCCCAGCCCACCTTCCAGCGCGCCTGGGGCGAACGCATGATGCGCCTGTCGCAGGCAAAGATTCCCACCGTGCTCCTGGTAGGCAACCACGACGTCTCCCCGGCAGCTGGCCGCGCCCACACCCTGCACGAGTTCAGCACCCTCAGCGTGCCCTACATTCACGTGGCCGATCGCTTGGCCCTGCTGACGTCGTCCCAGCTAGGGCTGCCCGTGCAAATTATCACCGTACCCTGGCTGTCGCGCAGTTTGTTGGTGGGCCGGGAAGAAACGGCCGGTAAAACTGTCGAAGAAATCTACTCGCGCATCGAAGAGTTGGTCAGTCTGCGGGTGACGGAGCTGATCGAAACGGCCGATCCCGACATCCCGCTCATCCTCACCGCCCATGCCAGCGTGCAGGGGGCCAAGTACGGCAGCGAACGAGCCGTCATGCTGGGGCACGAGCTGGTGCTCAGCGGCGGCCTGGTGAACCACAGCAAGCTCGACTACGTGGCCCTGGGTCACATCCACAAGCCGCAGGTGCTGTCGGCGCAAGACAGCCATCCGCCCATCATCTACCCCGGCTCGATTGAGCGCATCGACTTTGGCGAAAAGGAGGACAAACGTTTTGTCCTGGCCGAAGTGGGCAAGGGGCAGACCCATTGGGAGTTTCGCAAGCTGAAAACGCGCCGCTTCATCGATCCAGCGCCCATCACCCCTCGCACCGAGCACTTCATGGAAGATGTGCTGAGCCAGCTGCCCGCCGCCGAAGATGTGGTGGATGCCGTCTGCCGCGTGCGCCTCAGCTTCCTGCGCGACGACGAGCCTCTGCTGGACGAACGCGCCATCCTGGCCCACTTTGAGCGTGCCTTTGAGGTGAAAATCCAGAAGCATTACCTGCTTGGCAAGCGCTCTCGCCTGGGCGACAACGCAGGCGTGGAAGCGATGACGCCGCTGGAACTGCTGGAAACCTTCTGGGTTAGCGAAGAACTGGACAGCGAGGAAATTGAGGTGCTGCTGGCGCTGGCGAAAGAGATTTTGGCGGAGGATGGGGGGGAGAAGGGGTGATGAGGTGAAGGGGTGACAAGGTGAAGGGGTGACAAGGTGACAGGGTGAAGGGGTGAAACTGCTTAATTACTCAGTTACCCAATTAGGTTTCCTTCAGGTGATACGGGCTAAAGATAGTTATGATTCCAACAAAACTTGAGATTTCCAACTTTTTGTCTTACCGGGACACGGCCGTTCTCCTCTTCGACGGCGTGCATCTGGCCTGTATTTCTGGGGCCAACGGCGCGGGTAAGTCGTCCATTTTAGACAGCATCACCTGGGCGCTGTTTGGCCAGAGCCGCAGCCGCAGCGACGACGACCTGGTGAACCGGCTTTCCGCCCTTGATGACAAAACGGCCGAAGTTCGCCTGGAGTTTGAGCTGGAAGACGTCGTTTACCGCGTCACCCGCAGCAAGCGGCGCGGCAAAACCACCCAGCTGGAATTGCAAATTTCCGCCGGGGCGGGCCAGTGGAAAACCCTCACCGAAGGCAAGCTGCGCGACACGCAGGAGGCCATCGAGGCGCTGCTGCGCATGAACTACGACACCTTCATCAACGCCAGCTTCCTCTTGCAGGGCAAAGCCGACGAATTCACCACCAAATCACCCAACCGGCGCAAGGAAATCCTGGCCGATTTGCTGGGCGTGAGCGTGTGGGAGCAGTACCGCGAGCGGGTCGTCGTCCGGCGCAAAGAGGAAGAGACGCAGCTGGCCCTGCTCGACGCCCACATCAACGAAATCGAAGAAGAGCTGGCTCAGGAAGCGGCCCGCCAGGAAGCCGTGGCCGAAGCCCAAACCGCCCTCGATGGCATTGCCCAGCGGCTGGCCGACAAGGAAGCGCTGCTCCAACAACTGCGCCGGGTAGAAACGGCCGTTCAGCAGCACAAACAGCTCGTTGGTACCCTGGCCACCAACCTGAACCGGGGCAAAGCCCAGCTGGAAAGCCTCCAGCGCAGCCAGACGCAGCGGCAGCAGGAGCGGGATGGCTACACGGCCGTTCTGCAAACCGCCGCCGCCATCACCGCCACCTACGAACAGTGGCAGGTTGCCGACACCACCTTCCAGGGCTGGCAGGAGCGGGCCGAGCAGTTCAACCGGCTGGAGCAGAGCAAACGGCCGTATGAAGTAACCATCGCCCAGGAAAAATCCCGCCTGACGCAGCGGCTGGCCGAGCTGGAAGACCAGGCTCGCCGCGCCGCCGCCGCCGCCGCCGAGCAGGCCGCGCGGCAAGACGAACTGGCTGCGGCCAAGACGAAGCTGGCTGACCTGGAAGCTCAGCTGTCGGCCCTGGCGGCGCAAGAAGCCGAGTGGCACCAGCTGCGTACCGAGCTGCAAAAGCGGGAAAGCGAACGCGAAGCGCAAAATCGGGAGCTGGCCCGGCTGCAAAATTTGGCCCGGCGTATGACCACGCTGCGCGATGAGGCAACGGCCGTCTCGCAAAACCTGCACGCCGCCGAGCAGCAAATCGCTGAGCTGGATGCCCGGCTGGCCGAATTGAGCCAGCAGGAGCAGGCCTATGCCGCCGCCCAGGCCGAAAAAGTGGGGCTGGAAAGCAGCCAGCCCGCCCTCAAAGAGCAGATGACCCGCCTCAAAACACGCATCGCGCAGCTGGAGGCTGAAACCGGCGGCAGCTGCCCCCTGTGCGGCCAGGAGCTCACCCCGGCGCATCGCGCCCAGGTGATTGGCGAGCTTCAGGCGGAAGGCACCGGCATGGGCGAACGGTTCCGCAGCAACAAACAAACCCTCGACACCCTCACCGCGCAGCTGGCCGACCTGAGCCGCGTGGTGGCCCAACGGCCGCAGCTGGAAAAGCAGCGCCAGACGCAGCAGCAGCGCCACGCTCAGGCCCAGGCGCGGCTGGCCGAAATCGGCCAATCCCTGGCTGAGTGGGAATCGGGTGACATGGCCCAACTGGCCGCCCTGGAAGCCGCTCTGGCCGAAGACACGCTGGCTGATTTGCGGGCGCAGGTGCTGGCCTTGGGTACGGCCGTTCAGCCCAAAACCGCCCTGGAAGCCGAGCGCCGCCAGCAGGAGCAGCTGGTAGCCAACGATGAAGCGCGTCTGGCCGAACTCAATCGCTTCATGAGCGAGTGGGCCGAAGCCGGGCAGGCCCAGCTGGCCGCCGTGCAGCAGCAGCTCACCAGCGGCGATTTTGCTGCCGAGGCCCAGGCCGCCCTGGCGGCGCTGAATGCTGAGCTCGCCGCACTGGGCTACGATGCTGCGGCCCACACCGCCGCCCGGCAGGCCCGCGCCGAACTGGCCGACGCGCCGGAGAAATACCAGCAGCTCAAGCAGGCGGAAGCGGCCGTTAAGCCGCTCGAAGATGCCCTGGCCGAAGGTACGCAGCGCATCGCCGAACAGACGCAAGCCCTGGCCGAACTGGCGCAGCAGCACGAAACGGCCGCGGCCGAGCTGGCCCAAATGACCGCCGACGGGGGCGACCTGCGCGGCGTCGAAAATGAAGTGTTTGACCTGCGCGAGGCGCAAATTGCAGCCAACCAGCGCGTGGCGGTGGCCCAAAATCGCCTGGAAGTGCTGGCCGACCAGCGGCAGCGGCAAAAAACATTGGACGAGAAGCGAACGGCCGTCCGCACCCAAATCCAGCGGCTGAAGCTGTTGGAAAAGGCGTGTGGCAAAGGTGGCGTCCAGGCGCTGCTCATCGAGCAGGCGCTGCCGGAAATTGAGGAGCGGGCCAACGAGCTGCTGGACCGTCTGACGGGCGGCGAGATGCGCGTGACCTTCCCCACGCAGCGCCGCCTGAAGAGCCGCGATGGCCTGGCCGAAACATTGGATATCCAAATTATGGACAGCGCGGGCGAACGGCCGTATGATAACTACAGCGGTGGTGAACAGTTCCGCGTCAACTTTGCCATCCGCCTGGCACTTTCGCAGCTGCTGGCCAAACGGGCCGGGGCGCGGCTGCAAACCCTGGTCATTGATGAAGGGTTTGGCAGCCAGGATCCCAACGGCCGTCAGCGTCTCATTGAAGCCATCAACATCATCCAGGGTGATTTCCGGCGTATCCTGGTGATTACCCACATCGACGAGCTGCGCGATGCCTTTCCCAGTCGCATAGAAGTTCTCAAAACACCCACAGGTTCCAAAATCGAAATTGTGTTGTGACCGCCCGGTAGAAGTTGACGTCCAAGCTGGCGAGTTTGTTTGTTATATTTGTGCGATAGATTGAAAACCATCTGTTCCGGGAGGGGTAAATGGTTTTCGCCGAGGTAGGAAAGATCATGGGATATTCAGTTTTGGTGGTAGACGATGATCCGATGAAGCGGCAGCTGCTGCGGATGATTTTGGAGCGCGCCGGGTTTGGCGTGGCCGAAGCTGCCGATGGGGCAGAAGCGCTGCTTTCGCTAGACAACAAGGTACCTGATTTGATGACGCTGGACGTGATGATGCCGCACATGGACGGGTTTGCCGTCTGCGAACAGGTGCGGCAGAATCCGAAAACGGCCGATTTGCCCATCATCATTGTCAGCGCCCGGGCCGATGGCGGCAGCATTCGCGAAGGTCTCGCCGCCGGGGCCGATCGCTACTTGCCGCAGCCGGTGATGCCCGATAAACTGATTAAGACGGTGAATGAACTCCTGTTACCCGCAGCGCCGCCCGCAGCCAACTAATTTTCGGGGCGGCACGGCCGTATTTGCCCAAATTGTTATCATTCACCGCAGCACCGTATGCCTCGACACCGTTCACCCATTTCACCCAAACCCCTCATTTTTAAATTAATCAGCAATCACATGGATGCCTGGCAGGTGGCTCTGGTCATTGCCACGCTGCCGCTGCTCATTCACGGCGCAATTCGGCGGGAAACGGCCGTACTTGCTCTGGCCATCGGCGTGGGTTACTGGTTTGCCTTTGCCCTCAACGACTATTTTGACGCCCCGTTTGACCGGCTCGACGAGCAAAAAGCGCAGCGTAACTTTTTTGTGCAGCAGCCAACGCCCCGCTGGCTGGTTGCCGTTTTTTCCGTGGTGCTGTTGGCCGTCGTTGCCGCCGCCTTTGCCCCGTTTGGTCCGCTGGGCTGGCTGCTCTGGCTGGTGAGCTGCCTGGTCGCCTGGGCCTACTCCGCGCCACCGCTGCGCCTGAAAATGCGCCCTGGCCTGGACTTGCTCACCCACGCCCTCTTTGTGCAGACCTTTCCGTACGTCATGAGCATGGTCCTCATTCGCGCCAGTTGGGGCTTGCTCGATTGGGTGCTGCTGGCCATCCTCGGCCTGGCCTCGCTGACGGCGCAGCTGGAGCAGCAGGCGCGCGATTTTGTGGTGGATGGGCTGGCGGGCGGCACCTTTACCACCTGGCTGGGGCAGGGGCGTGTGGTGCGGGGGTTAAGGGGGATTACGGCCGTTTGCCTCCTCATCGCCCTCGTATTTGTGCTCAGCGGCACCATTCCCTGGTTTTTGCTGCCGTTTGGCCTGATTGGCCTGCCCGCGCTGCTGCACCGCTTCTGGCGCTCCGCCGAAACACCCCGTTCGGAGCGGCTGGTCCTGCTCTCTACCACCGCCGGATTTTTGTACACCGGGGTGATATTCTGCTACTTTCTCCTCTCCTGAAACCGAGTACAATCCCGGCAAAAAGGATGCACTAAATGCCAAAATATTTCATCACCATTGCGGGCAACATCGGCGTGGGCAAGTCTACCCTGGTGGACCTGCTGGCCCGGCGCACGGGCTGGGAACCGGTCTACGAGGCCGTGGCCGAAAACCCGTACCTGGCCGACTTTTACGCCGACATGACTCGCTGGAGCTTTCATTCGCAGGTCTTTTTTTTGTCGCGGCGGTTGCAGCAGCACCACTACCTGCTCCAGCGGCAAAATGCTATCATCCAGGACCGCAGCGTGTACGAAGACGCCGAGATTTTTGCCCGCAACCTGTTTGTGCAGGGCAACATGAGCGAGCGAGATTGGGCCTGCTACTTTGACCTGTACCAGACACTGGCCACGGTGCTGACGCCGCCGCACCTGGTCATCTATCTTCAGGCATCGGTGCCCACGCTGCGCCAGCGCATCATTCAGCGCGGCCGTGATTACGAGCAGCAAATCGCCGATGCCTACCTGGAGCAGCTCAACCGGCTGTATGACGAATGGGCGGCCAATTTCTCTCGCAGCGCCGTGCTGACCATTGATACCAACAATCTCAACTACGTTCGCTACGAAGAGCATCTGGACCAGATCTGGCAAAAAATCGACGAGCGGTTGCAGGGGCGGGATTATCTGGCACTCTAGCGTTTTTTGCGCTGTGTCCATAGGCGCGGGCGGCTCTCTGGCGCAGAATCAGGTAAAATGAGCGCGAGGACGTGAAATATGACACCCATCCTTGCGCCCCGGCGCACCAATACCATCTTGTACTGCCACCACTGGCAGGCAACCGTCGAGTTTTATCGCGACCAGCTGGCGCTGCCCGTCATCTTTGCCAATGACTGGTTTGTCGAGTTTGCCCTGACTGATTCCAGCTTCCTGAGCATTGCCAACGCGGCGCGGGCTACGATTGACGCCGTGCAGGGGCAGGGCATCACCCTCACCTGGCAGGTGGATGACGTGGCGGCCAGCAAAGCCGGGCTGGAACAACGGGGCATCGCTACCACGCCCATCCAGCACAAGTGGCAGGCCCAGGTGTGTTACTGCACCGACCCCGAAGGGCACCGCCTGGAGCTGTGGACGCCCGATCCAACCGACGAGGACACAACCGATGAGTGACTTTTCTGTGCAGGCGCTGCTGCGCCAGCTGCCCTACTTTGCCCCCGTAGACGATGCTTTCATCAGCCACCTGGCGGCGCAGGCGGTGCACCGCACCTTCCAGCCAGACCAGGCGATCTTTTGGGAGGGTGAGGCGTCGGCGGGGCTGTGTACGGTGGAATACGGCCGTATCAAAGCGTACAAAATCTCCCCCGACGGCCACGAATACATCTTGCGCTTTTTTGGGCCGGGCGACTCGTTTAACGAGCTGGCCGCCCTGGACGGCGCGGCCAACCCCGTCAACACCATGGCCATGACGGAAGCGTCGGTGTGGGTGATTGATACGGCCGTTTTCACCCAGGCCCTGCAAGATGACCACCAGCTCTGCCTGGCCGTGCTGCGCGGCCTGGTGGGCCGGGTGCGCCACATCGTCGGGCGCATGGAGGACCTGGCGCTGCGCCCCGTTACCGCCCGGCTGGCCAACTTCCTGCTCAACCACGAAGCAGCCGCCAGCGCCGACCTCAGCCATCCGGCCATCACCCGCACCCTCATCGCCAACCACCTGGCCACCACCCCTGAATCGATCAGCCGCTCGCTGCGCGTGCTGGAGCAGGCAGGCGCGATTCGCTTCGACCGCCAGCAAATCCTCATCGTCGATCTCCACATTCTGCGCGACCAGGCGAAGCTGTAGGCCAGCGACTTGATCTAGATCAAGGCACGCTTCCGCAAAATCACCTAACCTTCAAAGAAGTAAACAGGTTTTACCCTCACCCCAGCCCTCTCCCTAGGAGGGAGAGGGAGCCGGATTCCCTTCCCCTGCCAGGGGGAGGGTAGGGTGGGGGTCTGTGTGACATTTGGAGGTTAACTATGCAATCCCAACCCAACGAGGCAGCCGCGCTGCCCGGTTTTAAAAAACCCATCACCCTGTTGCAAATGGGTGTCATTCTGGCCCTGGCCGTCATCGCCTGTGTGGGTGGTGTGGCCTTGCTGGTGTTTTTCGGGGCGAAGGAGGGGGCGGTTACGGCCGTTTCTTCCCCCAATCAATCCGCCGTCGTGCCTGCTTCCGGGCCGGCTTTTGATGCCGCCGCCATCGCCCAGGGTCAAGCCATCTTCGAGACCAACTGTGTCGCCTGCCACTCGGTGGGTGGCGGCGTGCGGCTGGGGCCAGACCTGGCTGGTGTGGCCACCCGACGTGACGCCGACTGGCTGAGCCGCTGGATTGCCGAGCCGGACGTCATGCTGGCCGAAGGTGACCCCATCGCCACCGAACTGCTGGCCGAATTCAACAACATCACCATGCCCAACCTCCAGCTTTCCGCTGACGAGGTGGCCAGCGTCATTGCCTACCTGGCCAACCCGGAAGGAGTGCCGCCCCAGGTGGCCGTGGCTCCCTCGGTGGTGGAATACCAGCTGGCGACCACCCTACAAGACGACGCGATGGCCTTTGTTGGCGTGGGGGGGGCGATTGACGGCGTGGTGAATCCCGAACTGCCGGTGAACCTGGGCGATACGGTGCGCCTGACGCTCATCAACGACAGCGACGCGCCGCACGACTTCAACATTGACGAGCTGGGGGTAGCCTCTGGGGAGCTGGCCGCCGCCGCTGAACCGGTCACCGTGGAGTTTGTCGCTGACCAACTGGGCCTGTTTAACTACTACGGCTCGATGCCTGGCCACCGCGCCGCCGGGATGGAAGGGGTGCTGCGTGTCGAAGGTGCGGTCACCTCTGGGGATGCGGCGGCTTTGGATGAATCGTTGAGCGATGCCGGGTATGGCATGATGGGGCACAACATGGGCAGTACGGCCGTTTCCCCCGCCGTGGCCAATGCCGTTTCGATTGTGCGTAATCCCACCGACCTGCCCGCGCCCATCACTGCCCGCACACCGCAGCACCACGTGGTAGAAATGACGGCCGTTGAAGTGGATGGCCAGCTGGCCGACGGCACCACCTTCCGCTACATGACCTTCGACGGCCAGGTCCCCGGCCCCATGCTGCGTATGCGCGTCGGCGATACGATGGAGCTGCGCATTGAGAACCAGATGCAAAGCGTGCTGCCCCACTCGATTGACCTGCACGCCGTCACCGGCCCCGGCGGCGGCGCGGAGTTCACCCAAACGATGTCGGGTGAAACGTCTGCTTTCAATTTTACAGCGCTGCAAGCTGGCCTTTACGTCTACCACTGCGCCACGGCCAGCATTCCGCACCACATCTCCAGCGGCATGTACGGCCTCATCCTGGTGGAGCCAGAAGAAGGGCTGCCGCCAGTTGACCACGAGTTTTACGTGATGCAGGGTGAAATTTACACCGAGCAGCCGTTTGGCACCCAGGGGCACCTCACCTTCAGCCACGAAAAGATGCTGGATGAGGACCCGGAATATTACGTCTTTAACGGCGCGGCCGGGGGGCTGACGCTGGACGAGTATGCCATGCGCACGGCGGTGGGCGACACGGTGCGCATCTTCTTCGGCGTGGGCGGCCCCAACAAAATCTCGTCGCTGCACCTGATCGGTGAAATCTTCGACAAGGTGTACGACCAGGCGTCGCTCACCTCGCCGCCGCTGACCGACGTGCAGACGACCCTGGTGCCGCCCGGTGGGGCGACGATGGTGGAGTTCACGATGGACGTGCCGGGCCGCTACATCCTGGTTGACCATGCGCTGAGCCGCCTGGAACGAGGCCTGGTAGGCTTCTTGTACGCGGAAGGCGAGGAAAATCCGGACATCTTTGGTGGCGCCGGTTTCCCGGAAGCATCAGGACACTAAATGATGAAGCAGAAACACGCTTACCTGCTGTGGCTGGGGCTGCTGACGGCCGTTCTGCTCAGCTGTACCGCCCAAGACCCGGCTGAACCAATTGTGGTCAGCGGTGCCTGGGTGCGGCCCGCCCAGACGATGAGTGTGGCGTACCTGCAAATCAGCAACCACGGCCGTTCCCCGCAGCAGCTGGTTGGGGTGGAAACGGCCGTGGCCGCCAGCGCCGAACTGCACGAAACCAGAATGGAAGACGACATCATGCGGATGCGCCCGGTGGACGCCGTCACCATCGACCCCGGTGCGACGGTGGCGCTGGCCGAAGGTGGCCTGCACGTGATGCTGATGGAGTTGGCTGAGCCGCTGCTGGCAGGCCAGACCGTGCCGCTGACGCTGCATTTTGCCTCGGGTGAAACCGTGGTGGTGACGGCCCAGGTGCGCCAGGTGGCGGTGGATGCTTTGACGGTGGCCTCGGCAACGGCCGTGGCCCAGGGCACCTACGTGGGCCAGCTGGTCGATCCGCCGGTGAAGGTGCAGGATTTTGACTTGCCCAGTTCTAAGGGGGGAAACGGCCGTCTCAGCGACCTGGACGGGCAGTGGCGCATCATCTTCTTTGGCTACATGCACTGCCCCGATTTCTGCCCGCTGACGCTGGTGGATTACACCCAGGCCAAGGCTGCGCTGGGCGATATGGCTGCCGAGGTAACGTTCATCTTCATCAGCGTGGATGCCGCGCGCGACACGCCGGAGCAGCTGCAAACCTACCTGGCCCACTTCGACAGCGACTTTGTCGGCTTTGCCGCCGACGACGCCACCCTGGCCCGCATCCAGCCCGATTACGGCTTTTACTACGAACGCCGTCTGGCAAGCGGGGCGGACGCCATCTACACCATCGACCATTCCACCCGCTCTTACCTGCTGGACCGCGACGGCGTGCTGCGCGCCAGCTTCGCCTACGACACGGACCCAGAGGTCATTGCCGCCGCCCTGCAATGGTACCTGGCGCAAGAACAAACAAATTAACGCTTTTTGGGAATTTATGGGCTGTTAACCCGTGAAACGTGATGTACTTCTGGTCACGTTTCACGTTTCACGCCAGCTCGAAAGACCCCAAAATCAACTAGCTACCCAGGTACACTGTACCTGAAACACGGAGAATTTATAATGAACAATGAAAATATCTTAGAACCTATCCGAAAAATATTCTGGACGATGGAAGTAAAGCACAAAGTTGCGTCCAGAAATGCAAGTTAGATCTGATTTTCAGAGAAAGAAGACGTCATTTTCGTCAATGTTAAAAAATTCGATGTTTATCTC
>JADLAX010000002.1 GCA_020848035.1 Anaerolineae bacterium | reverse complement strand
GAATTTTGCCCGTTGCCCCTATCGTCTAGGGGACCAGGACGTAGCCCTTTCAAGGCTAAGACCGGGGTTCGAATCCCCGTGGGGGCACAGAGAGCTTTACCGTACGGTAAGGCTCTTTTTTTTGTTTGGGTCGTTAGCATTTGGCAGGGCCAACCTGATTTTGGCAACGAATTAGCCCGAATTAACGCTAATTTTCGTGATAATTCGCACCATTCGCGGCTCAAAAGTACTTCAACGTCCCTCTACCAACTGCCGCACCACCTGGTAAATTTCCCGCAGGATGGGTTCTGGGACGGTCACGGGGGGGCCGTCGGCCAGGAAATCGGCGTATGGCTGGGCTGTGGCCCCACCGCCTGCATGGGGGTTGTGGCTGTGGCTGTACCAGAGCAGCTGGCCTTCGTAGGTGTGGACCCCCTCATACCCCCACTGCGTGACATCCCATGTCCATTCTTGCGTAAGCAAACGGCCGTCTGCCACTAGCGGCACTTCGTTGATAAAGCGCTGCCAGGGTGTTAATGCAGGGGCCAGGGGCGTTTGGGCCGTCCAGCGCTGGACGGCCGTCCCGATGGCATAAAGCACCTGGCGCGATTGGCCCAGCATGGCCAGCGCGGCCACTCCGTGTGGCGTGGGCAGCGGCGTGGCAAAAAACAGGGCAGGCGCAGCCAGCGGCTGCCAGCAGCCAAGCCAGCCAGGACCCGCTACCGCCACTGTTTCCGAGTCGGCGGCCCAGGCGATCTGGCTGAGGCCGCTTTGGGTGAAAGCCCAGCTTTGTGGGTTTAGTTCGGCCAGGAGCGCGGCCTTTCGATACGGTTTAATCTGGATCGTACTATTGAGCCGGGCCAGGAAACGGCCGTTGGGCGAAAGAGCGCGGCTGGTGGTGCCTGCGATGCTGTCCGACAGCATCAGCGGCAGGCTGGCGTCGCGGCGGTTGCGCGGATACACGAGGCTGCGTTTTTTCCGGCCGCTGCTGTTGGGGCGTGTTGCCTGCAAACGGCCGTCGGCCACCGACCACACCCGCAGGCCACCCCACACATTGGCTGCCGCCAGCAGCGCGCCATCGGCGGAGAAGGCCAGCGCGTGGGCCTGCTGGCTTAACCCGCTCAGCCGGGCCATCAGGCTGCCCGTGGTCAGGTCCCAGACGGTTATGGGCACATCGTCTGTGCCACCGCAGGCCAGCAGTTGTTCATCGGGCGAGACTGCCAGGGAAAAGATGAAGGAGTCATGTTGAATGCGTTCTGCTGTTGGGAGGGTCATCGGCCGGGTTCCTTGCCAGAATGTGTGGTGGCGTGAAGGAGGAAAACGGCCGTCACGCCGACGTCGTCAGACGCGTTTCAGATTGGATGGCGTAAGAATAACACATTCTGCCCATTTAGATTGGTTGGCAACGGCCGTTGCTGTTGCGGTCCGTCTGCTGCTTTACCTGTCCCTTTGAGTTGAAGAAACCACAGTTTTCACAGATGACACAGATTTGCTTTTTCCCTTCTCCTCCGCGCCCTCCGTGTCTCTGCGGTGAAATCCTCTTGCCCCCACCGTTTACCGCCTAAAGATTCCCTCTTGACCTGGCCCCTGGGGCCGGGCGTATCATACGCTCATGACCGATCGGACAGAAGACGCACGTTTAACCATTGGGCAGTTCGGCCGTCTGGCCCAGCTTTCCCGCAAAGCGCTAAGGCTTTACGACGACAAGGGCTTGCTGACGCCGACGCGCATCGACCCGGAAACCGGCTACCGCTACTACACCCGCGCGCAGGTAGCGGTGGCCCGCCACATTCGCCTGCTGCGGCTGATGGAGATGCCGCTGGAGACGATTGCCGCGGTGCTGGCCGTGTGGGATGACGATCCCGCCGCGGCACAGCGCCTGATTCAGGGTCACGTAACGGCCGTAGACAAGCGCGTGACGGCCGTTCACCTGGCGGCCCGCCTACTGCAAGAAGAACTCGAACCCGATAAGGAGCAAAACATGTCATTCAGTTTTACCGAAGCCGAACATCCGGCACAAATGGTTGTCTCGATTCGCCGCCATATCAAAGTGCCTGCCTTTCACCAATGGACCGAACCGGCGCTGCACCAGCTGTGGGATCACCTTAAAGCGCACGGGGCAACGCCCAGCGGCCCGCCAATCTGCCTTTTTTATGGCCCGGTCAATGAGAGTGACGACGGCCCCGTAGAAATCGCCGTGCCGTTCACCGGCCTGGTGCCGCCTGCGGGTGAGATCAAGGTGCGCGAACTGCCCGCCCACAAAACAATCCAGGTGCGCACCTTTGGCGAGTACAACGACTTCCCCAAGATTCTGGAGATGTGGAACGGCGTTGGCCGGTACGTGAACGAGCAAAACCTGGAACCCAACTGGGACCACGACATGACCACCTACGAAATCTGGCATGAAGATGAAACGTTCACCATCTGCTGGCCGGTGCGCGCATTTGTGGCAACGGCCGTTGCTTGATTCCCGCATAAAACACAATAGCTGAGGAGTGAGCATCCTCAGATGCGAACGGATTTGTCCAACCGTATCTGAGGATGCTCTTTTCGTTTGACGTTTTGACCCTGCCGATTTACGATTCAACCATTGGCTAAAGCAAACGCCATTAACCATTAAAAATTGACCATTAACCATTACGGAGGGTGTTATGCGTTTAGGAATCATGTTGGGCTACGCCGGGCGGCGCGTGGAGCTGCCCATTGAGCTGGTAAAAGAAGCCGATCGGCTGGGCGTGTACGCCATCTGGACGGCCGAAGCGTATGGCTCGGATGCGGTGTCGCCGCTGGCCTGGCTGGGGGCACAAACGCAAAACATCAAGCTGGGCACGGCCATCATGCAGATGCCGGGACGTACCCCGGCCAACGCGGCCATGACGGCAATGACGCTGAACCAACTGAGCGGGGGTCGCTTTTTGATGGGTCTGGGTCTGTCCGGCCCGCAGGTGGTGGAAGGGTGGCATGGCGAGAGTTACGGCCGTCCGCTCACCCGCTCTCGTGAATATGTTGAGATTGTCCGGGCCATCTTCAAGCGCGAAGCGCCTGTGCAGTATGACGGCAAGATTTACCAGATTCCCTACCAGGGCCAGGGGGCAACAGGGTTGGGCAAGCCGCTCAAGAGCACCCTGGAAGCCCAGCCCGACATTCCCATCTACCTGGCGGCCATCGGCCCGCAAAACGTCGAGCTTACCGCCGAAATTGCCGACGGCTGGCTGCCCATCTTCTTCTCCCCCGGCAAATACGACGAAATTTACCAGCCGCACATCGAAGCGGGCTTTGCTAAGGCAGGTGGCGGCAAGTCCATCGCCAATTTTGATATTGCCCCGACCGTCTCGGTGGTCATTCATGATGATGTGGAGGTGGCGTATAACATGTTACGGCCGTTCCTGGCTCTCTACATCGGCGGCATGGGGGCCAAGGGCAAAAACTTCTACACCGATCTGGCCGCCCGCTACGGCTACGAAGCCGCCGCCGCTGAAATCCAGGATCTCTACCTGGCAGGCGATAAAGGCCTGGCCATGATGAAAGTTCCCGGTGCGCTCATCGACGATGTGGCCCTGGTTGGCCCCCGTGAGCGCGTCAAGGAGCGGCTGTCGCTCTGGTTGAATTCACCCGTCACCACCATGAACATCACCGTCTTCGACGTAGCTACCTTGCGCACTATGGTAGAATTGATGGCTGAACTTACCTGAAAAGGAGCTGCAAACGATGGCGTGGCGAGATTTTATAACGGTTGATCCCAATATTTGTCACGGAAAAGCGTGTATCAAAGGTACCCGCATCATGGTTTCTGTCATTTTGGATAATCTGGCTGCTGGCGTACCGGTTGATGAAATTTTGCAAAGTTACCCTTCTCTGACGACGGAATCCGTACAAGCTGCGATTGCCTATGCCGCTGAATTGGCCCGCGAAAGAGTGGTGGCGATGCCCGTCTAGGAAGCTACGTGAACTTCAAAGTTGATGAAAATTTGCCCGTAGAGGTTGCTGGTTTGCTGCGTGGAGCTGGCCATGATGCAGCCACTGTTTTAGAGCAGAATCTGGGTGGGGCGGACGATAGCCACCTTGCGATTGTTTGCCATCGAGAAGACCGCGTCATTGTGACATTGGACTTGGATTTCGCCGATATTCGTACTTACCCGCCCGAACAATATTCTGGCATCGTGGTACTTCGACTGAGGCAACATGACAAACCGCATGTGGTACAAATTATGCGGAAGTTTTTGCAAGCGGTTGAAACCGAAACACTGGTGGGTAAGTTGTGGATAATTGACGAAGAAAGAATCAGAATTCGGGAATGAATTTGATTTGCAGTGTAACTCCGCGGCAATTCGATTAAACGGTTTTGTTGCTAAAGAATACTCACCCAACATTTGACCGTCTGTCTGCCGTCAGCCTAAAGCCAATGTGGATAAGTTGTGGACAATTGCCCGAATATCCAGCAAACCATGTGAATAAATCGGCAAAAGCTGAAAAATCCCCCCGTTGATTTAATAGAACGCGCGTGCTAAAATTTGGCGGTGTTTTACCCTACTCGCTGAATTGTAAGAGGACCAGCCATGACCATCGTTTTTGAGCAGCGCGCTTCAGATTCGCCGTACATTGAGTCTGTTACCCACGGGTATACGGTGAGCAACGGCCGTACCATCCGCCCCGCCGAATATTGCTGGCACATGGTTTTTGTCAAAGAACGCGGCAGCTTTCACCCCATCATTGCCGGACCCTTTACCTCCGCTGGCGACGTTTCCTGGTCAAAAAACGCAGAAATACTCTGGCTCAAATTTAAGCCCGGCGTTTTTATGCCGCACTTACCCTTCAGCCACCTGCTTAACAGCGAGCTGGCGCTGCCCGAAGCAACCGGCCAATCGTTCTGGCTCAAAAGCGCCACTTGGGCCTCGCCCACCTTTGAGAATGCCGAAGTTTTTGTTAACAGGCTGGTAAAGGATGAAGTTTTGGTACAGGATTCCGTGGTAAGCGCTGTCCTGCAAGGCCAGCCACACGACATGGCCCCCCGCACGGTCCGCCATCGCTTTCAACGGGCCACGGGGCAGACACAAAAGCAAATCCAACAAGCCAGGCGGGCATTGCAAGCCTCATCGCTGCTAGAAAACGGCGCCTCCATTCTGGACACTACCTACACCCTCGGCTACACGGACCAATCTCACCTGACGCGCTCACTTAAGCTGTTTGTGGGCCACACGCCACGCCAGATTGCCAATGAGCATCACCCCGCCTAACTTTGCCATTTTTTACAAGACCACCCCTCAAGCCATTCGTTACAATGCAATCATCTTTTTCCGAAAGGCGTGTGGTGCAAAACTGACCACCACCACGCCACTATCAAAAATTGGAGAGTAAACATGTCAAAAGTAACCCCGTTTTTAATGTTCAACGATCAGCTAGAGGCGGCTATCGCGTTTTACACGGCCACGTTCCCAGACTCAGAAATCAAGAATATTGCCCGCAATGGCAGCGATGGACCCGTCATGTCCGCAGAATTTGTGGTTGGCGGGCAAAAGTTTATGGGCTACAACGGCGGCTCGTACTTTACATTTACCGAAGGGTTCTCCCTTTACGTTGATTGCGCAGACCAGGCCGAAGTGGATGAATATTGGGACAAGCTGGTTGCGGCTGGGGCAACCCCCACGCAGTGCGGCTGGATCACCGATCCATTTGGCCTATCCTGGCAAATCGTGCCGCGACGCTTCATGGAACTCATCGGCGATGATAACCCCGCAAAGGTTCAGGCGGTGATGGCGGCCATGATGGAGATGATCAAGCTGGACGTTGCCGAGTTGGAGAAAGCGTATGAGGCGGCGTAGCCAAAACCAGTTGACAGTTTAAAAATCCGCCGCCTCACCGTATCTTGCCAGGGAGCAAATCTGACGCCAGGATGAGCCGCAATGACCGCAATCGTGTACCTTGTTATAATGTGAGGAGACGACACCAACTATCGTTGACCACTATGAATGAAAAGGTCACAGATTTAATCCGCGCAATCCGCGGCCTATTTTCGTAGGAGATTTGTGAAAACGGCCGTATCAACAACGCGCCCTGGTTTGAGTAATTTTGTATGAGTCGGAAATCGGATAAACACGTTTTGATCCCACCAGATCAGGTGCAGGTGAAAGTGGCCGAGTGGCAGTCGCGCAATGAGCCGGTGCTGCTGGAGGACGGCCAGGAGCCGCTGTTTTTGGAACTGGTAAATGATCTGGTGGGAAAACGGCCGTTGTCCTCCCAAAAGTACCAAAACACCATGCGGGAGTACGCCCGCCGCGGCCTGCCCTGGCTCTCCAAAAGCAACGTCATCCGCCTCTACGAAGAGCTGTGCACGGCCGGTTGGGCGGAGTTTGACCCGGAAGTGCGCACCCACCTGCAAATGAAACCGATCCGCAGCCAGGCAGGGGTGACCGTGGTGACGGTGCTCACCAAGCCGTACCCCTGCCCCGGCAAATGCATCTTCTGCCCCACCGACGTGCGTATGCCCAAAAGTTACCTGCACGACGAGCCGGGTGCCCAACGCGCCGAACGTCATGGCTTTGACCCGTATGCGCAAACGGCCGCACGCATCCGCGCCCTGGAGCAAATCGGCCACCCCGCCGAAAAGATCGAACTGCTCATTTTGGGCGGCACCTGGTCCAGCTACCGCCGCGATTACCAGGAATGGTTTGTCAAGCGCTGCCTGGACGCCATGAACGAGGAAGAGTCGGAAACGCTGGTGGCGGCGCAGCAGAAAAACGCCATCGGGCCGCGCCGCAACGTGGGGCTGGTGGTGGAAACCCGCCAGGATCATGTGGATGTGGACGAGCTGCGCTGGCTGCGCTATCTAGGCGTCACCAAGGTGCAGGTCGGCATCCAAAGTTTGGATGAGCGCGTCTTGG
Source organism: Anaerolineae bacterium (assembly GCA_020848035.1). Lineage (GTDB taxonomy): Bacteria > Chloroflexota > Anaerolineae > Promineifilales > Promineifilaceae > Leptofilum. The sequence goes on along the minus strand of JADLAX010000002.1, from coordinate 78,964 downwards.
CCCTCAACAATCGCGGCCACGATGTGCAAAGCACCCGTGACGCCTTCCGCCTGCTGCGGCTGGCGGGCTTCAAGATTCACGGTCACTGGATGGCTAACCTGCTGGGGGCCACGCCGCAAAGCGATGTGGAAGATTTTGCCCGAATTTGGTCGGATGAAGCCGTGCGCCCCGACGAACTCAAGCTCTACCCCTGCATGTTGGTGGAAAATGCGGAACTGTACGACTACTGGCAGCGCGGCGAATACCACCCCTACGACGAAGAAACGCTGACCGAGCTGCTGGTAGCCTGCAAGGTGCAGGTGCCGCGCTACGTGCGGCTCAACCGGGTCATCCGCGACTTCCCCACGACCAACGTGGTGGCGGGCAACAAAAAAGCCAACCTGCGCCAGATCGCCCTGGACCGCATGGCCGAACGCGGCTTGCAATGCAACTGCATCCGCTGCCGCGAGGTGCGCCGCCACAAAGTGCAGCGCCAGGATGTGGCACTGCGCATCGAAACGTACGAAACCGACGCCACGACGGAACATTTCTTGAGTTTTGAAACAGACGATGACAAGTTAGCGGGCTTTTTGCGGCTGTCATTGCCGCACAAAGATGCGCCGCATCCGCTGCCAGAGCTGGAAAACCATGCCATGATTCGCGAGGTGCACGTCTATGGCCCGGCGCTCAACCTGGGCGAAGACAGCAGCGGCGAGGCGCAGCATATGGGCCTGGGATCGGAGCTAATTGTTAAGGCAAAAGAGATGGCGCGGGCTGCGGGATATGCCAAAATTGCCGTCATCAGCGCCATTGGCACAAGGGAATATTACGCCAAATACCACAATTTCCAGATAGATGGCCTGTACATGACGGCCGTTTTATGAGAATGGATTTAGAATAGTAACGTTGTGGATGGTACGGCCATCTTGCAAATCCTCACTCAGCAAAGTTTGACACCCTGATTCAATAGCCGCCGCCAAAATTAGAGCGTCGTAAAAACTGTAGCCGGTTTCTTCTCGCAGCATGAGTGCTTTATCGTACAAATCGATCGATGGGAAGTGTTGACAGAGGGGGAACAGCACGGTATTCAGATAACGGCGTGCCTCGGTAACGCTCATAGGTTTGGCAAATTTGCGCTGCGCCACGTTTAGAAACTCCTGTACAACCTGAGAACTGATAGCACCCATCTGGCTGCTTAGTGCCGTTTTGACGAGTTCACGCGCAATTTGCTGTTTAGCTGGCTCGCTCGGATCGAAGGAATAGACCAGAATATTGGTGTCGAGAAAAAATTTACCGTGCAGCGCCTCAACGTTCATTCAGTTCATCTCTCGTGTAGGGGCCAGATGCCTGAATATGATTAAGCTGGGCCATGAGCTCGCTATACTTTTGCGCCGCGTAAGGCTGCATCACGTATTGAGCTAGCCACTCACGAAACACGTCATTCAGTGAGCGATTTTCGCTTGCAGCGCGCAGCCGTGCTTGCTGAATTAAGGTTTCATCCGCAGAAAGAGTAATGTTTCTCATACGAGAAAAGTGTACACGAATCTCGTGCGATGTCAATCTCGCAGCCTTTTCAGCTCTTTAGCGCCCCAGTTGCGGAGGGAGGCGGCGTCGTCTTCGGCCGTTTTTTCCACTCTTTTTCTACTTTTCACTTTTCACTAAACCCCAAACCCCATCCGCCGCTGCCTCTACGATCTCCGTCGCCGTGATCTGGTTAGCCAAATCTACCGGGCCGTTGGCCTGCACGCGGATGTAGTTATCGGTGTAGCCCACCCAGCGCAGGCCGTTGTGATCCGCGCCCACGCTGCTTTCCCACAACACGTTGCGCGTCTGCCCCACAAACCGCTGATGAAACGCCTGGCTCAGCCGCTGGCCCAACTCGATCATCCGCTGGGTGCGCTCTTTTTTCACCTTGCCGTTGACCTGCTGCGGGAACTGCGCAGCGGCCGTTCCCGGGCGTGGGCTGTAGCTAAATACGTGCAGCCGGGCAAAATTGATCGCCTCAACATATGCCAGGCTGTCGGCAAAATCCGCTTCCGTTTCGCCGGGAAAACCCACAATCAGGTCGGTGCTCAGGTTCAGGTTGGGGATGTGGCTGCGAGCGGCGTCGGCCAGCTCGCCGAAGCTGGCCCGGCTGGTGCGCCGCGCCATGCGCTTGAGAATCTTGTCACTGCCCGATTGCAGCGGCATGTGCAGGTGCGGCAGCAAGCGCGGATTGTGCCACAGCGCAAAAAAGTCTGGCGCCAAATCCCACGGCTCCAGCGACGAGAGACGCAGCCGGGGAATGTCGGTGTGCTGCAAAATGGCCTGCACCAGCTCGCGCAAACCAACCTGATTGCCAAAATCATGGCCGTAGCTGCCCAAATGCACCCCGGTCAGCACCGCCTCCTGGTAACCTGCGGCGGCCAACGCCTGAATCTCGGCTACCACATCGCCCAGGTGGCGGCTTTGCCCCGCGCCACGCGCCACGGTGGTCACGCAAAAGGTGCATTTGTTGTCGCAGCCGTCCTGCACCTTGATGAAGGCGCGGGTGTTGGCCCCCATGCTGCCCGCCAGAAATTCACGCAGCACCGGTTCCTGATCAAACATGGGCAGATCGAGGCGAGCTTGAGGATCTAACAGTTGTACCAGCTGCGCCTTTTGCTGGTTCACCACCACGCGGCTTGCGCCTTCCACTTGGGCCAGTTCGTCCGGCGCAATAGTGGCGTAGCAGCCGGTGAGCACAATTTCGGCGGTGGGGTTGTCGCGGTGGATGCGGCGGGTCTGGCTGCGGGCGTCGCGGGCGGCCTCGGCGGTGACGGCGCAGGTGTTGATGATGACTTTGTCGGCAACGGCCGTATCCGTCACAATCTCATGCCCCGCCGCCAAAAGCTGGCGAGCCATCGTCTCAATTTCACTCTGGTTCAGGCGACAGCCAATGCTGTTCAGGTAAACTTTCATTGGCCCATTGTAACCCAGGCCAAACAGCAGCGCGAGAACAGGATGAAATTTTGTGACTGTTCAGTTGGTGCCCCGCACGGGCGCGAAGCGCCGAGGCGCTGCCATTGATCCCGGTAAGGCTGACCGATTACGAAATGTCACTGGTTTGAAGTTAAGGGGATTTGCCAAGCAGTGCCAGGCAAGGGTATTGCCGCGATCTCTGCTGCCAGACAGAGATCGCGGCTGGGAAAAATTCAGCGCACGCGGCGGTTGAGACCGCTGTTACGGTTGCCCATAAACAGGCTGGCTGGTGGATTGTACCCATAAGTACGCAGCCGTTGTTCGCAATTGGGGCGCATACCGCCGGGCACAAACTCACCAATCAGCTTCTCTTCAGTGCTGCCGCGCTGCTCTTCAAACTTGAAGATGTCTTGCATGACCACCGTTTCGCCTTCCATGCCCGTAATTTCGGTGATGTTGATCACTTTGCGGCTGCCGTCACGCAGGCGTGCCTGCTGCACAATCAAGTCCACGGCCGAAACAATCTGCTTGCGTACCACCGGGAGGGGCAAATCCATACCCGCCATCAGCACCAGCGTTTCCAGCCGGGAAATGGTGTCGCGTGGGTTATTGGCGTGAATGGTGGTCAGGCTGCCGTCGTGGCCAGTGTTCATCGCTTGCAGCATGTCCAGCGCTTCGCCGCCGCGGCACTCGCCTACCACAATGCGCTCTGGCCGCATGCGCAGCGCATTAATCACCAGGTCGCGAATAGTGACAGAACTGTCGCCCGCTTTGGCTGGTTTTTTGGTTTCCAGGCGCACCACATGGCGCTGCAGCAGGCTCAATTCGGCCGCATCTTCAATGGTGACAATGCGGTCGCCATCAGGAATGAAGCTGGAGAGCACGTTGAGCAGCGTCGTTTTGCCAGAGCCCGTGCCGCCAGAAACGACAATGTTAAGTTTGGCCCGCACACAGGCATCTAAAAAGTCGGCCATGTCCTGGTTGAGGCTGCCAAACCTGACAAGGTCCTGAATACCAAAGGGAGTGCGTGAGAATTTGCGGATGGTGATATTCGGTCCATCAATGGCACAGGGGGAGACAACCGCGTTCACCCGGGAACCATCGGGCAGGCGCGCGTCTACCAGCGGTGAATCTTTGCCCACGTACCGCCCCAGCGGCTCAATGATCTTGCGGATGATGCGCTCAACGTGAGCGTCATCCACAAAAGTAATGCCAGACTCGATAATCTTGCCTTTTTGCTCGATGTACACCAGGTCGGCGCGGTTAACCATGACCTCGGTGACGGCGTCGTCGTTCAGAGCTTTTTCCAATGGGCCAAACCCCAGAATTTCATCGAGTAGATCGTCAAAAAATTGCCGTTCGTCGGCGGGGGCGATGGCCAGGTTGGCGTGTTGGCGGGCCAACTTATAACGTTCCTGGATGAGCTTGATGGTTTGCGGGTTACGCTCCAGCACAATGTTCTTGGGGAGGGAAGCTTCTATTTTTTGGGCCAGCCAGAGGCGGGTGGCCGCAAGTTTTTTGTCCGGAGCCGCGTTATCGGCTCCAATTTTTTCTGATTGCATGAGGCTCTCTTACATAGGTTTTGTGGTCTAACTCATTAATGGAATCTGGAAAAAATGCTTCATCATTGTATAAAGAACCAGCACTTTCCAGCCATAGTCCGTTCTTACCAACGCTCCTGTGCCCCGCCGGGCGCGCCGCTTTATACTTGACAGGCCAACCGGCATTGGATAGAATTCGCGAGCCTTCAATAAGGCCCTTACCAGCCGGGATAGCTCAGTCGGTAGAGCACTGCACTGAAAATGCAGGTGTCCCCAGTTCGAGCCTGGGTCCTGGCATATCGTTTTCATGATTGTTTGGTAAAAGATCTTTGCCAAATGAATCAGCAGTTGGTATAACTGTAGCAATTCTCTTTGCGGGCATAGTTCAGTGGTAGAACGTCTCCTTGCCAAGGAGAAGGCCACGAGTTCGAATCTCGTTGCCCGCTCTAACAACCGGCAGGCCGCAAGCCTGCCGGCTTTGTTTCTGGCGACGTGGCCAAGTGGTAAGGCAGAGGTCTGCAAAACCTTTATCACCGGTTCGAATCCGGTCGTCGCCTCAACTTTTTAGCCCTTGCCCGCCCGCAAGGGCTTTTTTTATTCTGGAGGTTGTGTGATGAACGCGTTTGCCATTCCCTCGTCTGTTGAAGCCATTGATCCTCGTCGTTGGGAGAGCTTTGCCCCGTATTTTGCCGATTTGCAGGAACGGCCGTTAACCTCCGAAAACCTGCGTCAATGGCTCACCGATTGGTCCAACCTTACCCGCCTGTTGTTTGAAGCGGCCTCGCTCATTTATATTGAAAAGTCTCTAGATACGGCCGATGAAGATAAAGAGCAGGCCTTTTTGGATCTCATCAACAACGTCTTTCCCCAGGCCCAGGTGGCCGCGCAGGCGCTGAAGGAGCGGCTGCTGACGGTTGACCCCGATGAGGCAGCTTTGCATGATATGGCCCTGGTGCTGCGCAACATGCGTAACGAGGCTGAGTTGTTCCGCGAAGAAAATGTGCCTTTGTTTACGGAAGTTTCCAAGCTGGAAAACGACTATGACAAGATCACGGGGGGCCTGCAAGCGACTTGGGACGGTGAAGAGAAGAACCTCAGCCAGCTGGCCTTCTTTTTGAATGATAAGGACCGGGACGTACGGCAAAAAGCGTGGCAAACGATTGCCGATTTGTGGCTTAGCCAGCGCGAACCACTCAACAATCTTTATGGGCAGATGTTGGAAATTCGCCAGCAGATTGCCCAAAACGCCGGGCTGCCAGACTATCGCGCTTATGCCTTCCGGGAAAAGGGGCGTTTTGATTACACACCAGAGGATTGCCTGACGTTTCATGCGGCGATTGAAACGGCCGTTGTCCCCGCCCTGCGCCGCATTTTAGAAAGAAAACGGACCCGGCTGGGTTACGACCGGCTGCGCCCGTGGGATTGGGTGCCCGAAAAAGGTGCCCTGGTTGATGATTCACGTGGGGAGCCGTTACGGCCGTATCAAGGCCAGGAAGCGCTTATCCAGCACACCCTCAACATTTTTAACCAGCTCGATCCACAGCTGAGCCGCTATTTTGCTACGATGGCCGAAGATGGCCTGTTGGACCTGGACACGCGCACGGGCAAAGCGTTGGGCGGCTATTGTAGTGCGCTGCCGCTGCGGAATCGGCCGTTTATTTTCATGAACGGTGTGGGCAGCCACGACGATGTGCAAACGATGCTCCATGAAGCCGGGCACGCCTTCCACGTTTTTGAAACGGCCGACCTTCCCCTCTTCTGGCAAACTGATCCACCTATGGAATTTTGCGAAGTGGCCTCTATGTCCATGGAACTGCTGGCCGCACCTTATCTTTCTCGGCAGCATGGCGGTTTTTACACCACCCCCCAGGCTGCCCGCGCCCGCATTGAACACATGGAGGGAATTATCGCCTTCCTGCCTTACATGGCCGTGGTCGATGCGTTCCAGCATTGGGTCTACACCCATCCCCAAGAGGCCGCCCACGCCACCCAATGTGATGCCGCCTGGGATTCGCTGTGGCTGCGCTTCATTCCCGATGTTGATTGGACGGGTTATGAAGCGATTCGCCAGACTGGCTGGCACCGCAAGCCGCACATTTTCACCTCACCGTTTTACTACATTGAATATGGCATGGCCCAAATTGGGGCGCTGCAAGTGTGGCGTAACAGCCTGACCAACCGAAGTGGTGCCTTAAACGCCTACCGCCAGGCACTCGCCTACGGTGGTACCAAAACGCTGCCGGAGCTGTTCGCCAGCGCTGGGGCCGAGTTCCGCTTTGACACGGAACTGCTCACGGAATTGGTGGCCCTGGTAGAACAAACCACGGCTGAATTGGAAAAAAGTGCGCTGAGTTAACGGCCGTTCTGCGGTCAGAGTTGGCAGCACTGGCCCGTTCGAGTTAATATCAAGTCATGGACGACAACGATTTTCAACCCAGCGTCGCAATGCGGGATTACCTGGCCGAGATTTATCGGCTGCAAGAAGATGCCCCCACCGTCAGCACCACCAGCCTGGCCGATCGCTTGCACGTCTCTGCGCCCGCTGTGCCCCGTATGCTGAAGCGCCTCCGCAATGCAGGCTATGTCATCCATAAACCGTACCAGGGCATTGAACTCACCCCGCGCGGCCGAGAGGAAGCGCTGCGCGCTCTGCGCCGCCATCGCATTCTCGAAGTTTTCCTGGTCAACGTCATGGGTTTTACCTGGGACGAAGCCCACGAACATGCCGACGAAATGGGCCGTGGCCTGAATGATGCCATCACCGAACGCATGGCGGAGATGACCAACCATCCCACCCGCTGCCCGCACGGGGAACCAATTCCCAACGCAGAAGGGGTTTTGCCTGAGGTCAAAGATGTGTGCATCATGAACCTGACGGTAGGGCATGTGGGCGTCATCAGCCGGGTGCGCACGCATGATCCAGAGCGGCTCAAATATTTCAAAACACTCGGCCTGGTGCCTGGGGCCCACTTTGAAATTATGGGCCGTGCCCCATTTAACGGCCCGATGCGCTTACGGGTTGGGCGTGAGGATGTGGTGTTGGGAATCGAACTGACAAAATCACTCTGGGTGGAGTGATTTGTCTTTCCGGCGGCTCACGGAAACAGGCGGCGCGTTTTTACTTCCGCGACCGCATCTTCTCGATAACGATACAGCATTGCCGGACGGCCCTCGCCGTCCTTTTTCTTTTCCCCAGTTTCTTCCAAAATTTCAGCGGCCAAAATTTTGCGGCGAAAGTTGCGCTTGTCCAGCTGCTCGCTCAGGATAATTTCGTACGCTTTTTGCAACTCGGTGAGGGTAAACACGTCGGGCAAAAGCTGGAAGCCGACCGAGGTGTATTCCAGCTTGTAGCGCAGTCGGCGGTAGGCATATTCCACAATTTCGGCGTGGTCAAAGGCCAGGGCGGGCAGCTGCGGCACGGCAAACCAGGCCGTTTCGCTGGCATCGCGGCCGGCTTTGTGGTGGATGGCATCGTGTGGTACCAGGGCAAAATAGGCCACGGTGATTACCCGCGTACGTGGATCCCGGCCCGGTTTGCCAAAGGTGAAGAGCTGTTCCGTGTACACATCTTTGACCCCTGTTTCATCGGCCAGAGCGCGAACGGCCGCTTCTTCCAGCGCTTCGTCTATCTTCACAAAAGAACCAGGGATAGCCCACATCTGGGCATAAGGCGGCGACTCCCGCTTGATCAGCAGGACCTTCAAAGCATCGTCGACTAAAGAGAAAATGACCACATCCACCGTAACCGATGGGCGGTCAAATCGGGTTGGATCATAATTCTCTGGCATCATACAGGCACCTATGCCGCATCGACAATGTCTTTGCAAATAAAAAGTCTCTAGCCAGAAGCTAGAGACTTATCGGTACTAAAAAGTGACGGTTTCTTACTGCTGCTCTGCGGTTTCCGCTGCTTCTGCCTCGTTCACGTTCCACGGCGGCAAAGACGGGATGAACACATCTTCCGTTGACGGATGTAAATCGAAGTTCGACTGCTCCGGAATGGCCAAACCACCCTGGTCGATGATTTGCGGCAGGCTGACGCTGGTGGTTACAAAAACGGTCTGGTCGCCCGGCGAGCGCAGCGCCAGATTGATGTCTACACCACGAATCATGGCCCAGTTTAAGGCCAGGGCATCCTGGGACGACATGCTGAGGATTACCACATCGGGCAATCTTTCGAGTCGTCCTGGTATGGTGGACGATTCGTCGAAGGCATCAGTGGGTGCCCGTAAGCCAGCCGCTACTTCGGCTTCCACATCTTCTTTCAGCTCCAGCGGATCATACCAGGTGCCAACATAGAGCACTTCGGCCTGCTGGATCGTCAGCTGCGTCACGCGCTTGGGAATCGGAAGACCAAAGGTGAAATCCTGCCCAATGATGCCGATGGTGCTGGGCACAATGGCGGCCACCTGATTAATTTCGGGAATGAATTCGAGACGGCCGTTGGTCACCGGGGGAAACAAAAATGCCTGTCCATCTAGCAGGGCCGATTGAATGACTCGCTCAACCCGGTTGGGCAGAATCGTGCCAAACTGAGGATCGATGGACACAACCCGCAGCGTCATCATGACATCAACCGAATCACCAGGGCGCATGGCAAAAGCCGCGCCGTTAAACCGGTCGATCGGAAAGGCAACAGCCACTTCCCCAAACGGAACGTACAGTGCCAGATCGGAACCAAATGAAGCAACATCTGTCGGATTCAGGGCCAGCATGGGGCTGAGGACAGATTGACCCTGCGAAATATCAACCTTGGCAATACGGCCGACCAACCGGGTTGTGTCGGTAAACGTGTAGCCACCTTGCAGGGCAATGTTGTTGCGGGGCCAGCGCTGCACTTCCAGCAGTTCGTCAGTCAGCATGGTACCAACCGGAATGTTGGCCCGAGCCACAACCACATCTTCCAACCCTGGGGTCGGGGTTGGTGGGGGCAGCAGGGGCTCTTCCGAGCCTTCCTCATTCGTGGCTTCATCAACTGTGTCGCCGCTGCTCTCATCACCACCAAACAGGCTGGCCAGCGGCCCGATGCCGCTGTTCCCCAGCAGAATGAGCGCCAGCACACCTACCAGAATTAATACCAATATGAGAAGAATGAACGTTCTAAGGCGCATAACGTGGTCCTTGTATGTTTAGCCGTTTCTGTAGACGCAAGAAACCCTTATTCGGGAGCTTCCTCTTCTGGCTGACCTGTCGGTGTAGGCGTTACCTCACGAACAACTGATTCTACGGAGTAGCCTAAGTTCGGGGGAACCTCTACGTTAAATCGCTCAAGTAAAAAGTCCAGCGTCATGTTTTCCACGCTGTAAAGTTGGCCATCATTGATCCCACGCAGGGCAAAGAAGACCGTGGCATTTACCCCCACGGCATAGCGCAGCAAAAGCTGCTGCTGCGGCTGTAAGGCCACAACCACGACATCATCTGGCATGGCTGTTGGTGTTGGCGTGGCGGCCGGTGGTGGCGTCGGGGTAGCCTGGCCTTCTTCTAGCGGTTCCGGCGTTGCTGTAGGAATGAGATCCGCCGGGTCTGGCGGAACCTCGTATTGGCCCACTTGAATCACCCGGGCATTTTGGATGATCATCGTTACTGGAACGGTGCGCGGGGCAACATCTTCCGGGTTTTGGGAGACATGAGCCAGGTCACCGGTAGGCAGCTCCTCAAAACGGCCGAGTGGTGAAACCAGGAAAATGACCGGTTGGGTGAGCAGAATCGCTGGACTACCCGCTTCTTCTACCGCCTCGATCTGTTCTTCCAGGTAAAAGGCGGCGTCATTGGGCAGGTACGTTTGAAACTCTTCATCAATTTGAGAGAAGAAAAACGTCACCATGATGTCCACGTAATCCCCTTCACTCATGCCATACCCAACGCTTGTCAGGCGGTCCATGGGGACAGCCTGAGCCACATAACCGGGTGGAATAAGGGAACTGGGGCCAAAGGTTTGCAGACCGATCTGGGTAATGTCGGCGACCAGGGTGTCGTAGGTGAGGGTTTCGCCCTGGTAAATGTCGGTTCGGGCATAGAGGCCGATGGCATCTTCGATGTTTGTGATGACGTTGGTGCCGACACTTTCTACGGGGCGCATGTCGAGGGCCAAAATATCGGCCGTCATTTGGTGGCCACGGGGTACTGTTTGCAGAGAGACGACTACCTCAACCAGTGGTGGAATTGTTTCAACTGGTTCAGCACTGTCTACACCGTCTGGGGCAGGTGCCCCATTTTCACCATCGGTGACGGCCGTTGTTGGCTCGTTTTGCTGTAGGATAAACACCACACCTACAATCGACAGCAGTACGATGCCAAACACGAAAATGAGAATCAGGATAGTTCGACGGCTCATATGATCGTCCCTTCTTTAGTCGTATGTTTCGGGGCTAGTGGGTTTTTCGGGTCGTGTGTCATCACTGGAGTTTATTGTGTTGACTCAAACCATTTTCTACAGTGTACCGATGACTATTGTGTTGAATCTGTGGGTACCGGAACCATTTTTGTGATGGAGAAGGTGGCTGTAGCCTGGTTTGTTTGTCTATGAGTACCAATACAATAATTTTGGGCGGTCTCAAGGTTCAGTCATCAGTGATGAGATAAACTGTCTTGGCCCGCATAAGAGACATCGGCTGCCCCTCCTGCTGCTAACAACATATCTGACCAGCGTATTTCGCTGGTCTTTTGGGGGTCAACCATAACAATATGTAAACCTCTCAACGAGGCGTATGTTATCATATGTAAAGTTGAATAGCAAGTCATCGCCCCCGCAGAAGGACGCATTCATAGTACAAATGGGGGGGTATAGGGTGCCGAGGGAGCGTTTTAACGCGTTTGCATGGTGGGCCAGGCTAAGGCGATGGCTGTGGGGCATCGGTTAGCAGGTGCCACCAGGCTTGCCAGGGGCGGGCGCTTTCGATGGGGTCGGGGGTGGCGGTGGGTACGGCCGTTGGCTGGGGTGTCGCTTCAATGACCAGTGGGACCACCCGTTTTTCGCCGGGCAGCACGTAACCAGCTTCATCACGAGCATAAGCAGCGACGTAATCTTCGCTTTGCACATACTCCAGCGTGACTTGCAGCTCAACCTGGCGCGTGGCTTCGGCATCCACCTGCATTTGTAAATCACCGGCACCGACCCCCACGAGCTGCCCGGCTTGGGCGCGCCGGTTGAGATCTACCGCAACAAAAAGGGCTGCACCAATTAGCAGCAGGACAAGAATTTGCGGGAGCGTGAGTAACGGCCGTTGCCGCCAGAGTTCTTTATACATATCGCCCACATCTTAACATAATTATTTTGGCTGACAAGCCCCAGTCGGGTCCAGGTGGGCAATTGGCCTTTACGGCACACAGATGATGTCGGCAATTTTGATGGTGTAGTTGGCGTCCAGCCCGTTAAGGGCCTGCAAGTTTTGCGCCGTGGTGTTGTATCGCTGACCAATGTTGTAGGCTGTATCACCTTCGCCAACGGCATACGGCCGTCCGCGCCCCGCACAGTAGTCTGGATTACCAACCGGAATGTTGATGGTTGTGCCGGGGACCAGGTTTGTCTGCGAGATGCCCTTGTCGGCCATGAGGGCGATGGAGGTGACAAACGCCTGCGACAGGCTGTAGAGCGTGTCGCCCTGCTGCACTGTGTAGGGTTGGTAGATGATTTTTTCGGTGGTGATGACGGCCGGGGGAACGGCCGTTGCGGACTCAACGATAGCCGGCGGGAGCGTTGGCTCTGGGGTGGCGGTGCTCACCTGCTGATCAACCGGTTGGTCAGCTGGCGGGCTTTGTTCAATCACCGTGTTTTCCACAATGATCGGGCGGGCGTTGGGATCAACCTGCAAGTTTACCGTTTCAACTCCAACCGTTACCGGAAAACTGCTGGCGCCAAGTTCGGCTGTGCCGTCCCCGGCGCTGCGGTTTTGGATGGCATTGATGGCCAGGAAGACGCCCACGGCCAGAATAATGGCAATCAGCATCATCATCAAGACAATGGAAGAGCGAAGTTTTTGCATACGGTTTTCCCTTAGCAGCGGCCAGCGGCCGTTATGGGCGACCTTACGACGAAGCAACGGCTCAAGACGGCCGTCTCGAATTATGTTACACTTGCCATAAAATTATAGCAAGTAGGTAGGGGCGTAGGAGCGAGGCAGTTGGCTATAAGCGTGTCTGGCAAGGTTAACATGCCCCCAACTGCCTCGCCCTTACATTTGCATAGGAGTTTCCCATGATTTACAAGCGCAAAAAACTGGAAGAGATTGAACAGATGGCCCTGGCATCCTATGGGCTGAAAAGCGCTAACAGCCGTGGGCGCGTCTACCCGGAAAAAGAGTCGGAATCTCGTCCGGCGTTTGAGCGGGACCGCGACCGCATTATTCACACGACTGCGTTTCGCCGATTGGAGTACAAAACGCAGGTGTTTGTCTACTACGAAGGGGACCATTACCGCACGCGCCTGACCCACACGCTGGAAGTGGCCCAACTCGGCCGTTCGCTGGCGCGGGGGCTGGGCTGCAACGAGGAACTCACCGAAGCCATTTGCCTGGCCCACGACTTGGGGCACCCGCCCTTTGGCCACGCTGGAGAGTATGCGCTTAATGCCCTGATGGCCGGGCATGGCGGCTTTAACCACAACACGCAAAGCTATCGCATCGTTACCCAGCTGGAAGAGCGCTATCGCGACTTTCCAGGGCTGAACCTGACCTATGAAACCCGCGAGGGCATGATCAAGCACGAGACGGACTACGATAAAAGTGATGCCCAGGCATACGAACCGGATAAACGTGGCTCGCTGGAAGCGCAGATTGCCAACCTGGCCGACGAGATTGCTTACAACGCCCATGACCTGGACGACGGCCTGCGCGCGGGCATGTTTGACATGGCCGCGCTGGACGAGCTGACGCTGTGGCATGAGCTGAAGGAAATTGTGGGCTGGCAGTCGGAACGGCCGTTGCCCAACATCACCCGCCACGAACTTATCCGCGAATTGATTGGCCAATCCGTCATGAATGTGCTGGAAACCACCGGCCAAAAGCTGATCGAGCACAACATCGATTCCCCGGAAAAGGTGCAAACCCATCCGGAAAACCTGGTCAGTTACTCGCCCGAGTTCAAAACCAAAGTGCGCCAGCTCAAACGATTCTTGCTCGACAGCATGTACCATCATTACCGGCTCATCCGCATGCAAACCAAGGCGGAGCGTTTTGTCACGGGTTTGTTCGAGGCGTATGCCACCGAGCCAAATATGCTGCCCACCGAAGTGAAAAACAAGCTCGACCACGCGCCGCTGCACCGGGTCATCACCGACTATATCGCCGGGATGACCGACCGGTATGCCCTGGACGAGTGGGAAAAGCTGTTTGATCCGTACCGCCGCGCCTGATAGCAGTAAAAAGTGATAAAGTGATAAGTGAAAAGTGGGAAAAGTGGACTTTTCACTTTTTACTGATTACTTTTCACTCCATGAGAATGCGCCGTCTTTTTCGCTCGCTAAAGTTGCTGCTGCTGGCCAGTTTCTTCCTATTAATATTTACCCGTGAATGGCCCCCGTTTGGTGATGAGTATTATCGCATTACCCAGCTGGTGGGGCAGCGCCAGTTCGACTTTTTAACCTGGGAAGTGAACGCCGTGGTTAGCAAAGTCAGTGCGGTGCTGGCCAATGGTGATGCGTTTTTGGATGAGGCCAGTCGCAAAGAGGCGGTGCTTGAGTACATGGCGCTGATCCATCAGGCACAGCAGCTTGAGGCCCAGATCAACCAGATTTATGCCGATCCCACGGTGGTGGATGCGGCGGCGGCTACGGCCGTTCTCCAAACCGAACTCGCCCAGGCCCGAACCGATCTGGCTCAACTCCAGCTGGTGGCTGAAGCCATTGTGCAGGACCAGGTGGGTGAAGTTTTGGTGGCGGAAGGATTTGGCGTGTTGGGCCAGGCGTGGCCCCCGGTGATGATGCAGATGACGCCACTGCCCTCCTTGCTCATCGTTTCACCACGGGACCGGATTGAGCGGATTTATGGTGTGTCGCTGATTCCGGGATTGTCGACGGCGGAGAAAGATGCGTTGGAAACGGCCGTCTTCGACCAGCTCAACCTCTCCGCTCTGGTGGTGCCCATCGGTGGGCTGGGTACCTACCCGGCCATGATCATGGAAACCAGCAATATCAACTGGCTGGCCGAAGTAACCGCCCACGAATGGTCGCACCATTGGATGACCTTCTTTCCCGTCGGCTGGAACTACGGCGATCCCCAGGTGCGCATCATCAACGAAACCATTGCCTCCCTGTTTGATCAGGAAATTGGCACCCGGATGATCAACCACTATTACCCGGAATTTGCGCCGCCGCCAGTCACGCCGCTACCTCCAGCTGCCCTGACCACACCCGTCGAGCCGCCCGCGTTTGACTATGGGGCCGAGCTGGCCGCTACTCGCGTTCGTGCCGAGGAGCTGTTGGCCATGGGCGACATCGAAGGTGCGGAGGTGTACATGGAGGAGCGGCGATTGGTCTTTTTGCAAAATGGGTACGGGATTCGCAAGTTGAATCAGGCGTATTTTGCCTTCTACGGGGCGTATGGCGCCGTGCCCGGGGCCATCGGCAGCGACCCCACCGGGCCAATGCTGCGCGACATCCTGGCCCACACCGGCTCCCCACGTGACTTCATGGAAACCGTCGCCCCCATCGCCACCTTTGCCGATTTGGAAGAAATTTGGGCGGAGGTGATGGAAGTAGCGGAACAACGTTAGCCTGGATCTCGCAGCAGGCGGACGATGCGTTGGGCGTCGGGCCAATTTTCGTCGGAGGGGTCGGCTTGGGTGAGGTATGTTTCCATGTCGGCGAGTGCTTGGGGACCCGAAACGCGAACTTGATTACCAAATAACTGCCAACACACTTGCATCCGCAATGGCTTGATCTTTCGTAATAATTTCAACAGTGTGGCCTAAATCTTGAAGATGAAGCCCTGTGCTGACTATAAAACGGTCATGTAATTCAGGAATTTGTAAACCTTCGGGGGTTAAGCTGCGTTCAAACACATCCAACGTTAGCGGGAAAATTTCGATGCGTGTATCTGCATAGACACGGCTCAGGAACTTGGCCACATCTTTTATCGTTGTCCGACCTCTTTCGATAATAATCGCTGCTTCGGCCAGGGCGATAAGTGGCAACACCATTTGGCTATCGGCTGCTGAAATAATTGCCTTTGCTGATTCACTTAGCCGTTTATTGCCTTCTACAAACCAGACTAAAGCATGAGTATCAAGAATGTATTTATGGGCCATCCAGCTCCTCGTCTGTAGGTTGCCATTCAGCTACCGCAAAATCTTCTAACGTGGACATGGCAGCTTCATCACCCCCCATCTCTCCAAAACGCAACGGCTGCGATTCCTCAAGGGGGTGAGATGAAACTAGCGTCTGAATGATCCTTTGCACAAGGCGTAAACGGTATTCTGGCGCTAAATGTCTGGCTTCGCTAAACAATCTATCTAAGGTTTGCGTATCAGCTACCATTGGATTATCTCCTTACCGAACGATTCTATTTTAGCAGATTTTGTCCAGTTCCATCGACGCTATTCCTGGTCTATATGGTGCAGCAGGCGGACGATGCGGTTGGCGTCGTTCCAATTTTCGTCGCTGGGGTCGGATTGGGCGACATAGGCTTCCATATCGGCGAGGGCTTGGGGGTAACGGCCGTTTTCCATCCACATCATCGCCCGGTTAAACAGCGCCAGGCTGTAGGTGGGGTCTTCAGCCAGCAGGGCGTCAAAATCAGCAATCGCCTCGTCGATGCGGCCCAACTCCCGCCCCAGCAAAATGCCCCGGTGCAGCCGCGCCGCCCGAAAAGTTGGATCCACGTTGTAGGCACGGCTAAAGTAATGCACCGCCCGCTCAAACTCGCGGGCCATGCTGTTTTGGATGCCAAAATAGCGGTGCAGCCCACCCCAGGTATACAAAAGCCACGCCCACGCAAATCGCATCGTTTTAGCCCGCTCGCGTGTCGCGCAGCAGTCGCACCAGGCAGGTGGTGCCTTCCGGCTGGGCCTCTTCGACGGCCATCTGCCAGCCGCGTGTCATCTCTTCAAAGGGCATCGGCGCGTAATCCTCCGACTCAAACAGCTCACGGATAGGCTCTGGTGAATCTTCCGGCAAAAAGGCGACGATGATTTGGCCCATGTGGGTGGCGGCCGAAATTTCAATGTCTTCCAACACCGCCTTGCCCGTTTGCGAGGCCATCTCCAGCGGGTAAATGTACACTTCGTCGATGCGGGCCACCTGGCTGTCGATGTTGTAGCCCAGCACGGCGCTGATTTCCGTGCCCACCTGGCCGATGAAGTAGCCGCGTTCGCTGAGGGCCATCAGCAGCTCGGCGCGCTTCATTTGCACCTTGCCGTCGGTTGCTTTTTGGATGAGCAGCAAAATGGACGGGATGTCAGACGGCCGTGCCCGGCGCACTTGCAAATCGTCGGGGCGTTCGCCGGGTTTGAGGCGTGGCGGCCGGACTTCGCCCGCACCCTTGCGCGGCGTGGCTCCCTTGTGCGAGAGCAGTCGCCCGGTGAGCGGCTTGGTGCCCGACGTTTCTGTTTCGTCGGGCCGGGGCAGGCGATTCATTGCTTGAGCCGTGGCCGGGTCGGGCAGGCGCGCCCAGGCAATTTTGAACTGGGCTTCGGTATCCTTCATCAACCCGTTGGTGTCGATGAGCACGTCGGACTGGGCTACTTTCTCTTCCTGCGACGGCTGGGCTTTGATGCGGACGGCCGCCACCTCCGTTTCCAGGCCCCGGCAAACGCGCAATCGCTCCAGCTGGCGCTGCGGGCTGCACCGTGTCACCCAAACCTGGTGGCAAATGCTGCGCAGGTTGCCCTCCAGCAGCTTGATCGCCTCAATAAAAATGACGCGCTGTTTGCTGGCCAGAATGCGGGCATCCACCTCTTTGCCCACGGCGGGATGCACCATCGCTTCCAAATCGCGCATGGCGGACGGGTCGGCAAAGACAATTTCACCCAACCGGAGGCGATTGATACGGCCGTCTTCCCGTCGCACATCTGCGCCAAAGGCCACGGCAATGGCCGCCTGCATCGTGGCATCGTTGTCCATCAGCTCATGCACGATCTTGTCGGCATCAATGGTCAACGCGCCGTGGTCGTGGGCCAGCCGCATCACGGCCGATTTGCCCGTGGCGATATTGCCCGTCAGCCCCACAATCACTTTCCCGGCATAGGTTGTTGCTTCGGTGGTGTCACTCATGCATTGTCTCCCATTGTTCCAGCAGCACAGCCAGTTTGGCTTCGGCGGCGGTGTACGCCTCGCTGAGCGTTTGTATCTTAGCAAATGATTCGGTCGTTGTCGCCTCTTGCAGCGCTTTGCTAATTCGGGCAATGTCCGCTTCGGCGGCTTCGATGGCGTGTTCAACCTCGGCCAGCGCTTCGGCCTGGCGGCGCAGCTCGTTTTTGCTGAGCTGGCTGCCGTTGCTGCTGCTGCGGGCGGCTTTCTCGGCTTCGCGCACCTGGGCTGCGGCTTCTTTGGCCGCCTCGGCTTCCTGCTCACGCACGGCCAGATATTCCTGGTAGCCACCGGGATAAACGCGGAGACGGCCGTCTTCCAGCGCCCAAATCTGGGTGGCCAGGGCATTCACCAAATACCGGTCGTGCGATACCATCAAAATGGTGCCGCTGAACTGCTCCAGCGCCTCTTGCAGCGCCTCCTGCGACGGAATGTCCAGGTGGTTCGTCGGCTCGTCCAGCAGCAAAAAGTTGGCCCCGCGCAGCGCCAAAATCGCCAACGCCAGCCGCCCCCGCTCGCCACCGCTGAGCATACTCACCTTTTTGTACACGTCATCTTCGCGGAACAAAAAGCGGGCCAGGTAGTTGCGCGCCTCGCTGATGGGCAGGTTGCGGAAGTTAAGCAGCTCGTCCAGCACCGTGCTTTCCAGGTTCAGGCTGTCGTGCGCCTGGGCAAAGTAGCCGACTTGCAGGCTGGCGCCCAGAATGACCTCGCCGTGCAGCGGCGCCAAACGCTCCAGCACGGTTTTGAGGAAGGTGGTTTTGCCTGTGCCGTTGGGACCAATCAGCCCGGCACATTCCAACCGGCGCAGCTCGATGTCTTCGGCTTCGAACAGGGGATTACCGGGATAGCCAATACTCAGTTCTTTGGTGCGCAAAACGAGTTCACCGCTGCGCATGTCGGTGTTCAGGTGGAGGCGCAGGGTAGACGGCCGTATCGGCGGCCGTAGTTCCCCAATTTGCTGTTGCAGTTCACCGACGCTGGCGGCCACACGGCCGTTGCGGGTGATGCCGTAATGATCATCGGTTTGCAGCCAGCCCTTGCTGTTGAGCATACCTAACGCAGGCAGACCGCCGATGAGAACGGCCGTAACCTCCCGCGCCAACCGGCTCAGCTTGCCCTGGGCCATCTGCGTGCGCTGCCCGGCAATGTTGCGCCGAATAAAATCCATCTCTTTTTCGATGTGCTGCTGAAAATCCTCATACGCCTGGATTTGCTGCTGCCACCGCTCCTGCCGCTGCTGCACGTAGGCCGAGTAGTTGCCGCGATAATGCTCCATGCCGCTGCGGTTCATTTCCCAAATGTTGGTCACCACCCGGTCCAAAAAATAGCGGTCATGGCTCACCACCAAAATCGCGCCGTCCCACGTTTTGAGCATGCCTTCCAGCCACTCAATCGCCGCCACGTCCAGATGGTTCGTCGGCTCATCCATGATGAGCAAATCCGGCTTTTCCAGCAGAAGGCGGCCAAGCAGCACGCGCGTTTTTTGCCCGCCGCTCAGGTGGTGCAGCGGCATCTGCCAATCTTCCTCGGCAAAACCCAGCCCGGTCAGCACCTGCCGGATGCGAATCTGATAATCGTAGCCGCCCGCGTGTTCAAAGCGCTCTTGCCGCTGGCTGTAGCTGGCCATCAGCTCCTCGGAATGGTCGCCATCGGCCATCTGCTGCTCCATCTGGCGCAGCGCGGCTTCGTCCTCGCGCAGATTGTCGAACACGGTGAGCATCTCCGCAAAGACGCTGTTTTCCTGCCCGGCAAATGCCTGGGCCGCTTCTTGCGGCAGGTAACCCAGCCGGGTACCCCGCGCAATTTGCACGCTGCCCGCGCTGGGCTGGGCCAATCCGGCCAGAATCAGCAGCAGGGTGGTTTTGCCGACGCCGTTGGGGCCAACCAGCCCTACCTTGCCGCCGTCGGGAATGCTGCCGCTGACGCCAGTGAAAACGTCAAACGCGCCAAAGGCTTGGCCAATGTTGTGTGCCGTCAAAAGTGCCATAGCGTGCGATTATACCGAACGACTGGAGTGATGCGTAGAGGAAGATTGGTTTGGGGAAACGGCCGTTCTCTGAAGGAATGTTGTAAAATATGGCTATATCCTTGTAGGCGAGAGTCGTTTTGTGCCGGCTATGGGATCCTAAATAGCAAGTAAGCCTTAAGGTACAACATCTGGCAGCAGCCAGAAGACCGTTTGAGAGCGGGCCTTAAATTATTATGGGAAATAAAAACAGAAAAAGGTTTGCAGGAATTATAGTACTATCTCTAGCAGGGATTTTTTTGCTTAGCTGTGGCTTAACCTATCAACTTATTGTTAAGCAATGTGTTTTCTGGACGTGTGCGCCAACGCGTACCTTTACAATTTATGATCTGATTTTACCGACGGATCTCTATCCTTCCAATGCAGTTATTAACCCTATGATCTCCTTTCCAGAAGCACCTGGAGCTGATTCTGGAAATCTAGCTGTTTATTGGGAAGAGAATGGGCAGCTGAATAAAAGCATATTAACAATAGAGAGATTTGGAACCGAGGGCAAAGCAATTGAGTATTTTGACATACTTGAAAGTTGGCGTACTGAAGGAACGTATCGTCCACATCCCGACATTCTCTATCAAAGCCAAACTGCAAGCGAATATGAGATAGGGTGTGGAATCTCGGGCTTGGGTGGAGAGTATGAATGTGATGTGGATGCTAGATATAAAGAGTTTGTTGTTTCGCTCAACGTTTCAATCACTGGACAAATGTCTGAAAAGGATTTTGAAGCAATAGCTGTTTCTCTAGATAAGCAGTTTGAGGCATTTTTAACAGACTAAGGATCAAGATCATTCGGTTAATCCGACTCTTAAATAAAAAAGGGGCCGTGCGGCCCCTTTTTGTGGTTAGTTGAGGTATTGCCGGAGGTGTCCGGCGAAGTTGGGATGGCGCAGTTTGCGCAGCGCTTCTTTTTCCAGCTGGCGGATGCGCTCACGGGAGAGGCCGAACATCTCGCCCACCTCTTTGAGGGTACGGGATTCGCCATCTTGCAGGCCGTAGCGCAGGCGCAAAATGCGGGCTTCACGCGGGGTGAGCTGGTCCAAAATCTCGCCTAGCTCTTCGGTGAGCATCTTCTGGGCGACCGTTTCGGCCGGTGGCGGGGCGTCCACATCTTCAATGAAGTCACCCAGTTCGGCATCGGACTCGTCGCCAACGGGACGTTCCAGGTGCACGGGCTGGCGGCTGGTGCGCAGCATCCAGCGAACGCGCTCGGCGGGCAGCTCCATGTGTTCGGCAATTTCTTCCGCGGTGGGCTGACGGCCGTATTCCTGCTCTAACTCCTGCGCCACCTGATACAGCTTGCTGATGCGGCCACCCAAATGCGCCGGAATACGAATGGTACGGCCGTGATTGGCCAGCGCCCGGGTTACCGCCTGGCGAATCCACCAGGTGGCGTAGGTGCTGAACCGGTTGCCGCGGCGATAATCGTACTTTTCTACCGCTTTCATCAGGCCCACGTTGCCTTCCTGGATTAGATCTAGGAACTGCAAGCCGCGCCCGCGATACTTCTTGGCAATGCTTACCACCAGACGCGTATTGGCGCGAATCAGGTGCGCCCGGGCGGCCTCGGCGATTTCCTGAACGTTGGCCAGCTCATCCAATTCGTCGTGGCTCAAAATTTCATTCTTCAGGCGGCTTTCGGCTTCTTTCCCGGCTTCAATTTCCATGGCCAGGTTCACTTCTTCTTCAGCGGAAAGCAGACCTTGCTGCCCCATTTCGCGGAAATAGAGCCCCACGGAATCATCAATCGGCACGTTGCTTAAATCAAAGAGCGGGGCCGCATGTGGGGAAATCTCTTCCAAATCGTCCGGGTCGAAATCTTTGTCGTCGTCAGCCAGAGCTTCACTTAGATCGGTGGGACCCTCGCCATTCATCTGAGCTTCGACCTCGTCTTCGTTTTCATAAATTGGAATGCCGGCCGCCTGAGCCTCTTCCAGGATGGTCTCTAGCAGTGGCAAGTTGTCTTCGACGTCAGGCAAGGCCGCCATGATTTGATCATAGGTGATATAGCCTTGTTCGGAACCTTCGTTAAGCAAAACGTTAACAAAGTCCATTTCGTCGAATGGCGTGGTCAGTTTGGTCATCTATTTACCCTTTTCTCTAAAAGATTTTGCGTTTCCGGGGTGTTGACTCTCACCCGATCCTGCCAGCTCACTACATCATTTCCCAAACGGCAAATTAATTAATAATCTTTAAAACTTTGAGGTTTCTGTTATTGAGCTAGCTAGCCTCTTCCTTCCTAGGGGGGCAGTCTAGCATATTCAAATGACAAAAGTCAAGAGGTTAACAGGGAGTTAACACGCCCAAAAAAGGGCTGTTTAGATTTGGTTCTGGTGAGGCGGCAATAGGCCATCGGTACTATGCGGAAAGGGTACGGCCGTTCCCCCGCAGCACCTCATCCACACCGGGCAATGAGGTTTGTAAAACGGCCGCTGCCCGGCGCACATCCAGTTCACAGTTTAATGGCCAACGGCCGTCCGACGGGGCAATGGTCAGCGTATTGCGCGGTTGCACCTGCCAGTAATCGAGCATTCGCAGGGCAAAATCGGCCCGGCTGAGCGCCTGGCGGCCCGCCACGTTGAGCACGCCGGTGTAGCTGTGATGCGCCAGTTCTAGCAGCGCGTGGCACAGGCTGTCGACCCAGATGGGATTGCGAATCTGGTTGCTGAACAGGGTCACTGGCTGACCCTGCGCCAGGGCGTCGGCCATCCAGCTTGTGCCGTGGTCCATGGTGTGCAGCCCGTAGATCAGCGAGGTGCGCACGATGACACTGTTGGGATGCTGCCGGACGATGGCTTCGGCGTCGGCTTTGGCCCAGCCGTAGGCGTTGACGGGGGTGGGCACGGCCGTTTCGTCATACGGCGCGGCGTCACCGGCAAAGATGCTGTCGGTGGAGAGGTGAATCAGGCGTGCGCCTACTTCCTGCGCCGCCCAGACGATGCTGCCTGCGCCCAGCCGGATGACCGAGGACATGTCGCGGCCCCGGTTGGAACCGGCCAGGTGGATGATGACATCGGGTTGGAAGGAGGTGATGAGGGGGTGAACGGCCGTTTCATCCCGCACATCCAGCGGGGAACCGGGCGCGGGAAGGTTTGGCTGGTTTTGGTGATAGGTGTAGTGAACCGTGTGGGAGGCTACGGCCAACGGCACCAGGTGTTGGCCCAGGTAGCTGCTGCCCCCTGTGATCAAAATGCGGCTCATGTGTTCTCTTCGAGCGTTTCGGCTTTGGCCATGGCTACCTTGGCGGCGGCCTGGGCGGCTACCTGCTTGCTGCGCCCGGTGCCCTCGCCCCAAACGGCGTCGTGCAGCAGCACCTGAACGGTGAACAGCTTGGCATGGTCTGGCCCGCTGGTGCCCACCACCTCATAGCGCGGGGTGATGTTGTACTGAGCCTGGGCCCACACCTGGAACTCGCTTTTATCGTCTTTGTGCAGGGAGTCGGCCATGATTTCGGCCAGGGCCGGACCAATGAGCTGTTCTACCAGCGCCTTCACGGGCGTCATGCCCTGGTCCAGGTAGAGGGCACCAACAACCGCTTCAAAGGCGGCGCACAGCAGCGGGGTGCGTTCCCGGCCGCCGTTTTCTGCTTCGCCATAGCCTAACTGGAGAAAACGGCCGATTTCCAACTCCCGCGCAAAACGGGCCAACGTTTTGGCCCGCACCAGCGCCGCGCGCAGGCTGGTCAGCTCGCCCTCATCCATCTCCGGGAAGCGGTGGTACAGGTAGGCCCCAACGATAAAGTCCAGCACGGCATCGCCCAAAAATTCCAGCCGCTCGTTATCTTCCAGCACCTCATCCGCGTGCTCATTGAGGTATGAGCGATGGGTCAGGGCCCGAATCAGCAGCGAGTAATCCTTAAATTGGACGTTGAGATTGTTTTCTAATTCAGCAAAACGATTCATACAGAATTTCAACCAATAGATTTCGCAGATTTCCCGAATTATACATTCTTTTGAATCTGCGAAATCCTTGATTGTTTTTGTGAGGCGGAATCGAGCGGAGTTATTGGAACTTCCTGATGACCAACACGGCGTTGTGGCCGCCAAAGCCGAAGGCGTGGTTGAGACAGACGTCCACCTTGGCGGGGCGGGCGGTGTTGGGGATGTAGTCCAGATCGCAGGCGGGGTCGGGGGTTTCGTAGTTGATGGTGGGCGGCATGACCTGGTCCTGGATGGCCATGGTGCAGAAGACGGTTTCGATGGCCCCGGTGGCCCCCATGATGTGGCCGGTCATGGACTTGGTGGAGCTGATGCCGACGTTGTAGGCGTGTTCCCCGAGGGCGGCTTTAATTGCGGCCGTTTCCGATGCATCGTTCAGGGGGGTTGAGGTACCGTGAGCGCTGATGTAATCCACATCTTCTGGCTGTAGCCCAGCATCATCGAGCGCCTTGCGGATGGCGCGGGCCGCCCCAGCGCCGCCTTCGGCCGGAGCGGTGATGTGGTGCGCGTCGGTGGTTTGGCCGTAGCCGACAATCTCGGCGTAAATGGTTGCACCACGCGCCTGGGCGTGCTCCAGGCTCTCAATGACGAGCATGCCCGCACCTTCACCGACTACCAGGCCGTCGCGATTTTTGTCGAACGGCTGCGGCGTGCCACGGGTTTTGGCGGAGGTGGCTCCGGCCCGTTCAAAACCCGCCACGGCCACGGAGGCCAGGATCGACTCGCTGCCACCGGTGAGCATGGCGTCCATTTCGCCGCGCTGCACGGTGCGGAAGGCGTGGCCGATGGCGTCGCAGCCTGCGGCGCAGGCGGTGGTGATGGTGGTGGAGGGGCCGTGAATGCCGTAGTCGATGGCAATCATACCGGCCGCGCCGTTGGGCATGATCATGGTGATGGCAAACGGGCTGACACGCTTGAGTCCTTTTTCCAGGACAATGTGTTCCTGCTCGACCAGGGTTTGGATGCCACCAACGCCGGTGCCCAGGGTAATGCCGATGCGTTCGCGGTTGTCATCGGTGATTTCCAGGCCAGACTGGCTGATGGCTTCGCGGGCGGCGACGGTGGCTAACTGCTGGAAGCGGTCGCGGCGGCGGGCGTCGCGGCGGCCCAGGTAGGCGTCGGCGTCAAAATCTTTCACTTCGCAGATGGTGCCCATTTCGTGTTCACCTTTGGTCAGCACCACAAAATCGCCCGTACCGGATTTGCCTGCTTTGATGGCTGCCCAGGTATCGGGCACATTATGGCCCAGGGGGGTTACCAGCCCCATGCCGGTAATGACGACACGATGTTTTGCTACGCTCTGCTTATGATTGGTGGATCCGTTCTGCATTCTTCTTCTCCCAAGAGTTGATACTTTTTGGGAAGTAATTGGGTAATTGGGTAATTGAATAATTTGCTTTTGCCATTACCCAATTACTTAATTACGCAATTACCTCTTGGCTGGTTTTGTTATTTTCCACTGCCTGGATGCCCTTTTTCTTGCCAGCGGGCTTCGTATTTGGCCAGGGCAGCGGTGAGTGCCTGGTCGAGGTCTACATTTACGGCCGTTGCCAGCTGGCACAAACTATAAAGCATGTCGCCTAATTCGTCGGCTATGGCTGGATTGTCAAGAATCGGGTCGTGACGGCCGTAATTGGTTGCTTTGAGCAGTTCCTTGGCAACCTCGCCAAATTCACTGAGTAAATCTAATGCAGTAACACCGGGATCGTGGGTTAAGTTGTGTTTTTGGGCAAATTTGTGGGTGCGCGCTTGCCAGTTGTCCATGAAATGAGATTGGGGATTGGAGATTGGAGATTAAGATCAATTGCTAATCTCCAATCTCCAATCTCTTTCTGTTAATTGTCTGCCTCGGTGGGGCGGTAATCGCCTTCCACCCAGATCGATTGGTCTTCGCCCACTTCTTTTTTCCAGACGGGGACAATCTCTTTGAGGCGGTCGATGCCGTAGCGGGCGGCGTCGAAGATGCCCTGGTCGCGGTGGCCGCTGGCGCAGGCGACAAAGGTGGTGTGCTGGCCAATGTCCAAACGGCCGATTCGCTGCACAATCGCCACGCCTTTGACCAATGGCCACTTTTGCCAGATTTCGCGGGCGATCTGGGCCATTTTGAGCTCGGCCATTTCGCTGTACGCTTCGTATTCCAGGTAGCTCGTTTCCGGCGGCAGGCCGTCGCGCTGGGTCTGGCCGCGGACAAAGCCGGTGAAGCTGGCAATCGCCCCAATGTCTGACCCGCCGAGGCTGGCGTGGATGGCGGCAATGTCGAACGGTTCGGTGGTGACGGCAAAATGGGTGGGGTGCGGCAGATCGTCGGCACCGCTGCCGCCGCTGACGGGGGGGAACATGGCGACTTCATCGTGGGGGGATACGGCCGTATCTCTTCCCGCAAACGCCTTGTTCACCGACACCAGGGCAATCGGCAGGGAAGTTTGCAGTGCCGGGTAAGCCGCGCCTACCGCTTCCAGCAGCGTGGCCACCGTAGCTGGTTCCGCCACCGTGACGCTGATTTTATTGCTGCCCGCTTTGTCTTTCAGCGTGGCGAAGAGTTTGATTTGAATTTCCATAGTTTTGTTGGAGGAGATTAGGGATTGGAGATTTGAGATTGATTTTAATCTCCAGTCTCCAATCGCCAATCTCCACTTTTGCCACCCGATTTTTCGACCACGCGCACATCCCCAATCACCATGCCGCGATCGACCGCTTTGGCCATGTCGTAAATGGTGAGGGCGGCAACGGAAACGGCCGTTAACGCCTCCATCTCCACGCCTGTTTTGCCCTTCAACCGGACCGACGCCTCGATCTCCACGCTGCTCTCGGCGGGGTTGGGCGTGCAGGTGACGGCCACGTGGCTGAGCATGAGCGGATGGCACATGGGGATGAGGTCGCTGGTGCGCTTGGCGGCCATGATGCCAGCCAACTGCGCCACCGTCAGCACATCCCCCTTTTTCATATTGCCTTCTATTATAAGGGCCAGCGTTTCCGGCTGCATTTGCACAGAGCCACGGGCCACGGCCACACGCTCGGTGTCGTCCTTGTCGCCGACGTCCACCATGCGGGCGCGGCCAGCTTCATCCAGATGGGTTAACTTTGACATAGGTTTTAATTATAGTGAGCTATCAGGTGGGAAGCCAATTAGCGTGAGGCACTTTGCTCTATATTATATCTGAGACAACATTGCAAAGAGCATCATAACCGTTCCGAAGAATCCAAAAATACCGTAGAAGATGCGGGCAAACTTCCGACCATAGAGCCTGTCTCCCCTTGTAAACTTTAAAATCCAATCTATATCAAACACTGCCCCAATAAACAAAAGCGCATAGATAAAAAAGAAGAAAAACATTGTTTTACTCGCGCAAAAAACTGTGATTATATCGATCTAATCCCCAAACCAATACCCCGCCAATAATGAATCCAGTAGAAAAGCTTAAGAGTGATTCTAATCACAAAGCGTCAAGTGCAATAACCAACCAACCTGCCGTAAACCCTAGCGGCAGACTGGCTATTGCTCCCAAAATGCCATACTCTACGCCATGCAGCCGCAGATGCCAGAATTCTTGGTAAAATCTGCTGCCCATTTCTACTCGTGAGCGCACGTCAAAATATATACCCACCAAGAATCCGACACCGCCCCACACCAACGCGTTCAATACAACAACAAACCAGAAGTTTTGAATTGGCAAGCTGCTGCTATCTATTGTGGCTACTAAAACCGCTGTATACATTGAGAGGACAATCGCGCCAATTAGCATTTTTATGGAACGGCCGCTCTGTAAAAACTTTGGTAACAACCAAATAAAAACAAACATCACTGGCACGAGAGCGACAGCGCATATTTTTAGTGTAGCGAGGGAATTTGTGACCATAAATGTCTCGATTGATCATTTGCTAAATAAATGACATACTGACAACGATTTTTACACTATACAGCTTGCTATTTGAGGTTGCAACGGCCGAATTACCCAAACTTTCCTACCCATTTCGACAACACCCCCAGACTGATGTAAGCTATCCCGCATGTTAACCCTGTTTGATACCTACGAGCGAAAAGTACGGAAATCATGAAAGGTGTGAGAAATAACACCGTATTCCCAACATCCCCACTCGCTGCTAAAATAAACTAAGACAAGACGTAAAACGCGGAGGTTGAAATGGCTTTACTCGATCAAATTGAAAAGCAGTTGACCCAGCTTCCACCTGAGAAGCAAAATGAAGTGTTGGATTTCATCTTGTTTCTACACCAGCGGCTGCAATCCGCACCAGCCACGACCGATGCAGAACGAGGGCAGCGCATCAAAACCGCTTTCCAAACCCTGGCCAAGCTAAACACCTTTGGCGACATTGAAGACCCCGTTGCCTGGCAAAAACAAATCCGCCAGGATCGACCACTTCCTGGACGGGACGAATGATCCTTGCCGATAGCAACTTGCTTATTTACGCCGTTGCCCAAAATGCAGCGCTGGTTGATTGGTTTGCCGAAAACAAACCGGCCGTTTCCGCAGTTAGTTTGGTAGAAGTGCTTGGCTACCACAAGTTAAATCCTGCTGATAAAAGTGCCCTCGAATCTTTGTTTTCGGAGCTGACGATTCTTTACCCCTCGGCAGAGGTGTTCCAAACGGCCGTATCCCTTCGTCAACAAAAAGCGATGTCGCTGGGTGATGCGCTCATCGCCGGGACCGCTCTCTACCACAATTTTCAGCTTGCCACCCACAACACCAAAGATTTCACCTGGATTGACTCACTAACTGTCATCGATCCGCTTGAATAATCTATCGGCACGAATCTAGAGCAACGGCCGTTCCCCTCCATCGACAACACCCCCAGACTCAGGTAAGCTATCCCGCATGTTAACCCTGTTTGATACCTACGAGCGAAAAGTACGCTAATCAAAAAAGGTATGGGAAATAAAACGGCCGTATTCCCAACGCCACCACTCGCTGCTAAAATAAACTAAGACAAGACGTGAAACGCGGAGGTTGAAATGGCTTTACTCGATCAAATTGAAGAGCAATTAACCCAGCTTCCTCCTGAAAAGCAAAATGAGGTGTTGGATTTCATCTTGTTTCTACGGCAGCGGCTGCAATCCGCACCAGCGACAACGGATGCAGAACGTGGGCAGCGCATTAAAACCGCTTTTCAAACCCTCGCTAAACTCAACACCTTTGGCGACATAGATGATCCGGTTGCCTGGCAAAAACGAATCCGCCAGGATCGGCCGCTTCCAGGACGGGACGAATGATCCTTGCCGATAGCAACCTGCTTATCTATGCTGTTGCCCAAAATGCGGCGCTGGTTGATTGGTTTGCCGAAAACAAACCGGCCGTTTCCGCAGTCAGCTTGGTAGAAGTGCTTGGCTACCACAAGCTAACCCTAGCGGATAAAAGTGCGCTCGAAGCTTTGTTTTCGGAACTGACGATTCTCTATCCTTCGGCAGAGGTGTTTCAAACGGCCGTTTCCCTTCGTCAACAAAAAGCGATGTCGCTGGGTGATGCGCTCATCGCCGGGACTGCCCTCTATCACAACTTTCAACTGGCTACCCACAACACCAAAGACTTCACCTGGATTGACTCGTTAACCGTCATCGATCCGCTTGAATAATCTCTGTGGCACGAATCTGAAGCAAAGGCCGTTCCCCCCTTCGACAACACCCCCAGACTGATGTAAGCTATCCGGCATGTTAACCTTGTTTGATACCTACGAGCGAAAAGTACGGCCGTTTACCCCCCTCCATCCACCCCAGGTCAAGCTCTACACCTGCGGCCTCACCGTCTACGATTACGCCCACATCGGCAACCTGCGCAGCTACATTTTTGAAGATATTTTGCGCCGCGTGCTGGAGTTCAACGGGCACGAGGTGCTGCACGTCATGAACATCACCGATGTGGGCCACCTGACCGACGACGCCGACGCGGGCGAAGACAAAATGGAGGTGGGCACCCGCCGCGCCGGTAAAAGCGCCTGGGAAATCGCCGAGATTTACACCGAAGCGTTCAAGCAAGATTTAGCGAAGCTGCACATCCACGAGCCGCACATCTGGTGCAAGGCCACCGGCCACATCGCCGAGCAAATCGCCATGATCCAGGGCATCGAGGCCAACGGCTACACCTACCGCACCAGCGACGGCATCTACTTCGACACGTCCCGGCTGGACGATTACGGCTACATCGCCCGGCTCAACATCGAGGGCTTACAGGCAGGCAGCCGCATCGCCATGAGCGAAAAGCGCAACGTCACCGACTTTGCCCTGTGGAAGTTCAGCCCGCCAGACGCGCAGCGGCAGATGGAGTGGGACAGCCCGTGGGGCGTTGGCTTCCCCGGCTGGCACATCGAGTGTTCAGCGATGGCCTCGCATTACCTGGGCACCTTTTTCGACATTCACTGCGGCGGTGAAGACCACATTATGGTGCACCATCCCAACGAGATTGCCCAAACGCAGGCGTGCCACGGCACCCGGCTGGCCAACTTCTGGCTGCACGGCTACTTTTTGCAGCTCGATGGCCTCAAAATGTCCAAATCGTCGGGCGATTTTTTGCGGCTGCAAACGCTCATCGATCGCGGCTACGACCCGCTGGTGTACCGCTTCTTCTGCCTGGGTGGGCATTACCGCGCCAAGCTGACGTTTAACTGGCAGGCGATGGATGGGGCGGCGACGGCGCTGCAGCGGCTGCGTACGGCCGTTTCCCAATGGCCCACTCCCACCCAACCAGACCCAACCTTCCTGGCCGACTTCACCGCCCAGATCAACGACGACCTCAACATGCCTCGTGCCCTGGCCGTGGTCTGGAATCTGGTCAAGAGTGACCTGCCCGGCGGTGTGAAAAAGGCCACCATCGTGGAATTTGACCGCGTGCTGGGGCTGGGTCTGGTCGATTGGCAGCCCGAAGCCGAACAGCCCATCCCCGCCGAGATTATGGCCCTGGCCGAGCAGCGCCAGGCCGCCCGCGCTGCCAAAAACTGGGCCGAAGCCGATGCTCTGCGCGGCCAAATCGCGGCCGCAGGCTACGACATCACCGACACACCCACCGGCCCGGAACTCAAGCGGAGCGCCGCCCATGCGTGAGCGGTACCAATCGATTTACCTCTCGCCCCACCTGGATGATGCGGCGCTGTCTTGCGGCGGACGGATTTTCCAGCAAACCAGCCAGCACGAACCAATTCTCATCGTTACCACGATGGCGGGTGAACCCGCGCCCGATTTGCGGCTCTCGGCCTTTGCCCAGGAGCTGCACCAGCGCTGGGCGCTGCCCCAAGACGCCGTTCGTGCCCGCCGCGCCGAGGATGCCGCTGCCAGCCACATTTTAGGCGCAGATTATTGGCACTGGGACGTGCCCGACTGCGTTTACCGCACCGACCCGGCTACGGGCGAGGCGTGTTACCCGACCTGGGAATCGGTCATCACCACGCGCCATTCTGCCGACGATGCGGTGGTAGACCAGCTTGTGGCCCAGCTGCGCCAGCTGCCGCCCGCCGACGAGATTGTCGTGCCGCTCACCGCAGGCAACCACGTCGATCACCGGCTGGTGCGCCAGGCCGCCGAGCGTGTGTTTGCCCCCACGCAGCTGGTTTATTATGAAGATTACCCGTATGCCGCCGAGGATGGGGCGCTGACGGCAGTTCTCACCCCCCACCTCTACCCCAGCCAAATTGTGCTGACAGAAACGGCCGTATGTGCCAAAATCGACGCCATCTGGGCCTATGCTTCCCAGCGCAGCACCTTTTTTGATTCTCGCGCTGATCTGGAAAAGATGATTCACGACTATACGGTTGCGGTCGGTGGCGAGCGCTTGTGGCGGCTTATCCACACTTAATGCGGGGGTCAGACCACCAAAAGCCCCACTTTCTGGCCATTTCTGCCCAGCCGCTTGATAAAACACACGGGGTGAACTTATAATAACCCTCTGAAAAGGAGACGGGTGAATGCGTATGGACAGTTGAAACGGATGGCCTGGCCAACCGCTTTTTACCTGAACAAAAGTGGGTTCCCGTTTTTAGCCGATTCAAAATCCTTCCGCCTTTCACAAAGACCGCAGCCGAATTATGGGGCGACTAACGACCAGACAACTTGCCAGCAAAAGAGGCCGTCAAAAAAAGGCGCAGCGTAGTGGTTTGCAGCCTGGTGATATGCTGCAAGACCGGTACCGCATTGTGGGGCCGTTAGGCGCCGGCGGCTTCAGTTCCGTCTACCAGGCGCGTGACATGCGCTTCCCCAATGTCACCA
This sequence comes from Anaerolineae bacterium, assembly GCA_020848035.1. Taxonomy (GTDB): domain Bacteria; phylum Chloroflexota; class Anaerolineae; order Promineifilales; family Promineifilaceae; genus Leptofilum. Next base: position 47,094 of record JADLAX010000002.1, on the reverse strand, counting down.
AGCTGTGTGCCGTTAAGGAGATGGTTATCTCCACCCCCGACCCGCAAATGCGGGAACTCACCATTAAATCATTTGAGCGGGAAGCCAGCATGCTGGCCATGCTGGATCATCCGGCCATCCCCGATGTGTCTGACTACTTCACCGAGGGCGACCGCTCTTACCTGGTGCTGGAGCTGATTCGGGGCAAGGATTTGGACGAGTGGCTGGAGGAGCAGACCGACTACCTGGATCAGGAAACAGCAATTTCTTGGGCGATGCAGCTGTGTGATGCCCTTTACCATCTGCACAGCCAGAAACCGCAGCCCATCGTTTTTCGCGACGTGAAGCCTTCCAACATCATGCTGGATCATCGCGCGCGCATTCGCCTGATTGACTTTGGCATTGCCAAGGTGTTTGAGATGGGCGACAAGGGCACGATGATCGGTACGGAAGGGTATTCGCCGCCGGAGCAGTATCGCGGACAGGCAGAACCGGCGGGCGACATTTATGCTCTGGGGGCGACGCTGCACCACCTGCTCACCCGGCAGGATCCGCGCCTGGAACCGCCCTTCACCTTTGCCGAACGGCCGATTCACAAAGTCAATCCCCACGTCACCCCCGCCTTTGAAGCGATCATCATGCGCTGCCTCTCCTACGATCCCAAGGATCGTTTCCCCGACGCCAAGGCGCTGAAAGAAGCGTTGGAAGTGTTGGTAGATCGTGCGGCAACGGCCGTTTCCGACAGCAATCCCAGCCTAACCATTCCGCAAACCAACACCCCGGCCGTTGTCAGCGCCACAGGCACGCCGGTGGCCGTGGCGCCCAGCAAGGTGCAGCCCATCTGGCAGTTTAAGTGTGAAGATGAGATTCGCGGCAAAGCGGCCGTTTCCGGCAATATGGTTTATGTGGGCGCTTACGATAACAACCTGTACGCCCTGCACGCCGGAAATGGCGAGTTTGCCTGGAAGTTCCCCGCCGCCGACAGCGTGGGCGGCAGCACGCCCTTTATCTACGAAGAAAGTATTTTCATCGGTTCGGTGGACAAACATCTTTACTGCATCCAGCGGCGCACCGGGCGGCAGAACTGGCGCTTTGCCACCAACGGCGCGGTGTACGCCTCCCCCGTGGTCCGTTATGATCACGTCTTTTTTGGCTCAGACGACGGCCATTTTTACGCATTGGAGATTGCCCAGGGGCGGGTGAAGTGGAAGGCCAATGCATATACGGCCGTACGCTCCACCGCGTTTGTTGATGATGAGCGCATCTTTTTTGGCACCGAGGGTGGCTACATCTTTTGCCTGGAAATCGCCAGCGGCAAAGCCAAGTGGCAGGCTCAGGCCAAGCGCAGCGTAACCTCATCCCCCACCGTGGCCGACGAAATTGTCTTTGTGGGGTCGCTTGACGGCACGGTTTATGCCCTGGACGCCAATACCGGCTGGATCATCTGGCGCTTCCGCAGCCGTCGGCCGATTGTTTCATCCCCCACCGTGGCCAATGGCATGGTGTTCATCGGTTCGTCAGACGGCAGCCTCTATGCGCTGGACATGGACACGGGGCGGCAGCTGTGGACCCACGAAATCAATGGCCAGATTGCCTCGTCGCCCGTCGTGTGGCGCGATGCTGTTTACTTTGGCGGCACCGATGGTGCTGTTTACTGTTTGGCGGCCAAAAAAGGAGACGTCAACTGGAGATTTGACACAGGCGCTCCTGTTATTGCTTCACCGACCATTGCTGATGGTGTTGTGTACATCGGCTCAACCAACCACAATATTTATGCGTTACCAGCCTGATTTGTGTAACCTAAATGCTCGCTAACTGCATAAACGATCGGACATTATTATGACGAAAGAGACACCACCTTTTATTCAGCCTGAGGATAAGTCCAAAAAGAAGAAGGCTGCTGCTCCAGAAAAAGCGCCAAAAGCAGTGGGCCAAACGGCCGAACTTGATGAAACGGCCGTTACCCAGGCTCCCGATACCTCGCCGATCATTGAGACGGGCGTGCTGCCTGAAGAGAAGGCGGCTCAGGAGCCAACCCTGCGCGCGGCCAGCCGCTGCGACGTTGGTGCACGCGAGCGCAACGAAGATTCCTGTCTCATCTTCAGCACGGAAGCGGGTGGTCATTTCTCCCTGGTTCCCTTTGGCCTCTACATTGTAGCCGACGGCATGGGCGGGCACACCAACGGCCACGTGGCCAGCCGGATTGCCTCGCGGGTGGCGGCCCACTATATTTTGAGCAAGATTTATATGCCGCTGCTGCAAACGATAGGGCCACCCACCCAGGTACCCATCCAGGAAGTGCTGCTGGATGCGGTTCAGGCGGCCAACACGGCCGTCTTCGAAGACGAACCAGAAGTGGACAGTGGCACCACGCTGACGGTGGCCCTGGTGTTGGGTCGCCGCCTGCACGTGGCTCATGTCGGCGACAGCCGCCTTTACCTGCTGACCGATGGCAAGCTGGAGCAGATCTCGGTAGACCATTCCCTGGTGCAGCGCCTGCAAGATGTGGGCACGCTGACGGCCGAAGAGGCCACGGTATACCGCTACCGCAACGTGCTGCTGCGCGCCGTGGGCCAGGGCGAAGAGGTAGAAGTGGATACCTACATGAAGCTGCTGCCGCGTCGCGGCAAGCTGCTGCTGTGCAGCGATGGGCTGTGCGGCTTTGTGGCCGATGACAAAATTCGGCACATCATGAGCCAGGATATTTCGCTGCCGCAGATGGTGGATGAGCTGTATGAAACAGCCCTGGCTTCCCACAGCAACGACAACGTAACGGCCGTTGTGGTAGACTTTTCGGTCTGATCGGCGTATAACAGGCGTGCAGGAGGGGTAACAAACTATCTCCCACGGTTTGCCTCACCAAACCCAACCGCTGCCAGCGTTGTGAACCCTCATCGTTTTGCCCGAAGCAACAGGTTGAACTCGATCCGGGCCGATACGGCCGTCAATTTATGGACAAAGAGTTTGAATACTACGCAATTTTAGGAGTATCATCCCAGGCCACCCCTGAGCAAATTCGGGCAGCCTTTGCCACTTTGCGCGGCCAGGTCCCCCAAGAAAAACGCACCAAAACCAATAAAGCGTACGCCCGGTTGGTCACCGCCTTCGAGGTGTTGAGCAATCCAGAGCGGCGCGCTACCTACGATTCGCTGCTTGTCGAAACCAAGTCGCAGGAGATGGTAAACCTGCGTGTGCAGTCCAGCCGCGACCGTATTCGGGTGGCCAATGCCGAGCAGATGGTCTACCTGCTGCTCGATATTTTGCCCCCGGAACAAGAGGTGAAGCAACGGCCGTTGAACCTCAGCCTGGTGTTGGATCGCAGCACCTCGATGCAGGGTGGGCGGTTGAGTCACGTGAAAACGGCCGTTGAACTCATCGTCAACCGGCTGACCAAACAAGATACACTCTCCATCATCAGCTTTAGCGACCGGGCCGAAGTGGTGGTACCGTCGGGCAAGGTGGAGAATCCAACGGCCCTCGTCGGCGAATTGCGCTCCGTGCAGGCGTCTGGTGGTACCGAAATTTTTCAGGGGCTGCAAGCGGCCGTTCAAGAGCTGCGCAAGGTGGATTTAAACCAGCACACCAACCACCTCATCCTGCTCACCGACGGTCACACGTATGGGGATGCGCCGCTTTGCCTGGAATTGGCCAGCCGCACGGCCCGCCTCAACATTGGCATCAGCGCCTTTGGCCTGGGTGCCGAATGGCACGATGAGTTTTTAGACAAGCTGGTGGCCCCCTCTGGCGGGCAGTCCAACTTTATCGAGCAGCCCGCCGAAATTATCGACCATCTGCAAAAGCGGATTCAAGGCCTGGGCACCATTTACGCCCAAAACATCACCCTGAATCCGCGGCTGCACGACAAGGTAACGATCAATTATGGCTTCAAACTGGAGCCATTTGCCCAGCCGCTGACGCTGGATGGCGAGGTACTGCCGTTGGGCAACCTGGAAGGGCGGGCACCGGTCTCTGTGCTGCTGGAGCTAAAAGTCGCGCCGCAGCCGGTTCAGGCTCGTCTCACCCTGCCCATCGAAGTTAAAGCCGATGTGGCCAGCCCCCAGCTGCGTTCGCAAACCTTTAAGCATGTTCATCATTTCTACGTGCTGCCTGATCTGCCCAACGAAATGCCGCCACAAAATATCATCGACGCAGTGCGGGTGATGAACATGTACCGCCTGAATGAGCGGGTGTGGCAGGAGGTAGAAGCGGGCCGACTAGAAGCTGCCTCTACGCGGATGCATCATCTGAGCACTCGCCTGCTAGAGGCGGGGGAGACGGCCCTGGCGCAGCAGGCTCAGCAAGAAATGGCGCGGATCTCCAGCGCGGGTACCATGTCGTTGGCGGGGCGCAAAAAGCTCAAATACGGTACGCGGGCACTCATTGATAAGTCTAAGCAAAACGACAAAGAGTAACATGATTAAGTGTAGTGATTGCGGGGCTAACCAGGAAGAAGGGGTCTTGTTTTGCAGCGAGTGTGGTGGGTTTTTGTTGGTGGAACCGGGCATGATTACGGCCGTACTCCCCTTCTCTGAGTTTGCCAACCGCCCACCGCCGCCACCCCTGACGGAAGAAGCCCTCACGCCCACCGCTGCCGAGCGCAAAATTACCCTGGTGGTGCCTGGCAGCCGCCGCCGCTTTAAGCTCGCCATTCAAGGAGAAATCCGCATTGGCCGATCGTCTTCTGAACAGATTCCCGAAGTGGACCTGACGGACGACGATGGCGCGGTTAAAGGCGTCTCACGCCTGCATGCTAAAATACGGTCGGTGCAGGATGGCCTGGTGCTGATTGATTTACACAGCACCAACGGCACCCTGCTCAACAACTTTCGTCTGCCGCCCGAAGAGCCATATCCACTCAACAGCGGCGACGAAATTCGGTTTGGTGATCTGCTCGTTCACCTGTTTTTGGATGAGTCATAATGAGGAAATCCCATGATTACAGTCATTGTCCACATTAGAAATGAAGATGCTTTTGAGTGCGAACTGGATGAACTGCCCAATCCGGCCAGCCAATTTGTGCAAGTCCACAACCCGCGCCTGCGCGATGGCAAGGATTTGCACTACCTGGACGAGGAAGTGACCAGCATGTTGGTGCCCTGGCACCGGATCAATTTCATTCAGATTATGCCTTCGGGCGATATTGAAGAAGTGGCCAGCTTTGTCCGCTAGCTTGGAGCTTTTGTAACAAATTATGGTTGAACAAATACCAGACTCCCTGGAGCCGACGGCCCCGCGCCTGGTTCTGGTGGTTGATGATGAATCGCGGATGCGGCGTTTTATCCGCATGAATATGGAATTGGAAGGTTACCAGATCATCGAGGCCGAAAATGGGCTGGTGGCCCTGGAGCAAATTCGCCAGCACACCCCCGACCTGGTGATCATGGACGTGATGATGCCGGAGATGGACGGCTTCGAGACGTTGAAGCTGCTGCGGGAAATCTCCACCGTACCGGTGATTTTGCTCACGGTGAAGAGCGACGAGGACGACAAAATTCAGGGTCTGACGCTGGGGGCAGATGATTACATTACCAAACCCTTTAGCCCGCGCGAGTTGGTGACGCGGGTAACGGCCGTACTTCGCCGCGCCGAATGGCCAGCCCCGCCACCTCGCACCATCCTGCGCATCGACGACCGCCTCTCGGTAGATTTCAACCGGCACCAGGTACTCGTCAACAACGAGCGCATCGATCTGCGCCCCACCGAATACCGGCTGCTGAACCACCTTATCCAAAACGCTGGCTGGGTGGTGCCGCACGACACCTTGCTGGCCAAAGTGTGGGGCTACGAGTACCGCGACGAAACCCATTACCTGCGGCTCTACATCAACTACCTGCGCAAAAAAATCGAAGAAGACCCGGCCAATCCGTATTACATTCTCACCGAACGGGGTGTTGGTTATCGTTTTGTCGATTATAAGAAAGCATAAAAAAGTTTTACTTTTCCTGGGATTTTAATATCATTACCGTTTATGACCCATACCATTGCGTCTGACGGTGAACAATTTTTTGAGCAGGTTAACAAGTACCTTAATGCTGAAGACCGCATATGTGTGCAAGAAGCGTTCGCGCTTGCTCGCCAGGAACACGGAGATCAACGCCGTAAGTCCGGCGAGCTTTTTTTTACCCACCCCCTGACCGTTGCCTACTACATTTCTGAATATATGCTGGATGCTTCCACGCTGGCCGCTGCCCTGCTGCACGATGTCGCCGAGGATACCCGCGTCACCATCAACGAAATTGAGGCGAAGTTTGGTTCAGAGGTAGCCTTGCTGGTAGATGGCGTCACCAAGCTGAAAGATGTCACCAAGGGGTTTGCTAACCGCAAGGAGCTGTCTAAGCAGGAAATTGAAGATTTAACCCTGCACAAGCTGCTGGCTGCCATGACCAACGATATGCGGGTGGTCATCATTAAGCTGTTTGACCGGCTGCACAACATGCGCACCATCAAAGCCACACCTCATGCCCGACAGGTGTACAAAGCCAAAGAAACCCTGTCGGTATATGCGCCGCTGGCCAACCGGTTGGGCATCTGGCGGCTCAAAAACGATCTGGAGTCCCTCTCGCTGGAAGTGCTGGATCCCACCGCGCATACCATCATTCACAGCCGTTTGGAGCAAATTCACCAGGAGCAGCAGGAAGATTACCAGCTGATCAGCGGCCAGATCCTTGAATGTTTGCTGCAGGCCGATCTGGACGTGCGCAAGGTCTTTCTCGCCCCGGAAAATATCTACAGCGTCTACCAGGATTTATGTGAAAGTGCTGCCTCGTTTTACGAAGTAGATAAAACGATGCGCCTGGTGGTGCTGATGGACAACTGGCAGGCGTGTTACCAGGCGTTGGGCTACCTGCACCAGCTGTGGCAGCCGGTGCCCGGCACCTTTGATGATTACGTGGCGGTGGCGCGCGACAATCTTTATCGTTCGCTGCATACCACGGTGGTGCACAGCAACGGGCAGCACCTGAAGCTGCGCCTGCGCACCGAAGCGATGGATAAAGTGTCTGAAGTGGGGGTGTTGGCTCGCTGGCTGTACGCCGATACGCCGTTGTGGACCAGCGGGGTGGCTGACCGGGTTGAGACGTTTTTTGAAAACATCAACGAAAACATCAACCTGGAGCCGCAAGATCCTACCGCTGGTATACGGGGCGTAGTGGAAGATGTGTTTCGCCAGCAAATTCGCGTCTTTACGCCGCGCGGCGACGCCATTGAGCTGGTAAAGGGGGCGACGGCACTGGACTTTGCTTACGCCATCCATACCGGCCTGGGTGATCAGTGTCATTCGGCGTATGTAAACGATATGCTGTACCCGCTCAATCGCCCGCTGTTGGACGGCATGAAAGTGCGCATCATGAAGAAGGACCGGGCGCAGCCGCAGCGGGCCTGGCTGGATGAAGACCTGGGTTACATCATGACCAACTATGCGCGCAGCCACGCCCGCCGCTGGTTTAGACGGTTGTCGCCGCAAGCGGCCGTTCTTCAGGGCCTGCAACTGCTGCAAGATGAACTGGCCATGCTGGGAATGCATACTTATCCGCATGAACGGGCCGCCCACTTGTTTGGCTACAACAACATCAAAGATATGTATTATGAATTGGGGCGGGCTGAACTGCTGCCAACGGCCGTTACCACCAAACTCCTGGAAGAAATGTGGGCGCAGGGTCCAGCACGGCCGTTGGGTAAAGTGGTGTTCTCCGATGAGGGCGACCAGTTTGTGGTAACCCAGGCTGAAGGACGCGATATTCGCCTCTGTGGCACCTGTAACCCGCGCCCGCCCGATGCTATTTTGGGGTTTTTGCGGCTGGATGGCGGCGTAACCGTGCATCACCAGCGTTGTCACACCTTAAACCCGGAACGCCTGCCGGGCCGCCGCCTCAAGCTTGCCTGGGGCGAAGCTGCCCCGCGCGAAGTACGCCAGATCCGGCTTCAGGTCAAAGTGTATGATCGCCCCGGACTGCTGTTTGAAATCACGCAATTGATGAAGGACGAGGATATCAACATTACCTACATTCACACGCCAGACCCTGGCGCACCGAATGAAGTGCACATTAATCTCGCCGTAGAGGTGCTGCGGCCGCGCCAGCTGGTGCGCATCCTGCACCAGATTCGCGCTTTGGCCAACGTCTTTTTCATCGAAATTGTGGATTCCTTTGAGGATGCCGAGCCGCTCCTGCCCGCCGACTCTTTCTACCGGCCCGAATAAAACGTATTTCTGGCCCCTGGCATGCTGAGGTCCGCCGAAGCATCCCGCCCGCATGAAAATCTAGAGAGCTTCGGTCAAGCCGAGGCGCGTGACACGGGCGCTTGCGGGATTCTGCGCTGCGTTGTGCAAGACGGGATCGGCTTGTTAGGGAGGTGTGGGTAAGTTTTCGATGGTCACTGGCTTTACCGGGTCGGCCAGCGTAAAGTCAAAGATACGGCCGTAAAAATAAAGCTCAGCATCCAACGTGCGTTTGATGTTTTCCGCGCTGCGGAAGCCGTGCTGCTCGCCGGGGAAGGCGACGTACGCCACCGGGATGCCCTTGGCCTTGACGGCGTTGAACATCTTTTCCGCCTGGTTGGGCGGCACCACTTTGTCCTCCAGCCCCTGGAACAAAATGAGGGGGCAGTTAAGCTGCTCGGTAAAGTGGATGGGGGAACGCTCGATGTAAGTTTGCTTGTTCTCGGGGTAGGGGCCAATCATGCTGTCCAGGTAGCGCGATTCAAATTTGTGGGTTTCCTGGGCCAGCGCTTCCAGATCGCTGACGCCAAAATGGCTGGCCCCGGCGCTGAAGGTGTCGTAGAAGGTGAGGGCGCAGAGCGTTGTGTAGCCCCCGGCGCTGCCGCCGCGAATGGACATGCGGCGGCCATCGACTAAACCTTGCTGCACCAGGTAGGTAGCTCCGTTCACACAATCCTGCACATCCACAAGGCCCCATTGGCCGTTGAGACGCTGCCGGTAGGCACGGCCGTAACCGGTACTCCCACCATAATTCACGTCTAACACGGCAAAGCCACGACTGGTCCAATACTGCTTGCTTAAGCTCAGCGTGGTGTCTGCGGCGCTGGTGGGGCCGCCATGGCTCAGCACCAGCAGCGGCGGCAGCTCTCCCTCTGGCGCGGTAAAGTCGCGGTTGGCCGGTGGGTAGTAGATGGCGTGAGCGGTCAGGCCGTTTTCTGTGGGGAACTCAACCGGTTCCGGCACGGAAAGGTAAGCGGGGTCCACCGTCAGGTCGGTGGATTGGCGCAAAATTTGCACCTCGTTGGTTTGCAGGTTGAGCCGCACCACGGCACTGGGCCGGGTGGCCGAGCCGCCAATGAAGCAGGCATAGCCGTTGGCGACGTGCAAATCGTAAATGGCGGTGTAGGGTGTGTCGATGGGCGTGAGAGTCCCCAGTTCAACGTCGAGCCGCGCCAGGTGCCAACGGCCGTTTTGTGTGTAGGTGCAAATCAGGCTGTCGGCGCGCTCAAAGGCGTAGGTGGACATGCCAAAAACCCACTGGGGCAGGCCAAATTCGGCTTCCATCGGGTAGATTGGCTGCACGATGCCATCGCGCCAGCGGTACAAATTCCACCAGTTGGTGCGATCTGAAATGAAGAACAAATCGCCGTTGGGGGACCATTCTGGCTGAAAGATCGATTCTTCCAGACCCCCGGCCACACATTGCCGGTTGCTCAGGCTGGTGCCTGCTTCATCCAGGTCGGCTACCCACAGCTCGGTGCCATCCCAGGGCATGTTGGGATGGTTCCAGGTGAGCCAGGCCAGCTGACGGCCGTTTGGACTCAAGCGCGGTGCGGCGTAAAAAGTGCCGCCAGCGGCCAGCACCGTGCCCACCTCGTTGTGGCTGTCCAGGTTCAGGCTCACCAGGCTGTTGGCCGGTTCCTGGCCCGGTGTGCTGTGGTCTTCGCGGATGCAGAAGAGGCGGCCGCGGCGGGCATCTACCAGACCGTCGGCAAAACGCAGCGGCTCGCTGGCAGTGAGCGGCTCGGGTTCGCTGTAGGGGTACTGCATGTAAAGCCGCTGATCGATGAAGTTGGTGAAGTAGATGGTGTCGTCGTGTACGGTGTACGCGCCGCCGCCGTACTCATGCACCCGGCTGCGCACGTTAAACCCGGCAGCGGAGAGCTCTTCCAGGCCACTTTCCGGGGTCCATTTTACCAGGGCGTTACGGCCGTTTTCCGACGGCCGTCCTTCGGTCCAGTAAACGGCACGGCCGTCCATTTTCAATTGGCTCAAACCAATAGAGCCAACCACAATCAAGTCTGAGGTAATTGGTGATTTCCAGGAGCCATAAGGCGCAACTTTCTGTCCAGTCATAGGGCAAATAATAAACCGCAATGGATATTTCGCCAACGGCAAAAGCCGCATCCATCCGCTTTTGTTGAGGGTTTGGTAGGGGCATTTTGGGGCGTCAATCGGAGTTGGTTATAATCGGGTTATGCTGTTAGACACCAACTCGCCCTTGTTTTGGCAGGAAAGTTACCACAACGGCCGTATCCCCTGGGACCTCGGCGAGCCAACACCCACCTTTGCCCGGCTGGCGGCCAGCGGCCACTACCCACCCGGCGCGATGATTGTGCTGGGTGCCGGTTACGGCCACGACGCCCGCCTGTTTGCCCGGCACGGCTTTGCGGTAACGGCCGTTGACTTTGCCCCCCAGGCGGCTGCTGCGATGCGCCAATTGAACCACGCGGATGCTCAGATCGAAATCTTGGAACAGGATATTTTTGCGCTGGATGGGGCGTGGGACGGCCGTTTCGACTACCTGCTCGAATACACCTGCTTTTGCGCCATCGATCCAGCGCGGCGCAGCGAGTATGCCGCGCTCGCGGCGCGTCTGCTTAAGCCCGGCGGGCTGTACATTGGCCTGGCATTTCCCATTGGCCGCCGCCCCGGTGGGCCACCGTTTGTGGTGCAGCCAGATGCCGTGGTTGAACTGCTAACTGAACACGGGTTCACTTTGCAGCACCGCGAGTTTCCCCACGATTCTGTCCCTTCCCGCCAGAAAATCGAAGAACTAATCATCCTACAACGCTAACTTTTCATCCCCAAAAGCTGGTTGACAAGACGGCCGTTTGCTTTGTATACTACGTTTAGTTTGTACTAAACGTTGTAATCAAACAGGATGATAGATATGAACCAGGAGCTACAGCAAGCCCAACAAACATTTATCCAGGGAATGATCCGGATCAGCCACTTTTGGGGATTTCCGAAAGCCATGGGGGCGATCTACGGGGCCATTTACCTGGCCCCAGCCCCGCTTACGCTGGATGAAATTGTGCAGCAAGTTGGCGTGACTAAGGGCGCGGTGAGCACCAACGTGCGCACGCTAGAACGCCTGGGCATGGTGCATAAGCAGCTGCAATTGGGTGATCGCAAGGATTATTACATTCCCGAAACCGATTTCTGGAAGATTATTCGCACGGTGCTGCGTGAACGCGAAAAGCAGGAGTTCGATGTAGCGCTGCGCACGGTGGATGACAGCCTGGCTATGGTTAACAGCCAGGGGGCCGCAGCTGACCCTGAAGACGCCGCGCTGGCCAGGCTGTACCAGGAGCGAATGGAGAAGATGAAATCATTCTTCAACATGCTGGATAACATTGTTGCCACGCTGTTGGCTCTGGATGAGCTGCGCTTAAACACCGTGCAGCGCCTGTTTGGCAAAACAACAACCAATAAGGAGTCCTAAAATGGCTACACCACAAAAACATGCGGTTACTGGAGCTTTTGGTTATTCGGGTAAATATATCGCGCAGCGGCTTTTGCGTCAGGGGCATGAGGTCATTACCCTCACCAATTCACCCCAGCGGAACAATCCATTTGGCAGCAAGGTCACGGCTTACCCCTTCAACTTCGACAATTTGCCACTGCTGACGGAAAGCTTGCGCGGCGTGAAAGTGCTTTACAACACGTACTGGGTGCGGTTTAACCATGAGACGTTTCAGCATGCTTCGGCAGTGGCCAATACGCTGACGCTGTTTCAGGCGGCCAAAGCGGCGGGCGTGGAGCGGGTGGTGCATATCAGCATTACCAATCCGTCGCTCACGTCTCCGTTGGAATATTTTCGGGGGAAAGCCGAGCTGGAAGAGGCGCTGGCTGCCTCTGGTTTGTCGTATGCCATCTTGCGGCCCACGGTTTTGTTTGGCAAGGAAGATATTTTGATCAACAACATTGCCTGGATGGTGCGCAAATTCCCGGTGTTTGGCGTGTTTGGCGATGGGCAGTACCGCTTGCAGCCCATTTACGTGGATGACCTGGCCGCGTTGGCTGTTGCGGAGGGTGCTAGCCGGGGGAATCGCATTGTGAATGCCATTGGCCCAGAGACGTTTACCTACCGTGAACTGGTGACGATGATTGGCACGGTGATTGGCAAAAAACGGCCGATTCTCACCATTCCTCCCTTTTTAGGTTACTGGCTGGGCCGGGCCGTTAGTTTGCTGGTAGACGATGTGGTGGTGACCCGGGAAGAAATTGAGGGGCTGATGGACGGGCTGTTGTATGTAGACACGCCGCCAACCGGCACAACCTCACTGACGGCCTGGGCGCGTAAACAGGCCGCCACGTTGGGTAAAGCTTACACCAGCGAACTGGCACGGCGGCGGGATCGCACGGCCGTTTATGCCTCAAACTAATGCGTCTTGCCTCAGGGTGAGAGGCTGAGGGGAGCCAGAAAAATGGCGTCTGTACCGTCGGGCTGCTGCAGGCGGCTGGCGTTGGGCAGGTAAAGGCCCGTCACCAGGTGGTAGCGCCCCGGTGGCAGCTCGTTGGGCAGGGTCAGACTGTGCCGGTCGGTGATAAATTCGCCAGGCAGCCAGCCGGTAGTGGGGCGCGTCCAGCTGGCGGGTAGTCCATCTGATTGAGCGACAAGACGGCCGTCTTCCGCCAGCAGATGGACAAACACCCGGTAACTCTCGCTCATTTCCGTCACCCCCTGCCACACCAGGGTCAGGTTTACCGTTTGGCCCGCCACCACGGTGGTGTCGTCCAGGCTAAAGCCCACCAGGGTGGCCTGCTCGCTGAGGGTGATGTTGACGGCCGTTGTCACCTCAGGCTGGGTGAGCGTGCGGTTGGGCGCAGTGATGGTCAGTTCGCCCCAGCGGGCCATTTGCCCCGTGGGGAAGGTGAGCTGCCATTGGTAACGGCCGTTGGCCAGGTTAACCGGCAGGCGCAAAAGCAGCTGGCTGCGCCACGTGCCCGGGCCGTAATCCGGCAGCAACACGGGCCAGTTGGCCGCTGGTTCCCCCGCTGCATTCACCAGGCTCAGCGTCGTTGCCACCTCGCCCTGTGCCGACCAGAACAGCGTTGCCAGCAGCGGATCCCCCGGCGCGGCCTGGGCACGATCCAGATTACTGCCCCAAAGCGTGGCGTTGTTCACCGTGGCGTTGAGCCGGTGCTGCATCTCCAGCGTGGCGGGCCAGGATTCATCGGGCGGCTCAACCGTCACCTGGCCGAGTTCCAGCAGGGGGCCGAGCGGCTGGCCGTTGTCCTGGTAAAAGGTCAGCGGCATCAACGTGTTTTCTTCAAAAAAGGCGAGCTGGAGCTGGTAGACACCCGGCGGCGTGCCCGGCAGCAAATCGACGTAAAAGGCGGTGAGGGCATACTGGTCGGTAGGCCAGCCGCTGGTGGGCGGCGGATTGCGCAGCCAGCGGTAGTCGCGCAGCCCTTCCTCGGACCAGCGTACGCCGTTTTCATCGACCAGGGTCAGGCCAACTTTGTAGTTGGCAGCCAGCGGCTGGAGCGCCTGCCAGTAAAGGGTGAGGGTGAGGGGCTGATCGGCGGGTACGGCCGTTTGCCACTCATCCAGCCCCCACAGCCGCACCTGCGCTGGACTGCTAGCCGTGCCCAGAGTAACGGCCGTTGGCTGCGCCACCCCAGCCAGCATTCCGTCGTGCAGCTGCGCCTGCCGCAGCGGCGTCTGCCCGGCATCAACCAGCCAGAATTTGGCGGCAATGAGCAGCAGGGCGACGGCGAGCGGTAAGCCGTAAGCGGTGAGCGGTGAATGGTGAGCGGTGGAGCAATTACCGTTTACCGATAACCGTACGCGAAGTGGTCGCGCAGCGACATTACCGACCACCAGCAGCAAAACTACACTCACCAGCGACAGCCCATCGGCCCAGGCACGCAGCGGCGTTTCGCCAAAGGTGGCCTGGATGGTGGCACGGCCGTCGGGCACCGGCACGGTGATCCAGCCTTCGGGGTTGGAAGGGATGATGGGAACGGTACGGCCGTTGACCGTCACCCGCCAGCCGGGAAAGTAGAAGGTGCGCAGGGTGGCCTGGAAGGGAACGGCCGTTTCTAATTCGATGGTCGTGGCGAGTGGTTCGTGGCTGGTGGTTAGTAACTTGGCTTCGGGCGGTAGGGTAGTTTCATCGAGGCGGGCCAGCCAGGCAGGCGAACTGGTTGGATCGGGCATGATAGCCACATCGCGCGGCAGCAGCTCGCCGCTGGCTGTGCTGCCCAGCGTTTGGGTGGCCACTTCCCAGGCCACCAACCCTTCCAGCGACAGATCGGCGGGCGGATCACATAAATCGGGGTAGAGCCAGCCCCAGTGCCCCAGCGACAACAGGACAATCGCCAATATATTTACCGCAGAGAACGCGGAGAGCGCGGAGGTTTTTTTGTTGGATGGAACCGCTGCAGTCGCTGCGACGGCGGTTTTTGTTTGCCACGTTCCACTTATCCCGCCACACAGGAAGGCGGCGATGAGGCTGGCGGGGGCGAGGAAGCGCCAGGGGAATTGGAAGGCGGCCAGTTGGGGAACGGCCGTCCACACCCATTCCGATCCACGCACGGTGAGGAAAAGATAGCCGCCCAGCCCCAGCAGCAAAAAACCGATCAGCCAGCGCTGACTTTTTGCCCCACGCCACGTCAGCCCGGCCCCGGCCAGGGCCATAACCAGCAGCAGCACGCCAAGGGCGCGTGGCGGCCAATCGTTGAGCAGGCTGGGGTCGGCGTTGCGCGGCAGCGCCAGGAGTTGGTCCAGCGGCAGGAAGTTGTTGGTATACAAGAAGGGCCAGGCGCTGTTGGCGCGCTCAAACTGGATGGCGGATCGTTCAAAAATGGCGGGCAGCCAGAAGAAGGCGCTGCCACCCAGCCCCAGCAGCAGAGCCAGCCCACCCTGCCAGAAGGTGTGCCAGGAACGGCCTGCGTTGAGCCTGTCGAAAAAGCCCATCGCCCACAGCCCAATCCAGCCGCCAAACAGGGGCAGGAACATGTAGGCCGTCACGTCGTGGGTATATACCAGGAGGATGAAGCTGAAAACGGCCGTGCCCAGGCCCCAGGCGGTGCGATCTTTTTGCCAGCGGTACAGCCCCCACAGCACCAGCGGCGGCAGGCTCCAGGCCACCGTCTCCGACAGGCTGGCGCGGTAAAAGGCCACGTAGGCATGGAATGGCGCGTACAGGTAGGCCACGGCGGCCACCAGGCCACCCCAATCGCCAAAAAAGGTGCGGGCCAGCCACCACATCGTCCAGCCCGAGGCCAGAATGCCCAGGGCGTAGACCAGGTTTAAGGCCACGGGCCAGCTGAGAGAGAGATGGTGGAATACGGCCGTAACCTGCGCCGACAAAGGGGATTGGTACATAAACAGCGGGTAGCCATAGCCATGCGCCATCTGGGGCGCCCAACGGCTGAACAAAATCCCATCCTCCAGCAGCGCCCCCGCCTGCACCGCTCGCCACAGATGAAACGTTGTATCAAAGCCACAAGACAGCTGGCTGGTGAACAGCGGCTGCAGCAGCGGGATGGCTAAAAGCCAGATGAGAAACAGGAAAAAGCTCACCTGCCAGATGTTTAGCCGGGACTGGCTTGACGCGGAAAAAACGGGGATAGATCGGTGTGGGTCGCGAGACATGGTTGTATCAATAATTGCTCTCGCGCAGGATCATACCACACCTCGTGAAAATTGTTGTTTCCTGAGCGCTATGTTACAATTTTCACTTGTTTCTAGCGCAATTTATGATTGCGCTATATTTTTGTCTGTGGTTGCGCCAGCCACCCAGACAGGGTTTTGATATGGCGTTCAAACTGGCGTTGACACCAGGAAGAGACAATGCCTAGCAAAAATTTCACCACCGGGCATTGATGTATGTGTGGAGGAAAGAAGATGAAAAACAAAGTTGCGAAAAGCGTACTGCTGCTGGCAGTGACTTTATTGGTCACTGTGCTCAGTTTCCCTCGTGGGGATGCAGCTGCGCAAGAAATTGTTTCGGGTAACCTGTTTCAAAACCCTGGTTTTGAAGGCGGGTATTATAACCAGGATTCCATTCCGCAGATTGCTGTGCCCAATAACTGGCGCATGCACTGGCTGGATGGGGTGCCTTTTGATGGCACTGATGGAACGGTGGCTTACCGGCCAGAAACGGTCGTCTGGTATATCGAAGATGCGCCGCTAAACGAGCGTTCTCTCTTTTTCCGAGATGGCAGCTATACCCTGAAAATGTTCAAACCCTGGTCGCCTGTTTTGATGGCGCTGTCTCAGGAAGTTTCTGGCCTGGAAGTGGGCCGCAATTATCGCATTTCGGCCCCCATTTTTGTTGACATCGTAGAATCCTACGAGGGTGGGAAGCAAGCCCCAGATCGTAACGACTCCGGTTTTGTCCGCTTTAGCGTGGGGCCAACTGGCTCTGGCTGGCTCAGCCCGGGGTTGACCTACAGCCCGCTGTGGACGGCTGCAAACGTGAACGGCTTTTATCTCAACAACATCACCTACAGCTGGGATTTCACTGCCACGGCCCAATCGATGATCATCTTCCTGGAGATGGGATCGCGTCATCCCTACGTGAACAGCG
Source organism: Anaerolineae bacterium (assembly GCA_020848035.1). Lineage (GTDB taxonomy): Bacteria > Chloroflexota > Anaerolineae > Promineifilales > Promineifilaceae > Leptofilum. The sequence goes on along the minus strand of JADLAX010000002.1, from coordinate 30,351 downwards.
GCTTTTTCATGGACGGTGTGGGGCTGTATGCGCTGGGCACCACCAGCAATGTGCCTAACCCCGGTGGCAGCAGTGGTGGCAGCGGCAGCAGTGGCGGTGCCCCCGCCCAGACTGGCCCAACCGCGACGCCGTTCCCGACGCCCACGCCGCGTGCTGATGGCGCGATTATTCACACGGTGAACACCGGGGACAGCTTCTGGTCGATTGCCATTCAATACGCCCCGGCGCTGGGGTTGACCCCCGAACAAGCGCTGCCGGTTATTCGGGAATTGAACAACAATCCGGCCTTTATTGCCGTAGGGCAGGAGCTGGTAATCAAGGAACCGGGTACCACGGTGGCGGCACCAGAAGCCACGGCTGAAGCGCCCGCTGAAGGAAGCGCTACCGAAGAAGGTGCCACGGAAGAATCGGCCGAAGCCGCGCCTACCGAAGAAGTGATTGAGGTGGAAGGCACCGACAGCGAAGAGGCTGCCCCTCTTGTGGAACCGACCGCGACGGAAGCGGCCGTTTCCACCGGAACGATCTGCGTGGCGGCATTTGATGACATCAACGGCGACGGCACGCGAGACGACGCCACCGAGGGCTTGCAGGCCGACGCGGCCATCACCATCTTCCGGGGCGGCAGCACGGTGACCACACACATTACCGACGGGGCCAGCGAGCCGTACTGCTTCGAGAACCTGGAGCCAGACACCTACCAGGTGCAAATCTTCCCACCCGCTGATTATCAGCCGACAACTTCGCCCAGCTGGGCTGTGTCTGTCGCCGAAGGGGCACAGGTTTCGGTGGCGTTTGGAACCCGGTTTGATCCGCAGGAAACGGCCGTTGCCGATGCCTCCACCAGCGACACCACAACCGACACCGCAGCCGAAACGGCCGATACCGGTGATGCCGCACCAGCGGAAGAAGGTGGCTTCTTTAGCAGCATTGGCGGCATCGTCCTGGTGGTTGCCGCTATCCTGGTCCTGCTGGCTGGCGTAGGTGTGGTCATGCTCCGCCGCGGCTAGAGTCGGTGAACGGTAATCGGTAAACACAACCGATTACCGATTACGGATAACGGAATACCGAAAAGAGCGTCCTCAAGGGCGCTCTTTTTTGTTGGGCGTCAGGTTGTCGTTTATGAATCGTGCAAAGGGCGAACAGTGGGGAAACGGCCGTTCCCATACAGTTTATAGTGGCTCGTTTTAGTGGCTGGTGATTGACCACCAGCCACCAGCAACTGTTTTTAGGAGACACCATGAGTAAAGACCAAACCACCCGTCCAATGGCACCTGTGCCAATGTCGCAAAATGTACCCCAGCATCAGGCCCCGTATGTTGCCCCGCCCGCCCGCAAGCGACGCGGCTGTTTTGGCTGCCTGGGCCGCGCCCTGATCGGCGGCATTTTGCTGCTGGCGCTGCTTGTTTTTGGCGGCGTCGCGGTGGCGGGCACGCTGGTTTATGCCAACCTGTCGCAGGAAATTGAGGACGGCATTGCCAAGCTGGATGCCGCGCGCGACCGGGAAACGTTCGAGACGACCCAGATTTTTGACCGCAATGGCGAACTGCTCTGGGAATTTTTTGGCGAGGGCAAGCGCACGGCCGTTCCCATTTCCCAAATCCCTTCTCACCTCATCCACGCCACCGTCGCCGTGGAAGATGACAGCTTCTACGAAAATCCGGGGGCCGACATTCCTTCGCTGGTGGCGGCGTTGGTGGCAAATTTAAGGAATCCAAACGGCCGTCCCGTTGGGGCCAGCACCATCACCCAGCAGCTTGTGCGCCACATCGCCTTCGACTACGAAGAGCGCAGCGAAGTCTCCTACAACCGCAAAACCAAAGAGATCATCCTCGCCTGGATCATGAACCGCGATTACACCAAGGATGAGATCATGGAGATGTACCTCAACGAAATTTATTACGGCAACCTGGCTTACGGCATCGAAGCCGCCGCCGACACCTATTTCGAAAAATCGGCCCAGGAACTGACGCTGGGCCAGGCCTCTTTGCTGGCCGGTTTGCCGCAAAGCCCGGTAGAACTGGACCCGCTGACCAACCTGGAAGGGGCCAAAGAGCGCCAGTGGCTGGTGCTCAACCTGATGGTCAGCGAGGGCTTCATCACCCAGGATGAGGCCGTGGCCGCCTACCAGGAACCGCTCACCTTTGCCCCGCAAGAAGTGAGCCTGGAAGCGCCCCACTTTGCCGTCTACGTGCGGCAGCAGCTGGAGGCGCTGTACGGCGCCGAGGCCGTAGCCAACGGCGGTCTGCGCGTGACAACCACCCTGGATTTGCAATACCAGCGGCTGGCCGAGCAGCTGGCGCAGCAGCATGTGGCCGCCGTCGGGCCAGAGCACAATTTGAACAACGCCGCCCTGGTGGCCATGAAGCCGGGCACGGGCGAGATTTTGGCCATGCTGGGCAGCGTCAATTACAAAGATGAAAGCATTGACGGGCACGTCAACGTGACGCTTTCCTTGCAGCAGCCGGGCAGCAGCATCAAGCCGCTCACCTACGCCGCCGCTCTTTCCCCAGGCGAAACGGGCGAACCGGCCTGGACCGCCGCCGATCTGCTGTGGGATGTGGAAGTGGAGTATCCGCAGTTTGATGGCAGCAGCTACGAGCCGGTGAATTACGACGGCCGTTTCCACGGCCCCGTTCGTCTGCGCACCGCCCTGGCCAACAGCTACAACATCCCCGCCGTGCTGCTGCTGCAAGATTTGGGCGTGCCGCGCCTGCTGGAGTTTGCCCGGCAGATGGGCATTACCAGCTGGACCCAGGATTCCAGCAACTACGGCCTCTCGCTGACGCTGGGCGGGGCCGAGGTGACGCCGCTGGAGCTAACCACCGCCTACGCCGTTTTTGCCAACAACGGCAACCAGGTAACCCCCACCTCAATCCTGCGCGTGCAAAAAAGCAATGGCGAGACCCTGTTTGAACAGCCGCCGCAAGCGGCCGTTTCCGTCATTGATCCGCGGGTGGCTTACCTGATCAGCAATATTTTGGACGACGACGCAGCTCGCGTTCCGGCGATGGGCCAGAGCAATCCGCTGGCGCTGCCCTTCCCGGCGGCGGCCAAAACCGGCACCACCAACGACTTCCGCGACAACTGGACGATGGGCTACACGCCCGGGCTCGTCGTGGGAGTCTGGACGGGCAACACGGACAACAGCGAAATGATCAATATCAGCGGGCTGACCGGCGCAGCCCCGCTGTGGCGCGATTACATGCAGGCCGTCTACACCAACTACGATTTGCTGGCGGCGCTGAACATCAACGGCGTGGCCCCGGCGGCTGAGTTTGTGCGGCCGGACGGGTTGGAGGAACGGCCGTTGTGCAACATCGCCTCTGTTACCCTGGGGGCCGTCGACTGTACGTCCGCTGGTTCGGAGTTGTTCCTGGTAAATATCACGCCCGCCGTGCCCGAAGCCATCGACCCCAACCTGGTGGTCTGGGAAGAGCTGGAACCGGCCGTGCTGCGTATGCCCGCCGTGCCGCTCCCGCCCGTCCCGGCCGAACTGCTGGTGGGCACCGAGGTGGATGAAGACGCGCCGCCGCCGCAGCTTTTCTGCCACCTGGCCGAAGGCACCGATGCCACCTTGCTGCCACCCGATGCCCTGCCGCAGCTGTTCCTGGCGCCGCCGCGCAACCCGGAGAGTCTGAAAGCGGCGCATGAGTGGGCCCAGGCGAACAATGTGGCGCTGCTGCCAACGGCCGTCTGCAACGACGATCTACTGGCCCTGGCGCGGGATCCCAACCGGGTGGCCGTCTACCGCATCAGCAGCCCGGCGCAGGGTGATACCGTCAGCGGCGTTCTGCCCATCGTGGGCACGGCCGATTTTGCGCCCGGTTCGGTGGAGTTCTATAAAATCGAGCTGGGCATTCCCAACGGTGACGGGGTGAACTGGGTAACGCTGGGCGAAACGCACAGCCAGCCGGTGGTCAACGGCCCGCTGGAGATGCTGCACGCCGATGCCCTGCCGCCAGGTGAATATTTTCTGCGCCTGATCGTGGTGAAAGACAGCAACTACGTGGGAGAACCGCACACCATCACCATCGTCATCGAATCGTAATCCAGACCGGGCCGGTAGGGGCGACCACAAGGGTCGCCCCTACATGCCATTCCTTGTTTTCGGTTTATGAACAAATGCCTAACCCAAACGGCCGTCCGTTAGGCGTGGCAACTGCCTCTGTTATAATTGGCGTTTGCGTCATCATTTTTTCGCTGCGGCCAACAACGTTCTTTTCAGGAGTTACGCAAAAGCACACAATTACCGGAGATGAAGCCTGTCGCAATCGGCTTCGACAAGCTCAGCCTGCGTAACTCCTATGGTTTTCAATTGGTAGAGGAAATTCGTGTGAAGAAGAGAAGTGACCTGTTTTTACTGCCAGGCTTGATTTTCCTGGCGCTGGTGGCCTGTGGCGGAGCGCCGTCGGCCACGCCCACAACTGCCCCAACCGCAACGGCCGTTGCTCAAAATCCACCCACCGAACCGGCAACAGATGAGCCAGCTACGGCCGTTCCCGCCACGCCTACCACCGAAATTGTGCCCACCGAACCGCAGGCCACCAGCGACGCCCTGTTCCCCACGCCAGTGGTGACGGCCACGCCCACCCTCACGCCCACGGTGGAGATGCCCAGCTACACCGTAAGCATCATCGAACCGGGTCCGGCGGTTACGCTGCTGGCCGGACGAGAGATGACCTTTCGCGGCGACGTGCAGCCACCCACCACCGATCCGCTGACCGTGACGCTGCGAGTGGGGTCGTTTACGGCCGTCTCCACCCAGGTCACCCCCGATGACAGCGGCGGCTGGGAAGTCACCGCCACGCTGGCCGATGTGGCCTCTGGACCCGGCACCCTCACCGTGGCCCTGGGCGATCTGGCCCAGGTGGCCCAGCCGGTGCAGGTCGCCTTCGACAGCGCCACAGACGGGCCGTACATTTCATTAGCCAGACCGGTGGAGGGAGAAACGGCCGTGGCGGGCCATGCCTTCTTCATGCAGGGCAGCAGCCGCAACTTGCTTGATGATTCCTTCACCATTGGCATCCTGGTTGATGACTGCACCAACTTTGTGGCCGCCCAAAAAATCTCGCTGGCCGAGGGCAACTGGTACGGTTTTGTCATCCTGCCGCAAAACGTGACCCCTGGCCCGGCCTGTGCCGTGGCCTACACGGGCGAATACGGCGAAGCTGGCTGGCGCGAAGCGCTGATACCCATCCAGCTGCGTGCCGCCGATGATCCGCTGGCGGTTTTGCTGCACCTGGCCAACTCCGGCGAGCTAGAATTTGTTGTTGGTGAGGTGACGACGCTCTTTGGGGTGGCGGTAAATGTGCCGGAGCAGGCGGTTGACATTATGCTGGTGTTGGATACGGCCGTAGGCACAAACGAGCCTGTAGCCACCGGCAAAGCCTTTGCCGATCAGTTTGGCTTCTGGTCCATCGACCTGGAAGTTCCCGACGACGCCCCTAGCGGCCCGGCTCTGCTCACCGTCACCGCTGGCGAAGGCAACACCTACCAGGAAATTCGCCTGCCCATCACCATTGCGCCCTAAATTGCGATTTTAGAAATGCGCTGCCCTGTCAGATTGGACCACGAAGATTGGTCCAATCTTGAGCGATAATCAACTTCTCCACGCTGCTGTAAGCATCTCATAAGAATTTATTTAGAAAAAGATCATAACCTTGCGGATAATTAGATACTGATAGATGTCTGGCACTGGTTTATTCTTTATTGGCCGCTATGCCTCTCCTGCCGGTGCCAGACAGCTCTGGTCAATGGATGCACAGCCGGAAATAGAACCGAGGTAAACACCATGTTAATCAAAAAACGCACTGGAATTGAGATTCCTTCGTCTGAAATCACGCCTAAATCTGCCTACCTGTCCCGCCGCCAGTTTATGCGTGGGGCCGCCTTGAGTACGGCCGCTGTTGCTGCCGGTGGGTTGTTAGCTGCCTGTGACAGCCCCGATGCTGAACCCGGCTCCAGCGCCGCAGACGTCAGCGCGGTGCAAACGGCCATGCCGGGTAAAGTCAGCGCCACCGCCGATGAGTTGGGCGATCCGCTGAACACCTTTGAAGAAATTACCACCTACAACAACTACTATGAGTTTTCCATCAACAAGGATTCCGTGGCGTCGCTGTCTAAAAATCTCCCCACGGCTCCCTGGCAGGTTGCGGTGGGTGGCCTGGTTAATAAGCCCAAAATCTACGACCTGGAAGATTTGATGGCCATTGAGCAAGAAGAACGCATCTACCGCCTGCGCTGCGTCGAGGCCTGGTCGATGGTGATCCCGTGGCTGGGTTTCCCGCTGGCCAAGCTGCTGAATGAGGTAGAACCCACTTCAGCGGCCAAATATGTGCGTTTTGAAACGGTTCAAGATCGGGAAAATATGCCGGGCCTTAACAGCTCGCTGTTCCCCTGGCCGTACGTTGAAGGGCTGCGCCTGGATGAGGCGATGAACGACCTGGCCATTTTGAGCACCGGGCTGTATGGCGAGGCACTGCTGCCGCAAAACGGCGCACCAATTCGCCTGGTGGTGCCGTGGAAGTATGGCTTTAAGAGCATCAAGTCGATTGTGAAGATTGATTTGGTAGACACGATGCCCGAATCTTTGTGGATGAAAACTGCGCCCAACGAGTACGGTTTTTATGCCACGGTGAACCCGAATGTGGATCATCCGCGCTGGTCGCAGGCGACGGAACGGCGCATTGGCGAATTTGGCCGCCGCGAGACGCTGATGTTTAACGGCTACGGCGAATTTGTGGCCCATCTGTACGATGATCCCGATTTTGACACAACCCAAACTGTGCGTGGTCAGTAAGCCAGTGGCTAAAGAGAGTAAACCAATGAGTGCGGCAACAGGCCGGGAAACGGCCGTATCCACCCCCCAAAAAACCAAACGTTGGGATCGCAAACACACCGCGCGCCTGCTCACCGGGCTCACCCACATCGGGGCGCTGGTGCCGCTGGCCGTGCTGCTGGTTGAATATTTCACCAGCAACCTCGGCGTCGATCCAGTGCGCGAGATTTTGTTCCACACCGGCACCACCGCGCTGGTGCTGCTGGTGATGTCCCTGGCCGTGACCCCGGTGACTATTGCTTTTGGCTGGAAGCAGGTCATTCCGCTAAGACGGCCGTTAGGCCTCTACGCCTTCTTCTACGTCTGTTTGCACCTGCTCACCTTCGTCTGGCTGGATTATGGGTTCGACCTGGGTTTCATCATTGATGGCATTGTGGAGCAGCCTTTTGTATTGGTGGGAACGGCCGCTTTCCTGCTGCTTATTCCCCTGGCGATCACCTCCACCAAAGGGTGGCAAAAGCGGCTGGGCAAGCGTTGGAAAACGCTGCACAAGCTCAGCTACCTCATCATCGTCCTGGCCCTCATTCACTTTATCTGGCTGGTGAAAAACGTCTACATCGAGCCGGGCATCTACGCGGGCATCGTCGCCCTGCTGTTCCTGGCCCGCTGGAACCCGGTCAAACAAAAACTCCTCCGCTGGCAGCGGCAGGTTCGCACCCGGCTGAAATAAACTCTGTTTGTCAGGTCATTAATCAGTGAAGCGTGAAACGTGAAACGTGATTTGCCTCTTCTCACGTTTCCCGCTTCACGTTTCATCTCCTTGCAGTGAACTCCCGTCTGCCTTTCAGAGGGCAGTTGTAACCATTCTGGCACAACGGCCGTTCCCCGCTTCTGCTACAATGTTGGCATGGTACGCCAGCTCTCCCTCCTGTTGGCCGACGACGAAGCGGCCATTACCGACAACCTGGCCCCGTTCCTGGAGCGCAGCGGCTTCTTCGTGCACGTTGCCGCCGATGGGGCAGCGGCACTAGAACAGGTTCATCAATTTCTCCCCGATCTCATCATTTTAGACGTGCTCATGCCCCGGCTGGACGGCCGTGCCGTGCTGCGGCAGCTGCGCCAGCAGGGGGATTGGACGCCCGTCATTTTGCTCACCCAGGTCGGCGAGGCGGTTGAACGGGCCATGGCCCTGGAAGAAGGGGCCGACGACTACCTGAACAAGCCATTCGACCCGCATGAGCTGGTGGCCCGCATTCGCGCGGTTTTGCGGCGGGCGCGACCGGGCGAACGGCCGCTCACCGCCGCGCAAAAACTGCTCAGCCACACTCTCACCTTCGACCGCCTCACCCGCCGCGCCTGGCTGGCGGGCGAGGAAATCCACCTCACGCCCAAGGCGCTGACGCTGCTGGAATATTTGATGACCCATCCCGACGAGTTGGTGAGCCGCGAGCGGCTGCTGGACAGCGTTTGGGGCTGGGCCTACCCGGCGGGCACGCGCACCGTCGATTCCCGCATTGCCGAACTGCGCCGCGTGCTGGGTGACGACGCCAGCGATCCGCAATTCATCGAAACCGTTCCGGGCCAGGGCTACCGCTTTATGGCCCCGGTGCAGGGGGCATCATGAAGCCGCGCGTGTGGCTGGGCGGCACGCTGCCGCTGATCGTGGGGCTGCTGCTGGCCATTTTGCTCAGCCAGCCCAGCCGGCCCAACCCGGTGCTGTACCTGCGCCTGAGTTTGAGTACGGCCGTTCTCCTCACTGGCCTGCTCACCACGCTGCTGCTGACGGGCGCACTCTGGCGTCACTTCCGCCAGGCGGCACAGCTGGTCCAACAAAAAGCCGACCTGCGCATCGCCGCCGCCGAGGATCGCCGCCGCTTTTTGCAGCGCCTGGACCACGAGCTGAAAAATCCGCTGATGGCCATGCGCGCCGGGCTGGCCAACGTCAGCAACGGCCACGACGAAACCACGCGGCAGGCGCTGGCCTCCATCGAGGCGCAAACGGTGCGCCTGAGCCAGCTCACCGCCGATTTGCGCAAGATTGCCGAGCTGGAAACACGGCCGTTGGAACTCACCCCCGTCGAAATGGGGCCGCTGCTGGCCGAGGTGTATGAACTGGCCCAAGATCATCCCGGCCGCGCCGGGCGCAAGCTGACGCTGACGGTGCCGCAGGCACCCTGGCCCTTGCCACCCGTGCCCGGCGATCGCGATCTGCTCTTCCTGGCTATCTACAACCTGCTGGAAAACGCGCTGAAATATACGGCCGTCACCGATGCCATCGAACTGCGCGCGCGGGAGGACGGCCGTTTTGTCACCGTTGAAGTGGCCGACACCGGCCCCGGCATCGCCACCGACGACCAGCCGTACATCTGGCAGGAGCTGTACCGGGGCAAGGCGGCGCGTGGTGTGCCCGGCAGCGGCCTGGGGCTGGCGCTGGTCAAAGCGATTGTGGCGCGGCATGGCGGGCAGGTGGCCCTGTCCAGCCGCCCGGGGCAAGGGAGCCTGGTGGTGCTGCGCCTGCCCACGAGCTTGTAACAAATCTGGCACAACTTTTGCCCGATTGATGACGGTTGTGCCATACGGCCGTTACACCCAGCTGCTATCCTGCAAGCCAGAAAACGGTTCTGTATGGAGGCTGTTATGACCCACAAAAGATTAATGTCTAAAAATTTCCCCATTCGCGATAATTCGCGCCAATTCGCGGCCAAAACTCTGGCTCTGGTCAGCTTAATCATCGCTCTGCTGCTGACGGCCTGCGGCGAGCTGGAATTTGGCGTGGAAACCAAGGTCAGCGGCGGCCGTCCCGTAGTGACGGTGGTGACCACCACGGTGGCCCAAATCCCGGAAGGCATGGTGCTGGTAACGGTGACGCCTTCGGCCCAGGCTACGGCGGTGGACGAGGCGACGGTGGCGGGAACGGCCGTTGCCACCCAACCATCGGAAGCGGTGGCAACGGCAGTGTCCACACAGCCCCCCACGGCCATCAGCACCAACCCACCACCGGCGTCCACCCGACCGCTGGCCACCCCCGTACCGCCACAATCTAGCGCCACCCCCACGGTCGCCTGGGCAGAGATTCCGAATGGATTAATCATCAGTCCAGATGCGGTTTCGCCGGGCGACACCGTCACCGTAAACTACAGCACAAACGCCGCTTCGGCGCTGCTGTGTGCCGCCCCACCCCTGTCCGATCAGTGGCAATGTCAATCGGCCCCGCTGGCTGGTCCCTTCGACTTTTCTGTTGATCCCACCACGCGCACCAACCTCAATTTGGAACTGCGCGCCTTTCTGGATGGCTCAACGGCTTATTCCTCGGCAGTGCTGCTGGTGTTTTGTCCAGAAGACCGCTGGTTTTTTACCGGACCACCCACCACCTGCCCAGACGGTCCACCAATGGAAACGGCCGCTGCCATTCAGCGCTTTGAACACGGTCTGATGGTTTGGCTGGAAGATGGCCAATGGTGGGTTGAAGGGGAAACGATTTTCATTCTCTACGACGATGAGTACCAATCCCTCGAATCGATTCCCCAGGAGGGCATGCCCACTGGTCCCATGCCGGATGATGAGTACAGTCCGCCAGACGGCCGTTTTGTACCCGAAAGCGGCTTTGGTCTAATCTGGCGTGATAACAGCTGGATGCGGCAGCGGTTGGGCTGGGCGTTGGCCCCGGAGGTAGGCTTCACTACCACCGTTCAGCGAGAGATCACCAATCAGGGAATGTTCATTTACTTCTGGGACGACCAGGATCAACTCATCGTCCTGAGTGGCTCATCCGGGCATTGGGCGGAACGGAGCCAGCCGTGAAGGGGGCGTGAATAAGACAAAGGAGGTGTTACAAACGGCCGTTTTCTCACGACAACCTCATACAGAACCGTAACGGTGCGACGCATTTGCCCGCAAGCCAGTGCATCAGAAACGGTCCCAGCAGTGCCGCGCACCGAAGCAGTTCAAACCGTAAAAGAGTACGTTGTAGTGTGTTCATTGGTTAGGAGGTAACTCATGTACCGTAAGTTTAAGTTAACCGTATTGTTTTTGATCATTTCTCTATTCCTGTTCCAGCAAACCGCCCTGGCTCAAGACGGCCCAACTACCCAGCATTCCGATGCCGTCTGGCAGGTTTCCTACTGGAACAACAAAACCCTGACTGGTAATCCGCTGGTGCAAACCACCGACACCAACATCAACTGGGATTGGGGCATGGGCGGCCCCAGCGGTCTGCCCACCGATGGCTTCTCGGCGCGCTGGTCGAAATACATCGACGTGACTGCCGGTACCTACCGCTTCACCGCCACGGCCGATGATGGCGTTCGTGTCTACGTGGACAACAACCTCATCATCAACCAGTGGAGTGACCGCCCCGCCCAAACCTTCACCGCCGATGTGGCCCTGGCGGCCGGGCATCACCAGGTAGTGGTGGAGTATTACGAAAACGGTGGTTTTGCCGTGGCCAAGCTAAGCTGGGGCGCTAAACCCACCGACATCGTGAACTGGAAGGGAGAGTATTTCAACAACCGCACCCTGGCCGGTTCGCCCATTCTCACCCGCGATGATGCCAACATTAACTTCAACTGGGGTGCGGGCATTCCCGCCAACGGCCTGCCCGCCGACAACTTCTCGGTGCGCTGGAGCCGCACGCTCAACTTCCCGGCTGGCTCGTACCGCTTCACCACCACCGCCGATGACGGTGTGCGTCTGTGGGTCAACGGCCACCTGCTGATTGATCAGTGGAAGGATCAGGCGGCTTCAACTTATTCTGGTGTCATTTACCTGTCGGGGAATACGGCCGTACAAATGGAGTATTACGAAAATGGCGGCCTGTCTGTGGCGCAGCTCAGCTGGGCGCTGGACAATGGCACCACGCCGCCACCGCCACCCAGCGGTGCCATCATCATCGACAACAGCAGCCCTGGCTTTGTGACGGGCGGCACCGCATCCTCGTGGCGCTCTGCAACGGCCGGTTACAACAACGGCATGGTTTGGACCTACAACAACGACTATGCCCGCGCCAACTACAACTGGGGCCGCTGGTACCCATCGCTGACGGCGGGCCGGTATGAAGTGTTTGTCTACATCCCGTCCAAAAACGCCACGGCCACCACTGCCCGCTACTGGGTGTCGCACCGGGACGGCTTTACGCTGAGGATCGTCAACCAGATGAACTACAGCGATCAATGGGTCTCCCTGGGCACTTACTGGTTCCGCGGCAGCAGCAGCGACTACGTTTCGCTGTCGGACGTGACCGGTGAAGCGTATCTCACGCGCATGGTGGGCTTTGACGCGGCCAAGTGGGAAGCCCGGTAAGCCAACCCACTTCGCCAGATTGGTTGTTTGTCCCCTACGCCACGCGCTGGCGTAGGGGATTTTTTGTTAGGGCCGGGGCAGGAGGGCGGCTTCGGCCACCATTGCTTCAGTTCGCGGGTAGGCCCAGGTGAGGAAGGTCACGATGGCCTGGGTCGTTTCTGCGGTTACCTGACCCCCCTGGCCGCTGCACAACGGCCGTATCTCCGTCGTAATGCTCACAATCTGGCTCAGCAGCGAACGGTATTCCGCATAGAGCGGCTGCCAGGCGGCGGGCACGTCGGTAAACCCTGGCGCTTCCACAATCCACAGCCGGGTCCAGCCGTTAAAGGTGCCACAGTCACCCGGCTTGCCCGTTTGGGCAAACAGCGACATCTCGCTGTTGAAGCTGCGGAACGAGTCACGCACCATGCCCAGGTAGCGGGTAAACGTGTCCACGTTAAAGGTCTGAATCGGCGTCTCGGGGAAAACGGGGGCGGCAATGGGCGCGGCCGTGGGTGGTACGGCCGTTGGTGGCACCCGAGTTGGCGGAACGGCCGTTGCGGTCGGTGTCTCCGTTGGCAGCGGCGTCTCGGTGGGAAGTTCGGTTGGGGTGGCGGTGTGGGTTGGTTCCAGCGTGTCCGTCGGCACGGGTGAAGGCGTCTCCGTGGCAGTTGGCGGGACGGCCGTTTCGCTGGGAACGGCCGTGGGGACATCGGTGGGTGCCTGGGTAGGTGCTTCGGTCACCACGGCGACGGCCTGGGGAACGGCCGTTGGTGTGGGTTCTTCCGCGCCGCAAGCGGCAAGCAAGAAGACAGCCCACAAACCCAGCAGCAGGCGAGAAAGAGTGAATACGTTTCGGCGTGAATGGTTCATTTTTCCTCCAAACTGGCAATATTGGGAAGTAATTAAGCGAAAAGTTTAAGGTTGGCCAACCCGGTAAACAAGTGAAAAAAGAGACGAAAAACGCATGAGGAACGGCTTGGAAGCCATATTCCCAAACTGGAAGGTGGGCAGGTTTTCCCTGCCCACCTTCTGCACTGGAACAAAGAAATTTAGAGGACTTCAGGATTTCGTGGGGTTTGGCGTGAAACGTGATGACCTTCTGGTCACGTTTCACGCTTCATCTGCTGTACCCCCTTAATCCCCGAAGGCCCTTAATTGTTGGAAACGGTCTTGACTGGTGCGGACCCGTTTTCTTTCACTTCATGGCGCAGCAGCAAGCCCATCAGGCCATCGACCATGCCGCCACCGCTGCCGCTGACAGAGACATCCGGCACCACACGCACCTGCTGCTCGCCCACGATTTGCATGAGCTGAACGGCCGTATATCCCTCAACCCCCAGTGCTTCGACACCGGCCAGGTACGCTTCGGCTTTGGCCTTACCCGTGGTGCGAATGGCGGCCGCTTCACCCAACGCCTTCAGCTTGGTCGCTTCGGCATCGCCGTGGGCCTCTTTCACCACTGCCTGGGATTTCAAATCAGCAATCTGCACACCCTGTTCGGACTGCACCATCTCTTGCTGAATATTGGCCATGGCCGTGGCTCGTACCAGTTCCTGGCGCTGCTCTTGTGCCATTTGCTGAATTTCATACGTTTTGCGCTGCTCTTCGGCAATCTTGCGGTCGGTTTGCGTCACCATCAGCTGCTCGGGCGGCGTGATGTCGCCAATCAGCGTATCCAGCGCCTGCACGTCGTAGGCGCTGATTGCCTTGCGGATGTGCCCGGTGGCCTCCACCTGGCGTTCGCTGCGCGCGCTGAGGAAGTCCAGCACCGTATACTCCTGCGCCGAGTTGCGGAAGTAGTTGCCCACGATTGGCTGCAGCACGTGATCCACCAGATTTTGCACCGACCCCACGCGGGAAATCACCTTCGGCGCATCGGTCGCACCGATGTGAATGATCTGGGCCACGTCCAGGTTGAAAGCAAAGCCGTCCTTGGAGCGCACGGTGATGGGCGACAGTTTGGCGTCGTACTTGTGGCTCTCGGTGCGGATGGCCCAGTTCAGCACAATGTTGGTGGTGGGCACCAGCTCCACTTTGAGCACGCGGGTGTTCAGCGGATGTTTGCCCGGATAAAGCGGTGTCACCCACACCCCTTTGTGGCCGGGATCGACCAGGTTGCCATGTTTGAAGCCCTCGCCGCTAACGTCCATGTGCGCCTTACCCACGTAAGCAATGACGATGCCCACGTGGCCGATGGGTATCTCGGTCATGGGCACCTGCTCCACGCTGACAAACCACGGGTTCAGGTTCCACGAACCAGAGAGCAGCACCTGTTCTTGCAGGCCGCGACGGCCGTCATTGTTCAAAAACGTTTGCGCATTTTGGAAATTGTCGTGCCCTTCCACAATACGCCCGGCAATTTCGCCATCGTCGATGGGACGGCCGTCTAGCGTCGTCACAATACCCACCTGATCCGGGGCAATGCTGTACACGTGCAGGTGATCCGGCTTCATTTCATGAAGAGCGGCGTTTTGCATGCTAATGATCGTAAACAGGGCGTTGTTAATACGATAGGTCCCGGCGGTGAGCACTTCCAACTGCCGTCCTTTTTCGCCGCCGTTCATCAAGAATTTACGTGCATCCTGGAAGTTGTTGCAGGGGATCACCTTGCCCAAAATTCGTTCCGGGGGAATGGCTGCACCGGCGGCCGCCACCACCAGCCCAATCTGCCCCTGGGGAATCACCGTAACGGGTATTCGGTGTACGGCAAACTGCCAGGGAAAGTAGAAAAAGTGCCAGCCAGGGGCCAGCGTGTCGGCCTGGTAACCGGCTTCACCCTTGAGGGCGATGAGCTGCCCGGCGTCCAGCCGTGGGCCAAACTTCTTGACGACCACGCCGACTTCTTTTTCGCTGATAATCACCAGGCCCAGAATAGACTTGATGAAGATGGCGGCCAGCAAGAGGCCAATCGCCCCCAAAATGAGAATGACAAAGGCCGTGGTTGATGTAAACATGGGTAACCTCCAAATTGGGCAGAAAAGTGCCCGACCAAAATAAAAGCCGCCGCGCAGTTGGCTGTGGGTGGCACCAGTAAAATAAACAGCCAAAATTCCCGACGTAAACAAACACCGGGAACGGCCGTAACACTGCCAATATGCAATTATTTATGCAAAGGGGATTAATTTGGGAGACGCGAATACATGGGTCCAACCTCCACCGGGGCGATGAATAAATTCTTTGCTGGTCACGCCCCTGTGAAGCGGCAAAGTAATAAGTTTTGGCTCTGGAAGCACCGTTTGGCCCCAGATACGGAGATATTAATGAGATTTGGTTCCGGTGTCAATGTTTTTCGGGGCGATTTATAGGGCGATTGCATGACTTATGTAAACAGCAGGCTGTCGAGAATGAAGAAATGTGGTGAAATAAGGGCCAAAAAGGAAAAAGCCCATGAAATCACCCTTGTTATCAGGTATCGAGACGCATTTTGCGGCGGTTAGCGACCCACGTCAATATGGAAAAGTTGACCACCCGCTCGTAAATATCATTTTTATTACCCTTTGTGGCGTCCTGTGCGGTGCCGATGACTGGGTGGCCATCACCGATTTTGCCCAAGCCCAAGCGCAGTGGCTGGCCAAGTATCTTGACCTGAAAAACGGGTTGCCCTCGCACGATACGTTGGGACGAACGTTTGCCATCATCGACCGGGAAGAGTTCCAACAAGGTTTTCTTAGCTGGATGAGCAGCGTTAGCCAACTAATAGCAGGAGTCGTGGCCATAGATGGCAAACAATTGCGCCGGTCGCATGATAAAGGCATTGGCAAAGAGGCGATTCATATGGTTAGCGCCTGGAGTGTGGCCAATGGCTTAGTGCTCGGTCAGCGCAAAGTGGACGAAAAATCAAATGAAATTACGGCTATTCCCCTGTTGCTCGAAGCGTTAGATTTGACCGGCTGCATCGTGACCATTGACGCGATGGGCTGTCAGAAAGAGATTGCCCAACAAATCGTAGAGCAAGAAGGCGACTATGTCCTGTCGCTAAAAGGCAACCAGGGACAGTTACATGAAGACGTAGTCGCAATGTTTGACTACTTTGTGGGCATTGCTTTTCAAGAGATTGACCATGATTACCACAAGACGGTTAACAAAGGGCATGGGCGCTTGGAGATACGAGAGTGCTGGGTGTTTGAACCAGCCCCTTGGTCTGACTATTTCCGCACCCTCGACAAATGGGCCGGGCTGCAATCAGTGGTCATGATTCGTTCGCAACGTCAGGAAAGTGAAAAAGTTACCAGTGAAATACGCTATTTCATTACCAGTTTAGCCGCCCAAGCCGCCAAGATTCTCCAGACCGTGCGCCACCATTGGGGTATTGAGAATGAGTTGCACTGGGTATTGGATGTCGCTTTCAACGAAGACCAAAGCCGGGTTCGACAAGGATATGCGGCTGAGAACCTGGCTGTCATTCGTCATTTGGTGCTGAATTTGTTGTCTCAGGAACAGAGCCACAAGGTAGGCAAAAAGAACAAGCGATTGCGTTGTGCCTGGGATGTTGCGTATCGTGAAAAGGTATTATCCGGCTTTGCAGCCTTATGTTAACTTTCATGCAATCGCCCTAGGGCGATTTAAGGTTGGCATTGTGGCGTAATCCAGCACCGTAGCTTTGCAGCAGGGTGGCAATCAGGCAAGCGTCAGGCAAAGCGGAACAAAGTCCACTATCCTAACGACTATAAAGTACCGGTAGATTTTTTTATTCAGGACAATTCCGATGCAAACGAGCGAACTCAAAACACAATTCTTTAGACGGCCGTCCCCGCCACAGCAGGTGGTTAATGAGCCACCCACGCCAACCCACAATGCGCCTGCCGAGCTGTGGTATCCGGCGACCGCGCAACCTTACGCGATTCCGCAGCCTGTGCAGCGGCAGCGGCCGTTTCTCAAATACTTCTTCCTCGGTGTGGTCCTGCTGGGCTTGCTGACCGTGGGCTTCATCACCCTGGCCGGAGCCGGGCTCATCTACATGAGCGATCTCGTCATGCCTGGCGTGCAGGTGATGGGTGTGGAGGTTGGCCGCATGACCCAAGACGAAGCGTCCGCCGTACTGCAAAACAATACCACCCAGCAAACCCTGCGCCTGACCTATGAAGAGACCGTCTGGCTGGTTGCCCCCGCCGACCTGGGGCTGACCCTGGACGCCGCCGCCACCGCCAAACAAGCCCATGCCTACGGCCGTACCCCCGAAGCGTGGGTTGAATTGATTCAAACCGGGTCGATGGTCGTGGAACCGAGCTGGGTGCTGGATACGGCCGTTACCCAAACCTACCTGCAAAACCGCGCCGGTGAGCTGGCCATCGCGCCAATCAACGCCGGGCTGGTCATTGAAAACGGCCAGGTGCGCCCCACGCCCGCCGTCGAGGGGCGGGCGCTGGATGTGGCAGCCACCGTGCAGGCCCTGGCGCAAAATGGCACGGCGGCGGCCCAAAACGGCGAAATCCTGCTGGTCATGCAGCCCGTCGCCCCGGCCATCACCGACGTAAGCGGCTTTGTCGCCCAGGCCGAGGCGCTGCTGAACACCACCCTCACCATCCAGGCCACCGACCCGGTGCGCGACGAAGCCGTCAGCTGGGTGGTAGGGCCGCAGGTGTGGGGCGGCTGGCTCTCGCTGGCAGTCGATGCTAACAATCCGACCCAGTTCAACTGGACGTTAGACCCGGACAAGGCTGACCAATTTTTTACGGAACGCAATGTGGCGCTGGGTGAAAACCGGTATCTCGATGAAGATCTGGCGTTAACGGCCGTAACCGAGGCCATCAAAAACCAGCAGCCAACCGTCAGCCTGCGCATTTACCACCGCCCCAGCCAGTACGTGGTGCAGTCGGGTGATACCTTTGCCGGAATCGGCCGTCAGGTGGGCATTCCTTACCCCTGGATTCAGGCCGCCAACCCCGGCATCGGCGATGCGCTCACCGTGGGCCAGGCCATCACCATCCCCTCGCCCGATGACCTGCTGCCCTACCCGGTGGTGGAGGGCAAGCGCGTCGTGGTGAGCATCAGCCAGCAGCGCACCTGGGTGTATGAAAACGGCGCGCTGAAGTGGGAGTGGCTGGCCAGCACCGGCATTTCCTCTAGCCCAACTGCGCCGGGCGTCTTCCAGATTCAAACCCACGAGCCAAACGCCTACGCGGGCAACTGGGATTTGTGGATGCCCAACTTCATGGGCATTTACCGGCCCGCGCCCAACGTGGAGTTTATGAACGGCTTCCACGGCTTTCCCACCCGCGATGGGGCCAATCTGCTCTGGACCAACAACCTCGGCACGCCCGTGACCTATGGGTGTATACTGTTAAGCAATGAAAATGCTGCCCAGCTGTACGAGTGGGCCGAGCAGGGCGTCATCGTTGAGATTTTGCCCTAAAGGATACGTGTCATGGTAGGTGGCTTGTTGATTGTGTGTGGTGGCGGCTTAACGGTGGCCGCTATCGGCGTCGGGCTCTACTTTTTTCTAAAGGATCGGGAGAAATGACCATGTCTGGTTTTGGTCTTGTGGAACTGGCGGTGATTGTCTGCGGTGCCGGTTTGTTGGTGGTCGCCGTGGTTGCCGGAATCTACTTCTGGCAGCAGCGAGAACGGTAAAACAATTGTGTCGAGATTGTTGTTTCTGATTTTTGTGGTTCTGGGCGGTGTTTTGTTGATAACGGCCGTTACCCTTGCCCTCTTCTTCTTCCTCCGCGACCGCGAAAAATAGAAAATGACCGAGGAGTGAGCATCCTCAGATGCGAACGGAATGGCAAAAGACGCATCTGAGGATGTTTGCTCCTCTTTTTACGCTAACTGCATGGGCAGGCGGGTGAAGCGCTGCCCCGTCAGGGCAAACACCGCGTTGCCCACGGCTGCGGCAATCGGCCCAATGGGCGGTTCGCCCACGCCAAATGGCGCCTCACCGCTCTCCAGCAGCTGCACGTGAATGTCCGGCGTTTCTTTGAGCGTCAGCAGCGGATACCGGTCAAAGTTGCCCGCCTCGATGGCCCCATCCTTCACCGTAATTTCCTCCAGGAAAGTGGAGCTCAGCCCCATCACAATCGAGCCCTGCGCCTGGGCGATGGCTCCGTCCGGGTTGATCACCAGGCCGGGGTCCATCGTGCAGTAAACGTGGTGCACCCGAATTTGCCCATTGTCCACCGATACATCGGCAATTTGGGCCACCACGGTTTGCGCATCCAGGCAGAGGGCCAGGCCGAGGGCATGCCCTTCCGGCAGGCGACCGCCCCAGTTGGCCATCTCGGCCACGGTTTCCAGCGCAGTGCGGAAGCGGCGGCTGAGCGGGCTGTCCGTCAGGTGGTTCAGGCGGAATTGCAGCGGATCGACGCCTGCTGCCTGGGCCAGCTCGTCCAGGAAGCTCTCGATGGCGAAGGTGTTGGCCAGCAGCCCCAGGCCACGCCAGGGTCCGGTGCGCACGGGCAGCGGCGTGCGGTAGCTCACCATCTGCCGGTTGGGGATGCCGTCGTACTCCAGCCGCGCCCCGCGATACGCGCCAAAGTCGGCCCCGACCACGGCCGCCGCCGCGCCGGGGAAGAAGGAGAACAGCACATCACCGCTGGCGACTTCGTGTTGGAGGGCCTGGATACGGCCGTTCCCATCCAACACCCCCCGCAGCACATGATGCGTCGGCGGGCGGAAAAAGCCGTGACGCATATCCTCGGTGCGGTTCCAGCCGACGTGTACGGGCCGTCCCGCCGCCTTAGACAAAATAGCCGCTTCCCGCGCCGCTTCCACGTTCGACTTGCGGCCAAAGCCGCCGCCCAGGTAGGTGGGAATCACCTCGATCTGTTCTTCGTCTATGCCCAGCGTGCTGGCCAGGTCGCTGCGCACGCCCAACGCCGCCTGGGTAGAAACCCAGGCCGTCACTTTGTCGGCCTGCACGTCCACCAGGGCAGCTTGCGGTTCCAGGTGGGCGTGGGCCGCCAGCGGCGTGCGGAACTCGGCGGTGAACACGTCGCCATCGAGCCAATCGTCAACCTCGCCATCCTTTTGGGCCACGACGCGGGTGCCGTTGCCCACGGTGACCATTTCATCAATGTCGGCCTGCTGCCAGAGACGGCCGTCTTCCCACTCCAGTTCCAAATTGCCCACACCCGCATACGCCTGCAGGCGCGATTCGGCCGCCACGCCCGCAAACTCTTCCTCGGCCACCACGGCCACCACACCGGGGCGATTGGGTGCCTCGCCGGGCGCAGCGCTTTTGAGCTTGCCTTCGATGGTGCGGGGCCGGGCCACCGCGCCGTAGAGCATGTTGGGCAGGCGCATGTCGTAACCGTACTGGGCCTGGCCGGTGAGCTTGCTGGCAAAATCCACACGCGGAATGGACTGGCCCACGTAACGGAAGTCGCTGACCGGCTTGAGCGCGGGTGCTTCTTCAGGGACTTCCCAGCTGGCTACGTCGGCGTTGCTTACAATCTCGCCGTAGGTGATCGATTTTGTTGGGTCGTTGTTGGCGGTGAACACCCCAGCGGCTGCGCTGAGGCTGGCGGCGGGGACGCCCAGCTGAGCAGCCGCTTCGCGGCGCAGCAGTTCGCGCAGGGTGGCGGCGGCTTCCCGAATGGGGGTGAAGGTACTGGAAACGGAGGTGCTGCCCGCCGTGCCCATGCTGTCATTGATGCCCTGGGCGGTACTTGCCGGGACCACTTCGAGCTGCGCCCACTCGATTTCCAGCTCTTCGGCGGCAATCTGGGCCAGCGAGGTGTGTACGCCCTGGCCCATCTCTACCTTGGGCACAAAAAAGCGGATGCGGTTGTCGGCGGTAACTTCAAACCAGCTGGTGGGCGGCGCTTCGATGCTGCCAAAGGAGCCGCCCTCGGCGACCAGATTGGCAATGGCCAGGCGGGCGCGCGGCAGGCCGATGGGCACGCCCACAGCCACGGCGGCCACGGTAGCGCCCAGGCCAATCAGGAAGCCGCGCCGGGAGACGCGCCATTTTTTGACGCTGCTTTGGGGAGGTTGTGAGGTGCTCATACGGCCGTTGCCTCTCCCACCGCCATCTGTTCCGCCGCTTTGGCCACGGCACCCTTGATGCGGAAATAGCAGCCGCAGCGGCAGTAATTTTCACCCATCGCCACAACAATTTCGTCTTCGTTGGGGGTGGGGTTTTTGGCCAGGAAGGCGGCGGCGGTCATCATCTGGCCGCTCATGCACCAGCTGCACTGCGGCACCTGATCTTCCAGGAAGGCCTGCTGCACGGGATGCAGCGCCAGCGTGCCGTCGGCGGCCGCAGTGGCCAGCCCTTCGATGGTGCGAATCTCGCCCGCCACCGTGGCCAGCGGCAGGGTGCAGCTGCGTACCGCCTCCCCGTTGATGTGCACGGTGCAGGCCCCACAAAAGCCCGCACCGCAGCCAAATTTGGTGCCGGTCAGCCCCAATTCATCACGCAGCACCCACAGCAGCGAGCGTGGCGGCTCTTCGGCAATGTCGTATTCGGTTCCGTTGATGGTCAGTTTCATGTTTTGTTGATCCCAAGTAAGATAGTAGATGCGGCTTATTCTAACACAAATGGGCCGTTTTGCACATGTATTGTACAGATTAATTGATTTCTGAGCTATTTTGTACAGTTTTTGCGGAGAATTTAAGGATGGGATGGGTTCAAAAAGAGATTCGTTTGGAGGCGCGCCGTCGGGGCTTTCACCTGGTCACGGCCGAGATTGGGCAGCAGCTGCCCGAGCTGCGTGACTTTCGTGTGGGGCTGGTCCACATTTTTATCCAGCATACCTCGGCTTCCCTGGCGCTCAACGAAAACGCCGATCCGACGGTGCGGCAGGATATGGAGCGCCATTTTAACGAGCTGGCCCCGGAAAGTGCGCCCTACTTTGTGCACACCTACGAAGGGCCAGACGACATGCCAGCGCACATCAAGGCGGTGCTGCTGGGCAGTTCAGTGACGGTGCCGGTGAAGGACGGCCGTTTCCATCTCGGCACCTGGCAGGGCATCTACCTCTGCGAACACCGCAACCAGGGCGGCAGCCGTCGCCTGGTCATCACCATTCACGGGGAATAGGCCACAGATTTCGCAGATTACACAGATTTTTCTTTGCATCTCTGCACCTTGGCACCTTTGCGTTAAAAAAGGGTTTCGATGGGTTCAAAATTTCAAAATCAAGTTTGTGTGGTGACGGGTGGGACGCAGGGCATTGGCTGGGCCATGACCCAGGCGCTGGCGGCTGAGGGGGCGATGGTGTACGCCTGCGGTTTTTCGCAGGCCAGCCTCGATGGGGCCGAAGCTGAACGGGCGGCTCTGTCCACGGCCAGCCAGATTCACCTGAGCCGCTGCGATGTGGCGGACCAGGCGGCATATGAGGGCTGGCTGGCGGGGATTTGGGCGGAGAACGGCCGTATCGACCTGCTCATCCACAATGCCGCCTACGTGCGCTGGGCCGACGTGACCGAAATGAGCGTGGTAGAGGCGCAGCGCACCATGCGCGTTGGGTACGACGGCATGGTCATCGGCACGAAATTTGTGCTGCCCAAAATGCAGGCGGCCGGGCGCGGCCACCTCGTCAACATTGGCTCGGTGGCCGGGCGGGCCTTTGTCGGCGGCGCGTCGGCCGCCTACGCCGCGACCAAAGCGGCTATCGACGCCTACACCCAAATCTTGCACGCCGAGCTGGCCAATTCGCCGGTGAATGCCACCATCGTGCGGCTGGGCACCGTGGCCGGGACCGACTTCTTCCGCAAGCACGTGTCCAACGAGCGCATGCCCCCTTTTACCCAATTTTTGCCTGCCTTAACGCCGGAGCGTGTGGCAACGGCCGTACTGCACGCCATCGTCAAAAAGCGGCAAATCCTCACGCTGCCCCGCTACTATGAACTGCTCATCTTTGTCTACAACCTCTCGCCCCGCTTTGCCCGCTGGCTGGCCAAAATGGGCGGACCCAACCGCAAAGATTACACATGAGTCAAAGAAGATTGGCCACAGAGGGCACAGAGATTTAAGAGAGGGATTTTCTCTTTTCCCTCTGTGTTCTCTGTGGCAAAAATCAAATTTTGACTGATTAGTCAATCTGTTGTAGAGTAGGGCCATGCATGAAAAAGAGAAGCAGCTGATCGAAGCATCCATTGACCTTTTTGCCCAGGAAGGATTCTGGAATACGCCCACGGCGCGTATTGCCAAACACGCGGGTGTGGCGACCGGAACGCTGTTTAATTACTTTCCCTCTAAGGACGTGCTGATTGACGCGGTGTACCAGCAGCTCAAGCAAGAGTGGCTGGGGCACTTAATGGCGGGCTATCCGCAGGCGGGTACGCTGAAAGAGCGCGTGGAGCATATCTGGTTTCGCCATATTGACTGGGGGCTGCGCTTTCCGGTGCGGTACGGCCTGCTGAACCAGCTGAAATTGTCCAACCTGGTGAGCCAGGAAGCGCAGCAGAGCCAGGACGCCGGGCTGGCCTTTGCCTACGACATGATTGTGCAGGGCATCGCTGAAGGGTTGCTGGTGGACATTGATCCGGCTTACCTGGGCCAGATTTTTTATGCGCAGCTGGAAGCGGCCGTTGCCTACGCCACCGAGCACACTCTAACCGACATGCCGCTCACCCGCCACATCACCCAGGGCTTTGAGATTTTCTGGAAGGGCGTTGCGCTCTAAATTTTTTTTGCGACAAAGATTGACTGACTAATCAATCCGAAGTGTAGAAGAGGAGTAAACGGGATGGGTAACAAATGGACACAAAATGACATGCCTGATATGACGGGCAAAGTGGTTATTATCACCGGAGCCAACAGCGGCCTGGGGCTGGAATCAACCAAGGCCTTGGCTGCCAAAGGAGCCACGGTGGTGATGGCCTGCCGCAATGTGCGCAAGGCCGACGAAGCCAGGGTGGAAGTGCTGCGTCAGGTGCCTCAGGCCAGGCTGGAGGTTATGGCCTTGGACAATGCCAGCCTGGATTCAGTACGGGCTTTTGCCGCTGCGTTCAAAGCAAAATATGACCGTTTGGACCTGTTATTGAACAACGCAGGCGTGATGGCCATTCCGCGCACCGAGACGGAAGACGGCTTTGAAATGCAGTTTGGCGTCAACCATCTGGCCCACTTTGCCCTGACGGGGCTGCTGTTGGACGTGCTGACCAGCACATCTGGCTCTCGCGTCCACAACGTTTCCAGCAGTGCGGCGTTTGGTGGCTCGATTCATTTTGACGATTTGATGGGCGAAAAAGCGTACAACCGTTGGTCCACCTACAGCCAGAGTAAATTAGCCAACGCTGTTTTTGCCACTGAGCTGGATCGGCGGCTCAAGGCTGCGCGGCACGACACCATTGCCAATTCATCTCATCCTGGCCTGGTGATGGGCAATTTGCAGACGAACAGCTTGCAGCAGTCGGGTGCGCCTTGGAGCGAGCGAATTATTTATCGCATTATCGGCCCCCTGATTGGACAGGATATCCGCATGGGGGTTTTGCCTCAACTTTATGCCGCAACGGCACCCGAGGCGAAGGGAGGCGTTTTTTACGGCCCCCAAACGTTCCGCGTGCGGGGCTATCCGGCTGAGCAGCGTTGTAACAATGCTCTCGATGATGCGGCGCTCCGCCAACGGTTCTGGGACGTTTCCGAGGAATTGACGGGGTGTGTTATCTATCCGCTTAACAATGGATGAAGGTGGACAACGGCCGTTGCCCGCCTTGCTATACTCAAAATATCACACACAGATAGGGTAACCGTTCAGTTCTCCGTAGAGCATGGGCCGCGCCTGGCGCGGCCAAAGATCGAGGTTTTTTTCCCCGCACGGGGCGCGAAGCGCCTTCGTGCGGGATACCAACTGAACGGTTACCAGATAGATCATCATTTGGCTGAAAAGGGGTAACACAGATGAACAAAAAGATAATAGGTGGGCTGGCGATGGCCGCTGCTGGCATTGGTTTGGTGCAGTACCTGCGCAAGCAGAAACAAGGAAGTCCGGCTCATGCTGAGGGAAAATGGACCGCCGCCGATTTACCCGATTTGACGGGCCAGGTCATTGTGGTGACCGGGGCCAACAGCGGCATTGGCCTGGAAGCGGCCCGCGAGTTTGCTCGCAAAGGGGCCACAACGATCCTGGCCAGCCGCAACCTGGAGAAGGCCCGGGCAGCGCTGGCAGATATCCAGGCCGACGTTCCCGGTGCCCAGGTCGAAATTATGGAATTGGACCTGGCCAGCCTGGACTCGGTGCGCCGGTTTGCGGCGGCGTTTAAGGCGAAATACAGCCAGCTGGACGTGTTGGTGAACAATGCAGGCATCATGATGGTGCCTTACGGCCGTACCGCCGATGGCTTTGAGCAGCAGCTTGGCACCAACCACCTGGGCCACTTTGCCCTGACCGGACTGCTGTTCGACCGGTTGACCAGCACACCGGGCGCACGGGTGGTGAACGTCAGCAGCGGTGGGCATCGCTTTGGCACGATGGATTTTGACAATTTGATGTTTGCGGATGGGCAGGGATATACGCCGATGAAGGCATACGGCCGTTCCAAACTGGCCAATCTCCTCTTTACTTACGAACTACAGCGCCGCTTCGAGGCGTTGGGCGTTTCGGCGCAGGCGCTGGCGGCCCACCCGGGCGTCTCAGACACCAACCTGGCCAACCATTTGCTACCTGGTTGGGCGGCACCGGCGTTACGGCCGTTGTTTGCCAGGCTGGTGCAAAGCGCCGCAATGGGGGCGTTGCCCACACTGCGCGCCGCCGTGGATCCACAGGCCAGCGGTGGCGACTATTTTGGCCCTGATGGCCCCAGCGAACGCGGCGGCTATCCGGTGAAGGTGAACTCCAACGAAGCCTCCCACAACCTGGCCGACGCGCAAAAATTGTGGCAGGTGTCGGAGCAGCTTACCGGTGTGTCCTTCGGGAGATAATGTAAAACATGAGGAAGCAATGGAAATGACATATAATTCGCCGAAACGATCAAGGTAGGTGAATTCTCTCATGAGTAAACGAATTGTTTTAATTGGGGCAGGCAGCGCTCAATTTGGCTACGGCACGATTGGCGACATTTTGCAGAGTGAGGTGTTGACCGGGAGCCACATTGTGCTGCACGACATTAACCCGGTGACGATGGGCCAGGTGGCGGCCAACAGCCAGGCGTTTATCGAGGCTAATGGGCTGCCTTTTACGGTTTCGGCCACCACCAACCGGTCCGAGGCGCTGCAAGGGGCCGATTTTGTCATCATCTCCATTGAAGTAGGCGACCGGTTTGAACTGTGGGAGCTCGATTGGCGGATTCCGCAGCAGTTTGGCATTCAGCAGGTGTATGGCGAAAACGGCGGCCCTGGCGGTCTGTTCCATGCGCTGCGCATTACGCCGCCCATTCTGGCCATTTGCGCCGACGTGATGGCCATTTGCCCGGATGCTTACGTCTTCAACTTTAGCAATCCGATGAGCCGGATTTGCACCACGGTGCATCGCGCCTTCCCTGAGCTGAAGTTCATTGGGCTGTGCCATGAAATTGCCTCGCTGGAGCGATTTTTGCCATTTGTGCTGGAACGGCCGTACACCGATCTCGCCGTCCGCGCCGCTGGGCTTAATCATTTTAGCGCGGTACTCACCGCCACCTACACCGAAACCGGGGCAGACGCTTACCCGGACATTTTGGCGCGGGCACCGGAATTTTTTGGCAAGATGCCCGTGCAGGACACCGAACAGAAATATTTCAAGGAAACCGGGCATTCTGGGGCAGATGATGCTTCAGAGCCGGTTTTTAGAACGGAAGCGTGGCCGGAGCGGCGCGTGTTCCAGGCGGTTTTAGAGCGGTTTGGCGTGCTGCCCATCACCAGCGACAGCCACTTTGGCGAATACATTCACTGGGCCTACGACGTGACGGATCACAAAGGTATCAACGATTTTTACCGCTTCTACAAAAATTATCTGACTAAAATTGATCCGAAAATTGAACTTAAGCTCAAAGAACGAATTGTGCCGATTGTCGAGGGCATACTTACCGATTCTGGTTATGAGGAAGCGGCCGTTAACATTCCCAACCAAGGGTTTATCGACGAACTGCCTGAATGGTTGGTGGTGGAAGTTCCGGCAACGGTGGACAAAAATGGCCTGCACGGCATCCCGATGGGACAGCTGCCCAAAGGCTTTTTAGGCCTGCTGCGCAACCAGGTGGCCGTGCACGATTTGACGGCCGAAGCGATTCTGCACCAATCGCGGGACTTAGCGCTGCAAGCGCTGCTGGTAGACCCCATCGTGACCCGCTACCAGGGCATGGCCGCCCTGCTGGACACGATGATTGATTACCAGCGGCAATGGTTGGGCTATTTGCGATAAGGGGTTGGGTTTCTATTCTGAGGTTGGCGGACCGTGAAGCGTGAAGCGTGAAACGTGATCAGAGCGGCATCACGTTTCACGTTTTACGTTTCCCACCAAAGCACACAAAGTCCCAAGGAGCCATTTGCGGTTTACGGCCGTACTACCACTGGCAAAAACGTCTCTACCAGCTGGGTTACGACGGTGAAGGTGGCCGGATCGCTCTCCAGGCTGCGGGCCGGGTCGTAGACGGTGACGCTGTAATTGCCCAGGGTATCAAGATCGGTGGCGGGCAGAACGGCCGTTACCACAAACGGACTCACATAGGTCGTGGTGCGGTTGGCCCCGTTCCAGCGTACGATTGTGCTGGCAGTAAAGCCCGCGCCCTGCACCGTCAGGGTCACGTCCTGCACGTTGTTCAGGCCAGACCAGGGCGGCGTGATGCTGGTGATGATCAGTCCGCCACCAAACTCGTAGGCACCGATGTCGCAGACGCCGTTGCGGGCAAAGCCGCGCTGGTCCGTGGCGGGGCAGCTGCTGCCCGCGTTGATGGCCGGGCTGCTGGCCAGCAGGGGCACGGTGGGGGTCGGGCCGCCGTAGTTGCCGAGGGTGCCGATTTGGGGATTTACGGCCGTTTGCCCCCCAAAACATTCATAATCGTTCCAGTTCCCCGTCGTTTTTTGCGGAAATTGAATATTGTGGCCCGCGTTGGTCAGCACATCGGTGCAGTTTTCCTGGATGTCCCACGGATTGTCGCCGTCGTTGTTGGCGATAATCGTGTTGCGCACCGTGGCGGGCCCGGCAATCGCCCCGCCAACAAAACCGGCCGTGTTGTTGACAATCGTGCTGTTCACAATTGTCGTGGCGTCGCTGCTGCGGATCGCCCCGCCAAAGCCGCGCCGCCAGTCGTCGGCGGCCAGGGGCAGCGGCGTGGTGGCGTCGTTGGCTACAAAGGTGCTGCTGGTGATGGTCACCGGCGCATCCAGCAGCCAGAGCGCTCCACCGGAGCTGGCCCCGCCGTTGGTGGCGTGGGCATTGTTGTTCATAAACGTGCTGTTGCTGATGCTGAGCGGTCCGTTGCTGGTGGCGCTCTGGTGGTAAATCGCGCCGCCCTGCCCGACCCCGGTGGCCGAATTGCCGTCAAACAGCGACTGGTCGATGAGGACGCTGCCGGTGCCTTCGGGGAAGGTGAAGATCGCCCCACCCAGCTGGTTGCTCTGGTTGTTGCTGAAGGTGCTCAGCGAGATGTCGATCACGCCGCTTAAATTTTTGGTGCCGTCCACGTAAATGGCCCCGCCGCCGCCGCCGCCCGCCGTGTTGTTGGCGCTGTTGCCGGTGAAGGTGCTGTCGGTCACGGTGAGGTTGGCTCCCAGGATGTGAATGCCGCCGCCGTTGACCGAACTGTTGCCACTAAAGGTGCTGCCGCTCACGGTCGCCGTCGAGCCGCCGGTAACGTAGAGCACCCCGCCGCCGTTGCCACCGCCGGGGATGGCGTTGGCCGTGGAGCTGTTGCCGCTAAAGCTGCTGTTGGTGACGATGAGCGTGCCGCCCGCGTCGCTGGAACCCCAGCCATTCAGCGCAATCGCCCCGCCGTTGGCCGCCGTGGAGCTGTTGATGGCGCTGTTGGTCAGGGTGAGCGTGCTGAGCCGCTCTACGTAAATCGCGCCGCCGTCGCCGCTGCTGTAGCCATCACGCAGGGTGATGGCTTGCAGGGTGAGGCTGGCTCCGTTTTGCAGGTTAAACAGCCGGGTGGTGTCGCCACCGCTGAGGGTGATTTGCCCACCGCCGTTAATGGTGGTGCTGCTGTTGATCGTTTTCTGGCTGGTGAGGGTGATGGTGTGGCTGCCGCCGCAGTTGAAGCTGACGCTGCCGCCGCCGGAGAGGGCGGTGGTGAGGGCGGCTTCGGTGCAGCTGCCGGGGGTGCCGCTGCCGACCACGCCCGCGCCCTGGGCGGGTTTTGTGGTGAGGAGCAAGGCTGCAATGAGCAGCAAAACAAGCAAAATACCAATTTCGTAGGACAACCATTTCGAAATAGGCTTTTGCTCCGACTGTTTTGGCGGTTTGTTGGATGATTTCATGATGTCGCGATTTCCTTTGCGACGGCCGTTCTTCACGCGGTGTCGCTGATTCTGCAATCTCCTGGAGTTATTGTGCGGGAGGAAACGGCCGTATTGAAGGTGACTTTGGTACGGGGGTGGAGAAACGGCCGTTTTTCGATTACAATCTTACTGAAACGGTTGGTTGAGGTTGTGCTTTGCGCTATCAATTTGATTGGGATCCCGCGAAAGAAGTTGTTAACATCCGCAAGCATCAAGTCAACTTTCGACGTGCAGCAACAATTTTCCGTGACCCGAATCAGCTCTCAATATTTGATGATGAACATAGCAACGAGGAAGATCGTTGGATTACGTTAGGTATTGACAGCGGTGGTATCCTGCGGTTGGTGGTTCACACGTACAAACAATTGAATCAAGCTGCGGTTGAGATTCGCATCATTTCTGCGAGGAAAGCAACCGCAAATGAATTGAAGCAGTATAAAGAAGGATTACAAGAATGAAGGCGGAATACGATTTCTCTAAAGCAGAAAAAGGTAAATTTTATAATGCCGAGGCTGAGTTTCATTTTCCTGTTTATTTGGAGCCTGATGTAGATGAGTATATGAGCAAATTGGCTGAAGAGAAGAACATTGATGTGCAGCAGCTAATTAATGAATGGCTTCGGGCGAATATCAAGCTAGTAAAAAGCGTCCACTAAAGAAAATAAGGATGCAGTTAATAGCATTTACACAGCGATGAGCATTGGATGCTTGTCGCTTTTTATTTTGTGGGAAACGGCCGTTTCCAGCCACCGCCCACCCACCACACAAAAGGAGCTTTACAATGGCAGTTACCCATAAACGTCTCGGCAAACACGGCGTCGTCGTCAGTAACATTTGCCTGGGCACGATGAATTTTGGCTGGCACACCGACGAAACAGAAAGCTTCAAAATCATGGACCGGGCCCTGGAGTTGGGCATCAACTTCTTCGATACGGCCGATGTCTACGGCTGGGGTGGTGAGCACGGCGACACCGAGCAGATCATCGGGCGCT
>JADLAX010000001.1 GCA_020848035.1 Anaerolineae bacterium | reverse complement strand
TTGAATCGGCGTTGGTGGCGCATACGGCCGTTCGTGAAGCCGTCACCATCGTGCGCGAAGACCGGCCAGGGGATAAGCGCCTGGTGGCTTACCTCATTCTGCACGAGGGCGTGGCCCAGCCAGACCAATCGGCACTGCGCGACTTTGTGGCGGGCAAGCTGCCCGCCTACATGGTGCCCTCGGCCTATGTTTTCCTGGAAAGCTTCCCTAAAACGCCCAACCGCAAAGTGGACCGCAAAGCGCTGCCGCAGCCAGAGCAGTCGGTGAATCGGGAAGATCGCAACTTTGTCGAAGCCCGCACCAAGCTGGAAGCAATTTTGACGCGAATTTGGGAGAATGTGCTGAACGTGCAGCCGATCAGCGTGCATGACAACTTCTTTAGAATTGGCGGCCATTCGCTGGTGGCGGTGCGTACCTTCGCCCAAATCGAAAAAGAAACGGGTCTTCAGCTGCCGCTAACCGTTTTGTTTCAGGCACCCACCATTGCCGAACTGGCCCAGGTTATGCAAAGCGAGGGCTGGACGTCTAACTGGACCTCGCTGGTGCCTATCCAGACCAAGGGAGCGCGCCCGCCGTTCTTTTACGTTTCGCCCTTCCTCATCAGCGTGCTAAGCCTGTCGCAGTTGGGTCACGATTTGGGAGATGACCAGCCGCTGTACGGTTTGCAGCCGCAGGGCATGGATGGCGACCACCCGATTCACCAGAGCGTGAAGGAGATGGCCAGCCACTACATCGATGAAATGCGCTCGCTCAAACCGCAAGGCCCTTACCTGATTGGCGGGCACTGCGCGGGAAGTTGGGTGGCTTTTGAAATGGCGCAGCAGCTTCAGGCGCAGGGCGAACAGGTAGATTTGCTGGTGCTGGTTGATTCTGAACCACCCAATATTGCCCCGCCCAAGATCAACCGTCTGCAATATGTGGTCAGTCGATTGGCTTATTTTTGGCGCGACGGCCGTTTATGGCCCGCCATCAGTTGGCAGTTAAGTTTGCTGTACCAGCGGCTCATCACTTACTACTTCGGCCAGGAAAATAACCGCCGGGTGGCTGCTGTGCGTATCGCCCACGCCGATGCGCACCGCGTTTATCAGTCTGGGATTTTTGACGGCGCGGCGGTGTTTATCCGCAGTTCAGAATCGGTGGCGATGAAAGATAAAAATTGGCATGAGCGCTGGTCTGAACTGATCACCGGGGAGCTGGATGTTGAAGTGGCAGAAGGTACCCACGCGGGTCTGTTGGTTGAGCCTACGGTGGCGGCACTGGCCCGGAAAATTCGGACAGCGATTGATGAGGTGATGAACGGCCGTTCCACCCCACCACCCGCCCCCCAACTGGACGAGGTACTCTTTGAAGAGCTGTAGAGTGAGGCCATGACACAAACCACTTTAACCCAAAACCAGCTGTGGATTTCTTGCCCCCGGCCCGTGGCTAAGCCGCGCTTGCGCCTGATTTGCATTCCCTATGCCGGGAGCGGCCCGGTGGTGTACCATCCCTGGGTGGCGTTGATGCCGCCGGACGTGGAGATGTGGGGCATTCGCCTGCCGGGGCGAGAGATACGCTGGCGCGAACCGGCGTTTACCAGCCTGGCTCCGCTGGTGGAGGCGCTGGCGGAGGTGTTACGGCCGTTGCTCGATACCCCGTTTGTTCTTTTTGGCCACAGCATGGGAGCTTTGATCAGCTACGAACTGGTGCATTACTGGCGTGGCCACAACGGCCCCCAGCCGGTGCACCTGCTGGTCTCTGGCCACCGTGCCCCGCACCGCCCCGCTCTGAACCCCAAAGTACACCAGGCCGACGACACAACCTTTCTCAACCGACTGAAAAATTTGGGCGGCACCCCGGCCCGCTTTTTTGAGATGGAAGATTTGGTGCGCCTGACGCTGCCCGCACTGCGAGCCGATTTTTCTGTCTGGGAAAATTACCAGCATGAGGCACGCCCGCCGCTGGAAATGCCGCTCACCACCTTTGGCGGCCAGTGGGACAGCGAAGCCCGCGAAGAGGACTTTTACGCCTGGGCGCAGCACACGGCGGGCCGTTTTGCCGTGCACCTGTTTAATGGCGATCATTTTTATTTTCGCACGGATCTGGCTCCGTTGATGACTCACGTACAGGAAGTTTTGGCGACGGCCGTTTAGTTTATTTTCCCGGAAAATTTTCACCACCACCTACCGCTCTTAAGCAATTTCCGGGGAAATACAATGACTAAAAAAACAGGGAAAGCTGTGCCAGAGAGGTGATGCGCAGCACCTTGTCGGGCAGCTTCAATGCCCCGCCCACATCGGCCCGATCAATCCAGATACCCCCGGCAAACCCCCCTTTGGCTACGGCCGCCAGCGCATCCACTTCCAGATTATCACCCACATAGAGGCAGTTGGCCGGGTCCTGGCGCAGCCGGGCGGCGGCGCGTCGGAAGATGGTTTGGCTGGGCTTGTGTACGCCCACCTCTTCGCTGATGGTCAGCCGCTCCTGGGGAATGATGTCGCCCAGGAGTTGAGCAATGGTCTGGCGCACGGAGGTGGAGTGGTTGGAGAGGATGCCCAGCTCAAGTTGGTACGCTTTGAGCTGGTGCAGGGTGGGGCGCACGTCGTCAAAGAGGTAGTGGGGCAAACGGCCGTATCCCGCATAAATCTTGTAAGCAAACTCGTAGCTGCCATCGGGATGGCCCAGCCGGTGCAGCAGCTGGCGGTACAGCTGAATGATCTCCCGCTTTTTCTGCGGCCGTAGGGAACCGGTGACTACGCCCTGGGAAATGTCGGCTTCCAGCGAGGCCTGGGCGGCGGTCACGTCCGCAGCGGTGCAGTTGACCCCGTAATTTTGGAAGAGCGTGGCTGTGCGGGCAGTGTGCGAAACGTCGAGCCCTAGGGAGTAGGCGAGCGTGAAATCCCAATCGAAGAGTACGGCCGTAATAGCGGCAAAATCTGGAGAAACGGTCATGTTGTGTCCTATGTATGCCTCATGGTACCTGTGGAGAGACATTGTACCAGTTTGACGCACCATGCGCGTGAAGGTCACATCAAAATAGCGCTCCGGCGTGAGCAGAGCGTAAAAAATGCATTTCTTCCGTTTCTATACCTGGGGTCTCTACCGGGATATATTGAGTCAGCAGCGGCCGTTTGTTAAGGTTCGTGTGATGGAACCAAATGTAAAAACAAACCCTTCCCGCCTGGTGGCGCTTGTTGGCCCGTTGGGTGCAGGCATAGCGGACCTGGCCCACTACCTGGCCGATCGGCACGCGGCGGTGGTGGTGGAAGTGGGTGATTTTGCCCGCCAGCTGGTAGAAGAAGCCGCGAAAGCAGGGCCGGTTGCTTACGACAGTTCGGCCGAACAGCTGGCACAGCATGGCCCGGAACACGTTATTTCTCGCCTGGTGGAGGAAATTCGCCACAACGAAGCGTGGCAGGCTGCGCCCCTGGTGATCATTGGTGTGCAGACTCCGGCAGAAACGGCCGTCCTGCAAGAACAGTTTGGCGATGATTTGCTGGTTGCCTACGTGAAGGCTGGCAGCCAGTCCGCTCGTTTTAACCGCGTCCAGCAGCGGGGCCGCCCCACCGAGCCCGCTGATTTCCAGGAATTTGTCGAGCAAGATGAAGCGCTAAAGGCTGAGTCTGCCCTGCCGCAGACCCAGGCGAAGGCGGATGTGATCCTCTGGAACAGCGACTCGCCCGAGGTGTTTTATGAGCAAGTTGAAACCCATCTTGTGCCCCACCTGAGCCGTGGCTAACGCAAAGTTCAAACGTTTCACGGATTACATAAACCGCCCCAATCCTGCTGGTTTTGGCACGAGGTGTGGTTGTGGTTTGGTCCCTGAAGGAGAAAAACGCGTATGGACGAATTAGAATTTACGCTGGAATTAAACAGTGACGATTTACCGAAAACGGCCGAATACAAGCTCTACACCCAGGCTGAAGAACGATTGCACCGCCTGGCGGCCGATCATAACGACATGGTGGGGGCCGCGATCAACGTGCGCCGTCCCGCGTCGGGCGAATCGGCCTTTTTGCACGAGGTGACGGTGGTGGTTTACGGCCGTCCCGAACACATCGCCGCTACTGAGAAAAACGCCTCGCCGGAGCAGGCGCTCAAAGGGGCGCTGGATGCCGCCGAGCGACAGGTGCGCCAGCGACGCCAAAAGCTCAAGGAGCGCTGGAAGCGGCCCGGCAATCTGCCCGTCGAGCAAGAAATCGGTGCGGTGTATATTGCCGAAGAAGAAGCTATCAACGAGGATATTCAGGAAATCGAAGACGAACTGGACGAAACGTAAGCGGCCGTCTAGAAAGATTGGGCCACTCCTCTTAAAGAGCGGCCCAATCTCAACAACTTTATGGTGTGGGGGTGCTTTCGGGGGTGGCTGTTTCGCTGGGAACGGCCGTTTCCGTGGGCGTGCTCTCCGTCGTGGCGGTGGCCGTGGCTGTTGGCTCGTTGGTTGACGTGGCGGTTGGTGTGGCCGTTGCCGTGGGCGTTTCCGTCGGGGTGGGCGTGACGGTGGGCGTGGGTTGCAGCAGCATCACCGTCACCCGCTCCTGCACGATGGCCCGATCTTCCTCGGGGGTGCTGGGATTGTCTGGGCCAAACAGCAGCACCCGAATCGTCAGCGGTCCGGCGTAGTTGAGCGACGACGTATCCCAGCTGGCCAGCGACCCATTTTCCACGCTGATGTCCTGGCGTTCCCGCGCCAATCCCCACCCTTCTGGATTGTTGCCAAAGCCATATTCCACCTGGAAGCCGCCAAAACCCGGCGCAGTGACAGATCCCACAATTTCCACCGTGCCGCTCACCTCGCTGCCCGCTTCGGGCTGGGTGATGGTGATTTGTGGACGCGGCGTATTTTCGTCGCAGGCCTGTTCGGGTGGCAGGCGCAGCGGGATGGCCAGACCGCGCGCGCTGGCCCATGCCTGCCCGGCGGCCGTATTTTGCAGCCAGTTTTGCGCGGCGGCTTCTTCACGCGCTTCAACAGTGGCCCCTCCGCTGACCAGCAGGGTAAAGAAGCTGGCCTGGTAAACGTTTTCGGCGCAGAACTCGTTGGCGCGTAAGCCGGTCCACTGGTCGAGCTGCACCGTGCGGATAAAGTCCAGATCGCTGCTTAAGGGCGGTTGGCTTTCGGCAAAGCGCTCGATGAGGCGGTCAGTACAGTCGCCGCCAGGGCGGGTGCCGGAAGCGCGGCAAATTTCGATGTCCACGACGCTGGACGGCCGTCCAAAATCCACCGGCTGCTTGTTGGCCAAATACTGCGTCATGAAGCTGTTCCAGATGGGCGTGGCGGTGCGCGACCCAGACTCGCCGGGGGCCATGGGTTCGTTGTTGGTGTTGCCGACCCAAACGGCCGTTACCACCTGCGGCGTATAGCCAATGGTCCACACATCCCGCACGTCAAAGCGGTCGGTGCCCGAGGTGCCGGTTTTGGCCGCCACGCGATGCCCAGGAATGACCAGGCCGTTGTTTACGCCAAACTCTGGCTGCCGCGCATTGTTGTCCGACAAAATGTCGCTGAGCAGGTAAGCGTGGGCCGGGTTCACCACCTGGGTCACGGCTGGATCGGGCGCGGGCTGCTGGAACAAAATATCACCGGCGCTGTTTTCGATGCGGCGAATGGTGTAGGGCGGGATGAAGTTGCCCTGGTTGGCCAGCGACCCATACGCACCGGCCATCTCCAACGGGCTGATTTCGCCGCCGCCCAGGGCCAGGGCCAGGCCGTAGTTGCGCGGTGCGCCCTGCGCCACGCAGCCGGGGTCTTGCAGCGAGGTGAGGCCCACTTTTTGCACGTTGGCAATAAAGTTACACACCCCCACAAACTCCAGCGCTTTAACCGCCGGAATGTTGTAGGAATTGCCGAGAGACGGCCGTAACCGCAGCGGCCCGTGAAACTCGTCATCGAAATTTTTGGGTTCGTAGGGTGGGTTGGTGCCGTTGGGGAACGATGTGGGCACGTCCCAAATCAGCGTGGCGGGTGTCCACCCCTGTTCCATTGCTGTCAGGTAAACCAGCGGTTTGATGGTTGAGCCCGGCTGGCGAGCGGCCAGGGCCATGTTTACCTGCCCGCTGATTGCCTCATCGTTAAAATCAACGCTGCCCACCAGGGCCAGAATTTCGCCGGTGTTTGGTTCCAGCACCACCATGGCCGCATTGTTGGCCCCTGCCGCGTTGATGCTGGGGCGGGCGTTGGCCAGTGTTGCTTCGGCCAGCTGCTGGGCACTGGGGTCCAGCGTCGTTTGAATGCGCAGCCCCCCGCGATAAATCGATTGGGCACCCAGCAGCGCTTCGGCCTGCTGCAGCACGGTGACGGTGAAGTGCGGATAGGTGATCTCGCGCACCGGCGGGGTCATGTTGTAAATGAATGCTCCGGCCTCATTAAGCGCCGCCTGGGCTTCATCCTGGGTAATGTAGTCTGCGGCAACCATCAGCGACAGCACTTCCGATTGGCGACCGATGGCCAGCTGGGGCGCGGTGTACGGGTCCCAGCTCGCGGGCGATTGGGGCAGGCCAGCCAGCAAAGATGCCTCGGCCAGGGTTAAATCGGCGGCCGATTTGTCGAAGTAAGTTTCGGCGGCCGCTTCGATGCCGTAGGCCAGGTTGCCGTAGTAAATCTCGTTGAGGTAGATTTCCAGGATTTCGTCTTTTTCGTATTCCAGGTTCATCTCGGCGGCGAGAATGATTTCACGCACCTTGCGGCGGAAAGTGCGCTGGGTGCGTTCGTCCTCTTCCAGCAGGGTGGCACGCACCACCTGCTGGGTGATGGTGCTGGCCCCGGAAACCACCTCGCCTTCGCGCGCCGCCAGCAAAATCGCCCGGGCAATGGCAATGGTGTCGAAGCCGAGATTCTCATAGAAGCGCGAATCTTCCGTGGCGATGGTGGCCTGGATGAGCAGCGGGGAAATTTGGTCCAGCGAAACGCGGGTGCGATTGCCAATGGAGGGATCGGCCAGGGAAAATAGTTCGTTGCCGTTGCGGTCGTAAATGCGGGCTGTTTCAAAGGTGCTGACGCGGTTTTCTAGCTCGGTGACTGGTGGCAGGTCGCTGGCGATGACGTTGTAGGCAATGGCTAACCCGGCAGCGGTGAGGGCCACCATCAGCACACCCAGGACCAGGCTGATCACCAGACCACGGGTAAAGCAGCTGCCCCAGTTGCGCTGGCCGGGAGCCTGTCGTTTGGGGCGTGGTTTGGGTTCTTGCCGGGGCATGGCTACCGGGCCGGTCGGTTGGGTGGTCTGGCGGGCAGGCTGCGGCTGTCGCGCCTGGGGGCGCGGTTGGGTTGGTTGAGCCGCCGGGCGCTGCGGCGGTTGTTCCCGCTGTGGTTGGGTTCGGGCTTCGCGCGGGGCAGCCGGGCGTTTGGGCGGCTGGTAAACGGTGCGCTGGTCGTCTGGCTCGGGCCGCTGGTGGATTTGGGTGGGCAGTTCGGAACGCGGCCGTTCTGGCGGCGGAATGGCCAGGTCGGGCTGCACTTCGGTAGCGTCGGGGTCTTCGATGGGTGGCCGGTTGATGGGGCGCAGTTTAGACGGGGTGAGCGGCAGGGGGGCGGGTTTGGGGCGCGACGGCCGTATCGGAGCCACGCCCTCGGTATCTTCGTCGTCGGGCAGGTTGATGGTGAGAGTGTGCTCGTCGTCCGATGGGGCAGTTGGTGCATCCGTCGGCGCTTCCTGCGCATCTTCGGCTTTGGGCGCTTCTTTGTGGGGCAACGGCCGGGGTACGCCGGGCCGAAGCACAATCGTTTCCGGCGGTGCGTCGTTTCCGGCTTCGTTCATCAAGTCAAACAGCGACACCGTGCCAAACGATTCTTCCGCGTCTGGCTTCGGCTGCGGCTTTTGGGTATCTTCTTCAGGTTGTTCGGGATTCGGCCGTTTTTGCTCGTCACTCATCAATTAACCATTCACCATTTACAATTAACCATTTGGCTGATTTTTAATCAGCATCACCCAATCACCCCGCTGGACCGCTTTGCCGTGCTGGTTGTAGACGGCGTATTTCATGTTGATGGTGCCTCCACCCAGGCGCGGCAGCGCTTTGGTCTCGGTGATTTCCAGCTCCACGTGAACCGTGTCGCCAATAAAAACGGGCAGGCTGAACTTAGCGCTCAGCTCGCGGAACGCCAGCACGGTGCCTTCGATGATGCCCGATTGCACCGCCAGCCCGGTGGCAATGGACTGCACCAGCAGCCCGTGGGCCACCCGTTGGCCAAACCCACCCTGGGCGGCAAACTCGGCGTCGGTGTGAATCTGGTTGAAGTCGCCGGTCATCCCGGCAAAGTTCACGATGTCGCTTTCGGTGATGGTGCGAGCGGCCGTTACAAGCTGGTCGCCCACAGCAAATTGTTCAAAATAGCGCCCCCGTGGCTGGTAGGTGAGTTTGATCATTGACTGCTCCATCATGTGGTAGGGGCGCAGCGCGCTGCGCCCCTACCACGTGGTTACGATTCGTTTAGGGCGGCCAGTTTCTCTGCTTCGTCGGCGATGGTGAGGGCGTCGATAAACTGGTCAATGTCGCCGTCGATCACGGCGGGCAGGTTGTAGCTGCTCAGACCAATGCGGTGGTCGGTGACGCGCCCCTGTGGATAGTTATAGGTGCGGATTTTCTCGCTGCGGTCGCCGGTACCCACCTGCGATTTACGGTTGGCGGCAACGGCCGTATGCTGCTTTTCTTCCTCAATTTCCTGCAAGCGGGCCTGGATAATGGCAATGCCCAGCTGCTTGTTTTGTGTCAGGCTGCGCTCCGATTGAATTTTGACGGCAAGCCCGCTGGGGATGTGCACGATGCGAGCGGCCGTGGCGTTCTTCTGCATGTGCTGCCCCCCCGGCCCCGAGGAAAATGTGGCCGTAATCTCCAAATCCTTGGGATCGATGGTGATGTCCACCTCGTCAATTTCCGGCATCACGGCCACCGTGGCCGTGCTGGTGTGGATGCGCCCTTGCGATTCCGTTTGCGGCACGCGCTGCACGCGGTGTACCCCGCTTTCGTACTTAAAGCGTGAATACGCCCCCTTGCCTTTCACCGAAAAAATCACTTCTTTGTAGCCGCCCACGCCGGTGCTGTTTTCTTCCAAAATGGTGGGCTTCCAGTTGCGCCCTTCGGCGTAGCGCATGTACATGCGCAGCAGGTCGGCGGCAAAAATACCGGCTTCGTCGCCACCGGCCCCGGCGCGAATTTCCACAAAGACGTTGCGCTCGTCGCGGGGGTCTTTGGGCACCAGCAGGCGGCGCATTTCGTGTTCCAGCGATTCCAGGCGCGTTTCCAGCGTACCGATTTCCGCTTCGGCCATTTCGGCCATTTCGCCTTCTTCCAGCTCGGCCAGTTCGCGGGTGTCGGCCAGCTCTTGCACCACGCGCGCATACTCGCGGTACGCTTCCACCAGCTCCTGCATCTCCGAGCGCTCCTGGGCCAGGTCAGTCAGCTTCACATGGTCGGCCAAAACGGCCGGATCCGTCATTTGTCTTTCAATTTCGTCGTAGCGAGTAACGACTTGTTTAATCTTGTCTAGCATATTTTTACAAAGTTAGAGTGTGGAGATAGAACTTCTCCGTGCTCGTTGTAATCCTTTTACAGACTTCTCTGGGGCTTTTTATAGTCCAAGCGTGTGTCGTAAGGCAATGTCTATCTTTTCCATAGGCAAGGAGCCAATGATACGATCAATTTCTGGTTCCGCCACAGTGGCTAGATTGTCGGTCATTACCAGTGAATCTGTTAGCAGGCCGGACTGTTTTCCCTCTGGTGACGTGAGGGGAATAGGGACCCGGCATGGATGATTGGCGCGAAACATGCGGCTCGTAACCATGGCGACAATAAACTGTGGCAAGCCTGTTTGAAGATTATCCGCCTGCACTACCAAAGCGGGGCGAACTTTGGCTGTCTTTAGGTTGGAGTGCGGAAAAAGGACAAGAACGATATCACCCCGCTTATAGGTTTGATTTTGCTGCGTCATAATTGTCGTAAACGTCCATTTCAGGACTGTCCCACTCTTCCGCAAAGGTGGTGAGACGTGCCCGCAAATCGGCCGCTTGCTCCTCATCAATGCCCCGCGCAGCCAAGCTGACAGTGCCAGACGTAAGAAAGGTGACAATTACTGGTGTGTCATCATCAACATTACGGGGTATTTCCGTTAGTTGAATCTTGCCATCGCGGTAGATACCTTGAATTGCTGTTAGCATCGTTAACTCCCAGGCATGGCAGCATCGTTTGTGGTGCTGATGCTCCTTCAAAATTTATGCCTCTTGGCTGTCGCTACATCGGCACCAGTATAGCATATAGTTCCGCGTTCGTTAGCAAATTTTTATTTGGGGCATCACAAAGCAAGGAGGTGGAACGCACTTTGTTAAACGGAAAAAGATGCGTTCCACCCTTCGAATGTTGTTATTTGAGGTAAGTTTCGAACCAGCGGATCATGTGGCTGAGGCGTTCGATGCGGCGGTCGGTGCGGCCAGCGCGGGAGAGGCCGTGGGACTCTTCGGGGAAGAGGATAAGCTCGGAATCTACGCCGAGTTTGCGCAGGGCGACAAAGACCTGCTCGCCTTGCTCTTTGTCGCAGCGGAAGTCGTGCTCGCTGTGGATGAGCAGGGTGGGTGTTTTGGCATTGCCGATGTAGGCGATGGGCGACTGCCGCCAGTAATTTTCCAGGTCGTCCCAGGGCGCTTTTTCCGCGCCAAACAGGTACTCGGCACCGATGTTCATGTCGCTGGAGCCGTAGAAGCTGATGAAGTTGCTGACCACACGCTGGGCAACGGCCGCTTTAAAGCGGTGCGTCTTGCCAATGATGAGGGTGGTCATGTAGCCGCCGTAGCTGCCGCCGGTTACGCCCATGCGTTTGGTGTCGATGTAGGGCAGCTTTTCGACGTAGTCGGCCCAGGCCATCACGTCTGCAAAATCGACGGTGCCCCAGCGGTTGTAGATCGCCCCGGCAAACGCCTCGCCGTAGCCCTGGCTGCCGCGCGGATTGCTCCAGTACACCACGTACCCTTGCGCGGCCAGCAGGTGCAGCTCGTGGAAAAAGGCACGGCCGTATTGCGTTTGCGGCCCGCCGTGAATCTCCAAAACAGAGGGATATTTTTTGTTTGGATCGAAGCCGGGCGGGGTCATGATCCAGCCGTGCAGGTCGGTGCCGTCCTGGCTCTTGAACCAGACCTCTTCAATGTTGCCGGTCTCAATTTCGGCCAGCAAAGCCTGGTTGAAATCGGTGAGGGTTTTGGTTTCACCGCTGCCTAAATCGCGCACGCGCACCTGGGCGGGGCCGTTCATATCGCCCCAAAGGTAAGCCACTTTTTCTTGGGCGTCGTCGAGCGAAAAGCTGCCCACCAAACCAGGCTCATCAATAATGCGCTCGTAGCCCGGCGCGGCCGCAGCGGTGCTGAAGGCCAGCAGGGGCTGGTTGCCTTTTTCGGTGGCCATGGTGTAGAGGGTACGGCCGTCTTTCGACCAGGTGGGTGGTGTTTGCGCCGTGCCGCTGCCCACATCCGTCAGGGTAACGATGGAGAGGTGCAAATCAATCCCTTCGGTAAGGTGACGCGGTTTGCCGCCGCTGGTAGGCACCACGTAGAGGCAGTCATTTTGGTACCAGTGCCCTTTTTGCTTGCGGCCCATGTAGGCAATCCAGCTGCCGTCTGGTGAAATGGTGTGGTTGAACTTGCGCCCTTCCAGTGAGGGAATCATTTCCATCTCGCCGCCCTCAGCCGGGATGGCGCTTCCCCTGACGGGGATGGCGCTTCCCTTGACGGGGATGCGGTACAGCTCCGTCTGGTCCCAGTTGATGTCTGGCTGGGGGTCGCGGTTAGAGATGAAGATGAGGGAACGGCCGTCTGGTGTCCACTGCGGCTGGGTTTCGTCAAACTTGTCCCCTTCGGTCAGTTGGGTCGCTTCGCCGCTGGCGGCGTCGATGGTCCAGATGTGCCACTTTTCTTCGGGCAGGTAGCCTGCGCCGTCGCCTTTGTAGTTGAGGCTGGTAATGTGGCGGCTGACCACGCCGAGCTTCTTCTTTTGCT
Source organism: Anaerolineae bacterium (assembly GCA_020848035.1). Lineage (GTDB taxonomy): Bacteria > Chloroflexota > Anaerolineae > Promineifilales > Promineifilaceae > Leptofilum. The sequence continues at coordinate 58,076 of JADLAX010000001.1, read as the reverse complement.
CGTCTTTTTCCCGTTCGCTGGCGGCGGGGTCTTTTTTGCGGAACTGGGTGGCAAAGGTACGGCCGTCGGGCGACCAGACAAACCCGGCAAAGCTGCCCTCCATCTTGCTCACCGGGCGGGCCTCGCCGCCGTGGAACGGGATGATGTAGAGCTGCATCTGCTTTTCATCTTTGCGGTTGGAGAGGAAGGCAATGGAACGGCCGTCGGGCGACCAGCGTGGGTGGGTGTCATTGTGATCGCCATAGGTGAACTGGCGTGCCGCGTTTTGGCCGTCGGTGCCTACCAGCCACAGGTTGGTGTACTTCTTCTCCGTTTTGCGGTCGACGCGGGTGACGCCAAAAATGACGTGCTGGCCGTCGGGGGAAATTTGCGGGTCAGAGACAAGCGCGATGTTGTATAAATCTTCAGCGGTGATCAGCCGCTTTTCAGAATGTGACATGATTCCTCCGGGGAAAAACCACCGCCAGATGCCTGATCATGCTTAAAGAAAACCCGGCGGGGCTGTGGGTTAAAAACTGTTTTTTAAGGATAGGGAATAATAGCGCGGCTAGGATGGCTCGACCACTTTAACGGCCGTTTCGCCATCTTCGCTGAAGGCGGGCAAGATAAAGCTAAAGACGCTGCCCTGGTTTGGCACACTTTCCAGGCCAACTTCGCCACTGAGCTTTTCCATGATGCGCCGCACGATGGAAAGCCCCAGGCCGTGCCCCGTGACGCGCACCTGGCTCACCTTGGTGAAGGGGGTAAAGAGCAGGGGCTGCTTGTCTGGGGGAATGCCTGGGCCATTGTCACGAATCCAAAAGCGGATACGGCCGTCGGCCAATACCTCGCTGCCCATTTCAATAACCGGCGGGTTTCCCCCATATTTTAAGGCGTTGCTGATATAGTTTTCCCACACCTCCTCAATCCAGGGGGCATAGCCGCGCGCCACTTCCCACGAATCGGGCAGAATGATGCGCACTTTGTACTGCTGCATCATAAAACGCAGCCGGTCCATTGCGCCCAGCACCACCTCAGCCATGTCCAGCGGGTGGGTTTCCACCTCGTGTTTGCGCACGCTGGAGAGAATGAGCATTTCCTGGATGATGCTGCTCATGCGGTGGGCGTTTTGCACCAGCAGATTCAGCGCGCGCTCTCGTTCCACCTGGGAAATTTCCACGGCGTTGGTTTGCAGCAGATCGGCAAAACCTACCACCAGGGCCAGCGGATTTTGCAGGTCGTGGGCCACGGTGCGGTCGAATGCTTCCAGCTCTTCATTTTGCTTTTGCAGATCGGTGTTGGTCTGGCGCAGGGTTGCTACCAGCTTGGCGTTTTCGATGGCGATGGCGGCTGAGGCGGCCAGGGTTTTGGCATAGGAGATGTCTTGGGCCAGGAAACGGCCGTCCCGCTTATTAACTACCTCCAGCACCCCCAATGTCCGGTTGCGCAGCTGCACCGGCACCGCCAGCAGCGAGGTGGTGACAAAACCGCTGCTGGAATCGATCTGGGGATAAAAACGCACGTCGGCCGCCGGGTCCGTCACAATGGTGCCTCGATTGGTGGCGGCGACCCAGCCCACCACGCCTTGCCCGGAAGCCACCTCCAGGCCGAGCAGCTTTTCATCGGTGCCGGGATGAAAGGCTGCACGACAAACCAGCGTGGTTTGCTGCTCATCACGCCACAGCCAGAGGGAACTGCCCGTGGCGTGAATGATTTGCACCGCCAGCTGCAGCAAATGCGCCATCACTTCCGCTGAATCCAGCGTGGCGGTTAAGATCTGGCTGGCGCGGTTGAGCAGCAGCAGTTCGCGGTTGTGCCGCGTTAGCTCTACCAGGTTTTTATCGTAGAGTGAAGTGGGTGTGGTGGCGGGAATGACGGTAAGCAGGAAGTTATGGGGCAGGTCTGGCAGCGCTTCCAGTTGCAGGTTAAATATCTGGTCGGGATGAAGGTTGTCGGCGAAGTGGGCTTGCTGGTATACAAACGCATTGCCCGGCACCTGCAAAGTGGCCAAAATGCGCTCCAGGCTGGCTTCTAACTGTGGGAACAGATCAAACAGCGAGAGACCGGTCAGCGAGCTGCGGTGTGCCCACTGCTTTAGATCTGGCGCATAGCTGAGAATGTTCAGATGTTTATCGAGCGTGGCATGAGCAATAATGCTTTTATGCGGCGTGGTGGCTACGCGTCCAATCTCCTGATACATGCAATAACCTATGTGCCCATTCGCTAGTAGGTTAACGGAGTGGGTGAACGGCTCAAACGAGCCATTCTGGTCCGCAACCGTTATCTAACTGACGAACGGCTACTATTTGTCGCTCTGAAACCCTGGCAGTTTTAGCGACAGGCTAACGGCGAATGAGAGATTTCAACCATCACTCTGACTAGATTAAACGGTTCTTCACTGAGCAGATGGTTTCCTGGGGCAGTTGAGCCAAAGTTCTGCTGTTGGCACAGCCATGTTTTCGGCGCTTTACCTTAGGGCGTCATGTTAGCATGTTTTGTAAATTCTGAGGATATAAATTTGCCAAAAAGAGTGGTTCTTTAGAACCATTGCCCCAAGTCCAGGTCCCAAATTCGGATGATTTTGTCTTTTTCGCCCAGGGTGGCCAGGGTTGGGTGGGTGGGGTGGAAAGCCAGCCCCGCAAAAGCAAATTTGGAGTGGCCTTCTTCGAGATTGGCGATGGTTTCCCAGTTGTCGGTGCGCCACAGCCGCACGGTGCTGTCGGCCGATTTGGTGGCCAGCAGCTGCCCATCAGCGGAGAAGGAGACGGCCGTTACTGGTTTCTTGTGCGCCGTCAGGCTGGTGAGCAGTTCGCCGCTGGCGGTCTGCCACAGGTGCACGTCGCTGTCGTGTGAGGCGGAGGCCAACAGCTGGCCGTTGGGGGAAAGCGCCAGGTCCAGCACCTCGCCGCGATGTCCGCTGAGGGTTTGCCGATTTTGCCCGGTAGACAGGTCCCACACCTTCACCCGGCTGTCGGCTGCCCCAGAAAACAGGGTGGTCCCATCGAGGCTGACGGCCAGGCAGCCGATGCGCCCCTTGTGGCCGGAGAGGACTCGTTCTTCCGTATCGGTTTCCAGGTTCCAGATGCGGATTGTTTCGTCGTAGGCACCGGAGATGGCAAAACGGCCGTCTGGTGTGGCGGCCACGGCGTAGATGTAGTCGGCGTGGCCGCGCAGGGTGCGCGACCGATTTTCGCCGCTGACGGGCCACACCTTGAGGGCGTTTTTAGAAGCGGAGATGGCCAAACGGCCGTCGGCGGTAATAACCACCGTAAAAACAGAGCCGCTGTACCCGTACAGCTCGCGCACCTCCGCCCCGGTTTCCGCGTTCCACAGGCGGACCGTCTGGTCGTACGAGGCCGAGGCGAGCAGTTTACCATCTGGTGCCCAGGCCAGGCGAGTAATGGCGCGGTTATTGGCTTTGAGCGTATGCCGGAGCGTGAACCCGGCAGGGCATGCTTGCACTCTCATGGCAACTCCTGTGCGCGACGTCGGACGCGGTGTCTGTTCAGAAAGCAGTCCCAAGGGTTTGTTACACTACCAGTAAATAATAAACCAATACGGCCGCAGCGCCCCCCGCCAGCGAAGCCAAAAAATTAACCAAATCGTTGTTCATCCAGCGCCAGCCGCGCAACGGCCGTGTGGGCTGGCCGCAGTGCAGCTTCTTTTCGGTCTCTTTCTGGCAGCTGTCACAAGTGTAGATTTGCTGCACCGTGGCGCCTAAAAAGCTGTCGAACAGGGAGCCTGCCAGCCCGCCAATACCGCCAGTGAGGGTTAGCCAGACAATCTGGTCTTGTAAAAGCAGTCCAGTTGCCAGGCCAATGAGCAGCCCGCCGACGAAGGAAACGGCCGTGCCAAACAACGAAATACCGCCCGACGTGCCCACCGGCACCACGCGCCCCGTGGTGATGAGCCGGGGTGGACGTTTGCTCAGTGTGCCCAGTTCAGTGGCCCAGGTATCGGCCGTAACCGTGGCCATCGTGCCTAAAAATAGCGGCAGCCAGAGCGGTGAGGGAAAGAGGCCATGCAGCAGGGCCACAAGCGCGCCTGCCCCGCCGTTGGCCAAAACCTGGCCAATGTCGCGTCGGTGGCCCTTGTCAAACTTTTCCGCCACAGCACGTTTTTCGCGTTCTTTATAGTGGGAAAGCAAGCTGGAACTCACAAAAAAGAGTGCCAGCACCACGCCCCAGACCCAACCGCCAAAGCCATAAATGATCGTGCCCACCAACAGCGCACCCAGAGCGCCAGAGACGGCCAGCGAACCACGCCAGTAAGCCAGGGCAGCAATGAGACCGCTGAAGATGAGAGCAAGAACGATTTGGTTGATCATGGACTATTTACAAAATTTAAGGCGGTAGTTTACCAGAGCCAGCGGGGATTGGGTAGAGGCAGGTCCTATCATTAGAAAAAGTGTGTTGCCCTTGAAATTATTAAAATAATGATTCGTTGTGTTAAAAGTCATGTAAGCATAAAGAGAGTGTTTACCTGTCCCAAGCTATCTTGTACAATTCACCGTGCCAGCCAAATGGCATCTTATGGAACGCAGCAACCTGCACTTTTCCCCAACACACAGACGAACTGTTTTCCTTCCCTGTGTACGCCTGAAATTTTTCAAAACAGATGAAGGGCGTATCCCGTGCCTTGCTGGCAACATCCCTAAACCCACTTACCAATGGAGTAACGTTCACAATGAAAGAAAATCTGAACCCTTTTGCAATTGCACAAGCCCAGTTAGATGAAGCCGCCGAGGTTTTGCAGTTAGATCCCGATATGCACGCCTTTTTGCGTGAGCCGATGCGTGAATTTCATTTCACCATTCCGGTGCGGATGGATGATGGCACCACCCGGACCTTCAAGGGGTTCCGCGTGCAGTACAACGATGCCCGTGGCCCGGCAAAGGGCGGCATTCGCTTCCACCCGGACGAGACGATTGACACCGTGCGGGCGTTGGCGGCGTGGATGACCTGGAAAACGGCCGTATCCGACATCCCGCTCGGTGGGGGCAAAGGCGGCGTCATCTGCAACCCGCGCGAAATGTCCCAGGATGAGCTGGAGCGGCTGAGCCGGGGTTACATGCGCAACATCGCCCGCTACGTCGGCCTGACCCAAGACGTACCCGCCCCCGATGTCAACACCAACCCCCGCATCATGGCCTGGATGCTGGATGAGTATGAAACCATCAACGGCAAGCGCGAACCCGGCGTGATCACCGGCAAGCCGCTGGAGCTGGGTGGTTCGGCCGGGCGTACCCCGGCCACGGCGATGGGCGGCCTCTTCACCATTCGTGAAGCGGCCAAATTGAAAGGAATGAATCTGGAAGGGGCAACGGCCGCTGTGCAAGGTTACGGCAACGTGGGTTCCTACGCCCACATTTTGGGCCAGAAGCAGTTTGGCCTCAAGGTCGTGGCCGTCAGCGATGAGTTTGGCGGTATTTATAATCCTTCTGGGCTCGATTCGGACGTGGTGCTTGCCCACCTTCGTCAGACGGGCAAGGTTAAGGATTGCCCCGGTACCGAAAACATCTCCAACTCGGAGCTGCTGGAACTTCAGGTAGACATTTTGATTCCGGGTGCGATTGAAAACCAGCTCACCAGCCAAAATGCGGACAACGTCAAGGCCAAAATCGTGGCTGAGCTGGCCAATGGCCCCACCACCCCCGAAGCCGACAACATTCTCAACGACAAGGGTATCTACATCATCCCCGACTTCCTGTGTAATGCCGGTGGTGTGATTGTTTCCTACTTTGAGATGGTGCAGAACGGTTACCAGTATTACTGGGATGAAGCGATGGTACACGAGCGGTTGGACAAGAAAATCACCACCGCCTTCCATGCCGTGAACCACATGGCCGAGTCCAAGAATGTGGACACCCGCGTGGCGGCTTACCTGGTGGCGGTAAACCGGGTTGCCGAAGCCGTTCGGCTGCGCGGTTGGGTCTAAATTTTGTGACTTGCACATTGTGAGGGCAATCCTTACAATGTTGGCAGGCAACTTTTTTTGAACAATTGAATACGGCAAACGGCCGTTCGGGAGAGAACGTTGTAAAAACGTCACCGAAGGGGCAAATAGTGGATTAGCCATCCGCTATGAAACTCTCAGGTAAAAGGACCGGGCTGCCGGGTAAATCTGGAAAGTCGGACTAGCCGAGCGAAAGCGAGGTTAGCAGACACCGACGGGGCAAGTGGCAAACATAAAAATGGTTGCTGCGAATCTCTCAGGTCTATGACAGAGGACGCTAGCAATTTTTACAATTGCTATGCGTCCTTTTTTGTTGGCGGTTGAATTTACCAACGGCCGTAGCGACCACAAAGGATTGAGAGCGGAACGCTCTTTGTTCTCTGTGATCGCTGTGGCCCCATCCCAAGGAGATGATGATGAGCAAAATTCCGGCAAATTTGAGATATACCAACGACGATGAATGGGTGAGCGTGGACGGCGATACCGCCACCATTGGCATTACCGACCATGCTCAAGATGCCCTGTCCGACATTGTGTACCTGGAACTGCCCAACGTAGGCGACTTTTTTGGCGTCGGCGAAACGTTTGGCGTGGTGGAGTCTGTCAAAGCCGCCGCCGATTTGTTGATGGCTGTTTCTGGTGACGTTACGGCCGTAAACGAAGCCCTCATTGACACCCCCGAACAGCTCAACCAGGACCCCTACGGCGCCTGGCTCATCAAAGTAAAAATGAGCGCCCCGGCCGAGTACGACGATCTGATGGACGCCGCGGCCTACGAAAAATACCTGAGCGAGCGTGAGTAAAACAGACGGACCCGGCAAATGGCCGTTAGCTGCCGCTGCTGGGTTCTGCTGCACCATTCCCTACTGTGAAAGCTGCTAACATTTCTGATCAGGGCACTTTCACCTGAGCAAACGGCCGTACTGCCCTGGTTTGTAACGGCCGTTTTACAGTTAGAACCCGGAGAAATACCATGAATACTCCCACACTCGTCGCCGACACCCCTGCGTATAAAAACGGCCGTGCCAACGGCGACATCCAACTGAGTAACCGCGAACTTTTATCCCCCACCGACCATTTTGTGGACCGGCACGTCGGCCCGCGCGAAGAAGAAATTGCCCAGATGTTGGCCACTTTGCAGGTTGGCTCCCTGGCTGAGCTGATCGACCAGACCATTCCCGGCCACATTCGCCTGCCCCACAAGCTCAAGCTAGATGCCCCCCGCAGCGAGTCGGAAATTCTGGCTGAGATGCGCGCCATTGCCGCCAAAAACAAGCTGTACCGCAGCTTCATCGGCATGGGCTACAGCGATACGCTGACCCCACCCGTGGTGCTGCGCAACATCTTCGAAAACCCCGGCTGGTACACCCAGTACACCCCCTACCAGGCTGAAATTGCCCAGGGGCGGCTGGAAGCGCTGCTCAACTTCCAAACAATGATCATGGATCTGACCGGCATGGAAATTGCCAACGCCTCCATGCTCGACGAGGGAACGGCCGCGGCCGAAGCGATGACCCTGGCCCTGCGCCAACGGCCGCGCAACTCCAACGCCAACACCTTCTTCGTGTCCGAACTGTGCCATCCGCAAACCATCGCCGTGGTGCAGATGCGCGCCGAACCGCTGGCCATCAACGTGGTCGTGGGCGACCATGCCCGCTACGACTTCGACGACTGCTTTGGTGCCCTGCTGCAATACCCGGCCACCGATGGCAGCGTGATCGACTACGCGCCGTTTGTGCAGGCAGCCCACGACAAACAGGCACTGGTGGTGGTGGCCGCCGACTTGCTGGCTTTGGTGCTGCTGCGTGCCCCTGGCGAATTTGGGGCCGATGTGGTGGTGGGCAACAGCCAGCGTTTTGGCGTGCCGATGGGCTATGGCGGGCCACACGCCGCCTACATGGCCACCCGCGAAGAGTACAAGCGGCAAATGCCCGGCCGCCTGGTGGGTGTGTCGATTGATGCGCAGGGCAACCCGGCCATGCGCCTGGCGATGCAAACCCGCGAACAGCACATCCGCCGCGAGAAGGCGACGAGCAACATCTGCACGGCGCAGGTGCTGCTGGCTATCATGGCCTCGATGTATGCGGTGTACCACGGGCCACACGGCCTGCGCAAAATTGCCCGACGGGTACAGCTGTTAACGGCCGTTCTGCGCCAGGGTTTGGTCGAATTAGGTTACAGCGTCAACGAACAGCCCGTGTTCGACACAATTACCGTCGCGGGTGGACCCAAGTCTCAAGCTGAAATTCGTCAGATGGCGTTGGATCGGGAAATGAATCTGCGTTATTTTGCCGACGGCCGTACCGGCATCTCCCTCGACGAAATTGCCGAAACATACGAAGTGGAGGCGCTGTTCGAGATTTTTGGCGCGGCCAAAGGGCAGTTCAACGTCTACGATATGGCCGATGGGGCTAACCTGGCTTACCCAGACACCTACGCCCGCACCAGCGATTTCCTCACCCATCCCGTGTTCAACAGCTACCACTCCGAAACGGAGATGATGCGCTACATCAACCGGCTGGAAGCGCGCGACCTGTCGCTGACCCATTCGATGATTCCACTGGGTTCCTGCACCATGAAGCTGAACGCCACGGCCGAAATGCTGCCGGTGATGTGGCCCAAATTTGGCGGGCTGCATCCCTTCGTGCCGCGTGACCAGGCAGAGGGGTACAAGATCCTTTTCGAGCGGTTGGAGCGATGGTTGGCGGAGGTGACGGGATTTGCGGCCGTTTCTTTGCAGCCAAATTCTGGAGCCAGTGGGGAATACACCGGGATGCTCGTCATTCGGGCATACCACCTGTCGCGTGGCGACAATCAGCGCAATGTTTGCCTCATCCCCAGCTCGGCGCACGGCACCAACCCGGCCAGCGCTGTCATGGCGGGCATGGAAGTGGTGGTGGTGAAGTGCGACGACAACGGCAACATTGACGTGACCGATTTGCGCGCCAAAGCCGAACAGCACAGCGACCATCTGGCGGCCGTCATGATTACCTATCCCTCCACCCACGGCGTGTTTGAAGCGGCCATCGAAGAGATGTGTCAGATCATCCACGACCACGGTGGGCAGGTGTACATGGACGGGGCCAACATGAACGCCCAGGTGGGGCTGACCAGCCCAGGCAACATCGGCGCGGACGTCTGCCATCTGAACCTGCACAAAACGTTCACCATTCCGCACGGCGGTGGTGGACCCGGCGTTGGCCCGATTGGCGTGGCGGCGCACCTGGCACCGTTCCTGCCCGGTCATCCGGTGGTGAATGGCGTCGGTGGTGCCCAGGCCATTGGCCCGGTGTCGTCGGCACCGTGGGGCAGCGCCAGCATCCTGCCCATCCCTTACGCCTACATCGCCATGATGGGTGAGGCTGGTCTGCAAAAGGCAACGGAAGTGGCGATTTTGAACGCCAACTACATCGCCCACCGCCTGGACCCGCATTACCCGGTGCTGTACAAGGGTGAAAACGGCCGTGTGGCCCACGAGTGCATCATTGACTTACGGCCGCTCAAAGAGGCTGTGACGGTGGAAGATGTGGCCAAGCGGTTGATGGATTACGGCTACCATGCGCCCACCATGTCCTTCCCCGTGCCTGGCACGCTGATGATTGAGCCGACAGAAAGCGAGTCGAAGGTTGAACTGGACCGCTTCTGCGACGCCATGATTCAAATTCGCCAGGAGATTGCCGAGATTGAGGACGGCAAGGTCGCCCATGCGGACAGCGTGTTGGCCCATGCCCCGCACACGGCGTCGGTAATTGCGGGTGAGAGTTGGGAACGGCCGTATTCACGAGAAACGGCCGCTTTCCCCACCGACTGGGTGCGCCGCAGCAAATTCTGGCCCGCCGTCGCCCGCATCGACAACGTCTATGGCGATCGCAACCTGGTCTGTGCCTGCCTCCCCATCGAAGCCTACGAGAGCTAACAACGCACGTAGAAGGTTGGTCCAATCTTGCCGATTGGACCAATCTTCAGCAAAGCCGCCGTGAAGAAGCCGAATGTGATTTTCGTCACATGACTGTGCTTTAGAGCGGATTTATAATGGAGTTTGATCGCTGCACACGTTGTAGCGGCTGAAACATAGATGAGTTTGAAACAGCAGCCGAAACCATTTCGACTGCTGTTTTTTTATTGGTGCCCACAATAAATGGAGGTGTGTGATGACTAGCTATCAGCCGGTTCTGAAGCGTCAGCAGAAGCACAACTATTTGCCGATTGTCGTTGGCATCTTTTTGCTGCTTGTGGCTGTTCTTATTGGGTATCTGGTCGTGACTTCGGCCATGATGACGACGGCGGAAGTTCGTAATCCGCTGGCCGTTAATCCAGAATTGAAAACTGTAGCTTTGTATGAAGGTGTGGCAGCTGCACCATCCCTGGCCGAAAATCCAGAGTTGCTCAGCTTTCAGAGGTATATGGTGGACCAGGGTGAAGCCGTAGAGCGGAACATTTTGGCTGTAAACCCGGAGTTAACGGCCGTACAGCATTACATCACCGCCAGCAGCAAACCGCGCAACGAACTGGCCGTCAACCCAGAGCTGTCCTGCTACTATCGCTATACAAACAAATAGATTGAGGTTGTGGGAGAACGGCCGTATTCACGAGAAACGGTCGCCTTCTCCACCGAATGAGTGCGCAGCAGCAAATTCTGGCCTGCCGTCGCCCGCATCGACAACGTCTACGGCGACCGCAACCTCACCTGCGTCTGTTCTCCCATCGAAGCCTACGTGAGTTGTAGCAAATAGACCTGTTCTTGACTATAACGCAAATGAACTCTCCTTAAAATGGCAGTTTCTTTTTTGCGTTCTACTAGGAAAGCCGGATCAGTCTTTGTATTCTGGCCATTTTACATTTGGCCTTAGTTCTTTACCTAGCTTTACTAATTCAAGAATTTGATTTCGGCGTTCCAGGAATTCGACCAGTTCTCTTGCTTTATTTGCTTTACCGTTATCGGGTAAGCTCTCATAATCTACACCAAGATCGTGAGCTAATGTTCGCAGTTCCCCATCGTTAAATCTATCAATTAAAATGTTGCGGATTTCGATTAAATACTCCTTTCTTGAATCCGAAGTTATAGAGGTTTGATTGCTTGCTGCTTTGGTTTCCTTTGCTAATGGTTGCCAACGTAAGATATAAATTAGTCCAATCATTGGATAATCAATATCTAACCTCAAAATAGATTTGTCTCTCTGTGGATTGAGGGTCAATACAGGATCAAACCTTTGTGATTCCTCAAAATGCTTTTTTGATGAAGGAAATCCTGAAGTGCTTGCATACCGAACCTCTAAGCTATAGTTTTCTGGTTTAATAACACTTGGAAATTCAATTTGAAGTGATACCTTTCTTGTTGGCCTATTAATATTCCATCCACAGTAATCATAGGCTGACTTGCGCTTAGAGAGTTCTGTGCTTGTCATACCTATTGCGTATAGACCTGGAGGGAGCTCTTCAACCATTCTGTATCTCATTTTTTCTTCAATTTTTAGTGGAGGAGAGATAGAGATCATTGCTGAACCTCTGCCTAACTCCTTTTTTACATCACTTAACGATATACTCCATTTTGGGGAAAGCGAATCAACAGAAATAAAATCGATTTTTCTATCGTCATCACTTTCTGGAATTAATAAATATGTATCTAGGCTTTCTACTCTAGAAAACGCTTCGATCTCAATCACTCTTTGTAATAACGCTGACCCGTCTTCATTAATCATCCATTTAATTTCTAATGAATCGTAGCCTATTCCGTATCGAGATGCGAAATAGGTGTAAGCTTGTACTGCAATTGGAAATTTTACTTCTACATCCATACATATATCTCTGCTTTGGGAATTTTAGATTAAAAAAGGGCGAAAGATTTCTGTATCTTCGCCCTTTTGATTTAGCTTGATAGCAACACTAAATGCAGTTATCCTCCCGCAATAGAACCGTCAGCAAGCACTGGCAAAACCAAGCTTAGTGTGATTAAAGTTGTTATCAGAATGGAAAGAACTACTTGCTTGTTTACGCGACTGAACATACCTTGTTATCCTCCAATAGAGCCATCTTTCATGTACTTAAGCCTCCTGGTTTTGATTTTCAAATTTGATTATGCTGTGAAAATCATCCCCAATACACATTGATTATCAAATCCAACTAAAAACCACCTGCCTATTAATGTTGAATAGACAGGTGCATAGTCACGGGAATTTAAAACTTACGAATAGACAAAGTAGATTAAGAACAAAAACTTGAAAACTCATTTTTAAACAGGCACTTCTGAGATTAGGTTAGTCAACTACACGGAACTCATACATACTAAAGGCATTTCTCGTTTGTGTCAAATAAAAAAATTACCTAATGACTGCAAAACCACTTCAATTATCCTACAAAACTGACTTGTCAGTTATGCCTCTAGAGAGCTAACATCCAAGTAAACTCATCTCAAAACGATTACTTGAAAACCATTCACGGCAAACGGTCATGAAATTTGCACCAGATGGTACTTTTTGCGGCCTTTGCGCAGGATGAGGAACTGGCCGTCGATGCTTTGGTTGAGCGTGACGGTTTGCCCGACATCGTTGATGCGCTCGTTGTTGAGGTAGAGGCCGCCACCCTGGATGGAGCGGCGCGCATCGCCTTTGGACGAAGCGAGGCCGGTGTCTACCAGCAAATCCACCACGGACAGCCCGTCGCCTTCCAGCGCGGTTTTGGCCAGTTCGCTGCTGGGCACGTCGGCGAAGATGTCGCGGATGTCGGATGGTTCCAGCCCATCTAAATCACCACCAAACAGGACCTCGGCGGCTTTTTCGGCTTTGTGTACGGCCGTTTCCCCATGAATCATCCTTGTCACTTCCTGCGCCAGCCGCCGCTGCGCCTCCCGCTGCTCCGGGGCGTTGAACAGCTTGTCCTCGTACTCGGCAATCGTCGGCTGGTCCAGCCAGGTGAAGTAGCGCAGGTAGTTCAACACGTCGGCGTCGTCGGTATTGAGCCAGAACTGGTAGAAGCGGTAGGGCGAGGTGCGGTCGGCGGCCAGCCAGGCGTTGGTGCCTGCGGCTGTTTTGCCAAACTTGGTGCCATCCGCCTGGGTGACGAGGGGGAAGACCAGCGCATTGGCCTTTTGCCCCGTGGTGCGGCGAATCAGCTCCACGCCGGTCAAAATATTGCCCCACTGGTCGCTGCCGCCCATTTGCATGACACAGTTGTGGTTTTGGAACAGGTACAGGAAGTCGTACGCTTGCAGCAGCATGTAGCTGAACTCGGTGTAGGAGATGCCATCCTCACGCGACAGGCGTGATTTGACCGAATCCTTGGCCATCATGTAGTTGATGGTGAAATGTTTGCCCACGTCACGCAGGAACTCCATCATGCTGAGTTCGGTGAGCCAGTGGGCGTTGTTCACGATGCGCGCCGGGTTGCTCTTGACCTCAAAATCGAGCACACCAGACAGCTGTTCCTGCACGCGCACCAGGTTGGCCTGCACTTCGTCCAGGGTGAGGAGGTTGCGTTCGGTAGAACGGCCGCTTGGATCCCCCACCATGCCCGTACCGCCACCGGCCAAAGCAATCGGCGTGTGGCCGTAGCGCTGCATCCGGGCCATGGCCATCATCGGCACCAGGTGACCAATGTGCAGGCTGTCACCCGTCGGGTCGAAGCCGTTGTACAGGGTGATTTTCTCTTTGGCGAGCAGCTCGGGCACGCCGTCGGTATGGTCGTAGACAAACCCACGCCAGCGAAGTTCTTCAAACGCGTTCATAAGGCATCTCCTGAAAAAGCAGCCACAGATTTCGCAGATGGCACAGATTTTACTCTTTTTCCTGGATCTTTAGGAATTCAAGGGGCTTACAATCCGTGATGCGTGAAACGTGAAACGTGAACAGAGAGACATCACGTTTCACGCTTCACGTTTCACGCTACACCCCACGAAATCTCAAAGAGCTTTTCCCTCTATGTCCTCTGTGGCAAAAATAAAAAAAGACGCGGTGGTTAGCCGCGTCTTGGGTGGTCTGGATAGTTTGGTTTACTTGTCAACGACAGGCAACTTTATCCCCACACGCCAGCGGCGTCTGTGTTGTGAAAGTATAGCTGTCGTAATAGCGGCAAACGTTCAGGTTCATAATGCGCGTAGGTTAGCATGGGGTGGGGGTTTCGTCAAGGAACGAGTGGGAAGTTAAAAGTGATAAGTGAAAAGTGGGTCAGTCTCACTTCACTTTTTACTTTTAACTTATCACTTCTATCACTTGCCTCACGTCAGTAAGATGCGGTGCTTCAGGCCGTTACCCGTGTTGAAGATGAGAACCCGCTCTTCCGGGGCGATCCAGTTTTGGGTCACCAGCTCTTCGAGGGCGGCGACGGTGGCGGCGGCTTCCAGCGAGACAAACATGCCTTCTTGCGACGCCAGCTGTTTTTGCGCCTGGATGATACGGCCGTCTGACACCGCAACGGCCGTTCCCCCACTCTCCCGTAACGCCCGCAGCATCAAACGGCCGCCAATTGTTACCGGGACGCGCAGCCCACCCGCCAGCGTGGCCGCGTTTGGCCAGGTGTCGGTGGCCTCGTTCCCATCGTGGAACGCTTTGACCACCGGGGCGCAGCCATCTGACTGCACCGCCACCATGCGCGGCCGTTCAGGACCAATCCAGCCCAGCTGCTCCATCTCGTCGAACGCCTTCCACATGCCAATCAGGCCGGTACCGCCGCCGGTGGGATAGATGATCACGTCCGGCAGCTGCCAGTTGAACGCCGCCGCCAGCTCGTAGCCCATGATCTTTTTACCCTCCACGCGGTACGGCTCTTTCAGCGTGGAGACGTCAAACCAGCCACCTTCAGCAGCGGCTTCGGCGGCTTCACGCCCGGCGTCGTTGATCAGGCCGTTGACCAGGCGCAAATCGGCACCGCTCATCTGCACTTCCATGATGTTGATTAGCGGGGCGTCGCCGGGCATGTAAACGTGGGCGATGGCTCCGGCGCGGGCGGCGTAGGCAGCCAGTGCGCCACCCGCGTTGCCCGCCGTGGGAATGACAAACTCGCGCGCGCCCAATTCCAGCGCCCGGCTCACGGCGGCGGCCAGCCCCAGCGCCTTAAAGCTGCCGGTGGGGTTTTGCCCCTCGTCTTTCAGGTACAGGTGGGGCAGCCCCAGTGCGCGGCCCAGGTTGCCGAGAGGCAGAATCGGTTTGCCGCCTTCGCCCAGGGTGATGCGGTAATCGGGGTCGCCGACGGGCAGCAGTTCATGGTAGCGCCACATGCCTGCCGGGCGGCGCATGATTTCGTCGCGGTCCAGCTCGGCGCGGGCTTTGGGCAGATCGTAACGGGCCAGCAGCGGCTGCCCGGCGTCGCTGAGGCGGATGAGCTGATTGGCGTCGTACGTTTGTCCGGTGAGGGAGCATTCAAGGTGGGTGAGGTAGGTCATATTTTTGGCTCTTTGGGAATTCAGGGGGGTTATAGCCCGAGATGCGTGAAACGTGAAACGTGAGCAGAGAGGCATCACGTTTCACGCCAAGCTCCACGAAATCCGTGGGTGTTAGATGAAGGCGTAAATGGGGGCAGCGGATTGGGCGGCAACGGCCGTTCCCTCTCCGTTCAAAAAAGTGTGCAGCGTCTGGCGGATCTGGCGCAGGTCGGCCGGTTTGCGCAGGAAGCCAGAACAGCCCGCGGCCAGAGCGGCCGTTTCTACTGCCGCCGAATCGTGGGCGGTGAGGGCCACAATGGGGATGTGCTGCAAGGCGGGTTCTTGCTTGAGCCGCTGCGTCAGCTCCAGCCCGTTTTGCTCGCCGGGCAGGTGCAGGTCCATCAGGATGAGGTCGGGTTGGTGGGTAACGGCCGTTTGCCAACCAGCCGCTGCATCGCGGGCCACCAGCAGTTGGTGCCCCTCGGCGTTGATGATGCGCTGCACCAGCAGCACATTGTTGGGGTTGTCTTCGACGTAGAGGATTCGCTTAGACATCTGGATTCACCTCGAAAATGGTAGAACAATGAGAGGCGGAGCCGCGAAAAAAGAGGGCCTTTCTCCATGAATCCGCCTCTGGTAAAAACGTGCCCATTATGAAGAAGGGATGGTACCAGATAGCGTAACATGCCAGAGGTATACAAGCTACAAATAGATGCTATGGGAAGTATAGAAGTATTCTATACAAGAATGTTTGTGGACGGATTGTTTGGGGGGGCAGCAGAGCGTGAAACGTGAAACGTGATGAGCCGGGCTCTTACGTTTCACGCTTCACGTTTCACTAACCAGCCAGCACAAGGTACTTTCACGACGCCCGTACCCGCTGCATTACCAGCCAGGCGAAGCCCATGAACAGGGCGCTGAAGAGGAAGAGCCAGCGGTAGTTGCTGCCCAGGCTGTCGACGACGATGCCGCCGAGGGTTGGCCCTAAAACGGCCGCTGACTGCGATGAAAAGTAGTACAGCCCGGTGTACGCACCGATGCGCCGCTCATCGCCGTGGTCGTAGACCAGCGGCAGGCTGTTGACGTTGACGCAGGCCCAGAACAGCCCGGCCAGCACCAGCACAACGATGAAGGTGACCGCTCCCTGAACTACAAAGTAGCCCACGGCCAGGAGAATCGTCAACCCGGTCAGGCCAATGCGGATGATCTGGCGACGGCCGTACTTCGTCCCCCAAATCCCGGCAGGCACGGCAAACAAAATCAGGCTGATGGTGATTGACCCGGCATAAATGGAGGCGGTGCCGGGGGAAATGTCCAGGGTGAACACGGCAAAGGAGGAAAGCCCGGCTTCCAGGGCGTTAAACGCCATAAACCAGAGCAAAATGCCCAGCAGCACAAACAGGCCGCTGCGGTCCGGGTTGTGCCAGACGGTGCGCAGGTTGGCCAACACGCCGGGGTTCTCCGGCTCGGCTTCGCTGCTGATTTTTTGCGGTTCGCGTACGCCCAGCAGGGCGACCAGCGCCGCCGCCAGCAGCAGGATACCGCCACCGATGAAGGGGGCCATTCGCCCCAACTCGGGATCGATGGCACTGAAATGTTCAAATAAAAAGCCGCCGCCAAAGAAGGCGAGCAAACCACCCACGCCGCCCATCATGTTGATGATGCCGTTGGCTTTGCTGCGATCGTCCGGCTCGTACAGGTCGCCCAACCAGGCGACGGTGGGCGAGCGGAACAGGGCCATGCCAAAGTTGGTGATGAGGATGAAGGCGGCGATGGCGACGGCCGTTTGGGCAAACGGAATCAGCGTAAAGCCTACCAAAGCCACCGGCACACCCAGCAAAACCCACGGCTTGCGCCGCCCAAAACGGTTCCACGTCTGGTCGCTTTTGGCCCCCACCCACGGCTGGACAAAAACGTTGATCAGGTTGTCCCAGGTCATGATGAACAGCGCCAGCGCCGGGCCGAGGCCAAAGCCGCGCACGTCGGTGCCGCCTTCAAAGGCGGGATTGCCTGCCTGCAAAAAAATGGGGATGTACTGGTTAAAGATGGGCCAGATGATGCTGATCCCCAAAAAGCCAAAGCCCACAATGATGGTTTTTTTGTAGTTAAACGGCCGTTCCCCTGTAAGCGTTGTCATGTTTCCCTTCCTGAATGGTTTGTTAACCGTTGCGTTGGTATCCCGCACGAGGGCGCTGCGCGCCCCGTGCGGGGGGAGAATTGGTTTTTTCACTTTTTGGGGTCAGAATGACCCCAAAAAGTGAAAAAACCCCACGATCGTCGGCATCGCCAGGCGCAAAGCGCCGAGGCGATGCCCTTGCTCCAGGTAAGGCTGAACGCTTACCTGAACTGTGGCGTTAAGCTGAAAGTTGGCTGAATGGTATACTACTTTTGCGGAAAGCAAAACGTGAAAGACGGGCATTTTGATAGAGCCCGCGTGAAGCGTGAAACGTGAAACGTGATTCTTTTCACGTTTCACGTTTCACGCTTCATTACTAAGAAAATCCAGGCACACTTCTATGGAAATCAGGCAAATTGAGGCGTTTTTGGCGGTGATTCAGGCGGGCAGCTTTACGGCCGCTGCCGAGCAGCTTAATCTCACCCAGCCGTCGCTGAGCGCGCGGATTCAGCAGCTGGAGCAAAGTTTGGGCGGTGAATTGTTCTGGCGCGGGCAACGGCCGTTATCATTAACTCCCTTAGGCGAGCTGTTCCAGGGCTATGCCGAGCGTGCCCTGGCCATTTTGCAGGCGGGCCAGGAGGCGGTGCAGCTGGTGCAGCAGGGGCAGGTGGGCCGCGTCACGGTGTGCTGTCCGTTTTCGCTGGCGGCGTCGCTGATGCCGGAGGTGGTGAAGCAGTTTGGCCAGGCGTACCCGCAGGCGGAGCTGTATTTGGAGACGGGGCACTCCGATTTTGCTATTCACCAGCTGCTGGATGGCGTGGTCAACATCGCCCTGGCGGCGGCGTTTCCGCGTTATGCGGCGCAGGTGCAAACGGTGCTGCGCCTGCACGACGAGATGGTGGTGGCCGTGTCGCCAGCGCATGAACTGGCGCGGGCAACGGCCGTTACCCTCCCTCAACTCTGGCAGTACCAGCCGATCATTATCCACTGGGGCAACGCCTTTGACGCCTACCTGACCAGCCTGCGCCAGATGAGCGGCGCGGAAGGCCCGGCGGTGCGTGTGCCCCTGGCCGCGGCCCTGCCGATGGCCCGCCAGCCGCACACGGTGACCTTTTTGCCCCGACGGGTAACGGCCGTTTCTGGCCTCATCGAGCTGCCCGTGCCGGAATTCCAGTTTGGCTGGGATATCATCGTGGCCACCCGACCGGGGCGCACCCTGTCGCCGCTGGAGCAGGCGTTTGTGGAGGTGGTAACGGCCGTTTGGCACCAATCGCCAACATAGCTAAACTGATATAGACAAACAACTTGTACAAGGTTAGGACTTACGCAGGCTGAGCTTGTCGAAGCCGATTTCGACAGGCTCAATCTCTGGTCATTGCGGACTTTTGCGTAGGTCCTGGAGGTGCAGATGAAACCAAAGCGAATTGAACCGGGACCCGGGCAGGAGTCGGTGTGGGATTACCCACGGCCGCCGCGCCTGGAGGAAACCAGTAAGCATATCCAGATTGTGTTCAACGGCGTGGTGATTGCCGACACGCGCCGCGCCAAGCGGGTGCTGGAAACCAGCCATCCGCCGACTTACTACATCCCGCCGGAAGACATCAAAACGGAATTCCTGGTGCCGCGCCACAGCACGTCGCTGTGCGAGTGGAAGGGGCAGGCGCACTACTACGGCCTGATGGTTGGCGAGGCGCACATTCCGGTGGCGGGCTGGTATTACATCGATCCGCGCCCGCCGTTTGAAGCGATTAAGATGCACGTGGCGTTTTATGCTGAACCGATGGATGCGTGTACTGTGGATGGTGAGTTGGTACGGCCGCAGCCGGGCAGCTTTTACGGCGGCTGGATCACCAGCGATGTGGTTGGCCCGTTTAAGGGTGAGCCGGGTACGGATTTTTGGTAAGAGGTCGTTCACTCGTTCCCACGCTCTGCGTGGGAATGCCGTCGGCGGCGCTCTGCGCCGCGAGGGGGGACGCTGGAGCGTCCCTTTTTGCATTCCACGCCGAGCGTGGAACGAGAAGGTAAATCAATCAGTGAAATCTGTGGATGGTTTTAACTCGAAGATGAAGGCCCCGTTACGGCCGTATACCATCTCCACCGCCGGATTTTGCCGCAGTTCGGCCGGGTCCATCATATCCCCGCGCACCCCAATGAAAATATGCGTCATCCCTTGCTCGCGCAGCCAGGCGGCGGCTTCCGGCGTGCGCCAGTCGGGAACGGCCGTGGCTGCCTCGTTAAACCCGCGCACAAAATCGGCCAGCTCACGGCTGTAGATGTAGTCGGCGGGCGGCGTGCTGCTGGCTCGCCCGGTGAGCGGCACCAGCCACGCCCCGCCATCGCTGCCCGACCAGGTGCTGAGCAGCCACAGCCAGCTGTTCACCGCCACGGTGGCATTGGCGGGCAGGTTGGCGTCCAGCCAGGCCAGGGCGTCGGCGTCGGCGGGCTGCACCAGCAGCGTTTGCTCGTTGAGGATGGTGAGCTGCTGCCGGACGCCGAAGAGGGTAACGGCCGTTCCCCCCACCGCCAGCAGCACAATCCCGGCAAACTGCACAACAACCTGCTGCCGCCGCAGCCAGCGCCAGAAGACGGCCCCCACGCTGCCCAAAAAGAGTGCCAGCGACAAAAAGGTGGTGATGTAGTAGCTGTTTAAATTGACCAGCGACAGGGCCGGAAACCCCAAATAGTTCCCCGAAAGCAGCAGCAAAACCACTCCACCCCACAGCGCGACCAGCAGCGGAACGGCCGTCCAGCGCCGTCGTCGCCACAGCCAGAGCAGCAGCACGGGCAGCAGCAAGCCACCGGCCAGCCAGAGGAACAGGCGGTCCCAGCCAGCGGTGTAGTAGGCGGTGGGAAAGGCGGTGTAGTCGGGCTGGCGGGCCGCCAAGGCGGAGCCAGGATCGCTGCTTTGGAAGAGGTAGACGAGCTGGGGCAGCAAAATGAGCACACTTAACGCGGCGGCCAGCCAGAGGGAACGGCCGTTTCGCCCCCAGCTCAACAGCCAGACCAGCCCGGCAAACGGCAGGAAAAAAACAAAGACGCGAAAGTGGACCAGAAACAGCCCCCCCACCAGCAGCGCCAGCAGCCACCACGTGCCGCGCCAACCTTTTGCGCCGCGCACCAGCCGCCACGTCAGCCCCAGCAAAACGGGCATGAGCAGCATGGCGGTGAGCTGCGTGTAGCGCCCCCAGGTGGCGTAGTAGGCCGGGAAAAAGAGCGGCAGCGTCACCAAAAAGGCAGCCAGCAGCCCGGCGCGGCGCTGCCGGGTGAGCAGCCAGCCCCCGGCATATACCGTCAGCGGCAAAAGGGCATTCAGCAGCTGGCCGAGCGTCAGCAGCAGGCGGGGAATCGCCCAACCGGTCAACAACACCAGGCTGCTGCTGAGCGTGTGGAAGCCAAAATGGTAGGGAAATCGGTCCACGGGCAGGAATGGTTCGTAGCCAGTTTGGGTGATGGTCTGGCCCGATTGGCTCATGACGGCCGTAATCACCCCATGCCGCACCGAATCGACCCACGGCGGAAAGGCAATGTCGCGCACGGCGAGGAGGCGGAGGGTGAGGCCAACGGCGAGGAGGAGCAGGAGGAGGGTGTGGTCTTTGTGCCAGTTCTTGAGCGGGTGAGCGGGTGAACGGGTGAAGGGGTGACAAGGTGACAAGGTGACAAGGTGACGGGGTGACGGGGTGACAAGGTGACGGTAGGTTACTAGCAACCAGCCGCTAGCCACTAAAAGCCACAACAGCCAGGCGGTGAAGTGGCCGCCAATCAAGGAAAACAGGTACCAGATGAGGGGCCAGACGGCCGTTCCCAAGGCCAGCATCACGCCGAGTTTGGCTGGGGGGTCGCTGAACAGGGTGGCGAACGGCCGCAGCTGGAGCAGCAGTGCGCCGGGCAGCAGCAAAAAGAGCAGGGCCAGCAGGATGAATGCGCCATTTTGCCACAGCAGCTGGCCCAGCTGGCGCAGCGCGTCGGGCCAGGTGAGTTGGTAGCGGCTGGTGAAGCGCAGTTCCTGCACGGCCGTTTCCGGCGCGTCATTACGCAGTGGGCCAGCCGTGAGCGCCAGGTCGGTGTCTTCAAGCAGATCGACGGTGTAGCCCCAGACTGTCACCCGGTTGTCGCGGCTGCCGCTGAGGGTGAGCTGATACGGCCGTCCCGCCGAATCGGCTTGCACGGGGAAGCGCAGCACAAACGGCTGGTTGTGCCGCAGCTGGCGCGTGGGCAGCGATTGGGTGGTCAGCTGGTTGCCCTGCCTGTCGGTGAGGGTGAGGGTGAAACGGCCGTTTTCGTCCGGTGTGGCTTCTTCGTTGCGGGCCAGCAGCAGTTCCAGTTCAACCAGGCCATTGTGTTGGGCGGTAAAGCGGTAGGTCAGCTGCACGTCGCCAGCGGGGGCAGGCGGCACGGCGTTGAGCCGACCCTGGGTCACATCTTCAGCCAGGATGGGGCTGGTCATGGGGAGGAGGGTCAACGGCCGTAGCGGCTCGCCGCGCCAATCCCACAGCAGCACCAGGCCAACGCCCAGCAAAACCGCCAACCACTTCTGCCACCTGCTCGACACCAATCGCCATTCTCCAGTGAAAATAGTTAACGCAAAGAGAAAAACCCCAGACCTTCCGCTCGCACGGGGTGCGATTGTAGTTTAAGAAAATAATCCGGTAAGCCTGGTGGGACGATTTTGCAAATCGTCCAGGCGATTTACAAAATCGCCCTACCGCAGTTACCCGAGTTAACATTTAAGCTACAAAAGCACCCCTGCGCGGGATAACTGGACGGTTACGGCAAAGGGACAAAGGTGCAACAAAGAAAAAGAAGTATCTTTGCTCCTTCCATCCTTTGCGTTCTTTGCGTCAAAAATCAAAAAAGAAAAAGCCGCCCCGATTCGGAGCGGCCTTGTGTTCATTCTGTGACGCCAAGTGGATTTGAACCACTGACCTAGGGCTTATGAGTCCCTCGCTCTAACCAACTGAGCTATGGCGCCAAAGCGAACGGAATTATAACCAACTCTGCCACCCGTGACAAATTGAATGCCAAAGCCTGCGCCAAACTTTGCCCAGGGATTAGCCCAAAATTCTAAAGGGAATAGGTACAAAAATTAGCAGAAAGATGACCACTGTGGCAATGCCCAACCAGCGGCGGCGTGGGTCCAGCGGCGTCACGTCATCGAGCGGTTCGGCATGGGCGCGGCCAAAGAAAAAGAGCAGCACAATCCAGATGCCCCAGGTGAAGGTGCTGTCGATCAGAAACGACGTCAGCGTCAGCGCACCCAAAACGGCCATAACCGGGATAAACAGCTGCTTGGCCCGGCTGCCCAGCAGCGAGTACATCAAGTGACCGCCATCTAGCTGACCCACCGGCATAAGATTTAGCGCGGTTACCAGCAGACCCACCCAGGCAGCCCAGGCAACCTGGTTTAGGTGCACGTCCAGCGTTTCGCTGGGCAAAAACTGGCCAAAAATGGCAAACTTCGCCAGGTAGTAGAGGATTGAATTGCCTTCCAACAAGCCAATAGAAGACATTGCCCCCACTTCAGAGGTCATCAGACCATAAATCAGCAGCGGAATGGCAAAAACAAGCCCGGCCAAAGGTCCAGCCACGCCAATATCGAACAGGGCACGCTTGTTTTTGATGGGTGCTTTCATGCGGATAACGGCTCCCATTGTGCCAATGGGCGAAATGATCGGCAGCGGGATGAAATAGGGCAGGGTGACGGCGACTTTGTGGTAACGGGCCGCAAAGTAGTGCCCCAGTTCGTGCGCCCCGAGAATGAGCATGATGCTCAGGCTAAAGGGCCAGCCGCGCCAGATTTGGGTCGCCTGCTCGGCTGTTTCGGCATAAAAGTAAGCGGCCGTTGCCAGCGTAGACACAATGGTGATGAGAAACAGGGCCAGGTTTATGCGCCAGTCGGAGGCGGGTGGGTTAAACACGTGGGGCAGGGCGACGAGGGCGATACGGCCGTTCCCCTCTTCCCGTATCGTGGGCGTAAACCCCTGGGCTTCAAATACGGCCCGCAGCTCGTCGAAACAATCAGCCGGGTCTACCAAAAAACGGCCGCGATAGCGCACAAACCCTTTTTGCGGTTCGTCCAGCGTCGTGTCACCCACCACAAACAGGTGCGCTATCCCTTGACGCATCTTTTCAACTTTTTCCAGGGAAACCACCGGGGGAGGTGCGGTATAGGGAGAGAGCTGATCCATCGTTATTCGCCGCGATTGGAGGCGTCGGCTAAATCTTCGTCATCGTCTCCCCAGCTGATAATCCAGATGCAGGCACCCGCTACCAGGATCGTTATCGCAATCAGCCAGAACCACTGGCTGCCCTGCAAACCCACATCACGTGCCTCGTACACCAGCAAAATGACCATGCCCAAGGCCAAAACAATCCAGGCAGACAAATTTGGGTGGCTTGTGATCCAATTCTTCAGACTGTCCATCGAGATTTACCTATCTACAGATTTTGCAGATTGTTTATCTGCACTTGCAAAACAGTGTTGACCAGCCTGATTATAAAGAAAAATTGAGTAATCAGGTAATGGCCTGATTACTCAATTACAAAACGTTCATGATGAGCTGAACGGCAAACAGGTTATTCCTGGGCGGCCAACCACTTTTCCAGCTCCATTGCCGCGCCGGTGCCCTGGCCCACTGAGGTGGCAATCTGGCGGAAGTGGGAGTCCTGGATTTCGCCTGCGGCATATACGCCGGGTACGCTGGTGCGGTAGCGCTCATCGGTGATGACGTAGCCTTCCTCATCCATCGCCAGCTGTCCTACCAGGAATTTGCTGTTGGGATAATGGCCGATGAAGATGAAAACGCCATCCGTATCCATCTTTTTCGCTTCGCCCGTTTTCAGATTTTTAGTTTGCACACCCTGCACCACGCCGTTGCCCTGAATTTCTTCAATGACCGTATCCCAAACGAAGGAGATTTTGGGATTGGCAAAGGCCCGTTTTTGCAGCGCTGTCCCGGCGCGCAGCTCGTCGCGGCGGTGAATGACTTCTACCTTGTTGGCAAACCGGGTCAGGAAGAGACCCTCTTCTATGGCGCTGTCACCGCCGCCGATGACCACCACGTCTTTGCCGCGGAAGAAGAAGCCGTCGCAGGTGCCGCAGTAGCTGACGCCTCGGCCAATAAACGCTTCCTCGCCCGGTACGCCCAGGTGCCGGGGTGAAGCCCCGGCGGTGACGATGACACCATCGGCCAGGTATTCCTTGCCATAGGTTTTGATGTAAAAGGGAGACCCTTTGCTGAAATCGACTTCAACCACTTCGTCGTACTCAAAGCGAGCGCCAAAATGCTCGGCCTGTTTTTGCATGACGTCTACCAGCTCGGGGCCGGTGGGCGTTTTTTCGGCGGACCAAAAGCCTGGGTAATTTTCGACTTCGTAGGTGATGGCGATCTGGCCGCCAATTTGGGTGCCAGCAATGACCAGCGGATTCAATTGGGCGCGGCCGGTGTAAATTGCGGCCGTCATGCCAGCCGGTCCAGAGCCTATGATTACAACACGTTCTTTTTCCATGATAAATTGTGTACCTTCGGTTTATCTTGTTTGCCTGGTAAGAATGTTTTCAGCCATTAGACGAATAATCTGGGTAATTTCTTACGAAAAGTCGGTCTTGGCTGAAGCCCTTCTGTTGTAGCGAGCCAAATGATATGCCTTTGATTATATCTCATTCTTGTATCGGGATATCCGGTTGTTTAGCGGCAGAAACTTATACTGGAGAACATCAAGCCAAGCAATGCGGCTGCCGGGCGTCGGCGCTTGGTTTTGTTTATGCCCGGCCAATCATTTCGATTGAAAGGAGAATGATATGCTACGCTATGCGCTTATTTTCCTGGTCGTGGCTTTGTTGGCTGCGTTCCTGGGGTTTAGCGGTATTGCTGGGGCAGCGGCCAGTATTGCCCAAATTTTGTTTTACATTTTTATTGCCTTTTTCATGATCAGCATTGTGGCTAACTTTCTGCGACGGGCGTGAGGACGTTAAACGGCCGTCCCCCCCCGCAGCAAGGGTCGCCCACGTAACAAAAAGGGCCGGATGGTTTTACTCATCCGGCCCTTTTTGTTTGTCAGTTGGTGGTTGGCTCAGGCAACGGCCGTTACCGGCAAATAAATGGTAAACGTGGTCCCTTGCCCCACAACGCTGGCTACCTCGATACGGCCGTGATGCTCCTCCACAATCTTTTGCGCCACGGAAAGACCCAGCCCGCTGCCTTCGGCGCTTTCGCTGCCGGGGATGCGGTAAAAGCGCTCAAAGAGATGGCCAATGTCCTCTGGCTCAATGCCGGGGCCGGTGTCGGCTACGCTCATTTGTACCTCGCTTGCCGTGCGGCTGGCGCTGAGGGTGATACGGCCGTCCACCACATTGTACTTGATGGCATTGCTCACCAGGTTCAGCAGCACCTGTTTCAAGCGGTCGGCATCGCCAATGACGGCCGTTTGGCTGCTGGCCGTGGGCAGGTCTGGCGCTAACTGGGTGACAATCTCAATACCTCGCGCCGCCGCCTGCGCCTGCGACAGCTGCACCACGTCTGCAATAATTTGTGGCACCAACACCGCTGCGCGCGCCAGGCGCATCCGGCCAGACTCCAGCCGGGCAAAGTCCAGGAAATCTTTCGTCATTTTAGAGAGGCGATTGGACTCTTTTTTGATCATCGCCACCAGGTCGGCGTGTTTTTCCTGCGGTATTTCAGGGCGCGTAAGCAGCTCGCTGGCGGCGGAAATGGCCATCAGCGGTGTTTTGATCTCGTGCATGATCTCGGCAATCAGGTCCGACTGGCTGAAGAGGTGGGCATTCATGATGGCTACGGCCGACTGCGACGCCAGTGCCTCCATCAGGGCCACGTCCTGGCCGGTGTAGTGGGCGTCGTCTTGCTTGTTGATGACTTCCAGCGCGCCAATGATGCCCTGGCTGGTCACCAGCGGCACGGCCAGCATGGAGCGGGTGACAAAGGCCAGGTCTTCATCCACGTTGGCGTAAAAGCGCTCATCGGTCTGCACGTCGTCCAGAATGAGGGAACGGCCGTGGCGCACCACCCAGCCCGCAATGCTGTTGTCTAGCGGCACCACAATGTCTTGCAGCACCTCACCGCGCGTGGAGGCAGCAAAATGGAGCTGCCCGGTCGAGCGGTTCACCAACAGGATGGAGGCCGTTTCGGTGTGGGTCAGCTCCGTGGCCACATCCATCACCAGCGACAGCAGTTCGTCCAGCCGCAATGTGGAGCTGAGGCGCTGGCTGATTTGCAGCAGCCGCGCCAGATGCTCGGGCGAGATTGCCGTGCCTGGTTTCATGGCAGGTTTCACTTCTTCCATAAAATTGTGCTCACTTCTCACTTCTACTGATTGGCTAACTCTTCGATGCCGCGACGACGAAACGGTTCAGCAAGCTGTGGCAGCAGTTCGGCCACATCTTCACGAAACAGGAGATCGGCCTGGCGATCCATGTGGGTGGGGCCTAAATTGACGATGATGAGCTGCGCCCCGGCTCGTTTGGCCAGCTCCGGCAGGTCGCCTGCGGGGGCGACCTCCAGCGAGGAACCGGCGACCAGCATCACGTCACACATGGCGGCTTCGGCCTGGGCCAGGCGCATAACGCGGGCGGGCAGCATTTCGCCAAATAATACCACGTTTGGTTTGATGATGTGGCCGCAGGTGCAGAGGGGCAGCTCGCCGGTGTGGGCATAATGCTCTAGCAAGGGTGGGGCGTCTACCTCATGGTGGCAGCCCTGGCAGGTGGCCTGGCGCAGGCTGCCGTGCACTTCGTACACGGTGCGGGAGCCTGCTCTGGTGTGTAGCAGGTCGATGTTTTGGGTGATGACGGCCTGCAAACGGCCGCTTGCCTCCAACGATGCCAGGGCCAGGTGCGCCGGGTTGGGTTGGGCGGTGAGAATGGTGGTGGCTAACGGCCGTAACCAATCAAAAAACAGGGCCGGATTGTGCCGGAAGGCATAAATCGAAGCGACCTCCATCGGGTCTACGTCGTCCCACACGCCGGATTCTGGGCTGCGAAAATCGGGAATGCCAGAGGGGGTGCTGATACCAGCTCCGGTCAGCGCCACTACACGTTTAGCCTGACGCAATAATTCGATGGCACGGGCGACGGTGGGAGTTGAGGTCATGGGTTACCAACTACGCTTTTATCAACTGCTGGGCAATTTGCCGGATCAGGAGCGATGCTTTGGCTTGCGGATTCAACTGCACCAGCGGGATGCTTTTGTTGACGGCCTGGTTCATTTCCGTCGGGGACACCGGCAGGATGGCTGTCAGCGGGTGGTTAAGAAACTTTTCCAGCGATTCGTGGGGAATGGCCATGAGGCCGCTAAAGTCAAAAATGATGGCGCGTACGGCCGTTGCCGGGGGCGCAATCTCGTGTAAATGTTCCAGCAGCAGGCGAGCATTGGCCAGGGCCACCCGCTCCGGGCGCAAACAAACGATGATCTGGTTGGCCTGGGCCAAAACCGATTCCACCACCTCGGTCAGCTGGTGGCCGCAGTCGATAATCAGGTGATGGCCAGGCTTGATGAGCGGCTGGAGCAGGTTGAGCGTCTGTTCAGGACGCAGCGGCAGCGGTTCGCTGGCCAGCTGCGTGTGGGTCAGCAGCAGGTCCAGATGATCGTTGTATTTGCTGAGTTCCGCTTTGAGGGCTTCCGGCCAGCGGCTTTCGGGCTGGCTCAGTACATGGTTCAGGCCGTTTTCGTGTTTCTGGCTCAGGTAGAGTGCCACGTGCCCCTGGATCAGGTCCAGATCAACCAGGGTGGTGTGGCGGCCGGTGCTGGCCAGGCTGCTGGCCAGGTTGATTGCCAGGGTTGTGGCCCCCGCGCCGCCGCGTGCCCCTAAAACGGCCGTTACGCTGCCTGAGGAGGTAAAAGAAATGGTGTTGGGCACCGGGCTGCCCATGTCACGAACCGGCGCTTTTTTCTTCTGGGGTGGCGGCTCGTGCAGGCGCGTTTCGGCAGCGGCTTTGGGCGTACGGTCTTCTAGAATGGTTCTGACACGCTCTAAAAGTTCGTCTGGCTCGGTGGGTTTGGTCAGGTAATCGTCAGCCCCGGCGTCAAAACCGGCCAACTTTTGCTCGGCTTCGTCAACGGCCGTAAACATGATGATGGGAATATCGGCCAGCTTGGGCGTACCGCGCACCCGGCGGCACACTTCCCAGCCATCCATCTCGGGCATCATGCCATCTACCATGATCAAGTCTGGGCTTTCCGATTCCGCCAGGCTCAGGCCACGAAATCCAGAGCGTGCGCCCAGCACGTTGTACCCCTGCTGCTGCAAAACACGCTGAATGATGTTTAAAGTTTCTGGATGATCGTCTATAACGAGGATCTTGTAGGCAGTTGGCGTTGTCATGAACTATTCCTGGTACAAGTTGAATGGCAAACCCTTAACACAACATTATCTTTGCAGATTTACGTTTTCGGCAACCCCAAAAGTGCAACCTGGTGCCGGAACGATTTAATGAAAAAGTGACTATACCGGTGGCCAGGGATAGTGACGCCCTGGGCCGGGTGAGACAAATCGGGCCTCCTGCAACAGGCGCATCGTCCGCCTTTGCAGCGCTTCTACTTCTGCCTGGGCCAGCAGGCGGGTTAACTCGGTGCGCAGGCCGCCGTCATTGGCCGCCAGTTTGTTGCTAAAGCTGGTCAGGTCGGCCAGCAGTTCGGCGGGAATTGGCTCGCCAGCAAATTCCCAAATGACGGTGCGCAGCTTGTGCTCAGTATGGAAACAGATGCCATGATCGATGAGCCACAGGCGGTCACCTTCTTCGTGCTCTTCTAACAGTACGTGCCCGGCCTTACGATCTGCGTTGTTGATGATGATATCCAGGATAACGGTCTTTTGTAAAGCATCTCGGAACGATGGTTCGCCTTCAAAGGTAAAATAATGGGCTTCCGGGTCGTGCGGGATGAAGAGCTGCACGGAGCCAGTGCCGTGGGAACCTTCGCGCAGCACGGTGGGCGGAATGAGGTTCCAGCCGAGTGCCTGGCTTACGAGGAAGGCAGCACGTTCGCGTTGGCAGAGGGTGCCCTGGGTGAAGTCCCACAACGGCCGTTCCCCCCGGCGTGGTTTATAAACGGCCCGCACTTCACTGAGAGCACCCCGCGACACATGAGGCAGGGCTTCCCAAACGGCCGTGTTCGGGCAAATGTTGACCAGGAAAGAGTAGTTGGAGCTCCAGGGCAGCACCCCTTTTACATCGAGGGTACCTACCTGCAACAGCTGGAGCCAATCGGCTGTGTTTAATGCCTGTTGTGCCATTTTAACGATTATTTATACCAACGGCCGTAGGCAGCGGCGTCTCCCAGAACCGTCCTCTCAATGGGTCAATGGGCGTGGCCGTTGCGCTGCGGGCAAAAATGGCCGGTTGGATCGATCGGTTTGCCGCAGTTGCCGCAAATCGGCCGTCCAGCCTTAACCACATCATAGGCGTGCTGCACCAGCGCCTGCACCTGGGCCCGGGTGATCCAGTAGCTCACCACGTTTGGCTCTTCGTCTTCGGCCACCAGTTCGTAGGCGACCAGCACCACCTGGTTGCTGTCTTCGTTGTAACCAATGCCAATGTTGCCCACGCGAAACAGCGATTCGACCGGTTCACGCAGGCGCATATCGGTCCATACCGACGTGTCGTTGGCTTCCGGATATTTGTTGGCCAGCTCCTGAATGAGCGCTTCAAAGCTTTCCGCCAGCATCCGCGCCTGTTCTTTTTCGATGGTCAGGGAGATGGTTTGGGAGCCTCGGGTGCCCTGCAAGAAGAAGGTGCGCTGTCCGGGCGGGCCGATGGTGCCAACGGTAATTTGATTCGCTGGATTTAGTTCAATGTGGCTTGGCATAAGTTTCTCTAACTATTGATGTTGCTATCGGGTAAATCGCACAAAGTTTATGCGTTTACTCAAGTAATTGGCAGACTCCACGCATATTTATTTTGAAAAATTTTCTGCTAATTACACGGCAACGGCCGTATCGCCATTGTCCGATTTTTCGCTCTTCTCTTTTGGCTTCTTTTGCTTTTTGACAGGTTTGGGCGGTGGCTGCAATGGACCATCGTCGTTGACGCGCCCAATCCGCACCACGCCATTCCCAGACAGGTGCAGCACGCTCACCGAGGCGGGGGAAACGATGATACGTTGGAACAAATCGATGTGTACCCCCAGGTAGTAAGCCAGCACCAGCTTGATGATATCGGCATGGGAGACAACCACAATGATGTCCTGATCGTCATGGCTTTGCGCCAGCGCTTCAATGGCTTCCACGCCGCGCATTTGCACCGCGCGCAGCGACTCCCCGCCGGGAAACTGCATCCGGCTGGGATAAAACTGCACGGTAAACCACTCTTTTTTCTGGGCCAGCTTCCTGATCTTTTTACCTTCCCACTCGCCGTACCGTACTTCGCCCATGCTGTCCAGGGTATTGACGGGCAGGTTGAGACGGTGGGCAATGGCATCGGCCGTTTCCCGACAGCGCAGCACCGGGCTGCTGTAGAGGGCCTTGACAGGTAAAGGCGCTAATCGCTCGGCAGCGGCGGTGGCTTGCTGACGGCCGTTTTCATTCAAATGAATCCCTTCAATCCAGCCCGCCAGCCGATGTTTTTTCACCCAATCGTTTTCGCCATGTCGCACAAGGAGTATGGTTGTCATGAGTGAATAATAGCACAAGTGAGAAACGTGTGAAATAGAGAATGCCCACGCCAAGGGATATCTCGCCCTGTAGCATTTAGATTGGACTCATCGGCAAGATGGGTCCAATCTCGATAAAAAATGGTTTAATTGCGCTGGACCGAACTCAATAGATCCGGCGGCATCACCGGGTTGAAGCTCAGCGAATTGCACACGCGGGTCACAGACTCGGGCAGCTCCGCGTCGGCGGCGTCGGCGTTGTCGGTGAACTGGGCGTACTGCCCCAGGCCAAAGTATGCCGCCATGACGTTGCAGGCCACCGGCGCGGCCCACTGCGATCCTTCGCCGCCGTGGTAGAGGAAGGCCGACACCACAATTTCCGGCTCGTCAAATGGCGCGTAGCCCACATACCAGGAATGGGTGGGCAAAATACGCCGGTTTAAGATGTCGTCGAAGCTGCACCACCCTTTTTCGATGGCGATGTTGTCGCAGAATTCGGCCGTACCGGTTTTACCAGCGGTTACAATGCCAAACGGATCCAGCCAGTCCACGTAGGTGGCCCCGGTGTAAAACGTGTCCTGATCAATAAAAGTGTTTACCAGTTTCATCCCTTCGGCAATCGTTTCCAGGTGCTCGCGGTCCACGTCCACCGCGTTGAGCACCTCTGGCTGGTAGATGTACTCGCCATTGGCATCAAAACGCACGTTGAAGGCGGGATCATCCAGGGGATTGCCGTCGGCATCGGTGAGGATAACACGGCCGTCTCCCCCTAAACGCGCCCTCGCCACAATCTGGCTGTTGTCATCAGTAAACACCACATTACCGTCTGAATCCGTCATGTGGTGCACAATCGTAGGCCGGTACAAAAAGCCGCCGTTGGCCACCACCGCCGCCATTTGCGCCACCTGCATCGGCGAGGCCGTCAGGAAGCCCTGGCCAATACCCATGTTGTAATCATCACCCGTCGACCACGGTTCGCCGTAGACCCGCGCTTTCCAGCCGCGGTCGGGTGGCAAATCACCCGCAGCCTCCAGCGGCAGTTCAATGCCCTGCACCCGGCCAAAGCCAAACTGCGCCGCGTAGCGGGAGAGGCGATCAATGCCCAGCCCTTCCACAAATTCACCGTCCTGGTTAAACCCGCCGCTGATTTTGTAGTAATAAATGTCGCAGGAGTTGGCCAACCCCGTAATGGCATTCATCATCCCGTGGCCGGTGCGCAGCCAGCACACAAATGTTTGGGCGCGCCCTGGATCGTTAGGCGCAAACTGGTTCTGAATGCTAATTTCGCCTGACCCTAAAATCAGGCGAGAAGCCGTTACGGTGCCCTCTTGCAGCGCGGCCGAACCGGGCACAATTTTGAAGGTAGAACCCGGCGGGTAAATGCTGCTCACCGCATGGTTGACAAATGGCTGGTACACGTTGCGCGATTGGGTCAGGTAATATTCCACCGGGACTTCCGTTTGGAAGCGGTTGTTATCGAAGCTGGGTATGCTCACCATCGCCAGCACTTCCCCCGTTTGAGGGTTCATGACCACTACCGCACCCTGTTGTACTTCTAGAAGCGATTCCTCCCCCGTGATCTGATCACGGGATGGCGTCAGTTCCCGCTGCTCCAGCGCCTGGCGCAAGATTTCGGTCGCAATGATTTGCAGATCAATGTCCAGCGTCAGGTGCAGGTTCAGGCCAGCAACGGGATCCGTGGCCAGGCCAATCTGGCGCAGCTCCCGACCGGTCCAATCTACCTCAATCTGGCGCTCGCCCTTCGTCCCGGCCATTTCCAGCTCCATTGAAGATTCCAGCCCGGCCCAGCCGACCCGGTCGTCGCGCTGGTAGCCCAGGCCTAAATTTAGCCAGTTTTCGTTGGGCAGTGGCCCCATAAACCCTACGATGAAGGATGTGTATTCGCCCGAGGGGTAGTAGCGCAGTGGTTCTGGCAAGACGCGCACGCCGGGCAAAAAGATGCTTTCTTGTTCAATGGTGTAGGCTTGCGTGATGGGAATGCCTGAGGTGATGACCGCCGGAATGTATTGCAGCGGGCTGTTGATGCGCACAATCTCGGCGATGCTGTCTGGCAGCCGTTCCACTACACCTGCCTGGTCCAGCGCCTCTTCGCTGGAGACGCCGTAAATTTCCGCCAGGCGCGTATAGTTTTCTACCAGTTCCGGGTTGGCCTCGGCGATCAAACCTTGTTGCTCAATCGTGTTGGTAACCGGTACGCCGGTCAGCAGCGACAACCGTTCGTAGATGGCCTGGAGTTCGGCTTCATCATCCGGCAAAAAGGTGGGGGTGATGGTGACGTTAAAGCTGGGGATGTTGATGGCCAGCGGATCGCCGTCACGGTCGAAGATAACGCCGCGCGGTGCGTCGTTGCGCAAGACGGCGAATTGGTTTTCCTGGGCCAGGGCTTGCAGTTCGCTGCCCTGGTTCTGTTGAATCCAGTAAACGCGGTAGACAAGCAGGCCCAGCACGGCAACAACGGCCAGGCGGAAAAAGAAGAGGCGACCCCGCAGGCCAAAATCTTCCTTTTGCAGTTCTTCTTGATCTTCTACGCGGTCCCAACCCATTCGAGACATAGTTTTTCCTTCACAGGTAGCTGTCAGCCACTGTTCTGGTGCGGCTGACAGCCTTGCTCTTTAACGCATTATAGCTGAACGCGTCGTGGTCGC
The DNA here is from genome assembly GCA_020848035.1 of Anaerolineae bacterium. Classification (GTDB taxonomy): domain Bacteria; phylum Chloroflexota; class Anaerolineae; order Promineifilales; family Promineifilaceae; genus Leptofilum. The sequence continues at coordinate 24,410 of JADLAX010000001.1, read as the reverse complement.
CGCAACTGGTTGATGAGGTAGAACAGCCAGTACACGGGCAAGATGGTCAGCATGTTGATGAGGATGATGGTTGGCAGGATGGTGATGCTTTGAAAGTCGGTGATGGTGCCAAAGAGGCGCAGCAGGATGACGGTGAGGATGAAGGCAATGACGGTAGCCAGTCCAGCGAGGGCCAGCGGCAGTAGGACACGGCTTTTGGGCAGGGCTTGTTGGACAAAGATAACGGCCGTTACCCCCACCATAAACGCCAAGGATGAAACACCTACCGGGGTGATCGAAAAAAAATCGGTGAAGATGCCTGCAAAAAATGCCCAGGCAGCCCCTTCTTCGACGCCGTACAGCAGCCCCCAGACCAGGGCAACCAGAAAGGCCAGCTGGGGCGTGGCCCCCAAAAGAGGAAAATGGGGTAATACGGCCGTTTCCACCAAGCCCAACACCAGCATCAGCGGTATCGCCAGGTAAATCGATGAACTCATCTAATTTTCCGTGGGGTTTTCAAAAATGGTGGTGTCGATGGGGGTGAAATCGGTTACCACCAGCACAATTTCCAGCGTGTCAAAATCGGTGGCGGGCTGCACAATGGCCTGCTGGAACAGGTCGGATTCGTTGCGCAGAATCTGCACCACCCGACCGATGACAATGTCTTGGGGAAAATCGCCCCCCAACCCAGAACTGAGCACCACTTCGCCCACCTCCAGCTGGTACTTAAGATCAATCCAGTCCACAATCAAATCACCGCTGGCGCCGCGCCCTTTCAGGCTGCCCGTGGCGCGCGAGGTGCCCAACCGCACCGGGATGGCGCTGGCATTATCGGTGATGAGCACAACCTGGGATGAGTTTTGCGTGGTGCGGAAAATACGGCCGATCAATCCCCGTGGACTTTCAACCGGCATGCCCACACGAATCCCGTCCGCAGAGCCTTTGTCGATGATGATGCTGCGTACCGCCGGGCTGGTGTCGTAGCCAATGACGTTGGCCGTCTGGCGGCGCAGTTCGGGCGTTTGCCGCACGCGGTTAAAGAGGTCTTGTAAAATTTGCCATTCCCCCTGAATTTCGCGCAGCTCCTCATTTTCCCGTTCCAATACTTCCAATTGGGCCTGTAAAAGTTCAATCTCGGCGCGGGCTTCTTCCAGGTCGCGGGGACCAGCCAGAGCGTCAGCCACGGTATCGGTTTGGCGGGTGGTCCAGCTGGCAACGGCCGTTAACGGATCACGCATAAACCCAAACAAAATATCCAGGTTGCCGGTGCTGTCCAAAACGCTCAGCAAAATTGAGGCACCCACCAGGATAGCAATCGTCGTCCAGCGAATCCTGCGTTGGGCATCGTTTAAGTTCATGATGATCGGTGTTTATCGTCGGGGCGAGGCAGGTGGGCAGAACCGCTGCTAAACATACGGACAAGCTTCCACCTGCCTTGCCCCGTAAAAGTAAAAAGTGATAAGTGGGAAGAGGATAACATAGAAGGATGAATGATAGCTGAGAGACAAACACGGCCGTTCGCTCACCGCCTACCGCTTACCGATCACCGCGCACCGACTTAGTGATGCGTACTGCCCCGGTGCAGACCAGTGAGTGAGCGTTGCCACAGATCGATGTTTTCCAGCACGCGGCCCGCGCCCCGCGCCACACAGGTCATGGCGTCTTCCGCCACCCACACGCGCATCTTCACCATGTCTTCCAGCCGGTCGGCCAGGCCGCGAATTTGTGCGCCGCCGCCCGCCAGGCAGATGCCCACCTCCATCAGGTCGGCCACCAGCTCCGGCGGCGTGTCATCCAGGCAGTCGCGCACCGTGTCGACGATGATGTTGATAGACGGCGACATCGCTTCACGCAGCTCAATGCTGCTGATTTCCACCGACTGCGGCAGGCCGTTGATCAGGTTGCGGCCGCGCAGCGTCATGGTGCGCTCTTCGGGCAGGGGGAAGGCGGAACCGATGCCAATTTTAACGCGCTCGGCCATGCGCTCGCCGATGAGCAGGTTGTACTTGTTGCGGGCATATTGGATGATGTCCTCGTCCATTTCATCGCCCGCTACGCGGATGGAGCGGCTGACGACGATGCCGCCCATGGCAAACACGGCGACTTCCGTCGTGCCGCCGCCAATGTCCACAATCATGCTGCCGCGGGCTTCGTTGACGGGCAGGCCCGCGCCAATGGCGGCGGCCGTTGGCTCTTCAATGAGATGGGCTTCACGCGCCCCAGCCGAAATGGCGGCGTCGTACACGGCCCGTTTTTCCACTTCAGTCACCCCGCTGGGGATGCCCACCACCACGCGTGGCCGGGGAAAGGGGACAATCATCTGCTCGTGCGCCTTTTTGATGAAGTAGTCGAGCATTGCTTCGGTGATTTCAAATTCGGAGATAACGCCATCGCGGAGCGGCCGTATGGCCACAATATCGGCTGGGGTGCGCCCCACCATTTCGCGCGCTTCAGCGCCAATGGCCAGCGGCTGGCGGGTGCGCCGATTAATGGCCACCCAGGATGGTTCGTTGATGACAATACCGCGATCGCGGATGTAGACCAGTGTGTTGGCCGTACCCAGGTCGATGCCGATGTCGAGTGAAAACAGGCCCAAGAGCCAGTCGAGTGGTCTAAACAATGTTCCCTCTAATCTCCCTTCCGTGTGTTCTCACTCAAGTTATTTAGCCACAGCGTTCACAGAGGGATTTGAGCTAAACATTGGTTCCTCAAAATTCTCTTTATTCTCTGTGGCTTTAATTGATTTCGTGTGAACCAGCGTGAAATTATACTCAAGGCAAGGGACATCACCAATTTTGCCGCAAAATACCACACGCTTGCCACCAAAATTTGTATAATTGCTTAGAATGGGATGAGCCAAACGGCCGTTTGCGGGAGAGATTGCCGTCCAGCGCGTATAACAGGCAGGATAGAACCAGACCCAAGAGGTTTTTACGATGGCAAATAAAGCGTTATTCAAAGATTTAATTTTTGATGAAGATGGGAATCGGGTGGATACGGCCGTTGTCGGGCACGACATGTTTTACGTGATCGACGACGCTGGCTTTAAGCGCCACATCGACGCCGACCAGGTGGACCGTCAGGTGTTGAGCGTCTTTCTGGAGCAGCTGGAAGCCAACAAAGACATTGCCGTAGAGCAGGCGCTGAAGATGATGGGCAAGGACGATTTGTTTACCAAAGCGGCCGTTGACGCCCAGCTCAACCACATCGACATGGACCAGATCATCGCCCAGGGCATCCCCGCCCAGGCCCGCGACATGATGGGCATGATGGGCTTCCGCATCACCATCAACTTCCACGGCGAAGTGATAGACATCGCCCAGCCCACCATCCCTGATGATGAGTTCTAACTAGCGAGAACCAGAAAATGATCAAGTTCAAAGGATCTGTTAGCGGATTAGTTGGGGGGATGGTGGCCTGTTTGTTTGGCGTGATACTCCTTTGGCGCATTTTGTACTTGAGGGATGTGGTCGTTGCGTTTTTTCAAGGGGCAAATCTGCCGAATTACCGGCCATTTTACACTTTGGAACAAGCTGGGGGAGTTTTACTGACGGTAGGGTTTTTCGCTAGCGTGGTTACCTTGCTTCTCTGGACCACCAGAGGTGCTGTAATTGGGTACTTTGCTGAAAAACGTTACTGGCAGCAGAGACCGGTTTTTAGTAGCTGGTTAACTTGGGGTATGAGCTTCCCCGTCATTTGTCTTGTTGCCTTTGTAACCCCCTTTTTATTGGAAGGCTCCGTTGGCGAACCAGAATTCCTACGGGAGGCTTTATTCTTGTCTGTTTGGTGGACTGTTTGTGGGCTTGGTGGCGGCGCGGTCAGTGCCAAGCTTTTCACCCGTTGGGCAAGGCAACCGGCTGAGATAATACCTTGAAGACGCTGCAACTCGGTTTAGGGAAACGGCCGTCCCAAAATCAACTTGTCAGCTGGCCTGCAAAATCTTGCAGAGGAATCCCATCCCGCTGAACTTCACGCCAAAGCGTGTCTTGGTACTGTTCAATCACTTCCCATCGGTTTTTGTCAAGAATGTGCGTATTGATCAAGGTATTGTGGTTCAATGAAACACGTGCCGCCATACGACGAATAATGCCCCGCTGCTTATCATTCAATGCTTTCACCACAATGAGCAAGTCTAAATCAGAATCAGCCGTAAAATCGCCCCGCGCTTTAGAGCCGAAAAGCCACAAATTGCACAAAGCCCCGTCAAGATAATCTTGCAATTGTGCAGCGAAATCTAATATGGCCTGACGTTCATATTCATGTAGGTGGGATGGCAAAAAATTCATAACAAATAACCTTGTTCTGTTAAAAAGCGCTCAATGCGAGCTACAAATCTTGCCGCGTTTTCAAGATTCTCAGAAGCTGTTTCATAGCTTAAGGTTTCCAGATCATAATCTGCATTGTGACGCTCATCCATTGACTGACCATAAGTGTCGCTAAATTCGAGTTCAATGAGTCCAGTTTTGACAAAATGTTGGCGGAAAGCAGCAATTACACCAGAATGCTTGCTACGCTCTAACCCCTTGGTTGCGAGCAAAGCATTGGCTGCGTAAAAGGTGGCGTAATAAGCTCGATTAACCGCCGTGATGTAATCTTCGTGGTTCATTACCAATTTGCCCGTTTCTACAGCTTGTTGGGCACGGGTAAAATATTTAGCGATTTTCTCTTGGGTTTCTGCACTCATGTCCATGATGGTGCATTATAGCATAACTGGCTGGGCTAATAAGCTCCGCGCCCAAAGAAGGAATGAGGGATGGTTTGCAGCAAAATGCGGATGTCCAGGGCCAGCGACCAATTTTCGATGTAGTAGATGTCTAGCAGGCAGAGTTCGTCGAAGGTCAGGTCGGAACGGCCGCTTACCTGCCACAGCCCCGTAATGCCCCCAATCACGCTCAGGCGCTGCATGTGCCACGGTTTGTACTCGGCTACCTCTTCGGCCAGCGGCGGGCGCGGTCCCACCAGGCTCATCTGCCCGCGCAGCACGTTGTAGATTTGCGGCAGTTCGTCCAGGCTGGCCCGGCGAATAAAGCGGCCCACCCGCGTCATGCGCGGATCATCCTTCATTTTGAAGATGGGGCCATCGGCCTGGTTAAACTGCTTAAGCGCCTCTTTGTGCCGGTCGGCGTCTACCACCATCGAGCGAAACTTGACCATTTGGAAGGGACGGCCGTTTTTACCCACGCGCGTCCCCTGGTAAAACACCGGGCCAGGGGAGTCTAGCTTGATCGCCACGGCAATGATGGCCATCACCAGCAGTGCCGGAATGCCGCCCGCCAGCACCACCGTCAGGTCCAGCAGCCGCTTGGTCACCTGCTGCGCCTGGCTGATGCCCACTTCACGAATGCCCAGCGTAGGAATGCCCGCCATGTTGTTAAACTCCACCCGATTCATGCTCAGCTGCAAAAGATCGGGCACCACCTGGGCGGCAACACCATGCTGCTGGCACACCTGGAGCATGTGGGAAATTTGCTGGTGCATCTCACCAGGCAGGGCAATAAAAACGGTGTTCAACTGCGGCCGTTTGGCCACCATTCGGGGCAAATCGGCAAAGGTGCCCAGGTTGGGAATGCGGCCTAAACCAATGTTGTTTTCACTCAGGCCGTCGTGCAGGTAGCCGATGGCCTGGTAGCCCAGGTCGGGCCGGGCCAGCAGGGTGCGGATGAGGCTGCGCCCCACTTCACCGGAGCCAACCACCAGCACCTGGTCGGCCAGGATGCCCCGCTGGTACAGGGCGCTAAGCAGCGTACGGCGCACCAGTCGGGCCACACCCACCAGCAGCACAATGGCTAGAAACACCCAGACGAGCATCAGGCGCGAAAATGGCTCGGGCTGGACAAAGAAAGCAATCATACTCATCAGCCCGACTCCGGCGGCGGTGGCGTAGGTGATGCGCGACATTTCGTCCACCCAAAACTCGCCCCGTTTGCGCCGCCAGACGCGCACCTGGACAAACGTGATGATGAGCAGGACGTTGAGCACAAGCTGCTGGCTGAAGTAACGGCCGTATGGCTCAAAAAACTGCTCGCTCACCGGCAGAAACCACTGCCACTGGTAGCGCACCACGTACGCCAGGGCAAACCCCGCATTGATCAGCAGCAGGTCGGTGAGGATGGTGATAAAACGAATACGGTTATGACTCATTATTTTTCACGCCACAGAGAACACAGAGCATTTAGAGATTTTTTAGGTTCTTCAGGATTTCGTGGGGTGGGGCATGAAACGTGAAGCGTGAAACGAGATGACCCTCTGGTCACGTTTCACGTTTCACGCATCACGGGTGGTAAACCCCCTGAATTCCCAAAGAGCCATTTTCTACTCATTTTCCTCTGTGCCCTCTGTGGCAAATTTATTTTGCAAAGCGCGGTGGTAAACTACGGCCGTTGCCCGCCCCGCGCGTTCCCACGAAAAAGTTTGGGCGTGAACCAGCCCTTGCTGGCGCAGTGTCGCCCGCAAATCGCTGTTGGTAAGAACGGCCGTCATCTGATTGGTCAACGTTGCCACATCGTCGGGGGCAAACAGCAGTCCGGCGGTACCCACCGCCTCCGGGATAGATGAACTGTTGGCCGCAATCACCGGCGTGCCGCAGGCCATTGCCTCCACCACCGGCAGGCCAAAGCCCTCGTACACCGACGGGAAGACCAGCAGTTCGGCCGCGTTGTACCACAGCGGCAGGTCGTCGTCGGGCACGTAGCCGGTAAAAATGACCCGCTCGGTCAGCCCCAGCGCCTGTACCTGGCGAAAGATGTCGTCGTACAGCCAGCCCTTGCCGCCCACCAATACCAGCTTTAGTGCCGGATCGTTCAGCCGGGCGAACGCCTCGATGAGCACCGGGATGTTTTTGCGCGGCTGCAGCGTGCCCACATGCAGCACAAATCGGTCCAGCCCGTGCTTTTGCCGGAAAGCGGCCACCTCGTCCGGGGGCAGCGGCCGGTAAAGCGCGTCTACACCGGGCACCACCACGTCAATTTGGGCCAGCGGCACGCCAAAAAAGCGGTGCACATCCTGGCGGCTCGATTCCGAAATGGTGATGATGCGCCGGGCGCGCCGGCAAGAGCGGCGCGTCTGGCTGCGGAGATACCAGCGCTGCAACGCCGGGAAGCGCTCTGGGAAGTGGTAGAAGCTCAGGTCGTACACGGTAATGACGCTGGGGCAGGGCGCCAGCAGTGGGGTAACAAAGGCCATGCTGTGCAGCAGGCGTAAACCGCGCCGCCACGCCTGCCAGGGCCAGATTGCCTGTTCCCACAAGATGCGCCGCAGGCGGTTTTCGGTGGACAGGCGGCTGGCAACGGCCGTAATTCCCGGCTTTGCTTTAAATAACTTTTTTTGTTGCGTAAAGACAACGTAAGTTGGTTCACCCTCTTCCCAGGGTAGGTGGCCCAGCACTTGAGCGATGTATTGGTGGATGCCTGCACGACGATAGCCAGCCTCCCCCGAAAGCAGGTGGGCATTAATGCCCACCACGCTCTTGCCCGTGCCACCGCTTGAACCAGATTGCTGTTCAGACGGCATGGCGCGGGATTATAGCGTATCCAAACACGTGCAGCGAAATGGAACAACACGACTCGACAATCGTCACGCAGTTGCCACTCACTTGACGCTCATTTTGGGCTATGGTAGACTGCGTTATGTTTACTCAAGATTTACATAATTGTGTATGAAAATGCACCGGCGTATGGACATGATTTATGTTCATGGCAAAAAGGTAGGAGAATCCTATGAATCGTCTGGCTCAACTTCGCTGGTGGCTGCCTGCCCTGGCCATCCTGACCCTGCTGTTGGCGGCGTGTGAGCGCCCCATCAACCCGGACAGCGCCACTCCCACGGCCGATCCCATTTTACCGGCAACCCTGGTGGTGCCAACCACCGACCCCAATGTGCAGCCCACCACAGACCCGGCTTTGGCAACGGCCGTGCCCGAAGCCACGGCTGAACCTGGGGTAGACGCAACGGCCGTGCCCGATGCTGCCGCGACAACCGCCCCACAAACCGAAGGCCCGCGTGGTGAAACGACCCACACCATAGCGGCGGGTGATACGCTTTCCGGCCTCAGCCTGCTCTACAACGTGCCCGTAGACGTGATTGTGGCGGCCAACAACCTGACCAACATCGATTCGTTGGACATCGGCCAGGTGCTCATCATCCCGGCGGAAGGCACCACTGTCGAAGAGGTACCCGCGCCCGATCCCAGCGTGAACGCAACGGCCGTTCCGCCCAGCACGGGTGAAATTACCCACGTGGTTCAGGCGGGCGAAAACCTGTTCCGCATCGGTTTGCAGTATGGCTTTACGGTGGATGAACTGGCCGCGTACAACGGTCTGGCCAACCCCAACGTGTTGGACGTGGGGCAGGTTATCAAGATTCCGCCAGGCAACTAAAAAGGCATAGAGATTAGAGATTGGAGATTAGCCAATCTCTAATCTCCAATCGCCACTCTCCCTATGGCAAAAAAAATTGGCTCCAGGCTGCTGTGGCAGCAGGGTGATGGTTGGCGGCTGCGCCTGGATACGCTGCAACTGCCAGACGGCCGTACCACCCAAAAAGGTGCGATTGAACATCCCGGCGCGGTGGTGTTGGTGCCGTTACGGCCGTCGCCCGATGGCCCGGAAGTGTTGATGCTGCGCCAGTACCGCCATGTGCTAGACACCGAAATTTTAGAGCTGCCCGCCGGGACTCGCGGCTGGGACGAACCGTGGCTCACCTGTGCCCAGCGTGAACTGCGCGAAGAAACCGGCCACCGCGCCGCAACGTTCACCTCCCTGGGCCAGGTCTGGCCCGCCCCTGGCCTGTCTGACGAGCTGATGCAGCTCTACCTCGCCGAAAATCTTACCCCCGCGCCGCTGCCCGGCGATGAAGATGAAGCGATTGAGGTGGTAGCTATGCCCCTGGCTGAACTGGAAACGATGGCCTGGGACGGCCGTTTGCTGGACGGTAAAAGCGTGGTGGCCATCTTACGTGCTGCTCAACAACTGGCGCAGCGAAAAAATGGCGCCATTTAGCCCCGAAACGCACCCTTGGGGTGCGTTCAGAATTAACTTTGGACATTTGTGCGTCAAAGCACCCTAAAAGCTCATCCGTCAATTCCATATTTATAAACGGATGAGCCCTTAATAGCTCCAGAGTACCATCGTTGTAAGCTGACTTGTAAGTGCCCCTGTAAGCGCCTCGGCCTACGATGGCCCTCTATGAAGAATCGTGAAGTGCAGGCGGCAACAAACATGGCAAACGACCCTGCGGACGCGCCCATCATTGTGATTGGCGGCGGTCCGGCTGGGCTTACAGCCGCTTACGAGCTAACCAAGCAGCAAAAAAAAACCATTGTTCTGGAAAAGTACAACAAAGTAGGCGGTATCGCCCGCACTGAAAATTATCGCGATTACCATTTTGATATGGGCGGCCACCGCTTCTACACCAAGTCGGTCCCCGTGCAGCAGATGTGGCGCGAAGTGCTGGGTGAGGATTTTTTACGCCGCCCCCGCCTGTCGCGCATCTTTTACCAGAACAAGTTTTTCCACTACCCTCTTAAACCATTTAATGCCCTGCTGGGTTTAGGCCCCATCGAAGGTGCACGCATTATTGGCAGCTACGTGCGCTGGCATTTGTTCCCCTACAAAGAAGAAGAGACTTTTGAGCAGTGGGTGACCAACCGTTTTGGCAAGCGGCTGTTTGAGACGTTTTTTAAGTCCTACACGGAAAAGGTGTGGGGTATTCCGTGCAGTGAGCTAAAAGCGGAATGGGCTGCCCAGCGCATCAAGAATTTGTCACTCAAAACGGCTATCACCGCCATGTTCCTCAAGCCGCAAGAGACGATTAAGACCCTCATTGAGGAGTTTGACTATCCGCGCCGGGGGCCGGGCATGTTGTGGACGGCCGTTCAAGATCGTATCAACGAGCGGGGTGGGCAGGTGCAGCTGAACAGCAACGTGGTGGCCATTCATCGCGATGGGCCGCGTATTACCGGGGTGACGGTGGAACAAGACGGCCGTACCCATTTTAGGTCCGGCAGCAGCTTCATTTCCAGCATGCCGCTGACGCAGCTGGTGCAGTGGCTCGATCCGCCGCCGCCGCCCAAGGTACTCCAGGCGGCCAGCCAGCTGGGTTACCGGGATTTCCTCACCGTTTGCCTCATCATCAAAAAACCAGAGCTTTTCCCCGATAACTGGATTTATATTCATGATCCCAGTGTGCAGGTGGGGCGCATTCAGAATTTCAAGAATTGGAGCGCCGACATGGTGCCCGACCCAGCCACCACCAGCCTGGGGCTGGAATATTTCTGCAACGAAGGCGACGATGTCTGGAACATGCCCGATGCCGACCTGATTGCCCTGGGCACCCGCGAAATTGGCAAGATTGGCCTGGCCCGGCCCGAAGATGTGGTGGACGGGGCCGTTTTCCGCGTAGAAAAATCGTACCCCGTGTACGATGCCGATTACGAACAGAGTCTGGACGTTCTTAAAGCGTACGTGGCCTCCCTGGAAAACCTGCAAACGATTGGCCGCAATGGACTGCATCGCTACAACAACCAGGATCACGCGATGCTGACCGGTATGTTGGCGGTGCGTAATTTGCTGCATGGCGAGACCAACAATTTGTGGCAGGTTAATGCCGAGCAGGAGTACCTGGAAGAGCTGGTAGTGGAGCCAGAACCAGAGAAGCTTTTGCAAGCCCTGGATGGTGCGGTGCCCAAGCTGGATCCGCTCTCGTTGGGCATGTCGTTGGGTGTGGTGGCGGGAGTGGCGCTGCTGCTGGGCACGCTGTTGGTGCTGCTGCGCGGCGGCGAGGTGGGGCAGAGTCTGGCGCTGCTCAGTCAATTTTTCCCTGGCTACACGGTAACGGCCGTTGGTGCACTGGTTGGCCTGGGGTATGGGTTTTTTACGGGGTTTAGCCTGGGGTGGGGTTATGCTTTTCTGCGCAATGCGGCAACCGCTGTGTACCTGGTGAGCCTGCACCGTTCGGCCCAGCAAAGCGTGATGCGCCAATTTTTTGAGTACATTTAGGTGATTTGTACGTTCCCAGCCGCTACATTTGTTGCCAAAACGGGCAAAATTGGTTAATACTGATACTGGCTTGCTGAGAAACTGGTGAGAATGGAAACGGCCGTTGCTATCAACCCTTATGGGTAAACCGCTCCATCCCCTCGACTCAACACAACAACTTAATGAGCGTGTGAACTTTTTGGTTTGGATCGTCTATCGGCTGTATGCCGATCATCGTGAGGGCAAGGACCAAAAAGTTTTTTTTTGAAATGAGCAAAAACGAGCCAACCCTGGAAAAAATAATCATGACCCGACTGACCCGGCTCAACGCACTGGTTTCTGGTCTGGTGACAGGGGTAATCTTTGGCTTAATCATCTTTATTGCTACTAACTGGCTGCTGCTTAAAGGCGGCGATCCGGTAGGCCCCCACTTGGCACTCTTGGGCCAATTTTTTCTGGGGTACACGGTGAGCTTTGGGGGCAGCCTGGTTGGCCTTTTATATGGGTTTGTGACCGGCTTTATCCTGGGATATGCTGTAGCGGTACTCTACAACTTTTTCCTCAGGCTGCGTCACAGCGAGTGAGTTTAACCATTATGAAACCTATGATTTCGGTGATTGTGCCGGTGCACAACGGGGGTGCGTTGTTTGATCGGTGCCTCACGGCTTTGCAGCAAACGCTGTACCAGCCGTGGGAATGCATTGTGGTAGAGGACGGCTCTACCGATAACACCGTTGAAATTGCCTACAACCACGGCGTACGCCTGGTAAGCGGCCTGAAGCGACGGTTGGGGCCAGCCCAGGCGCGTAATATTGGGGCCCAGGTAGCCAGAGGCGATATCCTCTTTTTTGTGGATGCCGATGTGCTGGTACAGCCGGGCACGGTGGGGCATGTGGCGGCCACCATGCAGGCTAATCCGGGCATGGCGGCCTGCTTTGGTTCTTACGATGACCAGCCGCTGGCGCCCAATTTCCTGTCGCAGTACCGCAATCTGCTGCACCATTACGTGCACCAGACAAGCAAAATTGAAGCATCTACGTTTTGGAGCGGCTGCGGCGCAATCCGACGGCCGGTGTTTTTGGCCGTGGGTGGTTTTAACGAGCGTCTGTACGAACGGCCGAGTGTGGAAGACATTGAGCTGGGGTATCGACTGCAGGCGGCGGGGTACCGGGTGCAGCTGGAAAAGCTGCTGCAAGTGAAGCACATGAAGCGCTGGACGCCGCGCCAGATGCTCATCACCGACGTGCGCGACCGGGCGCTGCCCTGGACCCACCTCATTTTGCAGGGTGGCGGTGCGCCCAACGACCTGAACCTGAATTTTTCGCAGCGCTTGAGTACGGCCGTTGCCTTTAGCACCCTTTTTGGCTTATTCTTGCTGCCATTTACCGCATGGGCCTGGCTGCTGCTGGCCCTGCTGCTGGGGCTGCTTGTCTGGCTGAACTGGCCGTTTTATGACTTTCTCTGGCAAAAGCGCGGGCTGCGTTTTGCCCTGATGTCTATGCCCTGGCATTGGCTCTACTTCATCTACAGCGGCGCTTCGTTTGTGGTGGGGCTTGTGTTGTTCCGCCTGGGGCGGATGGAGCAAGTGATGGCGCATGGGATACGGCCGTTGGCCACCCCACCACCCGTTTCCAAACCGCAAACAACCGTCGAATAACCGAACAACCATTCGACCAAATCCCCATTTTGCACTAAGCTATTCCCCACCTAATAAAACCAGCTGCGCGGGTTCCGCGGCAGTCTGAAAAAACGGCATTGGAGCAACAGATGAGTAAAAGCAACGCGCTGCGGCAGCAAATTATGGCGTTGGTTCAAGAATATTACGAGGCGGAGCACAGCCGCACCACGTTCTCGCCTGGAGAGTCGGTTGTGCCTGTGTCTGGGCGCATGTTCGACGCGGCCGAAATGGTGAATTTAGTGGATTCCTCGCTGGAATTTTGGCTGACCACCGGCCGCTATGCGGCGCAGTTTGAACGCGAGTTTGCTCACTGGATGGGCGTGCGCCACGCCATTTTGTGCAATTCTGGTTCGTCGGCTAACCTGTTGGCGCTGTCGGCTCTGACCTCGCCTAAGCTGGGCGAACGGCAGCTGCTGCCCGGCGACGAGGTGATTACCGTGGCGGCGGGGTTCCCCACCACAGTTAACCCCATTGTGCAAAACCAGCTCACGCCAGTGTTCCTGGACATTGAGCTGGGCACGTACAATGTCAATGTGGATTTGCTGGAAGCGGCCGTTTCGCCCCGCACCAAAGCGATCATGATTGCTCACACGTTGGGCAACCCGTTTAACCTGGATGTTGTGCTGGATGTGGCCAACCGGCACAACCTGTGGCTGATTGAAGACAATTGTGATGCGGTGGGGGCGACGTATAACGGCCGTCTCACCGGTTCGTTTGGCCATCTGGCAACCGTGAGCTTTTACCCGGCGCACCACATCACCATGGGCGAAGGCGGCTGCGTGTTGACGCGCCACAGCCAGCTCAAAAAGCTGGTGGAATCGTTCCGCGACTGGGGGCGCGACTGCTGGTGTGACCCCGGCGTGGCCAACACCTGCGGCACCCGCTTTGGCTGGCAGTTGGGCGATCTGCCGGAAGGGTACGACCACAAGTACATCTACTCCCACATTGGCTACAACCTGAAGATGACCGATATGCAAGCGGCCGTTGGCGTGGCCCAGCTGGAAAAGCTGCCCATCTTCATCGAGCTTCGCAAGCGCAACTGGCAGCTGCTGTACGAGGGCCTGAAGCCGTACGAGGAGTTCTTCATCTTGCCCCAGCCCACGCCCAACAGCGACCCGAGCTGGTTTGGTTTTCTGCTGAGCGTGCGCCCAGAAGCGCCGTTCAGCCGCAACGAGCTGGTGCAGTTCCTGGAGGCCAACCAGGTGGCGACGCGCCTGCTGTTCAGCGGCAACATCACCCGCCAGCCAGCCTATCAGAACATCAACTACCGCGTGGTCGGCGACCTCAGCCAGACCGACCTGGTGATGAACCACACCTTCTGGATTGGCGTCTACCCCCGCATCACGCCGGAAATGATCGACTATGTTTTAACGGTCTTTGCCCGGTTTTTGGAAAAAATAAAAGTAAGATAGCCCGCTTGACGCCATACTGGCGTATTGCTATTTAACCATACAATTTGTATACTTTTTGCATGGATGCCAGTGAATTTACTTCATTTGAGTGGGATGAGAGCAAGAATCAGCTAAACGAGGAAAAGCACAACGTCTCGTTTTTTGTTGCCCAATATGCCTTTGCTGATCCCAAGCGTGTTATTTTGGAGGACTTGTCGCATAGCACCGTAGCAGAAAAGCGGTACTTTTGTCTGGGGAAGATTGATAAGGACATTCTGACAGTTAGGTTCACGTATCGAAGTAGAAAAATACGGATTTTTGGCGCAGGGTACTGGCGCAAAGGTAAAAAGATCTATGAAGAACAAAATCGAATATGAAGATGGACCCATTGAAGATGTCCAGATTGTCGCTGATTTTTTGCCAGGTCCGGACGAGCTGGCGTTTAGAGATGAAACAGTAAAAGTAACTATCGCTCTTAGTAAAAAAAGTGTTGACTTTTTCAAAGAACAGGCTGAAAAGAACCAGGTTTCTTACCAAAAAATGATTCGTCGCTTGCTGGATGAATACGCAGCGCATTATGCGAGATAAGGGTTTTAACAAAAGTAATTTTCCCGGAAACTTACGAAGGGTTTGCCATCTTTAGGAGCAGTTTCCGGGAATATGAAGGCGGACTAAGCTTCCTCATCTTCGTCGTCTTCGCCGAATTTGTTGAGTTCTTCGGCCAGCTCCAGCAGGCGGGCCTGCACGGCGTGGTGCACGGTGCCTTCAGGATAGCTGCCATCTTTTTGGCGCTGGCCAGCCGGTGCCCCCATGAGCAGTTCAATCCCTTCGTCCAGCGTTTTGATGGGCCAGATGTGGAACTTGCCCTCGGCTACGGCCGTTACCACCCGTTCGTGCAGCATCAGGTTTTCGATGTTGCTGGCCGGAATCAATACCCCCTGATCCCCGGTAAACCCACGGGCTTCACACAGGCGGAAAAAGCCTTCAATCTTTTCATTTACCCCGCCGATGGGCTGGATTTCGCCGCGCTGGTTGACTGAACCAGTGACCGCCAGCGACTGCTTGATCGGAATTTCGCTGAGGCTGGAGAGCAGGGCGTACAGTTCGGTGGAGGAGGCGCTGTCGCCGTCGATGCCGCTATAATTTTGCTCAAAGGTGAGGCTGGCGGTGAGCGACAGCGGCTGGTGCTGGGCGTAGGTGCCGCCCAGGTAGCCGTTGAGCGTCAGCACCCCTTTTTCGTGGATGGGGCCAGACATTTCCGTTTCGCGCTCGATGTGAATGACGCCGTCGTCGCCCATGAAGGTGCGGGCGGTGATGCGCCCCGGCAGGCCAAACGAGTAGTCACCCGTGTCGATGACGGAGAGGCCGTTGACCTGGCCCACCACGCTCTCTTCCGTGGCGATGAAGATGGTGCCGTCCACAAACTGCTCGAACATATCCTCTTCCAGCCGGTTGGCCCGTTCGGTGCGTTCGGTGAGGGCTTGCTGCACGTCGTAGGCGGTGACCTCGTTACGGCCGTTGGCTCCAGCCCAGTAACTCGCTTCCCGCACCAGGTCGGCAATCATGCCAAACAGGGTGCTCAGCTTGCGCTTGTCTTCGGCCAGCCGCGAGCCAAACTCGACCACTTTGGCAACGGCCGTTGGGTCAAAATGGCGCAAGCCTTCCTGGTGGCAGCGGCTGGCGATGAAGTGGGCATAGGCCAGCTCGGCCGCGCCGTCGCGCGGCATCACCGAGTCGAAGTCAGCCCGTACCTTAAACAGAATCTGGAAATCATCATCCTGCTCAAACAGGCCATAATACAGCCCCACGCTGCCCGTCATGATGATTTTGACCCGCAGCGGAATCGGTTCCGGGTCCAGCGTTTTGGCCAGCACCTGCCCGTTGCTCATCATGCCCGTGGGCTGCATCAAAATTTTCTCCGCCTTGATGGCTCGCTTGAGCGCTTCCCAGGCGTCGGGGTGACTGAGCAAATCGTGGGCGTTGAGGATGAGGTAGCCGCCGTTGGCCCGGTGCAGGCTGCCCCACTTGATGTTGGTAAAGTGCGTCGTCAGCAGGCCGTCGCGCATTTCATACTCCAACCGGCCAAACAGGTTGGTGTAGGTGGGATTGGCCTCCACGATCACTGGAGCGGCTTTGGTGTCGGCGTTGTTTACCAGCACATTCACCTCGTAGCGGCTCAGGTCAATCTCCTCGGGTGTGTCCACTGGCGAGGTGAAATCATCAATCTGGTTCAGCACGTCGGCCTGAACTTCACCCAGGTAGACACACATCTCGTCGTCGCTGGCGTAGGCGGTTTTGAGATCGTCGAAGTGGTGCTGTACGGCCGTTTTTGCCACATCTCGGTCAATTTGCTTCATCGTCTGGCGCGCCTTCAGCTCCAGCTGATGAATCCGGTAAGCCATCTCTTCCAGCTCGATGGAGAGCTTTTGCGCCTGCTGCTCCATTGCCTGCTGGGTTTCTAGCGGCAGCTGCTGAATTTGCTCCGGGCTCATCTGCTGCCCGTTAACCATAGGCACGATGGCAAAGCCGGAGGCGGTTTGCATCAGGCCAAAGTTTTGCGCGGCGGCTTCTTGCTGCAGCGCTTGCAGCAGCGTGCCCCGGGCCTGCTCAAATTCGTTCTGCACGGCGTTAATCGTTTCGCGGTAGGAATCGGTGTCAAACGCCTGGGGCAGATCCTGACGCAGGTCGGCAATCAGGCGGGTCATGCGCGCCTTAAACCGAACGCCCTGCCCGGCAGGCAGCTCAATGGCCCGGGGTTGGTGGGGGATGGCAAAGTTGTGCACGTAGATCCAGTCGCTGGGTGCAGCCGAGCCGCGCGTTTGTTCATGCAAAAATTGCTCGATGGCCGTGGTGCGGCCGGTGCCGTTGGCCCCCAGGGCGTAAATGTTGTAGCCGTGGCTGGCAATGCCAATGCCAAAAGCAATGGAGCGTGTGCCGCGCGGCTGGCCAATAATTTGGGTTTCGGCCTGGAGTTCGGCGGTGCTTTTGAAGGTAAAGGTTTCCAGTTGGCAAATCTGGCGCAGTTTGTCGGGGGTGAGGGCAGAAACGGCCGTTTTCCCGACCGTGGTTTTACGTTTGGACATTCAAGTCTCCACAAAAATCATTCTTGTCAAAAAGTGGGTGCATTATAGTGGAAACCAGGCCATCTTGTCGACGAAACGGCCGTCCTGGTCACTGTTTTAAACACGAATATCACGAATAAACGAATAGCACGAATTTTTCTAAAGTTTATTCGTCCATTCGCCCAATTCGTGTTTTATTCCGTAAGGGTAGGCGCGGCCAGGTCGTAGACGGCCTGGGCGAATTGCAGCAGCCTGGCTTCGGCGTCGGTGCGGTCGACCAGCTCGCTGTAGGGCAGCATGGCACCCTGCCAGCCGCTGGTGTGCCAGCTTGCCCCGGCGGGCAGCGGTTTGTCCAGCAGCGCCTCGGCTTCAAATGGCCACGGGTTGGAGTAAAAATACGGGTCGCTGCCGGGATAGAAGCCCAGATTGATTTGCGAGGGGAATTCCTGCACTTCGCCATGTTCTTCGGCGCGCTCAACGCGGCTGCCAAACCACTCAAAGGCGATGTCGAAGCCATGCGGCCATATCTGCACCGGGCCAACTGGCCCTTTCAGGCGGGCGCGGTGTTTTTCGAAGGTGCGGGCAACGTTGGCCAGCACACCAAAAAAACGCTGCGCCTGTTCGGGGTCGTATTGGCGCGGCTCGTCGCTGGCGAAGCGATCCCGCGGATAATTGCCCTGGAGGCCGAAATGGGTGACGGCCGTCATTACCCATTCGCCAATTTCACTGCCCGTCATCCTCTCCGTCAGGCTCACCGACTTGGCCTCACCGCTGCTGCTGGTTGCCGCCAGCCGATGCTGGTTCAAGTCCAGCCGCAGCGCCAAAACGCCGCCATCGGGCAGGGGAATGTTGTCGGTCACCAGCCCGTCCGGGCGCAGCTTCAGGCTGATGTGCCACCACTTGGGATGGATAATGCCGTGCACCCGGGGCACCACGCTCATGGCATGGCTGTACAAATGCAGCGTCTGCCGGGTTGGTTCAAAATTAGCCAGCGAGGTGAAAAATGACATGGGGTGGTCCTTGTTTTTAGTGGCTTGTGGCTAGCGGCTGGTGACACAACTATACTCAGCAAGGCCATAAAGTTACATTTCATTTGGTGTCAAGTTGCATGTGGCAAGTAGCAAGTTACTCTGGCAAAAGTCACCTGCCACTTGCAACCAGAAGGCAAAATGTCAGTTTATGACCTTTGGCAGTATAGCTACTAACCACCAGCCGCCAGCTGCTTATTCTTCTGGCAGCTTCATCGTGGCGACCAGTTCGGGTTCTCGTTCCAGCAGCAGATTGCCGGCCAGGCGGCTGCCCGCGTACAAGAAGCCGAAGCCGTACACCAGGCTAAACAGCGCGCCGACGAAGCCCAGCCAGGGCAGGTTGAAGTAAAAGGCCAGCCCCAGCAGCGCCGCAGCCGGTAGATTGACAACGGCCGTACTGATGGGAATCACCGTCACCGTGGCGCAGCCGGTTTTGAAGTTGCCGCCAGACTGATACGCGCCGCGGGTGCGTTTGGCTTCCAGGTTGATGGGAATGGGGAAGAGGACGGAGCCAACGGCCGTAACCGCCATCGTGGTGATGCCCATGCCCAGGCCCGTTACCATGCCCACCACCGTCAGCCAGTCGCGCAAGATCGCCGTGGCCGCCCCGCTAACGATCAGGTACGGGATGCCCGCAATGAGCAAAAAGACCAGCCCTTTGGCCCAAAAGAGCCGCCAGCGCGGCTGGGGCGTCAGCAGCAGGGCGGGCAGGCCGCGCCCTTCCCAGGCCAGCATGTTTTGCGAGGTGGACCAGAACAAAAAGAGGGCATAGGCGGGCAGTGAGAGGCCAAACCAGCGTGGAATGGAGGAAATGCCGCCTGAAAAATCGGCGGAGTACAAAAACGGCCCCATCATGAAGACGGGCAGCAGCAGCCCCTGCACCAGCCCCACCCGCCGCTGTGGGATGCGCCAGACGGAGCGCAGCTCTTTGCCTACCAGCGCCGCCAGGTCGTCGGGCAGCAGGTCCAGCAGGGAACGGCGTCCAGTTTGCTGCGCCACGCGTTTCTCTTTTTGGGCCTGGGGCCGCCCACCGATGAGGAAGCCGCCGCCAGTGGCCAGACGGTTCAGCAGCTGGAACCAGACCCAGGTGAGCACCGCCAGCAAAACGGCCGAATACAGCAGCCAGAGGACGGCCGTTCCCCACGAACCATCCAGCGCCTGCTGCACCGCCCGCGCCGGTGCCCCGGTGGGGAACCATTGCAAAATATTGAGCGGCTGCCAGCCAGCAAACGTTTCGGCAAAGGCCTCTTCTTCTTGCAGCGAGAGCGAATCGGTAAAACGTTCCACGCCGCGCTGAAAGGCGAGGTTGATGAAGTAGCAAGAGCTCCCGATGAGCGAAAAGAAGACGATGGCCACATCGCGGAAGCGGCGGCTTTGCAAAATGCCGCCGATGGTTACGGTGATAAATTGGCCAATCAGCACCATGTGGCCGTAGCTGAACAAAATGGCCAAAATCACGATGGGGAAGGCGCTGGTAAAGCCAAAGCCGATAAACACCGCGATGAAGAGGGGCAGCATCAGGTAGGTGGGGTAGTCAAAAAACGTGCCCAGCAGGGTGCTCAGCACAAGATCGCGCCGGGAAATGGGGAAAATGAGCAGGTGGGTGATATCAGCACTTTCGTTGATGGAGGTGGCGATGATGGGAAAAACCAGCCAGATTAGCCACATGCCCACCATGACGGCCCCTAGCAGGGCGGTGGGCCATTGATCTTCCAGGGTGCGGTAGCCAACGGCCGTGCCAAACGCCGCACCTATCACCATCGGGCCAAACACCAGCACCACCACAATGGCCCCGATGATGCGGCCACGTTCGCGGCTGAACTGGCGCAGCGTCAGCTTGCCGCGCAGCCGCAGCAGCGTGCCCAGCTGCGAGCGGGGTGGGGTTGTCTCGCCTAGCGCAGCCATGACAGCCTGCCTTCGGCTTCGAGATCGCTGGAGGCACCGACGGCGCGCAGGAACAGCTCCTCCAGGGTGGTTTCGTCACCCGTTTCGGCCTGATGGCGTAACTCTTCCATGCTGCCCTGGGCCACCAGACGGCCGTTGGCAATCACCGCCACCCGGGTACACAACCGCTCCACCACTTCCAAAATGTGCGACGAGAAAAAGATCGTCGTGCCGTGCTCGCGCAGTCGGCCCAACACGTCGCGGATGATCCGGCCCGAGATGGCATCGATCCCTTCAAACGGCTCGTCCAGGAACAGCACGCGCGGCGCGTGAATAACGGCGGCGGCCAGCGCCGTCTTTTTCCGCATACCGTGTGAATAATCCACAATCAGCTTGTCCGCGTCGTCGGTGAGGGTGAGCAGGTCCAGCAGCTCTTCGGTGCGCTGCTCCACTTCGGCTTTCGGTACGCCGTACATGGTGCCGGAAAAACGAATGTATTCCCGTGCCGTCAGCCGCTGGTAAAGCTGCATGCCTTCCGGCAGCACGCCGATGCGCGCCTTGGCCGCCAGCGGCTCTTGCCACATGTCGATACCGTCGATGAGCGCCGTGCCGCTGGTGGGGCGCAGCAGACCGACCAGCATGTTGATGGTGGTGCTTTTGCCCGCCCCATTTGGCCCCAAAAAGCCAAAAAACTCTCCGGTAGCTACCGTCAGGTCGAGGTTGTCTACCGCTATTTTCTTGTCAAACTGGCGGGTCAGCCCCCGCGTTTCAACAGCCCAACTGGTCATATTCGCTCCGATTGCACGTTTTTGTCAGCAAGGGGATTGGAGTGAGAAGTGAAAAGTAAAAAGTAAAAAGTGAGGATGACACTTTTTACTTTCACTTTTTACTTTTTACTAAATTGTTCCCTGCGTGGTCCAATCATACCATATTTTTATGGGTCTTTTGGGATCAAACTACCTCGCCAATCAGATCATAGTCGGGCAGGCGGGTTTCTACTTCGCGCACGTCAGGCAGCAGGTACCCGCTGAGGCTCATCAGGCTGCCGAGGACGGCCGTTGCCACAAACATCAGCCCCATGCCCGCGCCGGGTCCGGTGCCCACCAGCCAGCCCAATGAGTTGGCCAGGGCGCTGCCGGGCTGCATGGCCGGTTCCAGCCAGCGGTCGGCCATTGGCCCGGCGACCAGGTAACCCAGCGGCATCATCGCCGTTTGCAGCGCGCCCTGCACGGCAAACACCCGGCCCTGCATGGCCAGCGGCACCTTCACCTGCCAGATGGCCCGGAAAGAACCGACCAGCAGCGGGATGAAAAAGGCGGAAACGGCCGCTGCCAGCAGCCAGACCGGTAAGGTTTGCCCCACACCAAACAAAAAGTCGCCAAAGAGGAAGGATACGGCCGTAAAGCCCAACGCCCCATGAATCTTGCGCCGCGGTCCGCCCCAGATGCTCATCACCAGGCCGCCAACCAGGGCTGCGCCGCCCAGCGTGCCCTGGACGGTGGCCAGGGCCAGTTCACTGCCGCCAGAACGGGCCAGGATCATGGGCGGCAGGATGGCAAAGTAGGTAAGCGCGGCAAAGAGGTTGATGCCCACGTAGGTGATAAGCAGCCCCACCAGCCCGCGTCGGGCGGTGATGAAGCGCAGTCCACCGGTGAGTTCCTGCCAGAACGGTTCGCTGGCCTCGGCTGCTGCCGGTTTATCGGTGCGGGGCAGGCGCACCACCAGCAGCGCCAGCATGGCCACGCCAAACGTCGCCACGTCTACGATCATCACGCCGCCAATGCCGATGAGCGCAACCACCAGCCCGGCGCTGAGCGGGGCGATGATGTCGGCCGCAGCGCTGGCAGTAGAGCGCATGCCGTTGATACGGCCGTACTGCGACTTAGCGACGAGGGTGCTGGTAACGGCCGTGTAGGCGGGCAGCTGGAACGCCTCAAAAAAGCTGGCCACCGCCTGTGCCAGGTACAGATGCCAGATTTGCAGCGCGTCTTGCTGGTGCAGGAGCAGCAGCCCAATGGTCATAACCCCGGCCCCCATGTCGGCCAGAATCATCACCTGGCGGCGGTCGAAGCGGTCTACCACCACACCAGCCAGCGGGCTGACCAGCACGTAGGGGACAAAAGAGAAGAAGCCGAGCAGGGCAACGGCCGTTGCCTGTTGCGTTTGCTGGTAGGTCCAGATGAGCAGGGCAAAACGGGTCATCGCCGTACCAATCAACGACACCATCTGCCCCAGCCAGATAACAACAAAGATGCGCATTCCACTGTGTTTGTGTTTCATTTTGTACTCCATACAAAAGGTAGCTCTTGGGCAATTTGTCCGGATGGTGCGTGAAACGTGAAACGTGACCAAAAAGACTCACGTTTCACGCCTCACGTTTCACGCCAAACTCCCTAAGCAGTTTCGAAGCCACGCGCCCTTGCCACACCACAGCTTGCCTGGAAAAACAAAAAAGCCACGGCATGGAGTGTGCGCGTGGCCGGATCTGATCGATTTAGTTGACATAAAATTCAGACGGTAGACACACTCCTATAAGGACAGGCAGCTGCCAGCATCTGAATCTGGGTAATAAGGCAAAAGCCCTTATCGTCTAAAGTCGTGTTTCCAATCGTCATGATGGCAATATTTTAGCAAACTCTTTTCGGCAAGCGAGAATTTGCTCTAAAATTGTTGGAGTTTTTCTTCGGCGAGGGTTTGCATGGCGGGGATGAGGCGGTAGTGATGATACGGCCGTCCCCGCCGCACCAACGAAAGACAAAAAAGCTCCTGTAAATAAGCTGTTGCTTCATTCACCGGAATGTTGGCTGATGCAGCAGCCGCCTCTGCACTAAAATCTGCCCCACCAAATGTGCTCATCGTGGCAAAAAAGCGCTGCTGCTCTGCCGAAAGTAAGTTAAAGCTCGATTCAAAGGCAGCCTGGAGAGAGCGGCCTTCGTGGATAAGGGTGTTTAGCAGGCTTTTTTCCTGCTTGAGGTGCGTCAGGAATTCGGTGACGGTCCAGCCCGGCTCATAAGCCAGGCGGCTGGCGGCAATGTCAATGGCCAGTGGCAAATGTCCCAGCAGCTCGGCCAGTTCAACAAAGACAGCACGTTCGTGAACCACGCTGGCCTCCCCCAATATGTTGCTGAACAAGGCCAGGGATTCCGCCTCAGCAAACTCGGTGACGTGCAGGCGATGGGCATCTGGGATAGCAGCCAACTGTCGGCGGCGGCTGGTGATCAAGACGGCACAGGAACCGGAGGGCGGCAGCAAAGGTTCAAGCTGTTCGCTGCCGGGCACATTGTCCAGCACAATCAAGGCGCGTTTGTCGGCCAGCAACTCCCGCACGATGGCGCTGCGGCTGTGTACGTCTTCGTAGCGGGTCACATCACGCCCCACTGCTTCGGCAAACTGGTGCAAAATCATCAAGGTATTTGTGGAGTCTGGGCGCGCCCACAAAACGCCGTCCGGGAATTGATCGCGCAGCCGGTACGCCAGCTTTGCGGCCAAAACGGTTTTGCCAACACCTGCTGTCCCTTCCAAAACGTAGGGCGTGGTGTGCTGGCCTGCTAACAGCCAGGTCTGTACCGTTTGCAGTATCTCTTCACGGCCGACAAAGGTGGGTAAATCGGGAATGACCTGAAAAGGGGATCGCTTTTCAGGCGCAGCTTTGGCTTCTGCCCAAAAGGCAAACAGGCCGCGTTCTGCTTCGTTTTTGGCTTGTTGTTGCAGCTGAGCCAGCGGTGGGTAGCCTGCAGCAGCTAATAATTTATTGGCTTCGTTGCGGGGTAAGCGGAGCGCCCTGGCCAACTTAACCACGTCCAGCCAGTTTCGCGGCTTTGTTACCACGCCATCGTGCCAGTTGGCCACTGTGCGTCGGGGCAGCCCCGCCAGCCGGGCAACCTGGCAGGCGTTATACCCAGAGCGCATTAGGCATTCCCTCATAACATGGGTAAAGCTGCCTGCTGCCGAAAAATCATCCATTCGCTGACCTCCCCAATTGGCAAGATTTGGCTTTGGCCAGATTTGGCCACAATTGGCACAAAATTGGCTAGAGTTTTTCGCCTGTTCGTTTTATTCTAGCAGAATGCAACGTGCCATTACACCCCAGTCAAACAAACGTTAAGAAATCGTACAACTTATAGCGGGCAACTTTTGCCCTAAAGGAGAAGCAGCAGGAATGGCTGAATTCTGGTTGGTAACGGTTGGTCTTGTTTTTGGCAGACTGCTGGTTGTGATCTTCCCCCAATTTAGTGGAAATTAAGTTAAGGCTAATTGATGTTGATAATAGGCTGCTTCGTGAGCGGCTGGGCTGACATAGCCCAACGTCGAATGGCGACGCTGTCGATTGTAGAAGGCTTCGATGTAAAAGAAAATGTCCGTGCGGGCCTGTGCTCGGGTTTCGTAGACCACATGATGTACCCATTCCATTTTCA